>CAVSRM010000020.1:0-46659 GCA_963730365.1 uncultured Actinomycetota bacterium | reverse complement strand
GCAACACGATCGGCCATGCGACGGCCCACCACGATCTCCAGACTGGTCGTGTCGTCAGCGACACAGATCCCGCTGGGATGACCTATCTGGACTTCCTCGGGCAGACCCTCGGCGTGTTCGATGCGCTGTCGACTCTCGCCCAAGTGCTGCGAGCATGCCGGGTTGCGGCCTCGCCAGACTTCGGCCACGTGTAGAGGAGCAGCTGTCCGATGGCGGCCTGCAGAAGCGCGCCGCCCCACCCCAGTCGCACCACGAGTGCCCGGCAGTGGACCTCGCACCGGTCCCGCGACCGCGGAAGTCGTTCCAGAAGCAACGCAGGCTCCTGACCTTCTGACGGCCAAGGTCTCGGCCCTGGGGTACTTCGGGGCGTGGATGGTCGGCCGCCCGCTTCTGGCTTGAGATCGCTGTCGAGTTCGTCGCCGGGCCCTACCCCGACGCCTCGGGCCTTTCGATCACAGCCACATCGACGATGGCGTACTTCGTGAGTGCGGCCCTGCCCCTCCTCAAACAGGTTGACGCCGTGCGCGGCCTTCTCGAGCCCGGTGTTCCCGTGCACGGCGTCCTGTGCGTCGTCGAAGCAGACTGGCCGCTTTTCGGCGGGAACTTCACCATCCGCGAGGTGCACGCGCTGTGACCCAAAGGCTCTACCCCGAAGCTCCAGGCAGAGGCAAGTGACACAACCTCGGGTGGCCGGATCGCACTCTTCCGGAGGGCCATTGACTACGGGTTCTGCGTGGGCGCGAGGACCGACAAGATGTCCATGCCCCTGCAATACGTCAGCGTCTGCCAGGAGTCTGCGGTTGAACTTCCGGCGAAGTCCGCTGCGATGTGCGAAGGGCCCACGAAAACGTTCCGTTGCGTCGACCATGACGTGCACTTGCTGCCCAACCCGCAGAGGTGGAAGTTGACGACGTCTCGACCAGGGGAAGCGTCGAGACGATCGTCGAGATGGAGCGTCAGCGGCGGGAGTTTGAGCCCCAGAGCGAAGTGGGTGGACCACTGGGGGGTTAACCCAGAGAGCTTTCAGTGGTAGCAGATCGGCGACCGAATCGCTAATGTAGTTTCCTACCGTTGCCGAAAAGGGAGAGCTGCACTCATGACCCCAGACCAAGAGGAACAGGTCCTCACGAGCCTGTACGACCGCCTCCACGATGCCGTCACGTATAGCCCGAGCCGAACGCCCCGGGTGCCGTGCCGTCGGACATCTACTTCCAGATGACGAAGAACACTGCCTTGAACGCCGCGGACTTCGCGAACATGATGAGCCCGGTGAACCCCAACGGCGACCAGCGCACAGCCGAGGCGTTTTCGGGGCTCGTCGACATTCTGCCCGGACCCGGGCAACTGTGGTCGGACTCTACCAAGAGGCTGTCGCAGACCGTCATCGACGTCCTGGCTCAGGCCAACACGGACAACAAGGTGGACCCGGCCCAACTAGAGACGTACCAAGAGGCCCACGCGTACCTCAACACAACGGTGACGACGGAGGACTTCCACCACAACAAGAAGAAAAAGACCCAGCCTAGCGACGTCGCCCTCGCGTACGACCAAGCCCGGACGTCGTACATCACCGCGATCACCGGCTACCGCACGGCCTACAACGGCTACGACCTCGACAAGGTGGAGGACCAGCGCAAGTGGAACGCGGTCGCGCCGATGCTCCAGAATAACGTGGATCAGACGTGGAACGCTTGGGGCCGGGCAGACAAGGCTGAAGTCGAGGAGGCCCAGCAAGCCCTCGCCTCAACGATCAATGACGCGGTGTCGCACGCGATCGCCGAGCAGCAGGAGCTCGTGAGCGCCCAGTACCGGCTGCCGTCGTCGGCGCCAGGTGGCCACCCTTGGATCCCGAGTTACGCCCTGCCCTCGAACTGGGATTCCTCGGGGCAAGGCATCACCCTGACCCTCTCGAGCGCCAATCTGAATGAGACCGCGAGCACGTCCGCACAGAGTTACGGGGCGGAAGTCTCCGGGTCTTACGGACTCTTTCACGCCTCCGGGGGCGTGAGCGGGGAGCACGACGAGTCACACAGCCACATGGACGCCCAGAACTTCACCCTCTCGGCGGACCTATCGGCCGTGCAGATCCTCCGCCCGTGGTTCAACCCCCTGCTCCTCGGCCTCTCCGGATGGTGGGTCAAGGGGCTAGCGGAGGGCGGGCTGTCCAACGGCGACCACAGCGCGCCTGCAGGTCTTATGCCGCTCATCCCCACGGGTTTCGTCGTTGCACGGAATGTTTCGGTTTCCGCTGATTTTTCGACGAAGGACCAGGATTTCATCAAGAACGCCATCAGCACGAACGTAAGCGCCGGATGGGGTCCATTCAGTATTAGTGGAAACTACAGCCAGCCTCTACGGACGAGAAGATGAAATCGACCTTTGACGGCGGCACTCTGAAGTTCGCGGGAATCCAGCCCATCGCGTGGATCAGCACTGTGGCGCCCGAGAGCCCGCCGATGGTCGCGCCCTCTTCGTAGGCGGCGCGACCGATGTCGCTTGCCGACGCTCTCGCCGGGGCGTTGCCGGCGGCTCACCCGCCGTCCCTTCCGTCGTGTCCGCTGCTCCCAGTTGACGCGACGGTGATGGGGGACATCGGGGTGGGGTCAGCCCCCGGTGCCCCCCAAGCGGAGAGGCCGGTGCTCCAGCTTGCGCCGGTCCCCGTGACCATCGACCCGGCCCGCTTCGCCGACGCCCGGTGGTCGAGCAACCCCGGGGGGGGACCTGCGCCCCCTCCGCGTGTTCCGCGACCTCGTCGACCCCGCGCCGTCCTTCTCGACCTACTACGTTGGTCGGGGATCGACAGAGGGGATGTACCGGACGATCGTGTCCGGCGCTGTTGCCGGGTCTGGGGCGCCGCTGGCGCAGCAGGTCGTCGCCGGTGCCCGGCAGACCCTGGCAATGCACGCCCTCCCCAACCTCGACGGCCCCGGCAGCTGGCTGCCGGTCGACGCCGTCCCAACCGACTGGGCCGACGACCCGGCGTCGGCGAGGTTCGGCGACCTCGAGATCGACCTGACCGTCGTGGCCGGCGACGGGCCGTACGCGACGATCGGGACCCTTGCACCGGCGGTGCAAATCGATGGCGAGCCCGCCGACCCCGAGACTGCGGCGGCGCTGACGTCGGGGCTCACCGGGGTGCGGCTCGGGTACCTATTCGTCGGGTTGTCCCGGCCGTGGCTGGACCCGGTCTGTTCGCTGGCTGGTCCCTGCCCCCGGAGCCTGGCGGCTTCGTGTCCAGCGGCTCGCTCACGAGAAACTCCGGGATCATGCCACTAGTCACGACCGGGGTCCTCCTCGCCCGTCAGGTGGACGTCGACCTCACCGCGACTGCACGCTCGGTCCTCGCCGCCACGGACGCGGCCCGGGTGTCCATCGGCCCCTTTCAGCTCGCTGCTACCCCCGACCCGGTCACTCTCCACGTCGTCGCGTGGGTGAGTGCTCTCACCCCCCGCTCGCCGGAGGATCCCGGGCTGAGCCCACGCGGCTAGACCCAGAACCGCCAAGAGATCGGACCCGTCATGTCACCCAGCCACTACACCCCAGCCAAGTTCGAGGATCACCGCAACAGCGAGGGATGGACGCGCACTGGCACGTTCGGATCCCCGGCGGCCGCGGCGGCTTTCCTCGCCGGCGGGCATTCCTCCTGGAAGCCGTTCGACCCCGACGTCCTGCGCGCCGTCGTCGCCGAGGCCACGGCGCAGGCGAGCGCCGTCCGCGACGACACCGGCGTCAACATCGTCGCGCTCGACCGCTCGGACACCGAGGGGCACCTCTCGCTCGCCAACCGCGCCGCCGGACTCGTGGTCGTGTGGTCCTTCAGCGTCACTGCACCGGACGCCCGCTGGTGCCTCGGCCGGCTCGCAGAGCTCGCCCGGCGGTCGGAGTCGGGCAGGCACCCCGACACCCCGTTCACGCTGGCGTTCGTCGAGCAGGAGGACCGTGCCTTCATGTGGAGGTCCCCGGCGGTCCATCCATGCAGATCCGCGAGAACGCATACCAGAGGCTCGTGCTCTCGGCCGGAAGAGGGGACCCCAAGAACCGGCTCAACGCGCAGTCGGAGGAGCTTGAGCGGTTCTTTGCTCACAGCGAGGCCCCGCCGGAGCCACTGACGTGGACGGGAGAGAACTCTCCCACCGGGTACCGCGGGCCGGCGTGCGGATGAACCACCTCATCGACTCGTTCTACCTGTTCCGGTTGCTGATCCGGTACGAGGTGCGGGTGCCGGGCGAGGTCCCGGACGCGTTGCGAATCGACGTCAGCGGGGCCTTGACCAAGTTGCTGCACAACGGCCCGGCCGACTCCATGGGGTGGCTGTTCGGGTGGCTAGAGCAGAAGATCATCGACATCGGCGCCCGGGTCGGCGAGCTCAACCGGATGAGCGCCGACAACCCGAACGGCGAGCGACGGGTCGTCTTCTTCGTCAAGGGCGGGCGGGCCCTCAACTATTACCTTTTCACCCCGGACCGGGGAGAGAACGACTGGGACACCCAGGTCGTCATCAACCCCTCCTTGGCCCCCCGCGAGTGGTACGCGACGTTCTCCGCGGTGCACGACTTGCTCCTGGGGTTGTTACGGCAGTACAACGAGGAGTTCACCACTCTCGTCGAGGCCCACGTCGAGGAGCTCGCGGCCTACCTCGCCGCGGGCGGCGCCGACCCTGCGGACGCCGACGACGAGGAGACCGACGAGTACGAGCTGAGCGACGTCGAGAGCCGACCGCACCGGGCGGCTGCAAGGCCGAGCTGATCGACATCGGACTGCCGCGGCGTGATTCGGCCTCGGCCATCGAGGAGTGGGACCACCTGGGTCCCGCAGGGGCGCTCTCGACCGCGGGGGCGGCATCGTCCCCGACCGGCCGTACTACCTCACCGAGTACCTGATGATGCTGCGCGAGGCGTTCCAACCGATGCCCAGGTTCACAAGATGCCCAAACGGGTCGTCCGCCTCGGGCTCCTCCTCGCGGCGCCCGACCCAGCCCACGCCGCGCGGCCAGAACCTACGCGCCTCCACGTCTTGCCGAGGACGAGGACGGCGATCAGCGGCGTCGCCGACCCCGCGCGCCGCGAGTTGCTCACGGCCATCACGGCGCAGTTCACCGTTGCCTACAGCCTGACCCAGGACGCCGACCTGGCCCGCGTGTTCGACGGGCTCGCCACGCAGGGGGTAGAGGCCTGCCCCCGGCTTCCCGACTCGATAGCGGCGGTACTCGGCGACCTGACCCCGTCGCAGCAGGCGCTAGCCGCCGATGTCGGCCTCGCCCACGACCTCTCCGGCCGGATGATCGCCCACGCCGACACCCGTGGCACCCTCGTGGCCAACCACGCCGACGAGTTCGACATCGTGCTGCGGGAGGTCATCGAGGCCGCGCGTCCCGGACTCGAGCCGTTCGGGGCGCAGATCGCCGTCACGGGGAGCTACGCAGCCCGACTGCACGCCCGCTGGCAGAGCGCACCGCTGGAACGCTTCGAGCCGGTGCGCCGATACTTCGTCCAGTTGCAATGCCCTTCCGGAACGTCAGAGACGGCGGTGATGGCCGCCGTCCGAGGGCCGCTGACGGAGGTCCTCGGGGCGGCGCAGCACCTCAAGGTGTTGCCGTTGGACATGCAGGCCGACTCTAGGGAGCGATCGCTGTCCGTGGTGTGGCAGGACGAGGTCGCGTTCGCCGATGGTCCTGACTATCGTCCCCAGGTGCTCAAAGTGCGAGCTAAAGCGGTCACCGGCACCTCTATCTGCCGACGCTCGTGTCGATCGAGCTGCCGGTCCTCGGCCTCCGCGGGCTCAGTTGGGGTATCTCCACAAGACCGCCAAGACCAACGAGTCCGGGATGCGAGGCGTCCTTGCCGCGGCTACGAGCGCCCTGCTCGAGATGATGTCAGAGTTCGACGTGCGTCCCGACTTCCCAGCCCACGCCTCCGTCCTTGAGTGAAACAGCCGGCTGCCCGAACCCGGGCCGGGCATCGGCCATGCCTGTCCGCGCGACTCGGCCAGCGTTGGATCACTCTATGGTCCGAGTCATGACGAGTAGCGGCGGGAGTCCCAGCAGATGACGGGCTGAACGCTGCGTCGGCGAAGTCACAGCTCGTCACACCCAGTCAACGTATGTGTCGTCGGCAGCCCGGACGGATCGGTCCGGTTGGCGTCGCGTTCCGGTGAATAAATCGTCCGTCGTGGCTGGGAGCATCAGCGCGAGATTGGTGGCTGGGCAGCGCTCTGACACACGCCCACAGTGGGCGAAAGGACGCATCTCCACGTGGGCGCAGACGGGCAGACCGGGGGCCTGGCGGCGGGAAAGTGTCGAGCGGCCGGGTGCCAGACGCCAGCGCCAAGGACGGTCATGGCGCAGTCCTCGCCGTGAGAGTCGCTCGCGACGAACGATGCGTAGCCGCTGCATCTCAAAGAGAAGGGCCCCCGACCTGGCGTTTCCGCAGTTCAGAGGCCCTTCTGGAACGCTCCCCCGGTTGGACTCGAACCAACAACCTGCCGATTAACAGTCGGCTGCTCTGCCAATTGAGCTACAGGGGAAAGGCCGCCGCGGGATCGCCGCAGCAGCGCCCGGCAACGATAGCAAGCGGCGACCTCCGCGAGGAAATCGGGGTGCCGCGCGCGCCCTCAGTCGAGCCCGACCTGCTCGCGCACCCGTGCCAACCCGGCGCGGACCTGCTCGTCCACGCCCGGATCGGAGCTCCGGACACCCTTGCCGAGCACGGCCTGGGAGACGAGCGCGTCGGTCTCGAGAACCCGTCGCACGACCACCCGGGCGGTGCGCCGCCCCCCGAGGTCGAGGGTCTCGGCGATCACCACGGATGCCTGCACCCGCTCCCGAAAGGTCTCGGGGAGCAGGCCCGGCTGGGTCAGCGCGAAGCGGACCGGCGGCTCGCCGTCGACCCAGGTGACGGAGAGCAGCGCATCCTCGCCGCTCCAGGTGCCCGCGTCGACGAGATGCCAGGGGCGCGACAGGGTCACGACGGACCCCTCGGGGCCGGGACCCACGGCATAGAGGCGGTGCCGGCCCGCGACGACGGTCGTCCCGGTTGCCGACTCGACGGCCCAGGCGAGGAGCTTCTCCTGGCGTGCGGGGTCGATCGCCGAGGCGACCGCCGGGGGCACGGCCTGCTTGCGGGGAAAGGAGCCGGGCAGCCTCATGAGGTGGCCTCGCGAAGCCGAACCCGCTCCAGCTCGAGCTGGTGCAGGGCCATCGTGCGTTCCAGGAGGTCCCCGGCCGCGGCCTCGGGGTCGTTCTGCACCCGCCGCACCGAGGCCATGGCGTCGGCGATCCGCCGACTGAGGTGGGCGTCCTGGACACCCGCCAACAGGGCGTCGAGGTAGCGCTGTGGAGGAAGGCCGGTGGAGGGGTCGTAGCGCGTCGGCAGCGGTGCGACCGAGAGCTCCGCGACCAGACCGCGCACCGCCACCGGCGCCCCTTCGGTGACCGCCGTGACCCACGCTGCTGCCGAACGACCCGGCACGGACGGGTCGGCGATCCGGATGCCGTCGAGCACGGCGCGGTGGGCCGGTGCGGTCAGCGCCTCGCTCGACAGCGTCGACACGGCGACCGGGTCGAACTGCTGCGGATACTGCACGAGCGCCTGGAGGAGCTGGCGCTCGGCGAAGACGAGCGGGTCCCTCAGGTCGGGGGTCGGCAGCGTCACACCCTCTCCCGGACCGGGCTCGGGGACCTCGTCGGTGCCGGCCGGGGTGCGTGCCTGGTCCGTCGAGTCCTCGGTGCGCAGCCGCCCTGCACGCTTGACCTCTCCGGCCAGCTGCTCGACCTCGACCCCGAGCCAGCCCGACACGGTGCGGGTGTACTCGGGTCGCAGGCTGGTGTCGCGGATCGAGCCGATGATCGGCGCCACGGCCTTCATCCCCTCGACCCGTCCCTCGGCCGTCTCGAGGTCGTAGCGGGCGATCGTCGTCCGCACGGCGAACTCGAACATGGGCACGGCACCGTCGACGAGGGCCTTCACCGCGGCATCACCCTTGGCCAGGCGGAGCTCGCAGGGGTCCATGCCGTCCGGTGCCACGGCGACGAACGACTGCGCCGCCCAGCGCTGGTCCTCGCCGAAGGCCTTCATGGCGGCCTTCTGCCCGGCCGCGTCACCGTCGAAGGTGAAGACGACCCGCGCCGGGGAGACGTCGGCCTCGTCACGCATGATCCGCCGCAGCACCTTGATGTGCTCGACCCCGAAGGCCGTGCCACAGGTCGCGACCGCCTCCCCCACCCCCGAGAGGTGGGCCGCCATCACGTCGGTGTAGCCCTCGACGACGACGGCGCGCCGGCCCGTGGAGATCGCCTTCTTCGCCGCATCGAGTCCGTAGAGCACGCTGGACTTCTTGTAGATGGGGGTCTCCGAGGTGTTGAGGTACTTCGCGGCGATCCGGTCGTCGTCGAACAGGCGCCTGGCGCCGAACCCGACGGTGTCCCCGGTGGTGTCGCGGATGGGCCAGACCAGCCGCCCGCGGAACCGGTCGTAGAGGCCACGGCTCCCCCGGCCCGAGAGCCCACCACCGACCATCTCGTCCTCCGTGAACCCGCGCTCGCGCAGGTGGCGGGTGAGTGCCTCGCCGTCACGAGGCGCGAAGCCGACGCCGAAGCGCTGGGCCGCGCTCGAGTCGAAACCGCGCTCGCGCAGGAAGTCGCGCCCCGCGCGCGCCTCGGCGCGGCCGGTGTCGAGCAGCAGGCCCTCGTAGAACTCCTGGGCGACGCGGTGTGCCTCCAGGAGCCGGGACCGCCTGCCCAGGGACACCCCGTCGCGCCTGGGCCCGTCACCGTCCTCGTAGCGCAGCTCCAGGCCCAGCTTGCCCGCCAGTCGCTCGACGGACTCCGCGAAGGTCAGGTGCTCGACCTTCTGCACGAAGGAGATCACGTCCCCGCCCTCGCCGCACCCGAAACAGTGGTAGCTGCCGACCGAGGGGCGGACGGTGAAGCTCGGCGTCTTCTCGTCGTGGAACGGGCACAGCCCCTTGAGCGAGCCCACCCCCGCGGGGCGCAGCGAGACGTGGTCTCGCACGACGTCCTCGATGGACGTGCGCTCCTTGACCGTCGCGATGTCCTCGGCCCTGATCCGACCCGCCACTGCACCTCCCTCGGTATGCCGCGAGTCTAGGCGGAGCCGCCGGTCACCCGGCTGCCGGTCTGCACCAGGAGCGGTGCAGCTGCAGGGCTCGGACGTCGGTGAGCGAGGCCACCTGGTCCAGGACCACCCGCAGCGCCGCACCGTCGTCGGCGGCATCCTCCCAGTCCGGTCGCAGGTCGGGGTCCAGGCGAGCGGGGTCGGCCTGGTAGGCCGCGACGAGCTCGGCGACGACATCGCGCTGGCGCACGTAGAGGTCGACCCGCTCCGCGGCGTACATGACGTAGTGGGCGGCCACCGCCTTGAGCACCGCACACTCGGCACGCGACTCGACGGGCACCACGAGGCTCGCGCCGTGACGGGTCATCGGCCCCGAGCCGTGCTGCGCCCGGGTGGCACGCTCGACCGCGACGACGAACCGGCCGATGAGGCGGGAGGTCATGTCCTTGAGCGCGGCGAGGGAGCGCCGCGAGCCGTCGTAGGAGTCGGGAACGGCCCCGGTGGCGAGCACGCGCTCGAGCCCCGCCCCCAGCTCCTCGGCGGTGAGACCCGGCTCGTAGACCTCCCCGGCCACCGCCAGCACCGCCTCCACGTCGGCCGCGTCGCGCAGCATCCGAGGGTCGAGCCACCCGGAGGCGATGGCGTCCTCCACGTCGTGCACCGAGTAGGCGACGTCGTCGGACCAGTCCATGACCTCGGCCTCGAAGGACCTGCGCCCGACCGGGATGCCGTCACGGAACCACTCGAAGACCTCGAGGTCGTCGTCGTAGACACCGAACTTCACCGTCGGGTGGGGCCCCTGTCCGCGTCGCCACGGGTACTTCGTGGCCGCGTCGAGAGTGGCCCGGGTGAGGTTGAGCCCCGCCGAACGCCCGTCAGGGTGCTGGCGCTTGGCCTCGAGCCTGGTGAGCACCCGCAGCGTCTGGGCGTTGCCCTCGAAGCCGCCGATGTCGGCCGCCAGGGCGGCCAGGGCGGCCTCGCCGTTGTGGCCGAAGGGCGGGTGGCCGAGGTCGTGGGCCAGGCAGGCGGTGTCGACGACGTCGGCGTTGCAGCCGAGCGCCGCGCCGAACTCCCGTCCGATCTGGGAGACCTCGAGGGAGTGGGTGAGTCGGTTGCGCACGAAGTCGTCACTGCCCGGCTGCACCACCTGGGTCTTCGCCGAGAGCCGGCGCAGGCTGGCGGAGTGCACCAGCCGCGCCCGGTCCCGGGCGAAATCGTCGCGGTCGGCCCGCTTGTGGGCGGGGTCCTCGGCGACCCAGCGCTCACGATCCCGCGCGGTGTACGTCACACGGCGAGCCTACGGTGCCGGGATGCGACTCGATCCGCCCTCTCCCGAGCCGCCGGCAGCCCGGGCCGCCTCAGCGGCCCGCTCGACCCATTTCGGTGGGGTGCCGTAGCGCTGGCTGCGATGATCGTCCGGCCGTGGAGTCGTCGACGAGCTGGTCCATCCGCGACTCACGCGTCTTCTCCTGCTTGGCGGTCATCACCCAGTTGACGACGACCTTGCGGTAGCCGGGCGTCGCCACCTCCCAGAAGGCCGCCGCGGCGGGGTCGGCCGCGAGTCGCTCGGCGAACTCCGGGCTCAGCTCGAGCTCACGGTTCTCGTAGGCGTAGACGCCCGAGCGGTCCTCGCGGCGCCGCTCGAAGGCTGCCAGCCCGCTCGGCTGCATCCGGCCCTGGGCCGTGAGCTCGGCGACCGCGTTGATGTTGATCGTCGACCAGGTGCTGCTCGGCTTGCGCGGGGTCCAGCGCTGGCGGCGGGTGTGCTCGTCGATGCCCTGCGCCATGCTGTCGATCCAGCCCCAGCACAGTGCCTCGCGGACCGCGGCCTCCCAGTTCAGCCCGGCATCCGGGTGCCCCTTGCGGTAGAAGCCCATCCACAGCTCGTTCTCGGTGTCGTGGTGCGCCTCGAGCCACCGGCCGAACTCCGCGGCGTCGGCGAAGAAGACGCACGGCCGCTCCGGCGTCCCGCCGGGGGTGCCCATGGAGCCGCTCATGGCCCCGTCCTGCCATGGCCCCGCGACTCCCCTCCCGAGGGAGGTCGCGGCAACAGTCCGACCCCTCGGGTGGACTCGAAGATGAGGCTGGTCTCCGCGTGCACGACCCCGGGTCGGTTGGCGATGTTGTCGAGCACGAAGTCGCGCAGCGCATCGGACCCGCTCGCCGCGACGTGCACGAGGTAGTCCTCCGACCCACTCGTGTTGTACGTCGCGAGCACTCCCGGCACCGTCGTCACCTCGTCGCGAAAGGCCTCGACGTGCCCGCGCACGTGACCGCCGAAGCGCACCGCGACCATCGCCTCCACGGTGAACCCCAGGGCTGCCGGATCGAGCTCGGCATGGATGCCGCGGACCGTGCCACGCTCGAGCAGGCCCCGGACCCGACCGGCGCACGTGGACTCGGCGAGCCCGGTGTCGCGGGCCAGGGCGGCGACCGACCGCCGCCCGTCGACGCTCAGCGCGCGCAGCAGGGTCACGTCGACGTCGTCCAGGGCGGGGGGCACGCGCGGCGGTGGGCCCGGCGTGAGGTGTCGGCGCTCGGCTCGCTGATTCCGCGGCATGACGACCAGCGTAACCGCTCTCACGTCGTGGAATCCATGTCCATCCTGGCCCGACCCGTGGCTTCCGTCGGACTCTTGCCGACGGGTCGCGGATCCGGCGACGATGGGCCGCACCAGCACCCAGGGCCCCCGCCCCGCCCAGACCCGCACCGGAGGACACCGTGCCCGCCACCAGCCTCGACACCCGCTCCGTGCACGCCGGGAGGGAGGACCTGCGCGCCCTCGGCGTGCACGTGCCGCCCATCGACCTGTCGAGCACCAACCCGCTGCCCGACGTCGAGAACGGCGGGCGTGCCTACGAGGTGCTCGCCACGGGAGGCCGCCCCCAGCCGGGAGACAGCCTGGTCTACCAGCGTTTGTGGAACCCCACCGTGGACCGGTTCGAGCAGGCCGTGGCATCGCTGGAGGGAACCGAGGAGGCGGTGGCCTTCGCCTCCGGCATGGCGGCCCTGAGCGCGGCCCTGCTCGCGACCGTGACTGCCGGCAAGCCGCACGTCGTCGCGGTACGGCCGCTCTACGGCGGCACCGACCACGTGCTCGCCACGGGCCTGCTCGGCACGACGGTCACCTGGGCGACGCCGGCGACCGTCGCCTCCTCGGTGCGGCCCGAGACCGGCCTCGTGGTGCTCGAGACGCCGGCGAACCCGACGCTCGACCTCGTGGACATCGGGGCCGTCGTGGCCGCCGCGGGATCGGTTCCCGTCCTCGTCGACAACACCTTCGCGACCCCCGTGCTCCAGAACCCCGCCCGGCACGGGGCGACCCTCGTCCTGCACTCGGCGACGAAGTTCATGGGCGGCCACGGCGACGCCATGGGCGGCGTCGTGGCGGGAACGCCGGAGTGGGCCCGTCGCCTTCGCCAGGTGCGGGCCCTGACCGGGGGCCTGCTCCACCCGCGGGCCGCCTACGACCTGCACCGGGGGTTGCAGACCCTCCCCGTGCGGGTGCGTGCGGCCCAGCAGGGTGCCCAGAAGGTCGCCGCGTGGCTTGAGGAGCACGCCGGCGTCGCCCGGGTGCACTACCCCGGACTCGACGACCCCGCCGGTCTGGTCGGCAGACAGATGCGCGGGCCCGGATCGATCCTCGCGTTCTCGGTGCGCGGCGGCTATGCGGCCGCTGCGGCCGCCGCGTCCGCCTGCACCCTCGTGACGCACGCGGTGTCCCTCGGGGGCGTCGACTCCCTCATCCAGCACCCGGCGGCCCTCACTCACCGGCCGGTCGCACCCGACGCACGACCCCACGACGACGTGCTGCGCCTCTCGGTGGGGCTCGAGGACCCCGACGACCTCCTCGCCGACCTCGAGCAGGCCCTCCGCGCCAGATGAGCCCTTGGCCAGCCGCGCGAGGGTCGACTGCCGGAGGGTCAGCCGCCGGAGACGCTGAGCTCGGCCTGGGCCACCGCGGCGTGCTGCGCCGCGTCGAGCTCGCGGGAGCGCAGCCAGTTCTCCGGCAACGCGACGACCCGCGGTGATCCCGCGCGCCCGCGCTGCCCCTCGGCGGCGTCACCGGGCCACGGCGCGTCGAGGTCCATGGTGCCCACCAGATCATCGAGCGCCTGGAGGCTGTCGACGAGGGCGAGCTGGTTGCGCACCGTCGACCCCGCGGGGAAGCCCTTGAGGTACCACGCGATGTGCTTGCGGATGTCCCGGCAGGCGCGCAGCTCGTCGCCGTCGTAGAAGTCCACGAGGTAGGCCGCGTGCCGCCGCAGCGTGTCGGTCACCTCGCGAAGTCCGGGTCGCACCCGCACCGGGGACCCCGCGAACGCTGCCGCCAGGTCGGTGAACAGCCATGGGCGGCCGAGGCAGCCGCGGCCCACGACGACCCCGTCGCACCCGGTCTGCGCGACCATGGCGAGCGCATCCTCCGCCGACCAGATGTCGCCGTTGCCGAGCACGGGCACCGTGGTCACCGCCTCCTTCAGCCGCGCGATCGCCGACCAGTCCGCGCTGCCGGAGTACGCCTGGGAGGCGGTGCGGGCGTGCAGAGCCACCGCCGCGGCACCCTCCCCCTCGGCGATCCGCCCGGCGTCGAGGTAGGTCACGTGGTCGGCATCGATGCCCACGCGCATCTTCACGGTGACCGGCACGGCATACGGCTCGGCCTCACGGACGACGGCTGAGACGATCGAGCGGAACAGGTCGGTCTTCCAGGGGAGCGCCGCGCCGCCGCCCTTGCGGGTGACCTTCGGCACGGGGCACCCGAAGTTGAGGTCGATGTGGTCGGCGCGGTCCTCGGCCACGAGCATCCTCGCCGCCAGTCCCGCCGTGGCCGGGTCGACGGAGTACAGCTGCACCGACCGCGGGTGTTCCTCGGCGTCGTGGGAGATGAGGCGCATCGACTCGGGGGTGCGCTCGACGAGCGCCCTTGAGGTGACCATCTCCGAGACGTAGAGGCTGCTCGCTCCCGAGGCGGTCCCGCTCTCCTGGCCCACGGTGCCGTACTCGCGGCACAGCCGACGGAAGGCACGGTTCGTGATGCCGGCCATCGGGGCGAGGACGACCGGGGAGTCGATGGTGTGTCGCCCGATGCGCAGGGGTGGCAGGACGGGCGTGGGGGGGCGGGTGGTGGTCGGAGCAGCCATGATGCCGCCCATTGTCCCCGATTGCGGTGTCCTCCGGTTCAGCTCCCGGATCCGACCGGGACACCGTCGACGGAGCGCCGCCAGGCCGGGAACATCAGCGCTGCGCCGACGAGGAAGCACAGCGCGCCGAGGAGGGTGCCGGCGACGGCCACACGGGTGTTGGCGACCTCGTCCGTGCTGGGCAGGACGTAGCTGGCCAGCGCCGAGGCCATGAACAGCACCGAGCCGATCATGTTGAGCCAGGCCATCCTCCACGGGAGTGACCGCGGCTCGAAGCTGAGGAACCGGCTCGATACGACGAGCAGGGCGAAGGCGCTCGACACGAGGAAGAGGACCGAGCCGAAGAGGTCCGGCCGCCAGACGTAGCGGTCGGACTCCGCCGCGGTGGCGTTGTGGGTCAGCGCCGCGACGGTGCTGATGTTGAAGAAGAGGGTGCCCGGGAACTGGGTGGCAGCCGCGAGCCACGCGCGGTCGTGGGGCAGCCAGGCCCACAGCCTCGTCGGTGCCGGCTCGTGCTGCGCGACCCGGTCGACATCGGTCGTCGCGGGGCTCTGTGCCTGGGTGAGCTGCAGGAACGACGCGCTCGTGAAGAAGACCGAGCCGACGACGTAGGTGATCCCGTCGAACCAGCCGCCGACCGCATTGAGGTAGGCCGGGACCGACCCCAGGACGAAGCACGCCGACCCGACGATGAAGAAGACGGCGATCGCTGAGTTCAGCCGCGCTGGACGCACCGTCATCCGGTTGGCTCCTTGACGGAGGTGGGCCGGTCGGGGGTCAGTGGCCCGGCCCGACGACGATCTTGGCGCGCTCGCTCGGGTGCGCTCCGCCCTTGGCGGCGAGCGTCGTGCACGCATCCTCGATGTCACGGGCCAGGGTGTCGACGTGCTCGCGGCTCATCGTCTCCTTGACCAGGGCCCGCATGATCGTGACGTCCTGGGCGTCGGGGGGCAGCGTGTAGGCCGGCAACATCCAGCCTCGTTCGGCGGAGAGCTGCCAGGCGATGTCGAACTCGTTGTATGTCTCCTCGCCGGCGAGGCGGAAGGCCACGAGGGGGAGCTGCTCCTCGTCCCGCCCGATGATCTCGAAGCGGCCCATGGCCTCGAGCTTGTCGGCGAGCACGCGGGCGTTCTCCTGCATGTTGCGCATGATGTAGGTGTAGCCGGGCCTCCCGTACCGGACGAGGTTGTAGTACTGCGCGAGCACCATGGCGGAGCCGGTGGAGAAGTTCAGCGTGAAGGTCGCGTCGGTCTTGCCGAGGTAGTTCTCGTTGAAGACCAGATCCGGGGCGAGGTCGGACGTCTCCCGGAAGATGAGCCAGCCGATACCCGGGTAGACCAGCCCGAACTTGTGCCCGGACACGTTGATCGAGCGCACCTGCTCGAGCCGGAAATCCCACCTGGAGTCCGGGTACAGGAACGGCCAGACGAAGCCGCCGCTGGCGCCGTCGACGTGCAGCGGCACGTCGAGCCCGCGCTCGGCCTTGATCCGCACGAGCAGGTCGTTGATCCCGACGATGTCGTCCATGTGACCCGTGAAGGTCGTGCCCAGCACCGCGGCGACGCCGATGGTGTTCTCGTCGACGTGCGGTGCGACGTCATCCGGCCCGATCGTGTACTTGCCGGGGCTGAGCGGCACGATCCGCGGCTCGACGTCGAAGTAGCGGCAGAACTTCTCCCAGACGACGTGCACGTCGCCGCCGAAGACGAGGTTCGGGCTGGTGGTGGACTCGCCCTTGGCCTCACGGCGCGTGCGCCAGTTCCACTTCAGCGACAGCGCCCCGAGCATGATCGCCTCCGACGACCCCTGGGTACGGGCACCGGTCGTCTCACCCGGGGCGTGGAAGAGGTCCGCGAGCATCCGGATGCACCGCTGCTCGATCTCGGCGGTGCGCGGGTACTCCGCGTGGTCGATGAAGTTGCGGTGCAGGTTCGCGGTGATGATCCGCTGGGCCTCGGGCTCCATCCACGTGGTGACGAACGTGGCGAGGTTGCGCCACGGTTCGCCCTCGAGGGCGAGGTCCTCGGCGACCAGTCGCATGGCGTCCGTCGAGCTCATCCCCGCGTCGGGGAACTTCCGGCTCGGGACCTCCGCCGTGGCGAAGCGGTTGCCGAACAGCGCAGCATCGGCGTCGGACGGGGTGAAACTCGCCATGGGGGTCTCCTTGGGATCGACTGGTCTGACTCCATGCTGCACCACGTGGGCGCTCCTGGTCAGAACCGTATCGGCAATCACGTCCCACGGTCCCCGACTCGCGGAGGTTCCCGGGCTCCGCGCCGTTTCGGGGACCGGTAACGAGTTGCCACCCGCGACGGCGCGAGATCGCCGCGTCTAGGCTGGGAGCGTGAGCGCGCAGCACGACGTCCGTCGCGAGGGCGTCCGCGCCACCTGGCTCGGCCACGCCACGGTCATCCTCGACCTCGCCGGCGTCCGCATCGTCACCGACCCGGTGCTGCGACGCCGACTCGGAGTCCTCCGCCGCCGCGCCGACCTCCCGGTGCACCCGCACGTCACCGATGTCGACGCGGTGCTGCTCTCGCACCTGCACCACGACCACGCCGACCTCCCCTCGTTGCGACGCCTCGGGCACTCCCCCGTTCTCACCGATCCGGAGAACGCCGTCTGGGCCCGCGCGCACGGCCTCGTGGCGCCGGACCTGGAGGCCGACTCCTGGCACGACGTCGCCGACGGCGTCTCCGTTCACCTCGTGCGTGCCGACCACGTGTCCCGGCCGATGCCCCACCGCCCCAACGCTGCTGTGGGGATGCTGGTCCGAGGCTCGGGCGTGACGGTGTGGTTCGCCGGCGACACATCGCTGTACCCGGAGATGGCCGACCTGCCGCAGATCGCCGGGGCCGCGATCGACCTCGCCCTGCTGCCGGTCGGCGGGTGGGGCCCGCGCCTGTCCCCCGGACACATGGGGCCCACCGAGGCGGCCGAGGCCGCCGCCGCCTGCGGCGCCCGGCACGTCGTGCCGATCCACTTCGGCACCCTGCACCCCACCGCCTGGCCGAGCGCCCGGCTGACGTGGACGACCACACCGGGAGATCGCTTCGTCGAGGTCCTGGGCGCCTGGTCGCGGGCCACGCCCCACCTGCTCCCGGTGGGGGGCGCGGTCACGGTCAGGCCCGAGCCGCGCTGAGGAGCTCCCACAGTGCGGCGGCCACCTCGTGGGGATGGGTCAGGGGCACCACGTGCAGACCTCGGGGGATGGTCACCGTGCGCACCCACCGGGCCGACGCCGCGGCCCGGGCGAACACCCGCGCATCCACCCGGAGCTGGTCCAGCTGACCGTTCACGAGGAGCACCGGCGCCGTGACGTCAGCGAGCATCTCCGGCCGGCAGCTGCTCATCACCCCGTCCCAGGCAGCGGGGATGCCGTCGAACCCGTACCCGGCCTCCTTGAGCACCGCGGCGAACTCCTCGGGCAACAGGGCGTCCCACTGCCGGTCCAGGGTCCGGGAGAGCCGGTCGACCCCGAGCCGCTGCTCCACCACGGCGATGAGCCGGTACAGGGCCGCCCCCGGGCCGGCGGGCACCGCGGAGGCGCCGATGAGCCCGAGGCCCGCGAGCCGTTCCGGGTGACGGGCCGCCCACGCCATCGAGAGGTAGCCGCCCAGACTGTGGCCCACGAGCACCACGGGGACACCGGGGAGCCCGCCCTCGACCGCCTCGTCGAGTACGGCGAGGGCTCCTTCCCAGGTGAACTCCTCGTGACGGCGTGCGCCGTGGGCGGGCAGGTCGGGCACGACGAGGTCGACGTCGGGACCCAGCAGAGCGGCATACCGCCACCACTGGGCACCACTGAGCTGTGACCCGTGGACCAGCACGAGACGGACCGGGTCGGACATGCCGTCGATTGTCCCCCGCCGCGCCCCGGGGTTGGATGGGAGGGTGACCGCCCTCATCTCGGCCGCCGAGCTCGACACCGCCCGATCCCGCGGCGAGGTCAGGGTGCTCGACGTCCAGTACGCCCTGGTCGGGACCTCCGGGCGGGAGCTGTATGCCGCGGCACACCTCCCCGGGGCGCCCCACCTCGACCTCGACCTCGCCCTGGCCGGGCCGCCGGGGCGCCGTGGTCGACACCCGCTGCCCGACCCCGACGTGCTGGAACGAGCCCTGCGAGCGTGCGGGATCGATGACGGCGACGAGGTGGTCGTCTACGACCAGCACAGCTCTCTCGGCGCCGCGCGAGCGTGGTGGGTGCTGCGCTGGGCCGCGCACCCCCAGGTCCGGGTCCTCGACGGCGGCCTCGCCGCGTGGCAGCGCGCGGGGCTTCCCGTCACCTCGGCGGTCCCCTCGCCCGAGCCCGGGTCGGTCGTCGTGCGGCCCGGCTCGGTGCCCGTGCTGGATGCCCGAGGCGCTGCCGACATGGCGCGCGCCGGGGTGCTCCTCGACGTGCGGACGCCCGAGCGTCACCGCGGCGAGGTGGAGCCCATCGACCGGGTGGCGGGCCGCATCCCGGGCTCGGTCAACCTGCCGATGAGCGACCTGATCGCCGACGACGGCACGTTCCTCCCCCCTGCTCGGGTACGTGCCGTCGCGGCGGGGGTCGGGGTGCACCGCGACACCCCGGTCGGGACCTCGTGCGGGTCCGGGGTGACCGCTGCGCAGATGGCACTCGCGCTGCACGAGGCCGGCATCGACGCGGTCCCCTACATCGGCTCGTGGAGCGAGTGGATCGAGGATCCCTCGCGCCCTGTCGCGCGAGGCTAGGCCAGACGACCCGGGCGGCCGAGCCCGCCGCCGCGGTTTCCCGGCTGCCCCGTCGCCCGAGGCGTCAGCAGCCGACGAGGCGCTGGGCCAGCCACCCCTCGACCTGGTCGAGGGCGACCCGCTCCTGGGCCATCGTGTCGCGCGAGCGGATCGTCACCGCCTGGTCGTCGAGGGTGTCGAAGTCGACGGTGATGCAGAAGGGGGTGCCGACCTCGTCCTGGCGCCGGTAGCGACGGCCGATTGCCCCCGCGTCGTCGAAGTCGACGTTCCAGTTGCGCCGCAGCGTGGCGGCCAGGTCACGCGCCTTGGGCGAGAGGTCCGCGTTGCGCGAGAGCGGGAGCACCGCGGCCTTGATCGGGGCGAGCCGCGGGTCCAGGCGGAGCACGACCCTCTTGTCGACCCCACCCTTGGTGTTGGGTGCCTCGTCCTCGGTGTAGGCGTCGACGAGGAAGGTCATCAGGCTCCGGGAGAGGCCGGCGGCGGGCTCGATGACGTAGGGGGTGTAGCGCTCGCCGCTGGCCTGGTCGAAGTAGACGAGGTCGGTGCCCGAGTGCTCGGAGTGGGTCCTGAGGTCGAAGTCGGTGCGGTTGGCCAGCCCCTCGAGCTCACCCCACTCGGAGCCGGCGAAGTTGAAGCGGTACTCGATGTCGACGGTGCGCTTGGAGTAGTGGGAGAGCTTCTCCTGCGGGTGCTCGTAGAGCCGGAGGTTGTCGGGGTCGATGCCCAGGTCCGTGTACCAGCGCTTGCGCTCGGCGATCCAGTACTCGTGCCACGCCTCGTCCTCGCCGGGCTTGACGAAGAACTCCATCTCCATCTGCTCGAACTCGCGCGTGCGAAAGATGAAGTTGCCGGGAGTGATCTCGTTGCGGAAGCTCTTGCCCGTCTGGGCGATGCCGAACGGCGGCTTCCTGCGCGAGGCCTGCATGACGTTGAGGAAGTTGATGAAGATCCCTTGCGCGGTCTCGGGGCGCAGGTAGTGCAGGCCGGACTCGTCCTCGATCACCCCGAGGTGGGTCTTGAGCATCATGTTGAACTCACGCGGCTCGGTCCACTGACCGCGGGTGCCGCAGTTGGGGCAGGCGATGTTGCCGAGCGGGATCGAGTCGGGGTCGACCTGCCTGCCCTTCTTCGCCTCCTTGTCGGCGAGCGCCTCCTGCATGTGGTCGACCCGGAAGCGCTTGTGGCAGGACTGGCACTCGGTGAGCGGGTCGGTGAACTCTCCGACGTGACCCGAGGCCACCCAGGTCTGGCGGGGCAGGATGATCGAGGAGTCGAGCCCGACGACGTCCTCGCGCGAGGTGACCATCGACTTCCACCACTGGCGCTTGATGTTCTCCTTGAGCTCCACGCCGAGCGGCCCGTAGTCCCACGCGGAGCGGGTCCCGCCATAGATCTCCCCACAGGGGAAGACGAAGCCGCGGCGCTTGCAGAGGGATACGACGGTGTCGACGGTGGAGGTCTGGGCCATGCGCGCAAGGCTATCCGGGCGGACACCCTGGGGCCGAACCGCCCGAGCGGTGGCGGCTAGCATGGCCCACCGTGTCCCCGATCCGTGAGTCCATCGAACGCGCCAGCCTGCCGGCCCTGACCTGGCTGAGCGGACTCCCCCGCGCCGTTCCCTTCCTCATCGTGCTGGGCCTCGCCCTCGGCGGCATCCTCCTGCCCGCGCCCGGGTGGTTGCTCATCGCCCTCGTCGCCCTGCTGCTCCTGTGGATCCTGTACCTCGCGTGGCCGCGGCTGACCCTCTCGGAGCGCCTGCTCCGGATCGCCGTGATCGCGATGATCGTCGCCGTCACGATCACGCAGGCCTTTCCCCGCTGAACCTGACTTGACAACGATTCTCATTACAGTTGAGAATCATTGTCATGAAGCGCTTCGTCGGCCTCCTCGCCGCCACCTCCCTGCTCGGACTCGCCGGGTGCGGCTCCACGGACACCTCCGAGGCCAGGTCCGCCGGCGACGGCCGGCTTCCCGTGACGGCCTCGTTCTACCCGCTGGAGTGGGCCACCGAGCAGATCGGCGGCGACCACGTCGACGTCTCGAGCCTCACGCCTCCCGGTGCGGAGCCGCACGATCTCGAGCTCACCCCCAAGCAGGTGGGAGAGCTGAGCGATGCGGCCCTCGTCGTCCATGCCTCGGGCTTCCAGCCGGCCGTCGACGACGCCGTCAGCACGGCAGCACCGACGACCGGCTTCGACGTGGCGCCCGACGCCGAGCTCACGATCGCCGCCACCGGTGAGGAGGCAGAGCCCGGCGCCCCGATCGACAACGCCGTGATGGACCCGCACTTCTGGCTCGACCCTGTGCGGTTCGAGGCGGTGGCGCTGGCCATCCGTGACCGGCTCGTGTCAGCCGACCCGACGAACGCCGCCGACTACGAAGCCGGCGCCGACCGGCTCGTGGCCGAGCTCACCGCGCTCGACGAGGAGTTCGAGTCGCGGCTGGCCGACTGCGCCCAGACCTACCTCGTGACCTCGCACACCGCGTTCGCCTACCTCGCCCAGCGCTACGGACTCCAGCAGGAGGGCATCTCGGGCGTGAACCCCGACGTCGAGCCCAGCGCGGCGACGCTCCGCCAGATCACCGAGCTCGTCCGGGAGAAGGGGATCACGACCATCTACACGGAGACCCTGGCGAGCCCCGCCCTCGCCGACACCGTGGCTCGCGAGACCGGTGCCACGACGGCGGTGCTCGACCCCGTCGCCGGGCTGACCGACACCTCCGCGGGCTCGGACTACCTTGAGGTGATGCGCAGCAACCTCTCGACCCTCGAGGAGGGCCAGCAGTGCCGGTGACCAGCGTCGGGACGCCGCTCATCGAGCTGTCGTCGGCGTCCTTCGGGTACGGCGAGACCGTCGTCGTCGACGACGTCGACCTGAGCGTGCACCGTGGCGAGGTCCTCGCCCTGCTGGGCCCCAACGGCTGTGGCAAGTCCACGCTCGTTCGCGGAGTGCTGGGACTCGTCGAGCAGCAGCGCGGGGCCGTCCGGCTCTTCGGGGTCCCCCGCGACCGGTTCCGGGACTTCACCCGGATCGGCTACGTGCCGCAGCACCACACGCTCACCGCGGCCGTGCGCGCCACGATCACCGAGGTCGTCGAGGTGGGCCGACTCCCCCACCGGCCCTGGTGGCGGCCGCAGAGCCGGCTCGACCGCGACGTGGTCCGCCAGTCCATCGCCGCCGTGGGTCTGGCGGATCGCGCCCACGAGGAGGTCGCCCGGCTCTCCGGGGGTCAGCAGCGGCGGGTCCTCATCGCGCGCGCCCTGGCCGGCCAGCCCGACGTCCTCATCATGGACGAGCCGACGGCCGGCGTCGACACGGCCAGCCAGGTGGCCCTGGCCGAGGTCCTGCAGCGGCTCGCCGTCGACGGGACCTCGATGATCGTCGTCACCCACGAGCTCGAGGCCCTGCGCGACGTCGTGACCCGGGTCGTGTGCATGGAGTCCGGGCGCGTGGACTTCGACGGCACCGCGGGGGAGTACACGGCGCACACCCTCTCCCACGCCCCGGGGTCGAGCCACCACCACGACCCGACCCACGACGCCCCACCGGAGCCGGTGCTCGGCGCCCCCCTCGACCGCAGTGGCCCGGGAGGACCTCGTGGGTGAGATCCTCGCGCTCGACTTCATGCGTCAGGCCCTGCTCGCCGCCCTCTTCGCAGGGATCGCGGCACCCCTCGTCGGCGTCTTCCTCGTGCAGCGACGGATGTCCCTCATCGGCGACGGCATGGGCCACGTCGCCCTCGCCGGCGTGGCCGTCGGCATCCTCTCCGGGCAGGCGCCCGTGTTCACGGCTCTCATCGCGGCCGTGCTCGCCGGCATCGCCATCGAGCTGATCCGCGCCTCGGGTCGCACGAGCGGTGACGTGGCCCTCGCGGTGATGTTCTACGGCGGCATCGCCCTCGGCGTCGTCCTCATCGCACGCTCGACGGCGGGAACCCCGGCGAACCTCACCGCCTACCTCTTCGGAGCCATCCTCACGACGAGCAGCGGCGACCTCGTGGTCCTCGGCGTGCTCGCGGCCGTCGTCCTCGTCGTCACCCTGGTGCTCCGGCAGAGGTTCTTCGCCGTGGCCAACGACGAGGAGTACGCCCGCGCCACGGGCATGCCGGTGCTCGGCTACAACCTGCTGCTCGCCGCACTCACGGCCGTCACCGTCGTGGTCTCGATGCGCGCCGTCGGCCTGCTGCTCATCTCGGCGCTGATGATCATCCCCAACGCGACGGCCCAGCTGCTCGCGCGCAGCTTCCGGTCCAGCCTGTGGTGGGCCGTCGGGATCGGTATCGCCTCCAGCATCGGGGGCGTGCTCCTCTCCTACCAGGCCGAGACGCCCTCTGGAGGCACGATCGTGCTCCTGGCGATCGCCACGTTCCTCGTCGTCAGCGCTGCGCGCACGGTGAACGACCGGTGGCGGCGTGCTGCCCATGCGCGGGCCGAGACCCATGACCACGAGCACGGACCGGACTGCGGTCACGAGGTGGTCGAGCACGACGACCACGTCGACTACCTGCACGACGGGCACCGCCACGCGGCCCACGAGGGCCACTACGACGAGCACGGAGACCACGAGGAGGTCGGGACCCGATGAGCGAGCAGGTGCGCGCCGAACGCCGCCCCACCCGTCAGCGCACGGCACTCGCCGACGAGCTCGCCGGCGCCGATGAGTTCCGCTCGGCCCAGGACATCCACGCGTCGCTGTCGGCCTCCGGCACCCGCGTCGGCCTCGCGACCGTCTACCGCAACCTCCAGGCGATGGCGGCCGACGGGGAGGTCGACGTCATCCGCACCGCGGACGGCGAGGCCGTCTACCGCTCGTGCGCGACCGAGCAGCACCACCACCACGTCGTGTGCCGCTCGTGCGGCCTGGCCGTGGAGGTGACCGGCGACGCGGTGGAGCGCTGGGCCGAGGCCGTCGCGGCCGAGCACGGCTTCACCGAGGTCCGGCACACCCTCGAGGTCGACGGGCTGTGCGCGGAGTGCACGCGAACGCGCTGAGGGCTCAGGCGGGCGACGTCGGGGTGTCGACCGCCCCGCCGTAGCGGCGCTCCCGATCGACGTAGGACTGCACCGCCTCCCACAGGTCACGCCGGTCGTAGTCGGGCCAGAGCTGGTCCTGGAAGACCAGCTCCGCGTACGCGCTCTGCCACAGGAGGAAGTTGCTCGTGCGCTGCTCGCCGGAGGACCGCACGAAGAGGTCGACGTCGGGCATGTCCGGCTCGGGGAGGTAGCGCGCGACGGTGCGCTCGTCGACCGACCGTGACTTGAGCCGACCCGAGGCGACGTCGCTCGCGATGCGCTGCACGGCATCCCCGATCTCGGCCCGGCCGCCGTAGTTGACGCAGAAGTAGAGGGTCAGGCCGGTGTTGTGCCGGGTCAGCTCCTGGGCGGTCTCGAGCTCCTTGATCACCGACCCCCACAGCCGGGGCCGCCGGCCGACCCAGCGCATCCGCACCCCCCACTCGTGGAGCTGGTCACGGCGGCGGCGGATGACGTCGCGGTTGAACCCCATGAGGAAGCGCACCTCGTCGGGGCTGCGCTTCCAGTTCTCGGTGGAGAACGCGTAGGCGGACAGGTGGCTCACCCCCACCTCGATGGCCCCGGCCACGACGTCGAGCAGGGCGGCCTCGCCGGCCTCGTGCCCCTGGGTGCGAGGGAGGCCGCGCTGGTTCGCCCAGCGACCGTTGCCGTCCATGACGATCGCGACGTGGCGCGGCAGCCGGTCGGCCGGGATGGCGGGCGGCCGGGCGCCACTCGGGTGCGGGAAGGGGGCGGTGCTCACGCACCCCACGATAGGGAAGGAGGAGGGGTCGGGGGGACGGCGCGCGGACGGCACCGGCACACAGCCGGCGTCCAGCCGGGTGGGACACGATGTCGATCGTGACGAGCGCGGTGAGCGACCAGCTGATGCGGGTGCTGGATGCGCCGGCCTGGTTGGCCTACGCCACGGTGTTCGCCCTCGTGCTCGTCGAGGACGCGCTCTTCGTCGGCTTCCTCGTGCCCGGTGAGACGCTCGCGATCCTCGGGGGCGTGGCGGCCAACCTCGGGCACGTCTCGCTGGCCGCCATGATCACCGTCGTCGTCGTGGCAGCCGTCGTGGGCGACTCCGTGGGCTACGAAGTGGGGCGCCACCTCGGCCCGCGCCTGCTGGAGAGCCGCCCCCTGCGGCGCCACCGTGACCGGATCGTCTCGGCACAGGCCCAGCTCGCGCGCCGCGGAGGCGCTGCCGTCTTCGCGGCCCGCTGGACGGCCTTCCTGCGCGCGGTGACGCCGGCGCTCGCCGGCGCGAGCGGCCTGCGCTATCGGACCTTCGTCGTCTGGAACGGCATCGGGGGCCTGGCCTGGGGCACCGCCTGCGTGGTCGCGGGCTACCTCGCCGGCCGGTCCTTCGGGCGGGTCGAGTCCTGGCTCGGGCGGGGCGCGGCCGTCGTCGTCGTCGCCGTCGTCCTTCTCGCCCTGGGCGGATGGCACCTGCGCCGGCGGCGTCGGCCGCAGGAGGCCGCACCCGAGACGGGCCGGCCGCGTGGCTCAGCGCTCCACCATGCGCAGGCTGCGGATGCCCCGCTCGATGTGCCACTGGAGGAACGCGGCGGTCAGCCCGCTGCCCTCGGCGCGGTGCCTGCCCTCGGAGGCGTCGGCCAGGGCCCAGTCGCCGACGAGGAGCGCGGAGAGCAGCCGCAGGGTCTCGGGAGCCGGTGACGCGGAGCCCGGTGGGCGACAGGCCGGGCACACCACACCTCCGGACACGACGTGGAAAGCCCGGTGCGGGCCGGGCGCCCCACACCTCGCGCAGTCGTGGAACGTCGGGGCCCACCCGGCGATCGCCAGCGCCCGGAGCAGGTAGGCGTCCAGGACCAGCCCCGGGTCGTGCTCCCGGCCGGCCAGCGACCTCAGGGCGCCGACGGCGAGGAGGTACTGCTGCAGTGCCGGCTCCCGCTCCTCCGTGAGCCGGTCGCAGGTCTCGAGCACGGCGGTCGCGGCGGTCCAGGACGCGTAGTCGCGCGAGATCACGTCGCCCCAGGGGTCGAGCGTCTCCACCTGGGTGACGGTGTCGAGGTTGCGGCCCTCGTAGCACTGGATGTCGATGTGCATGCCGGGCTCGAGCCGGGAGCCGAAGCGGGACTTCGTCCGGCGGACCCCCTTGCCCACCGCGCGCACCTTGCCGAGCCGCTTGGTGAGCAGGGTGACGATGCGGTCGGCCTCACCCAGCTTGTGGGTCCGGAGGACGATCGCCTCGTCGCGGTAGAGGGGCACCGCACCATTGTGGGTCCTCGGGGCTGGATTCCCGGTAGGCCGGCGCCGGCTCAGGCCGGCTCAGGCCGGCTCAACCCAGCCCAACCCGGCTCAGCCCGGACGCACGAGGGCGTGGTGTGTCCACAGGTGCAGGACGGCCGTCGAACGGTACGGACGCCACGCCTGCGCGATCTCGGCCGCCTCGGCTGCGCCGACACCGCTCAGGGCCCTGCGCAGCACCAGGTCACCGGGCAGGAACACGTCCGGGTCGCGCAGGCACCGCAGCGCGATGAGGTCCGCGGTCCAGGGCCCCACCCCCGGAAGGTCCAGGAGGCGTTCCCGCAGGCCGTCACGCGCCCGGTCGGCCCCGGGACCGGCCGGCGGCGACAGCGGCAGGATGCCGTCCACGACCGCCCGGGCCAGCGCCACGATGGTCCGGGCCCGGGCCCCGGTGACCCCGACCGACCGCTGCAGGAGCTCCGGGTCCGCACGGGCCAGGACGGCCGGGGTGGGAAAGCCGCCGTGGGAGGCCACGAGCCTCCCGGCGAAGGCGCGGCCTGCGGCCAGGGACACGTGCTGCCCGAGGACGATGAACACGGCGCCCTCGAACGGGTCCGCGGCATCCGGCGGCCCCTCGGCGGGCGACGACACGCCGGGGTCACCCGAAGTCGGTCGAGGCGAGCTCTCGACGTCCCGACTCGATGGCGTCGAGGGTCCGCGCCGCGACGACGTCGGGCTCCAGCCCCCGTGGCAGCCTCGGAGCCTCGCCGCTCAGTGCCCGGTCGACCAGCCCCGTCTCGGTGTGCGGGGGACGCACGTCGATGACGTCGACCCCCGCGCGGCGCAGCTCCTTGGCCAGGGCCCGATCGACCGAGGTCAACGCCGCCTTCGTGGCCGAGTAGGCCGCCATCCCGGCCATCGGCTGCTCGGCGAGGACGGCACTGACCTGGGCCACGAAGCCCTTGGACTCCTCCAGGGCGGGCAGCAGCCGGCGGAGGAGGAACAGGGGGCCGATGACGTTGGTGAAGAACACCTCCTCGAGCACGGCGTCGTCGGTGTCGACGAGGGGGCCGAATGCCGCGACGCCTGCGGCGTTGACGACCCCGTCGAGTCGTCCGTGCCGGTCCAGGGCCGCCCGCAGGACGCGGTCCCCCAGCCGGGCGTCGGCGAGGTCGCCCACGACCGTCGCGGCACCCTCGACGACGCCGTCGAGCCTCCCCTCGACCCGCCCCACGAGCACGACGTGGGCTCCGCGCTCGGCTGCGCCTCTGGCGATCCTCGACCCCAGGGCTCCCGAGGCGCCCACCACGGCGACGACGGCGTCGGACAGCGGATGGTCGCTCATGGGCCCACTCCATTGCACCGGCGTCGTTCCTGCAAGTGAACGGGCGGAAGGTTCGACACCGCGTCGGGACGGGGAGTCTGGACATCAGTACGATTACCGTCTACTCTCGCACCGTGGCCGCCCTCCAGGGATCGCTCCTCGACCTCTCCGACGAGGTCGAGGTCCACCCGCTGGCCGGAACGCTCCAGCGCACCCCCCTCGCCCACGGCGCCTGGGTCGACGTCCGCCGGGGCTGGGTCGGCGGCTCAGACGAGCTCTACTCCGTCCTCCGCCGCGACGTCGACTGGCGAGCCGAGCGCCGCCAGATGTACGACACTGTGGTCGACGTCCCTCGGCTGCTGAGGTTCTACGACGAGCACGAGCCGCTCCCCCATCCGGCCCTCGAGCGGTGCCGCGACGAGCTCTCCGAGCACTACGCCCGGGAGCTCGGCGAGCCGTTCCGCACCCTGGGCCTCTGCCTGTACCGCGACGGACACGACTCGGTGGCCTGGCACGGCGATCGCATCGGCCGATCCCGCGACGCGGACACGATGGTGGCGATCCTCTCGGTGGGGGCACCCCGCGACCTCGCGCTCCGGCCGAGGGCCGGTGGCACCTCCCTCCGGCTGCCCGCAGGGCACGGGGACCTGGTCGTGATGGGAGGCTCCTGCCAGCGCACGTGGGACCACTGCGTCCCCAAGACGGCCAAGCCCGTGGGGCCGAGGATCTCCGTCCAGTTCCGCGTCCGCGGGGTGCGCTGACCCCGCTGGACCGAGTGGTCTCGGCCACGGTGGCTCGTAACCTACGCTCGCGTAAGTTACTGTTGAGTTACACCTACGAGGAGGGCACGATGATCGCGCTACCCCGCGCCGAGACCACCACGCTGCACGGCCACGAGTTCTCCTACATCGATGCGGGAGAGGGCCCGGCCGTGCTGTTCATCCACGGGCTTCTCGGGTCACAGCGCCAGTGGAGCCACCTCATCGACGAGCTCGACGAGGACCTCCGGGTCATCATTCCCGACCTCTTCGGCCATGGCGCATCGGACAAGCCCGCCGTCGGCGACTACTCCCTCGGCTCTCACGCGGCCACCCTGCGCGACCTCCTGGACCGCCTCGAGATCGACCGGGTCACGCTCGTGGGCCACTCCTTGGGCGGCGGGATCGCCATGGTCTTCCGCTACCTGTTCCCCGAGCGCGTCGAGCGCCTCGTGCTCGTCGCGAGCGGCGGCCTCGGCCGCGACGTCAGCGGGATCCTGCGGTCGGCGACGCTTCCCGGCGCGGAGTTCGTCCTCCCCGTCATCGCCTCGCGGTGGGTCCGCGAGCGGATGGAGTGGACGGGAAGGGCCCTGGGATCACTCGGCCTGGGGGCCAGCCCGGACATCAGCGAGATCTGGCAGGGGTTCAGCTCACTCGGCGATGCCGAGAGCCGCCGAGCCTTCCTCGCCACGACGCGGTCGGTCATCGATCCGGGGGGTCAGAGCGTGAACGCCCACGAGTTCCTGCCCGAGGTGGCCAGCGTTCCCACCCTGATCATCTGGGGCTCAAAGGACCGGATGATCCCTGCCTGGCACGCGGCCGCCGCGCAGAAGTCGATCGCCGACTGCCAGGTCGAGATCTTCGAGGGCGCCGGGCACTTCCCGCACCTCGACGACCCCGACAGGTTCGCCGAGGTGGTGCGGGCGTTCATCACCGGCTGAGCACCCGCACCGCGCCCGGTCCTCACTCCACGACGGATCCGTCGCGGTCCGCTCGGTTGACCGCCGAGAGGATCGCCCGCAGCGACGCCTTGACGATCGACTCGTGCAGGCCCACGCCCCACAGGACCCGCTCGCCCACCGCGCACTCGACATAGGCCGCGGCCCGGGCGTCACCACCCGCGGAGAGGGCGTGCTCCGCGTAGTCGAGCACACGGACGTCGACACCCAGCGGCGCCAGGGCATCGATGAAGGCCGCGATCGGCCCGTTGCCGGTCCCGAAGACGTCCACCTCCTTGCCCCCGTCGGTCACGACGGCCTCGATCCGGTCCCGTCCGTCGTCGGACCCCACGAGCGTGGAGCGCACCGGACCGAAGCGGCCCCACCGGTGATCGGGCTGGTCGGCGTGGAGGTACTCATCGGCGAACATCTGCCAGATCTCGGCGGCGGACAGCTCGCCTCCCAGGGAGTCCGTGCGGCGCTGGACGACGTGACTGAACTCCACCTGGAGCCGACGGGGCAGGTCCAGCCCGTGCTCGGCCTTGAGCAGGTAGGAGACGCCGCCCTTGCCCGACTGGCTGTTGACCCGGACCACGGCCTCGTAGGACCGGCCGATGTCGTGCGGGTCGATCGGCAGGTACGGCACGCCCCAGTCGAGGTGGTCGATGTCGACGCCGGCGTCCTTGGTGCGCCGATCCATGTCCTCCAGCCCCTTCTTGATGGCGTCCTGGTGGGACCCGGAGAAGGCCGTGTAGACGAGGTCGCCACCCCAGGGGTGACGCTCGTGCACGGGCAGCTGGTTGCAGTACTCCACGGTGCGGCGAATCTCGGCCATGTCGGAGAAGTCGATCTGGGGGTCGATGCCCTGGCTGAAGAGGTTCATCCCCAACGTCACCAGGCACACGTTTCCGGTACGTTCCCCGTTGCCGAAGAGACAGCCCTCGATCCGGTCGGCACCCGCCAGGTAGCCGAGCTCGGCAGCCGCCACGCCCTCACCGCGGTCGTTGTGGGGGTGCAGACTGACCACCACCGACTCCCGACGGTCCAGGTGGCGCACCATCCACTCGATCGAGTCCGCGTAGACGTTGGGTGTGGCCATCTCGACCGTCGCGGGCAGGTTGATGATCATCTTGTGGTCGGGCGTCGGGTCGATGACGCCGATGACCTCGTTGCAGATGCGCACGGCGAACTCGAGCTCGGTGCCGGTGTAGGACTCCGGGGAGTACTCGTAGTAGACGTCGGTCTCGGGAACGGTCTCCTCGAGCTTTCGGCACAGTCGCGCCCCCTGGAGGGCGATGTCGATGATGCCCTCCTCACCCATCCCGAAGACGACCCGACGCTGCAGCACCGACGTGGAGTTGTAGAAGTGCACGATGGCCTGCTTGCTGCCCCGGATGGCGTCGAAGGTGCGCTCGACGAGGTGGTCGCGGCACTGGGTGAGGACCTGGATCGTCACGTCGTCGGGGATGTGACCGCCCTCGATGAGGTCCCGGCAGAAGTCGAAGTCGGTCTGGCTGGCACTCGGGAAGCCGACCTCGATCTCCTTGTAGCCCATCTTCACGAGGAGCTTGAACATCCGCATCTTGCGCTCGGCGTCCATGGGGTCGATGAGCGCCTGGTTTCCGTCACGCAGGTCGACCGCGCACCAGCGAGGGGCCTGGGTCATGACCCGCTCGGGCCAGGTGCGGTCGGGGAGCTCGACCGCGATCTGCTCCTGGAACGGGAGGTACTTGCGGGTCGGCATCCCGGAGGGCTGCTGGGGGTGGATCATCTGTCGGTCACGCCTTCGTCTCGTCTGCGGGTGCGGCCGGGGCACAGCGGACTCCGCGACGAGGGGCGGCCGGTGTCAGGCCCCGTCGCGGCAGCGAAGGAGGAGGCGGTGCTGGTGCACGGCACCGAGTATGCCGTGCTGCCGGCATCCGGCCAACCCCCGGTCCACCGGGTGGTCACCGCCGCACGCGGACGGAGAGGCAGGTGACGCACCCCTCGAGCTTGTCGAACTCGGAGACATCGACCGTGGTCACCGTGTACCCACGGTCGCGGAAGGAGCGTGTGGTGCGAGGTGCACCGGTCGCCATGAGCAGGTGCCGGTCGGCCAGCCGCACGACATGGGCGCCGGGCTCCTCCGGCACGGCCTCGTAGGCCGGGAACGCGTCGGCGTCGTCCACCGCCGGGTCCCAGCCGACGATGGTGCCGTCGGGCAGCGCCGTGCACGCGGACTTCAGGTGGAGCACCCGGCTGACGGGGATCGCCCGGACGCGCACGTCGAACTGCCGGAGGTGCTCTGCCAGCTGCTGCACGCCGACCCTGTTGGTGCGCCCGCCCAGCCCGACGTAGGCCGTCCCCCCGCTGCGGAGCACGTCTCCTCCGTCCAGGGTTCCGGGCGACTCGATCCGGGCGACCCGCAGCCCGAGGTCCCGGACCGCTGCCTCCACGCCGGCGGTCTCGCCGCGGCGTTCCAGCGCTCCGGGGCGGGTGACCACCGCGAGGTCGTCGTGCACGACGACGGCATCCTCGACGAAGACGGCATCGGGGCAGTCGTCGGCCGGCGGCACCTCGAGGACCTCCCAGCCGGCGTTCGAGAGAGCCCCGACGTACTCCTCCCACTGCGCCAGGGCACGGTCGTGGTCGACCGGTGCCCGCTCGACGTGGGTGACGAGGCCGTCGGCGAGTCGTGGACCGGGCCGGCGCACGAGCGCGGTCGGCGCCCTCACGGGTGGAACCCCTGGTGGGCATCGACGGCCGGCCGGCCCGTCGGCTGGCGGCGGCGCGTCAGCTCGTTGGCCAGCGGGTGCCGGGGGGTCTCGTGCAGACGCATGGCACCGGTCTACCACCGAAACCACGGTGCGTCGGATGGTGTCCGTGAGTCATCCTTGGCGGGTGACGGCGCACGAGGACCCCCTGCCGGCCGGGCTCGCGGCTCGACCGCTGACCCCGGCCGACCTCGACCTCGTCTTCTCGGTCTACGCCGCCGCCGAGCTCGAGGACGCCGGGATCCTCGCCATCGAGAGGGAGGACATCGCGGGCGACTGGGCGCGACCCAGCTTCACCCTGGCCACGGACAGCATCGGTGTGTTCGAGGGCGACCGCCCGGTCGGGGCGGCCGAGGTGACTCGTGGCGGCGCCAGGGCCGAGGGTGCCGTCCTGCCCGCGGCTCGCGGACGCGGCATCGGGTCGTTCCTGGCCGCGTGGACCGAGGCGACGGCGGCCCGGATGGGGGCCTCCACGGTCGGGCAGAACGCTCCGGAGGGGTCGACCGCCGACAACTTCCTCGTCCACCGCGGATACCGGCTCGCCCACACGGCCTGGGTGCTCGAGCTTCCCGAGGGGCGCACGCTCCCCGAGCGCCCGCTGCCCGAGGAGTACGAGATCACGACGCTCGCGGGAGACCGGCTGGAGCGTCGGGCCCACCGCGTGGTGCAGGACGCCTTCGGTGAGTGGGAGGGTCGCTCACCTGAGTCCTTCGAGGACTGGGCGGCCACGACCGTCAGGCGGCCGGGGACGCAGCCCTGGCAGCTCCGGCTCGTGGTGACCGGTGCCGGGGCGGACGACGTCGTCGGGGTGTGCTTCACGATCCTCGACGGCGCGGGCTGCGGCTACGTGCACCAGCTGGCGGTCGACCGGGCTCACCGCGGCCTGGGGCTCGGCCAGGCGTTGCTCGCCGACGGCTTCGGTCGGGCGCGTGAGCACGGTGCCGTCCGCAGCGAGCTCTCCACCGACTCGCGCACGGGCGCCCTCGACCTCTACCTCAAGGTCGGCATGGAGGTCACCCACACGTGGGCGCACCGGGTCACGGACCTCGGCGACCGCTCCACGCGTGGGGCGGCCCTCAGCTCGTGAGGCCGCTCACGACCTCGACGTACTCAGCCTTGGCGGCCTCCGTGTCGGTGCCCCGCAGCGCCGCCCAGGCGTCGTGCTTCGCGCGGCCGACGGGGTTGGTGAACCCCGGCCGCTTGCCCTGAGCGTCGCCCTCGGTGGCCTGCTTGTACAGCGCGTAGAGGCGAAGCTTGGTCTCGTTGCCCGGGTCCTGGGTCAAGTTCGGGACGGCCGCAACAGCGGCCTGGAAGTCAGCATCGTTCTCAGCCATCCGGCCACTCTAGGGGGGACACTGGGAGTCCGACGGCAAGGGAGCCACGATGAGCGCCAACGCGGAGACCACCCGACCGACCACGACCGGGGCCGGACCGGGTCCCAGGACGCAGGTCACCGAGAAGCAGGCCCGAGACGTCGCCGAGGAGGCACGCGAGAGCGGCTGGAGCGATCCGAGCTTCGCCAAGGAGCTCTACCTGGGACGGTTCGACCTCGACCTCGTGCACCCACACCCACGGCCCGACCCCGACGACGAGGCCCGCGGGGAGGCCTTCCTCGCCCGCCTCCGGGCGGTCTGCGCGGACATGGACGGTGCCCGGATCGAGCGTGACGCCCTCATCCCGGACGAGGACGTCGCCGCCCTCGCCGAGGTGGGGGCCTTCGGCATGAAGATCCCCACCGAGTACGGCGGACTGGGCCTCACCATGCGCTGGTACGCCCGGGCGCTGATCCTCGTGGGGTCGGTGCACCCGTCCCTCGGCGCCCTGCTCTCGGCCCACCAGTCGATCGGCGTGCCGGAGCCCGTCAAGCTCGTCGGCACCGATGACCAGAAGGAGCGCTTCCTGCCGCGCTGCGCCGCCGGGGCGATCTCGGCCTTCCTCCTCACCGAGCCGGACGTGGGGTCGGACCCGGCCCGGATGGAGAGCACCGCGACGCTCACCGACGACGGCACCGCATACCTCGTCGACGGCGTGAAGCTGTGGACCACCAACGGGGTCGTGGCCGAGCTGCTCGTCGTCATGGCCCGCGTCCCGAAGCACGAGGGGGGCCGCGGCGGGATCACGGCCTTCGTCGTGGAGGGCACCGCACCGGGGATCACGGTCGAGCGCCGCAACGCGTTCATGGGGCTGCGCGGCATCGAGAACGGCCTCACCCGCCTGCACCAGGTGCGGGTGCCCGTCGAGAACCGTCTCGGTCAGGAGGGCGACGGACTCAAGATCGCCCTCACAACCCTGAACGCGGGTCGGCTGTCCATCCCGGCGATGTGTTCGGCCGGTGCCAAGTGGGCGCTGAAGATCGCGCGCGAGTGGTCGGGTGAGCGAGTCCAGTGGGGCCGGCCGGTGGGAGAGCACGAAGCCGTGGGCGGCAAGATCGCGTTCATCGCGGCCACGGCCTACGGTCTGGAGTCCGTCGTCGAGCTGTCCTGTGCCCTGGCGGACTCCGGCAGGACCGACATCAGGATCGAGGCGGCCCTGGCCAAGCTGTGGGCGAGCGAGATGTCCTGCCAGGTGGCCGACGAGCTGGTGCAGATCCGAGGAGGCCGCGGCTACGAGACCGCAGCGTCACTCGCCGCCCGCGGTGAGCGCGCGGTGCCCGCCGAGCAGCTCGTGCGCGACCTGCGGATCAACCGGATCTTCGAGGGGTCCAGCGAGATCATGCACCTCCTCATCGCGCGCGAGGCCGTGGACGAGCACCTCACGGCGGCCGGTGACCTCGCGTCGCCCGATGCGGACCTGCAGGCCAAGGCGAAGGCGGCCGCCGGGGCCAGCGGCTTCTACGCGAGATGGCTCCCCCAGCTCGTCACCGGCGCGGGCTCGGTGCCGACGTCGTACGCGGACTTCGGCCCGCTCGCCAGGCACCTGAGGTTCGTGGAGCGCTCCTCGCGCCGGCTGGCCCGCCAGACGTTCTACGGGATGTCACGGTGGCAGGCCGGCATGGAGCAGCACCAGCGCTTCCTCGGTCGAGTGGTCGACATCGGCGCCGAGCTCTTCGCGATGTCCGCGGCGTGCGTGCGCGCCGAGATGCTGCGGGCCGATGACGCCGAGCACGGTCGGTCGGCGCAGCGGCTCGCGGACGCGTTCTGCGGCCAGGCGAGGCTGCGCGTCGACAAGCTCTTCGACGACCTGTGGACCAACACCGACGAGGTCGACCGCAAGCTCGCGGGGGCTGTGCTCGACGGCGACGTGACGTGGCTCGAGGACGGGGTGATGGACCCCAGCGAGGGCACCGGCCCGTGGATCGCCGATTGGGAGGCGGGCGAGAGCACCGAGCAGTCCGTGTGGCGCGCCGTGCGGTGAGCGGGTGCCTCCGGTGGCGGGCGGTGACCGTGCTCAGCGGCGCCTGACCAGCTCCTCGGCGATCTGCACTGCGTTGAGCGCCGCGCCCTTGCGCAGGTTGTCGCCGACCACGAAGAGGTTGAGCCCCTTACCCTCCGGGGCGGCCTGGTCTCGCCGCACGCGACCTACGAACACCTCGTCGCGGCCGGTGGCCTGGAGCGGGTTCGGCACGTTGGTCACGATGACGCCCGGTGCGTGGGACAGCGCCTCGACGGCCTGCTCCGGGCTGATGTCGCCGGCGAACTCGGCGTGGATGGCCAGGCTGTGCCCGGAGAACACCGGCACCCGGACGCAGGTGCCGGAGACGAGCAGGTCGGGGACGTGCAGGATCTTTCGCGACTCGTTGCGGAGCTTCTGCTCCTCGTCGGTCTCCAAGGTGCCGTCGTCGACGAGGGAGCCGGCCAGCGGCACGACGTTGAAGGCGACGGGCACGGCGTACACCGCGGGTTCGGGCAGCTCGAGAGCCGACCCGTCGAGGGCCAGGGCGCTGGGGTCACCCGCGGCGTAGGCACCTCGCAGCTGGGAGTCGAGCTCCAGCAGGCCCTTGCCCCCGGACCCGGAGACGGCCTGGTAGCTGCTCACGTGCAGGCGCAGGAGCCCGGCGAGGTCGTGGAGCGGCTTGAGCACCGGCATCGCGGCCATGGTGGTGCAGTTGGGGTTGGCGACGATGCCCTTGGGAAGGTGGTCGAGGTCGTCGGGGTTGACCTCCGAGACGACGAGGGGGACGTCCGGGTCCTTGCGCCACGCGCTGGAGTTGTCGATGACGACGGCGCCGGCCGCGGCGACGCGCGGGGCCCATTCCCTGCTCGTCGCACCGCCCGCCGAGAAGAGTGCGATGTCCAGACCGGAGAAGTCGGCGGTCGCGGTGTCCTCGACGGTGACCTCGCCCTCACCCCAGGGAAGCATCGTTCCCGCCGAGCGCGCGGAGGCGAAGTAGCGCATCTCCTCGACGGGAAAGCTCCGCTCCGAGAGCAGGGTGCGCATGACGTTGCCGACCTGACCGGTCGCGCCGAAGACTCCGATTCGCATGCGGTGCAGTCTACGGAGCAACGAGAAGGCGGAGCGTCCGGCTCACGATCCGAACCGGGGCGCTTCAACAGGACAGCCGGTGGGAACGGCCGTAGCCTGCCGGGCACAGGCCCGTGCCAGCCGGGCGGCGGGTCGCCGCACTGGAGGTCCACCATGCGTCGAGGAACGACTCTGGCACTCGGGGCGGTGGCCGCCCTCATCGGATCCACCGTCGCCGCGCTTCCCGCAGCCGCGGACGAACCCCTCACCCGAGCGGTCACGACCCAGCGGGAGATGGTCGTCACGACCAACCCGCTGGCGACCGAGGCCGGCGAGCAGATCCTGCGCAACGGGGGCACGGCCGCGGACGCCTTCGTCGCCGTCCAGACCGTGCTCGGGCTCGTCGAACCACAGTCCACCGGTATCGGCGGAGGCTCCTTCGTCGTCTACCACGACGCGGCGACCGACACCACGACCACGTACGACGCCCGCGAGAAGGCCCCCCTGGCGGCGACCGAGGACCGGTTCGCCGGCCTCGGCTTCATCCAGGCATGGCAGAGCGGCCTGTCCGTCGGGGTCCCGGGCAACCCCGAGGTGATGGAGGTGCTCCACGAGGCGCACGGCCGCCTGCCGTGGCAGCGTCTGTTCACCCCGGCGAAGACCCTCGCCCAGGGCGGCTTCCCGCTGAGCGAGCGCACCGCCGACCAGGTCAACGGCCTGCTCGCATCGAACCCCAGCTGCACCGATCGGCTGTTCTTCCGCGACCCGGTCGCCTTCGCCTACTTCACCAACGGCAGCGAGACCGACTGCGCGGCCAAGCCGGCGGGCACCACCATCCGCAACAAGGACTACGCCGACACGATGAAGGCCCTGGCCAAGGAGGGAGCGGATGCCGTCTACACCGGTCCCATCGCCGAAGCGCTGGTCGATGCCGTGAACAGCGACCTCAACATCCCGGGCGACATGACGCTGGACGACCTCGCGGCCTACGACGTCGTCGAACGCGCACCGGTCTGCATCGACTACCGGGGCCACGAGGTGTGCGGCATGGGTCCGCCGTCCTCCGGTGCCCTCGCCGTGGGCCAGATGCTCGGCATCCTCGAGAACTTCGACCTCGGCGACGACCCCCTCGGCGTCGAGGCGGTCCACCTGTTCGCCGAGGCCGGTCGCCTCGCCTTCGCCGACCGCAACCTCTACGTCGGCGACCCGGACTTCGTCACCGTGCCCACCGAGGGGATGCTCGACAAGGACTACCTCGCCTCGCGCGCGGCGCTCATCACCGACACCGACATGGGCACGGCCGCCCCGGGCACCCCTCCCGGTGACTTCGACCCGACAGGTCCCCAGCTCACCGACACCGAGAACGGCACCAGCCACCTCTCGATCATCGACCGCTGGGGCAACGCGTTGTCGGTGACGACCACGGTCGAGAGCTCCTTCGGCAACGGGGTGATGGTGCCCGGAGCGGGCTTCCTGCTCAACAACGAGCTCACCGACTTCTCCTTCGCGGCCGTCGGAGGAGACGGCCAGCCGATCGCGAACCGGGTCGAGCCCGGCAAGCGCCCGCGCAGCTCGATGTCACCCACGATCGTCTTCGACGCCGCGGGAGACGTCGAGTACGTCACCGGATCCCCCGGAGGATCGCGGATCATCGCCTACACGGCCCAGTCCATCGTCAACCTCATCGACTTCGGCCTCGACCCCCAGGAGGCGGCCAACGTCCCGCACTACATGAACCGCAACGGGAGCACGGACCTCGAACCGCCCACGGCCGGTGTCACGACCGACTACGACGTGCAGGCACTGCGCGCCGCCCTGCTCGAGCGGGGCCACCCCGTCAACATCGTCGAGCAGAGCAGCGGGCTGTCGATCATCGCGGTCACAGACGACGGCTTCGTCGGTGGGGCCGACCCCCGCCGGGACGGCACCGTCGGGGGCCGTTGACGGAACCCGGTCCGCGCCCCGTCACCCTCGTCCCTGGTCGAGGTGCTCGAGCAGACGTTGCCCACGTCTGCTGAGCGACGGGGCGCGGCCATCCGCTCCTGCCGTGCCCGAAACGAGCCAGCGGTATCCGACGCCTCGGTCGACCAGGTCCTCGGCGTAGGCTCGCGCGGCCGTGGCCGCGGTGTCGGCCCCCGCCACCGGCTCGACGGTCAACCGCGCGACCTCCCGATCCCTCACCGCCTCGTGCGCCTCGGCGGCCCTGATGGCCCTCAGCGGGCTCAGGAGCGGGAGGGCCACGGTGAGGGCGATGCCCAGGAGCGCCGCCGATGCGACGAGGGCGTGCTGCCACAACGGCGCGCCGTCATCGGGCAGCGTGCGAGACGCGGTCACCCCCGCGATGACGAAGTAGCCGGCCCCGTAGAGCACCGCCCACCCCGCCTCCGCCCCTGCCGGGTGGGTCAGCGGGGCATACTCCCACCGTTCCCCGCTCCCCTGCTCTCCGGCGGCGTCGTCGGACACCCGGCGGAGCACTCGCAGCAGGGTACCGAAGTGCGCGGCCGCCCACGCCCCGAACAGGGTGCAGGCCGCCGCGATGGCGGTCGCGACCCACGCGTGGTCCCTGATCCAGCGCGTGGCGACCGCGGGGTCGTCGCGCACCAGCGCCCACGCGATGAGGACGGGGACGGCGACGACCAGCAGGCGAACGAGCACCGCCGCAGCGCCGGCGAGCAGACCCCTCACTCTGCGGCCGGCGTTGCGCAGACCGCGCTGACGCTCGCTGAGTCCGTCGCCCGAGACCTTGGGCAGGCGCTGCCGGTCGGCGAGCCGGTCGAGGGCGTTCCACACGCTTCCCGTGGTGGCCGGCAGTGAGCCGAGCAGCATGAGTCCGAGGGCGAGGGCGAGGACGGCGAGGAGGGTCACCGCACCGCGCTGGGCGGATGCCGCCCCCTGGCTCGCATCGACGAACGCGTAGGCCAGCAGTGGGATGACAGGTGTCAGCAGGACCAGTCCGTGCAGCAGGGTTCGGGTGCGGACGGTGCCGTAGGTCAGCGCCACGAGGACCGCGCTGATCCCGACCATCGCGGCCGGACCCGACCACGCCTCGGGCAGCACGCCGAACAAGGACAGCGAGACCAGGACGGCTCCGATCGCGAGACCCACCAGGGTCAACCCCCTGGCGATCGCCGCACTCGAGGTGAGACCGACGATGACCCAGTGGCCGACGAGCATCGCCCCGCGGATCAGTCGGGTGACGGGGCGCAGCGCTCCCAGCCCACCCGCCGGGGAGTCGAGGACGGTGGCGCTCACGGCTGCCGCCGTCGAGGCGCTGCGGATCATCAGGTCGCTCGAGCTCTCGTCGCCCAGCGGCTCGCGGCCCACCCCCGCCCGGTCGAATGCCGTGAGCAGTGACGACCGCTCGGGGCCAGGCAGGACGACACCGTCACGCGCCGAGCTCTCCACCTTCGTGAGCAGCGGGGCCTCCGCGGAGAGGAACAGCTCCCCGCGCGACCTCGGGTTGGCCCCGTCGGTGTGGTCCTCGCGGATGGCGGCCGTGAGGGCGGGCACCTCCTCGGTCACCGTCTCCAGCTGCACCGCCCAGGCGAACAGATGCGCGAGGGAGGGCATCATCGGGGAGAGCTGCTCGGTCGGGACCCGCAGGGTGAAGGCGCCGGTGAGCTCCGCCACGGCGCCCTCGCGCAGGGCGACCACCCGCGCATCGTCGAGCAGGCCGCTGTCGCCGAGCAGGTGTTCGGCCAGGTCGTCCACCGTCGCGCGGGCCAGCTCCCGCGGGTCGCTCCCCGGCGTGACGTAGCCGGACAGGTAGGCCGTGCGCCGAACCCGTGCGGGGTGCAGGACCGTGCGGGCCAGCACGGTTGCGGCATCCAGCCGCCCCCACGTCCAGTCGTTGACCCGCCATGACCGCTTGAGGAAGCCACCGAAGCGCTTCACGGACCAGCCGCCGAGCTTGTCGTCGCCGGTGCGGCTGTAGCGTGCGAAGGCGTTGTCGGTCTGGGCGGAGAGCTGCACGACCTCGATGGGGATGGTCGACCCGGTGGTCGACTCGTCACCGATCGTTGCGCTGGCCACCTCGAGCTGGAGCAGCGTGGTGAGCAGCGCCTGCTCGCTCACGGCCGAGGCAGCGGGGGCGAGCGCGTTGCGCCAGCGATGCAGCCCGCGGGCGTCGCCCAGCGTGGGGACCTCGCCCTGGCCGCGCCGAGGGACCGGGTGCGCGTCGCAGTAGCGGCGAAGGACCGGGAGCGCGTCCCGCAGCACCTCGACGACGCTCTCGACGTGGTCGCGGACGGCGCGCCCGGCGCTGCCCGCCGGCTGCTCGAGCAGCCGGTCGGTGAGGGCCTGCCTCACCTGCTGCTCCCACGCGTCGGCCGCGTCCTTGTCGTGTCCCACCATGAACCGGCGTTCGTTCTCGGAGCGGGCCACCTGGTCGATGGCCGTGGCGACGTCGTCGCTCGACACCCCTGTCATCAAGCGCTCGTAGGAGGCGAGTCGTAGCGTCCAGTAGGAGTGGTCCGGCCGCAGAGTGGCCAGGGTCTCGTCGTGCTCCCAGGGGTCATCGGTGAGCCGTCGGCTGAGGTGGATCAGCCGGGCCTGTTCGGTGAGCTTCTCCCGAGCCTGCCGAGCGATCTCCCAGTCGTCGCCGGCGGGAAGGACCCAGACCAGCTCCCGCAGCAGCTCGTTTGCTCCTTCGGCCACGGCGACCGCGCCGCTGACCCCCCACGCCCATGCGTCGGCGGCGTCGGGCCGTTGCAGCGTCGGTAGCTCGTCGGGCACGTAGGGGATCGCCGCCCCGGTCCTCGCGGCCCAGTCGTGCTGTGCCCGCTCGGCGGCCCGTCTGATGCGCTCGTAGTCCCACGCGTCGTTCTCGTCCGGGAAGGACTCCGGCGGGCGACGGCGCACCTGTTGGAGCGCGAGGTCCCGGGCCGCGTGCCACAACCGCATCCGCCGGTAGTGCGGGAACAGCGGCGTGGCGAGGGACTCGAGGTCGGCGCCGTCGGTGAGCTCGGCGAGGATGTCCCCCCGTGTGCCCCGTCGACCGGCGGCGCGCAGGTTGTGCGCCTCGAGCTCGTCGACGAAGGTGCGCCCGCCCGATGCCGAGAGGGCTCCGAGCACACCGGTCAGCGACTGGACGAGGCTCGGGGGGTCGGCCAGGGTGTCGGCGGGGTCGGGCCCCGGTTCGGGGGCATGCGGAAAGACGAGGAGCATGATCCGGCGCACCGGGCCCTCTGCCGGCATCTGCTCGATGGCCTCGACGGCGACACGGGTGGGTGTGTTGGCGAGCACTCCCCCGTCGACGACGTACCGGGACCGGTCGCGGGCGGGGAAGGTGTCGCCCCACTCCTGCACGAGGCCCGCCATGTCGGGGCGCAGCTCCGAGGTCTGGGCGGTCACGGCGGGCAGCGGCGCGTCGGGGTCCGCCGACACGGGCACGAAGGACGGTTCGAAGGCGACCGGGAAGCTCGAGGAGCTGCGCGCCGCGAGCGCGAGCTGCGCCGCGGTGCCGCGGATCCGGCCGAGCCCGAAAGGGTCGTCCTCCGGCCGGGCGTCGACGGGTCGGCGCCACCGGAACCGGGCCCCGTGCACCGACTGCGGCAGGCGCTGTCCCAGCGCGTCGACGGTGACCTCCTGGTTGCCACGCAGCACCGTGGTCATCACGGTGAGGTCGATCGGGGCGTCCTTCGGCGGGGTCGGTGAGGTGGGGACGGCCAACCGGGTCAGGGCGGCGTTCAGCTGCGGGAGGAAGTGGTCGTCACCCTTGAGCAGCGAGCTGGGGGAACCGCGGAAGGGCTGACGGAGCAGCGCCTCGATGCGCCCCTGCTCGACCCACACGTCGCGCAGGGAGGCCAGGTCGGCCAGGCGGTTGGCCTGGGCCAGTGCCAGGGCGGCCCCGTTGACGCCGCCGGCCGATGTGCCCGAGACGACGTCGACGCGAGCGGTGCACCCGGTGAGCGCGAGCATCGTGGCGTAGGGGCCCGTGCCGGTGGCGGCCGCCTTGACCAGGTGGTCGACCTCGAGGGCGACACCCCCCATCCAGACCGCGAGGGAGACGCCCCCGTTCATCACGACGCCGAACCGGACCTCCTCGGTGGGAACCCCGGTCAGGTCGTGGCCTCGTAGCCCTCTCGCAGCACGGTGCTCAGCCATGGCTCACTCCTCGCGCGGGTGGTGAGGTCAATGCTTCACCTCGCGCAGGGTCGCCGACAACCACCGAACGGGTGTGTTCGGCCCGCAGGGGGTCGACGCGCGCTCAGAACCCCAGTCGCCGGAGCTGCTTGGGGTCGCGCTGCCAGTCCTTGGCGACCTTGACGTGCAGGTCGAGGTGCACTCGCTGGCCGAGGATCGCCTCGATGCCACGACGCGCGTTCGTGCCGACCTCGCGCAGCCTGGAGCCGCCGCGCCCGATGACGATGGCCTTCTGGGAGTCCCGTTCCACGAAGACGTTGACCCGGACGTCGAGCAACGGTCGCTCTGCGCTGCGTCCCTCCCGCGGCAGGATCTCCTCGACCACGACGGCCAGGCTGTGCGGCAGCTCGTCGCGCACTCCCTCGAGCGCCGCCTCCCGGACGAGCTCGGCGATCATGACGGCCTCGGGCTCGTCGGTGAGGACACCGTCCGGGTAGAGCGGACCCGGGGAGGTCGGCAGCCGCTCGGACAGCAGCTCCGCGACGTCGGAGACCTGGTCGCCGCGGGTCGCCGAGCACGGCACGATCGCCGACCAGTCACCGAGCTGGTCGATCGCGATGAGGTGCTCCGCGAGTCGCTGCCGGTCGACGGTGTCGGACTTCGTTGCGATGGCGACGACCGGGGTGCGATGCCCCCTGCCCAGCTCGGCCAGCTCCCTGGCGATGAACTGGTCGCCGGGTCCGATGCGCTGGTTCGAGGGCAGGCAGAAGCCGATGACGTCGACCTCGAGCAGGGTCTCGCGGACCAGGTCGTTGAGCCGCTCCCCGAGCAGCGTCCGCGGCTTGTGCAGCCCGGGGGTGTCGACGAGGATCAGCTGGCTGCGCTCGGTCGTCACGATCCCACGGATCGTGTGCCGCGTCGTCTGCGGCTTGCTCGAGGTGATCGCGACCTTGGTGCCGACCAGGGCGTTCGTCAGCGTCGACTTCCCGGCGTTCGGTCGCCCGATCAGGCAGGCGAACCCTGCGAGGTACGGGGGGTCCTGCTCGCTCATCCGGCGCGCTCCTCCAGGTCGGTGGACTCGGCGGCCGGCGCCACCCGCTCCACGACCACCGTCGCGATGCGGTGTCGTCGCCCGGACATCCGCTCGGCGGTCAGGCGCAACCCTGCCACCTCACAGGTCGACCCGAGGATGGGGACCCGTCCGGTGACCTTGCCCATCAGCCCCGCGACCGTGTCGACCTCGTCCTCCTCGAGGTCGACGTCGAAGAGCTCGGCGAGGTCGTCGACGTGCAGCGTGGCCAGCACCCGGAGCCGCCCGTCCCCGAGGTCCTCGACCTCGTGGGACTCCCTGTCGTACTCGTCGGTGATCTCGCCGACGATCTCCTCGAGGATGTCCTCGATGGTGACCAGCCCCGCCGTGCCGCCGTACTCGTCGACGACGACCGCGAAGTGCGTCTGGTCTCGCTGCATCTCCCGGAGCAGGTCGTCGACGGGCTTGCTCTCGGGCACGAAGGGCATCGGGCGCATCAGCTCGGTGATGGAGAGCGCTCCCGCCTCCGGGTCGGCGTTGAGCCGACGGATGACGTCCTTGAGGTAGAGCAGGCCGATGATGTCGTCGACGTCCTCGCCGATGACGGGGATGCGTGAGAACCCCGAGCGCAGGAACAGGCTCATCGCCTGGCGGCAGGACCGGTCGTCGTCGATGGCCACCATGTCGGTGCGCGGCACCATAACCTCCCGCGCGACGGTGTCGCCGAGCTCGAAGACGCTGTGCAGCATCTCGCGCTCGTCGGCCTCGATCAGGGCGGAGTCACGGGCCATGTCGACGAGGTCGCGCAGCTCGCTCTCGCTCTCGAAGGGGCCGTCTCGGAACCCCTTGCCGGGCGTCACGGCATTGGTGAGGGCGATGAGCATGCGCGAGAACGGTCCGAGGATCCGGCGGAGCCACAACGTGGTCGGAGCCGCTGCGAGCGCGACGCGGGTGCTGTGCTGGGCCCCCAGGGTGCCGGGGGAGACCCCCACGATCGCGAACGAGATGAGCGCCATGATGCCGATGGCGATGAGGAAGGGCTGCCAGGTGCCGTCCACCCTGTCGACCACGGCGAGGGTCACCATGACGGCGACCGTCGACTCCGCGATCACCCGCAGGAAGGACAGGACGGAGAGGTAGGCCGCCGTGTCCCCGACGACCCGGACGAGGGCCTTGGCGCCCGGCCGTCCCTCGTCGAGCAGCTCGGCCGCCCGGGCCCGGGACATCCGGGTGAAGGCCGCCTCGGCGATGGAGATGAGGAAGGCGAGAAGGGTGGCGAGCACGGCCGCCGCGACGAGTCGCGTCATCCCGCTGCCCGGCCCTCAGGCACTCGGACGGCCACGGACGGCGAGGAAGGTCAGCAGCAGCTGGCGCTGGAGCTCGAACATCTCCTTCTCCTCCGCCGGCTCGGCGTGGTCGAACCCGAGCAGGTGCAGAATGCCGTGCGTCGTGAGCAGGAGGAGCTCCTCCTCCGTCGCGTGGCCGGCCTCGCGGGCCTGCTTCTGTGCGACCGGGGGGCACAGGACGATGTCTCCGAGGACACCCTCGTCGGGGTCCTCGCCGGCCCGCCCGGGTCGCAGCTCGTCCATGGGGAAGCTCATGACGTCCGTCGGACCGGGCAGGTCCATCCACTGCACGTGCAGGGTCTCCATGGCGGCCTCGTCGACGAGGCGGAGGCAGAGGTCGGCGCGCGGGTGCACCTTCATCTGGTCCATGACATAGCGGGCACAGGCCACGAGCTCCAGCTCGTCGAGAGCGAACTCGGTCTCGTTGAGGACGTCGATGCTCACGAGCGCGGACTCCGCGGCTGCTTGTCGTCCCAGCGACCGTAGGCGTCGACGATGGCTCCCACGAGCCGGTGGCGCACGACGTCGGAGGCGCTCAGCTCGGCGAAGTGGATGTCGTCCAGGTCGGTGAGGATGTCGCGCACGACGCGCAACCCGCTGAGGTTGCTCCCGGGCAGGTCCACCTGGGTCACGTCCCCCGTGACGACCATCTTCGAGCCGAAGCCGAGCCGGGTGAGGAACATCTTCATCTGTTCCGGCGTGGTGTTCTGGGCCTCGTCGAGGATGATGAAGGCGTCGTTGAGCGAGCGGCCGCGCATGTAGGCGAGTGGGGCGACCTCGATCGTGCCGCTGGCCATGAGGCGCGGGATCGACTCGGGATCGACCATGTCGTGCAGAGCGTCGTAGAGCGGCCGCAGGTAGGGGTCGATCTTGTCGTTGAGGGTGCCGGGCAGGAACCCGAGCCGCTCCCCCGCCTCCACCGCGGGGCGGGTGAGGATGATCCGGTTGACCTGCTTGGCCTGCAGGGCGGCGACTGCCTTCGCCATCGCGAGATAGGTCTTGCCGGTGCCCGCGGGACCGATCCCGAAGACGATGGTGTGGGTCTCGATCGCGTCGACGTACCGCTTCTGGCCCAGAGTCTTGGGACGGATCGTGCGCCCGCGGTTGGAGACGATGTTCATCGTGAGCACGTCAGCGGGCCGCTCGACCGTCTGCGCCCGGAGCATCTGGATCGACCGCTCGACGGCGTCGGTGTTCAAGGGTTGGCCTGCGTCGATCACGTCGAGCAACTCGTCGATGAGGCGCTCGACGAGCGCCACCTCGGCGCTGGCGCCGGCGATGTGGAACTCGTTTCCGCGCACGTGGATCTGTGTCTTGGGGAACTGCCGCTCCACGGTGCGCAGCAGCTCGTCGCGCGCACCCAGGAGGGTGACCATGTCGATCTCGGCCGGAATCGTGACCGTGTGCAGGGGGACGTGGGGGTGGTTGGGCTCGGGGCCCGCCTCGGCGGACCCCGGTCTGGCGGTGTGGGCATCTGTCATCGTGGGTCCATTCTACGAGGCTCAGCCCGGTGGCCAGGTCAGCTCTCGTCCGCCGATGACGTGCACGTGGGCGTGCAACACGCTCTGCTGGGCGGCCTCGCCCGTGTTGGCGACCAGGCGGTAGCCCGGCAGCCCCGCGTCGTCCGCGACCCGTGCCGCCAGGGCGACGGCATCCGCGAGCTCCTCGGCGGAGGCCGCGGCAAGACCGGCGAGGTCCGGGACGTGCCTCCGCGGGATCACCAGCACGTGCGGGGTGCCTGGGCTGGAGGGCCCGGAACGCCAGGGAGTGGCCCGACTCGGCGACGACGTCGGCGGGGATCTCGCCTGCGATGATCCGGCAGAAGATGCAGTCCTCGTCCATTGGCTCGCTCATGGGACGAACCTATCC
>CAVSRM010000019.1:0-171715 GCA_963730365.1 uncultured Actinomycetota bacterium | reverse complement strand
GGACCGGTCGTGCAGGTCGCACCTCCGGTGCGGCCGCCGGCCGGCGAAGCGGCCGTCGACGACCGCGAGGCCGCGCTGGCCGACGTCAAGGCCGCCTTCGAGCTCGTCGCCGTGACCCTCGAGGGCAAGGCCCGGCACGCCGACGACACCGCCCAGCAGATCCTCAAGGCCACGGCACTCATCGCCCGGGACAAGGGGCTGGTCAAGGCCGCCGACAAGCAGCTGGCCGCCGGCCGTGGTCCGGCCACGGCGATCGCCAACGCGGTCGAGGAGTACTGCACGCAGTTCGAGGCGCTGGGGGGCTACTTCGCCGAGCGGGTCACCGACCTGCGCGACGTCGGCTCCCGGGCCGTCGCCGCGGTGCTCGGGGTGCCGGCACCGGGAGTGCCCGACTTCTCCGAGCCGAGCGTCGTCGTCGCCGAGGACCTCGCCCCCGCCGAGACGGCGACCCTCGACCGCTCGCTGGTGGTCGGCATCGTCACCCAGGCCGGTGGGCGAACGAGCCACACGGCGATCCTCGCCGCCCAGATGGGCATCCCGGCGGTCGTCCAGCTCGCCGGTGCCACCGGCATCCCGGCCGGCACACCCGTCGCGCTCGACGGCGACACCGGCGAGGTCACCATCGCCCCCGACCCTGCCCTCGTCGAAGCCCAGAGGGTGCGCCGCGAGAAGCGAGCCAAGGCACTCGCGGCGGGCAGCGGTCCGGGCACCACGCGCGACGGCACCCACGTGGCGCTGCTTGCCAACATCGGTGGGGTGCAGGACGCCGAGGCCGCCGGGCCCCTCGACCTCGAAGGCGTCGGGCTCTTCCGCACCGAGTTCGTCTTTCTCTCCGCCGACAGGGCGCCGACCGTCGACGAGCAGGCAGAGATCTACCGGAACGTGTTCCGGCCGTTCCGTGGCCGGCGTGTGGTCGTTCGCACGCTGGACGCCGGGGCCGACAAGCCGCTCGCGTTCGCCGACCTGGGCCCGGAGGAGAACCCGGCGCTCGGCCGGCGCGGCCTGCGGCTGTCGGCGGAGCGGCCCGAGCTGCTCGACGCCCAGCTCGAGGCGCTCGCCGTCGCCGCCAAGGACACCGGAGCCGACGTACGGGTGATGGCCCCGATGGTCGCCACCGTCGAGGAGGCCGCCTGGTTCGCCCGGCGGGTCCGCGAGAACGGGCTACCCAAGGCGGGGGTGATGATCGAGGTGCCGGGGGCCGCCCTGCGGGCCGCGCACGTGCTCGCCGAGGTCGATTTCGGCAGCCTGGGCACCAACGACCTGGCGCAGTACACGATGGCGGCCGACCGGATGCAGGGTGAGCTGAGCGACCTTCTCGACCCGTGGCAGCCCGCCGTGCTCGACGTCGTCGCCGCCGCCTGCGAGGGGGCGGGCCGCGTGGGCCGCCCGATCGGGGTCTGCGGTGAGTCGGCGGGTGACCCGCTGCTCGCGCTGGTGCTCGCCGGGCTCGGGGTGTCGAGCCTGTCGATGGCGCCGAGCAAGGTGCCGGTGGTGCGCCTGGCGCTGTCGCTGCACTCTCTTCCGGAATGCCAGGGGCTGGCCGCGGTGGCGCGCGGGGCCCGCACGGCCAAGGAGGCGCTCGAGGGGGTGCGTTCCCGGGCCCACGCGGAGCTCACCGACCTGCTCTGACGAGCCCAGGGGTTCAGGTGGTCGGGGCGTCCACGAGCGGAACCGGGACGTCGCTGCCGCCCTCGCGGGTGAGCCGGGAGCGCATCTTCACGAACATCGGGACCGGAGCGAAGCCCCCGGCGAGAAGGGCCTCACCCTGGAGGAACCCGGTCGAGCTGCGCAGCATCGATGCCGGCGCGAAGCCGAAGGAGCGTCCGAGCTCGATGATGTCGTCGGGGCTGTTCATCCGCATGAGCATGAGGTTGTCGCACTGGCTGAGGATCTGCGGGTGGATCTTGGACGGCCGCTGCGAGGAGAGCAGCAGCCACAGGCCGTACTTGCGCCCCTCGGCCGCGATCTGGATGATCCGATCGAGCAGGATCTGGCCGACGGGGTTGCCCGGGTCGGCCGCGCACAGGTTGTGGGCCTCGTCGATGACGAGCAGCGTGGGCACCCTGCGGTCGCGCTGGGCCCACAGCTCGTCGATGACCTCGAGCGCGACGCTCGTCGACTCCAGGGGGTGGTGGAACCCGCCGAGGTCCATGACGGTCACGCCCCGCCCGCCGGTGACGATGTCGGCGGCGGAGGGCAGGTCGCGGGCCCACACCTCCCAGGCGTCGAGCCCGAGGTTCTCGATGCGTCGGGACAGCCGCAGGTCCGCCTCGTCGCCCTGCCGCAGCTGGGCGACGAGCGGACCCAGCTCGACCGACCCCAGGGTGGCGAGCATCCGGACGAACGCGTTGTACTCGGCCTGGTCGCGGATCGGGTCCAGTCGCAGCACGGCCGCCTGCGCGGCGCGGGCCATCGACCGGAAGCGCAGCCGCAGCGGCTCGTCCTGCTCGGTGCGGTTCGAGTCGCTGCGCAGCACCCGCACGCCGCGGTCGGCGATCCGCTGGGCGTCGTGCTCGGGCACCCCGGGGAGGGTGTCGCCCAGGTGCACGAAGTCGGAGTTGGGGTCGAAGACGGCCATGCGCAGGTCGGTCTTGAGCAGCAGTCGCTCGAGCAGGACGCCCAGGGCATAGGTCTTGCCCGACCCGCTCTGACCGCACAGGAAGCTGTGCCGGTTGAAGCCGTTCGCTCGCAGGTTGGCGTCGGCCCCGACGTCGCCGACGCGCCACCGGCCGATCGTCATCGTCGCGGCGGCCGGTCCGTCGAGTCCGGCGAGGTCGTCGGTGCTGGCCGGTGCCAGCACGGCGCGGTGGAACGCGGGCCGCTCCCGGCGCTGCAGCGTGCCGTCGGGGTCGAGGCTGCCGATGACGACGCCCGCGCCCATGGTCGTGTCGCCACCCGTCGCGTCGTCGCCGGCCGTCACGTCGACGACCTGGCCCAGGACCCGCAGGCCCTCGCCCGCGTCGATGACGACCATCTCACCGGGGCCGATCCCGTATGCCGCCCCGGTCCGGAACGTGAAGCCCCGCCCGTCGCGGGACTCCGCCCTCGCCTCGCTTGCTGTCATCGTGAGCTCCTCTCGTGGCCGACCGGCCCGGCGGCCGGTCGGTGTGGTGCCACGGACATCATGGCGGACCGAGGCCGGGTCGGGCGGCATCCTGCGTCTGGGCGATGCGTTCCACAGGACCGGGGCGGGTAGCATGACGCGCGTCCTGTGGCACCCCTGACAGCACACCTGGAGCCTTGCGCGTGAGTAGTCCTCGCCCGGCAGCCGTGATCGTCCTCGCCGCCGGTGAGGGCACCCGGATGAAGTCCTCGACCCCCAAGGTTCTGCATCGCATCGGTGGCACCGCTCTCGTGGGTCACGCCATCCGGGCCGCCAGGGCCACCGGCGCCGAGCACGTCGAGGTGGTGGTCCGGCACGAGCGCGACCTCGTCGTGGAGTTCTGCCGCGCGCAGGACGAGGCGCTCGTCGTCGCCGACCAGGACGATGTCAAGGGCACCGGTCGTGCGGTGGAGTGCGGCCTCGACGCGCTCCCGCCCGATCTCACGGGCACCGTTCTCGTCACCTACGGAGACGTCCCGCTCCTCACCGGCGACACCCTCGTCGAGCTCACCTCGAGCCACACCGAGAGCGCGAGCGCGGTGTCCGTCGTCACGGCGCACCTGCCCGACCCGACCGGCTACGGTCGCGTCGTGCGCGACGCCGAAGGCCGGGTCGAGCGGATCGTGGAGCAGAAGGACGCCTCCGACGACGAGCGCGCCATCACGGAGATCAACTCGGGCATCTACGCGTTCGACGCCGCGGTCCTGCGCGACGCGCTGACGAAGGTGGGGACGGAGAACGCCCAGGGCGAGAAGTACCTCACGGATGTCGTCGCCATCGCGCGGGAGGCGGGCCTGCCGGTGCGCGCCCACGTCATCGAGGATCTCTGGCAGACCGAGGGGGTCAACGACCGGGTCCAGCTCGCGACCCTGGGGCGCGAGCTCAACCGCCGTGTCTGTGAGCGGCACATGAGGGCGGGTGTCACGATCGTCGACCCGGCGACCACGTGGATCGACGTCGACGTCAGCATCGGCCCGGACACCACCGTCCTTCCCGGCACCCAGCTCCTCGGCGCCACGACCATCGGTGACCGCGCCCTCGTGGGGCCCGAGGTGACACTCACCGACACGGAGGTCGGCGAGGAGGCCCAGGTCACCCGGGCCGTGGCGAACCTCGCGGTCATCGGCCCAGGGGCCACCGTGGGCCCGTACTCCTACCTGCGCCCGGGAACCCGGCTGGGTGCGGGCGGCAAGATCGGCGGGTTCGTCGAGACCAAGAACGCCGAGATCGGCGACGGGGCCAAGGTGCCGCACCTGACGTATGCCGGTGACGTCACCATCGGCGAGGGCGCGAACATCGGCGCCGGCACGATCTTCGCGAACTTCGACGGAGTGGCCAAGCACCACACGACCGTTGGCCGGCACTCCTTCGTCGGGTCCGACACCGTCATCGTGGCTCCCGTGACGGTTGCGGACGGCGCCTACGTCGCGGCCGGGTCCACCCTGACCACCGACGTCGGGTCCGGGCAGATCGCCGTCGGCCGTGCTCGCCAGCGCAACGTCGACGGCTGGGTCGCCCGGGCCCGGGCCGGCACGCCAACCGCCGCGGCGGCCGAGGAGGCTCTCCTCCGGGATGCCGGGGACGACCAGCTCACGACCGAGGGAGGTGAGGACCGATGAGCGTGCAGCGACCGCCGTCGGCCAACATCCGCAAGCGGCCCAAGAAGCAGCTCATGGTCTTCTCGGGCCGGGCCAATCCCGGGCTCGCCCAGGAGGTGGCCGCCCAACTCGGCACCGAGCTGGTGCCGACGAGTGCGTACGACTTCGCCAACGGTGAGATCTACGTGCGCTTCGAGGAGTCTGTGCGCGGCTCGGACGCCTTCGTCATCCAGAGCCACACCAACCCCATCAACGAGGCGATCATGGAGCACCTGCTCATGGTCGATGCCCTCAAGCGCGCGAGTGCGAAGCGGATCACCGTGGTCATGCCCTTCTACGGCTACGCCCGGCAGGACAAGAAGCACCGGGGTCGCGAGCCGATCAGCGCCCGGCTGATGGCCGACATGTTCAAGACGGCCGGCGCCGACCGGCTGATCTGCGTGGACCTGCACACCGACCAGATCCAGGGCTTCTTCGACGGGCCGGTCGACCACCTGATGGCCATCCCGATCCTCAGCGACTACGTGTCGCGGAAGTACGGCGACCAGGACCTCGCGGTCGTCTCGCCCGACGCCGGCCGGATCAAGGTCGCCGAGCAGTGGTCCAAGCGCCTCGGTGGGGTGCCGCTGGCCTTCATCCACAAGACCCGCGACATCAACCGCCCCAACGAGATGGTCGCCAACCGCGTCGTCGGTGAGGTGGCGGGACGGGTCTGCGTGCTCGTCGACGACATGATCGACACCGGCGGCACGATCACCAAGGCCGCCGACGCCCTCATGGCCGACGGGGCCAAGGACGTCGTCATCGCCGCGACCCACGCGATCCTCTCCGAACCCGCGGCGCAGAAGCTCCAGGCCTGCGTCGCCCGGGAGGTCATCGTGACCGACACCCTCCCGATCGCGCCGGAGAAGGAGATCGACTGCCTGACCGTGCTCTCGATCGCGCCGCTCATCAGCGCAGCGGTCAAGGAGGTCTTCCAGGACGGGTCGGTGACCAGCCTGTTCGCGGGCCGTGCCTGACGTCAGTTGCCTGATGGCTGACGTCAGTCGTCCGCGGCCTTGCGGGCCCGGTAGGCGGCGACGTTGGCCCGGGTGCCGCACGTGCCGTCGCAGAACTTGCGGGACCTGTTGCGGGAGAGGTCGACGAACACGTCGTCGCAGTCCTCGCCCGTGCACACGCTGAGGCGCTCACGCTCGCCGGACCGGATGACGTCGATCATCGCCATGGCCAGCTCCACGGTGACCCGCGTGGTCAACGGCGCGTCGTCGCGGGTCGCGTGGACGTGCCAGCCGAAGTCCCCGTGCTCGACGAGCCGCGGGGTGGCCTCTCCCTCCTCGAGGAGGGCGTTGACCTCGCGGACCTGGTCGGGCAGTGGTGCGGTCCAGAACCGGCGCAGGCGTGGTCGCAGGGCCCTCACGGCGGCGACGTCCGCCTCGGTGGAGGGTCGGGTGCCGGTCCAGTCCCAGGCCTGCATCCAGTCCAGGAGCGCACGGAGGTCGGTGAGGTCCTCGACCCCGCTCGTGCCTGACCCGGGCGCGGTGTTGACCAGCGCCGCGGTGTGCTGGAGGACGACGTCGGTGTCATGGGTGAATACCACTTTGACTCCTGACCGGTGCGGGATCTAATGTAAGGACCACAAGTGTACTTTGACCCTGACATCAGGGCCAAGCGCCCTAGTCGGGGCCAGGCGGAGGAGGCGAGGCAGTGGTTCAGGCGATGCGGCGGCACCTCGGTGTCGGGCTGCTGGCGATGCTCCTGTCCTGCGCCGCCTTCGGCACCGCCGGACCGTTCGCCAAGGCCCTCATCGGCGCCGGGTGGACCCCCGGGGCGGTCGTCTTCGCGCGCATCACGGGTGCGGCCCTGCTCCTGCTTCCCTTCACCGCCTGGACCCTGCGCGGTCAGTGGGCCAGCGTCCGGCGGGACCTCCCGCTGGCCGGTCTCTACGGCACGCTCGCGGTGGCCGCGGCCCAGCTCGGCTACTTCCAGGCGGTCGAGCGGCTCACGGTGGGGGTGGCCCTGCTCATCGAGTACCTCGGCATCGTCCTCGTCGTGCTGTGGGTCTGGCTGCTCACGCGTCAGGCCCCGCACCGGTTGACGCTGCTGGGTATCGTCCTCGCGATCGCCGGCCTCGTGCTCGTGCTCGACGTGACCGGTCAGTCAACGCCCGACCTGGTCGGGGTCCTCTGGGCCCTCCTGGCGGCCACCGGCCTTGCGGGGCACTACGTCCTCGCCGCTCGGGAGACGCGGCTGCCGGCGCTCGCCTTCGCGGGCCTCGGCCTGGGCGCGGGGGCGCTCGTGCTCGCCGCGCTGGGCCTCACCCGCGTCATCCCCATGGAGACCGGTCGTGACGTCGTGGTCGTGGCCGGTCACGACCTCCCGGTCTGGGTGGCCCTGGCCGAGCTGGTCGTCGTCGCGGCGGTGGCGGCCTACGTCCTGGGCATCATCGGAGCTCGCCACCTCGGATCCACCCTGGCGTCCTTCGTCGGACTCAGCGAGGTCATGTTCGCCGTGCTCTTTGCGTGGCTCATCCTCGGCGAGCTACCCGGACCGGTGCAGCTCATCGGTGGCGGCGTCCTGCTCGCGGGCGTTCTGGCCGTGCGGCTGGGGGAGCGTGACCGGCAGCGGAAGGACGCGGTGGACGCCCAGCACCCCGATTTCAGCGTTCCCTCACCTGTCGCCTAGACTCGAGCAGTTGCCTCGGCGAGGGACGTCGCACCGGCCACAGTGGTCCGGTCACCGCCACAGTGCGGTATGACGCATCCGTGATCGACGCTGGCGGCACGCAGATCCGGTGGATCCGCGGGCCGTAGCGCGCCGGTCGATCGGTGCCACGTCCCGCGTCGAGGACCGATTGCCCATTCCTTCACCTCCCCAGGAGATTCCCGTGTCCGAGACCAGGCTCGACGCCGAGACCCGCACCCAGTTCGGCAAGGGTGCAGCGCGCAAGATCCGCCGCGCCCACAAGATCCCCGCCGTCATGTACGGCCACGGCACCGACCCGCTGCACATCACGCTGCCGGGCCACGAGACGATGCTCGTCCTGAAGAACTCCAACGCCCTCCTCACGATCGTCGTCGACGGTGAGGACCACCTGGCGCTCGCCAAGGACGTCCAGCGCGACCCGATCAAGCCCGTCATCGAGCACATCGACCTCGTGGTCGTCCGCCGGGGCGAGAAGGTCACCGTCGAGGTGTCGGTCCACCTCGAGGGCGAGGCCGCTCCCGAGACGGTCGTCACCACCGACTACACGACGCTCGAGGTCGAGGTCGAGGCCACCGACATCCCCGAGTTCCTCACCGTCTCGGTCGAGGGCCTCGAGGCCGGCACGCAGATCCACGCCGGAGACGTGACCCTTCCCGAGGGCGCCACCCTGGTCACCGACGCCGACGCCCTCGTCGTCAACGTGAGCCAGCAGATCGCCCAGGAGGCGCTCGACGAGGAGCTCGCCGAGGCCGAGGCCGGGGCCGGAGTCGTGCGCGAGGAGTCCGACGAGGACGCCGACGACGCCGGGGAGTCCGCCGAGTCCTCCGACGAGGCCTGAGCGCTCCGAGCGCGGCACACCCGACGGGGCCCGGTCCGAGAGGACGGGGCCCCGTCGGCGCGTTGGCCCAGCGGCATACTCTTCCCTCGTGAGCGACATCAGCCCCTGGCTCGTCGTCGGGCTCGGAAACCCCGGCCCGACGTATGCCGGCAACCGTCACAACGTCGGTGCGATGGTCGTCGACGAGCTGGCCCGGCGCACGGGGTCGACCCTGCGCAGGCACAAGGCACGCGCCGTGGCCGCGCAGGTTCGGCTGGGCCAGGTGGCCGGTGGGGCTCCCGGCCCGGCGGCGGTCATCGCCGTCCCGTCCACGTTCATGAACGAGTCCGGCGGGCCGGTCTCCGCACTCATGCGGTTCTTCTCGGTCCAGGCCGAGCGGCTCGTCGTCGTCCACGACGAGCTCGACCTCGACGCGGGAACGATCCGGCTCAAGCGCGGGGGCGGCGAGGGAGGGCACAACGGGCTCCGGTCGGTCAGCGCCTCGATCGGCACCCGGGACTACCACCGGGTGCGGGTGGGGATCGGCCGTCCGCCCGGCCGGATGGACGCCGCCGACTTCGTGCTGCGCGACTTCTCCAAGGTCGAGCGGACCGAGCTCCCCTTCCTCCTCGACGACGCCGCGGATGCCGTGGTGGCCCTGGTCCTGCTCGGACTGGTGGACGCCCAGCAGCGGGTGCACTCCCCGAGGTGAGCCGAGCCCACCGGGACGGCCCGCACCGCTGGCTCGCATCCGTGACGCCGTGCTCCTCTCCGGGCCGCCGGGCGGGTACCTCCCTCGCGTCCCCAGGGATGGACCGCCTGCCCACCCGCCCGGACCGGCCCGTGGTCGGCGGTGTCCCCGCCCGCGACTAAAATCTCTGGGATGCCCTCACTGACCCAGCTCCTCGCCCGGTTCGGTGCCGTTCCGGAGATGGCGCACCTGCGCGATGCGTTGACGGCGTCCTCCGCCGAGGTCACCGCCACGGCGGCTCCGGGTGCCCGCCCGTTCGTCGTCTCCGCGCTGGCCCCGGCGTCGAGCTCCGGCGACTCGGCGCCCACCCCGGGCGGTCCGGTGCTGGCGGTCACGTCCACCGGTCGTGAGGCAGAAGACCTCCACGCGGCGCTGGGGTCGGTTCTCGGCCCGGACGCCGTCGGGTTGTTCCCCTCGTGGGAGACGTTGCCGCACGAGCGCCTGAGCCCGCGCAGCGACACCGTGGGGCAGCGCCTCTCCGTGCTCCGCAGGCTCGCCCACCCCGAGGGCGGCGACTCCTCCCACGGTCGCCTCGCCGTCGTCGTGGCGCCGGTGCGCGCAGTGCTCCAGCCGATCGCCACCGGGCTCGGTGACCTGCGCCCGGTGTCCCTCTCCGCCGGGGACGAGGTGCCCCTCGAACAGACGGTCGAGGACCTCGCGGCCGCCGCCTACACGCGCACCGACCTCGTGGAGCGACGCGGCGAGTTCGCGGTGCGCGGAGGCATCCTCGACGTGTTCCCGCCCACCGAGGAGCATCCCCTCCGGCTCGAGTTCTGGGGCGACACCGTCGAGGAGATCCGGTGGTTCAAGGTCGCCGACCAGCGCTCCCTCGAGGTGGCGGACCACGGGCTGTGGGCCCCTCCGTGTCGTGAGCTCCTGCTGACCGACGCGGTCCGCGAGCGGGCCGCGGCCCTGGCTGACGTCCTTCCCGGGGCGGCGGACCTGCTCGAGAAGCTCTCCGTGGGCATCGCGGTCGAGGGCATGGAGTCCCTCGCGCCGGCACTCGTCGACGGCATGGAGACCCTGCTGCACGTGCTCCCGGGGCGCTCGCTCCTCGTGGCCTGCGACCCGGAGCGCGTGCGCACCAGGGCACACGACCTCGTGGCGACGAGCCAGGAGTTCCTCGACGCGGGCTGGGCCAACGCGGCATCCGGGAACGTCGTCCCGATCGACCTCGAGGCGATCCTCGGCACCGCATCGTTCCGCACCCTGGCGGAGCTGCGCGAGCTGGCCCGCGAGCTCGACGTGCGCTGGCTCGACCTCACCCCCTTCACCGGAGACGACGAGGCCGACGTCATCGACCTCGGGGTGCTGGCGGCGCCGACCTTCCGGGGCAGCACGGAGGATGCCGTGGCCGAGCTGCGGCGGCTCGTCGCGGAGGACTGGTCCGTCGTCGCCGTCACCGAGGGGGCCGGCTTCGCCAAGCGGGTCGCCGAGGTTCTGGCCGAGCACGACGTCCCGAGCCGCCTGGCTCCCGAGGGTGCCGAGCCCGGTGCCGGGGTGGTCACGGTGACCACTGGTGCGCTCGGGGCAGGCTTCCTCGTCCCGGCCACCCGTCTCGCGGTCATCACCGAGTCCGACCTCACCGGGGCGGCCGCCGGAGCGGGCACGTCCACCAAGGACATGCGGCGGATGCCCTCGCGTCGCCGCAACCAGGTCGACCCCCTCCAGCTGCGCCCGGGCGACTTCGTCGTGCACGAGCAGCACGGCGTGGGCAAGTTCGTCGAGATGATGCAGCGCACCGTTGCCGGCGCCACCCGCGAGTACCTCGTGCTCGAGTACGCCCCCTCCAAGCGTGGACACCCCGGCGACCGGCTGTACGTGCCCACCGACCAGCTCGACCAGGTGACCCGCTACGTCGGCGGCGAGCAGCCCAGCCTCAACAAGATGGGCGGCTCGGACTGGCAGCAGACCAAGGGACGGGCCCGGCGCTACGTCAAGCAGATCGCCGCAGAGCTGATCCGCCTGTACTCCGCCCGGATGGCGTCCAGTGGCCACGCCTTCGCGCCCGACACGCCCTGGCAGCGGGAGCTCGAGGACGCCTTCGCGCACGTCGAGACCCCCGACCAGCTGACCACGATCGACGAGGTCAAGGCCGACATGGAGCGCTCGGTGCCCATGGACCGGCTGGTCTGCGGCGACGTCGGCTACGGCAAGACCGAGATCGCCGTGCGAGCCGCCTTCAAGGCAGTCCAGGACGGCAAGCAGGTCGCCGTGCTCTGCCCCACCACGCTGCTGGTCCAACAGCACGTCAACACCTTCTCCGAGCGGTATGCCGGGTTCCCGGTGGTCGTCAAGGCCCTGTCCCGCTTCCAGACCGACAGGGAGGCCAAGGCGGTGCTCGACGGGCTCGCCGACGGCTCGGTCGACCTCGTGATCGGCACCCACCGGCTCCTCTCCAAGGAGGTGCGGTTCAAGGACCTCGGCCTCGTCGTCATCGACGAGGAGCAGCGGTTCGGGGTGGAGCACAAGGAGCAGCTCAAGGCCCTGCGCACCTCGGTCGACGTGCTCGCCATGTCGGCCACCCCGATCCCGCGCACCCTGGAGATGGCGGTGACCGGCATCCGCGAGATGTCGACGCTGCAGACCCCTCCCGAGGAGCGGCACCCGGTGCTGACCTACGTCGGTGCCTACGACGAGAGGCAGGTCACCGCGGCCATCCGCCGTGAGCTGATGCGTGAGGGGCAGGTGTTCCTCGTGCACAACAAGGTCTCCACGATCGACAAGGCGGCGGCGCGGCTGCGCGAGCTCGTCCCCGAGGCCCGGATCGCCACGGCCCACGGCAAGATGGGTGAGCACCGGCTCGAGCAGGTCGTGCTCGACTTCTGGGAGAAGCGATTCGACGTGCTCGTGTGCACGACGATCGTCGAGACCGGGCTCGACATCTCCAACGCCAACACCCTGATCGTGGAGCGTGCCGACCGGTTCGGGCTCTCCCAGCTGCACCAGCTGCGCGGCAGGGTCGGGCGAGGGCGCGAGCGGGCCTACAGCTACTTCCTCTACCCGCCCGAGGTGCCGCTCACCGAGACCGCGCTGGACCGGCTCCAGACCATCGCGAGCCACACCGACCTCGGCTCGGGCATGCAGGTCGCCATGAAGGACCTCGAGATCCGCGGCGCGGGCAACCTTCTCGGGGGAGAGCAGTCGGGGCACATCGCCGGCGTCGGCTTCGACCTGTACGTACGCCTCGTGGGCGAGGCCGTCGCGACCTACCGCGGTGAGGCCGACGACACGCCGACCGAGATCAAGATCGAGCTCCCGGTCGACGCCCACCTGCCGCACGACTACATCCCGCACGAGCGGCTGCGCCTGGAGATGTACAAGAAGCTCGCCGCGGTCGTCGACGAGCACCAGCTCGCCGAGATCGAGGGCGAGCTCCTCGACCGCTACGGTGCGCCGCCGGAACCGGTGCGCATCCTGCTCGAGGTGGCGAGGCTCCGCACGGTCGCACGCGCCGGCGGCATCGCCGACATCAGCGTGCAGGGCAACCACGTGCGCTTCGGCCCCGTGGAGCTTCGCGAGAGCCAGGAGCTGCGTCTCCAGCGGCTCTACCCGCGCTCGATCCTCAAGCCGGCCCTGCGCACCATCCTGGTCCCCAAACCGATGACGGCCCCCGTGGGCGGGCGCCCGCTGCGTGACCGCGAGGTTCTCGCCTGGGCTGGTGACGTCATCCGGGCCGTCGTCATGGACAATGTGGGGCAGGCCGCCGTGGTGGCTGCCGCCCGCAGCTAGGGCGGAACCGAAACCGAAAGGACAGCTCGTGACTCTCCCGGTCCGCCGCCTCGTGGCGGTTCTCGCTCTCGGCGCCGCGCTCGTCACCGCGGGATGTGGCACGACTCGAGCCGGCACCGCCGCTGTCGTCGACGGCTCCGTCATCTCCCAGAGCGACGTGACGTCCGCCATGCAGCAGGTCAACAGCATGGACCCGGTGCTGCTCCAGTCGGAGCTGACCCCCAGCGGCACCCTCACGGCCCTGATCCAGGCCCCGGTGATCCTCGACTTCCTGGCCGAGCGGGGACTCGTCGTGTCCGAGTCGGTCGCCACGAATGACGCCCAGGTCCGAGGGGTGGAGGATCCCTCGGAGTCCACCGTGGAGGTCATCCGGCTCGCGTCCTCCATCCTGGCTGCTCAGCAGGGCGGCCAGCTCACCGAGCAGGACACGGTGGAACTGAGCGACCTGCTGCGCAACCGCGACATCGAGGTCAACCCGCAGTACGGCACCTTCAACGCTGCGACCGCGTCGGTCGACCTCGGGCTGCCCCCCTGGGTCACGCTCGCCGCACCCGCCCAGTGACGCAGGGGCGACTCAGCCTCGTCGTCACCTCCCCCCGGGTTGCCCCGGGGCTGCTGTCCCACGGAGCCTGGCAGAGCATCATCGGTGCTGAGGTGCGCCTGGCCGGTCACGCCGACGACCCGCTCGTCGAGGCCGTCGCCGAGGCGGGACTCGTCGTCGAGCACGTCGACGACATCGGCGTGGCGGGACGTGCCCGCCACCTCGTCGACCGAGCCACCGGGCAGACGGTCGTGTGGCTGGGCTCCTCCGACGGTGACCCCGGACTCGCCGACGCGATCGCGTCGGAGGTCTCGCGGTTGGATGCGCCACCCGACGTGGAGCTGGTGGTCGGGTCCTGGGACGTCCAGGGTGGCCGGCTGCTCGACGTCGTGGCGACGATGGACCGGCTCCGCTCCCCGGGCGGGTGTCCGTGGGATGCCGAGCAGACCCATGCGTCGCTCGCGCCCTACCTCGTCGAGGAGACCCACGAGGTGCTCGAGGCCATCGAGGACGGCGAGCCAACCCTGCTTGCCGTCGAGCTCGGCGACGTGCTGCTCCAGGTCGTCTTCCACGCCCGTGTCGCCGAGGAGGGCGGCGAGGCCGCCTTCGACATCGACACCGTCGCCGGGCTCCTCGTCGACAAGCTGGTGCGCCGCCACCCCCACGTGTTCGCCGACGGAGACGCCCGCACCCCGGCGGAGGTCGAACGAGCCTGGGAGCGCATCAAGGAGCAGGAGAAGGCCGGGTCGTCGGGCAGCGGCGGCGACGGCCACTCGGCCGACCTGCTCGGCGGCATCCCCGCCTCCTTGCCCGGGCACCTCGCTGCCGACAAGGTGCTCGCGCGGCTGCGCCGTCGCGACCTACGCCCGGACTCCTCTGCGCTCGCCCGACTCGAGGACGCGAGAACGCGCCTCACGCAGGCTGATCGCGAGGTTCGTGCCGCGCTCGAGGCACTGGTCGACGGGATGACCTGAGGCGGGTCCGTCCCGGCCGTGGGCCTAGGCTGCAGCGGTGCCCCGGAAGCGTCGTGTCGTCGTCGTCGGCGGAGCCGTGCTCGATGCCAAGGTGCGGACGCGGGCCGCGGTCGTTCTGGGCACGAGCAACCCGGGCACGGCGTCGTCGGGCGTCGGCGGCGTGGGACGCAACATCGCCGAGAACCTTGCCCGGCTGGGCACGCCCATCGAGCTCGTGGCCGCCGTCGGCGACGACCTGCCGGGGCGGGCCGTCCTCGCCCACACCGAGGCTTCGGGTGTCGGGTGCTCGCACGTGCGCACGTCCGTCTACCCCACGGGCACCTACACGGCGGTGCTCGACGACGGCGGGGACCTGCTCATCGCCGTGGCCGACATGCGTGCCACCGACGAGCTGGGCGTGGTGGACCTCGCCGTCGTGCCCTCCCTCCTGGACGGCGCCGACGCGCTGGTCGTCGACGCCAACCTCAGCGCAGACGCGGTGCGTTGGCTCCTGAGCGCGGCCGCCGAGGCCGGAGTGCTCGCCCTGCTCGAGCCGGTCAGCGTGGCCAAGGCGGGTGACGTGGCCACGGTTCTCGACGATCGGGTGCCGCTGCACACCGTGACGCCCAACGTGGACGAGCTCGCTGCCCTCGTGGGCCGGGCCGTGCCCGACACGGCCGAGGGGATCGCTGACGCGGCCCTGGTCCTGCACGCGTGCGGCGTCGAGCACGTCTGGGTGCGCCGAGGCACCGGTGGGAGCCTGCTCTCGATGGCGGCACCGGCACCCAGCCGCCCTCACCTCGTGCTCGTTGAAGCCCCGGCGGTCGAGGTCGCGGACGTCACCGGTGCCGGGGACGCGATGACGGCCGGCTACGTGCACGCGCTGCTCGGGGGTTCGAGCGTCGTCGAGTCGGCTCGCTACGGCCAGGTGCTCGCCGCGCTCACGTGTGCCTCGCCCGACACCGTCCGCACCGACCTGACCCCCGACCTCGTCGCGGCCCACCTGACCCCCACCCAGCCCGCGATCGAGGAGCTCGACCGATGACCACAGCCCCCCACCCGATGCTCAAGGTCGCCCCCGAGGTCGCCGACGCCCTCGCCGCCGGGCGCCCCGTCGTCGCGCTCGAGTCGACCATCATCAGCCACGGCATGCCCTACCCGCACAACGTCGCGATGGCCCGTGAGGTGGAGCAGATCGTTCGCGACGGTGGCGCGGTGCCCGCGACCATCGCCGTGCTGGACGGACGTCCGACCGTCGGCCTCGACGACGACGAGCTCGAGCTGCTCGGTTCCGACGGCGACATTTGCAAGGTCAGCGTCCGGGACCTCCCGTACGTGGTGGCGACGGGCGCCCACGGTGCCACCACCGTGGCCAGCACGATGCGGATCGCCGGGCTCGCCGGCATCCGGGTGTTCGTCACCGGCGGGCTCGGCGGCGTCCACCAGGGCGCGGAGGACTCCATGGACGTCTCCGCCGACCTCACCGAGCTCTCGCGCACCGAGGTGGCAGTGGTCTCTGCCGGGGTGAAGTCGATCCTCGACATCGGCCGCACCCTCGAGGTGCTCGAGACGCTGGGTGTCCCGGTCGTGGGCTACGGCACCGACGAGTTCCCCTCGTTCTTCTCCCGGTCCAGCGGCCTGAGGGCGCCCATGCGGCTCGACACCCCCGAGCAGGTCGCGGCCCTGATGCGCGCCACCTGGGACCTCGGGCTGGGCAGTGGTGTGTCGATCGCCAACCCGGTGCCCGTCGAGGACGAGATGGCCAGGGAGGACATCGACGCGGTGATCGACCAGGCGCTGGCCGACTGTGCACAGCGCGGCATCCACGGCAAGGACATCACCCCCTTCCTCCTCGGCCGGATCATCGAGCTGTCCGACGGCCGGTCACTGCAGACCAACCTCGCCCTGGTCCGGCACAACGCCCGCGTCGGCACCGCGTTCGCCGTGTCCTTCCACGCTCGCGACTGACCCGGGAGGGGCCCGGGGTGCGGGTCGGTCAGAGGGATGCCGGGCCGCGGGGTCTAGGCTCGGAACCGATCCCATTCGTCACCACCCACAGGAGCACGGCGTGGCAAGCATCGAGGCAGTAGGCGCGCGCGAGATCCTCGACTCGCGCGGGAACCCCACGGTAGAGGTCGAGGTCGCCCTCGACGACGGCACCCTCGCGCGGGCGGCCGTGCCCAGCGGCGCCTCCACCGGCGCCTTCGAGGCGTCCGAGCGTCGCGACGAGGACAAGAACCGCTACCTGGGCAAGGGGGTGCAGAAGGCCGTCGACGCCGTCATCGACGAGCTCGGCCCCAAGCTCCTCGGCTTCGAGGCGAGCGAGCAGCGGCTCGTCGACGCTGAGATGCTCGCCATCGACGGCAGCGCGAACAAGGAGAAGATCGGCGCCAACGCAATCCTCGGTGTCTCGCTCGCCGTGGCTCGGGCTGCGGCCGACTCGGCCGACCTGCCGCTCTTCCGCTACGTCGGGGGACCCAACGCCCACGTACTGCCGGTGCCGATGATGAACATCCTCAACGGCGGCAGCCACGCCGACTCCAACGTCGACATCCAGGAGTTCATGATCGCGCCGATCGGCGCCGAGTCCTTCCGCGAGGCGCTGCGCTGGGGCGCCGAGGTGTACCACTCGCTCAAGGGCGTCCTCAAGGAGAAGGGCCTGGCCACCGGTCTCGGCGACGAGGGCGGCTTCGCGCCGAACCTCGAGTCGAACCGGGCTGCGCTCGACCTCATCCTCGAGGCCATCGAGAAGGCGGGCTACACCCCCGGCGAGCAGGTCGCGCTGGCCGTCGACGTCGCGGCGTCCGAGTTCTACGAGAACGGCTCGTACGCCTTCGAGGGCGGCACCAAGTCCGCGAGCGAGATGACCGAGTACTACGCCGAGCTCGTCGCGGACTACCCACTCGTCTCGATCGAGGACCCCCTGGACGAGGAGGACTGGGAGGGCTGGAAGACGCTCACCGGGCGCCTCGGCGACCAGGTCCAGATCGTCGGGGACGACATCTTCGTGACCAACCCCGAGCGTCTCCAGCGCGGCATCGACGAGGGCACCGCCAACGCGCTCCTCGTCAAGGTCAACCAGATCGGCTCGCTCACCGAGACCCTCGACGCGGTCGACCTCGCCCACCGCAACGGTTTCCGCTGCATGATGAGTCACCGCTCCGGCGAGACCGAGGACGTCACCATCGCCGACCTCGCCGTCGCGACGAACTGCGGCCAGATCAAGACCGGTGCCCCCGCCCGTTCCGAGCGGGTCGCCAAGTACAACCAGCTGCTGCGCATCGAGGAGGAGCTCGACGACGCCGCCGTGTACGCAGGTCTCGGCGCCTTCCCCCGTTTCGCCCGGCGCTCGCAGGGCTGACCCACTCGTCATGGCCACCGGACGTTCCCGCGGACCCGCGTCGCGACCGCCGCGACGCTCGAGCGCGTCGCGTCCACGCACCGCGGCTGTCGCGACCCCCCCGGCCGCGCCGGCGCCGGTGCCGACCGGCTGGCGGGGGCGCCTGACGGGGGCCGCTCGGGGCCACCGGGCGAGGCGGGGCGCGGTGCTCGTCGCCGTCCTGGCCTTTCTCTCGGTGCTGCTCGGCTCGACCGTGGCCGCGTGGGTCAACCAGCGCGGCGACATCGCGGCGCTGCGCGACAAGGTCGCTGCCCAGGAGAGCGACGTCACGTCGCTCGAGGCCGAGCTCGAGAGGTGGCGTGACCCGGCGTACGTCGAGCAGCAGGCGCGGCAGCGGCTCAAGTTCGTCAAGCCGGGGGAGAAGTCCTACACGGTGCTGGACCCCGACCCGAGCGAGGGCAACGCCGACCCGCTCGCCGGTGTGGCGACACAGGGGTCGGGCCTGGCCTGGTACGCCACCGTGTGGGAGTCGGCCCGAACCGCCGACGCCCCCGCGGCCCGCCGGTGACCGACGGCGCCGGGCTTCCTCCCGTCTCGGAGGCGGACCTGGGTTCGGTGTCTCGCCAGCTCGGGCGAACCGTCCGTGGGGTGGCCGAGGTCGGGCACCGCTGTCCCTGCGGTGAACCGGATGTGGTGCGCACCGAGCCGCGGCTGCCCGACGGGACCCCGTTCCCGACGTCGTTCTACGCGACCTGCCCCCGGCTCACCGGGGCCTTGTCCACGCTGGAGAGCCAGGGCGTCATGCGTGAGATGACCGAGCGCCTGGACGAGGACGAGGAGCTGCGCGAGCGGTATGCCGCCGCGCACGAGGACTACCTGGCGCGCCGGGCCGAGCTGGGTGAGGTCCCGGAGATCGACGGCATCTCGGCGGGGGGCATGCCGAGCCGGGTCAAGTGCCTGCACGTGCTCGTTGCGCACTCCCTCGCTGCCGGTCCGGGCGTCAACCCGTTGGGTGACGAGGCGCTCGAGATGCTCGAGCCCTGGTGGGTGCGGCATCCGTGCTCCGAGGACGCACCGTGAGCGGGGGAGTGGTGCGCCGGGTCGCGGCGGTCGACTGCGGAACCAACTCGATCCGGCTGCTGGTGGCGGACCTCGGTGCGGACGGCCGGCTCACCGACGTCGTGCGGCGGATGCAGGTCGTCCGGCTGGGGCAGGGCATCGACCGCACGGGCGTGATCGCACCGGAGGCGATGGAGCGAACCCTGACGGCGACGCGGACCTACGCGAGCCAGTGTCGTGAGCTGGGGGCGGAGCGGGTGCGCTTCGTGGCCACGTCGGCGTCGCGGGACGCCGACAACGCCGGTGACTTCGTTGCAGGGGTCCGGGAGGCGTTCGGGGACCTCGACGTCACACCGGAGGTCGTGGCGGGTGACGTCGAGGCCCGGCTGTCGTTCTCGGGGGCGACGGGTGACCTTCCCGCGCTGGGGGTGCCCGGTCCGTACCTCGTCGTCGACCTCGGCGGCGGGTCCACCGAGATCGTCCGGGGCGAGACGCACGTCGAGGCCGGGCGGTCGATGGACATCGGGTGCGTCCGGATGACGGAGAGGCACCTTCACTCCGACCCCCCGAGCCACTCCGAGGTCTCGGGGGTCCGGCGTGATGTCGCAGCGGCGCTCGACGAGGCGTCCGAGGACGTGGACCTGACCGGCATCCGGGCCGTCGTCGGCCTGGCGGGCTCGATCACCACGGTGACGGCGCAGGCGCTCCAGCTCGCGGACTACGACCGCGACGCGATCCACCTCGCGCGCCTGAGCATGGAGGAGCACCGGGCGGCAGCGCGCGAGCTGCTCATGATGACGCGCGCGGAGCGGTCCGTCCTGCCCTTCATGCACCCGGGCCGCGTCGACGTCATCGGGGCAGGGGCCCTGGTGTGGCACGAGGTGCTCGGACGAGTGGCGGAGGTCTCGCCCGATGCCGAGGTCGTCACGAGCGAGCACGACATCCTCGACGGCATCGCCCTCTCCCTCGCCTGAGCCCCACTTCCGCACTTCCGCACTTCCGCCAGTATCCCCAGCCCTTCCACCGGGGCCCCCGAGTCGTCACCGTCGCGCCGCGGATCCGGCGCGGACGTCGCGGTCCCGGTGCCGAGCACCGGCCGGGGGCTCGGCATACAGTTGCTGCGCCCCCGTGGCCCAACTGGCAGAGGCAGGCGACTTAAAATCGCCACAGGTGCGGGTTCGAATCCCGTCGGGGGCGCGACAGCGACACCGACGAGATTCGGGAGGCCACCGAACGGCGTGAGGTGGTTGGGTCCCGTCGGGGGCGCGACAGCGACACCGACGAGATTCGGGAGGCCACCGAACGGCGTGAGGTGGTTGGGTACCGTCGGGGGCGCGCCGCGCGCCGCCGCACAGCCCGGAGCGGGAACACGGCGAGGCGCCTGCACGTCTACTCTTGTGACGACCGCGGTGACCACCACCGCTCATGACCATCACGGAGGAACGATGGCCAACAGCAATCCCGCATTCCACCGCCTCGAGAAGGACGCCCAGGCGGGCTATGCCGGCTTCGGCGGCTCCGGCGGCCAGCAGATGAACGCCACCAGTGCCGCACAGGCCGCGACCTCGGGCATGACGGCCCAGCAGCTGCAGGACCTCTACAGCCAACCGTCCGCGGGCCCGGTGCAGACCGACCGCGTGACGATGGACGACGTCGTCATGAAGACGCTGTCCCTCTTCGCCATCGTCCTGGTGACCGGCGCGGTCGGGTGGATGGTCGCCGTCGCCAACCCGGGCCTCGGCATGGCCCTGTGGATGGGCGGCATGATCGGCACCCTGGTGCTCGGCCTGGTCATCGCCTTCAAGAAGGCGCTGAGCGTCCCGCTGATCCTCCTCTACGCCGTGGTCGAGGGCCTCTTCATGGGGGCGGTGAGCCAGTACTTCAACCAGGCCTACCCCGGCATCGTCGGTCAGGCCGTCCTGGCGACCCTGTCGACCTTCGCCGGCATGTTCCTCGCCTACCGCTTCGGGCTCATCAAGGTGACCCCCAAGTTCCGCCGGATCATGACGATGATGATCTTCGGTTACGCGATCTTCGCCGTGGTCAACTTCATCTTCGCCATGGTCACCAACACCGCGTTCGGGTTCGGTGGGTCGGGCGCTCTCGGCATCGGCATCTCGCTCTTCGCGGTCGGCCTGGCGTCCTTCACGCTTGCCCTCGACTTCGACTCCATCGAGCGGGCTATCGCCATGGGGGCTCCGCGGCCCTACTCGTGGCTGCTGGCCCACGGGCTCATCGTCACGCTCGTGTGGCTCTACATCGAGTTCCTGCGCCTCTTCGCCCGCCTGCGCGAGTGACGGAGCGCGACGTGCACGACACCGCCGGGGCAGGTTCACCTGCCCCGGCGGTGTCGTCTGCGGACGTCGTCGCACCAGAGGCGCGCGTCGAGCTCGAGCGCATCGCCCGCCGCTGGGGGGAGCTGCCCGTGGCCCGCGCGGAGGGCGGGATGCCGCTGCTGCGGGCGGCGCTGGCCGACCTCGCCGCGCGCTCCGCACCCCCACTCATTGCGCCACAGCCTCGCCAAGCAAGCCCCGATCGGGGCTCGGAGGTGGCTGGAACGCAAGAAGTCGGGGTGGTGGCCCGGCGGGGGGACGCGGTGGTGCCCGACCTGGGGCCGGCGGTCGTGGTGGACCAGCTGTGCGTGCTGGTGTGGGACGCCTACGCGGCTGGGCACGGCGACGGCATCCCCGACCTGCTCACCGACCTCCGTCGCACCCTGGCCTGACATCGCTGCCCCCCGTGGTCGCGAGCGCGGAGGGTGCTGACTGGGCAACCACCTGCGCACTCGCGGCTGGGAGCGGGGTCAGGACAGGCGCTCCACGATGATCGCCATGCCCTGGCCACCGCCGACGCACATCGTCTCGAGGCCGAACTGTCCGTCGCGGGCCTCGAGCCCATTGAGCAGCGTCGTCATGATCCGGGTGCCCGTCGAGCCGAACGGGTGTCCCAGCGCGATCGCCCCGCCGTGCACGTTGAGCTTGTCGAAGTCCATCCCCAGGTCGTCGGCGCTCGGGAGCACCTGCGCCGCGAAGGCCTCGTTGATCTCGTAGAGGTCCATGTCGTCGATGGTCATCCCGGCGCGAGCCAACGCCTGCCGCGAGGCCTCGACGGGGCCCAGGCCCATGATCTCCGGCGACAGGCCGGAGACGCCGGTCGACACGATGCGGGCCAGGGGGACGAGGCCGAGCTCGGCGGCGCGGGTGTCGCTCATGATGACGACACCCGACGCGCCGTCGTTGAGCGGACAGCAGTTCCCGGCCGTCACGGTGCCCTCCTCGCGGAAGACGGTTCGCAGCCCCTGCAGCGCCTCCATCGTCACCCCGGCACGCGGGCCGTCGTCGGTGGAGACCACGGTGCCGTCCGGCATCGTCACGGGAAGGATCTCGCGCTCGAAGAAGCCGTTGGCGATGGCCTTCTCCGCGCGGTTCTGGCTCGTGACACCCCACTCGTCCTGCCGCTCGCGCGTGATGCCGCGCGAGGTCGCGAGGTTCTCGGCGGTCTGGCCCATGGCGACGTAGACGTCCGGCACCATCCCATCCTCGCGAGGGTCGGTCCACGTGGCGTTGGTGCGGGCCATCTCGACCATGCGCGCCTGGGAGTCGTCGAAGATCGGGTTCTGGGTCGAGGCGTCGGTTCCGCCGGCGCCGGTGAAGTTCGTGTACTGCGAGACGCACTCGACACCACCGGCGATGAACGTGTCGCCCTCACCGGCCTTGATCGCGTGGAACGCCATCCGCATCGTCTGGGTCGAGCTTGCGCAGAACCGGTTGACGGTGGCGGCCGGCAGGTGGTCCATCCCTGCGAGGACGGCGATGACCCGGGCCATGTTGGACCCGTGTTTGCCGCTGGGCTCCGCGCACCCCCAGTAGAGGTCCTCGACGGTGGTCGGGTCCAGACCGGGCACCTGGGCGAGGAGGCCTTGCAGCACCTGGACGGAGAGGTCGTCCGGCCGGATGTCCTTGAGGGATCCCTTGAAGGCGCGCCCGATCGGGGTGCGGGCGGTGGCGACGATGACGGCCTCGGACATGCTGGCTCCTGGAGGTTCTCGGGGGCGACCCCCACCCGGGGGGTGAGCGGTCGCTCAGTGCAGGTCCAAGGGTAATGCCGGGACGGCCCCACACCGGGTGTGGCCTTTGTCTCGCGCGCACCGGCAGGGGCTTTCGCGACGCCTGGGACCCCGCCACAATGGGCGGCATGGACACCACGCGGAGCCGGGCCGCGTCCGGATCACCGTTCGAGGCCACCGTCGGGTTCAGCCGCGCCGTGCGGGTCGGCCAACACGTCGCGGTCGCCGGCACGGCACCCGTGAGCCCCGACGGCCAGGTCAGCCCGGATGCCGGCGCCCAGGCACGCCGGTGCTGGGAGATCGCCCTGGAGGCCCTCGCCGAGCTCGGGGGGCGCCCCGAGGACGTCATCCGTACGAGGCACTTCATCACCGACGCGGACGACGTCGATGCCGTGTCGAGCGTGCACGGCGAGACCTTCGGCGGCATCCGGCCGGCGAGCACGATGGTGATCGTCGCGGGCCTCGTCGACGAGCGGTGGAAGGTCGAGGTCGAGCTCGACGCGATCGTGCCAGCCGACTGACGGATCCGAGCGCCGGGCCGCGCCCGGCATCCGCACTAGCCGGGCGGGCCGGAGGGTTGGGGCTCCTGGGCGTCGCCGAGGTCGTCGCCCTGGCCAGCACCTGACCTGACGGCCATGTCATCCGGAGAGACCGGGTCGTCCGGCGGCGGAACCGCACCGGGCCGACGCCGCAGGAGCACCGCCCACCGCCCACGCGGCCCACGGGACTGTCCGGCGATCTCCGTCGGGGCGACCTCCGTGCCGGACGTCTTCACCGCCTGGCCGGCTGCCACCGCGACCGGGCCGACACCCTCGCCACGTCGCGGCTCCGGGGGCCTGTTGCTCGTGTCCCCGCCCCAGATGCCCAGGGCTGCGCACACACTGGGCAGGATCGCCGAGGCAGCACGGGCGTATCCGGCAGCCGAGGGATGGAACCGGTCCCTGCTGAACATCTCGCCCGGGGAGGCGGCGAAGTCGGGGCCGATGAGGTCGCCGAGGGAGACGGTGCGCCCACCGGCCTCGACCACGGCGACGGTCTGGGCCGCCGCGAGGTCGCGGGACCACCGCTTCATCAGGCTGCGCAACGGCTGTTGGATGGGCCGGATCGTGCCCAGGTCCGGGCAGGTCCCCACGACCACCTCCGCGCCCAGGGCGCGGATCCGGCGCACCGTCTGCTCCAGGTGGCGCACGGCGGCGGATCTCTCGATGCGGTGGGTGACGTCGTTGGCCCCGACCATGATGAGGACCACGTCGGGGCGCAGCACGTCCTCCAGGGCCGTCGCGAGCTGTCGCTCGAGGTCGCTGGACTCCGCGCCCACGACGGCTCGGTTGGTGACGCGGACCCGCCGGCCGGTCAGGGCGGCGACGCCGTTGGCCACGGTGGCCCCCACCGTCTCGTGCGGCTTGTCCACCCCGGTGCCGGCGGCGGAGCTGTCCCCGATGACGATCAGCTCGTAGGTCCTCCCGGGCCCGGCCCCGTAGATGCCGTCGTCGTCGGGGGAGTCGTCGACGGGAGTCCCGATGACGCGACGGGCGAGCGCTGCCTCGGTGTGGATGACCCCCCACCCCACCGCCCCCAGCGCTGCACCGGCAGCAGCGAGACCGCCACCGCCGTATGCCGCGGTGGCCGCGATCCTGCGCGCGCGCCGTGCCCGTCCCATGGCCTCATCCTCCCGTGCCCCTACCGTAATCCCGACGGCCGGGGGGTCACCCAGGGGGTTTGACGGTGCGCAGGGTGTAGCTCAACGGCAGGAGGTCGGAGCCTTCGGTCAGTCTCCACTCGTCGTCGTCGCCGCGCACCATCCGCCCCGGCAGTGCGTCCCACGGGACGCTGCGGTGCTCGGTGAGCCCGGTGATGACGTGCCCCAGGTCGAGCAGCGCGCTCACCGTCTCGCCCAGTCCGTGGTTCCACGACATCGCCCGGTTGTACTGGAACTCGACATCGGTCTCCACGTAGGTTCCGAGCTCCTCGGCGTCGAGGGGCTCGACCGTCTCGAAGTACGGGTACCCCACGGTGAGTGGCCCGGCGACGGTCTCGTCGATGGCCCAGAGCATGGGGTGGCCCTCGCGAACGAAGAGGCGCCCACCGGGTCGGAGGAGGTCGTCGACGACACCTGCCCAGCGGGCGACGTCGGGCAGCCAGCACAGCGCGCCGATCCCGGTGTAGACGAGGTCGAAACGTCGGCCGGCAAGAGCCTCGACGGCCGAGTAGACGTCGGCGATGACGTAGTCGACCGGGGGGCCGGCGCGATCGGACAGCGCACGTGCCTCGGCGACGGACGCAGGCGAGAGGTCGAGCCCGGTCACCCGTGCTCCCAGCCGGGCCAACGACAGGGTGTCGGTGCCGATGTGGCACTGGAGGTGCAGGACGTCCAGGCCCGAGAGGTCTCCGAGGAGCGGCCGGTCGAAGCGCACGACGCTGCTCAGGTGCGCCGGGTCCTCGACGTATCGCTGCGCCCCGTAGTCCGCGCTGGCCGCATGGGCCGGGGCGCGCTCGTCCCAGTTGGCGCGGTTGACCTCGAGGTAGTCATCGGCCGGAGTCATGACGGCCATCTTCGCGCTGCAGGAGGGCCGGGCGCCACCGGGATTCCCTCCCATCGGGCCGAGGGCGCGGGGCGTGCGAGGATGAGCCGGTGAAGTATGCGGAGCACATCGTGGACCTCGTGGGCAACACCCCACTCGTCAAGCTCACGTCGGTGACGGAGGGCATCTCGGCCACCATCCTCGCCAAGGTGGAGTACCTCAACCCCGGCGGTTCGGTGAAGGACCGTATCGCGCTGCGGATGGTCGAGGCCGCCGAGGCCTCGGGTGAGCTCAAGCCCGGCGGCGTCATCGTCGAGCCGACGTCCGGCAACACCGGCGTCGGGCTGGCCCTGGTCGCGCAGCGCCGTGGCTACAGCTGCATCTTCGTGTGCCCCGACAAGGTCTCCGAGGACAAGCGGAACGTGCTCAAGGCCTACGGCGCCGAGGTCGTCGTCTGCCCGACGGCCGTGGCACCCGATCACCCCGACTCGTACTACTCCACGTCCGACCGGCTCCTGCGTGAGACGCCCGGAGCGTGGAAGCCGGACCAGTACTCCAACCCCAACGGACCCCTGTCGCACTACGAGACGACGGGTCCGGAGATCTGGCGGGACACCGACGGCAGGGTCACCCACTTCGTCACCGGCGCCGGCACGGGAGGCACCATCTCCGGGGCGGGCCGCTACCTGCGTGAGGCCTCCCAGGACCGCGAGTCCGGGAGGGTCCGAATCATCGCGGCAGATCCCGAGGGCTCGGTCTACAGCGGCGGGACCGGCCGCCCGTACCTCGTGGAGGGAGTGGGTGAGGACTTCTGGCCCGCGGCCTACGACCCCTCCCAGGTCGACGACGTCGTGGCCGTGTCCGACGCCGACTCCTTCGAGATGACGCGCCGGCTGGCGCGCGAGGAGGGCCTCCTGGTCGGCGGGTCGTGCGGGATGGCGGTCGTCGCCGCGGTCAAGGTCGCCAAGGACCTGCCGGCCGACGCCGTCGTCGTGGTGCTGCTCCCCGACTCCGGGCGCGGCTACCTGTCGAAGATCTTCAACGACGACTGGATGGCGTCCTACGGCTTCATGCACACCGACGCCGAGCGCACGGTCGGTGACGTGCTGCGAGCCAAGGCGGGCGACCTGCCGGCCCTGGTTCACACCCACCCGAGCGAGACGCTGCGGGATGCGATCGACATCCTCCGCGAGTACGGCGTCTCCCAGATACCGGTCGTCAAGGCCGAGCCTCCCGTGATGTCCGGGGAGGTCGCCGGAGCGGTGTCGGAGCGGGACCTCCTCGAGGCCCTGTTCACCGGGAAGGCGCACCTCGCGGACCCGGTGGACAAGCACATGGGGCCGGGACTTCCCCTGGTGGGTGCCGGCGAGCCGGTGTCCACCGCGCGCCACGAGCTCGAGAGCTCGGATGCCGTGCTCGTCGTGCAGGACGGCAAGCCCACCGGCGTGCTGACGCGCGCGGACCTGCTCTCCTTCCTCGCCGACTGACGGTCCGCCGAGTGGCCTCCTCCGGGGTCGAGGTGTTCTTGGGGTGCCTCGCACCCGGCTGACACCTCGATCCGCGACATCGGGTGAGACTGGTGGGGTGGACCAGGAACGACCCCGCTGGGAGAGCCCCGTCGAGAAGCTGATCCGCGAGGCCCAGGAGCGTGGCGAGTTCGACGACCTCCCTGGAGCAGGGAAGCCCCTTCCGCAGATGGGCGAGGTCGACGACCCGATGTGGTGGGTGCGGCAGCTGGCCGACCGGGAGCACCTGGACTTCACCGGCGCACTCCCGCCTGCGGTTGCCCTGCGCAAGGAGGCCGCCACCTACCCGGCGGCCCTTGCCGATCTCCGTTCCGAGGCCTCGGTCCGCGAGGTGCTCGAGGACTTCAACAGGAGAGTGCGCCGTGACCGGCTCAGGCCACCGGACCGGGGCCTGCCGCAGCTCGTCGCGCCCACGGTGGATGTCGAGGACATGGTGCGCGCCTGGCGCGACCTGCGAGCAGCCTCACAGTCCAGCGAGGTTGACCCGCCGGTAACGGCGGGAGAGGCTCGTCGGAGGCGCCGGTGGTGGCGCCGTTGACGTGAGATCGGACGGCTCGATGAGCGAATACCCCCACCTGCTGGCCCCCCTGGACCTCGGGCACGTCACGCTGCCCAACCGCGTGGTCATGGGTTCGATGCACACGGGGATGGAGGATCGTCCGAAGGACTTCCCCAAGCTGGCCGCCTACTTCGCCGAGCGGGCCCGAGGTGGTGCCGGACTCATGGTCACCGGCGGGTTCGCCCCCAACGTCGCGGGGACGCTGTTCCCGCGCGCCTCGAAGCTCACGACCCAGCGGGAGGCCAAGCAGCACCGGCGGATCACCGACGCAGTGCACGCGGAGGGAGGCCGGATCGCTCTCCAGATCCTGCATGCGGGTCGCTACGCCTTCACCCCGTGGTGCGTGGCCCCCTCTGCGATCAAGAGCCCGATCAGCCGGTTTGCCCCCCGCGCCCTCACCGACAAGGGGGTGCAGCGCCAGGTCGACGCCTTCGCGCGGGCTGCACGCCTCGCCCGCGAGGCCGGCTACGACGGGGTCGAGGTGATGGGCTCCGAGGGCTACCTCATCAACCAGTTCCTCGCCCCGCGGACGAACGACCGCACCGACCAGTGGGGCGGGAGCCCCGAGAAGCGGCGTCGGTTCGCCGTCGAGGTGGTCCGTGCCGTGCGGGAGGCGGCCGGTCCGGACTTCATCCTCATCTACCGAATCTCCGTGCTCGACCTCGTGGAGGAGGGCCAGACCTGGGACGAGGTCACGGCGTTGGCCCGGGAGATCGAGGCAGCCGGCGCGAGCATCCTCAACCTGGGCATCGGGTGGCACGAGGCGCGGGTGCCGACCATCGTGACCTCGGTGCCGCGAGCGGCATTCGCCTCCTATGCCGGCCGGCTCAAGGAGCACGTCTCGATCCCGGTCGTCGCGACCAACCGGATCAACATGCCGGACGTGGCCGAGGCCGTGCTGGCCGACGGTGGGGCCGACCTGGTGTCGATGGCTCGACCCTTCCTCGCCGACCCCGAGTGGGTCCGCAAGGCGGAGGAGTCGCGCGCCGACGAGATCAACACCTGCATCGCCTGCAACCAGGCGTGCCTAGACCACTCGTTCGTGAACAAGCGGGCGACCTGCCTGGTCAACCCGCGAGCCGGCTACGAGACCGAGCTCGTCCTCGGCCCGACTAGAACGACCAAGAAGGTCGCCGTCGTGGGCGGCGGGCCCGCCGGTCTCGCCGCGGCGACCACCCTGGCCGAGCGGGGCCACGAGGTCGAGCTGTTCGAGGCCCGGGACCACGTCGGGGGCCAGTTCGACATCGCCATGCGGATCCCCGGCAAGGAGGAGTTCGCGGAGACGATCCGATACTTCACGCGACGCCTCGACATCACCGGGGTCAAGGTGCACCTCGAGCGGTGGGTCACCGCGGACGAGCTCGCGGCCGCGGGGTTCGACGAGGTCGTCGTCGCGACCGGCGTCGTGCCTCGAGTCCCTGAGATCGAGGGGATCGACCACCCGATGGTGATGACGTACGCCGAGCTCGTCCGGGGGGAGCGGGGGGCCGGGCGCCGGGTCGCGGTGATCGGTGCAGGGGGGATCGGCGTCGACGTGAGCGAGTTCCTCACCACGGTGAACTCTCCGGCGCTCCACGCGGATGCCTGGCGGTCCGAGTGGGGCGTGGGCGATCCCGCCCAGACCCGCGGAGGTCTGACCACCGCTGTGCCCGAACCGAGCCCGCGCGAGGTCTTCCTCCTCCAGCGCAAGGCGACGTCGATCGGGAAGGGTCTGGGCAAGACGACCGGGTGGGTGCACCGTGCGGCCCTGAAGGCCAAGGGGGTCACGCAGCTGACCGGTGTCGCTGCCTACGAGCGGATCGACGACGACGGCCTGCACATCGCCCTGGGCGAGGACGGTGCCGAGAAGCGCCTCCTCGAGGTCGACTCCGTCGTGGTGTGTGCCGGGCAGGAGTCGGAGCGAACTCTGGCCGACGAGCTCCGCGCCGCCGGGGTCACCGTGCACCTCATCGGCGGAGCGGACGTCGCGGCCGAGGTCGATGCCAAGCGGGCGATCCGCCAGGCCACGGAGGTCGCTGCCGGCATCTGAGCTCCGTTGGGCTCGCCGCGTCGGTCACACTCCCCGGTCAGCCCCTGCGCGTCGGAGGAGAATTGGGGACGTGGCACGGGCCACGCGGTCCCACGTGGTGGGAGGTGTGTGATGACCGGCGACCTTCACCCTGCGTCCTCCTCCGCTGCCCGCTCGAAGGACTCCAGACGGGCCTGGTGGTGCCTCGCCCTGTCACCCGTTGCCGTCGTCCTCGCCCTCGTCGCAGGCGAGGGGCTCACCGCGTTGATGGGCTACACCGGCGAAGGGCTTCCTCCCTGGTGGGTCGGGGCGGCCGCGGTGGCGACGGGGGCGCTGTTCCTCGGAGTCCCGACGCTGCTTGCTCGGTGGTGGTCCCGTCGGGCCGTCGCCGAGGGTGACCCGTCCGGAAGAACCCCGGCGACGATCCTGCTCGCCCTGTGGGTGGCCCTCCTCCTGGTCAACCTCTTCTCGTGGCTGGCCAGGGTCGTGCTCGAGGGGTGAGGCCCGGCACGTGCGACAGTCGGGGTCGCTCGCTCAGGCGGGAGGAAGCACGTCGGTCTGCGCGGGCAGGTTGGCGACCCCGACCGGGCAGGTGAGCCCGTTGGGGCCGTGGTTGCAGTAGCCGTTCGGGTTCTTGTGGAGGTACTGCTGGTGGTAGTCCTCGGCGTACCAGAACGGGCCGGCATCCTCGGCTGATGCGAGGGTCGTCGTGATCTCGCCGCGCCCGGCCGCGGAGAGCACGCCCTGGAAGGCCTCGCGGGTGGTCCTCGCCGCCTCCTCCTGACCGGGGGTGGTCCAGAAGATCGCGGACCGGTACGCCGTGCCGATGTCGTTGCCCTGCCGGTTGCCCTGCGTGGGGTCGTGGTTCTCCCAGAACGCCTTGAGCAGCAGCTCGGGGGAGGTGGCCGAGGGGTCGTAGGCGACGAGAACGGCCTCGGCGTGGCCGGTGCGGCCGGTGCACGTCTCGTCGTACGTCGGGTTCTTCGTGAACCCGCCCATGTATCCGGCTGCGGTCGTCACGACGCCGGGGATCCTCCAGAAGATGCGCTCGACCCCCCAGAAGCACCCCATCGCGACGTAGAGCACCTCGGTGCCGTCGGGCCAGGGCCCCTCCAGCGGTGTCCCGAGCACCTCGTGCGTGCTCGGGACGGGGAACAGGCGGTGGTCACGGCCCGTCATCGCGTCCTCGGCGGTGGGCATGGTCGTCTTGGTGCGGGATCCGAACAGCATGGTGGGGTCAACGCGCGAGGCCCACCGCATCATCCCCGCCCACCAACCTCTGCTAGCAGAGGTTCGTGCTCGAACCACGGGTTCCTGCATGGCGCTCGAGACCCAACCTCTGCTAGCAGAGGTTCGTGCTGGGGTCTCGGTGCTCGCGTCCGGGTGAGCGGCGCACGCGCCACGGCATACCCTCGTCCCCATGACCCACCACGACCTCGGCTTCTCCTCGCGCGCCATCCATGCCGGGCAGGAGCCCGACCCGACGACCGGGGCCGTCGTGCCGCCCATCCACCAGGTGAGCACCTACAAGCAGGACGGTGTCGGAGGGCTGCGGGGTGGCTATGAGTACTCCCGCTCCGCCAACCCGACCCGCACGGCGCTGGAGGAGTGCATCGCCGCCCTCGAGGGAGGGGAGCGCGGGTTCGCCTTCGCGAGCGGTCTCGCGGGTGAGGACACCGTGCTGCGCGCACTCCTCGCGCCCGGCGACCACGTCGTGGTTCCCTCCGATGCGTACGGGGGCACCTATCGGCTGTTCAACACCGTGGTCCGCACCTGGGGGGTGGGGCACTCGATCGCCAGGGTCGCGGATCCCCAGTCGGTGCGCGCCGCGATGCGGCCGGAGACGCGGATGGTCTGGGTCGAGACCCCGACGAACCCGCTGCTCGGGATCGCCGACATCGAGGCGATCGCCGAGATCGTCCACGGCGCGGGCGCGCTCCTCGTCGTCGACAACACCTTCGCCTCCCCGTACCTGCAGAACCCGATCGCGCTCGGTGCCGACGTGGTGGTGCACAGCACGACGAAGTATGCCGGCGGGCACAGCGACGTCGTCGGCGGCGCCGTCGTGGTCGCCGCCGGGGCGAGGACCCGCGACGGCGACAGCGTCTCCGAGCGGATCGCCGTGCACCAGAACTCGATGGGTGCCGTCGCGGGCCCCTTCGACGCCTGGCTCGTGCTGCGTGGCCTGAAGACCCTTGCCGTGCGGATGGAGCGGCACTGCGACAACGCCGAGGCCGTCGTCGACTTCCTCCTGGCCCACCCGGGGGTCAGCGCCGTGCACTACCCGGGCCTCTCGGACCATCCGAACCACGAGGTCGCAGCGCGGCAGATGAGGCGTTTCGGGGGCATGGTCGCCTTCCGGGTGCGCGGTGGCGAGGACGTCGCGACGAAGGTGTGCGCCGAGACCCAGCTGTGGACGCTCGGGGAGTCCCTCGGTGGCGTGGAGTCGCTCATCGAGCACCCGGGCCGGATGACCCACGCCGCCGTCGCCGGCACCGAGCTCGAGGTGCCCGCGGACCTCATCCGGTTGTCGGTCGGGATCGAGGACGTCGAGGACCTCGTCGCCGACCTCGGCCAGGCGCTCGACCGGCTGACCTGACCCGTGTCCGGCACGAGCACTCCGGCGACCGTGCTGTGCGTCGACGTCGGCTCCACCTTCACCAAGGCCGTGGCGCTCGACGTCACGACCGGCGCGGTTCTCGGGACGGCGAGCCGGCCCACCACGGTCTCGACGGACGTGATGCACGGCATCGAGGCCGTGCGTGAGGGCCTGGCCGAGCACGGTGAGCCCGAGGAGGTGCTCGTGTGCTCCAGCGCTGGAGGAGGGCTTCGCCTGGCCGTGGTCGGCTACGAGCGTGCCGTGACCGCCGAGGCCGGCCACCGGGTGGGCCTCTCGGCCGGTGCCAGGGTCGTGCACGTCGCGTGTGGGCCCCTGACCGGCGTCGACGTGCATGCCCTCCGGGCGAGCGCACCGGACCTGGTGCTCCTCGTGGGCGGCACGGACGGCGGGAACTCCGACGTGCTCCTGCACAACGCACACCGGATCGCGGCCGCCCGCCTGAGCGCGGCGGTCGTCGTGGCGGGAAATGCCGACTCCGCGGACGAGGTCGCCGGCATCCTCGCCGCCACGGGCCGGCGCCACGTCGTCACCGACAACGTGCTGCCACGCATCGGCGTGGTCGCTCCCGAGCCTGCCCGGGAGGCGATCCGGGAGGCGTTCCTCACGCACGTCATCGGCGGGAAGGGCCTCTCGCGCGGGCAGGAGTTCGCCCGGATGGTGCGGGCCGCCACCCCCGACGCGGTGCTGCGCGGCGTCGAGGTCGTCGCCGAGGTGGTGGGCGGTGACGTGCTCGTCGTCGACGTCGGTGGGGCGACGACCGACGTCTACTCGGTCATCACGCCACAGGGTGAGGACGCGGCCATCCACCGCGAGGTCGTCGGCACCCTCTGGCACGCGCGCACCGTGGAGGCCGACCTCGGCATGCGATGGAATGCCGAGGGCATCGTCGAGGCTGCCTTCCGTGAGGGGATCACTCTGTCGACGAACGTCGTTCGGTATGCCGCCCGCGTGGCATCAGACATCAGCCACCTTCCAGACACGCAGCCGGAGTGGCAGGCGGAGGAGGCCCTGGCCACGGCGGCCACCATGGTCGCCGTTCGACGTCACGGGAGGCCCCCGCACCCCTCCGAGCGTCCTCGACCCCTCGTCGACGTGGCCCTCGTGCTGGGGTCCGGAGGGGTTCTGAGGCACGCCCCCGACGGCCTCGCACCGCGCGTGCTCGATGCCGTGGTCAGCGACCACGGCGGCGGTTGGCGCGTGCCTCGAGCCGCGCGGGCAGCCGTCGACACGGCATATCTCCTGTTCGCCGTGGGGCTCCTCGCCGACCGGCGTCCCGGCGCTGCCCGGGCGCTCGCCGCCCGTCTCGCCGAGGGCGAGTGACGTCCTACGCTGGGGCCGTGAGCCAGACGTGGCCGTGGGCCGGCGAGTTCGAGCCCGACGGGATCTACCTCAACTCGGCGACGATGGGCCTACCGCCCCGGGCCACGATCGCGGCCGTGCAGGGCGCCCTCGACCAGTGGCGGCGCGGGACCGCGCACGCCCCCGACTACGACCACGTCATCGACCGGGCACGCGCCACCTACGGGCGGCTCGTCGGGGTGTCGGCGGACGCGGTCGCGGTCGGCCACCAGGTGTCACCGCTGGTGTCCGTCGTCGCGACCGCCGTACCCGACGGGTCGACCGTTCTCGTGCCGGTGGGGGAGTTCACCAGCGTCACGTTCCCCTTCGCGGCGCAGGGCCACCGTGGTGTGCGGGTCGTGGAGGTCCCCCTCGGCGAGATCGCCGAGCACGTCGACGGTCGCACCGGCCTGGTCGCCCTCTCCGCGGTGCAGTCCTCCGACGGCACCGTCGCCCCGCTCGAGTCCATCGCCCGAGCCGCCGACGAGCACGGGGTCGACGTCCTCGTCGACCTCACGCAGGCGGTGGGATGGCTGGCGGTCGACGCCGGTCGCTTCGCCTACACCGTGTGCGGGGCCTACAAGTGGCTGCTCTCGCCGCGCGGCACCGCGTTCCTCACCGTGCGTGAGGATCGGCTCGACTCGCTCGTGCCCTCCAGCGCGGGCTGGTACGCGGGGGAGGACCGGTGGAGCTCGATCTACGGCCTCCCGCTGCGGTTGGCCTCCGGCGCACGCAGGTTCGACGTCTCGCCGGGGTGGCAGGCGTGGGTGGGCACCGAGGCGTCGCTCTCCTTCCTCGAGGAGGTCGGGGTGCAGGCACTGCAGGAGCACGCGCTCGGTCTCGAGGCCGTCTTCGCGCGGGCTGCGGGCCTCGGCGCCGCGGGGAGCGCCATCCGTTCGCTGACCGCCGACCGGTCCGTTCATTCTCTCTTCGCCGGACGAGGAGTCGTGGCGGCCGAGCGCGCCGGACGACTGCGTCTGTCCTTCCACGTCAACAACACGGTGGACGAGGTGGCGGAGGTCGGCCGGATGCTGCGCGGTCACGTCGTCGGCTGAGCCCGACCCGGCGTCTCAGAAAATGGGGGAGACGGCTGTCGGTGTCGTCTCGTAGCGTCCTCCTCATGTCTGATGACGCATCCGCATCCCCGCGACCGTTCCTCGACCTGGTCGTGCTCGACTGTCCCGACGCACGCGCCCTCGGCGCGTTCTACGCCAGCGTCCTCGGCTGGGCGGTCGAGGACGGCTCCGACGACGACTGGGTCACCCTGAGGCGCCCGGGCAGCGCAGCCACCGAGCACGACCGCGGGCCGGGACTGGCCTTCCAGCGGATCGAGCAGTTCGTCCCACCGACGTGGCCGGTGGGGTCGCATCCCCAGCAGGCCCACCTGGACCTCCAGGTCGCCGACCTCGTCGACGGCGAGCGCCAGGTGCTCGCGGCCGGGGCCAGGCGCCACGACCACCAGCCCTCGGAGTCGGGGAGCTTCGTCGTCTACCTCGACCCGGCCGGGCACCCGTTCTGCCTCGTGCGATGAGCGCCCCGGCCATCGAGGCCGTCGACCTCGGCAAGCGCTTCGGCGACTTCACCGCCGTCGACGGCGTCAGTCTCGAGGTGCCCCCGGGGACCGTCTTCTCGATGCTCGGACCCAACGGCGCCGGGAAGACGACGACCGTGCGCATGCTCACGACGCTGACCCGACCCACGAGCGGGTCGGCCCGGGTGGCGGGCCACGACGTCGTCACCGAGGCGGATGCCGTGCGGCACAGCATGGGCCTGACAGCCCAGTCGGCCACCGTCGACGAGCTGCTCACGGGGCGCGAGAACCTCCGCCTCGTCGGCGACCTCTACGGCCTCGGCCGGTCGCTCGTGAGGAGGACGTGCGACGAGCTGCTGGAGCGATTCTCCCTCACCGACGCGGGCGACCGGGTCGTGCGCGACTACTCCGGCGGCATGCGGCGCCGCCTCGACCTCGCGGCCAGCCTCGTCGCCACGCCGCCGGTGCTCTTCCTCGACGAGCCGACCACGGGCCTCGATCCGCGCAGCCGGGTGGAGCTGTGGGGCGTGCTCCGTGACCTCGTGCGCGATGGCACGACGCTGTTCCTCACCACCCAGTACCTCGACGAGGCCGACCAGCTCGCCGACCGCATCGTCGTCGTCGACCACGGACGGATCATCGCCGAGGGCACGCCACTGGAGCTCAAGGACCAGTCGGGTCAGGCGAGTCTCGTGGTCACGGTGAGCCGTGCCGCCGAGGTCGGGGCCGCGGCCGACATCGTCCGCGAGGAGGTGCGCGAGGTGCACGTCGACCACGACGCGCGCCACATCTCGGCGCCGGCCGAGGGTGTGGCGGCCCTGACCCGCATCGCCGCGCGCCTCGAGGCCGCCGACATCGAGGTCGACGACATCGGGCTCCAGCGGCCGAGCCTCGACGACGTCTTCCTCGCCCTCACCGGCCACCGGGCCGAGCCGGCGGCCGACCCCGTGCCGCACGAGGGCGCCGAGCCCACCACGACGGAGATGGTCTGATGAGCGCAGCCACGCCGACCCACTTCCGGGCCACCCATCCCGACGCGCGCGGTGCCAGCCCCACCCGCCAGCTCGGAGCGCTCGTGCGCCGCAACCTCACCCACATCAAGCGCCAACCCGAGATGCTCACCGACGTCACGATCCAGCCGGTCATGTTCGTGCTGCTGTTCGCCTTCGTCTTCGGGGGCTCCATCAACATCCCCGGAGTCGACTACAAGGAGTGGCTGCTCCCGGGGATCATGGCGCAGACCATGGCCTTCAGCTCGTTCGTCGTGGCCATAGGGCTCGCCACCGACATCGGCAAGGGCATCGTCGACCGGTTCCGCTCGTTGCCCATCGGGCGCGGCGCGGTCGTCACGGCGCGCAGCCTGTCGAGCCTCATCCACTCGATGATCGGCATCGTCGTCATGTCGATCACCGGCCTCTTCGTGGGGTGGAGCATCAACGACGGCCTCGCCCGGGGGCTTCTCGGCTATGCCCTGCTCATCCTGTTCGGTTTCATGATGATCTGGATCGGCATCCTCGCCGGCAGCTCCCTCACCTCCGTCGAGGCCGTGCAGGGCGTCATGTTCAGCACGATCTTCCCGATCACGTTCCTCAGCAACGCGTTCGCTCGCCCCGAGGGGATGCCCGACTGGCTGCGCGTGCTCGCGGAGTGGAACCCCATCAGCGCACTCGTGCAGGCGTTGCGGGAGCTGTGGGGCAACGACGGCATCCCGCTGCCACCCGATGCTGCGCTCCCCCTGCAGTATCCGATCATCGCGACTGTGCTGTGGTCGGTGGGGTTGTCCGCTGTCCTCGCCCCCCTGGCCATCCGAGCATTCGTGCGCCGTACGTCGAGCTGAGGTCCTCACGCCGCGCCGACGCTGGCGCGGGGTGAGAAGCGTGCAGGCCCTGACCCGCATGCCAGACGATGACCCGCGGGCTGGGGGGGCTCCACCCACCACTGCCGCCACCTCCCCCGACGGGGAACCGCCGGCCCGCCGGCGGCACCCCGTCACGTCCGTCCTGCAGTGGTGGGCATCCTCGGCCCGGTCCTCGTGGTGTCGCCGTCGCCGTCGCAGCGTGGCCGGTCGACCTGGACGACCTCCGCGAAGCAGAGCAACGACCCGCCACCACCCATGCACAGGCGGAGGAGCGATTCGAGGAGTGGGCTGCCGACGAGACCGCCCTCGACGTCGTCGAACCATGCCGCAGCGCCCTCTGCGGCACGGGAGAGCGCACCGAGGCGGCCGTGGTCCTGCTGCACGGCCTCACGAACGGCCCGCGCCAGTTCCAGGAGATGGCGCAGACCCTGCAGTCGGAAGGCATCAACGTCGTCGTGCTCCGGGCGCCCGAGCACGGCATCGCGACGCCGGACGGACGAGAGATCGGCGACGTGCACGTCGCGGATGAGTTCACCGCGGAGGAGATGCCCGCGTCGTCCGACACGTCGGCCGACATCGCCTCCGGGCTGGGGGAGGAGGTTCGAGTGCTCGGCCTCTCGATGGGCCGGACAACCGCGGCCTGGACGGCGCAGCACCGTGGGGTCGACCGCGTCGTGGCCGTGGCCGTGGCCCCGGCCATGACCTTGCACGGCATGCCCGGCATCGTCGACTACGCCTTCCCCAACCTGTTCACCCGCGTCCCCACTTCGAGGTGCACACCGACCCGACGCTCGACCACTCGTACGCCGGTGAGGCTCCGGCGGGTGCCGACGAGATGCTGCGCCTGGGCCGCGAGGTGCTGCACAGCGCGCAGGAGACGGCCCCGCAGACACAGGAGATCGTCGTCATCACGAACGAGGCCGACACCCAGGTCGACAACGGAGACATCGAGGGCCTCGTCGCGGACTGGCGCTCCAACGGCGCTGACGTCACGATGACGAGCTTCCCGGCTGATCTCGACCTGCCGCACGACGTGGTCGACAGGCAGCCGGCCACGGGTCAGACCGACAGCGCGTCGGAGTACGCGCTCAGCGACCGGGAGCACCTACCGGTCCTGCTCGACGCCATCCGCTGATCCACCTGACGACCGGGTGCCGTGACGAGCGAGCGCCCGGCCCCACCAGAGAGTGGGGCCGGGCGCTCGGGGCGTCGGCGCGCGATCAGCCGGTGTAGGGCTTGGTGGCGAGCACCTTGACCTCGATCGTCTTGCCGTTGGGGGCCTCGTAGGTCACCGTCTCACCGATCGTGGCGCCGTTGACGGCCTCCCCGATCGGGGACTTCTCGGAGTAGACCTGCATGGTGTCGTCGTTGATCTCGCGTGACCCGAGGAGAAAGGTCTCCTCGTCGCCGAACATCTCGACCGTCACGACCATGCCCGGCTCGACGACGCCGTCGTCGGGAGGGGTCTCACCGATGGTCGCCGTCTCGAGCAGCTGGGTGAGCTGGCGGATGCGGGCCTCCATCTTCCCCTGCTCCTCGCGCGCGGCGTGGTAGCCGCCGTTCTCCTTGAGGTCTCCCTCCTCGCGCGCGGCCTCGATCTTCTTGGCGATGTCGGTGCGGCCCGGGCCCGACAGCTCGTCGAGCTCGGCCTTGAGACGGTCGAATGCCCCCTGCGTGAGGTAGCTCGCCTTGTTGGCTGTCTGGGTCACGTGACTACTCCTGGGTCGTGGGTCCCGCCGGGCGCCGTGCGTGGGGCGCCGTCGGGCTACGGCAACGGGCCCGGGTCCGATTCGCCGTTTCATCCGGCGACTCCATCGGACCCAGACCCGAGATTGGAAACCACCATTCTAGCAATGACCGCACGTATTGCGAATCCGCCAGGTCCGGGGCGGTAGGGGCGGCGGTGCCGTGCCGGACCCGCCATGAGGCCCGTCAGGGGGCCTCGGTGACCCGGGTGCAGGAGTCCACGACGCCGGTCACGGCCCGGGCGCTCGTGCGGACCTGCACCTGGCGGTGGACCGAGCTGGGCCCGTCCGCGGTGATCCGGTCCTCGACGGCGCCCACCCGACCCTTGCCGTTGTCCAGCGCCACGACCACACAGACCACGGCCGTGCCCGCTGGTCGGTGGAGGTCGTAGTCGACCGTCATCGAGGAGTCGGACTCCACGACGTACCCGGTCACCTCGGGGCGGACACTGCCGACCGTCGAGGCGAACCCCCACCAGACGATGACAGCGAGGGCAGCGAGGCAGCCGAGGGTGCCGATGACCCACCAACGGGTCGTTCCGGGGGCGGGGTGGGGGAGCGGCATGGGGATCCTGGTTTCGGGGGCTCCTCCCGCGGTGAGAGGATGGATGCTCATTCTCGGTCACGTCCCGAGTCCGCCACACCGAAGGGTCCTGCAGTGTCCGACCGGCTCCGCCTGATGTGCGTTCACGCGCACCCCGACGACGAGTCCAGCAAGGGCGCGGCCACGATGGCCAGGTACGTCGACGAGGGCCACGAGGTGCTCGTGGTGTCGTGCACCGGGGGCGAGCGCGGCGACGTGCTGAACCCTCGCCTGAAGCAGGACGCGCACATCATCCGTGACCTCGCCCAGGTGCGTCGAGACGAGATGGCGGCGGCTCGCGAGGTGTTGGGCGTCGACCACACCTGGCTGGGCTTCGTCGACTCGGGGCTGCCGGAGGGGGACCCGCTCCCGCCGCTGCCCGACGGGTGCTTCGCCCTCGAGCCCCTCGAGGTGACGACGGAGGCACTGGTCCGCGAGATCCGTCGGTTCCGGCCCCACGTCATGACGACCTACGACGAGAACGGCGGCTACCCGCACCCCGACCACATCATGTGCCACGACGTGTCGATGTCGGCCTTCGTGGCGGCGGGGGACGCCGCCGCCTACCCGCACGCCGGCCCGGCCTGGCAGCCATTGAAGATCTACTACAACCAGACCTTCAGCAGGGCACGCATCGAGGCGTTCCACGAGGCGCTCACGGCCCTCGAGGAGGAGAGTCCGTACGCCGAGTGGCTCGAGAACTGGACCCGCCCCGACCGATCGGTGACCACGAGGGTCGAGTGCGCGCAGTGGTTCGACCGTCGCGACGCCGCGCTCCTGGCCCATGCGACCCAGGTCGACCCCGACGGCACCTGGTTCCGTGTCTCGCGCGAGGTCCAGGCGCAGGTCTGGCCGACCGAGGACTTCGAGGCCGCGGTGTCCTACCTCCCGATCGTCGACGGGGAGGACGACCTCTTCGCCGGACTGCCTCGCACCCTCGCCGAGGCCGACGCGCTGGCGACCTCGCCCGGACTCACCATCGAGCACGACACCCGCAAGGAGCGCACACCATGAACGACGTGGCCACCGACGCCGGCCCCGGCTTCCTCGCCTTCGTCGCCTTCTTCCTGCTGGCGCTGATCCTGTGGTTCCTCATGCGGAACATGAACGCGCGGATGCGGCGGATGTCCTATCGCCAGCAGCAGGCGCACCGCGGGAAGGACGAGCCGCAGGCGACCGCGGCCGACCTCGAGGACTCCTCGGGACAGGACGACGCGGACCGGAAGCCCGGGGCGTCCCCGGAACGGGAAGCCAACGCCGACTAGACCGTCGGTCCACAGTCCGACGAGAGCGTCGGACCGGAGGCCGACTATGCCGTCGGCCCGGTCAGGGCCAGGGACGCGGCGACGAAGTGCGCGGTGAACGCGAGGATGGTCAGCGCGTGGAAGACCTCGTGGAACCCGAACCATCGCGGTGAGATGTCCGGTCGCTTGGTGCCGTAGACCAGGGCGCCGACGCTGTAGAGGACGCCACCGATGACGACCCAGGTCATGACGGCGATGCCACCGTGCTCCAGGAGGGGACGGAAGTAGAAGATCGCCACCCACCCGAGGAGCATGTAGACGGGGACGTAGAGCCACCGCGGCGCGCCGGCCCAGAAGACGCGGAAGGCAACGCCCATGATCGCCCCGGACCAGACGATGAGGAGCAGGGTGCGGGCCTGGTCCGGCGGGAGCAGGAGCGCGAACGGGGTGTAGCTGCCGGCGATGATGAGGAAGATGTTCGAGTGGTCGAAGCGACGGAGCACTCCGTCGACGCGCGGGGACCAGGTGCCCCGGTGGTAGACCGCCGACGTCGCGAAGAGCAGCACGGCGGTGCCGCCGAAGACGGCGGCCGACACCTTCTCCCGGGCGGTACCGGCGAGCACGATGAGCACGATGCCGGCAACCAGTGCCACCGGTGTCATGCCGGCGTGCAGCCACCCGCGCAGCTTGGGCTTGACCTTGAGGACGGCGGCCTCCACCCGCTCCTCGAAGGCTTCGAGTCGGCCTGCCTCAGGGCTCCGGCTGGGGTCGACGTTCATCACCCCACCTTAACCTACGCCACCGTAGGTTCCGCGGTCGCCGACGTTCGCAGCCTCAGGACGCCCTGTTGCGACCACGGAGGCGCGGTCACGAGTAGCGTGGCCCAGGCCGACCCGGAGCCGCCGGACGGCCCTGGGACGCGGGAGGACTGCGCACATGGGACTGAGTGACGTCCTGTATGCCGCCTACGCCCGCCGCCTGACCAGGGAGCTCGCCAACGCCCCCGTCCCGCGCCATGTCGGGGTCATGCTCGACGGCAACCGACGGTGGGCCCGAGCTCGGGGAGCCGGCACCAACGAGGGCCACCAGGCCGGGGCGGACAACATCGCCAACCTGCTCTCGTGGTGCGAGGAGGTCGGTGTCGAGGTGGTCACCCTGTGGCTGCTGTCGACGGACAACCTCAACCGCCCGGAGCCCGAGCTCACGCCGCTGCTCGACATCATCGGCCGGGCGGTCGACACGCTCGCGGACGCTCACCGCTGGCGGATCCACACCGTCGGTGCCCTCGACCTGCTCCCGGACGCCACGGCACGGCAGCTCAAGGCTGCCGGCGACCGCACCGCCGACGTCGACGGGATGCTCGTGAACGTGGCCGTGGGCTACGGCGGCCGGCGCGAGATCGCCGACGCGGTGCGCTCGCTCGTCAACGAGCACGCCTCCAAGGGGACGAGCATCGAGGAACTGGCAGAGGTGATCGACGTCGAGCACATCGCGGAGCACCTCTACACGAAGGGTCAACCCGACCCCGACCTCGTCATCCGCACGTCGGGCGAGCAGCGGCTCGGCGGGTTCCTGCTCTGGCAGAGCGCGCACAGCGAGTTCTACTTCTGCGAGGCCTACTGGCCCGACTTCCGCAAGGTCGACTTCCTGCGCGCCTTGCGGGCCTACGGCGAACGGCACCGCCGCTTCGGGTCGTGAGCCAGGTCGCCCCACCCGTCCCGGTCGTCACAGGAATCACAACCGCACCATGGGAGACCTGAAGTTCACACGGCGGCCGCCGACACGCGGGGGCTGCTCCTCCCGGCCCAGTCACGCCGGTCGTAGGTTCGATGAACCGATGTCCTTGACTCCCAGGAGTGGCAATGGCCCCGAGTAACCGACCCGCAGCCGGATCGACCCCAGCCGGATCATCACCGGGTGAGGAGCCGCGCCGGACCTATGTCCTGGACACCTCCGTCCTGCTGGCGGACCCTCGGTCGATCACCCGCTTCAAGGAGCATGAGGTGGTCCTCCCGGTCGTCGTCGTCACCGAGCTCGAGGCCAAGCGACACCATCCCGAGCTCGGGTACTTCGCGAGGACCGCGCTGCGGATGCTGGACGATCTCCGGATCAAGGCCGGTCGTCTCGACGCCCCGGTCCCGGTCGGCGAAGAGGGCGGCTCCCTGCGGGTGGAGCTCAACCACACCGACCCCACCGCGCTCCCGGCCGGCTTCCGCCTGGGTGACAACGACACCCGGATCCTCGCAGTGGCCCGCAACCTGGCCAACGAGGGGCGCCTCGTGACGATCGTGAGCAAGGACCTCCCCATGCGGGTCAAGGCCTCGGCGTGCGGACTGGACGCCGAGGAGTACCGGGCCGAGCTGGCGGTGGAGTCCGGATGGACCGGGATGGCCGAGCTCGACGTCACGGCCGAGGAGATGGATCACCTCTACGAGTACGGCCGACTGGAGAGCGTCGAGGCGGCGGACCTCCCCTGCCACACGGGCCTGGTTCTCCTGTCGCCGCGGGGCTCCGGCCTCGGGCGGGTCGGTGCCGACAAGCAGGTCCGCCTCGTCCGGGGTGACCGGGACGCCTTCGGCCTGCACGGACGCAGCGCGGAGCAGCGGATCGCGCTGGACATCCTGCTCGACCCGGACGTGGGGATCGTGAGCCTCGGGGGCCGGGCCGGCACCGGCAAGTCGGCCCTCGCCCTCTGCGCAGGACTCGAGGCCGTCATGGAACGCCGGCAGCAGCGCAAGGTCGTCGTCTTCCGTCCGCTGTACGCGGTCGGCGGTCAGGAGCTGGGCTACCTTCCCGGATCCGAGGCCGAGAAGATGAACCCCTGGGGCCAGGCGGTGTTCGACACGCTGTCGGCCCTCGTCTCTCGCGAGGTGGTCGAGGAGGTTCTCGACCGGGGCATGCTCGAGGTGCTTCCGCTCACCCACATCAGGGGTCGGTCCCTCCACGACGCCTTCGTCATCGTGGACGAGGCGCAGAGTCTCGAGCGCAACGTCCTGCTCACCGTGCTGTCGCGCATCGGGCAGAACTCCAGGGTCGTGCTCACCCACGACGTCGCCCAGCGTGACAACCTTCGTGTCGGTCGCCACGACGGCGTGGTCGCCGTGGTCGAGGCGCTCAAGGGGCACCCCCTGTTCTCCCACGTCACCCTCAACCGGTCCGAGCGAAGCCCCATCGCCGCGCTGGTCACGGACCTGCTGGAAGGCATCGAGGTCTGACCGGGCAGGCGTCTTGTGGCGGAGCGCCCGGTCGCTCCGCCATCAACCTGAGGGCGTCCTCAGCGGACGATTTCCCGAGGGCCCCCGCGCACCCCTAGACTGAAGATCTCAATTTGGTAACGACGGCGCTCGCCGCCTCGCCATCGTGCCATCCACTGACGTCCTTCGAGAGGCCCCACGCGCCCCATGCCGCACTACACCGCGCGACACGCACCCCGCCACGCCGCCACCCGGAAGCGGGGCCTCGGTCGTGCGACGGGGTCGGCGGTCACGCGCCCGGTGGTGACGACGGGCATCGCGGCTGCGGTCCTGGCCGGGGGAGTGGGCGCTGCCACGCTCACCGGGGGCGCTGCCAGCGCCGAGCCACTCACCTTCGCCGTCGACACCCTGACCTCCAGCGCCTCGACGCAGGAGCTGCAGATCGAGCAGGCCGACGACGCCCGGCTCGCGGCAGACCGCGCCGCGGGCAACACGCAGAAGTCCGCTGTGGCCGCCAAGGCGGACGCGGCCGAGAAGGCCAAGGCGGCGGCCCTGGCCAAGGAGCGCAAGGCCGAGGCCGAGAAGGCGGCTCGAGCGGCTGAGCGCAAGGAGATCATTGCCAACGCCCAGCAGGACCCGAAGGCAGCCGCTCGGATCATCATGCCGGAGTACGGCTTCGGTGAGGGTCAGTGGGGCTGCCTCAACCAGCTCTGGATCGGCGAGAGCGACTGGAACTACAAGGCGGAGAACTCCTCGAGCGGGGCCTACGGCATCCCCCAGTCCCTCCCGGGCGACAAGATGGCCACCATGGGCGGCGACTGGCGGACCAACCCGGTGACCCAGATCAGGTGGGGCCTGGACTACATCAAGAAGTCCTACGGCACCCCGTGCAACGCGCTCGACTTCTGGAACAGCCGCTACCCGCACTGGTACTGAGCCGTCTGCGGGCGTCGGCGCGACCTCAGATCGTGCCGCGTCTACTCGACCTCAGATCTTGCGGAGCCGGATTCCCGTGACGGCGTGGTCCGCACCCTTGGTCAGCACGAGGGTCGCCCGGTCGCGGGTGGGAAGGACGTTCTCCACGAGGTTGGGCTCGTTGATCTCCTCCCAGATGCCCAGCGCCGTGGCGCGAGCAGCGTCGTCGGACAGCCCGGCATACCGGTGGAAGTACGACTTCGGGTCGGCGAAGGCGGTCTCCCGCAGCCGGAGGAACCGCCCGACGTACCACGCCCTGATCTCCGCCAACGGGGCGTCGACGTAGACCGAGAAGTCGAAGTAGTCGGAGATGGCGCCGGTGCTGGACCCGTCCGCCCTCACCCCGGGGGGCTGGAGGACGTTGAGGCCCTCGATGATGAGCACGTCGGGCTTGGCGACCTGCACGGTGTCGGTCACGACGTCGTAGGTGAGGTGTGAGTAGCGCGGAGCCTCGACGAGGGGCATGCCGGACTTCACGGCGTCGATGAACGCCAGGAGGGCTCGACGGTCGTAGGACTCCGGAAAGCCCTTGCGCTGCAGCAACCCCCGGCGCTCGAGCTCGGCGTTGGGATAGAGGAAGCCATCCGTCGTGACGAGCTCGACCCGCGGCGTGTGCGGCCAGCGGCTCATGAGCTCCTTGAGGATCCGTGAGGTCGTCGACTTCCCTGCCGCGACGGACCCCGCCACTCCCACGACGAAGGGGACGCGCGAGGGTCGCTCGCCGAGGAACTCGCTCGTCGCCAGGCGCAGCCCGTGCACCGCCTCGACGTAGAAGTGCAGGAGCCGGGAGAGGGGGAGGTAGACCTCCTCGATCTCGCGAAGGTCGAGGAGCTCGCCCAGCCCGCGAAGCCTGGCGAGGTCGTCCTGGGTGAGGCTCATGGGGTGGCTCTCGCGCAACCGCGCCCATGCGGCGCGGTCGAGGTCGACATAGGGGGTCGGGTGCGCGGTCGTCTCCATCGGGGCGCTCACGGCCGCCATTGTTCCGCATGCCTGCCGCTGCGCACCCACGCACTAGGCTGGAGCACATGTGTGGAATCGTCGGGTACGTCGGCCCGAGCATGGACGACAGGGCCCAGGACGTCGTCATGGAGGGGCTGGCTCGCCTCGAGTACCGGGGCTACGACTCGGCCGGAATCGCCATGGTGACCGAGCGCGGCATCGAGGCCGAGAAGCGGGCCGGCAAGCTGGAGAACCTCCGGGCTGCGCTCGATGCGCATCCGCTGGGCGCGTCCCGCACCGCGATCGGGCACACCCGCTGGGCGACCCACGGGGGACCCACCGACGGCAACGCCCACCCGCACCGGGGCGGCGAGCACGGCGCTCTGGCGCTGATCCACAACGGCATCATCGAGAACTTCCACACGCTGAAGCGCGAGTTGCTGGCCGAGGGGGTCGAGTTCACCTCCGAGACCGACACCGAGGTGGCAGCGAAGCTCGTCGGGCGTGAGTACGACCGGTCCCACGACCTCACGACCGCGCTGCGGGCGGTCGTCAACCGTCTCGAGGGCGCGTTCACCCTGCTGGCGGTCCACGCGGACAGCCCCGGCGTCGTCGTGGGAGCACGCCGCAACTCGCCACTGGTCGTCGGCCTCGGCGACGGCGAGAACTTCCTCGGCAGCGACGTCGCGGCCTTCATCGGCTACACCCGCTCCGCCCTCGAGCTGGGACAGGACCAGATCGTCACCATCACCCCAGACGGCTACGAGATCACCGGCTTCGACGGGACCCCCTCGGACGGCACCGCCTACGAGGTGACCTGGGACGCGGCGGCCGCCGAGAAGGGCGGCTACTCGACGTACATGGAGAAGGAGATCAACGACCAGCCCCACGCGGTGGCGGACACCCTCCTCGGGCGCACCGACGAGGCCGGTCGGCTCGTTCTCGACGAGGTCCGCATCCCCGAGGCGTCCCTGCGCGCGGTGCGGCGCATCACCATCGTCGCCTGCGGGACGGCGGCCTATGCCGGGATGGTCGCGAAGTACGCGATCGAGCACTGGACCCGCATCCCGGTGGAGGTGAGCCTGGCCCACGAGTTCCGCTACTGCGACCCGATCGTCGACGAGACGACCCTCGTGGTCTCGATCAGCCAGTCCGGCGAGACGATGGACACGCTGATGGCCGTCAAGCACGCCCGTGAGCTGGGTGCGATGACCCTCTCGGTGTGCAACACCCACGGCTCGACCATCCCGCGGGAGTCCGACGCCGTGCTCTACACCCACGCGGGCCCGGAGATCGCGGTCGCCTCGACCAAGGCCTTCCTGGCCCAGATCACGGCGTGCTACATCCTCGGGTTGTACCTCGCCCAGCTCCGCGGGGAGACCTACGCCGACGACGCCAAGGGCGTCATGGCCCAGCTGCAGGAGATCCCCGAGAAGATCGAGGACCTGCTGGGCCGGATGGAGCGTGTCGTCGAGATCGCGCACTTCATGGCGGACACGCGGTCGGTGCTCTTCCTCGGCCGCAACGTCGGGTACCCCGTGGCGCTGGAGGGTGCGCTCAAGCTCAAGGAGCTCGCCTACATCCACGCCGAGGGCTTCGCGGCGGGCGAGCTCAAGCACGGCCCCATCGCCCTGATCGAGGCCGGGCAGCCGGTGTTCATCGTCGTCCCGAGCCCCGACACCCCGCACGAGCTGCACAAGAAGGTGGTGTCGAACATCCAGGAGATCCGGGCCAGGGGGGCCCGCACGATCGTCATCGCGCACGACGGCGACGAGGACGTCGAGCCCTTCGCCAACGAGATCATCCGGATCCCCCGGTGTGCGCCGCTCCTGGCGCCGCTGCTCTCGGTGGTCCCCCTCCAGGTCTTCGCGCTGCACCTCGCGACGGCCAAGGGGCTGGACGTCGACCAGCCGCGAAACCTCGCCAAGTCGGTCACCGTCGAGTGACCCGGCCGCCGTCGTGATCATGGGGGTCGGCATCGACGTGGTCGACGTCGCGCGCTTCGGGGCCACCCTCGAGCGCACCCCTGCCCTGCGCGAGCGACTGTTCACCGACGGTGAGCGTCCGCTGCCGCTGAACTCCCTCGCGGCGCGGTTCGCCGCCAAGGAGGCCCTCGCCAAGGCGCTCGGCGCCCCGGCCGGCATGCACTGGCAGGACGCCGAGGTGCACCGTGCGGGTGACGGTCGCCCGCACTTCGAGGTGCGTGGCACCGTGGCGGCCAGGCTCGAGGCGCTGGGCATCGAGTCGATCCACCTGTCGCTGTCCCACGACGCCGGCATCGCATCCGCCGTGGTGGTCGCCGAGGGGCCGGGCGAGGTCCCGTGATCGAGGCCTGGTCGGTCGACGCGGTCTACGCGGCCGAGCGCGAGCTGATGAGCACCCTCCCCGAGGGTGAGCTCATGGCGCGCGCGGTCGACGGACTCACGGCGGTGGCTGCGGCTCGGCTGGCCGAGCGCGGAGGGGGCTCGGTCGTTGCCCTCGTCGGCCCCGGGAACAACGGCGCCGATGCCCTGTATGCCGTGGCGCGGCTGGCGGCGGCCGGCCACCTCACTGCGGCAGTGCACCACGACACCGTGCACGAAGGTGCCGAGGCCGCGGCGCGCGAGGCCGGGGTCGTCCTGACCACCGACGCGCGAGCGGTCGCCGAGGCGGATCTCGTCCTCGACGGTGTCCTGGGGATTGGCGGTCGAGCCGGACTCCCGCCCTGGGCGAGGGCCTGGGTGTCGGCGATCCCCGGGAGCGCCCACGTCATCGCCGTGGACCTGCCCTCGGGACAGGACCCGGCCGGCGGCCGGCTCGACCCCGACGGGGTCTTCGCCGACGAGACCGTCACCTTCTCCGTCGCGAAGCCGGTGCACCTGCTGGCGCCGACCGAGCAGGCCTGTGGCCTGCTCACCGTGGTCGACATCGGCCTCGACCTCACCGTGGAACCAGCCGTGCGCAGGCTCGACCACGACGACGTCCGAGGCCGTTGGCCGGTGCCCGGCCCGGATGACGACAAGTACTCACGCGGCGTGGTGGGCATCATCGCCGGCGGTGAGGGCTACACGGGCGCAGCGGTGCTCAGCGTGACCTCCGCCGTGGCGTCAGGGGCCGGGATGGTCCGTTACGTCGGCACGCCGCACCCGACCGCGCTGGTGCGCTCCGTGGTGCCGGAGGCCGTGCACGGAGTCGGTCGCGTCCAGGCCTGGGTCGTGGGGCCCGGCCTGGACCCCGACTCGACCGGTGACGAGGCCCGCGCCCAGCTGGACGCGGCCCGCGACGCGCTGGCCGGCGACCTCCCGGTGCTCGTCGATGCCGGAGGCCTCGACCTCCTCGATGCTGAGGTCCTGCGCTCCCGTGCCGACGCCCCCACCCTGCTCACTCCGCACGCCGGTGAGCTCGCGCGCCTCCTGAGCAGGCTGTCCGGCGAGTCCGGGGCCCACGACCCGGCGCGGGGTTCCAGGCCCTCGGTCACCCGCGAGGACGTCGAGCGCTCGCCCCTGGAGCACGCCCGGGCCCTGGCGGCGGCGAGCGGTGCCACGGTCCTGCTCAAGGGGTCGACGACGCTCGTCGTCGGACCCGAACCGGACGCGGTGGTGTGGTCGCAGGCCGATGCGCCGCCGTGGCTGGCCACGGCCGGAGCCGGAGACGTGCTGGCCGGTCTGATCGGCACCCTGCTTGCTGCAGGCCTCCCGGCCGACGGGGCCGGCGCCCTGGGCGCTCTGGTCCACGGCGTGGCGGCCGACCGCGCCAACCCGGGTGGGCCTGTCCGCGCGCTCGACGTGGCACACGGCATCCCGGGCACCGTCGCCCACCTGCTGCGCAGGGCCCGCCCCTCGGCCTCCTAGACTGGCTGGCCCCATGGACACCTCTGCCTCCTCCGCTTCCTCCGCGCCCGGCAACGGGCCCGACGGTGCGTCCGCGTGGGTCGAGGTAGACCTCGACGCGATCCGCGACAACGTCGCCGAGCTGGCTCGTCGCGCGGGGAGCGCGCAGGTGATGGCCGTCGTCAAGGGAGACGGCTACGGGCACGGTCTGCTCCCCTCGGCCAGGGCGGCCCTCGCGGGTGGCGCCACGTGGCTGGGGGCCGCCCAGCTCGACGAGGCGCTGGCTCTGCGCGCGGCCGGGATCACCTCCCCCATCCTCACGTGGTTGTTCGTGCCCGGGGCCGACGTGGGCGGCGCGATCGACGCGAACATCGACCTCACCGTCGGCAGCTCCTGGACCCTCGACGCCGTGCACGCGGCAGCGGTCGAGCGCGGGCGGCCCGCGCGGGTCCAGGTCAAGGTCGACACCGGGCTCGGCCGGGGTGGCGTGCTCGAGGACTGGCCGGACATGGTGGCCGCGCTCGCCCGGGCCCAGGCCGAGGGTGCGGTCGAGGTCACCGGGGTGTGGTCACACTTCGCGTGGGCCGACGCCCCCGATCACCCGACCGTGCGAGCCCAGCAGGAGCGGTTCCTCGACGCCTGCATCGAGCTCGAGCGCGCCGGCGTCCGCCCGCCGCTGCGGCACCTCGCCAACTCCGCTGCCACGCTCACCAACCCCTCCGCCCACTTCGACCTCGTCCGCCCCGGGATCGCGGTCTACGGACTCTCCCCGGTGCCGCAGATCGGCGACCCGGCCCACTTCGGCCTGCGAGAGGCCATGCGGGTGGGCGCGCGGCTCTCCCTCGTCAAGGCGGCGCGAGCAGGCCAGGGCGTGTCGTACGGCCACGAGTACGTCACGGCATCCGATACGGTTCTGGGGCTCGTGCCGATGGGGTATGCCGACGGCGTCCCGCGGTCCGCCGGTGGCCACGGCCCGGTGAGCGTTCGCGGCCAGCGGCTGAGTGTCGCCGGCCGGGTGTGCATGGACCAGTTCGTGCTCGACCTCGGTCCCGCGTACGCCGGTGCCGCGGGCGACGAGGTGATCCTCTTCGGCCGTTCCGCGGACGGGGAGCCGTCGGCGGAGGACTGGGCACGGGCTGCGGGAACCATCAGCTACGAGATCGTCACTCGGATGGGTCCGCGCCTGCCGCGCGTGCTCCTCAGCGGTGACCCGTGATGGTCGCGCTCGGACCCCTGCAGGGGGCGGTCGAGGCGGTCGGTGACAGGATCGCCCAGGGCCGCCGGGGCCTGCCCGCCGGTGACACGTCCGGGGGGTGGTCGCACACACCGACGGAGTCCCTCACGGTCTCGGCCGATGACGGGGTCGCGTTGCACGTCGAGATCGACGCTCCGGAGCAGCGCAGCCGGTCCCGACGGCACCTCGGGGGGCGCACCCCGACCGTCGTGCTCGTGCACGGTTTCGCCCTCTCCATGCAGTCCTGGCTGTTCCAGCGGCGTGCCCTGGTGCACTCCGGCTTCCGCGTCGTGACCTACGACCAGCGCAGCCACGGTCGCTCCGGGGAGTCCTCCCTCGACCACTGCACCGTCGACCAGCTGGGTCGTGATCTCGAGGCGGTGCTGGCGGCGACCTGCACGTCGGGCCCGGTCGTGCTCATCGGGCACTCGATGGGCGGCATGTCGGTGATGTCGTGGGCCGGACAGCACCAGGGCGTCGTGCGCGACCGGGTCCTTGCTGTCGGCCTCATCGCGACGAGCGCCGGCGGGGGGCAGATGACCGAGTTCGGGCTGGGGCCGGGCTTCGGCCGACTCGTCGGCGCCGTCGGTGAGGGGGTGCTCACCCGGTTGGGCCGCCACACCGGGACCGTCCGCCGGATCAGGCGGATGGGCAAGGGGATCCAGGACGCCGGGGTCCGTCGATGGGCGTTCGACTCGCCGGTCGGCGCGGACGTCGTCGACGTCGTGGCGGAGCAGATCTTCAGCACGCCCTTCGACGTCATGGCGGCCTTCCTGCCCGAGCTCGACGGGCTCGACGTCACCGGCCACCTGCACGCGTTCCGGGGCATCGAGGTGCTGGTGATGAACGGTGCAGGGGACCTCATCACCCCGCCGTCGCACAGCGCCGAGATCGTGCGCCGCATCCCCGGAGCGGAGCACGTGGTCGTGGAGGATGCCGGGCACATCATCATGCTCGAGCACCCCCAGATCGTGACCCAGCAGCTTCTCATGCTCATTCAGCGGGCCCAGCGTGCCGTGGCCGAGGGGGTGCCCGTGGGTAGCAAGCCCCGGGTGCGGCGCACGATCCAGGACATGTCCAAGAGGCGTCAGGCGGCACGGGCCAGGGGACGCAGGGGGCACGCGTCGTGAACGCGCGACGGCTCGTCCTCGCGACCCCCGAGGACACCCACGCACTCGGTGTGGCCTTCGGGGGTGTCCTCGGACCCGGTGACCTGGTCGTGCTCAGCGGCGGTCTGGGCGCGGGAAAGACGACGCTCACGAGGGGGATCGGGGAGGGCCTGGGGGTGCGCGGTCCGGTCACCTCACCGACGTTCGTCATCGCTCGGGTGCACCCCTCCACCGTCGGCGGGCCAGCCCTCGTGCACGTCGACGCCTACCGGCTGCAGGGGGCCCTCGAGCTCGAGGACCTCGACCTGGACGCCTCGGTCGAGGAGAGCGTCACGGTGGTCGAGTGGGGGCACGGTCTGGCCGAGGGGTTGGCCGCAGACCGCGTCGAGGTCGTCCTCGAGGCGGACCCGGTGACCGAGGTGCGGGTGGCCACGGTCACCGGGCTCGGTGGCCGGTGGGCCGACGACACCGCGATGCTGGCACCCCTGGGTGGGCAACCGTGCTGATCCTCGCCATCGACACCTCCACCTCGGCGATCGCCGTTGCTCTCAGCGACCCTGGCGGCGTGACGACGTCGAGCTCCCGGCTCGATGCCCGTGGCCACACCGAGCACCTTGCGCCACTGGTGACGGGGGTGCTGGCCGAGGCCGGACTGTCGCCGACGTCGATCACGGACATCGTCGTGGGCACCGGACCGGGGCCGTTCACCGGGCTGCGAGTCGGTCTGGTGACGGCCCTGACGATGGGGCACGCCCTGGGAGTGCCGGTGCATGGCGTCTGCTCGCTCGACGTGCTCGCCACGCAGGTGCAGGTTCCCCCCGGCACGGAGGTCCTCGTCGCGACCGATGCGCGGCGCAAGGAGGTCTACTGGGCGCACTACCGGGTGGGCGAGGAGCTGCGCCGCCTTGCCGGGCCGGCCGTCGACCTGCCGGGCGACGTGCCGCCGGCGCTGCGGGGTCTGCCCACCGCGGGCCGCGGGCCGTTGCTCCACCCGGATGTCTTGACCACTCCCGCGGGACCCCTCGACGTCGACGCCGCGGCCCTGGCCAGGCTCGGCGCGACCGGGATCCGCCAGGAGTGGCGGATGCCCGTCGAGCCGTTGTACCTGCGACGTCCCGACGCGCTGACGACGGCCGAACGGGGTGCCCGATGAGCGCGGGTGACGCGGTGCTGTGCGACGTGCACTGGGCGGACGTGTCCGAGCTCGCGGATCTCGAGCAGGCGATCTTCGCCCACGATGCATGGTCCGAGGCCTCGTGGTGGCACGAGCTCGCCGGGCGGCCGCGCCGCGACTACGTCGCCCTGCGTGACGAGCACGGCATCCTGGGCTATGCGGGAGTGGACCACGGCGGCGAGGTCGCGGACGTCATGACGGTCGCGGTGGCGCCCCGCGCCCGTGGGCGCGCGCTGGGCCACGACCTGCTCGGAGAGCTGGAGCGACGGGCGCTGGAACGTGGCGCGGACTGGGCCATGCTGGAGGTGCGTGCCGACAACGCGCCGGCGCTGGGGCTCTATGACCGGGCCGGCTACGTCCGTCTGGCCACGCGTCGTCGCTACTACCAGCCCGGCGACGTCGATGCTCTGGTCATGCGGAAATCCCTGCGGGAGAAGGGTCCTGATCATGGCTGACGTGCCGCTGGTGCTCGGCATCGAGACCTCGTGCGACGAGACCGGCGTTGGCATCGTCCGGGGGGAGACCCTGCTCGTCGATGCGATCGCGAGCAGCGTCGACGAACATGCGAGGTTCGGCGGGGTGGTGCCCGAGGTGGCGAGCCGGGCCCATCTCGAGGCGATGGTGCCCACGATCGAGCGTGCTTGCGCGACAGCGGGCGTCACGCTGCGCGACCTCGACGCGGTGGCCGTGACCTCGGGTCCTGGGCTGGCCGGGGCCCTGATGGTCGGGGTGGCGTCCGCCAAGGCCCTCGCCGTCTCGCTGGGCCTTCCCATCTACGGCGTCAACCACCTCGCGAGCCACGTGGCCGTCGACATCGTCGAACACGGACCGCTGCCCGAGCCGGTCCTGGCCCTGCTGGTCTCCGGCGGCCACTCCTCACTGCTCCTCGTGCCCGACGTGACCCACGACGTGCGCAGCCTCGGGTCGACGATCGACGACGCGGCGGGCGAGGCCTTCGACAAGGTGGCCCGGGTGCTCGGGCTGCCGTTCCCGGGTGGGCCCTACATCGACCGGGCGGCACGGGACGGCGAGGTCGTCATCGACTTCCCGCGAGGGCTCACTACGGGCCGGGACATGCAGCGGCACCGTTTCGACTTCTCGTTCTCCGGTCTGAAGACCGCCGTCGCCCGGTGGGTGCAGGCCAAGGAGGCCGCGGGCGAGTCGGTGCCCGTGTCGGACGTCGCGGCCAGCTTCCAGGAGGCCGTCACCGACGTGCTCACCCGCAAGGCGGTCCTGGCCTGCCGGGAGCACGGTGTCGACCACCTCCAGATCGGCGGTGGCGTCGCCGCGAACTCGCGGCTGCGGGCCATGGCCCAGGAGCGCTGCGACGCGGCCGGCATCCAGCTGCGGGTCCCACGACCCGGTCTGTGCACCGACAACGGTGCGATGGTCGCCGCGCTGGGCGCGCAGATGGTCCGCAAGGGGCGCGCACCCTCGGACCTGGACCTGCCGGCCGACTCCTCGATGCCGGTCACCCAGGTGTCCGCCTGACCCCCTGCCCGACGTCGTGGCTGCAGGTGCTGCCACCCGCCCGTCCGATCGGCGTGGGTCGCGCGTCCTGACGGACGGAGTGGAGCACCCAGCGGTGGCTCGGGTCAGCCCTGCGTGGAGCAGGGGAGCAGGCCCATCCGCTCCTTGAGGGTGAGCACCCGCTCGACCGCATCGCCGACCTGCTCGGCGAATGCCGGGTCGCCGGCGGCCTCCTCGGCCAGGGCCGTGAGCATGACCGGGGCGACAGAGGCGTCGCCGGTGAGCACGATGTCTCCGCCGGCCCGCACGAAGCGCACCGCGCGGTCGGCCGGCGGGGTGTCCTCCACGGCGGCGGCGTTCACGTCGTCGGTGATGACGACCCCGGCATAGCCCATCTGCTCGCGCAACAGGTCGGTGACGATCTTCTCGGAGAACATCGCCGGGACGCCCTCGTCGAGCCGGGTGTACTGCGCGGACCCCACCATGACCAGGCCTGCGCCGGCCTCCACGCCGGCGGCGAAGGGCTCGAGGTAGGGGTCGTCGGCGGTCGTCACGTCGTCGGTGATGCCGGTGGAGTTGAAGTCGGTGTTGCTGCGGATCCGCCCGAGCCCCGGGAAGTGCTTCACCGTGCCCTCGACGCCACCGGCGAGCATGCCCTCGAGGAAGGCCATCGACGCCCGCTCGACGGTCTCGGGGTCCGAGCCGTACTGGCGGCCGTACTTCCCGATCGGCTCGTTGGCGGTCCCGATGTCCTCCGGGACCGTGTCGGTGACCGGTGCGAGGTTGACGTTGACGCCGGCTGCCTTGAGCTCCTCGGCCCACGTCGTGGCCTGACGGGTGAGCTCGGCGGGCTCCAGCTGGGCCTGCTTCTCGGCCGACGGCGGCCGAGTGAACCCCTCCCCGCGCAGCTGGTGTACCTCGCCACCTTCCTGGTCGGCCGCGATGAGCAGACCGACGCCGCCGGTGGACCTGTCCGAGACGAGGTCCTGGAGGTGGGCAGAGGTGCGGGTCACCTTCTCGGCACCCTCCCAGCCGCCGAGGTAGATCACGTTGCCGACGTGATCGGTGCCGATCTCGACGTCGAGGGCGTTGAGGGGGGCGGCGGTGTCGAAACCGACCATGAGCAGCTGGCCGAGGCGCTGCTGCTCGTCCATGTCAGTCATGGTGTCGAGCACGCAGGCCTGCGCCTGGTCGCCGGCGGGGGTGCTCGTGGTCGAGGCGCTCGAGGCAGGTGATGGTGCTGACGATGACGGACTCGCACCCGGGTCCCCCTCACTGCCGCATCCGGCGAGCGCGAGGACCGTGAGGCCGGCCGACGCGATCGCGAGTCGCGCCGCGCCACGGGACCGGAGGGGAGAGTTCACCACCAGAGCACGGTACGTGATCCCCCGGGTCACTCGCTCGGGCGACCACGGGAGGGGGTACACGGCATCGGAGCCGATCCGTCATGATGCTCCCCATGCCATCGCTGCCACTCGCCCTGGACGTCGACACCGGTGTCGACGACGCGTGCGCGCTGCTGCTGGCTGCGCTGCACCCTGAGCTCGACCTGCGGGCCGTGACGTGCGTCGGCGGAAACGCACCCCTCGCCGACGTGGTCCGCAACACCCTCACGGTGCTCGAGCTGATCGGTCGCGACGACGTCCCGGTGGGGGTGGGGGCGGACCGGCCACTGCTGGAGGAGCCCGTCGACGCCCGGCACGTCCACGGCACCGATGGGATGGCCGACCTGGGACTTCCGAGTCCGACGCTGGGGCCGGACCGGCGCGGCGCCGTCGAGCTGCTCCGCGACACGATCGAGGACGCGTACGCGCGAGGTCGCCCGCTCACGCTCGTGCCGCTCGCCCCGATGACCAACATCGCGCTCCTCGCCCGCGTCCACCCCGGGGCCTTCGCCGCGATCGGCCGCATCGTCTTCATGGGGGGCGCGGCCAGCGTGGGAAACGCCACTGCCGCGGCCGAGTTCAACGTCTTCCACGACCCTGAGGCGACGGCGATCGTACTGGACGCCTGCGCGGTCAACGACGTCCCCGTCACCATGTACGGCCTCGACGTCTTCTACGGCCCGACGGTCAGCCAGGCGCAGGCGGACGCCCTGAGGGAGATCGACACGGCGGCCGCCCAGCTGGGCGCAGCGCTCATCTCCTTCCACCACGGCCGGCTCGGCCCCGACGGTGCGACAATCGGTGACGCCGGCGCGGTGGCCGCGCTCCTGGCCCCGGATGCCATGCGGACTGAGCGACTCCCCGTGCGGGTCGAGCTGTCCGGCACGTGGACCCGAGGTCGCACCATCGTCGACAGCCGGGACTGGCAGGGCGGCCTCACCCACGACCCACACGGCGTCGCTCCCGCGCTCGTCGACGTCGCGCTCGAGAGCAACGGTCCGCTGCTCGCCGATCTCTGGCTGGCGACGGTCGGACGGAGGACCCCGTGACCGGGCGCGTGCTCGTCCTCGGCTCGCTCAACATCGACCTCGTCACCCGCGTCGAGCGGCACCCGCGGCCGGGCGAGACCGTGCTCGGCGACGGGCTGCAGCGCCGGGCGGGGGGCAAGGGTGCCAACCAGGCCGTGGCGGCCGCGTCGGCCGGTGCTCCCGTCTCGATGGTGGGGTGCGTCGGCGACGACGCCGGCGGCGCGGCCTACCGGCAGCGCCTCGCCGACCTCGGCGTCGACGTGGCGTCGGTCCGGACCTGTCCCGGCTCGGCGAGTGGCCACGCCATCGTCACCGTGGCGGACGACGGCGAGAACTCGATCGTCGTCGTGCCGGGTGCCAACGACCTGCTCGACGAGCGCGAGGTCCAGACGGTCGACGCGCTCGGACCCGGAGACGTGCTCCTCGTGCAGCTCGAGGTGCCGCTCCGAGTCGTCTGCGCCGCCGTGCGCCGGGCGCACGGGCGCGGGGCGCGGGTCGTGGTCAACACCGCGCCGTATGCCGCCCTGCCGCCCGACGTCGTCGCGCTGGCCGACCCCGTCGTCGCCAACGAGCACGAGATGGCGGCGCTCGCAGAGGCCGGTGCCGAACCGGCGTCACTGCTCGTGACGTTCGGTGCCAACGGTGCGTCCTGGGACGGGGTGAGCGCGTCCGCCCACCAGGTCGCGATGGCCGACGTCGTGGACACCACGGGCGCCGGGGACGCGTTCTGCGGCGCGCTCGCCGCCGCGCTGTCGGCCGGTGCCGACCGTGGCTCCGCCCTGCAGGCCGCGCTGGCGGCGGGAGCCGAGGCGGTGCGGCACCCCGGGGCGCAGCCAGACGCGTCCCTGTGAGCGATCCGGCCGTTGCCCTTCCGCCCCTCCGAGGGGCCGCAGCCCGGTCATCGGGCACGGCCGTGCGACAGTGGAATGCATGGCTTCCACCGATGCGGACCCCCAGTCCTCCGCTCCGCCGCACGGCGGCCCCCCGGACGGCCCCCCGGACGGCTCACCGGACGGCCCGCCGCCCCTCGTGGCCGAGGTGGTCGGGTTGCGGGCCTTCCTGGACGGGCCGTACGCGGCCGTGCGCGATGAGGTCCGGGCTGGGCTCGAGGCGAACGCGGACCTGCTGGACGAGCGGGTCGACCTGTCGCGGGCGGACCTGCGGCGGCGGGTCCGAGCTGCGGTCGTCGACAGTGCGTCGACCGGGCAGGTGACCAAGGGCTTTCCGGTCCGGTTCGGCGGTGGCGGCGACATCGGGGCGTCGATCGCCTCGTTCGAGACCCTGGCCTACGGAGACCTCTCGGTCCTCGTCAAGACCGGGGTCCAGTACGGGCTGTTCGGTGGGGCCATCCTCCAGCTCGGCACCGAGCGGCACCATGAGCGCTACCTGCCGGACATCGTCGCCGGCCGGCTGCTCGGCTGCTTCGCGATGACCGAAACCGCGCACGGCAGCAACGTCCAGGCCCTCGGCACGACGGCGACCTACGACCCGGAGACCGACGAGCTCGTCATCACGACCCCGGACGACGGAGCGCGGAAGGACTACATCGGGAACGCCGCCGAGGACGGCGAGCTCGCCGTGGTCTTCGCGCAGCTGGAGGTCGGCGGCGAGGGGCACGGGGTCCACGCGATCCTCGTCCCGATCCGGGATGCCGGCGAGGTGCTCCCGGGAGTACGGGTGGAGGACTGCGGCGCCAAGCTCGGGCTGGAGGGAGTCGACAACGGGCGGTTGTGGTTCGACGCCGTCCGGGTCCCTCGCGATGCCCTCCTCGACCGGTTCGGCACGATCGAGCGGGACGGCACCTACCGCTCGGACATCGAGAACCCGAACCGTCGGTTCTTCACGATGCTCGGAACCCTCGTCCAGGGCCGGGTCAGCGTCGGCGGCGCGGCCGTCGCGACATCCAAGGTCGCTGAGGAGATCGCCGTCCGCTATGCCCTGCGCCGGCGCCAGTTCGAGACCGTCGAGGGCGAGGGCGAGACCCTGCTCCTGGACTACGGCATCCACCAACGCCGACTCCTGCCGCTGGTGGCCCGCACCTACGCCCTGACCTGTGCGCAGGAGGAGGCGGCCCGTCAGCTGCACGCGGTGTTCTCGGGCGACACCACGCAGGTCGACGAGCGGGCTCGGCGGGCCCTGGAGTCCCGCGCGGCCGGGACCAAGGCCCTCGCGACGTGGCACGCGAGCGAGGCGATCCAGGAGTGCCGAGAGGCCTGCGGTGGGGCGGGCTACCTCGCGGCCAACCGGTTCGCGGCGCTCAAGGCCGACACCGACGTCTTCACGACGTTCGAGGGCGACAACCACGTCCTCCTCCAGCTCGTGGCCAAGGGGCTGCTCACCGACCACGCCTCCGAGTTCGGCGACCTCGACCAGCTCGGCATGGTCCGCCTGGTCGCGGGCCTGGCGGTCGAGACCCTCGTGGAGCGGACCGCTGCCCACCAGCTCCTCGAACGCATCCGCGACGTGCTCCCGGGCGGTCGCGACGGCTGGGACCAGGAGGCCGGGCTCCTCGACCCCGACTACCAGCTCGCCATGCTGCGCTTCCGCGAGGAGCACCAGATCGGCGGGGTCGCACGGCGGATCAAGGCGGCGCTCGATGCCGGGACGCCGTCGGGCCGCGCCCTCAGCGAGGTGCAGGACCACCTCATTGCGGCGGCTCGTTCGCACGTCGAGCGCCTCGTCCTCGAGTCCTTCGTCTCCCGGGTGCGGGCCCTCGAGCCCTCACCCACCCGGGACGTCCTCACGGCCCTGTCCGACCTGCACGCCCTGCACACCATCGAGGCCGACCGAGGCTGGTTCCTCGAGCACGGCAGGCTCTCGGCCCCCCGGTCCAAGGCGATCACCCGCGAGATCTCCGAGATCCTCCGGAGGCTGCGTCCCATCGCGCTCGAGCTCGTCGAGGCCTTCGGCATCCCCACCGAGGTCCTCGGGGCGGAGGACCTCGTCGGCTGACCCGTGACCCCGAGGAGCCCGCGTGGGTCAGGCCGGGTCGACGACGAGCACGACCTGGCGGCCGCCCAGTCGGGTGAGGATGATGGTTGCCTGGGCGCCGTCGCCGGCCTTCCGCCCGATCCTCAGCTGACGCCGGAGGGCGTCGTCGTCGAGCCGCACCCCGCGCTTCTTGATCGTCAGCCCGGTGACGCCCCGCTCCACGAGCCAGGCGCGCAGGGACTTGACCGTGAATGGCATCGCCTCACGCACGGCAAACCGGCGTGCGAACGGGAGATCGACCTCCGCGTCGGACAGGACGTACCCGAGCCCGTGCTCCACCTCGCGGCCCATGGTCGCGGCCGTCACGGCCCCGAGCAGTCCCGCCTGGCTGACCGCACGGTCCGGTTCGTACAGCCACGGACCGACGGAGGCGAGGTCACGGCCGGCGGGATGGTCGTGCTCGACCATCGACTCGTCGACCTCGACGGGGGAGCGGTCGGGCCGAAGGATGCGGGCCGTGCGCCCCGGGCACTGCGCCAGCGGTCCCCACCACACGGCGCACTCGAGCACCTCGCCGCCGAAGGACGTCCACTGCGCCTCCGTCCCGAGCGGAATGGCGTCGTGGGGCATCGACGGGGAGAGCTTGACGCCGGTCGCGGGTACGGCGGTGGCCACCTGGAGGACGAACTGCCACGTCGGGCGGATCTCGTCGAGACGGAACACCCGCTTGATCCGGCCGTGGCGGCCGGTCTGTCCCGGAACCCGGCGGGCGGGGTCGAGCCAGACCCCGACCCGCGCGCGCAGCGGGTCCTGCGGCGCCTCGAACTCCTCGGCCAGGCCCTCGTGGGCCCGCGAGTCCGGCCACGGGCGCAGGTTGACGTCGGCGATCGCGGCCGTCACCGGGTCGACGTCCACCCCGCGCACCGTGACCCCCAGCGCCGACATGGCGACGGCATCCGAGCCGATCCCGCAGCCCAGGTCGTGCACCGTCGCCAGGCTCGCGTTGTAGAAGCGACCGGCGTGCGTCGCCGCCACCTCCAGGCGCGATGCCTGCTCGAGGCCGTCGGACGTGTACAGCATGTCTGCGGCGAACTCACCGAACTTCGCCACGGCGCGCGACCTGAGTCGCTGCTGGGTGAGCACCGCGGCGACGAAGTCCGGGTCGTGGCCTCGGCGCCGCAGGGTCTGCTGGAGGGGCAGGACCCCGTCCTCCGAGTACGCCGGCAGCGAGCGCAGGAGCGCCTGGCCATCGGCTGAGGCCAGCGCTCGCACGGTTCCTACGTCCACGGCGGGACATGATGCCACCCCGGTCCGGGTTCGACCTCTCGGCGATCGGGGGCGGGGGAGCGGCCTCCGACGCCCACCGTTTGGCACTCGAGTTGACCGAGTGCTAACCGGCGACCTAGATTTGGCTCATTGGCACTCACCCCCCGTGAGTGCCAGCGCAACCCCGGGTCGGGCTCGACCCCCGCGACGGCGAGAGCGGCCCGGACTAGCGCAGTCCCGTCCACTTCGACTCACCCCACAGGGGAGGAGCACACCGTGTCGGTTTCCATCAAGCCGCTCGAGGACCGCATCGTCATCAAGAGCCTCGAGGCCGAGCAGACCACTGCCTCCGGTCTGGTCATCCCGGACACCGCGAAGGAGAAGCCCCAGGAGGGCGAGGTCCTCGCGGTCGGCCCGGGCCGCATCGACGACAAGGGCAACCGAGTTCCGCTCGACGTCCAGGTCGGCGATCGGGTCATCTACAGCAAGTACGGCGGCACCGAGATCAAGCACAAGGGCGAGGAGTACCTCATCCTCAGCGCCCGCGACGTTCTCGCCGTCGTCGGCTGACGCAGCAGACCGTATGCCGTGACCGCGCCCCGGCGTGCACCCCACCCGGGTGCTGCCGGGGCGCGATCCGGTTGAGCACCACCCCCACACCACCGCCGCGTGCGCACACCGGTGCGCAGCCCGGCACAGCCCATCGATAGGACAGCAATGGCCAAGGAACTGGAGTTCAACGACTCCGCCCGCAAGTCGCTCGAGCGGGGCGTCGACGCCCTCGCCAACGCCGTGAAGGTGACGCTCGGCCCCAAGGGCCGCAACGTCGTCATCGACAAGAAGTGGGGCGCCCCCACGATCACCAACGACGGTGTCACGATCGCCCGCGAGATCGAGCTCGAGGACTCCTACGAGAACCTCGGAGCCCAGCTCGCGAAGGAGGTCGCCACCAAGACCAACGACGTCGCCGGTGACGGGACGACGACCGCAACCGTCCTCGCCCAGGCGATGGTCCACGAGGGCCTGCGCAACGTCGCCGCCGGCGCCTCCCCGTCCGGCCTCAAGCGCGGCATGGACAAGGCCGTCGAGGCCGTGTCCGCGGAACTGCTCCGCACCGCTCGCGAGATCGAGTCCAAGGAGGAGATCGCGCAGGTCGCCTCCCTCTCCGCCCAGGACCAGGAGATCGGCGCCACCATCGCCGACGCCTTCGACAAGGTCGGCAAGGACGGCGTGATCACCGTCGAGGAGTCCTCGACCGCCTCCACCGAGCTCGAGTTCACCGAAGGCATGCAGTTCGACAAGGGCTACATCAGCCCCTACTTCGTCTCCGACCCCGAGCGCATGGAGGCCGTTCTCGAGGACGCCTACATCCTCATCAACCAGGGCAAGATCTCGGCCATCTCCGACGTCCTGCCGGTGCTCGAGAAGGTCGTGCAGGCGGGCAAGCCCCTCCTCGTCATCGCCGAGGACATCGACGGCGAGGCACTCTCGACCCTGGTCGTCAACAAGATCCGCGGCACCTTCAACGTCGTCGCCGTCAAGGCCCCCGGTTTCGGAGACCGCCGCAAGGCCATGCTCCAGGACATCGCCACCCTCACCGGTGGGCAGGTCATCGCCGAGGAGGTCGGGCTCAAGCTCGACCAGGCCGACCTCACGGTGCTCGGCCAGTCGCGCCGCGTCGTCGTGACCAAGGACAACACGACGATCATCGACGGCGCCGGCGCGCACGACGAGGTCGAGGGTCGCGTCACCCAGATCAAGCAGGAGATCGAGCGCACCGACTCCGACTGGGACCGCGAGAAGCTCCAGGAGCGCCTCGCCAAGCTCGCCGGTGGTGTCTGCGTCATCAAGGTCGGTGCACACACCGAGGTCGAGCTCAAGGAGAAGAAGCACCGCATCGAGGACGCCATCTCGGCGACCCGAGCGGCCATCGAGGAGGGCATCGTCGCCGGCGGCGGCTCGGCCCTCATCCAGACCGTCAAGGTCATCGACGACCTCGGCCTCGAGGACGACGAGAAGGTCGGCGCGAGCATCGTGCGCAAGGCCGCGGCCGAGCCGCTGCGCTGGATCGCCGAGAACGCCGGTCTCCAGGGCTACGTGGCCGTCGCCAAGGTGCAGGACCTCGACGCCGGAATGGGTCTGAACGCCGCCACCGGTGAGTACGAGGACCTCGTCAAGGCCGGCGTCATCGACCCGGTCAAGGTCACCCGCTCCGCGCTGCGCAACGCCGCGTCGATCGCGTCGATGGTGCTCACCACCGACACCCTCGTCGTCGAGAAGAAGGAGGAGGAGGGGGCTGCGGCCGGTGGCCAGGGCCACGGCCACGGTCACTGACCCTCCCGCCGGATCCTTCCGGAACTCACGTCGACGGGATGCCGTCCGCTCGTCAGGAGCGGGCGGCATCCCTGCGTTCGGGCCGGCTCAGCCCGCGGCCGCGCGGACGTACTGGAGCAGGGGCGCGATGTCGGTGGCGAAGGCGACGAGTCGGTCGGCGACGGTGTCGTCGAGCCAGGCCGACCTCGGCAGCTCCTCCACGACGACGAGCTGCTTGAGCCTGATGACGTCGGCCCACGGGTCGTCGGCGTGCTCGGCGAAGCCACGCGGCATCGTCTTGACGGCGTCACTGCGGTCGAGGTCGCGGCCCGCGTCGCGCAGCTGGCCGATGACCCTCTCGAACGCTCCTGGTGTCTCGATGATGTCCTGTCGCAGCGGAGCCAGGCGCGCGGCCCCCGGCTGGTAGAGGCCGCCCGCGAGCATCCCGCCCGACGGGCCGATCTGCACGTAGACCAGGCCCGCCGACTCGCCCTTCGTGCCGCTCCGGGTGAGCAGTCCGGACACCTGGCAGTTGTAGGGGGACTTGTCCGCGCTGAAGCGGACGTCTCGGGCGAGCCGGAACATCGTCTGCCGTGAGCCGCGGACCGGGTAGGGGCTGCTGGTCAGGCGGTCGGACCCCTCTTCCAGGAGCTGCTCGAAGGGCTCCAGCAAGGACTCCTCGAACTGGTCCTTGTGCGCGTGGAACCAGTCCCTGTCGTTGTGCTCGGTCAGGCCGGCGAGGAGGTCGAAGGAACGCTGGGTGAAGCCGGACCCGGCGAGAGTCATCCGGACCCTCCGTCGGCGAGGACCCGGAGGGTCTGATCCTCGAGCGTCACGACGTCGCCGGGGCGGACCTGGCGCCCGCGCCTGGTCTCGATGTCCCCGTTGACGGCGACCAGACCCCGCTCGATGACCTCGCGTGCCACCCCGCCGTCGTCGACCAGGCCCGCGAGCTTGAGGAGCTGGCCGAGTCGGATCGACTCGTCGCGGATGGGGACGTCGAGGGCGCCGGTGTTCACCCGCTCAGGGTACGCGCCGGGGTTCGGTGCCGGTCGTTCCACTCACGCTCCGGGGCCCGCCCCCTCCTGGGTGGTTGCGGGCCCCGGGACGTGCGCGGCTCCCCCCCGGAGCAGTGCCCGGCTCCCGCGACGTCACGTGACGTCGCGGCACCGGTGGTTCGTCACGAGGCGATGTGGCGCTCGCCCGAGTAGTGCGACTCGCGCTCGTCCTCGGTGAGGCCGCCCCAGACGCCGTACGGTTCGCGCACCTCGAGGGCGTGGCGCCGGCACTGGGTCAGCACCGGGCACGCCATGCAGACCTCCTTGGCCGCACTCGCTCGGTTGCGTCGCTTTCCTCCCCGCTCGCCCTCGGGGTGGAAGAACACCTCCGGCCCGATGCTGCGGCAGGCTCCCTGGAACTGCCATTCCCATCGGTCGGCAACGGGACCCGGGAGCCGGGTGATCTCGGCCATCTGAACCTCCACGTGCACACGCGGGCCGCTCACCCGCGATGGACCTTCACGCTAGGAGCGGCTTGGTACAGGGAGGGCAATCCTTTGGTATGGAATTGGTCAAGAGCGGATTCGGGATGGTGGCCGGTGCCGGCCGGAGCGCCGCACACCGGCCACGGGCGGGCGAGGGCAGGGCAGCACTGGACACGACGTAGAATCGGGCAATGAGCCTCGGACTGGACGAGACCAGTACCCCCGCCGCCCGCGCAGACGCTCCCGTCGGCCACCACGACGGCGATCCCGTGTCGTCCGGGACGCCGGCTGTGCGGGCCACGACCGCCGAGCCGGCGCCGGCATCCCCGTTCGCCGAGCTCGGTCTCACGTACGACGACGTGCTTCTCCAGCCGGGGGAGACCGACGTCATCCCGAGCGAGGTCGACACGACGAGCCGGCTCACCAGGGAGATCTCGATCGCGGTGCCGCTGATCTCGGCGGCGATGGACACCGTCACCGAGGCGCGGATGGCCATCGCGATGGCGCGTCACGGCGGTCTCGGCATCCTGCACCGCAACCTCTCGATCGAGGACCAGGCCTACCAGGTCGACCTCGTCAAGCGGACCCAGACCGGGATGATCTCCAACCCCGTCACCATCGGCCCGGACGCCACCCTCGAGGAGCTCGACGAGATCTGCGGTCGCTACCGCGTCTCGGGGCTGCCCGTCGTCGATGAGGGTGAGCACCTGCTGGGCATCGTGACCAACCGAGACCTCCGCTTCACGCCGGTCGCGGAGTGGAGCCACACCCTCGTGCGCGAGGTCATGACGCCGATGCCGCTCATCACCGGTCACGTCGGCATCAGCAACGAGGAGGCCACCCTCCTCCTGCGCCAGCACAAGCGTGAGCGGCTCCCGATCATCGACGACCAGGACCGCCTCCGCGGTCTCATCACCGTCAAGGACTTCGTCAAGTCCGAGCAGTTTCCCAATGCGAGCAAGGATGCCGACGGCCGCCTCCTCGTCGGGGCCGCCGTGGGCTACTTCGGCGAGGCCTGGCAACGGGCCACGACCCTCATCGAGGCGGGGGTCGACGTGCTCGTCGTCGACACCGCGCACGGCCACGCCCGCCTGCTGCTCGAGATGATCGAGCGGGTCAAGAAGGACTCCGCGACCCGCCACGTGCAGGTCATCGGGGGCAACATCGCCACGCGCGCCGGCGCCCAGGCCCTCATCGACGCGGGCGTCGACGCGGTGAAGGTCGGTGTCGGCCCCGGCTCGATCTGCACCACCCGCGTCGTGGCCGGGGTGGGCGTCCCCCAGGTCACGGCCATCCACCAGGCCTCGCTCGCCTGCACACCGGCCGGTGTGCCACTCATCGGTGACGGCGGGCTGCAGTACTCCGGCGACATCGCCAAGGCCCTCGTCGCCGGCGCCGACACGGTCATGGTCGGCTCCCTCCTGGCCGGCTGCGAGGAGTCGCCCGGCGAGCTCGTGTTCATCAACGGCAAGCAGTTCAAGGCCTACCGCGGCATGGGCTCCCTCGGCGCGATGTCCTCGCGCGGCAAGCAGTCCTACTCCAAGGACCGCTACTTCCAGGCGGACGTCACCTCCGACGACAAGATCGTGCCCGAGGGCATCGAGGGCCAGGTGGCCTACCGCGGCCCGGTGGGGGCCGTCGCCCACCAGCTCATCGGCGGGCTGCACCAGTCGATGTTCTACGTCGGCGCGCAGACCGTTCCCGAGCTGAAGTCCCGTGGCCGGTTCATCCGGATCACGACCGCCGGTCTGCGCGAGTCCCACCCACACGACATCACCGGCATCGTCGAGGCCCCGAACTACACCGCAGGCGGCTGACCCCCGGAGGGCGCGCCCTCCCTCCCCTCACAGCGGCCCGACCACCTCGCGGTAGGAGCGGGCCAGCACCCCGCCGTCCGTCGACCGATCGACCGTTGCGGCGGACAGCACTGCTCGGATGATCGCTCTGGAGACGCAGTCGGATGCCGCGGTCTGCAGCGCCACCTCGTCCGGCCCCTCCGGTGTCGGCTCGGTGCCCGTCGCCAGGGCGAAGACCGTGTCCCCGTCGTAGGCCGTGTGCACCGGTGACAGTGCCCTGGCGAAGCCGTCGTGGGAGACCCCGGCGAGCTTCTGGCACGCAGCCTTCGTGAGCCGGGCATCGGTCGCGACCACGGCCAGCGTCGTGGCGGTGCCGGCCGAGAGGGTGGCGAGCTCTTCCGCTCGAGCCCGCCAGTGTGCCGCGACGGCAGTGGGGTGCGGGTCCGGTGGGTCATCGAGGTCCCCGTCCCCGGCGAGCGCGGCTCCGAGCAGTGTGCCGTCCGGCGCCATCGGGGACCCGACGGAGTTCACGACGACGAGAGCGCCGACGACGGCCCCCGAGGGCAGGACGGCGGATGCGGTCCCCACGCCGCCACGCAGCCCACCGGCCACGGCGCCGGTCCCTGCGCCCACCGAGCCCTGGGCAACCGGCCCGGCCGCCGCTCCGCGGTAGGCCCGCGCTCCGTCACGCTGGTCGGGGTGGTGCAGCCACGACCCCGCGCGGCCGAGGTCGAAGAGGATCGCCGCCGGGACGATGGGGACCCGCTGCGGAGGCGGGCCGACCGGCCACCCCAGGCCTGCGGCGTACACCTCGGTGGCCACGCCGTGGGCAGCGGCAAGCCCGAAGGCGCTCCCCCCGGCGAGCACGACGGCATCCACCGCGTCGACCCGGTTGCGGGGGTCGAGGAGGTCGGTCTCGCGGGTACCGGGCCCCCCACCGCGGACGTCGACCCCACCCGTGGTGCCGGGAGGGGGCACGACGACGGTCACCCCGGTGAGCCAGCCCGCCTCGTCCCGGGTCGTGTGCCCGACGCGTAGCCCACGGACGTCGGTGATGGCATTGTGCGGGCCCGGCAGCATGGGCCCAGCATGACCGATCGACCCCGCCGGTGCGGGACTGGCACCGATCAGCATGGGCCCGGCATGACCGATCGACCCCGCCGGTGCGGGACTGGCACCGATCAGCATGGGCCCGGCATGACCGATCGACCCCGCCGGTGCGGGACTGGCACCGATCAGCATGGGCCCGGCATGACCGATCGACCCCGCCGGTGCGGGACTGGCACCGATCAGCATGGGCCCGGCATGACCGATCGACCCCGCCGGTGCGGGACTGGCACCGAGTCGAACGGTGGGTGGTGTCAGTGGAGCATGACCGGAGGCGCCACCTCGCTGGGCTCCGCGTCGTCGAGGAGGTGGGACTCCTCGTGCTTGCGGGGCAGGAACGCCGCCGGGATGAGGGTGAGGCTCACGAGCACCGCGGCGACCCAGAAGGTCGTGCTGAAGGCGGCCGCCATGGCCTCGGCCACGGCGGACATGAGGGCCGCCATGCCGGCCTCGAGGTCGGACGCGAAGGGCGCGAGGACCTGTCCGACGGCCGGGAACTGCTCGAGCAGCCCTGGCACCGCGTTCGGGTCGGGCGCACCGCCGGAGGCCTCCTCGAAGGCCTGGGCCTGGGTGAGGAGCTCGCTGTTGTTCAGGCCGTTGGTCAACACGACGGACATGATCGCCACGCCGATCGAGCTGGCGATCTGTTGGCTGATGTTGAGGAGCGTGGAGCCGCGGGCCACCTGGTGTGAGGTCAGCGTCTTCAGCGCCGAGGTCATCAGCGGCATCATTGTCGCGCCCATGCCCAGGCCCATGACGAAGAGCACGATGAGGATGAAGGTGTAACTCGTCGTCGCCGTGAGCTGGGTCAGCGCGAACATGCCGCCGGTGATGAGGAGCAGGCCGACGGGCACGATCCGGCCCACGGGCAGCCTGTCCACCAGCGCGCCGGCGATCGGCATGGTGATCATCGCGCCCACTCCCTGAACCGCCATGAGCCACCCGGCGTCGACCGGCGACTCGCCGCGCACCTGCTGGAAGTAGGTCGGGACGAGGAGCAGCCCCCCGAAGAAGGCGGCCGCGAACAGGAACATCGTGATGACCGACACCGTGAGGTTGCGGTTGGCGAACAACCGCAGGTCCAGGAGGGGGTGCTTGGGCTTGAAGCTGTAGACCACGAAGGCCGCGACCATGGCCAGGCCGATGATGCCGGGTAGCAGCACCTTGGCGGAGGCGATGGTGCCCTCACCGGGGATCGAGGAGATGCCGTAGAGGAACAGCGCGAGCCCGGGGGACATCAGCGCCATGCCGACCCAGTCGAAGGACTCCGACGGCACCGGGGCGTCGTCCGGCAGCACGAACCAGCAGTAGACCAGGGCGACGGCGCCGATGGGCACGTTGATGAGGAAGATCCAGTGCCACGAGGCGTTGTCGATGAGCCAGCCGCCGAGGATGGGACCGAAGATCGGGCCCAGCAGCATCGGCACCCCGAGGATCGCCATGAGCCGCCCCATGCGGGCCGGGCCGGCGGAGCGGGTGAGGATCGTCATGCCGAGCGGCATGAGCATGCCTCCACCGAGACCCTGGAGGACGCGGAACACGACGAGCATCTCGATGGTGGATGCCGAGGCGCACAGTGCGGAGCCGAGCGTGAAGAGCAGCAGCGCGAGCATGTAGAGGCGCTTTGTGCCGAACCGGTCGGCCGCCCACCCGGTGATCGGGATGACGGTGGCGAGCGCGAGGGTGTAGCCGGTGACCGTCCACGCGACCTCCGAGTACGGCAGCGGCTCGCCGCCGTTGGCGAAGACCACCTGGAACGTGGGAAGGGCGACGTTGACGACGGTGATGTCGAGGATCGACATGATGGCGCCGAGCACGACGACACCTGCGACCTTGAGGACGGCGCCGTCGATCTTGTCGGGGTACTCCGGATGCGCCAGTGGCGCAGGGGCTGTTGACACGTGGGCTCCATGTCGAGGGGGACGGTTCGAGGTCACCGCGTCGGTCTGCTCGTCTGCCACCCGGCGCGGGAGGTGGCGACGCTGCCATCGGCCATTGTGCAACAGCCCACCGACGGCACGAGAACGGATTCTCGGATCCGGCACTCCCCGTCCCCACCGCGACCCTCGGTCGGCCCGGCGGGTGCTCGCCCGCCATCCGGGCCATCCGGGTCGTCGCAGGAGTCGTGCCGCCCGCGAGTCCGCTTGGCGGCTCGGGTGGCGCCCGGAGGGGCGAGCGCCGCCGTCGGTAGGCTGCCCCGGTGACCGAGATCGAGATCGGCCGTGGCAAACGCGGCCGCAGGGCCTATTCCTTCGACGACATCGCCATCGTGCCCTCGCGGCGCACGCGGGACCCCGAGGAGGTCTCGCTGGAGTGGCAGATCGACGCCTACCACTTCGACATCCCGGTCATGGCCGCCCCGATGGACTCGGTGACCTCACCGCAGAGCGCGATAGCCCTGGGCCGGCTCGGTGGCCTGCCGGTGCTGGACCTCGAGGGCCTGTGGACCCGGTACGAGGACCCGACCCCCCTGCTCGCCGAGATCGCGACGCTCGACCCCTCCGTCGCGACGGTCCGGATGCAGGAGATCTACCGCGAGGAGATCCGCCCCGAGCTCGTCACCGAGCGGCTCCGCGAGATCCGGGAGGCCGGCGTCACCGTGGCAGGCGCGCTCACCCCCCAGCGCACCCAACAGCTCTGGAAGACGGTCGTGGATGCCGGGGTCGACGTGTTCGTCATCCGCGGCACGACCGTCTCGGCCGAGCACGTCTCGGGCCGGGCCGAGCCGCTCAACCTCAAGCGCTTCATCTACGAGCTCGACGTGCCCGTCATCGTGGGGGGCGCCGCGTCGTACTCCGCGGCCCTCCACCTCATGCGCACCGGTGCGGCGGGTGTGCTCGTCGGGTTCGGCGGCGGTGCGGCGCACACGACCCGGCGCACTCTCGGCATCCACGCGCCGATGGCCTCGGCGATCGCCGACGTGGCCGCTGCCCGGCGGGACTACCTCGACGAGTCGGGGGGTCGCTACGTGCACGTCATCGCCGACGGCGGGGTGGGGACGAGCGGGGACATCGTCAGGGCGGTCGCCTGCGGTGCCGACGCCGTGATGCTCGGCGCCGCGCTGGCGCGCGCCACCGATGCCCCCGGACGCGGCTTCCACTGGGGGCCCGAGGCCCACCACGCCGAGCTTCCTCGTGGCGAGCGGGTCGAGGTCGGCGGGGTGGCCCCGCTGGAGGAGATCCTGTTCGGGCCGAGTCGGATCGCCGACGGCACGACCAACCTCGTGGGTGCGATGCGCCGGGCGATGGCCACCTCGGGCTACCTCGAGCTCAAGGAGTTCCAGCGGGTCGAGGTTGTCGTTGCCCCCTACCAGCGCAGCTGACCGAGGCTAGTCTGCGCAGATGGCCGATGTCATCGCTGACCCCGAGACCGACCCGCACGCGACGTATGCCGTCGACCCGGGCCGGGTGCGCCGGCTCGCCGCCCGGGTCGTCGCCTCGGGCGAGGGGGGCGTCCACCGGTCGGTGACCCCCATGACCGGCGCCCCGCTCGCCGTGCTCCCCGTGTCGACCCGCGCTGACGTCGCGGTGGCGGTGGATCGGGCGCGCCGGGCCCAGTACGCATGGGCCCGCACCCCGCTCTCCCAGCGGACTGCCGTGTTCCTCCGCTTCCACGAGCTCGTCCTGGACCGTCAGGACGAGCTGCTCGATCTCATCCAGCTGGAGAGCGGCAAGGCGCGCCGACACGCGTTCGAGGAGGTGGCCGACTGCGCGGTCGTGGCCCGGCACTACGCCCGCAGGGCCCCGGCGTACCTCAAGGACCGGCACCACCTCGGTGCCCTGCCGCTGCTCTCCCGCGCCACCGAGAGCCACCGCCCCAAGGGCGTCGTCGGCATCGTGTCGCCGTGGAACTACCCCCTCAGCCTCGCGGTCACCGACGCCGTGCCGGCGCTCCTGGCGGGCAACGGGGTGGTGCTGCGGCCGGACCCCCAGGGATCGCTCACCGCGCTCGCCGCGCTCGAGCTGCTCACCGAGGCGGGCCTGCCGCTCGACCTGGTCCAGGTGGTCCTCGGGCCCGGTGACCCCACGGGCCAGGCGGTCGTCGACAGCGCGGACTACGTGTGCTTCACGGGGTCCACCCGCACGGGTCGGCGGGTCGCCGAGACAGCCGGTCGGCGGCTGGTCGGGGCCAGTCTGGAGCTGGGCGGCAAGAACACGATGTACGTCGCGGCCGATGCCGATCTCTCCCGGGCGGTCGAGGGAGCGACGCGGGCCTGCTTCTCCTCCGCCGGCCAGCTGTGCGTGAGTGCCGAGCGGCTCGCGGTGCACACCGACGTCTTTGACGCGTTCGTCGGGCGCTTCGTCGATGCCGTGACCTCGATGCGGCTCGGAACGGAGCTGGACTGGGGCGTCGACATGGGCAGCCTGGTGAGCGAGGCGCAACGCGACCGGGTGCTCGCGCATGTCGAGGACGCCGTGAGCAAGGGGGCCACGGTGCTCACCGGTGGGCGCGCCCGACCCGACGTGGGCCCCCTCGTCGTCGAACCGACGGTCCTCACGGGCGTCACCTCGGCGATGCACTGCCGTGACGAGGAGACCTTCGGGCCGGTCGTCGCCCTCTACCGGGTCGGCTCGGACGACGAGGGGGTGCGCCTGGCCAACGACACCGAGTACGGCCTCAACGCCTCGGTGTGGACCCGCGACGTGGGCCGGGGTCGCGCCCTCGCGGCCCGGATCCACGCGGGTACGGTCAACATCAACGAGGGGTATGCCGCCGCCTGGGGGAGCGTCGCCGCCCCGATGGGCGGGATGAAGGCGTCCGGGGTGGGCCGGCGGCACGGGCGTGAGGGCATCCTCAAGTACACCGAGAGCCAGAACGTCACCTCGCAGCACCTCGTCGGCCTCGGCGGGGTCCCGGGCATGTCGGACGAGACCTTCGCGACGGTGCTGACCACCTCGCTGCGGGTGATGAAGCGGCTCCGCCTCCGATGAGGACGATGCGCGGTGCTGGTGCCGGCTCGACCGGCGGCGCGGACGCCTCGGCCCACGCCGCCCCGGCGAAGGACGCCTCGTCCGGAGAGAGGGCACCCGGCCGCGAGGTCGACGTCGACGTCGTGGTCATCGGGTCGGGGTTCGGGGGCTCGGTCGCCGCGCTGCGGGCGGCGGAGAAGGGGTATCGCGTCCTCGTCCTCGAGGCCGGGCGACGCTTCGCCGACGAGGACTTCGCCGCGACGTCCTGGGACGTCTCGCGCTACCTCTGGGCGCCGAGACTGGGGTGCTACGGCATCCAGCGGATCCACCGGCTGCCCGACGTGCTCGTGCTCGCGGGCGCAGGCGTCGGTGGTGGGTCGCTGAACTACGCCAACACCCTGTACGTCCCACCACCGTCGTTCTTCCAGGACCGCCAGTGGGGCGACATCACCGACTGGCAGGCCGAGCTCGCGCCGCACTACGACGTGGCGAGCCGGATGCTGGGGGTGGTCACCAACCCGTGCGACGGCCCCGTCGAGAGGGTGGTGCAGCGGGCCGCCGAGGACATGGGCGTGGGCCACACGTTCCGCAAGGCCCCCGTGGGTGTGTACTTCGGGCGCCCGGGGGAGACCACCGAGGACCCGTACTTCGGGGGAGCGGGCCCTCGGCGCACGGGCTGCACCGAGTGCGGGAACTGCATGGTCGGGTGCCGCGTGGGGGCGAAGAACACGCTGGAGAAGAACTACCTCGCCCTGGCCGAGGCGCTGGGGGTGGAGATCGCGCCGATGCGCACCGTGACCCGGCTGGGGGTCCTTCCGGGCGCCGACGGTGAGCGGTCGGCGTACCGGGTGCTCCACGAACGCACCGGACCCGTGCCCGGGCGGGACCGGCGGGTCGTCACCGCGCGTCACGTCGTCGTCGCGGCGGGCACCTGGGGCACCCAGACCCTGCTGCACGCGATGCGCGACGCCGGCGAGCTGCCCCGGATCTCCTCCCGGCTCGGCCACCTCACGCGTACGAACTCCGAGTCGCTCACCGGGGCGATGACCGAGAAGGTCCCCGACGGCCTCGACCTCACCCACGGTGTCGCGATCACGGCCTCCTTCCACCCCGACGAGAACACCCACGTCGAGAACGTCCGGTACGGACGGGGGTCCAACGCGATGGGGCTGCTCGTCGCGGGACGCGTCCCGGGCGGCACCGGCGTTCCGCGCTGGCGGGCGTTCCTGCGCGAGGTCGGCGCCGACCCGCGCGCGGTCCTGCGGATGCTGCCGTACCCCCGACGCTGGAGCGAGCGGACCATCATCAGCCTCGTCATGCAGACCAAGGACAACTCCCTGCGGGTCTCGGGACGGCGCGGGTGGTTCGGGCGCCGCGGGCTGACCTCGGTCCAGGGAGACGGTGAGCCGAACCCGACGTACATCCCCGAGGGTCAGGCCGCGCTCGAGGCGCTGGCCGTGCGGCTCGGGGAGGCGGCGGGCGAGCGCTCGCTGGCCGGCGGGACCTGGCTCGACGTGTTCGAGGTGCCGATCACCGCGCACTTCCTCGGCGGCGTGCCGATCGGGTCCACCCCGGGGCGCGGGGTCGTCGACGCCTACCAGCGGCTCTGGGGGTACCCCGGAATCTCGGTGCTCGACGGGTCGGCCGTCTCGGCCAATCTCGGCGTCAACCCGTCGCTCACCATCACGGCGCAGGCGGAGCGCGCGATGTCGTTGTGGCCCAACCGTGGCGAGCCCGACGGTCGGCCCACCCAGGAGTCCCTCCTCGACCCTGCCGGCGGGTATGCCGTGTCGCCGCCGGTGCCGGCGCGCAACCCAGCCGTTCCCGGGCTCGTGACCGCCCCGGGTGAGACGTGGGTGTGAGCGGCCTTCCGGACCGCGCGTGGACCTTCGAGGTTCCGCTGTGGCGTTGGCGCGAGGGCGCCTGGCACTTCGTCACCGTGCCCGCGGCCGTGAGCGACGAGATCGACGAGGTCGTCGGTGACGCGACCGGTGGGTTCGGTTCGGTGCGTGTCGAGGTCAGCGTGGGGGGCTCGGTCTGGCGTACCTCGCTGTTCCCGTCGACCGAGCAGCAGGCCTTCGTGCTCCCGGTGAAGAAGGCGGTGCGCAGTGCCGAGGGGCTCGCCGAGGGCGAGTCCGCCACGGTCACCGTGCGCCTCGTCGACCGCTGAGTCGTGGGTCAGGCCTCGTCGCGCCAGGAGCGCCACAGCGCGGCATAGGACCCGTCGGCGGCGATGAGCTCGTCGTGCGACCCGAGCTCGCGAACCCGGCCGTGGTCGACGACCGCCACCCGGTCGGCGTCGTGCGCCGTGTGCAAGCGGTGCGCGATCGCGACGACCGTCCGCCCGGTGACGACGGCCGCGAGGGAGCGCTCCAGGTGCCGGGCGGCGCGCGGGTCGAGCAGCGACGTCGCCTCGTCGAGCACCAGGGTGTGCGGGTCGGCGAGCACCAGCCGGGCCAGAGCCACCTGCTGGGCCTGGGCGTCGGTCAGCTCGTGGCCACCCGACCCGACGACCGTTGCCAGCCCGAGCGGCAGTGCGTCCGCCCACCCCAGCGCGTCGACGGCCTCCAGCGCCGAGCGCAGGTCCGCCTCGTCGGCCTCCGGGCGCGGGAGCCGGAGGTTGTCCTCGAGGGTGCCCACGAAGACGTGGTGCTCCTGGGTCACGAGGGCGACCTGGCCGCGCAGGGAGTCCAGCTCGAGGTCGATGAGCGGGACGCCGCCGACGGTGATCCTCCCGGTCCGCGGACCGTCGACCCCGGCCATGAGCCGGCCCAGGGTCGACTTTCCGGCACCGGAGGGGCCCACGATGGCGAGGCGCTCACCGGGACGGAGGTCGAGCGAGACCCCGTGCAGCACGTCGCGACCGGCCCGGTAGGCGTACCGGACCCCCTCGACGCGCAGCTCGTCACCCTGCGGCTCGGCCCCCGTGGCGACCCGGTCGGGGGGCACCTCGCCGACACCGAGGATGCGGGACATGGAGGTGGCCGCAAACTGGATCTCGTCCAGCAGCCCGACGAGCTCCCCGAGGGGATCGAGGAGCCGTTGGATGTAGAGGACGACGGCGGTGGCGGTCGCCACCGGGATCACTCCCTGCCACGCGAGCCAGCCGCCCCACACCAGTGACGCCGCGACCGGGGCGAAGAAGCCGATCTCCAGCCAGGGGAACCAGCGCAGCCGCAGTCCCGTGGTGTAGCGCTCGGCGTCGTGGCACTCCGCGAGCGCATCGTCGAAGCGTTCCCCGCGAACCCCTTGCAGCCCGAGCGCGTCGACCGTCGCAGCACCTTCGACGGTCTCGGCGGCGACCCCGTTGAGCCGGGCGTACGTCGCGTGCTCCCACAGGTACCCGGGCCCAGCCTTGCGCAGGTAGGACCGGGTGGGAAGCAGCCAGATGAGCGGCGTCAGCAGGAGGGGGAGCGCGGCGAGCGGGGAGGCGAAGACGGTCGCGACGGCGGTGACCGTGACGGTCATGATCGAGACGACGATCGTGGGCACCCCGAACCGGATGACGTAGCTGATGGCGTCGATGTCGTTCGTCGTCCGGGCGAGGAGGTCACCGGTCCCGGCCCGCTCGACCGTCGACAGCGGCAGCCGGACGGCCGACCCGATGAACTCCTCGCGCAGCCGCGCGAAGATGCTCTCGGACAGCACGAACGAGCTACGTCGGGCCACCCAGGTGACGACCGCCTCGACCACGATCGCCACCGCGAGCAGGCCGACGAGCCGGTCGATCGTCGCCAGGTCGGCGTCGCCCTGGGTCACCGCACCCACGACCTGGCCGATGACCCACGGGCCGGCAAGTCCCACCAGCGCCGCGACAGCGTGCCACAGCAGCACCCAGGTCAGGGCTCGGCGGTGCTCGCGCAGCAGCACCCGCACGTGCTGGCGCACCACGGATCCCGGTGCGATGGGCAGGGTGCGCCGTGCGTGGTCCGTGCGCTCGGTGAGCGGAGACATCTAGTCCTCCCCCCGGATGACGACGGACCGGTAGGCCGCGGAGCTGCGCACGAGGTCGCGGTGGGTGCCGCTCTCGGTCAGCCGGCCGTCGGCGATGAGGTGCACGACGTCAGCGTGGTCCAGGAGCAGCGGGCTGGCCGTGACGACGACGGTGGTGCGGCCGCGACGGTACTCGGCGAGGCGGCCGGCGATCCGCGCCTCGGTGTGCGCGTCCACCGCACTCGTCGGCTCCACGAGGACCAGCACCTCGGGTTCACGGAGCAGGGAGCGGGCGAGGGCCAGCCGTTGGCGCTGTCCCCCCGACAGCGAGCGACCCCGTTCCTCAAGGTCGCCGTCGAGCCCGCCGTCGACGGCGTACAGCGCGTCGTGGGCGTCGGCGACGACGACCGCGGCCTCCCGCGCCTCGTCGTCCGGACCGCCCAGCTCGGTCCGGACGGCACCGCTGAACAGGCGCGGGTCGGAGCCCGAGACGAGGACCTTCGAGCGCACCGCCGCGATGTCCACCTCGTCCAGCTCGACCGTCCCCCAGGTGACTCCGTGCCGGCCGGGGGTGGTGCGTCCCAGTCGGGAGGCAACGGCAGCGGAGCCCTCGGGGCGCGCGCTGACCAGGGCGGTGAGCCGCCCGGGCTCGATGGTCACCCCCGAGGCGGGGTCGACGAGCGGTCCTCCGTCGAAGGACGCCTCACGTGCGGAGGGGGAGCTGGCGTGGTCGGCCTCGGTGGCGAGGATCCGGGCGATGCGACGCGCCGCCACGCGGGTCGTGATGAGCTTGTCGGCGAACTCCACGGCCGTCTGGAGCGGGATGGTGAGGAAGGCCGTGTAGCCGTAGTAGGCGACCAGCTGCCCGGGGCTGATCTCCCCGGCGACGGCCAGGTGCGCACCGATGCCGGTCACGATGAGCACGAAGATGCCGGGCAGCAGCACCTGTGAGGCGTCCAGGGCCGCCTGGGTTCCCGCGACGCGCACGCCGGCCACGCGCACGGCCTCGGACTGGGTGCGGTAGCGAGCCAGAAAGGCCTCCTCGCCGCCGATCCCGCGCAGCACCCTCAGCCCGGCGACCGTGTCGGTGCCCAGGGCCGTGAGCCGGCCGGCCTGTTCGCGCTGGGCGCTCTGCCGACGCTGGAGCGGCTTCATGATGAAGGCGAGCGAGGCGACGAGCACGGGGCCACCGATGAGCATGATCAGCCCGAGCAGCACCGACCCACGCAGCAGGATCACCCCGACGACGATGAAGGAGACGATCGCGCCCATGAACCGGGCGAAGACGTCGAACGTGTTGCCCATCCGACCGAAGTCGCTGGTGAAGCTCGTGAGGACCTCCCCGGCCGGCATGGTGCGGGTCAAAGCCGGGCCGGTGCGCAGCACGGCGCGGTCCGCGATCGAGCCGGACCGGAACGCCGCCACCAGCCAGTTCTTCACGGCGAACCAGTGGCGGAGGTTGCCCGTGATCGCGGAGACGACGCCGAGACCCAGCACGGCGAGCGCCCAGAGCACCAGGGCCCGCCCGTCGCGCTCGACGATCCCGGCGTCGACGGCCTGGCCGATCGCGGCGGGCACGAGCGCGACGGACAGCATCCACGGGATGCCGGCCGCCGCGCCGGAGAGCAGGCTGCGCCATTGGTGGCGCGCCAGCCAGACGAGCAGGCGATCGGCATCGGCCGGGGGCTCGTCGGTGGGCTGGACGGCATACGTCCAGGGCGGTCTCGTGGGCATGACTGCCCAACGGTACGTCGTGGGTCGCGGTGGGAGCGAACGGGTTTCCGGTGCCGCTGACCCTCGGCGCTCGAGGTCGCGGGATCCGCCGGGCTCGCCGGGCGCGAGCACCTCGAAGCATTCGCCGACCATGATCGGCCCGGACTCGAGACCCGCTCCCGAAGCCCCCCGTGGCGTGCCGTGGCCATCGGTTCTCCCGGCGCCAGCCGGTGCCCCAGCCGGCTCACGTACCCTCGTGACGTGCTGCGGACTGCCCTGAGACCGAGGTTCCTCGGTCTCTTCGCGCTCTGCGTGCTGATCGCCGTGGCCTTCGCACAGCTGGGTCGGTGGCAGCTGGGCGTCGCGGAGGACACCGCCAGCCGCGAGGCGATCGAGCAGGCTCGCGAGCGCGTACCGGTGGACGTCACCACGGTTCTGGACCCCCACGTCGCCTTCCCCGGCGAGCTCAGCACGCGGCCGGTCACCGCCACCGGTTCGTACGCCACCGACCGTCAGGTCCTCGTGCCCGACCGCTTCCTCGACGGGGTCGAGGGCTTGTGGGTGGTCACGCCCTTCGTCGTGGCCGGGACCGGCGCGACCCTCCCCGTGCTGCGTGGCTTCGTCGAGGAGCCGGCCGAGGCCGGGGCGCCCCCCACGGGGACCCTGACGATCCTCGGTGGGCTGGCCCCCGGTGAGTCGCCAGCGGTCGGCGGCGCGGTGCTGCCCGAGGGGCAGATCGGGTCGGTCGACCTCTCGGTGCTCGTGAACACCTGGCCGGGAGACCTCTACAACGCCTTCGTGTTCCTGGAGTCCGAGAGCCCCGCGACCGGACCGCAGCTCACCAAGGTCCCCACGCCGGTGGTGCCGTCCGGGGTGAAGCTGCGCAACGCGGCGTACGCCGTGCAGTGGTGGATCTTCGCGGCCTTCGCGTTCTGGATGTGGTGGCGGATGGTGCGTGACGCGTCGCGGGAAGGCGACCCGGGCAGCGGTGGCACCGTCGCGCCCACCGGGGGCCCGCCGGGGGGCCGCCCCGCTGACGGGCAGCCCGTGGTCGCGGGGGACAATGGTGCCCGTGAGCACGCCTGACCCAAGCACCCCTGCACCGTCCTCGTCGCGTGGAGCCCTGCGGATCGACGACGTCGACGGCATCCGCTCCCGACTGACCTTCTTCAAGGTCATGGCGTTCATCGTCGGCGTCGGGCTGCTCGTGCTCGTGGTTGAGATGGTGCTGGCCTATGGCTTCGGCATGAAGGGTGAGGACAACCCGCTGAGCTGGTGGCCCCAGCCGCACGGCTTCATCTACATGGTCTACCTCGTCGCCACGGCGCTCCTGGGCTTCAAGGTGGGCTGGTCCCTGGGGAGGATGGTGCTCGTGATGCTGGCCGGGTGCGTCCCCTTCCTGTCCTTCTGGGTCGAACGTCGCGTCGCCGCCGAGGTCGAGTCCGAGCTGGGCGCGGCGCGCCAGTAGCCTTACCGCGTGACCGATGCGCCGCACCTCATCGACCGTCCCGTCCTCGTCGTCGACTTCGGCGCCCAGTACGCCCAGCTGATCGCCCGTCGGGTGCGAGAGGCGAACTGCTTCAGCGAGGTGGTTCCCCACTCGATGCCGGTCGCGGACATGCTCGCCAAGGACCCCGCCGCCATCGTCCTCTCCGGCGGGCCCTCGTCGGTCTACGAACCAGGCGCCCCCAGCCTGGACCGAGCCCTGCTCCAGGCCGGTGTGCCGGTGTTCGGCATGTGCTACGGGTTCCAGTCGATGGCCCTGGCCCTCGGTGGCACCGTGGAGAGGACGGGGCTCTCGGAGTTCGGCGCCACCCCCGCCCGGGTGCTCGACATCGACTCGACCCTCTTCAACGGTCAACCGTCCGACCAGTCCGTCTGGATGAGTCACGGCGACTCGGTCTCGCAGGCACCGGCCGGCATGCGGGTGACGGCGACGACGTCCGGCTCCCCGGTGGCGGGCTTCGAGGACGACGAGCGCAGGCTCTACGGAGTCCAGTGGCACCCGGAGGTCCTGCACTCGACCTTCGGCCAACAGGTCCTGGAGAACTTCCTCACCCGCGGGGCCGGCCTCGCCGGTGAGTGGACCGCCGCCAACGTCGTCGACGACCTCGTCGACCGTGTCCGTGAGCAGGTGGGCGAGTCCCGGGTGATCTGCGGTCTCTCCGGCGGGGTCGACTCCTCCGTGGCGGCTGCGCTGGTCCAGCGAGCCGTCGGCGACCAGCTCACCTGTGTCTTCGTCGACCACGGACTGCTCAGGGAGGGCGAGGCCGCCCAGGTCGAGACCGACTTCGTCGCGGCGACCGGTGTCGATCTCGTCGTCGTCGACGCCAAGGAGCGCTTCCTCGCCGCGCTCGCGGGTGTCTCGGACCCCGAGGAGAAGCGCAAGGCCATCGGTCGCGAGTTCATCCGGGTCTTCGAGCAGGCCGCGCGCGACGTCGTCGGCGCCCACGGCGGGCCGGACGACCACCCCGTGGACTTCCTCGTCCAGGGCACGCTCTACCCCGATGTCGTGGAGTCGGGTGGGGGCGCGGGGGCGGCGAACATCAAGTCGCACCACAACGTCGGGGGGCTCCCGGACGACCTGCAGTTCACCCTCGTGGAGCCGTTGCGGCTGCTGTTCAAGGACGAGGTGCGCGAGGTCGGGCTGGAGCTCGGGGTGCCGGAGGCGATCGTGTGGCGCCAGCCGTTCCCGGGCCCGGGGCTGGGCATCCGGATCGTCGGCGAGGTGACCGCCGAGCGGCTGGAGGTGCTGCGCGCCGCCGATCGGATCGCCCGGGAGGAGCTCACCGAAGCCGGGCTCGACCGCTCCATCTGGCAGTGCCCCGTCGTGCTTCTCGGTGACGTGCGCTCGGTCGGCGTGCAGGGCGACGGTCGCACCTACGGTCACCCGATCGTGCTGCGTCCGGTCTCGTCCGAGGATGCCATGACCGCGGACTGGACCAGGGTCCCCTACGACGTCCTCGCGCGGGTCTCCACCCGCATCACCAACGAGGTGCGCGAGGTCAACCGGGTCGTGCTCGACATCACGAGCAAGCCGCCGGGCACCATCGAGTGGGAGTGACCCGGCGAGACGAGGTGCCCGCCGGGGGGTCGGCATGGGAGGCTGGCCACCGGCATACCCATCGGTAACCAAGGACGGCGACCATGCAGAGCACGACGACCACCGTGACGACGGCTGACCAGACCAGCCTGTACATCCACCGCTGGCTCCCCGAGGGCCGGCCCAAGGCGGTCGTCCAGGTCGCGCACGGCATGGCGGAGCACTCGGCGCGCTACGCCCGGCTGGCCGAGGCGCTGACCGCGGCCGGGTACGCCGTGTACGCGCACGACCACCGCGGGCACGGTGCCACCGCGAGCAAGGCCGACCACGGCTACTTCGCCGACAGTGGCGGCTGGGACACCGTCGTGGCCGACCTGCGGGCCGTCACCCGCCTGGCGCAGGAGGAGAACCCCGCCCTGCCCGTCTTCCTCCTCGGGCACTCGATGGGCTCCTTCCTCGCCAGGTCCTACGTCATCGAGGACAGCCGCGACCTCGCCGGTGTGGTGCTCTCCGGCACGGGCGGGGATCCCGGCGCCCTGGGCAAGGTCGGGCTCGGGCTGGCCAAGGCCGAGTCCCGGCTGCGCGGCGGGCGGCACGTCAGCCCGATGCTCGACAAGCTGACCTTCGGGAAGTTCAACGCCGCATTCAAGCCCAACCGCACGGAGTTCGACTGGCTCTCCCGGGACGACGCCGAGGTCGACGCGTACATTGCCGACGACCTGTGCGGGAACGTGTTCACCTCCGGCTTCTTCGTCGACCTTTTCGGCGGGGTGGCCTCGATCAACAACGCCCGCAACGTGGCCCGGGTCCGCCGAGACCTGCCGGTGCTGCTGATCGCCGGCGACAAGGACCCGGTCGGTGACAACGGCAAGGGGCCCCGTGCCGTGGCGGACCAGTACCGCAAGGCCGGGCTCACCGACGTCACCTGCACCCTCTATCCGGGGGCGCGACACGAGATCTTCAACGAGACCAACCGCGACGAGGTCACCGCCGATGTCGTCGCGTGGCTGGACGCCCACCTCCCGCCCGCCACTGACTGACCGATCCGCCGCTCGGACTCGGGCGGCATCCGTGGCAGGCTTGGGCGGCGGCATCCCCACCGGATTCCGCCTGCACCGATCCCGAGGACGTTAGGACCGACCCACGCATGTGCGGCATCGCCGGCTACCACGGACTCCCCGCCGACGAGGCGCTGCTGCAGCGGATGAACGACTGCCAGCAGCACCGCGGACCGGACGGCGAGGGCATCGTCACCAGCGGCCCCTGCGGGCTCGCGCACCGGCGCCTGTCCATCATCGACGTGGCCCACGGCCAGCAGCCGATGGACACCGCCGAGGGGCGCTACTCCATCGCCTACAACGGCGAGGTCTACAACTACCTCGACCTCCGCTCGGAGCTGGAGGAGCTGGGCCGCACCTTCACGACGGACTCCGACACCGAGGTGGTCCTCGAGGCCTTCGCCCAGTGGGGCGCCGACGCCTTCGACCGCTTCAACGGCATGTTCGGGCTGGCGATCTGGGACCGCGAGGAGCGCCGGCTCACCCTGGCCAGGGACCACTTCGGGATCAAGCCGCTCTACGTTGCGATCGTCCCCTCGCCGCGCGGCGACGGCGACGTGCTGCTCTTCTCCAGCGAGATCAAGTCCATCATCGCGAGCGGGCTCCACGAGGCGAAGGTCAACGACCGCTCGGTCTACCGCTACCTCCGGTTCCGGGCCCACGAGGACGGAACGGAGACGTTCTTCGACGGCATCGAGCGCCTCGCACCGGGCGAGATGCTCACGGTCGACCCGAGCGGCATCCAGCGCCGGATGTACACCCGGCTCAAGGAGGAGCTGCTCGAGCTGGCCACCGAGCAGCGCCCCTACGACGACGCGGCGGCGGCGGAGTACAAGCGTCGTCTCGTCGAGTCCGTCCGGTTGCGCCTGCAGTCGGAGGTTCCGGTCGGCACCTCGCTGTCCGGCGGCCTGGACTCCAGCGCCGTCGCCGTCATCATCAACCAGCTCCTCGACGACGGTGACGAGCTGTCCACGCGCGCGGTCGGTGCCCGGCAGAACACCTTTTCGGCGGTCTTCCCGGGCTCGATCAACGACGAGGAGCGCTACGTGGACGAGGTGCTCGACATCTGCACCGGGCACGTCGAGGCGCACAAGATCCTCCCCACGGCCGACGAGTTCAAGGCCGACCTGCTCGACTTCGTGCGCACCCAGGAGGAGCCGATCATCTCCTCGGGCCCCTACGCCCAGTACCAGGTGATGCGCGAGGCGACCCAGCACGTCACCGTGCTCCTCGACGGCCAGGGCGCCGACGAGATGATGGCGGGCTACATCCCCTACTACTTCGTCTACCTGAGGCAGCTGCGAGCGCAGGGAGCCACCGCCGCGGCCGCCGAGCTGGCCAAGAGCCTGGACGTGCTCTACCGCTTGGGCCGCTTCAGGCTCAAGGCCAAGCTGCGCCTGAAGAAGACGATCCCCACGACGCAGCTCCTGGCGGACGACTTCGTCCAGGCCCACCGGGGCGAGCGCTTCGACGTCGAGGGCTCGAACCTCAAGAAGCGCCTCGTGCAGGACCTCTTCCACAACTCACTGCCCAGCCTGTTGCGCTACGAGGACAAGAACACGATGCGCTTCTCCCTCGAGGGGCGCGTGCCGTTCCTCGACAAGGAGGTCGTCAAGTACGTCTTCAGCCTGTCCGACGAGGCGATCATCAAGGACGGCTGGAACAAGCGCGTGCTGCGTGACGCCACCCGCGGGGTGCTCCCCGAGTCGATCAACCGTCGCCGCAACAAGATCGGCTTCACCACCCCCCAGGGCGAGTGGTTCATGCGGCTGAAGAACCACTTCTACAACATCTTCCTCAGCGAGTCCTTCGCGAACCGCCCCTACGTCGACCAGACCGAGGTGCTGCACGCTTTCGAGGGGTGGATCAAGGGCACCAACGACGTCGACACCATGACGTTCTGGCGGCTGATCAACCTCGAGCTGTGGATGCGGGAGTTCATCGACGAGCGTGATGACGACGCCGAGACGGTGGCGGCGACGGCCGCGGCCCACCTGAAGACCGACTTCGAGCCCAACTCACGCCGCGAGCTCGACATCGTCACCGAGCGCGGGGAGAGCGTGCGCCGCTATCCGCTGCGCACCGAGCTCGTCGACCGTGACTCCGACCTCGACGCCCGGGTGATGGAGCACGTCGACGCGTTCTTCGCCGCCCTGCCCGACGCCGGTCCCGCCCACGCCGCCGCCACGGGTGGCCAGTGGTGGTTCTTCATCTCGGAGAAGATCGTCGCGATCACCCAGGGTCGTTCCTACTTCATCTGGGACATCAAGGTCGGTCGTCCCGCCCGGGTCCTCTCCCGCTACGTCACCCGCACCCCCGCCGGCATCGGGCTGGGCAGCCCGTTCACGATGCAGCTCGCCATCCAGGAGGCCGGGCTGCCGCGGGTCCTCTACGCCGCGGCCGGGGGGGCCGTGGGCAAGGTGACCGGCCGCAAGGGGCGGTTCTACGAGCTGGTGGGAAACGACATCAGCGCGATCGACGGGCCCACCGAGTACTCGGCCTACCCGTCCAACGTCTCGGCCAAGCTGGCGCCCAAGGACCCGGACGCCGTCGCCGCCCGGCTGAGTGCCGCGATCCGCGCCCGGGTGCCCGAGCCGTTTCGCTCGACCTTCGGCGGCACCGTGGTCATGGACGCCAACGACATCGGTCGCAACGTGCTCGGGAGCGACGTCCCCGGTGACTGGTCGCGCTTCGAGGAGATGTTCGCCGACAACCCTCTCGGTCAGGGCAGCGAGCAGACCCCCATGGCGATGGTCTTCCTCCAGGACTGACCAGCGCCCGGTCAGGCGATGGCTGCCTCCTCGCCCTCGGGCAGCGGCTCGGACTTGGGGCTCACCGTCCACGCGAGCCAGCCCAGGCCGCCCAGCGGCACCTCCATGAGGTGGGTGAAGATGGAGAACAGCACGACTCCGGCCGCCGCACCTGCGGGCTCGGCTCCCCACCCGACGAGCACGGCCACCGTGGCCGTCTCGGTCACCCCGACCCCTCCGGGCGTGATGCCCACCGCGGTGAGCAGTCGGCCGATCGCGAAGGCCGCGAACAGCAGGTTCAGCGGCAGCGTCACGCCGGTCTCGCGCATGATGAGGACGAAGAGCACGTAGTAGGCCCCGAAGAACCCGATCATCCCGAGCGTCATCGACAGCCAGCCGCTGCTCACGACGTCGTTGATCCGGGCTCGCAGGTCGCGCACGAGCTCCTCGATGCTCATCGTGGAGTGCGGCCGCCGCCTTCGCACCAGCGGGCGAACGAGCGTGTCGAGCCCGCGGCCGACGGACTGCGCGGCGCGTTCGCTGGCGATGACGGACACGAACACCGCGAGAATCGCCAGGCCGGTGACGGACCCGGCGATCGCGAGGTCCGTGAGGGCCCCGGGGAGCGTGACGCCCCCGACCCAGAGGGCGATGATCGCCACGACCGGCAGGGCGATCCGGGCGAGGACGTTCCACACGCCCGTCACGATGACGGAGGTCGAGGTGGCACGGCGGGAGAAGCCCCAGGAACGACAGATCGCGAAGGTCGCGGCGAGCCCTGCCGCGCCCCCTCCCGGCAGCAGGTTGGACACCGAGGACCCACAGAGGTTGACGATGAGGGCCTTCGGGTGGCTGAGCCCACGCAGGGACCCGGTGAAGGTGAAGGTGTAGGACCACAGACCGACGAGCATCAGCACCTGGAAGCCCACGACGTGCAGCGCGGGCACCTTGCGGACCTCGGCCCAGATGTCGGTCCACGACGTCTCGGCGAAGTACGGCAGGCCCCAGATGAGCAGGGCCGCCGCCAGGCCCAGACCCACGACGATCTGGAGCACCCGCCGGGTGCGGCCGTTCATCAGATGCCCTCGAAGATGTCGGTGCGCACGGGAGTCCCCGGTGGCAGGGCGGGGTCGCGGAACCACTCCCGGCCGAAGACGAGGTCGAACAGGGGCCGGGGGATCCTGAGGAGCGCGGCGAGCGTGCGATCGCCCGTCTGGGCGCCGGCGCCGACCTCGGCCGCACCGCCACCGGTCGCCTGGGAGGCGTGGGCCCGCATGGCCGCCCGCTTGGCCCCGGCATACCGCCTCACGTCGATGCGATGGGTGATGTCGGTGCGTGCGGTGTAGGCGCGCTCGAACGTCGTCGGGTCGAACTCCGCCGGGAAGCGGTACACGCGCCCCAGGAGGCGCACGGCCCGGGCGATGAGGTCGCGGGGAACCGTCGCCTCGAGGACCCGGGCCGTGCCGGCGATCTGAGCCGCCCGCACCCCGACCTCGTGGACCCGCACGTGGTCACGGTGCCCGTACCCGCCGTTGGGGTCGTAGGACAGCAGCACGTCGGCCCGTTCGGTGAGCAGCACGGCGGCGAGGCGCTCGGCCGCCTCCTCGAGTGGGGCACGGCAGAACCGGGTCACCCCGGGGGGGTCCGGCTCGGGCTCGGCTGCGCTGCCGCTGTCGGCATAACCGAGCCACTCGACCCGGTGCACCCCCAGGGCGCCGGCGGACGCGCGCGCCTCCTCCAGCCGCAGGGCACCCAGCCCGTCGCCGTCGCCGAGACGGGCCGCTGCCAGCCCGGCGCCCCCGTCGGTCGCGAGCACGAGCACCACGCGGTGGCCCTCCGCGACGGCGCGTACCATCGTGCCCGCGGTGAGCAGGGCCTCGTCGTCGGGGTGGGCGTGGAACGCCACGAGAGTGCGGGACATCGTCGCCCATCCTCGCGCATGGCAGGCTGGACCCTCGTGAAGGTCGCCCTCCTGTCGGACTGCTACCCGCCCAGGCTGGGAGGGATCGAGTCGCAGGTCCGCGACCTCGCCCACCACCTCATCGCCGACGGGCACGAGGTCGAGGTGTTCACGGCGACGACCGGCCCGCACGGGGAACGCGGGGGAGCGACTGCCGTCGAGGACGGTGTGACCGTGCACCGGCTCGCCATCCGGGTGCCGTTCGGGGCCCCGGTCAACCCGTTCGCTCCGCCCGAGGTCCGTCGCCGCCTCGCGGCCGGACGCTTCGACGTGGCACACGCCCACCTCGGGGTGGTCAGCCCGTTCGCGACGGACCTGGTGCCGGTCGGACTCGATCTCGGGATGCCGGTGGCGGCCACCTTCCACTGCGTCATCGAGCGATCGGCCCCCGCGTTCCGTCTGGCCGGCCACATCGGCCGCTGGGCCGGTCGGGGCGTGGCCCTGAGCGCGGTGTCCTCGATGGCGGCGGCCCGCGTCGCCGGCGTGGCAGGGGGCGCGCCTGTCGACGTGGTCGGCAACGGCATCGACGCCCCGTGGTGGCGTGGCTCGGCACCCCGACCCGGCGAGCCGGTGGGGGTGCACGTCGTGTCGGCGCTGCGGCTCGCCTCCCGCAAGCGACCGGTCGGGGCCGTGCGCGTGCTGAGGGCGGCTCGCGAGCTGCTCGATCCAGCGGTGCCGCTCACCGCGACGATCGTCGGCGACGGCCCCCAGCGCGGCCGGATGGAGCGGTACCTGCGCCGCCACGACATGGGCTGGGTGAGCCTTCCGGGCCGCGTCGACCGGCGGGAGCTCCGCGACCTCCACCACGGTGCCGACATCTACCTCAACGCCGCTCGCCTGGAGGCATTCGGGATCGCGGCGCTCGAGGCGCGAACCGCCGGTCTGCCCGTGGTGGCCCTGCGGGGCACCGGGGTCGAGGACTTCGTGACCGGCGGGGTGGACGGGCTGCTCGCCGACTCCGACGCGCAGCTCGCCGGGGCTCTCGCCCACCTGGCGACCGACGGCGGGCTCCGCCGCCGGATCAGGGATCACCTCCTCGCGACGCCGCCGGACCAGGACTGGCCGAGCGTCGTCCGGCAGACCCTCGCGCAGTATGCCCGCGCGGGGGTCCTGCTTCGGTGATCACCGTGACCGGCCGCGCCGGCGGCGATCTCGTGGAGTCCTTCCCGCTCCGGCACGGCGCCGACCCGCAGGCTGAGCTCGCGGCCCGGGGCTGGACGGGCTCCCTCGCCGGAGTCCATGGCGTTCTCGGCGACCTCACCATCGCCTACTCCGTGCGCCCGGCCTCCGGGCAGGTCGCGGCGGTCGCTGCCGAGGGCCCCGGGCTCTCGGCCGCCGATCGTGGGCTGGCCGTCCCACGTCAGCGGGTCGCGGCGTACGCGGTCGTCGTCACCGGCGAGCTGCTCCTCCTCACCCAGCTCGCCGGCACCACCGGGGCTGCGGGCCGCTGGAACCTCCCCGGCGGCGGCATCGACCCGGGGGAGTCCCCGACGGAGGCGGTGGTGCGCGAGGTGGCGGAGGAGACGGGGCAGGTCGTGGACCGGGTGCGCCTCGTCGACGTCATGACCCAGCACTGGGTCGGCCGCTCGGAGCGTGGGGCCGAGGACTACCACGCCGTGCGACTGCTCCACTCCGCCCGCTGCGAACGACCGACCCGCCCCGTCGTGCACGACGTGGGCGGGTCGACGTCCGATGCCCGATGGGTGCCGTTGGCCGAGGTCGGGTCCTTCCCGCTGGTGGCCAGCGTGCCCGTCGCCCTCGCGGCTGCCGGCGTCGCCGGGCACCACTGACCGGGCGGTCACGCGCTCAGTCCCGCGGCCGGCTGGCCCGCACGCCCAGCGCCCCGACGACGAGGACGACGACACCGGCGGCCACGACGGTCCACGCACCGAGGTTGTCCCATCTCACCGTGACGTCGGTGACCTCGCCGAGGACGACCGAGCCGGCCACCAGCAGGCCCAGGAGGCCGAGCACGATGGCGAACGGCGCGGGTCCACGCAGGTAGGGCCGCTCCTGGGGTGCCCAGGGCGTCGACCCGGCGGGCGCTCCGGCTGCGGCGGTGCCGGGTGGGTCATCCAGCGGCTGGTCGTGGTCGAACACCTCTGTGGCGAGGGTGTCGTCGTGGGACTCGGTGGGGTTGCTCATGTCAGTTCTCCTCGATGATGCTGATCTCGCCGAAGCCGAGTTCGGCGGTGACGACGACCTGGGGTGGTCCGTCGCCGATGACGGTGCGGAGCTCACGGCCCGGACCCGCGTCACTCGTCGTGCCGAGCTCTCCGTCGGTACCGGGACGGGTGATGCTTCCGATGCCCACGTCGGCCACGACCCTGGTCGTGACGTCGCTCGGGACGCGGATCACGAGGTTTCCGGCACCCATCTCGACGGTGACCTCGACCGGAGGCTCCGTCACCGGAGTGGGGACGCCTCGAAGATCGAGCGTCGCGTCCCCGGCGCCGAGGGTGTAGGCCCGGTCGATGCTCGTGACCGGGCGCCAGGTGCGCTCGCCGACCCCTCCCTCGACGTCGACGTGGGACACCGCGGTCGATCCGAGGAGCATCACCGACAGGACGACCGTCAGGAAGCCGCTGAACCCGGAGGCACGTCCGCGCAGACCGAGGGTCAGGACGACGACGGACACCCCGACGAGGGCGATGACGAAGCCCAGGCTGGCGGCGCTGCCGGGGAAGCCCAAGGGCTCGTCGAGCAGGGCTCCCAGGCCGAACCCGACGATCGCGATGCCGATCGAGATGAGGGCGACGAACCCGCTGGGGCGCCGTCGACGCGGTCGCGGCGGAGGCGGGGGAGCGATGGGCCGGGGGGGAGCCGGGGGAGTCGGTCGGCCCCCGTAGGCCACCGGGGGCGGGGCGTAGGCCGGTGACGTGGCGTACGCGGAGGTGGGCGCGGACATGGTGGCTCCAGGTGTGGGGGGTGTGGGGGGCGTGCGCCCCTGGTCGGTGGTCGGGGTCCTCGGCGGGCCGGCATCCGGTCCGGCGGGTCGGTCCTGCGGTGCCGTGGGTCCGGCCTGCGGCCCGGGCCTGGTGGGCGCGGTCGGCCCGGCGGGTCCGGCATACGGACCCGTGGGGCCGGTCCTGCCACGGGTCAGGACGAACCAGGCGACGATCCCGACCGGGATGAGCCACAGCGGGGTGGTCCACGCGTTGCCGTTGCCGATCGAGATGGCGCCGCCGAACAGCAGCACGACGGCCACGATGAGCAGGATGATCGGGAGCACGTCGCCGTGGCGGATCGCCCGCTCGGCGAGGATCTCCCCGCCTCGGTCGGGCATCAGCAGCCAGAGCACCACGTAGGCGGTGATGCCGATCCCCCCGACGAAGGCCAGGACGATCGCGGCCGCGCGGATGAGAACCGGGTCGACGTTCCACCGGGCGGCCAGGCCCGAGCAGACGCCGCCGAACCATCGGCCTTCGCTCTCACGGTGGAAGCCGCTCTCGCGAAGCCTGGCGAAGCCGTCGTCAAGGACGGAGGTGGACTGCGGGGTCGCCGGTGGTGGCCCTGCGCTGCCGGTCGGGTTCTGCGTCATGCCTCAAGACTGCTCCCGACGACGCACCCCCGCCATGAGGGTCGACCCTGACTGCCCCCTGACCGGACCCCGGGAGCGGGGTCGCGGGGGCCGATCGTGCGTCAGGATGGAGGGGTGACCACGCCCTACGACGCCCCCGCGGCATCGTCCCGCCCCTCGCCCGCCCGGGGCGAGCGGCGGGTGGCGCCGTCGTCGCCGGTACGTCCACCCCTGGTGCGGTCCCGCCAGCGCGGCTGGACACCGGGGGTCAGCGCGGCGGTGGCGCGCCACCTGGGCATGTCGGTCCGGGCCGTGCGGTGGGGGTTCGTGCTGCTGACGTTCGCCGGGGGGGCGGGCATCGCCGCCTACCTCTTCCTGTGGGCGCTCATGCCCGAGGGGGACGTCAGCGAACCAGGCCAGCCGGGCGGGGCAGGCGCGACCGGGCTGCCCGACGAGCGACGCCAGTGGGGTGGCGTGCTTGCCGTTGGTGCCGCCCTCGTCGTGCTCGGCGCCGTGCTGCTCACCCCGAGCGTCGGGGGGTCGATGCTCGGATCGGTCCTGCTGCCGCTGTTCGCGATCGCCGTCGGCGCGATCGTCGCGTGGTCCAACCTCGACGAGACGCAACGGTCGAGGTGGCTCGGTGAGGGGAGCGGAGCTGGTCGGGCGGCGTGGCTGCGCCTCGGGCTGGGCTTCGCTCTCAGCGCAGGCGGCATCCTCGTGCTCGTGACCCGCGGGCGGTCCATCACGGTCGTCTGGGACGCGTTGCTGGCGGCCACCGCGGTGCTCGTGGGCGCGCTGATCATCGCGGCCCCCTGGGCCGCACGGTTGTGGGCCGACCTCAGGAGAGAACAGGTCGCGGCCGCCAGAGCAACGGAGCGCGCCGACATCGCCGCGCACCTGCACGACTCCGTGCTCCAGACCCTGGCCCTGATCCAGCGGCAGGCGGGGGATGCCCCCGCGGTGACCCGCCTGGCCCGCGCCCAGGAGCGTGAGCTGCGCTCATGGCTGTATGCCGGGCCGCAGGGCTCGCAGGCCAGCCTCGCCGCGGCGGTCACCGAGGTCGCCCATGAGGTCGAGGACCTCCAGGGCGTGCCGATCGACCTCGTCGTCACCGGTGACCGCCCCCACGAACCGCACGGAGCCGCCCTCGCCCGCGCCATGCGCGAGGCCCTGCTCAACGCCGTGCGGCACGGCAAGGCGCCGGTCACGGCATACGTGGAGATCGGACCCACCGGGGTGTCGGCGTTCGTCCGGGACCGCGGCGAGGGGTTCGACCTCGATGCCGTGCCCGAGGACCGACTCGGGGTGCGTCAGTCGATCCTGGGGAGGATGGAGCGGCACGGGGGCACCGCGCGGGTACGGCGCATGGAGAACGGGACCGAGGTGGAGCTGCGGCTCCCCGCCATCGAGGGAGACCAGTCATGAGCGAGAAGACGACGACCGAGTCCAGCACCCCGGCGCCCGTGCGCGTGGTGTTGGTGGACGACCACCGGATGTTCCGTGCGGGGGTACGGGCCGAGCTGAGTGAGGCGATGACCGACACCGGGATGCCGGCCTGTGAGTTCGTCGGCGAGGCACCCGACGTCGACGCGGCGATCGCCGTTGTGCGCGCGGAACGGCCGGATGTCGTGCTGCTCGACGTGCACCTGCCGGGTGGTTCGGGCCACGGGGGCGGGGACGTGATCAGGGGGTGCGTCGGCGTGGAGACCGAAGCGGGCCATCCGGTGCGCTTCCTCGCCCTGTCGGTGTCCGACGCGGCCGAGGACGTCATCGCGGTCATCCGAGCCGGTGCGCGCGGCTACGTGACGAAGACGATCGGATCGAGGGACCTGCTCGTCGCCGTGCGGCGCGTCGCGGACGGTGACGCCGTGTTCTCTCCGCGGCTCGCCGGGTTCGTCCTCGACGCGTTCGGCGCGGCAGCGGGTGAGATCGCCGAGGTCGACGAGGAGCTCGACCGCCTGTCGGCGCGCGAGCGCGAGGTGATGCGGCTGATCGCCCGCGGCTACCAGTACAAGGAGGTCGCCAAGGAGCTGTTCATCTCGGTGAAGACCGTCGAGACGCACGTGTCCTCCGTGCTGCGCAAGCTCCAGCTCTCCTCCCGCCACGAGCTCACCGCGTGGGCCCTGGGCCGCCGCCTCGTCTGACCCGGTCGGGTCCTAGGGTGTCGCGCATGGATCTCGTCACGCACCTCTTCGTGCTCGCCCACCTGCTCGGCATGGCAGCGATCGTGGGGAGCGCGGTGTTCGTCGCCCCCGGCGTCGCGACGCGGGCCCTGGTGTGGGGTGCTCGCGCCCAGCTCCTCACCGGCCTGATCCTCGTGGGGTTCGCCGAGTCGGGCGACGACGACGTCAACCACGCCAAGATCGGCGTCAAGCTCGTGCTGGCCATCGGCGTGGCGGCGTGCGCCGAGATCGCCGCGGCCAAGGTCCGCAAGGGGGAGGGTGAGCGTCCGCACCTGGTCAACGTCGCCGGGGCCCTGGCCCTGCTCGCCGCCGCGGTCGCCGTTCTCTGGCGCTGACCCTCGTCCGGGAGCCCTGGTTCGTCAGGGGAGGAGCAGGAGCTTGCCCTGGGTGCGGCGGCCCTCCAGGTCGGCGTATGCCGTGGCCGCGTCAGTCAACGGGTAGCGCCCACCCACGTGCACGTGCAGGCTGCCGTCGGCCACCGAGGCGAGCACCTCGGACGCCCGCCACTCCAGCTCCTCGCGCGTCGCCATGTGGTACGCCAGCGACGGGCGGGTCACGAAGAGCGACCCACCGGAGTTGAGCCGCTGCAGGTCGAACGGAGGCACCTGCCCGCTGGCGGCGCCGAAGAGTGCGAGGGTGCCGCGGGGCCGAAGGGAGGCCAGCGAGGCGTCGAAGGTGTCTCTCCCGACCCCGTCGTAGACGACGTCGACGCCCAGACCGCCGGTGAGCCGTCGCACCTCGACCGCGAGGTCGTCGACCTCCCGGTAGTTGATGACGTGGTCGGCTCCGAGCCCCGCAGCGGTCGCGCACTTCTCGGGAGAACCCGCGGTGGCGACGACGCTGCCGCCCCGGTTCTTCACCATCTGGACGAGCAGCTGTCCGACGCCACCTGCTGCAGCGTGAACCAGCGCGACCGTGCCCGTGTCGACGGCGTACGTGCTCGTGGTCAGGTAGTGCGCCGTGAGTCCCTGGAGCATCACCGCGGCCGCGACCTCGAGGTCGACGCCGTCCGGGACCGCGACCACCGTCGCCGCGGGCGCCATGGCATACCTGCTGGCGCTGCCCAGGGTCTGTGGCCACGCCACCCGGTCGCCGGGTCGGACCCCCTCGACGTCGTCGCCGACGTCCACCACGACGCCGGCACCCTCGTTGCCGGCGACGAACGGCGTGGGAGTGGGGTAGACGCCCTCCCTCTGGTAGACGTCGATGAAGTTCACGCCTGCGGCGGTCACCTCGACGAGCACGTCGCCCGGGCCGGGGACGGGTGCCACCCGGTCCTGGACCTCGAGCACCTCCCCGCCACCGGGCCGGCTCACGACGAGGGCGTTTCCGGTCAGCTCGGATGCAGTGCTCATGTCCTCCAGCGTAGGTCGGACGGTGTGCTCAGGCTCCCGTCGGGACCCAGTAGCGACGTTGGTCGCCCCTGACGTCCTCGGCGACGCCGCCACAGCCCTCGATGACCCTGCGGGACACGCCGTTCGCCACGTGGCAGGTGAGCAGGGCCGGGTCGATGCCCAACCTCCCGGCCTCGACCAGCCCGAGGCGGAGTGCGGCGGAGGCCACGCCTCGCTGCCGGGCACCCGGGCGGACCGAGTACCCGATGTGGCCGCCGTCGTCGAGGAGGGACGGGGTCAGCTCGTGCCGCAGTGAGAGGGACCCCAGGTAGGTCATGGGGTCGGCGTCGTCGACGATCCAGAAGTAGCTGCAGGGCACGTGACCGGTCGGGCGCGCGGAGTCGGGGAGGGCCCTGTCCAGGCGCCAGCGCACGAAGGCCGCGAAGCCCTCCTCGGCGCCCATCTCCTCGCGGGTGAAGGCACGGCCCGGGTAGCCGCCGTCGTCCGGTGGCTCGGCCCACTCCCCGTCCCCGTCACGGTGGGCGTCCCCGAACTCGTCGCTGGCCCGGAGGTAGCTGCGGTGCAGCCTCACGTCCGGGCGGATGAGGGTGATCATCGCGCACCCTCAGTTCAGCGGGACGATCGCGAAGCCCTCGGCGAGGCGCCCCTCCGGCAGGCCGAGGACGCTCCCCATCCGGGCGCCCCACTGGCGGAGCATCTCCTCCAGGTCGTCGCGGTGGCCGGTCTGCGAGGCGTGGGCGCGCAGCGCCGCCACCTTGCGGTCGAACCGGTCGGTGACGTCGACCGGGTGGCTCGGCGTGGGGTGCGCCATCAGCCACAGCTCGCCGACGTGCCAGAAGCCGGGGCCGAGCTCGGGCCAGGCGAACGGGTTCTCGGCCGCCGGGTAGGCCGCGCGGACGGTCGCCTCGCCGGCCGCGAGGTGGTCGGGGTGCGAGGCCTGGATCCGCTCGTAGTTGCGCTCCGGGGACTGGGTCAGGATGCGCTGCGGCCTGACCTCGCGGATCACGCCGACGATCTCGCGCTGCAGGTCGAAGGTGGGTTCGAGCCATCCGTCGCGGTGACCGGAGAGGAAGCGCACGTCCGTGAGCCCGAGCTCGGCACTGGCAGCACGCTGCTCGGCCTCTCGAAGGGCAGGGATCTCGCTGATGTCCGCCTCCGGCCGGGCGCCCTGTTCTCCGTGGGTGAGGCACAGGAGGGTCACGGCGATGCCCGAGTCGATCCAGCCGGCGATCGTGCCTCCAGCGCCGAAGTCGGCGTCGTCGGGGTGGGCGGTGACGACGAGCGCGCGTTCGATGTCGCTGTCGGGACGGGGTCGTGGGGCCATCAGGGGAGGGTATGCCGTGGCCGACTGCCGGTCCGAACCGCCCCGGATCAGGGCTGCAGCGAGCTGAGCACCTCGTCGAGCATCTCGGGCGTCAGACGCTTCGTGAAGGTGTTGTGCGGGCTGACGTGGTAGCACCCGACCAGCCGGACCGGGCGTCCCGACGGCGTGGTGAGTGTCGCCCTCGCGCCGTGGCCGAACGGCGGCTTCGGGCGCGGCACCTCCCAGCCCAGGGCACGCGTCGCCGTCAGCGTCGCTGCCCAGCCGATCGCGCCGAGGCACATGATGGCGCGCAGACGAGGCGCGGAGAGCTCGAGGTCGCGCTGCAACCACGACGAGCACGTCGCCTTCTCGGCCGGGGTCGGTGCGTTCTGGGGCGGGGCGCAGCGGACCGCCGCGACGATCCGGATGCCGGTGAGGGCCTGTCCGTCCCCGGCGGCGACCGAGGTCGGGCGCTGGGCGTACCCGGTGCGGTGCAACGCGGCAAACAGGACGTCACCGGAGGAGTCCCCGGTGAACATGCGGCCGGTTCGGTTGGTGCCGTTGGCCGCTGGAGCGAGGCCCACGATGAGCAGCTCTGCCTCGGGGTCGCCGAACGATGGGCCGGGACGACCCCAGTAGGGCTGGTCGGCGAAGGACGCGCGCCGACCGGTGCGGGCGACGCCCTCGCGCCAGCGGACGAGTCGCGGACAGGCTCGGCACACCGAGACCCGGGCCTGGAGCTCGGTGATGGTCTCGGCCGTCCGTGCCAGGCGCCGGACCGCGGCGGCGGTCGTCGCGACGGGTGTCTCGGGTGTCGCGGGGTCGCCGGGCCAGCCGGACCCCGGCGGGACGGGGGAGGGGAAGAGCTCGCCGGTGACGGGATGAGGGTCCATGGGCGGCATGGCACCACGCTAGGGGAGCGGAGTGCGCGAGGATGGTCCGATGGCACGCGTGACGGTGGTAGGCGGTGGAGTGGTCGGGCTGACGAGTGCACTCGAGCTCGCCCGGGCCGGCCACGACGTGCGGTGCATCCGTGACGCGCCGGTGGGCGACACCGTGTCGGCCGTCGCCGGCGGGCTCTGGTTCCCGTACCACGTCGAGCCGAGGGACCGGGTCCTCGGCTGGGGGAGGGTGGCGCTCGACCGGTTCCTGTCCATCGTCCACGACGCGGATGCCGGTGTGCGCCTCGAGGAAGGGCTCGTCGTCGAGCGCGGCCCGGCCGACCGGTGGTGGGCGGCCGCACTGCCCGCCTGGCGAGAGGCGACCGCGGGCGAGCTGCCGGTTGGTGCGACCGGGGGCGTGGTGGCGACCGTGCCGCTCGTGACGATGCCGGTGTTCCTGCGGTGGCTCGAGGACCAGTGCACCCTCGAGGGGGTGTCGTTCACCGAGGGGCACGTCACCGATGTCGAGGCGGTGGACGGCGAGGTCGTGGTGGTGGCCGCCGGCCGTCGGTCAGCAGAGCTTCTGGGCACGGCAACCTCCACGGCGTCGCGTGGGCAGGTGGCCCTCCTGGCCAACCCGGGCCTCACCCGTTGGCTCGTCGACGACGGCCATCCCGACGGGATGCTCTACGTCCTCCCGCACCCAGGCTGGGTCGTCTGTGGGGGGACGGACGCCCGGGCATGGGTCGAGGCCGAGCCGGACCCCCAGGTCCATGCGGCGATCGTGGCCCGGGCGAGGGCCGCCGTGCCGGCTCTCCGGGACGCCCAGGTGCTCGGCTCGCGCGTCGGGCTGCGCCCCGTGGCTGATGCCGTCTCCCTCGAGGCCACGAGGGTCGGCGACAGGACCATCGTGACCAACCACGGACACGGCGGCGCGGGCGTGACGCTGTCGTGGGGGTGCGCCGCCGAGGTCGTCTCGCTCGTCGACCGGGCGACCTCGGGCTGACCGGCCTCGACCCGGCGTGGCCCCGGGGCAATTCATCCGGTCCGGGTGAGGACCGTCGCGCCCGCAGCGCCCAGACTCGTCCCACGGGATGCAGCAGGCACGATCGCTGGGAGCGACTCATGAGCAGTGCACGGAGCACGGACGGGCCCACCGGCGACGGCCAGGCAGGAAACGTATCGGGCCGCAAGATCACCCACCTCACCCCTGCCGAGCGGGTGGCTCGCGGCAAGGCGGCACGCAAGGACGTCCCCCGGTCCAGCCATGGACGCTGGGAGCCCGCCGCCGACCGGCCGGACGTCGTCTCACTCCTCGAGGAGCAGGCCGCCACGAGGGTGCCCGAGCTCGTGCCGATCCGCTACGGCCGGATGCTGGTGTCGCCGTTCACGTTCTATCGGGGCGCGGCGCTCGTCATGGCGTCGGACCTCGCCGCCTCGCCCCGGTCGGATATCACCACCCAGATCTGTGGCGATGCGCACCTGTCCAACTTCGGCGTCTTCGCCTCCCCCGAGCGAGAGCTCATGTTCGACATCAACGACTTCGACGAGACACTCCCTGGGCCCTGGGAGTGGGACGTCAAGCGGCTCGCGGCGAGCTTCGAGATCGCTGGGCGCGACCGCGGGTTCGACCGCAGTGCGCGCGGGGAGGTCGTGGCGGCCGCGGTGGATGAGTACCGATCCCGCATGAACGAGGCCGCCGGGATGCGCAACCTGGACGTCTGGTACCGGAACATCGAGGCCGGGCGCCTCCTCGAGGTGCTGAAGGACCAGACCACGAAGAAGCAGCGGAAGCGGGCGGAGGCCAACCTGGCGAAGGCCCGGAGCCGCGACAGCCTGCAGGCGTTCTCGAAGCTCACCCACGTGGTTGACGGCGAGCGTCGGATCGTGTCCGACCCGCCACTCATCGTGCCGGTCGAGGAGCTGGACGCCTCCGCCGTCGACGACATCCATGCCGAGCTGCGGGGCATCATCCGGTCCTACCGGCGCACGCTGGCGACCGACCGCCGGGTGCTGCTGGAGGGGTACCAGTACGTCGACGCGGCCCGGAAGGTCGTCGGCGTCGGAAGCGTGGGTACCCGTGCCTGGATCATCCTCATGCTCGGCCGCGACGGGGAGGACCCGCTCTTCCTCCAGGCGAAGGAGGCCCAGGAGTCCGTGCTCGAGCGCTTCGTCGGGCGCAGCGCCTACCGGAACAGCGGGCAGCGGGTCGTCGCGGGCCAGCGCCTGATGCAGGCTGCGAGCGACATCTTCCTCGGCTGGCAGCGGGTCACCGGGTTCGACGGGCAGACCCGTGACTACTACGTCCGGCAGCTGCGCGACTGGAAGGGGTCCGCTGACATCGACACCATGAGCGCGTCAGTGATGACGGTCTACGCACGGATCTGCGGAGCGACCCTCGCGCGGGCCCACGCCCGTTCGGGAGACCGAATCGCCATCGCCGCATACCTCGGCAGCAGCGACGTCTTCGACCGGGCCATCGTGTCCTTCGCCCGGGCGTACGCCGACCAGAACGAGCGCGACCACGAGGCCGTGGCCGAGGCCGTGGCCTCGGGGCGGCTCGAGGCTCAGACCGGTCTGTGAGGATCGACGGAGCGTCGAGGCTCGCCACGCTGGGTGCTGCCGCGGACATCTCAGTTCCCTGAAAGCGCCAAGGGGTCGGCCCCGGCCGGACTAGGCTGCCCGCGGAGGTGGCTGCCCGTGCCCAACCCTGTCGCGACGACAGTCGCTCCGCAGCGCCGCCGGGCGACGGCGGTGCCAGAGACACTGCTGACCCGGGAGGGCGTCCTTCGGGTGCTCGAGGCCGCACGGACCTCGCGGGTGCTCTGCCTCCGGGCCCCTGGGGGGTACGGCAAGACAACCGCCCTCGTGCAGTGGTCGCAGCGTGACTCGCGCCACGACATCTGGCTACGGGTGCGTCGTGGGGCCGCGGAGCCGCTGTGGCTCGCCCAGGGACTGGTCGATGCGCTGTTCGAACGGGGACTCGTGCCGGGACCGGTCGCACTGGGAACCTCGGTCGACGCGGTGTCCTGGCAACACCACACGCTGCCCGGGCTCGAGCGGGCCCTGTCCTACGTCCGCGAGCCCGTGCTCGTCGTCGTCGACGATGCCCAGGAGCTGTCCGGGACCCGGTGGGAGGGCCTCGTCGAGTGCCTCGCGGCGACCCTCCCGACCGGGTCGCAGCTCGCGCTGGCGAGTCGGGGCGAGGTACCCGGATCACTCTGGCGGCTGCAGAGCCGGGGCGAGGTGGAGGTGATCGGGCCCGACGTGCTGGCGTTCGATCTCGAGGAGGCGACCCGGCTCATCGAGATGCTCGGTTCCCGAGGACACCCCGACACGGTGGGAGCTCTCATGGCGCACACGGCCGGTTGGCCTGTCGCGGTGTCCCTCGCAGCAGCGGCCCCGCAGAGCGTGGGGCCTGGTGGTCCTTCCCCCGGCAGCGACGCGATGGCGCACTACCTCCGTCTCGAGATCCTCGGCCGGCTCTCACCTGACGACGCACAGTTCCTCTGTCAGGTGTCGGTGCTTCGCCGCCTCGATCCGGTCGCCTGTGACGCGATCACGGGGGTCGGTGGATCACTGGCCCGGCTGAGACGGCTGGCCTCGGTGAGCCACCTTCTCGTCGCCGGGAACGACAAGGCCGAGGTCTTCCGCATGCTTCCCCCGCTCTCGGAGTTCCTCAGCCGTGAGCTCCACGAACGCGACCCCGGCCGATGGCGGACCGGTCACGCGAGCGCCAGCGCGATCGCCGAACGACGAGGTGACCTCGACCTCGCCGTCCAGCACGCGCGGCTGTCCGGGGACGACGAGCTCCTGGGCCGTCTCATCTGGACCCACGCCGGTGCCCGCCTCGGTGAGGGTCGTTGGGACGTCCTGCGGCGCTGGCTCGACGGCATCGACGAGGAACGGCTCGGCGCCGACGGCGGGCTCGCCCTCAGCGGCGCGTGGCTGGCCTGCCACGTGGGCGACATGGAGCGGATGAGCCGCCTCGCGCTCGCGGCGGCGGAGGGAGCCGGCGAGGCGGATGCCGTCCGGGCCCAGGACGTCGCGATGCTCACGGCGACGATCGGGGCCGAGGGGCTGGCCCAGGTCGAGGCGGCCTCGCGAGAGTGCATCCGCTCGAAACCGCGCCTTGATGCGTGGCCGACCCTGGCGCACTTCCTCCTCGGTGTCGCGCTCTTCCTCCGGGACCGGGACGACGAGGCCACCGCGGTGTTTCGCGAAGGCTATCGCCTCGCGGCAGCCATGGACCTGCCGCTCATGGTGGCCCACTGCCTCGGTGGACTGGCCGACGTGGCCCTCGCCCGGGGCGACGAGCAGAAGGCCCTCGTGTGCATCCGCGAGATGCGTGGTGTCGCGTCCACCCGTGGGGTGGATGCCATCGCCACGGCGGCCCCGATCTTCACGACCTCGGCGGTGGGGTACGTGCTCGAGGGGCGGCTCATCGACGCCAAGCGTGAGGCGGCGCGTGCGTTGCGGATGACCTCGATGATGCGCACCGTCGCACCGTGGCACGCGGTGCAGGGGAGGCTGTCGCTGGCCCGGGTCAGCCTGGCCCTGGGGGATGCCGATCGGGCGAGGATGCTGCTCGAGGAGGCGGGTGATGCGCGGATCCCGGCGGCGGCCTCGTCGCGGCTGGACCGGCTCTACGCCGAGACCCGGCAGCGTCTCGTCGAGACCTCGGCGGGCCTGGCCGGTGACTCCTCGCTGACCACGGCCGAGGTGCGGGTGCTGCAGTACCTGCCCACCCACCTGTCCTTCCCGCAGATCGCCGACGAGCTGTTCGTCTCTCGGCACACCGTGAAGACCCAGGCGATGTCGGCCTACCGCAAGCTGGGTGTGCACACCCGCGCCGAGGCGATCGTCACGGCACGCCGGGCGGGTCTGCTCCCCGGTGCGTGACGTCGCCGGTCCGGGAACTGGATCATGCCGTGGGGATGATGCGCAGCCCCGCTCGAGCCGCAACGGTGGGTGGTGGTGCCCTGGGATCGCCCGATCGGCGGTCCCGACGGCGCCGCGCTCCCGCGGTGCCATCGATGGCTGGGAGAGCGGATCTGAGGGTCACCCGGCCCCCGAGGTCAGGCGGGGGCATCGGCCCGCGAGACGACTGGGAAGGACGACGCGACCCCGTGATGGACTGAGCGCCGCAGCGGCGCACCACCGGCGCCAACGGTCGGCAGCACCGTCCCGCCGGCCGACGTCCACCGCGGCGACACGACCACTTCTCGGGCCCGGGCCCGGAACGGAGCGAGAACTGTGAGTTCAGAGACACAAGCGTCGGGTGCTCGCCGGATCGCCCGTTCCCTGGCCCGCCCCAGGGGCTCGGACCTGATGGGTGGCCTGGTGGCACTGGTCATCTCGGCGCTGGGGTTCGCCGTCGCCAACGCCGTGCTGGACGACCTGACGATCTCCGGACTCGGGCCCCTGCTGCTCCTCGCGCTCGCGCTCGCCCTCGTCGGCATGGTCCTGCGGCCCCTTCTCGTCGCACTCGCCACGATGCTCGGCTGGCCCGGGGCCGTGCTCCTCGCGCTCTTCGGCCAGGTGGTCATCGTCTACGTGGCGGTCCTCATCGTTCCCAACGTGGAGGCCACGTTCTGGGGAGCGTTCTGGGCCGGCTGGATCGTCGCCGCGGTCGTGACGCTCGTCGGATGGGTGACGACCGCCGGCACGGGGGATGCGTTGTTGGCCCACCTCGTGCGTCGCGCCCGCCGGGCTACGCCGGTGTCCGACCCGGAGCTGACCGGCGTCGTGTTCGTCCAGCTCGACGGCGTGCCCTTCCCGGTCCTCGAGTGGGGTGTCCTGGCCGGCACGCTTCCCACCCTGTCCAAATGGGTCCGTAGCGGCCGGTACCGGATGCGGGAGTGGACGCCGATGCTCCCGGCGACCACCCCGGCCAGCCAGATGGGCATCCTGCACGGCACGATCGAGGGGATCCCCGCGTTTCGCTGGGTCGACCGCCCGTCGGGCCGGGTGTTCGTGGCCAACAAACCCAAGGATGCGGCCGACATCGAGGCACTTCACTCCGATGGTCGTGGGCTGCTCGTGGATGGCGGTGTCTCGGTCAGCAACCTCTTCAGCGGGGATGCGCCCGTCGCCTACGCGACGATGAGCTCCCTCGGGAGGGCCGTCAAGGACACCTCCGGCCGGCGCGCCTTCAACGACTTCGTCGTGCGCCCACAGGGCTTGGCCCGGGGAGTCGTGCGGACCGTGAGCGAGCTGGGGCGCGAGTGGTTCCAGGCGCGGCGGCAGATCCGTCAGGACATGCGACCCCGAGTGCACCGGGGACTGGGGTTCGCGGGCGAGCGCGCAGCACTCAACGGCGTCCTGCGTGACTTCAACACGCTCACCGTCGCCGACGCCATGCTCAACGGTGCCCGCAGCATCTACGTCGACTACGTCGACTACGACGCGGTGGCCCACCACGCCGGCATCATGCGTCCCGAGTCGCTCGACGCCCTCGTCGGGTTGGACTCGGTGCTCGCCCAGCTCGAGCAGGTGGCAGCCCTCGCGCCACGCCCGTACCGCATCGTCGTCCTCTCCGACCACGGTCAGTCCCAGGGGGAGGTCTTCGCCGACCGGTTCGGGGAGGAGCTCGGTGACGTCGTCGCCCGCCTCGCGAAGCGCGACGTGGCCGGGGGCGAGACCAACACCGAGGGCGCCGCGCGGGTCGGCGCGATGTCCGACGACGCGCCACCCGTCATCTCGCGGGCCCTGCAGGCCGGGTCGGCCGGCAGCCAGGGGCAGGCCGAGAAGGAGATCGCGACGGCGCAGGCCGCCCTCACCGACGCCACACCGTCCGACGAGGACGCGCCGCTGCTCGTCTTCGGCTCGGGAAACCTCGGCCTCGTGTACGTCGCCGGCGAGCAGCACCGGCTGACGCTCGAGGAGCTCGACCAACGGTTCCCCGACCTCGTGTCCGGGCTCGTGGCGCACGAAGGGGTCTCGTTCGCGGTCGTCGACAGCGCCGAGGGGCTGCTGGTCCTGGGGAAGCACGGCCGGCACCGGCTCCGGGACGGCCTGGTGACCGGGGTCGACCCGCTCGCGCCGTTCGGACCCAACGCCCCCGCATTCGTCCTTCGGGCGTCGTCGATGCCCGAGTCCCCCGACATCGCGGTGAACAGCCTGCTCGACCAGGAGACGGGCGAGGTGGCGGCCTTCGAGGGACTCGTGGGGTGCCACGGAGGCCTGGGCGGATGGCAGGACCGCGCGATGCTGATCTGGCCCGTCGACCTGCCGGCGCCCCCGGACCGCCTCGTGGGCGCCGACGCCGTGCACCGGCTGCTCGTGAGCTGGCTGGAGCACTTTGGGCAACGGAGCGAGGTGCCGAGCACACCCACCCGTGTAACGGAGGGGAGCACCGATTCCGATGACCGCGGCTGAGGGGCAGGGCAAGGTCGTCCTGCGCGCGCTCGGGGTGGCGAGCGCCGTCTCGATACCGATCTCGCTGATCGCCCTGGCGTTCCTGGCTCTCGTCACCTGGCTCACCGACGTGATCTGGACGGACATCCCCGACGCGGCCGGCTTCGCGCCCACGTCCTGGTGGTGGGTCCTGCTCATTCCCACCCTCGGAGGAGCGCTGGCCGGGCTGGCGGTCCGCCATCTCCCGGGCAAGGGCGGACATGATCCCGTCAACGGCTTCTCCGCGAGTCCCGTCCAGCCCAACGCGATCCCCGGTGTCGTTCTCGCTGCCCTGGCCTCCCTGGCCTTCGGAGCAGTTGTGGGCCCCGAGGCCCCGCTGGTGGCGCTGGGCAGTGCGCTCGGCCTGTGGGGGGCTCGCCTGTTCCGCCAGTCCGGCAACGTGGCGGCTCTGGCCGGGTCGGCAGGTGTCTTCGCCGTGATCTCGGCGCTTTTCGGCAACCCGATGCTCGCCGCCTTCCTCGTCCTCGAGGCGGTCGGCGCCACCGCGCTGGCGGCCCCCCTGACCGTGGTGGTGCTGCCCGGTCTGCTGGCCTCCGGCCTGGGCTACCTGGTCTTCACCGGAGTAGGTGACTGGGCGGGGATCACACCGCCCTCGCTGGCCCTCGAGGGCCTGAGCAACTATCCGGCGCTACGCCTCGCGGACGTCCTGTGGGCCGTGGTCATCGGGATCTCGATGGGGGCTCTCGGAATCGTCATTCGAGGAATCGCCAAGCGCACGCACGCCTTCGCGGCGCCGCGGCCGGCCGTGGCGGCCCCGCTCGGTGGGCTCGTCGTGGGCATGCTCGCCCTGGCCTTCGGCCTCACCGGAGAGAGCCCGCTCACGGTGCTGTTCTCCGGGCAGTCGGAGCTCCCGACGATCGTGGGTCAGGCGCCGGGCTGGGGGGTCGCGGTCGTGGCGCTCCTCATCGTGGCCAAGGCCATCGGCTACGGAGTCTCGCTCGGAGCCGGCTTCCGCGGTGGCCCGGTCTTCCCGGCCCTGTTCCTCGGGGCAGCCGTCGGGATCCTCTTCTCGCTCCTCGTCCCGGGGCTGGAGCTGACGCCCGCCGTGGTCGCGGGCATGGCTGCCGGCGCTGCGGCGATGCTGTCGCTTCCCGTGTCCTCGGTGATGCTTGCCATCGTCTTCGCGGGGAGCCAGGGACTGCAGGCCACGACGCTCGCCATCATCGGTTCGGTGGTCGCCGTGGTCATCACGCTCGCCGTGTCGGCACGGACCCCATCGAAGACCCAGCAGGCGGGAGCACCCTGACATGTTCGAACTGCTGCGCGGATACCGGCTCTCCTGGTTGAGGACCGATGTCATCGCGGGGATCACCGTCGCCGCCATCGCCATCCCCGAGTCGCTGGGCTACGCGAACATCGCGGGTCTCCCGGTGCAGACTGGCCTGTACTGCGCTTTGCTCCCCGCAGTTCTCTTCGCGCTGATCGCCTCGTCGCGGCAGCTCGTGGTGGGTGCCGACTCGGCGACCGCAGCCATCGTGGCGGCGGGAGCGGGAGCGGTCGCTGCGACGGGGTCAACCCAGTACACCGGGGCGGTCGCGATCCTCACGCTGATGGCGGGTCTCTTCCTCGGACTCATGGCGGTCGCCCGCCTGGGGTTCCTCGCCGACCTCATCTCCAAGCCGGTGCTCGCCGGGTTCCTCAGCGGCGTGGGCGTCTCCCTGGTGATCGGGAAGCTGCCGGCGATGCTGGGAATCTCGGCCAGCGGCAACACGTGGGACAAGCTCGTGGCGACGGTCCAGGGTCTGGGAGACATCAACGGTGCGTCGGCTCTGCTGTCCGCCGGGGTCGTGCTCATCATCATCCTCGGTGAGCGGTTCGTGCCGAAGCTGCCCGCGGCCCTCTTTGCCGTGGTGGCGATGTCGCTCGTCGGTCTGGCCATCGACGCCGGAGCGCGGGGCGTGGTGGAGATCGGGAAGCTCCCTGCAGGTCTGCCGGGCTTCGCCTTCCCACCGATCAGCGCGGGCGAGATCCCACGCCTGGCCGCGTCCGCGGCATCCATCGCGATCGTGGTCCTCGCCCAGAGTGCGGCGGTGAGCCGGTCCTTCGCGGCCAAGAACCGCTACCCGCTGAACGTCAACGGGGATCTGGTGGGCCTGGCGGCCGCCAACGCGGCCAGTTCCGTGACCGGCGGCTTCGCGATCAACGGAAGCCCACCTCGGACCGCGGCCGGCGACTCCGCGGGCAGTCGCTCGCAGATGGTCAACCTCGTCATGGCGGCCGTGATCGGTCTGATCCTCCTGTTCGCCACCGGCCTCTTCGCCTACGTGCCCTCACCGGTGCTCGACGCGGTCGTCTTCGCGATCGGGATCGGTCTCATCAAGGTCTCCGAACTGCGCGAGGTCGTGCGGGCGCGCCCGGGGGAGGCAGTCAGCGCCTTCGTCGCGCTCGTGGTCGTGGCGTTCGTCGGCGTGGAGCAGGGCGTCCTCCTCGCCGTGCTCATCTCCGTGATCGACGTCCTGCGACGCCAGTACCGCCCGGACGACATCGTGCTCTTGCACAACAACGAGCTCGACGCCCGGCTGCGGCAGCGCATCCCGGACATGTCGAAGCTCGAGGGGGTGCTCGTCTATCGCTTCGGCGCCGAGCTCTTCTTCGAGAATGCTGCGCACTTCGCAGATCGGGTGCGCACCCTGGTGGCCGAGGCCGCGACGCCCGTCCGCCTTCTCGTGGTCGACTGCGCGGCCATGTCCGACATCGACTACAGCGGTGCCAGCGTCCTGCGGGAGCTCGGCGAGGAACTCGCCGGCAGCAACGCCCGGATCGTGCTCACGGAACTGTCGGAGGACGCTCAGGTCACCGTGGAGCGGATGGACCTCGGCCCGGCCGTGACCACCGTCCCACGTCTCGAGGACGCTGTTCGCGCCGTCGGCACCCCCTGACGCGGCGGACGGGTCGCCGTCCGCAGTGGGTCGGCTCCCCCGCCGTCGGTCGGCGACCGGCCCGGTGCCGACGGCCGGGTGAGCGGTCCAGCCCGGCGCCACGGCCGAGCGGGGAGACCGGCAGCCGTGGTCCGGGTCCGAAAAAGGGGGCTTCCGGCCGGCGGGTTTGGACCTGGAACGGTTCACTCCCGCCGACCGGAAGCCCCAGTTCGTCGTTCGGATGAGCTCACACCGGGCGACGAGGCCGCCCGGTCGGGCAGCCGCGTCGCCGTCAGTGGTCGGGTCGGGTGGGGTCAGCGCCGGTCTCGACGGTCGTCGCGGCGGTCGTCGCGCCGACCCGTGCGACGACGCACCCCGTGGGCGACGACCGCGGCCGTTCCGACGGTGGCGGCGGTGCGGGCAACGGGGGCGCCGACGACGCCTCGGCGGGCTGCGCGTGCAGGGCGGATGGGCATGTCAGTTCTCCTTCGCGAGTTCTTCTTCGATGTCCTCGACCTCGGCCTCGAACGACGCCAGGAGAGCCTGGATCGGAATGCGGCCCGTGGCGATCAGCTGCCCGCCCGCACGCCGTGCCGCTGACGCGAACGGGGCGGCCCACAGGTTCTCCCACACGACGACACCGGCAACGGTGCCCGGTTCCATCGCGGCAGCGAGGTGCGCCACGTCGTCCGCCGCAAGGATCTCGGCGAGCTCGGTCTCGACGCTGCGCAGCTCGTCGGTCTCGAGGTCCTCGACCTCGAAGCCCTCGACGGAACCGTCGTTGGCCTTCTGCAGCACCAGCAGGTCCAGGATGCGGATTGTCCCCTGCGCCTGCAGGTCGGCCAGCGCCGTCGCCATCTCGCCACTGAACGTGGCGTGACCCGTGGGGAACTCCACCACCAGGTAGTCGACTGGTCCCAGCTCATCTACGTCCGCGGGCGATGTGCTCATGTGCCTCTCCTTGATACTCGGGTGAATGTGTTCGGAAACCTCCGAGGTGGAGGGAAACCGTGGACGTGGTCAGGCACCCTGGGCCCGGTCAGGAACCGAGGACGCGAGCCTTCTGCTGGGCGAACTCCTCCTCGGTGAGCACCCCGGCATCGCGCAGCTGACCCAGCTTCTCCAGCTGGGCGAGCATGTCGCTGCCGCCGGACTCCGCCGGGGCAGCGGGCGGCGGCGCGGGCGCGTACTGCGGCGGGGGCGGTTCGGCGTACTCCTGCTGGGGCGGTGCCTCCTGGGCCCAGCGGTTGGCCTGCCTGCGTGACACGCGGTTGGACACGGACGTCGCCGTGCCGGCGATCACCGCGGTGCGAGCGACTCCTCGAATCAAGCCGGGCATCAGAGATCCTCTCCGGTCGTGGGGGTGGAAGACTGCTCCTGCACATCAAGAGCAGCAAGGATGGCGTTGAGGGGGATGCGGCCACTGGCGACCATCTGCGCCCCTCCGCGTCGGAGGGCGGCGGCGAAGGGGGCCGCCCAGCGGTTCTCGTAGACGAGGACGCCACCGGACGAGCCGGGCTCCAGCGCGCTCGCCGCCTCGGCGAGGTCGTCGTCGTCGATGAGCCCGGAGCTGACTCCCTCGAACACGGTGAGGTCCATGGCCGATCCGTCGGCGAGCTCGTGCAGCCCCAGTCCGACGACGCTGCCGTCGAGGTCCTTGCGGACGAACACGAGGTCGAGGACCTTGATGATCCCGCGCTCCTCCAGCTCGACGAGGAGGGGGAGTCCCTCCCCGGTCATCCCGTTTCCGGGGAACTCCACGACGAGGTAGTCGATGGGGCCGGTCTCCATGATGTCGTCACTCACTGCCTGTCTCCTGTTCGGTGGGTGGGTGGCTCACGCCAGGGCCTTGGCCTTGATCGTGTCGAACTCCGCCTGGGTGATGGCGCCGGAGTCGAGCAGCGACTTGGCCTGGGCCAGGTTGTTCACGGGGTCGGCCGGGGCGGCGACGGAGCGGATGTACTCGGCCTGCTGGTCCTGGTACTCCTTCGCCTGACGGAGCTGGCGCTCGGCCATGCCCGACCCGCGGGCGATGAGGTACACGAACGCACCCAGGAAGGGCAGGAAGATGAGGAAGATCGCCCAGAAGGTCTTGCCCCAGCCGCTCACGGAGTCGTCGCGCATGAGGTCCACGACGATGTGGAACAGCAGCATGATGAAGGCGATGAAGACGAACGACAGCACCATGAACCAGAAGAAGTCCCAGAAGGAATTCACAGCAAGCCCCTTTTCGGCTCGGACGGCTAGTTTGACACCACTGAGGTTCCCGCGACTGTGCGACTGCGTCATCACCCCATCAGGATCATCTCGCCCACTGAGCAAGGCCCATGGCCCACGGTCCGGGCCATGGGCCGTCGCGTGCCCCTCGGGCGATTGAGCGCCTCGGCACCACGGTGCGGATTCAGGCGTCAGGTGCCGGTCGTGACCGGCGGGCCTTCGTCTCGCCGCGGCGCTTCTTGGCAGAGAGCCGGCGCTCCTTCGACCTGCGGGTCGGACGAGTGGCCCGCCGCGGGGCCGGCGGGGGTGCCATCGCGTCGCGGAGCAGCTCGGCCATCCGCTGCCGCGCCGCGGCGCGGTTGCGGCGCTGTTGGCGGTGCTCGGAGGCTGCCACGACGAGCAGGCGGCCGCCGACGAGCCGGGAGTCCAGGGCCCGGAGGACCCGGCTGCGCTGGGAGTCGGTGAACCCGTCGAACGCCACGACGTCGAGCTGGAGCTCCACCCGGCTGTCGGCGGTGTTGACGCCCTGTCCTCCCGGGCCGGAGGAGCGGGAGAACCGCTCCACCAGCTCCGCCGAGGGGACGGTCAGGCCCTGTGGCACGCCCGGACCGGGAGGGATGCTCAGGTCCATCAGTCCTCGCCGGGATCGGGAGGCGCCTCGGCTCCCTCCGCGTCGTCGCGGTCGGCCCACTCCAGGAGCGGGGCGAGGTCGAAGACCGCCTCGTCGATGCCCGCGTGGAGGTCGCCCAGCTCGGCACAGCGGGCGGGCACCGTGGCGATCGTGAGCTCACGGGGGTCGACGTCGTCGACCTCGTCCCACCGCAGGGGCGTCGAGACCGTGCCGATCGAGTTCCCCCGCACCGAGTACGCCGCGGCGATCGTGTGATCGCGTGCGTTCTGGTTGTAGTCGACGAACACGGCCGCCGGGTCCCGGTCCTTCCGCCACCAGGTCGTCGTCACGTCATCGGGGAGGCGCCGCTCGACCTCCCGGGCGAAGGCCAGCGCCGCACGCCGCACCTCTGCGAAGCCGTTCTCGGGGGCGATCCGCACATAGACGTGCAGACCGCCGCCGCCGCTGGTCTTGGGCCACCCCACGGCGCCGAGCTCGTCGAGCACCTCGTGGGAGACGTGTGCGGCTCGCCGCACCCGGTCGAAGGGAGCCTCGGGCATCGGGTCGAGGTCGATCCGCCACTCGTCGGGCTTCTCCGTGTCGGCGCGGCGGCTGTTCCACGGGTGGAACTCCACGGTGCTCATCTGCACCGCCCAGACCACGTCGGCCAGTCTCGTCACGCACAGCTCGTCGGCATGCAGCCCGTACCGGGGGAAGTGCAGGCGCACCGTCTCCACCCACGGGGGAGCTCCTCGGGGGAGTCGCTTCTGGTGCACCTTGGGGCCGTCCACGCCGTCGGGGAATCGGTGCAGCATGCAGGGCCGCTCCCGCAGCGCGTTGACGATGCCGTCGCCCACGGAGAGGTAGTAGCGCGCCAGGTCGAGCTTGGTCTCGCCCCGAGCCGAGAAGTACACCCGCTCCGGGCTGGTCACGCGCACGTCCATCCCGTCGACGTCGAGGACCACGGGCTCCCCGAACTCACCCTTGCGTGACGCCATGCCGGACACCGTATGCCGTCCGGGGCCCGCCCGGGCAGGGCTGCCCCCGCCCGGGTCGTCGCGGTCTCGTCGGGATGGGTCGAGGCGTTCGGGCGGATCGTGGTCCGACGCCCTGGGGCGGGGGAGGAGAGATGAGTGCCATCGTCCTAACCTTCGACAAAGGCTCGACATGCGACAAACATTCGACGTACTGTCACCTCAGACCCGCCGGAGTGGCCGGCGAGAACACAGGAGGACACGAACCGATGTCGAAGAACCGCACCCGCCTCGCCGCCGCAACCCTCGCGGCCGCAGCCGGGGTCGCCGTTGTCGCCGTTGCCCCGGCCCAGGCGGCGCAGGACACCGACTGCATGCGCGCAGGGATCGCCACCCTCAAGGGCGCCGGCCTGCTGCCCGCAGTCGCCAAGGGTGGCGTCCCGATCAGCTTCGCTGTCGAAGAGCTCAAGGTGACCGTCCGCGAGGGCGCCGACATCTCCGGCGTGCCGGACCCGATCCCGTTCTCCCTCCTCCTCGCCGACCACCGCGCCGGTGACGACAGCCTCTTCGTCTACCCCTGGTGCAGCTGAGCAGCCGCTCACCACGCGAGCGCAGCGGCCGGGGCCTCGGGCCCCGGCCGCTCCGCTGTGTGTGAGCGCAGCCGGGGTGGGCACGGACACGTAGGGTTGACCCCGACATGAGCACCCTCTTCGACGGCCTCGACTTCGGCGACGCGCGAGACGATCCGCACTCGTCGGGCGCCACCCGTGCCGGCGCCCGCGCGGCGGTGGTCAACGCCTCGGGCGTCCCCACGTGGGCGGAGGCCGCGGCCGCCGGCGACGGCCCCGACGGCGGACCGGCCCGTCGCACGGTGCCCGGCGCGCAGGAGCTGCTGGCCGGGCTCAACCCGCAGCAGCGGGAGGCCGTGCTGCACGAGGGCCCACCCCTGCTCATCGTCGCCGGAGCCGGCTCGGGCAAGACCCGGGTGCTGGCGCACCGGATCGCCCACCTGCTGGCCGACCGTGGCGTCCAGCCCGGCCAGGTTTTGGCGATCACCTTCACGAACAAGGCGGCTGCCGAGATGCGTGAGCGGGTCGAGGGACTCGTCGGCCCCAGGGCCCGGGCGATGTGGGTGCTCACCTTCCACAGCGCCTGCGTGCGCATCCTGCGCCGTGAGGCCGACAAGGTCGGGATCCGGTCCTCCTTCTCGATCTACGACGCCGCCGACTCCCAGCGCCTCATGTCGATGGTCCTGCGCGACATGGACCTCGATCCCAAGCGCTACAACCCCCGCTCCTTCAGCCACCAGGTCTCCAACCTCAAGAACGAGCTCGTCGACGAGGAGACGTATGCCTCTCGAGTGGGCGAGGCGAGCCCGCACCAGGAGCAGGTGCTGGCAGAGGCGTACACGGCGTACCAGCGTCGTCTCCGTCAGGCCAACGCCCTGGACTTCGACGACCTCATCATGACCACCGTGCACATGTTCCAGGCGTTCCCGGATGTCGCCGAGCACTACCGACGCCGGTTCCGGCACGTGCTGGTCGACGAGTACCAGGACACCAACCACGCGCAGTACCAGCTGGTGAAGGAGCTCGTCGGGTCCGAGGCGACGCGTGCGGAGCACGGGGTGGCGCCGAGCGAGCTCGTGGTCGTCGGTGACGCCGACCAGTCCATCTACGCCTTCCGTGGTGCCACCATCCGCAACATCGAGGAGTTCGAGGCCGACTACCCGCGGGCCCGCACGATCCTGCTCGAGCAGAACTACCGCTCGACCCAGACCATCCTGCGCGCCGCCAACTCGGTCATCGCGCGCAACGAGTCCCGCCGCAAGAAGGACCTGTGGAGCGAGAGCGGCGACGGCGCCGCGATCATCGGCTACGTCGGCGACAACGAGCACGACGAGGCCTCCTTCGTCGCCCGCACCATCGACCGGCTCGGCGACTCCCACGGGGTGCGACCCGGCGACGTGGCCGTGTTCTACCGCACCAATGCCCAGTCGCGGGCGCTGGAGGAGGTGTTCGTGCGGGTCGGGCTGCCCTACAAGGTGGTCGGCGGCACCCGGTTCTACGAGCGTCGGGAGGTCAAGGACGCCCTCGCCTACCTGCGGGTGCTCTCCAACCCCACCGACACCGTCAACCTCCGGCGCATCGTCAACGTCCCCAAGCGCGGGATCGGTGACCGAGCCCAGGCCTGTGTCTCGGCCCTGGCGGAGCGTGAGCGCATTCCGTTCGTCGCCGCGCTCGGGCGAGCCGAGGACGCGCCGGGCATCGCCACGCGGTCCGTCGCGGCGATCAAGGGGTTCACCACCCTGCTCGAGGGGCTGGGCGGGGTCCGGGACGACGACGACGCGGGTGTGGCCGACCTCCTCGAGGCGATCCTCGACCGGTCCGGCTATCTCGCCGAGCTGAGGGCGAGCCACGACCCGCAGGACGAGACCCGCGTCGAGAACCTCGCCGAGCTCGTCGCGGTGGCGCGCGAGTTCGACGAGGGGCGTCGGGAGACCGGCGAGGTGGTCAGCCTCGTCGACTTCCTCGAGCGGGTCTCCCTCGTCGCGGATGCCGATGAGATCCCCGACACCGCCGAGGCGGAGGCCGCCGGGGTGGTCACCTTGATGACCCTGCACACGGCCAAGGGGCTGGAGTTCCCGGTGGTGTTCCTCACCGGGCTGGAGGACGGCACCTTCCCGCACATGCGGAGCCTGGCCGACGCCAAGGAGCTCGAGGAGGAGCGGCGCCTGGCCTACGTCGGCATCACGCGTGCGCGGGAGCGGCTGCACCTCTCCCGGGCCGCGATCCGGTCTGCGTGGGGCGCCCCGCAGTACAACCCGCCGTCGCGGTTCCTCGACGAGATCCCGGCCGATCTCGTGGAGTGGGAGCGTGAGCTGTCGGGTGCGGCCGCGGTCGGTCGTCGTGACCAGCGCCCGGCCGTGGCGACCCTGGCCGGCCGCCCAGGGGTGCGGTCCCCGGGCAACCGGCCGATCATCGCGCTCGCGCCGGGAGACCGGGTCACCCACGACACCTACGGCCTGGGGAGCGTCGTGCGCACCCTCGGCGAGGGGGAGAAGACCCAGGCGGAGGTCGACTTCGGCGGAGAGCTGGGGGTCAAGCGCTTCGTGCTGCGCTTCGCCCCCCTCGAGAAGCTCTGACCCCCGACCGGGACCTCCCCGACCGTCAGGCGGGCCGAGGCCTCAGCTGAGGCCCTTCTTGCGCAGCCACGCCGTGGGCTCGATCGGGCTGTCGCTGGCCGTGCTCTTCTGCATCTCGAGGTGCAGGTGCGACCCGAAGGAGTGACCCGTGTTGCCCACGTACCCCACGAGGTCGCCGGGCATGACGGTCTGTCCTTCGCTCACGACACGCTTGCTCAGGTGGCCGTACCAGGAGATGCTGCCGTCCCAGTACTTGATCTCCACCTTGTTGCCGAAGCCCGAGTTGTAGAACGAGCCGATGACCCGACCCTTGGACATGGCATAGAGCGGTGTTCCCGTCGGCGCGGCGAGGTCGATGCCGTGGTGGGTCTTGCCCCAGCGCGAGCCGTACCCGGACGTCACCTTCCAGACGTTGATCGGCCGGACCCACTTCTTGGACTCGCGCTCGGCCCTGGCCGCCGCCTTGGCCGCGGCGATCCTCTTGCGCTCGGCGTCACGTGCGGCCTTGGCCTCGGCCTCGACACGTCCCTGGAGCGCCGCCGACTGCATCGATGCGTCCTGCCGTCGCAGAGCGAGCTCGGTCACCGTCTCGTCGTCGACGGCCTGCTGGGTGCGCGCCATCGCGGACTGCTGGCCGGAGAGGTCCAGGGTGAGCGGAGCCGACTCCGCCACGGAGGCCCCGGCCGCCGTCACCACGAGGGCCGCGGCGGCCACGGTGGGGAGGACGAAGCTCGAGCTGAACGCTCTCGGGATGCGGACACCGCGCCTGCCGGCGGCATGGCGCGCGGCATGGTGGCGTCCTTGGTAGGACCTGCGACTCACAACGGGGTTACCTCATCAGGGGAGTGGTGGGGCTCGTACACCGTAGCGTGACCATTCCGTGACTCAAACCCCCTCCCTGAGATCTGGGGACGGCGGCTCACAGGGACGGAAGCCACACATTGCTGACCTGCGGACCTTTGGGTCAGGTGAGGTTCGTCACGTCCCGTTCACACGTCCCGCGTCAGCGGTGTCACGCCGGAGCGGACCGTGCCTCCGTGGGCGTCGAGGTGGGCCAGTGCACTGGAGATCCCGTGAACGACCTCGCCGAGCATCGGCAGCGTGAGGTGTCCTGCGCCGTGCAGGCCGATGTTCCGGGCAGCCAGGTTCGGGTGCCGCAGTGCCGCGGAGCCACGCGGGATGACGGCGATGTCGCTGTCGGACCAGTAGGAGATGAACCGGGTTCGGCACCCGCGCACCGGGTGGGCGAGCTCGCGCATGAGCCCGCTCCCGGGACGCATCTGCTGCATCAGCCGCGTGGGCACCGCATAGGCCGCGTACGTCCCCGTATGAGGGCTCCCGAGCGTCACGAGGGTGTGCACGCGTGCATCGCCTCCGAGCCTCGTCACGTAGTAACGCGCGATGAGGCCGCCGAGGCTGTGGCCGATGATGTGGATCCGCTCGAACCCGGTCTCCTCCACGATCGTCTCGACTTCCTCCGCGAGGCCCGCTGCAGCCGTTCGCACATCGGTCAGCACGGTTGAGTAGTTCATCGCGAAGACGTTGGAGAAACCCCGGCGGGTGAGGCCGCGCCGGAGCAGGGTGAAGATCGAGCGGTTGCTGACGATCCCGTGGACCAACAGGATCGGGGTGCCGGCGGCCTCGACGTCGGAGACGATCAGGCCGCGCTGCACCGGCGGCAGGTGCTCGACGCGGTTCGCGACCCTGCCGCGCCGACCGCGGCCTCCCAGCAGGCCGATCGGCCAGGTGGCGACGTGCGCCGTCATCCATGCGGCCTCGACCAGTCCGCCGGCGAGGACCGCCGGGTCGACGACGACGGCCGCCGCCGTTCCGGCAGCCCGGCGCGCGCGCGTCAGCGCCGAGGTCTGCTCCGGTGCAGGGACCTCGCCGGTTTCGTCGGCGGGTGGCCGTGAGGGTGACGCCATGGCCGGACCACTGTACGACCGGGGCCCGCGTGGGTGGGCGTGTTCGCAGAAGCCGACCACCATCCGGTCACCGAACGACAGCGGACGCCCGGCACGCCCGCTCATCGCGCCGGTGGGCGCACGGGGCGACCGCTGGGGCGTGAGATCGACCCCGTGGGCACCTCCACTGGGACGAGTCGGCACGACACCGTTAGGCTCCCCTGCGGACGGACTTCCCGGTCACCACCGACAGTGAGGACGGATCGCCTCGTGGATCTCTTCGAGTACCAGGCCCGTGACGTGTTCGAGAAGCACGGTGTCCCCGTGCTCGCAGGGGCGGTCGCCACCACCCCTGAAGAGGCCAGGGCGGCGGCTGAGCGCATCGGCGCGGCCAGCGGCGGCGTGACCGTCGTCAAGGCGCAGGTCAAGACCGGCGGCCGTGGCAAGGCCGGTGGTGTCAAGGTCGCGAAGACCGCCGACGAGGCCGAGGAGCACGCGCGCTCGATCCTCGGCATGGACATCAAGGGGCACACCGTGCACCAGGTGATGATCGCCCAGGGTGCCCGCATCGCGGAGGAGTACTACGTCTCCATCCTGCTCGACCGGGCCAACCGCAGCTACCTCGCGATGTGCAGCGTCGAGGGGGGCGTCGAGATCGAGCAGCTGGCCGTTGAGCGGCCCGAGGCCCTCGCCAGGATCGCCGTCGACCCCAACGTCGGTATCGACGAGGCGAAGGCCCGCGAGATCGTCGACGCGGCCGGCTTCGACGCCGAGACCGCCGCCAAGGTCGCCCCCGTGCTGCAGGGCCTCTGGACCGTGTACCGCGAGGAGGACGCTACCCTCGTCGAGGTCAACCCCTTGGTCAAGACCGAGGACGGCGACATCATCGCCCTCGACGGCAAGGTCACCCTCGACGCCAACGCCGACTTCCGCCACCCCGAGCACGAGGCCCTCGAGGACAAGGCCGAAGCCGACCCGCTGGAGGCGGCGGCCAAGGAGAAGGGCCTCAACTACGTCAAGCTCGACGGGTCGGTGGGCATCATCGGGAACGGCGCCGGCCTCGTCATGAGCACGCTGGACGTCGTCGCGTACGCCGGTGAGGAGTTCGCCGGGTCGCCCAAGCCCGCCAACTTCCTCGACATCGGCGGCGGCGCCTCCGCGGAGGTGATGGCCAACGGGCTGCACATCATCCTCTCCGACCCCCAGGTGAAGAGCGTGTTCGTCAACGTGTTCGGCGGCATCACCTCCTGCGACGCGGTCGCGAGCGGCATCGTCGGCGCGCTCGACGCCCTGGGTGACGAGGAGGACCGGCCGCTGGTCGTGCGCCTCGACGGGAACAACGTCGAGGAGGGCCGCCGCATCCTCGCCGAGCGCGCCCACCCCCGCGTCATCATCGAGGAGACCATGGACGGCGCGGCCCGTAAGGCCGCCGAGCTGGCTTCGGCCGCGAACTGAAGGGCCAGGAAACACTGACATGGCAATCTTTCTCGACGAGAACTCCAAGGTCATCGTCCAGGGCATGACCGGCTCCGAGGGCATGAAGCACACCCAGCGCATGCTCGCCTCGGGCACGGCGATCGTGGGCGGTGTCAACCCGCGCAAGGCCGGCACCACCGTCGACTTCGACGACGACGTCAGCGTGCCGGTATACGGCACCGTCGCCGAGGCCGTCGAGGCGACCGGCGCCAACGTGTCGGTCATCTTCGTGCCACCTGCGTTCGCGAAGTCGGCCGTCGTGGAGGCGATCGACGCGGCCGTGCCGCTCGCCGTCGTCATCACCGAGGGCATCGCGGTGAAGGACTCCGCGGAGTTCTATGCGTACTCGGTGGCCGCGGGCACCACGCGCATCGTCGGCCCGAACTGTCCCGGGCTGATCAGCCCCGGCCTCGCCAACGCCGGCATCATCCCGGCGAACATCGCGGGTGCCGGACGCATCGGCCTGGTCTCCAAGTCGGGCACCCTGACCTACCAGATGATGTACGAGCTGAGGGAGTACGGGTTCTCCACGGCGGTCGGCATCGGCGGCGACCCGATCATCGGCACGACGCACATCGACTGCCTCGAGGCCTTCCAGGCCGACCCGGACACCGATGCCATCGTCATGATCGGCGAGATCGGCGGCGACGCCGAGGAGCGTGCGGCGGCCTACATCAAGGAACACGTCACCAAGCCGGTCGTCGGCTACGTCGCGGGCTTCACTGCCCCGGAGGGCAAGACGATGGGCCACGCCGGCGCCATCGTCTCGGGCTCGGCGGGCACGGCCGCCGCCAAGCAGGAGGCGCTCGAGGCAGCCGGGGTCAAGGTCGGCAAGACCCCGTCGGCCACGGCGGAGCTGATGCGCGAGATCATGCGCTCGCTCAACGCCTGATCCCTCGGGTTCGTCGGGTGATCCCAAGACCCCGGTGAGGCAGGGACGGTTTCCCGGTCTCCCCGGGGTCTCCGGCTCCGGGAGCCGCCGACGACAGCCGTCCGGTCACGAAGTTCGTTCCGCCACGGCGTTGCTCGGACGTGCGGGCGCCGCGATGTCGCACACTGGTGCGGATGACCGTCATCGACCGCCTGCGCTCCGCCCTACCCGGGGGTGAGGACACCGACGAGGCCACCACCGGGCCTTGGTCGGCCCGGCGCGGGCCGTGGGTGCGGGGTCTGCTCGCGGGGCTCGGCACGGGTCTGACCTCCCTGCTCATCGTCCTCGTGCCGGTCGTGCTCGCCTGGCTGCTGGAGCCCCGAGCCGAGGGCTCGCCGTGGAGCGCCGTCGGCACGGGCGCGGCGCTGTGGTTGCTCACCGGTGGGGCGCACCTCACGGCCGGACCGGTCGCCATCTCCGTGGTCCCCCTTCTCGGCCTCGCACTCCTCGTCGTCGTCGCGCGCTTCGGCGCCCGCGAGGCGATGGTCGACGTGTCCACCGACGGCGAGCACTGGCGCGGCCTGCTCCCCGGGCCACTGGCAGCCGCGCTGGGGTCCTGGTGGGGCGGGTATGCCGTGGTGGTCGCCGCGGCGACATGGCTCGCCATCGCCGGCCCTTTCGGCCTCAGCCCCCCCTCGCTCCTCCTCCCGGTCGTCCTCGTGCCGGGTGCGGGTCTCGCGTGGGCGCTCCGACCGGTCGTCTCCGGAGACCCCGACGTGCTCGGTGCCCGCCTTGGTCGTGTCCGGGTGCCCGATGCCTTCCGGCGGGGTCTCCGTCCGGGGCTCGCCGGCGCCGGGGTGCTGTTGGCCGTCGGCGTGCTCATCGTCCTGGGCCTGGTCGCTCTCTCCTGGGGGGAGGTCTCGGCCGTCCACGCGGCGTTGGGCGCCGGAGGCGTGGGTTCGGCGGTTCTCCTCGTGGCCCAGCTGGGCGCCGTGCCGAACCTCGCCCTGTGGGCGGTCTCCTTCCTCGCGGGGCCGGGCTTCCACGTGGTGGACGGAGGCTCCACGACGTGGAGCGGCTCCACCAGTGGTCTGCTCCCCATGGTCCCGGTCCTGGGGGCGCTCCCCGAACCGGCGACGTACCCGTGGTTCACGGCGCTGAGCGCTGTGGTCATCGTCGGGGTCGGTGCCTGGGTCGGGAAACGCTCGCTGGACACCGTGGCCAGGCTGTCCCGCCTGCGCACCAAGGCCGGGGTCGCGAGCGCCGCCTGCCTCGTCGGGGCCCTCGTGCTCGGTGCCCTCGACGCCCTCGCCGGGGGCTCCTTGGGCCAGTTCCGGCTCGCCTCCGTGGGCGCACCGACCCTGCTGCTGACCGGGTCGGTGTTCCTCGAGATGCTCCTCGGCGCCCTGCTCGTGGTCACCCGCGATGCCTGGCGGCTGCGCCGATGACCGAGGCGCCCCTGCGGCTGGCCGTGCTCGTGTCCGGGTCGGGCAGCAACCTCCAGGCTCTCCTGGATGCCGCTCAGGAGGAGGGGTCTCGCTTCAGCGTCGTCGTGGTGGGGGCGGACCGAGACGGCACCGGCGGCCAGCAGCGCGCGGTGCGCCACGGCATCCCGACGTTCGTCTGCCGGCTTCCCGACTACGCCACGCGCTCGGACTGGGACCAGGACCTCTCGCGGCTCCTGGCCGAGGCGGATCCCGACCTCGTGGTGTCGGCGGGGTTCATGAAGGTGCTCGGCCCGGCCGTCCTGGGGGCGCACCGGGTGCTCAACACCCACCCCGCCCTGTTGCCCAGCTTCCCGGGAGCACACGCGGTGACCGATGCGCTGGAGCACGGGGTTCGGGTGACCGGGTGCACCTGCCACTGGGTGGATGCCGGCGTCGACACCGGGCCGGTCATCGAGCAGCAGGCGGTCCGGGTCGAGGGTGGCGATACGGTGGAGTCGCTCCACGAGCGGATCAAGGTCGTCGAGCGCGCGATGCTCGTGGAGGTCCTGGAGCGGCTCGCCGCCGACCGGTCCTGGATGCCCGGGCCCGCCGAGCGGGCCTGACCCGCGCCGGGCGTCGGCGGACGGGGTCATCGACGAGGGACAGGTTCGGATGGTGACGGCCCGGATGACGCGGCTCGCGGCACCCGACGCCCGGCTCAGGCCAGGCCGCGGAGGCGCTCGGCGACCGCCTCCGGGTGGGCGTCGTTCACCCAGCCACCCACGCCGCTCTCCGAACCGGCGAGGTACTTCAGTTTCCCGGGCCCCCGCAGCACGGACATCACCTGCAGGTGCAGGCGCGACACGTCGCGGCCCACCCTGGCGGGCGCCTGGTGCCAGGCCGCGATGTACGGGAGGGTGATCGGGTCACCGTCCTCGGTGACGTGGAAGCGGTCGAGCCGGGCGAGCAGGTCCAGGTAGAGGGCCGCCAGGTCGTCACGCTCCACACCGTCGAGGGCGACGAGGTCAGGAACGTCCCGGTGCGGCGCAACGTGGACCTCGAGCGGCCACCGCGCGGCGAATGGGACGTACGCCGTCCAGTGCTCCGTGGTCAGGACCACCCGCGAACCGTCGGCCTGTTCGGCCGAGAGGATGTCGGCCCCCAGCAGGTGCCCCGTCGTGTCGTGGTGCTCCTGTGCGCGGTCGAGGATCTCGCGGGTACGGGTCGGCACGTACGGGTAGCCGTAGATCTGGCCGTGCGGGTGGTGCAGGGTGACCCCGATCTCCTGCCCTCGGTTCTCGAAGCAGAAGACGTGCTCGATGTCGGGGTCCGCCTGCAGCGCGGCAGTGCGGTCCGCCCAGGCATCGACCACCGTGCGGACGCGCTGCGGGGGGAGGGAGGCGAAGCTCGCCTCGTGGTCGCTGGTGAAGCACACGACCTCGGTGCGCCCGAGCGCGGGGGCCTGCTGGAAGGGCCCCTCGCCGACCGTCGCCTCGTCGGCCACGGGGGCGTAGGAGGGGAAGCGGTTCTCGAAGACCACGACGTCGTAGTCCGCGTCGGGGACCTCCGAGGGCATCGCCCCGCGTCCGGTCGGGCAGAGCGGGCACTCGGTGCGCGGGGGCAGGAAGGTGCGGTTCATCCGGTGCCCGGCCACGGCCACCCAGTCGCCGACGAGGGAGTCGTAGCGGACGTGGCCCGCGGCAGCGCGTGGCCCGAGGTCGCGGGAGTCCCTCACGGTCCGCGGCGGAGCATCCGGTGTGTCGTCGAAGTAGATGATCTCGCGGCCGTCCGCGAGCCGTGCCTGGGTGCGTCGGGCCGCGGTCCCGGCGGTCATCCCGGCCTCCCCGCTCCCTCTGCCACGCGCGTGTTTCCCGGCGGGACCGAGTCGGCGAGGACGAGGTGCTCGACGAGCTCCTCGAGCATGGCGCGGGACCTCGACGGGATCCCTGAGTCGGTGATCAGGGTGTCGACCTCGTGCAACTGCATGAAGGTCGACAGGCCGACGATGCCCACCTTGGTGTGGTCGGCGAGCACGGCCACCGAGCGGCTGGCCCGGACCAGGGCGCGGTTGGTCTCGGCCTCGACGAGGTTGGGCGTGGTCAGCCCGGCCTCACGGTCGATGCCGTGCGCCCCCAGGAAGAGCCGGTCGACGTGCAGGCCCTCCAAGGCCGCCACCGCGACCGGACCCACGAGGGCATCCGACGGGGTGCGCACGCCGCCGGTGAGCACCACGACGTGCCCGGCGCCGGGCGACTCGTGCAGCAGCTGGGCCACGGGGACGGAGTTCGTCACGACCGTCAGGTGCGGGATGTTCCGGATGGCTCCGGCGAACGCGTACGTCGTCGTCCCCGCCGAGATGCCGATCGTCGAACCCGGCTCCACCAGCGTCGCCGCGGCCGCGGCGATCGCCTGCTTCGCCGCCGTCATCAGCGCGGACTTCGCGTTGAAGCCCGGCTCGTCGGTGGCGGGGGGCAGGACGGCGAGGGCCCCACCGTGCACCCGCTCGAGGAGACCCTCGGTGTCGAGGCGCTCGATGTCGCGACGAACCGTCATGTCGGACACGCCGAGCTGCTCGACGAGCTCCGAGACCCGCGCGGCGCCGGCATCCTGGACGATGGAGAGGATGGCGGCCCGGCGCTGGCTGGCGAGCACCGTCAGTCCTCCCTGACGACGGCGGCGGTGCGGCCCGGGAGCGTGAGGACCGGACCGACGTCCGCGTCCTCCACGAGGTCGCGGCCACTGACGGTGACCTCGCACGGCTCCTCGGTGTGGTTGAGGACGAAGAGCCAGCGCTGCTCCCCATCGCTGCGCCGCACGACCTCGACGCCCACCGGCGCCGGCGAGGCCGGGCGAGTTCCGGCATCGGCCGTCACCCGCTCGAGCAGGGCGCCCAGGGTCAGGTCGTCGGGAAGGGTGCCGAGGTACCAGGCCGCGCCACCGCCGACCACCCGCCGGGTGACGGCCGGCCGGCCGGAGAGCGGGCCGTCGGCATAGGAGTGGATCACCTCGGTGTCCACGACGCGGGCGTCCTCGCTCCACACCGTCCCGGTCCCACCGCCTGAGAGCGCGACCCGCTCCTCGGACCGCAGGGGGAAGAACTCCTCCACCCGAACACCCAGCAGGTCGCGGAACGCCCCGGGGTAGCCGCCGAGCCGCACGTGGTCGTCGGGGTCGCTGATGCCCGAGAAGTAGGTGACGACGACGTGGGCGCCGGCCCGGGCTGCGTCGGCGATGGCGGCAGCCTGGGCGTCGGAGACGAGGTAGAGGGTGGGGACGACGACCATCCGGTAGCCCGTGAGGTCGGTGTCGGGGTGCACGACGTCGCAGGTGATGCCACGGTCCCGCAGCAGCCGGTGCACGGTGTGGGCCGCGGTGACGTAGTCGAGGTCACTCGAGGGCATGCAGGGCCCGGCCACGGCCCACTCGGACTGGTAGTCCCAGAGGATCGCGACGTCCGCCTCCACCCGGGAGCCGCGCAGCTCCCCGAGCCGGGCCGCGATGGCGCCGAGCTCGCAGACCTCGCGGAATCGATCGCTGTCCTCGCCGGCGTGCGGCACCATCGCCGAGTGGTATTTCTCCGACCCCGCACGGGACTGGCGCCACTGGAAGAAACCGAGGTCGTCGGCTCCGCGGGCCACGTGGGCGAGGGAGTCGAGGATGGTCTGCCCGGGCAGCTTCGCCGGGTTGACGGGCTGCCAGTTGACGGCGCTGGTCGAGTGCTCCATGAGCATCCACGAGCGGCCGCCGGCGAGGCCGCGGGTGAGGTCCCCGCTGAAGGAGAGCTCGGCCCGGGGGTGGTCGAGCGCGTCGACGACGTAGTGGTCGGTGCTGACGACGTCCTGGTGCGGAGCCCAGTCGTGGTAGTCCAGCAGCCGGAAGTGGCTCAGCGTCATGAAGTTCGTCGTGACGGGCACATCGGGGGAGTGGCGCCTGATGACCTCGTGCTCGGCGAGGTAGAAGTCCAGCAGGGTGTCCGAGCCGAAGCGTGAGTAGTCCAGGACGTGCGTCGGGTTGTTGAAGGTCGTCGTCAGGCGTGGCGGGAGGATGTCGTCCCACGCCGTGTAGCGCTGGCTCCAGAAGGCCGTCCCCCACGCGTCGTTCAGGGCGTCGAGGCTGCCGTGGCGGCGCTCGAGCCACCGGCGGAACGTCACGGCACAGGTGTCGCAGTAGCAGGGCAGGTTGTGGCACGCGTACTCGTTGGAGACGTGCCACATGGCCAGAGCCGGATGGTCGTGGTAGCGGTGCGCGAGCCGGTCGGAGAGGTTGAGGGCCATCTCGCGGTACAGGGGCGAGGAGGGGCACCAGGCCTGCCGGCTCCCGGGCCACAGGGTGCGACCCTCGCGGTCGACGGGCAGGATCTCCGGGTAGGCCGTCGAGAGCCAGGGCGGTGGGGTCGCCGTGGCGGTGGCGAGGTCGACCGCGATCCCGTTCTCGTGGAGGAGGTCCATGATCTCGTCGAGCCAGTCGAAGGTGTACTCGCCCTTCGACGGCTCGAGCCAGGACCACGAGAAGATGCCGAGGCTGACGAAGCTCACCCCCGCGGCTCGCATGAGCCCCATGTCCTCGTCCCAGACGTCGCGAGGCCACTGCTCCGGGTTGTAGTCGCCGCCGAGAGTCACCCTGTCGTTGGGCCACGCACGCATGGGGGACAGTGTGGGGTGAGGATCAAACACTTGTCAACAGATACGCACACTCCCGCAGCCGGGCGACGGGTGGCCCAGCTGTCCACCGAGCCCCGGCGCATCACGAACTGCCCGTAGGTTCGACGTTATCGAAGCGTGACGTACGGGTCTTGACATCGAGGGTTCTCGTCAACGACGATTCGTGAAGAGTTGTTGGTTTCTGATCGAATCTGTCAGAACCGCCATACGTCAAAGGAGACACCCATGGCACGTCCGGCCCCTCGTGATCTGTCCCTCAGCGGCACCGTTCCCGCGTCCGTCAGCGGCGTGAACCGCCGGAACCTGCTGCGGGGGGCCCTCGGTGCGGGTGCACTGCTGGGAGCGCCGACCCTGCTGGGTGCCTGTGGTGACGACACCTCGTCCTCGTCCTCCTCCGGTGGGGGCAGCGCTGCCCCCGGCCCGGTGTCGTTCGGCATGAACGAGGCCAAGGGGTCCGGACCCGCCTACGAGCGGCTCCAGGGGATGGCCGACGCCTACGCGGCGAAGGCGGGTGTCGAGGTCTCGACCAACGCGGTCGACCACAACACCTTCCAGGAGAGCATCAACACCTACCTCCAGGGCACGCCGGACGACGTCTTCACCTGGTTCGCCGGCTACCGCATGGCGCAGTTCGCCGAGAACGGCCTGATCGCCGACATCAGCGACGTGTACCCCATCGACGGCCTGAACGACGCCTTCAAGAAGTCCGGAACCGCCCCGGACGGCAATCAGTACTTCGTCCCGGTGAGCTACTACCCGTGGGCGGTCTTCTACCGCAAGTCGGTCTTCGAGAAGAACGGCTGGACCGAGCCCACGACGTTCGACGAGATGAACGCGCTCATGGAGGACATGCAGGGGAAGAACATCACCCCCTTCGCCTTCGCCGCGAAGGACGCCTGGGCGCCGATGGGCACCTTCGACATCCTCGACATGCGGCTCAACGGCTACGACTTCCACATGGAGCTGTGCCGGGGTGAGCAGCAGTGGGACAGCCCCGAGGTCAAGCAGGTCTTCGAGACGTGGAAGACGCTGCTGCCCTACCACCAGGAGAACGCCCTCGGCCGGACCTGGCAGGAGGCCGCCACCTCGATGGCCAACGAGGAGTGCGGGATGTACCTCCTCGGGACCTTCGTCGTCGACGGTGTTCCGACCGACGCACAGGAGGACCTCGACTTCTTCACCTACCCCGAGCTCGACGCCAGCATCGGCTCCGATGCGCTCGACGCCCCCATCGACGGCTTCTGCGTCGCGTCCGCTGCCGAGGACCAGGAGGCGGCCAAGGCGTTCATCTCGTGGCTGGGCACGGCAGAGGCAGCCGACGCGGGCAACAACGCGGCCTCGGCGCCGTTCATCGCGGCCAATGCGAACGCCAGCACGGAGGCGTACGGCGAGCTCCAGAAGAAGTCCGCCGAGGTCGTCCAGAACGCGGCGTCGATCGCGCAGTTCCTCGACCGCGACACCAACGCCGACCTCGCGAACACCGTGATCACGGCGTCCATCCAGGACTTCCTCAAGAACCCCGACGACATCGACGCCATCACGGCATCCATCCAGCAGCAGGCCGCCTCGATCCTCGGCTGACGCCGAGACCCGACATGGCGACGACCACGGACAAGGGCGCGACGACGAAGGGCGCGACGACGAGCACACGTCGAGTCGAGAAGCGTCGGTCCACCCGCGACCGGCTGGTCATCGCGGCCATGATCGGCGTGCCGACCGTGCTGGTCGTCTGGCTCGTGTGGTTGCCTGCGCTGGCCTCGGTGCTCCTCTCCTTCGCGAGGTGGAACGGCTTCCAGTTCAACGGCATCGAGTGGGTCGGTGCCCAGAACTACCGCGACATCACGACGATCTACCCGCCGTTCTGGCCCGCCATCCAGCACAACCTCATCTGGTTGGTCTTCCTGTTCGTCTTCCCGACGATCCTGGGAGTCCTCCTGGCGGTGATCCTCGACCGGGAGATGTGGGGCAGCCGCTTCTACCAGACGGCCTTCTACCTCCCCGTGGTGTTGTCGCTCGCCCTGGTCGGCTTCATCTGGCAGCTGTTCTACTCCACGGACCAGGGCCTGATCAACGAGGTCTTCGGCTCCAACGTCGACTGGTACGGAGATCCCGACGTCAACCTGTGGGCAGTGCTCATCGCCACGGCCTGGAGGCACACCGGCTACGTCATGCTGCTCTACCTGGCAGGGCTCAAGGGTGTCGACGGGTCGCTGCGCGAGGCGGCGGCCGTCGACGGCGCGGGCGAGGTGAAGACGTTCTTCCACGTCATCTTCCCCGTGATGCGCCCGATCAACCTCATCGTGCTCGTCATCGTCGTCATCGAGTCCCTCCGGGCCTTCGACCTCGTGTGGATCGTCAACAAGGGTCGAAACGGGTTGGAGCTCATCTCGGCCCTGGTGTCCCAGAACGTCATCGGGGAGGCCACCCGCTACGGCTTCGGCTCGGCGCTGGCCGTCATCATGATGGTCATCTCCTCGGTGTTCATCACGATCTACCTACGGATCGTCTTCCGGGAGGACCGCTCATGACCGCCACCACGACCGAGCCGAGGACGGTCACGAAGGCCAACGTCCGGGCTCGGCGCACCGGGACCGGCGTCATCAACCGGCGTCGCGGCACCGTCGCCACGGTCGTCATGCTGGTCCTCGCGGTCATCTGGCTGTTCCCGCTGCTGTGGGCGCTCTACAACTCCTTCCGGGACTACTCCTTCACCCAGACCAACGGGTACCTCTCCCTCGGTGGCTGGACGCTGGACAACTACAAGGAAGCCTGGACTCGAGGCAACTTCGGTCTGCACCTGAGGAACTCGCTGCTCATCACGGTCCCCGCGGTGGCCCTGACGCTCTTCCTCTCCTCGCTCGTCGCCTTCGTGCTCGCCCGCTTCTCCTACCGCTTCAACCTCACCCTGCTGGGGATCTTCCTGGCGGCCAACCTGCTTCCGCCGCAGGCCCTTCTCATCCCCGTGTTCCGCATGTTCCGCGAGATCCCGCTGCCGGAGTTCATGAGCTCGAGCGGGACGATGCTCAACAGCTTCTGGGCCCTGATCCTCGTGAACACGGCGTTCCAGATGGGGTTCTGCACCTTCGTGCTGAGCAACTACATGAAGACCCTCCCGCACGAGATCTACGAGTCCGCGGAGCTCGACGGCGCGGGCGTCTGGCGCCAGTACTGGCAGCTGACGATGCCACTCGTGCGCCCGGCCCTCGCGGCCCTCGCGACGCTGCAGGTGACCTGGATCTACAACGAGTTCTTCTGGGCCACCGTGCTGCTCTCCCGCGGCGAGAAGTACCCCGTGACGAGCGCGCTGAACAACCTGCGCGGGCAGTTCTTCGCGGACACCAACCTCGTCGCTGCCGGGTCGATCATCGTCGCCCTGCCCGTGCTCATCGTGTTCTTCGTGCTGCAGAAGCAGTTCGTGTCCGGGCTGACCCTCGGGTCGACCAAGGGATGATGCCCGAGCTCACCGTGCTGCACGGAGGCGGCTCGGCCCTCGCCCTGGTCCAGGACGGCACCGCCCTCCCGTGGGTCGCGCACTGGGGCGCCGACCTCCCGGACTGTGACCTGGCCGAGCTGGCTGCTGTCACGTCGACCCCGGTGGCGCACAACGCCCTCGACACGCCCTGGCGGCTCAGCGTGCTCCCCACCTCGGGGGAGGGGTGGCTGGGAACGCCGGGGTATGCCGGTCACCGCGCCGGCGGCCGGGCCGCCCCCAGGTGGGTGGCTGCCGTGGACTCGGACGGGTCGCGGGCGGTGGTGCGTGCCACGGCGTCCGACGTGCAGCTGGACCTCGAGGTCAGCTACCGACTGGACCAGCACGGGGTCCTCGTCGTCGAGACGAGCGTCACGAGCACGGCATCCGACGGAGATCCCCTCGACGTCACCGCGGCGCGCGCGGCGCTCCCGCTGCCCACCCGCGCCGAGGAAGTGCTCGACCTCACCGGCCGATGGTGTCGCGAGCGGAGCCCTCAGCGTCAGGCCCTGCGGGACGGCAGCTGGCACCGCGCCAGCCGCCGCGGACGGACCGGCCACGACGCCACCCTCCTGCTCATCTGCGGCACAGCTGGTTTCGGGTTCCGCTCGGGTGAGGTGTGGGCCACGCACGTCGCGTGGAGCGGCAACCACGAACACTTCGTGGAGCGGCTGCCCGAGGGCGCGGGTCCGCACGCGTCGGTCATCGGTGGTGGGGAGTTGCTCGCGCCCGGTGAGGTGCGGCTCGGGCCAGGTGAGTCGTACACCGCCCCGCCGGTCGCCTTCGTGCACTCGCGTGAAGGACTTGACGGACTGACAGGCTCTCTCGTCGCGCACCAGCGGGCCCGGCCCGGCTACCGCTCGAGCCCGAGACCCCTCGTGCTCAACACGTGGGAGGCGGTCTACTTCCAGACCGACCTCGACCACCTCAAGCGCATCGCCGAGGTGGGCGCCTCGATCGGCGTGGAGCGTTTCGTGCTCGACGACGGGTGGTTCGGGAGCCGCCGTGACGACCGTCGCGGCCTCGGGGACTGGCAGGTGTCCGGTGACGTCTGGCCCGACGGACTCGCTCCCCTCGTCACCCACGTGCGGAGCCTCGGCATGGAGTTCGGGCTCTGGTTCGAGCCCGAGATGGTCAACCTCGACTCCGACGTCGTGCGCGCCCACCCCGACTGGGTGCTCGGCCCGGTGGCCGGTGCTCCGCTGCCGTCGCGTCACCAGCACCTGCTGGACCTGGCCAACCCCGCCGCCTGCGAGCACGTCCTCGAGGCGATGAGTGCCTTGGTGTCGGAGTACTCCATCGACTTCATCAAGTGGGACCACAACCGCGACCTCCACGAAGCCGTGCGCACCGACTCCACGGGCATCGACCGTCCGGCCGTCGCCGCCCAGACCCGCGCGGTGTACGCGCTCCTGGACACCCTGCGCGAGCGACATCCTCGCCTCGAGATCGAGTCGTGCTCCAGCGGGGGGGCCCGGGTCGACCTCGGTGTGCTCACCCGCACCGACCGGGTCTGGACCTCGGACTGCAACGACGCGCTCGAGCGGATCGCGATCCAGCGGTGGACCGGTCTCCTCGTGCCTCCGGAGCGGATGGGCTCGCACGTGGGGCCGCCGCGGGCCCACACCACCCACCGCGAGCTCGACCTCTCCCTCCGCATGCTCGTGGCCCTCCAGGGTCACGCCGGACTCGAGTGGGACGTCACCGAGTGCTCCGAGGACGAGCTCGGTGCCCTGCGCGACTGGGCGGACCTCTACCGGGAGCTCCGGCCGCTGCTGCACTCCGGGGACGTCGTCCGCTCCGACCACCCGGACCCCTCCCTCGTGGTCGGGGGCGTCGTGTCCGCTGACCGCTCGGAGGCGGCGTTCACCGTCGTCTCCGTCGCCACGGGCCGCGGGGTGACTCCCGGACTCGTGCCGTTCCCCGGGCTGGACCCCGAGCGGTCCTACCTCGCGCGGGTGCGCCCGGAGGCGGGACTGCCCGCCACCGTCCAGGTCCGGCCACCTGCGTGGTGGGAGGCCTCGCTCGACGGGGGACTCGTGGTGTCGGGCGCCGTGCTGGAGCACGTCGGCCTCTCCCTCCCGGTCCTGGCGCCGGCGCAGGGCTTCCTCCTCCATCTGACGGCGAACGACTGACCGGGGGCCCCAGCGCGCCGGGCCCGTGGCGCACACCACCCCACGAGCCCGGCGTCCCACCCGTGGCACACTCGCGCCCGTGGCCCTCGACCCAGCCGACCTCTCCTCCCACGCCGCCCTCTTCATGGCCGAGCGGCATCTCGCGACGCTCACCACGTTGCGCTCGGACGGGTCCCCGCACGTCGTCCCCGTGGGGTTCACCTGGGACTCCGAGGCCCTCGTGGCCCGGGTCATCGCCGGTCGCTCCAGTGTCAAGGTGGTTCAGGCGCGGGCCGGACGTCGCGCGGCGCTGAGCCAGGTCGAGGGGCGCCGGTGGATCACCCTCGAGGGCAGCACTCGGGTGCTCGAGGACCCGGCATCCGTGCGGGACGCCGAGGAGCGCTATGCCGTGCGGTACCGGCAACCCCGCCCGAACCCCGAGCGCGTCGTCGTCGTGCTCGACGTCGACCGGGTGCTCGGTGGCTCGTGGCCGATGCCGCTCCCGCCATCGCCCTACGCGACCTGATCGCCCCGCCCCGACCTGTCAGCCGAGGTGACCGCCCGCCAGCCCGAGACCCTGCCCCCGGAGCGCGGCCCTCCGTTCCCCGTGACGCAGGGGCGCGCCGGGTAGGCTGGGGCGCGACGACTGGCGCAGGTGGATCACCACCGGGGAGTGAGTCGGGGCATCGCCCGCCTGGGTGTCCCGCACGATCGACGCACCCGACCTCGCGAGGAGCCCCCCATGTCCGCCGCCGTCTCCGCCCCCGGTCCTTCGCAGGACGTCCGCCAGGTCCGCCGTGCCCTCGTCTCGGTCTACGACAAGAACGGCCTCGACGACCTGGTCCGGGGGCTGCACGAGGCGGGCGTCGAGCTCGTGTCGACGGGCGGCTCCGCCGCGCTCATCGACTCCCTCGGGCTGCCCGTCACGAGGGTCGAGGACCTCACCGGTTTCCCGGAGTGCCTCGAGGGCAGGGTCAAGACCCTGCACCCGCGGGTGCACGCCGGCATCCTCGCCGACACCCGCAAGCCCGAGCACCTGACGCAGCTCGGGGAGCTGGGGGTCGAGGCCTTCGAGCTCGTGGTCGTCAACCTCTACCCCTTCGCCGCCACCGTGGCCTCGGGTGCGACCCCCGACGAGTGCGTCGAGCAGATCGACATCGGGGGCCCCTCGATGGTCCGCGCGGCCGCGAAGAACCACCCCAGCGTCGCGGTGGTCACCGACCCGTCCACGTACGAGGCCGTGCTCGAGGCCGTTCGCGGTGGTGGTTTCACCCTCGAGCAGCGCAAGCGCCTGGCCGCCGAGGCGTTCGTCCACACGGCGACCTACGACGTCGCCGTCGCGTCCTGGATGGGCAACGCCTACGCCGACACCTCTGACGGCACCGGGTTCCCCGCCTGGGCCGGTGCGACGTGGGACAAGGCCGCGGTGCTGCGCTACGGCGAGAACCCGCACCAGCGTGCTGCCCTCTACACCAACGGCTTCCAGCCCCACCCGGGTCTGGCCCAGGCCACCCAGCTGCACGGCAAGGAGATGTCCTACAACAACTACGTCGATGCCGATGCCGCGGTGCGTGCTGCGCACGACCACGGCGACCAGCCGACCGTCGCGGTGATCAAGCACGCCAACCCCTGTGGGATCGCGGTCGGCACCGACATCGCCGACGCCCACCGCAAGGCCCACGCCTGCGACCCGGTGTCGGCATTCGGCGGGATCGTCGCCGCGAACCGCCCGGTGACCGCGGCGATGGCCGAGACCGTCGCCGAGATCTTCACCGAGGTGGTCATCGCTCCCGCCTTCGAGCCCGAGGCGCTCGAGATCCTCACCCGGAAGAAGAACGTGCGCCTGCTCGAGTGCGCGACCCCGGCGCGTGGGGGCGTCGAGACCCGCCCGATCAGCGGCGGCCTCCTCATCCAGGAGCGCGACGGGCTGGACGCCGTCGTCGAGGGTGCTGACGGCGTGGTCGCCGGCGGGGACGAGACCACCCACTGGCGCCTGGTCTCCGGCGACCCTGCCGACGATGCCACCCTCGCCGACCTCCGGTTCGCGTGGCGCTCGGTCAGGGCGACGAAGTCCAACGCCATCCTCCTGGCACGTGAGGGTGCGTCGGTCGGCATCGGCATGGGCCAGGTCAACCGCGTCGACTCCTGCCACCTCGCCGTCAGCCGCGCGGGGGAGGAGCGGGCACGTGGCGCGGTTGCATCCTCCGACGCGTTCTTCCCCTTCGCCGACGGTCTCCAGGTGCTCATCGACGCCGGGGTCCGTGCCGTCGTCGCACCGGGGGGGTCGATGCGCGACGGAGAGGTCGTCGAGGCGGCTCAGGCGGCCGGCGTCACGATGTACTTCACCGGGACCCGGCACTTCGCCCACTGACGCATGGCCGGGTCTGCGCCTACCGGCGGCTAGGGTGCGGTGGTGGCAGCCTCACCCGAACCCTTCGGCCGGGTGGTCTCCCGGGTCCGGATGCCGCTGGTCGCGGCCACCGCGGCCGCGCTCGTGGCGTCGTGGCTCGTCGACCTGCCCACATGGTGGTCCGTGGGGGCGATCGCGCTCTTCGCCCTTGCCATGGCGTGCTACGTGCGCGTGGGCACCCCGGTCGCACCGCCGCTCGGCCTGACGTCGCCCGTGCGCGGTCGCTGGCTGGCACTGAACAGCCCGACGAGCCGGGTGCCGAGTCACGGGGTGCACGCGTGGTCCCAGACGTATGCGTGCGACCTGGTGCACGACCCCGAGGACGGCACGCGCCCATCCAGTGGTTGGTGGCCGGTGGCGCGGCGACCCGAGGAGTTCCCGGGCTTCGGCCAGCCGGTGGCCTCGCCGGTGGACGGGACCGTGGTCCGGGTCGTGGACGTGATGCGCGACCACTGGAGCCGTTCCTCCCCGCTGGGCGTGGTGTGGTTCCTCCTCGAAGGGGTGCGCGAGCTCCTCGGTCCCGCAGGTGTGCTGGGCAACCACGTCGGTGTGCGCACCGACGAGGGAACCGTGGTGCTGCTCGCCCACCTCCGGCGCCGGTCGGTCACCGTCGCCCGTGGCGATCGGGTCTCGGCGGGCGACGTGGTCGGCGAGTGCGGCAACTCCGGCAACTCCACCGAGCCCCACCTACACCTCCAGGCGATGGACCGGTCGAGCCCGTGGGTGGCAGCAGGGATGCCGTTCACGCTGGACGGATCACCCGTCCCACCGAACGGCTCGTCCCTGGGGGCGGCGCCCCCCGGGGGCTAGTGGCGGGCCTCGATGTCTGAGGCCTTCGGCGGCCGCAGGCTTCAGGAGGACTGCCGGCGCTGCGCCTCGACCTTCGGCGCCGTCCGCACGAGCCGGAGGAAGGTGACGAGCCCGATCCCCCCGACGACGTTGCCCAGGAGGGACCACCCGAGCGCGACGACGAACTGGCTGACCGTGACGTCCGCGCCCGCGAATGCTGCGCCGATGATGAAGATGGAGTCCAGGACGCAGTGGAACAGCTCGGCTCCGACGAGCACCGAGCCGAACAGGATGGCCGGCACGATGCGCACGCCCAGGCTGTCGGTCGAGTGCTGCATCCGGGTCATCAGCGTGATGACCAGCCCGGCTAGCACGGCCAGCAGGAAGCTCTGCAGGCTCACCCCGAGCTCCGCGTAGTGCATCCCGGTCTCCCGTGCGACCTCACCGAGGTCGGGACGGGCTCGCAGGATGATCCACACGGTGAGGGCGCCGCCGAGGATGTTCGTCACGAGGGTGACGAGCCAGAGCCGGGCCAGCCCGAGCCACGGGCCCTTCTCTGCGACGGCTGCCGTCACCGGTACGAGGAAGTTCTCGGTGAAGAGCTCGCTGCGGGCCAGGAGCAGGGCGACGAACCCGACGGAGAACGCGATACCCGCGAGCACCTGGCTCCCGGTCGCGTCCTTGACGACGAAGTAGGCGAGGATGCCCACGCCGATGTCGATGCCACCGAGGAGCCCGGTCGGGACCAGCGCCCGCAGGGGCCGCGCCAGGCGCTCCCTGCCCTCCTCGACGAGTCGTTCGAAGGCGTCGTCGATCTCCTCGTCCGCCTGCTCCTCATGCTGCTGCACGAGGGCACGCTATCCCGCGGGGCCGGTGCGACCGGCCGGGGACGACCGTCGATGACCCAACCTGCGACAACCGCTCAGGGACGGTACCCGGTGGGGTCCTCGCCGAGGTCGATGATCGCGGCGACGGGACCTCCGCCATCGGGACCCTGGTGCGCCGCGGACACCGACACGAAGACCGCCGGGTCACCCGTGACGGCTGCGGTGACGCCGCCGACGGCGGCCTTGATCTGTCGGTGCCAGTGCACGTCGGAGTCGTCGAGCATCGCGTTGCGGCGGCCCCGCACGCGACCGTCCTGGCTCGCCTCGCACTTGAGGAAGAGGTTGACGAGGCGACCGTCGAGGTCGCTGGAGTGGGGGCGGTCGGGAAGGTCGAGACCGGCATCCCGGATGGCGTCCCACAGCCCGTCCTGGTCGAGGGCGTCCTTCATGACCGAGTGGCCGATCCGGTAGCGCCCACCGACGCCCCGGGCGTTGCCCACGACGACGACCTGGGCCCGGTCGAGCTCGACCCCCGAGGAGCACGACGCCACGGACGAGAAGAGGCTGCGGTCGCGCAGCACGTCCTCGTCGCGCGGCATGTCGATCTCTCCGAGAGCGACGGCGATGCCCAGCGCCGTGCCGCCGTTGGACACGTCCATCGAGGTCAGGGTGTCCTCGGTGAAGACGTCGTGGCCCCGGCTCCTGGCGTCCTGGATGGTGTCGATGGTGAGCAGGGGGGTCTTGGTCTGGACGTAGTGGACGTCGGCAGGGTCGGTGATGCCGGCGCGCTCCATCGCGACCTTGACCGCCTCGGCCACCTTGGTGACCATCGCGGTGCGCCCGATGTCCTCGGGGAGGAGCGTCTCGCTCATCGCGAACCCGACGGTGAGCCGCGGCTCCTCGGTCTGCTCGGCGCGGTCGGCCGGCACCGTGGCGAAGATCGTGGCGTGCGGGCTGATCACCCCGTCGGTGCCGCCGGACCAGACGATGGGGATGTCCTTGACGCGCTCGGGCTCGGCGCCCTTGGCGACGAGGAGCTCGCGGAAGGCGCGGTCGGCGATGATGCGGGTGTAGTCGTTGACTCCGCCGTTCCCCTCGGTCTTGCCGATGATCGCGATGACGCGACTGGCCTCGAGCACGCCCTCGTCGATGAGCGTGCCCAGCTCGGAGGCGTCGGAGACGGAGTGCAGCGGGACCTTGCGGACCTCGATGGCGTCAGGCACGGCGGTTCCTCTCTGTGTGCCGGTGAGCCGGCTGTGTGATGGCATGGGTGGCGTTCAGTCGGGTTCGATGACCGTGCCGAAGCTTCCCTCGACGGCATCGGTGATGTGGGTCAACGAGGTGATGACGCTGCGCGCTCCACCATCGGCGACGAAACGGAGGGCGGCCTCGACCTTGGGGCCCATCGAACCCGAGGCGAACTGGCCGTCGTCGGCATGCCGCCGCATCTCCGCGACCGTGACGCGGCCGAGGTCGCGCTGCTGGGGAGTGCCCCAGTCGACGGCCGCGTGATCGACGTCGGTGGCGATCACCAGGGTGTCGGCGTGGAGGGTCCGGGCGAGGAGCGCGGCCGTGAGGTCCTTGTCGATGACGGCCTCGACGCCGCGCAGGGTGCCGTCGGCATCGCGCACGACCGGGATTCCCCCACCACCGGCAGTGACGACGACGTACCCGGCGTCGAGCAGGGTGCGGGCGGCGGCGACGTCGAGTACCTCCAGCGGTTCGGGGGATGCGACGACGCGCCGCCAGCCCTTCTCGCCGCGGTCCTCCCAGACCTGGCCGTGGTCGATGAGGTGCCGGGCCTCGTCGCGGGGAAGGTGCCGGCCGATCGGTTTGCTGGGGTGGGCGAAGCCGGGGTCGTCGCGGTCGACGAGGGTGCGGGTCACCAGTGCCGCTGTCGGGCGGAGGGCACCGGCCGCCGTGAGTGCCGCGTCGAGGGCGTCGAGGATCGTGAAGCCCAGGGTTCCCTGGGTCTGGGCCCCGCACCAGTCCAGCGGCACCGGCGGCACGACGCGCGCCGCGAGCTCGTTCTTCACGAGGATGTTGCCCACCTGTGGGCCGTTGCCGTGGGTGATCACCAGCTCGTGACCGGCCGCCACGAGCCGGGAGGCCGCCTGCATGGCCCCGCCCACCGCCTCGATCTGGGCGGCTGGGCCGGCGCTTCCGTCGGGCGCGGTCATGGCGTTGCCGCCGAGGGCCAGCAGGACCCGCATGCACGTCTCCTCGCCGTGTCGGACCACCCTGTGGGTCCGTTGGCTTCGACCCTAGGCAGCGAGTCCGCGGAGCGCGTTGTCAGGATCTGCCCAACGCATGCCCTGTCGTTGGCGAGGTCGCACCTCCCGCACGGGTGACGACCCCGGGTCGGGCGGACCCCCTGCGAGGCACAGGGCCGTCGTGGTGGCAGGCTGCACGCATGCCCGCTATCCGTGGTTCCGACCGCACCTGGCTCGTCGCCCTCGCAGCCTCCTTCTGGGGGCTCTCCTCGCTGTGGCGAGGTCCCCTCGCGGCGGAGTACCCCGCGCTGGCGATCGTCTTCTGGGAGCACGTGGTGCTCACGGCACTGACCCTTCCGTGGCTGGTGCCCGCGGTGGGTCGCGTCATGGCTGCGAGCACACGCACCAAGGTGAGCGTCCTCGTCATCGGAGCCGGCTCGTCCGCGCTCGCCACGACGCTCTTCACGGCCGCCTTCCGCCTCGGTGACCCCATCACCCCGCAGGTGCTCCAGAAGCTCCAGCCGCTGATCGCCCTCGCGCTGGCGGCCGTCGTCCTGGGGGAGCGGCTTCGCCCGAGCTACGCCTTCTTCGCCGTGCCGGCCCTGGCAGGGGCGTGGCTCCTCGCCTTCCCCGAGCCGTTCCAGGTGGGGGTGTCGAGCGCGCAGGCCGCCCTGCTCGCCCTCGGAGCCGCAACGTTGTGGGCAGCCGGAACGGTTCTCGGCCGGGCTGCGAGCGCGGAGCTGCGCTTCTCGGACCTCACGGCCCTGCGCTTCGCGATCGGGCTGGTCACCCTCGCCGTGCTCGTCGGGGTCACGACCACGTCCGTCGCGGTCGGCACCGATGCGATCCGCAACATCCTGTTGCTCGCGCTGATCCCGGGCCTCCTGGCCCTCGTGCTGTACTACCGGGCGCTCAGCCGCACCCCGGCGTCCCGGGCGACGCTGGCCGAGCTGGCCTTCCCGCTCACCGCGGCACTCGTGGGTGTCGCCTTCCTGGGCGCTCGCCCGAGCGGGTCCCAGTGGGTCGGGTTCGTCATCGTCCTGGCCTCCGTGGTCGGCCTCGCCTTGCACGAGCAGCGCAGCGCCACGCCGAGCGTGGCCGTGCCCGACCGCGTTGAGGACGCCCTCGCCGCCGCCGGGCGTTGATCGTTCCTTGCCGCCCGCGCCTCGGTCGAGGTGATGCTGCCCGGGTTTCCGAGCGGCAGCACCTCGACTGCAGCAGACCCCGCTCAGGACTCGTCGCGCTCGTCGAGCCAGGCGCGGACGGCGGCGTCGTGCTCGCCGAGTCGTGGGGGAGGCAGATGCGTCTCGCGACCTCCACCGAAGGCATTGTCGTCCAGGCGGATCGGTGGCCCCGGTAGCTCGATCGTGCCGAGCGTCGGATGGTCGACGGGGATGACGAGACCCTGCGACCGGGTCTGCTCCCAGGCGTAGACCTGGTCGATCGACCTGACCTGCCCCGCCGGCACACCGACCTCGGCCAGCCGGGCGAGCAGATCGGTGGAGCGCCACGTGCCGAATACTGCATCGACCACCTCGATGAGATGCTCCCGGTTGGTCACGCGCAGCGCGTTCGTCGCGAACTCCGGCGCCGTCGGGTCGATCCCGAAGGTCGGCGCGAAGCGTTGCCACAGCGACTCCGACCCGACCGCGATCTGCACGGGCCCGTCCGAGGCGTGGAAGAGGCCGTACGGCGCGATCGAGGGATGGTGGTTGCCCTGGGCCCGGGGGGTCCGCCCCGCGACCGTCTGCGCGGTGCCCTGGAACGCGTGCACCCCCACGACCGCTGCCAGCAGGGAGGTGCGAACGACCCGCCCGAGGCCGGTGATCTCGCGCTCGCGCAGGGCCGCCGCCACGCCGTAGGCACCGTGCAGCCCGGCAAGCAGGTCGGCGATGGGGACGCCGACACGTTGGGGCTCATCGGGGCCGGGGCCGGTGATCGACATCAGGCCGGCCTCGCCCTGCGCGATCTGGTCGTAACCGGCCCGGCCACCCTCGGGGCCGTCGTGTCCGAATCCGCTGATCGCGAGGACCACCAGGGCGGGGTTGATCTCGTGCAGCTGGTCCATCGAGAAGCCGAGGCGCTCGAGCACACCCGGGCGGAAGTTCTCGACGAGCACGTCGCCGTGGCGCACGAGCCTGGTGAGGGTCTCGCGTCCCTCGTCGGACTTGAGGTCGAGGACGATCGACTCCTTGTTGCGGTTGCACGCGAGGAAGTACGTCGAGACCGGGTCGTCCTGGGGGCCCACGAACGGCGGCCCGTAGCCCCTGGTGTCGTCGCCGGCGCCCGACTCGACCTTGATGACCCGGGCCCCCATGTCCCCGAGCATCATGGCGGCGTGCGGCCCGGCGAGGGCGCGCGAGAGGTCGATGACGGTGATGCCGCTCAGTGGTCCGCGCACGTGCTCTCCTGGTCGTCGGTGGCGGGCGTGGGCCCGCGCCGCCGAATGCCGCCGATGTCGTATGCCGTCAACCTAGCCACGGCGCCGCACGCGGCCCTCGGCAGTCCGGGCCGTCGTGCACGGCATCCGCCTGTCAGGTTCTGCCAGCGCATCGGGCTTCGGGGGCACCCGACGCCATCGGTGACGGCCCGGTAAGGCTCCTCGTGCGTCACCGGGAGGTGCGGTGCTCGCTCGTTCTCTTCAACCGCTCGTGTCGTCAAGGTGCTGGAGCAGGTCGTGGGCGGCCAGCTCGACCTCCTTGTGGTGCCACTCCGAGGCGCGGTACACGCAGGCGATCAGGGCGCTGCGGTGCACCCTGCGGAAGTCCCCCGCGACGAACGCGAAGCGCCCCTTGGTCTCCTCGTTCGCGCCCACCGTCAGCCCGAGGTGCCAGGAGCCGTAGTCCTCCCAGGAGTGCCGCTCGAGGTAGGCGTTCTCCGCCTCGGCATCCGGCTGCACCTCGCCCCACTCGCTGTCGAGGACGTACTGGTGGGCGTCGATCAGTCGGCGCACGTGGGCGACCGCGACCTCGTTGACCTGGTATCTCGCCATCGGTCCACGGTATCCACTGACACGCCTACGCGGCGGTTTCGGGAACGTGGTGCGTCATGAACTCCCAGACCAGGGCGTGAGCGAGGGCGACCAGCAGCACGAGCAGGGTGGCCTCCGCCTGCAGCGGCGTCACCCCGAGGGAGGCCGTGATCTTCGGCGCCACCCCCACGACGGCGATGACGGCGTACAGCACCGCCGTCGCCCACCAGTGGCGGGCGAACACCCCGGCGCCGCCGCCGGCGGCCGACCGCCGCAGCAGCTGCACCGTGGAGAGGCAGCCGAAGGCGGCGATCACGACGAAGCTGGTGCGCCAGAACACCGGGCTGTCGCTCCCGCCGATCTGCGCGAACAGACCCATGAGGGCCGGCAGCAGGAACGCGAGGTAGACCGAGCCCACGCGGCGGCGGTCCGCCGGTCGGCTCAACCAGTACTCGTGCCGCTCCACCACGGTCCACCACAGCCCCGTGAGGGTGAAGCAGGTCGCGGAGAACAGGGCATAGAACGTGCTGACGTCCATGGCAGCCTCTTCCTTCCGGCGTCGAACAGTATGCCGGGGAGGGGCTCGTTGGGAACGGCTACGCTGCTGCTCTCTCCGGGTCAGACCCAGTCGACCTCGGCGCTGGTCGCCCCGCCGGAGAGCGTGGCGTAGCCGGGCCCGCGGTCGAAGAACGGCTGCTCGCCGTGCCGCCCCTCCCGACGCTGCGCTCGCAGGGCGTCCGAGGCTGCCGTGTCGATGACGGGGGACTCCTTCGTGCCGGTGGCGACGACGCCGTAGTCCGCCCGCGCGCCGTCGAACGACACCTTGCCCCACCGCAGGTCGCGCTCCACCTCCACGTAGGGACGGTCCAACGGATCGCCCCAGCCGCCGCCGCCCGTCGTGCGGATCCGGATCACCTGGCCGGCGAGCACCGGCTCGGCGTCGGCCAGCGCGTCGGCGGTGCGCTCCGTCGGGCCGCCGAGGTCGACGGTCACCTCGAACGGCCGTCCCGCCCTGCCGCCCTTCACTCCCCAGCAGGCGAGGATCGATCGGTCGGCGATGGACATGAAGTGGGCGTCGCGCAGCATCCGGATCTGCTTCTCGTAGCCGAGCCCCCCGCGGTGGCGACCCGCGCCGCCGGAGTCGACCGCGAGCCCGAGACGCTCGACGATGAACGGGAACCGGCTCTCGGTGAACTCGGTCGGGAGGTTGCGAGAGTCGGGCACGACGTGGATGGTGTCCTCGCCGTCGGCGTAGTAGCGGCCGCCCGAGCCACCACCGAGCACCTCGCGCATGAGGTAGTCGTTGCCGTCGCGGTCCTTCCCGTATACCCCGGTGTAGCGGATCGTCTCCTGGTCGGCCGGCATCCGGCCGTCGACCGCCTTGGCCACCACTCCGGCGAGCACGCCCAGCAGCCGCAGGATGACGAACGTGCGGGCATTGGTCGGCGCGGGGTAGATCGGCGTGAGCAGGGTCCCCTTGTCGGGGAAGCGCATCTCGATGAGCGGCACGACCCCTTCGTTGACGTCGAGCTCGGCCATCCGCTCGGGGGTGTCGGCGAGGTTGCGCAGGATGGGTGCGAGCCACTTCTTGAGGAAGTTGCCACCGACGTAGTCACCGCAGTGGTTGATCGGTCCCTTGGCCTGGGGGCCGGTACCGGTGAAGTCGATGATGAGCTTCGGGCCGCCGTCGCCGGGGCCGGGTCCACCGGTCGAGGTCTTGGTCAGCGTGATGCGCTGGGTGTGCAGCTGCGGCTCGTCGACCCCGTCGTGCTCCGCGTAGTCCTCCCAGACGTAGGTCCCGTCCGGGATCTTGCCGAGGATCTCGCGTCGGTAGGTCTCGGTCGTCGCGTCGAGGATGGCGTCGAAGGCGGCCTCGACGGTGTCGCGTCCGTAGCGGGCGAAGAGCTCGGAGAGCCGGCGCGCGCCCATGAGGCACGCCGAGCACTCGGCGTCGAGGTCGGCGGCGAGGCTGTCCGGCATCCGGGAGTTGCGGGTCATGATGCGCAGCGCTGCCGCATTGGGAAAGCCGCTGTCCCACAGCTTGATCGGCGGCACCGAGAGACCCTCCTCGAAGACGGTGCGAGCGTTGCTCGGCATCGAGCCCGGCACCGCCCCGCCGATGTCGTCGTGGTGGCCGAACGCCTGCACGAACGCGACGACCTCACCCTCGTGGAACACCGGAACCGTGACGCACAGGTCGGGCAGGTGGCCGATGCCGCCCTCGGACTCGTACACGTCGTTGTGGAAGAACACGTCCCCCTCATGCATCTCCGACAGCGGGAAGTCGCGCACGATCGGGTGCACGAGGGCCGAGTAGGAGCGCCCGGTGAGCTTGCGCAGCTGGCGGTCGTGGATGCCGGCGCGGAAGTCGTGGGCGTCACGGATCATCGGGCTGCGGCTCGTGCGGGCGATGGCGGTCTCGACCTCCATCTCGACGCTCGCCAGGGTGCCCTGGACGATCTCGGTGAGGATGGGGTCGACCTCCCCTCCCTCGGGCGTGAGCCGGTTTCCGTGCTCGTATGCCGTGGGCAGGCCTGCGCTGTTCACTGCGCCTCCTTGGTGACGACGAGGTTGCCGAGGGCGTCGACGCGCACGACGAAGCCGGGGTGCACCGGGAGGGTCGACCCGTACTCCTCGACGACCGCGGGTCCGGTGAAGGTGTCCCCGGCTCGCAGGTCCGGTCGCCAGTGGACGTCGGTGCGGACGTAGCCGTCCTCCGCGTCGAAGCAGACGTCCCGCGCGGAGCGTGCGGCCGGCTCGGGGGTGGTGCGGGTGGCGAGCTCGCGCAGCTCGGGGCGGGTGATCGGCCCGACTCCCGTCACCCGCAGGTTGACCCACTCGACCTGCTGGCGCGGGTCGTCGCGGAAGTCGTAGCCGTAGAGCTGGTGGTGCTCGTCGTGGAAGCGCTCGGCGACGGCGGAGGCACAGGCCTCGTCGACCCGTCCGGGCTCCGCGGGCACGCGCACCTCGTAGGCCTGGCCGAAGTAGCGCAGGTCGACGGTGCGGGCGTACTCGTGGTCGGCGCGCGGGAATCCCTCCTTGTCGAGGGCCGCTCCGGCCCGCGCGGTGAGGTCGTCGAAGATGCCCTCCACGGTGGGGTGCTCCAGCGAGTCCTGGCGGGCGACGTGGGTCTGCACGTAGTCGTTCTTCACGTCGACGGTGAGCAGGCCGAAGGCGCTGACGTTGCCGGGGTTCTGCGGCACGACGACGCCCGCGAGGTCGAGGATGTCGACGAGCCGGCAGGCGAGCAGCGAGCCGGAGCCCCCGAACGTGGTGAGCATGAAGTCGCGCACGTCGAGTCCGCGCTTGACCGAGACCTGTCGCAGGGCGTTGGCCTGGTTCCACGCGGAGATCTCCAGGATGCCGGTGGCGCAGCGCTCGAGGTCCAGGCCGAGGCTCTGCGCGAGGTTGGTGAGGCCGGCGCGGGCCGCATCGACGTCGAGGGGGATCTCGCCGCCGAGCAGGTGCGGAGGAATCCGCCCGAGCACGACGTGGGCGTCGGTGATCGTCGGCTCGGTGCCCCCCTTGGCGTAGCAGAGCGGGCCGGGGTCGGCGCCCGCCGACTGCGGCCCCACCTTGAGCGCGCCCTCGGGGGAGACCCAGGCGATCGAGCCACCACCGGCGCCGACGGTGACGACGTCGATCATCGGGATCTTGCTCGGGTAGGCCCCGACGGTTCCCTCGGTCGTGAGGGTCGGCTCGCCGCCCTGCACCACCGACACGTCTGTCGAGGTGCCGCCGCCGTCGCAGGTGAGCACCTTGTCGAAGCCGGCCCGCCGGGCGATGAGCGCCGCCCCGAGCGCGCCTGCCGCCGGCCCCGACAGCACCGTGGTGATCGGCTGGTGGACGACCTCGTCCGCCGACAGCACCCCTCCGTTGGACTTCATGATGTAGAACGGGATGCCGCTGGCGAACTCGTCGAGTCGCTCGTGGATGTTGGCGACGTAGCGGCTCACGTTGGGCTTGACCGCGGCATCGACGAGGGTCGTCATCGCTCGCTCGTACTCCCGGTACTCCCGAAGCACCTCGCTGCTGATCGAGACGACGGCCTCGGGGTGCTCGTTGCGCAGCACCTCGCGCATCGCCCGCTCGTGCGCGTCGTCGGCGTAGGAGTGGAGGAAGCAGACGCCGATCGTCGTGATGCCCTGGCTGCGGAACCAGCGGGCCGCGGCGACGGCCCCCTCCTCGTCGAAGGGGTGCACCTCCCGCCCCTCGAAGTCCATCCTCCCAGCGACGGTGCGCACACGGTCGGCCGGCACGATGCGCGGCGGCTTGACCCAGAAGTAGGAGTTCCCGTATCCGTCGGGCACGGCCTGCCGCGCGATCTCGAGGACGAACTCGTAGCCCTCGGTCGTGATGAAGCCGAGCTTCTCGACCTTGCCCTCGAGGAGCTTGTTCGTGGCGACGGTGGTGCCGTGGCAGACCGCGCTGAGGTCGGAGCCCGTGGCGCCGAGCACGTCGAGGATCTTCTCGATCCCGGTGATGAAACCGTCAGCGGGGTTGCTCGGCGTGCTGGGGGTCTTCGTCGTCGCCAGGTCACCGGTGTCCTCGTCGAAGGCCACGACGTCGGTGAAGGTGCCGCCGGTGTCGATGCCGACCCGGATGCGTCGGTGCGGGCGCTGCGTCATGGGGACGATTCAACCGGCCCCGGACGGGGGTTTCGTTGGCAGATCCTGCCGATCGGATACCCGGGCTCCAGCGACTCTCGCCCGCACCCAATCCGCCCGGTCCCGCTCTCCGAACTCCATGTCGGGTGGGCGGTGCTGCAGGGAGCGCCGCCCATCCCCGGTCCGCGTCCGTTCCGCAGGGGGGCGGGCGCGGACCTGCGCCGTGGCCGGCTCAGCCGTGCGGGAAGGTCGTCTTCGCGGGGGACTCGAGCTCGGCCCGGTGGTTGCGGATGAGATCCAGGTTGCGGTCGCGCAGGTGGTCGAAGCCCTGACCGATGTTCGAGCCGGGCGTGAGCGACGTCAGCGCGTCCGCCGGGTCGAGGCGCGCGGCGACCCAGCCCTCATGGGTGGCGGCCTTGGCCACGATGTGGCCGATCGGCGTGACGATGTGCGAGTTGCCGAAGTAGAGCACCCCGGCAGGGTCGACGCCCACGGCGTTCGCTCCCACGAGGAACACGTGGTTGTCGTACGCCCGCGCCCGCGAGGTGAGCTCCCAGACGTCGGCCGAGCGCAACAGCGCCGACGGCCGCACGATGACCTCGGCGCCCATCACCGCCTCGATGCGTGACAGCTCGGGGTAGTCGCCGTCGAAGCAGATGATCATGCCGATCCGGCCCAGCTCGGTCTCGCACACGACCGCCGTGTCGCCGGCCGTGACCCAGCCGCCGCCGGCCACGGCCTCCGAGCAGAACGGGTGGGTCTTGCGGTAGACCCCGAGCAGGTCTCCCGCCGGGTCGATGAGCACCGACGCGTTGTAGACGACGTCGGGGGTGGGCCCGCGCTCGTAGGTGCCGGCGACCAGGTGCACCCCGAGGTCCTTCGCGACCTGCAGGAGCGGGTCGATGACCGGCCCGGGCAGCTCCGAGACCAGCTCCCACAGCTCCTCGGCCGGGATGCCCGGGGTGAACCCCGTCGTCGCCGACTCCGGCAGCACGACGAGCTCGGCACCGGTCGCGGCCACGCACCGACGGGTGACGTCGACGCACTTCTCGAGGTTCGCGGCGACGGAGCCGGCCGTGAGTGGGCCGGGCACCGGAGCGATCTGCACGGCGGCGGCGGTGAAGGCGCGCATCAGCCCTTCCTCCCCAGTTTGGCGCCGAGGGCGACCCCGGCCAGCGCCAGAATACCTCCGACGAGCACGCCGACGGCGAACCCGGAGGCGGAGTCGAGGTTGAGGGTGGCGTTGGCGTTCGCCGTGGCGGGCCTCCCCGCGTAGACCCCTGGGACGGCGGCGCCCGATGCGCCGGGAACGGCCGCGACCTCCGCCGCCGGTCCACCGATGGGGGGCAGCCCGGCGATGTCGCGGTCGAGGGCCGTGAAGAACTGCCCGGCCATCTTCTTCGTGACACCGGCGAGCATGCGCTGTCCCACACCCCCGATGGCACCGCCGACCGACGCGTCCGCGTCGTAGCTGACGTCGGTGCCGCCACCCGCGGAGGGGGAGAGGCGGACCGTGACGTCGGCGTCGATGGTGCCGGGCGCGCCTGCCCCGGACGCCTTCATGGTGAGGGAGGAGGGCGCGACCTTGTCGGCCAGCGACACCTCACCGGCGTAGGTGCCCTTGATCGCGGCGACGCCGGCGGTGACCGACATCGCGTACCGGTCCTCGCCGACCGTGCGCAGGGACTCGCACCCGGGGATGCACCGAGCGAGGACTGCCGGGTCGAGGATCGCCTCCCAGACCTTGTCGACGGGGGACTCGAGGGTGGAGGTGCCGGAGATCTTCATCGCGAGCCTTCCTGCGCGGTGATGGGGGCGGTCGGACCGGGATGCCGTTGCCGCAGCTCCCACAGCTCGGCGGGACTGATCGGCATCGAGGTGATGGGAAAGCCCTCGGCGTCCTCGATCGCCGAGGCGATGACGGCGCTCACGGGGATCGTGCCGGCCTCGCCGGCGCCCTTGAGTCCCAGGGGGTTGAGCGGGCTGGGGGTCTCGAGGTGGTCGGTCTCGATGTGCGGCACCTCGGAGGCGTAGGGCACGAGGAAGTCCATGAACGAGGCGTTGAGCAGCTGGCCCGACTCGTCGTAGGCCATCCGTTCGTAGAGGGCGCCGCCGACGCCCTGCGCAACCCCACCGTGCACCTGGCCCTCGACGATCATCGGGTTGACCATGACGCCGCAGTCGTGCACGACGCAGTAGCGCAGGATGCGGATCTCGGCGGTGACCGGGTCGGTCTCGACGATCGCCGCGTGCATGCCGTTGGCGAAGGTGGCCTGGGTGGGGGAGTAGAAGTCCTTGCCCTCCAGCCCGGGCTCCTCGTCGTCCGCCACCGGAGGCTTGTCGGGGTCGAAGGTGCCCGCGAACTGCGTTGCCGCCTGGGCGGACTCGTCGAACGCATAGCGCAGGGGGTTGGACAGCACCGCCACCGTGGAGAGCGCCACCTGGTTGCCGGGGGCGCCCTTGACCCTGATCATGCCGTCCTCGATCTCGAGGTCGTCGACCGAGACCTCCAGGGCGTCGGCGGCGATCCGCAGGGCCTTGGTGCGCACCGCGCGGGCGGCCAGCGCCACCGCGTTGCCCGACATCACCGCGCCGCGCGAGGCGAACGTGCCCACGGCGTACGCCATCCGACGGGTGTCGCCGGTCGTGACGTGGACGTCCTCGATCCGCACGCCGAGCTCGTCGGCGACGATCTGCGCGAGGATCGTCTGGTGCCCCTGGCCCTGCGTGGTCAGCCCGGTCGCGACGTTGACCCGGCCGCTGGTCTCGACGTGCACGTGCCCGCCCTCGTAGGGCCCGACACCGGTCCCCTCGACGTAGCAGCCGATGCCGAGGCCGACCCGCCGGCCCTGTGCCGAGGCCGCCTCCCGGTAGGCCGTGAAGTCGTCCCAGCCGACGAGCGCCTTGAGCTTGGCCAGGGATGCCGGGAAGTCACCGGAGTCGTACTTCAGCGGGCGCCCGTCCTGGAACATCAGGCCGTGGTCGTAGGGCATCTCGTCGGGCTGGATGAAGTTCCGTGAGCGCACCTCGGCGCGGTCGAGGCCGAGCCGGGCGGCGATGGCATCCATGGCGCGCTCCATGGCGAAGCAGCCCTGCGGCCGGCCGGCGCCCCGGTAGGGCGTCACGAGGACGGTGTTGGTGTAGAGCGACCAGAACTCGACGCGGTAGGCGCCGGGCTTGTAGGGCCCGAGCAGCTGGGTGGCGGTGATGATCGGGACGATGATCCCGTAGGGGGTGTAGGCGCCGTTGTCGTGCCAGAAGCGCACGTCGAGGGCGAGGAGCCGCCCGTCGTCGTCGAACCCGACGGTCAGCTCCTGCACCTGCCCGCGCTCGTGGGCGCTGGAGACGAAGTGCTCGCGGCGGTCCTCGGTCCACTTCACGTCACGCCCGAGGTTTCGGGCCGCCCAGGGCACGAGCACCTCCTCGGGCCAGGGATGCACGATCTTCACGCCGAACCCGCCGCCCACGTCGGGGGCGATGCACTCGACCTTGGCCAGCGGCATCCCCAGCTTGGCGGCGACGGCCGCGCGGACCCCGGTCGTGGTCTGCGTGGAGGAGTAGAGGCGCAGCGACTCGTCCTCGCGGTCCCAGCGGGCGTAGACGCCCTTGCCCTCCATCGGCATGCAGGCGCTGCGCTCGATCTCGAGCTCGAGGGTCAGCGTGTGGGGCGCCGCAGTCATCGCCGACTCGAGGTCACCGACCTCCTGGAGCAGGTGCGCCGCAACGTTTCCCGGGGCGTCGTCGTGGACGAGGGCAGCACCGTCGCGCGCCGTCTCGACGCCGACGACCACGGGCAGCTGCTCGTAGGTGACGCGGATGCGCTGGCAGGCGTCCTCGGCGAGATAGCGGTCGCGCGCGACGACCATGACGACGGACTCGCCGACGTGGTTGACCTCGTCCTTGGCCAGGCACCGGCCGGTGCGTGCGTGGGTGAGGGCGGGGTGGGGGATCAGCACGGGGAGCGGCTCGGCCACCCGTCCGTCGAGGTCCTCCCAGGTGTAGATCGCCTCGACGCCGTCGACCTCCCACGCGTCGTCGATGTCGATGTCGACGACCCGTGCGTGCGCGTGCGGGCTGCGGACGAAGGCGGCGGCGAGCGCACCGGACCCCAGGTCGTCGAGGAAACGACCGTTGCCCGTCAGCAGACGCGGGTCCTCACGGCGCTGCACGGGCTCACCGAACTGCCTGGTGCTCACTGCGACACCTCACGACGGATCTCGGCGGCCCGGCAGACGGCCTTGACGATGTTCTGGTAGCCGGTGCAGCGGCACAGGTTTCCCGAGATGGCCTCGCGCGCCTCCTCCGGTGTGGGGTCGGGGTTGTCATCGAGGTAGGACGTGATCGTGGTGACGAAGCCCGGTGTGCAGAAACCGCACTGGAGCCCGTGGCACTCGGCGAACGCCTGCTGCACCGGACTCATGGCTGCCGGGTCGTTGCCGATGCCCTCGATCGTGGTCACCTCGTGGGCCTGCGCCGTCACGGCGAAGATCAGGCAGGCGCGGGCCGGGTCGCCGTCGACGAGCACGGTGCACGCACCGCATACCCCGTGCTCGCACCCGACGTGGGTGCCGGTGAGCCCGAGGTCGTGGCGCAGGAAGTCCGAGAGCAGCCGACGGGCGGGTGCCGCGGCCGTGCGGCTCACGCCGTTGACGCGGATCGTGATGTCGAGGAGCTCCTCGGTGCTCGGGTCGCTCATGCCGCCCCCTCGAGGTCCGAGGTCGCGGTGACCAGGGCGCGGCGGGTGAGCTCCACCGCGAGCATCCGCCGGTAGTCCGCGCTGGCATGGATGTCGCCGTCCGGGTCGATGTGCGCGCGGACCGCCTCGGTCATGGCATCCGGAATCCCGGACCGGAGGTCGGCGCCGACCAGGGCGGGGGAGAGGTCGAGCACGCTGGGGACGGGCGTGACCGAGACGAAGGACGCCCGTGCGCGGGTGACCCCGCCCTCGTCGACCTCCACGGCCACCGCCACCCCGGCGAGGGCGTAGTCGCCACTGCGACGGGCCGACTCGGCGAACGCCGTGCGGGTGCCGCGCGGGAACCGACCGAAGCGGATGGCGACGACGAGCTCGTCCTCCGACAAGGTCGTCTCCAGCGGGCCCGCGAAGAAGTCCTCGGCTGCGATCTCGCGCCGGCCCCGGGGCCCGGTGGCCTCGATGACGGCCCCGGTGAGCACCGCGACCGAGGGCATCTCGCCAGCGGGGTCGGCGTGGGCGATCGACCCCACGGTGGTGCCGCGGTTGCGGATCGCCGGGTGCGCGACGTTCCGCAGCGCCTGCCGCAGCAGGGGGAGTGCGGAGCGCGCCGCGTCGTGCCGTTCGAGAGCGGCGTGCCGCACGAGGGCGCCGACCCGCACCCACGCGTCGTCGACGTCCACGCCGTCGAGCCCGTCGACCCCGTTGATGTCGACGAGGTGACCGGGGCTGGCGAGGCGCATGTTGAGCACCGGGATGAGGCTCTGCCCCCCGGCGAGCACCTTGCCGTCGTGGCCGACGTCGGCCAGCACGCGCACCGCCTCGTCGACGGTGGCGGGCGCGTGGTGGACGAAGGGTGCGGGCTTCACCTGTTCGATCCTGCCTGCTCGGGGTGTCTGGGGATAGACCGTCGCATCCTGCGGATCGGCTCTCCCGGGCGCGGCGACCTCATGCGAGGGCCGTCACGGGCGGGCGTCGCGATCGGGATCGCGGTCCCCGGCTGCCCCGGGGTAGCCGGGCTGGTAGAGGTCGTCGACGCCGTCGCTGTCGCCGTAGACGTGGTCACCGACCGCGATCGCCGTGCCGTCGGCCCGGTCGCGCAGGTCGGCCGGGGCCAGCACCCTGGCCAGGTGGAAGCCCGCGATCGTGACGATGGTGCCGAGGGCGATGCCCTCGAGCGAGAAGTCGCTGGTGATCTGGAGCCGGACGTTGCCGATGCCGATGATGATGCCCGCGGCGATGGGCACGAGGTTGATCGGGTTGCCGAAGTCGACCCCGTTCTCCTTCCAGATCTTCGCCCCGAGGAGGCCGATCATCCCGTAGAGCACCACGGTGATGCCGCCGAGGACACCGCCGGGGACCGAGGCGACGAGTGCGCCGAACTTCGGGGAGAGGCCGAAGACGACGGCCACGATGGCGGCGACGTAGTAGGCGGCGGTCGAGTAGACCCTGGTGGCGGCCATCACGCCGATGTTCTCGGCGTAGGTGGTCGTGGGGGACCCACCGACGGAGGTGGCGAGCACCGTGCCGAACCCGTCGGCCGCGATGGCCCGGCCCATGACGGGGTCGAGGTCGTGCCCGGTCATCTCGGCGACGGCCTTGACGTGCCCGGTGTTCTCGGCGATGAGGGCGATGACCGCGGGCAGCACCAGCAGGATCGCCGCTGCGGAGAAGCTGGGGGTGTGCCAGCCGACGACCTCCATGCCGTCGGCCGCCACCGTCGTCTGGGACGGGAAGCCCAGCCACGACGCGTCACCGACGGCCGCGGTGTCCCAGCGATAGTGCGCGGTCGCCTCGGTGGCCCCGCCGAGCACCGAGGTGATCTGGCCGGCGGTCTGGTCCAGCAGCCACGACAGGGCGGTGCCGAAGATCAGGGCCAGGAAGACCGCGATGCGACCGATGAACCCGCTGAACGCCACGGCGCACACGACGGTGAAGAGCATCGTCGCGAGCGCCACCCACTGGTCCTGGGGCCAGTAGATCCCCGCGACGACGGGAGCGAGGTTGAAGCCGATGAGCATGACGACCGCACCCGTGACCACCGGCGGCAGCACCTTGTGCAGCACCGAGGACCCGAGGACGTGGATGCCCACGCCGACCGCCGCGAGGACCAGCCCGGACACGAGGATCGCTCCGGTGACCTGCTGGGAGTCGCCGCCGTTGGCGCGGATGGCGGCCACACCACCGACGAATGCCGCGGACGTGCCGAGGTAGCTCGGCACCTTCCCCTGGACGATGAGGAGGAACGCGATCGTCGCGATGCCGCTCATCATGATGGCGAGCTGGGGGTTCAGGCCCATCACCAGCGGGAAGACGAACGTCGCCCCGAACATCGCCACCACGTGCTGGGCGCCCAGCCCCACGGTCTTGCCCCACGAGAGGCGCTCGTCCGGGGCCACCACCTCGTCGGGCCCGAGCGGCCCTCCGTCGCCCTTCAGTGTCCAACCCAGGCCTAGTGCCATGGCAGTGCCTCTCTCGGGAGCTGTGGGTCAACCGCGTCCACCGGGGCGCGGCTCACCGACCGTAGTACCGCGAAACCTAGTGACGGGGCTCTGCGACACCCTCGGCAATGGTTGACATCCCCCGGCGCGATGCTTTGGCAACGACTCCACGTCGCTGCCCGCAGGGGAGGTGAGGGTCAGGGGCGTGGGTCGGGGAGGATGGGGCGGTGCACCACGTCGAGCTGCTCCTGGACGAGGCGTCGGACGCCGCGATCCGCGAGCAGTGGAGGGCGCTGGGCGAGGCGGGGCTGCCCAGCCAGGCCCGGCACCGGAGCGCCTCGAACCGACCGCACGTGACGCTGACGATGACCGAGTCCTGGCCGGTCGGCGCCGAGCTCGAATCGGCTCTCACGCCGCTGTCGGCCCTTCCGCTCGGTGCCCTGCTCGGTGCCCCGACCGTGTTCGGGCGGGGCCCCTTCGTGCTCGTCCGCGCCGTCGTCGCCACGGACCGGCTGCTCGCCCTGCACCGGGCCCTGGCCGACCGGCTGGGCCCACCGGCATCCGCGCTGTTGCTCCCGGGGCGCTGGGTGCCGCACGTGACGCTCGGCCACCGGATGTCCTCCTCGCAGGTGGCCGAGGCGCTCGACCTCCTGGGGGCGAGCGACGGTCCGGACGTCGTGGTCGAGGCAGCCCGGCACTGGGACTCCGTCGCACGGACGGACGAGGCGCTCCTTCCACCGTCCGGCCCCGCCGGACCCGCGTAGCGTCGCGGTCATGGACCCCCATCGCTTCGAGTTCGCGTTCGACCTCCGCTATCGGCTGGCGGCCCTTCCCTTCGGGGTGCTGCCCTCGACGACGTGGGTCGAGGTGGACGACCAACGGCTCAGGGCCCGGTTCGGACCGTGGCGGCTCGACACCGCGAGGTCCAACATCACTGGCGTCTCGCGCAGCGGCGACTACTCCTTCGTCAAGACGGTGGGCCCGGCGCACCTGTCCTTCTCCGACAAGGGCGTGACGTTCGCGACGAACGGCGACGCGGGGGTGTGCCTGACGTTCCACGACCCCGTCACGGTGCTCGACCCGACGGGCCGTTTCCTCCGGCATCCGGGAGTGACCCTGACCGTGGCCGACTGCGCCGGCCTCGTGGCCGCCCTCGGCGGCTGACCGCCGGGCGGTGCGGGGGCGGTCGTCAGATGCCGCGCATCTGCTGGATCCGCAGCGCCAGGGCCAGGGTGAGCCGCAGCTGGGGGTCGGACGTGAACGGGCCGAGCATCCGCTCGAGCTTGGCGATCCGATAGCGCAGCGTGTTGTAGTGGAAGAACAGCTGCCGTGCGGTCTCGGCGACGTTGAGGTTGGTGTCGATGAGCACCGACAGGGTGTGCCGCAGGTCGGCGTTCTCGGGGGAGTCGTCGGTGGCCAGCTCCCCGAGGGACTCCGACACGAACCGCCGGAGATCCGCCCCGTCGGGCACGAGGGCGAGCAGGCGGTAGATGCCGAGCTCGTCGAAGTGCGTCAGCGCCGACCCTCCGTGCATCTGGCGCCCGACGTGGACCGCCTTGAGCGCCTCGCCGTAGGCGCACGGCAGGTCGGCCACCGACGTGATGGGTCGCGAGACCCCGGTGGAGAAGCTGCGTCGGCCGCCGCCGCCGTCACCGCTGACGACCTTGACCACCTCTCCCACCCCGCGCATGAGGACGGCGGTGTCCGCGCCGTCGATCACCGGGTGGAGCGAGACGACCTCCTGGCTGAACCCCGCCACGGGCAGGCGCGGGTCGCGGGTGCGCACCGCCTGCACCCAGGCCCTCGCGAACCGCTCCTGGAGCGAGCGCACCTCCTCGGGGTCGCGCGTGGTCTCGGAGTCGTTCTCGTCGGTCTCCGCGACGACGACCACCATGGGGCGGTCGATGTCCCAGCCCAGCGACGCGGCGTGCGACACGGCATCCGCGGGATCACCGGCCTTGCCGGCGAGCAGGTCGCGGAGGAACTCGGCGCGGTACTTGCTCTCCACCGCCGCGACGGCCTGCTCCTTGGTGATCGCCAGCGCGGCAACCGTCGCCGCGCGCTCGAGCAGGTGGACGTCGGCCTCGGTCAGCGGACGATCGGGGGAGAAGGCCGCCAGGAGGCCGTGGTCGGAGGCGCCCGCCACGATCTTGACCAGGGCCCGGGTGCGTGCGGGATGCGTGGCGTCCCGGGCCCCCACGGGCTCGTGCTCCACCACGAGGCGCCCGGTGCGGTCGAAGCAGTCCAGGGCGGTGGTGCGTTCGACCTCGGCCTCCGTACCCGCCATCGCGAGCACCCGGCCGTCGGTGGTCGTCACCACCGCCGCCCCACCGAAGAAGCCGGCGACGGCGTCGCACAGCTGGGTGAGGCTCCCGCCGGCCAGGACGATGCGGACGAGCACGTGGTGCACCTCGTCCTCGCGCTGGAGGAGGGCGGCCTGGCGCTCGACGATCTCGGTGAGGGCGACGGCACGCCGAGCAGGATCCTCGGGCAGGTTCTCGAGGTCGGCCACGGGTCGGCGCAGGATCCCGGACAGCGGTGATGGCAAGTCTTGGCCCGTCCCGATGGGATAGTTGGCAACATTGACCATCCGGACACAGTAGCCCGCTCGCTAGCGTCTGAGGATGGTCCGCTGGGAAGTGCCCGGAACCGAGGCCGGGGCGGCCGTCGTTCCCGCCGCGGTGTCGACGCTGAGCGCCACCCTTCTCGCGGGTGAGGTGCGTCCGGCCCGCGTGCTCGCGGCCTACCCCTTCGGCGTCTACCTCGACTTCGCGGGCACGGTGCTTCCGGTGCTGAGCAGCGACGCGGTCGCCCTGCCCACGGCCGTGCGGGTCACGGCGCGCGCGGGTGGCCTCGAGTGGGGTGCCTCGCCCGGTGACGCGGTGGAGGTGGGCGGGGGCCTGGTCCGGCTCCCGGGCGTGCACCTGCGCGCCGCTCGCACCTGGCGTCCCCCGCACGTGCGGGTACTCCCTCCCGCCGACACCGCACGAACCTCTGCTAGCAGAGGTTCGTGCGCGAACCACATGCAGGACAGTGTGGTCCGAGACCGAACCTCTGCTAGCAGAGGTTCGTGCAGCGGCGAGGGAGGCGCGGCGGGGTGGCTCGTCGACGGCATCCGCGCCGCCACGAGGTCGACCGCTCCGGGCGACCAGGTGCGGCGGCTGCTCGGTCGCGGTCCCGGCCTGACCCCGGCGGGTGACGACGCCCTCGCCGGTGCCGTGCTGGTCGAGGTCGCGCTGGGCCGGCCGCCACTGCTCGCGGATGCCGTGCGCTCCGGGTGGGGCACCACCACGGCCGTCTCGCGGGCCCTCCTCTCGGCCGCCTGCGCCGGGTATGCCGCACCGCAGGTCGTCGCGCTCGTCGACGCAGCCGTGGCCGGGGACGACGCCGGCGTCGCCGCGAGCCTGCCGGCCGTGCTCGCCATCGGCCACACCTCCGGCCACGACCTCGTGTCGGGCATGTCAGCGGCCCTCAGGGCCGACCCCTCGTCCTCCCGGAGCGCCGCATGAGCACCCACGTCGAGCTGCGCCGCGGCGCCTACCACGACTCCGTCAGCCTGCTCCAGGTGTCGCGAACCGTGGCGGCGGCAACGGGTGTGCGGGCCGCGCAGGTTGCCATGGCCACCGACCTCAACGTCGAGGTGCTCACGACCATGGGCTTCGACGTGCCCGACGGCGCCGGGCCCAACGACCTCGTCATCGCGCTGCACCTCGGCGAGGGCACATCCGTGGACGAGGGTCTGGCAGCGGTCGAGTCAGCGCTCGCCGGGCTCCGGTCAGGCGGGGACCGCGGGGAGGAGGTCATCGCCCCGCGCACCCTCGGGTCCGCCATCTCGGCAGGCTCGGCGACCCTCGCGCTGGTCTCCGTGCCGGGGGTCCACGCCGTGACCGAGACATTCGACGCGATCGCCGCGGGCGCGTCGGTGATGCTGTTCTCCGACAACGTGGCCGTCGAGGACGAGGTGCGCCTCAAGGACGCCGCTGCCGCCGCCGACGTGCTCGTCATGGGGCCCGACTGCGGCACCGCGCTCATCGGCGGTGTCGCCCTGGGATTCGCCAACGTCGTGCGTCCCGGCAGCGTCGGTCTCGTCGCTGCGTCCGGCACCGGGGCCCAGCAGGTGATGTGCCTGCTCGACGCTGCGGGCGTGGGAGTGAGCCACTGCCTGGGCGTCGGCGGACGCGATCTCTCCGCCACGGTCGGTGGGCGTTCCACCCGTCAGGCGCTGGCCGCGCTCGCCGCCGACCCGGCCACGACCTCGGTCGTCGTCGTGTCCAAGCCGCCGGACCCACGCGTCCTCTCGGACGTCGAGGAGTGTGCCGTGGGGCTCGGTCTGCGGGTGCACTGGGCGATCCTCGGCTCGGGGCGGCTCGACCTCACGCGTGCGGTGGAACAGGTGCTCACCGCCGAAGGGCTCGAGCCGCCCGAGTGGCCTGCCGTCGTGGCACCGGCCGAGGGCGCCGAGCTGGTGGCGGGTCCGTCGCTGCGGGGCCTGTTCTGCGGGGGCACCCTCGCCGACGAGGCGATGCTCCTCGCGCACGATTCACTCGGCGGCATCCGGTCCAACATCGCCCACGACCCTGGCCTCCTCCTCGGGGCCGACCTGCGTGATGCGGGCCACGTGGTCATCGACTTCGGCGACGACGGACTGACCCGCGGGCGGGCCCACCCGATGATCGATCCCACTCTGCGGATGGAGCGGATCGCCGCGGAGGCCGCCGATGCCACCTGCGGTGTGCTGCTCCTCGACCTGGTGCTCGGTCACGGCGCGCACCCCGACCCCGCGGACGAGCTGGCCGGCGCGGTGGAGGCCGCCCGAGCCACGGCGCACGCTGCGGGGCGCGCGCTGCCGGTGGTGGTCTCGCTCGTGGGCACCGATGCCGACCCCCAGGGCCGACAACGGTGCAGTGAGGCCCTCGCGGCCGCCGGCGCATCGGTCTTCCTGTCCAACGGCGACGCCGCCAGGCACGCCCTGGCGATGCTGAGGAGCACCCGATGACCCAGCCACTCCACGGGCTCCTGTCCGCTGACCCCGTCGTCGCGACCGCGGGTGTCCCGCTCTTCGCCGAGGCGCTGCGCGAGCAGGCGGTGACGGTGGCGGAGGTCGACTGGCAGCCGCCACCTCCTGGGACCGAGCCCGACCTCGCCCGGGTCTTGGGTGACGCACGGCGGGCTTCCGCCAACGCGGTCGCCCTGGAACGAATGACCACCGCTGAGGCGGCCCTCGTCGACGTCGTGCCGGCGAGCGAGGCACTCGGCCTGGAGCGCGGCACGTTCCTGCACGCAGGGCCCCCGATCGACTGGGAGCGCGCGTCGGGCCCGATGCGCGGGGCGCTCGTCGGGGCCGTGCTCTTCGAGGGGCTGGCGGACTCGCCTGAGGAGGCGGAGCGCCAGCTGGCCTCAGCGGCATACGATCTCGAGCCTTGCCACCACCGGGGCGCGGTCGGCCCGATGGCGGGCGTCGTGAGCCCGTCGATGTGGATGTATGCCCTCCGCGACGAGGCGCACGGCAACGACTCGTGGTGCTCGCTCAACGAGGGGCTCGGCAAGGTGCTGCGCTACGGCGCCTACGGCCCCGAGGTCATCGAGCGACTGCGCTGGATGACGGACGTGCTCGGCCCGATCCTGCGCCAGGCCGTGCGCTCCACCGGCCCGATCGACATCCGCGCCATCATCGCGCAGATGCTCCAGATGGGCGACGAGGGGCACAACCGGAACCGCGCCGGGTCGCTCATGTTGCTGCGCGAGCTGCTGCCCGGGATGATCACGGCCGACGCCTCGTCCGCGGACATCGCGGAGGCCGTGCGCTTCTCCGGGGCCAACGAGCACTTCTTCCTCAACCTCGGGATGCCGGCGTGCAAGCTGGCCACCCTGGCGGCCGAGGGCATCCCCGGATCCAGCGTCGTCACGACCATGGCGCGCAACGGCACCGACTTCGGCATCCGCGTCTCGGGCACGGGCGAGCAGTGGTTCACCGGACCCGCCAACACGCCGGAGGGCCTGTTCCTCGGAGACTTCGGGCCCGACGACGCCAACCCCGACATCGGTGACTCGGCCATCACCGAGACCGGCGGCATCGGCGGCTTCGCGATGGCGGCCGCCCCGGCGATCGTGCGCTTCGTCGGCGGCGATGTGCCCTTCGCCCTGCGGACCACCCGGACGATGTACGAGGTGACGCTCGGCGAGCACCCGGCGTACCAGGTGCCGATCCTCGGGTTCCGGGGCACACCGACCGGCATCGACGTGACCAAGGTCGTGCGCACGGGCCTGCTGCCGCAGATCAACACCGGGATGGCAGGTCGCGTCGCGGGCACCGGTCAGGTCGGCGCCGGGCTCGTCACGCCCCCCGCGGAGTGCTTCACCGCCGCACTCTCCGCGCTCGCCACCGCCACCCCGGCCTGAGCCGCCGGACGGGCCAGGGGTGCTGATCTCGCGGCCTCACTCGAGCGGGGCCGCGGGCACATCCGGCATGACGATGGTGCTGAGCAGAATCCGCTGACGGTCCGGGGCCTCCTGGTTCTCCAGGAACGGCGCGAGGGCGTCACCGAGCGCGGTCGTCAGGCTGCGCGCCTCATCATCGGTGAGGTTCAGTGCGACCTGACGGTAGCCCACCGGATCCTCGCCAGGCTGCGCGTCCGGGCGATCGAGATAGCGCGAGAAGGCGCCGATCAGAGCGCCGGCGAAGGTCGCGAATCCCCGCCGGTGCTCGTCCGCGGACATCGCGGCCGCATCGGCCGCGTCGAGTCGGCCCGCGCCCTCGGGAACCCGGAAGGTGCGCTCCACACCGCCGCGGATCCGGCGCTCGGACACCACCCGCAGGACTCCTGCATCGACGAGCGCGGAGATGTTCCGGTAGAGCGTGGCCTGGGACACGTCGGGCATCCGATCGGCGAGCTCACGAGCCGTGGTGCCGCGAGACGCGCACTCCATCACGATTCTCAGGCGCACGGGGTGGAGAACGAGATCACTTCGGCTGGGGGACACGACGTCGAGGATATCGCATTGATATCAGTTGTGATAATGTTCGCGAATCTGAGAACCAAGGTCGACGTGCGAGGAGGTCGCGATGCCGGAGTTCGACATCACCATCGAGGTTCCCGAGGCGAGGCTCGCCGGCACGTTCACGACGCCACCCGGCGCGGGGCCGTTCCCGGCCGCGCTGGTCATCGCCGGCTCGGGTCCACTCGACCGCGATGGAAACGCCAGGAGGGTGAAGCTCAACGCGAGCCGCGACCTCGCGCGAATGCTCGACGCACATGGCTGGGCCACCATCCGGTTCGACAAGCGTGGCGTCGGCGCCTCGACCGGTGACTACCTGCCGACCGGGTTCTCGGATGAGCTCGCCGACGTCGAGGCCGCGCTCGCATGGCTCGCGGACCGTCCCGAGACCGGAACGCTGATCGCTGTCGGTCACAGTGCCGGCGCGTCCATGGCCGCAGAGCTTGCCCGAGGCGACAGTCGGGTCTCGGCGGCGGTCCTGCTCGCCCTGACCGCGAAGACCGGCGAGGAGACCCTGGTGTGGCAGGCGCAGGAGGTGGCGAAGACGCTCCCCGGGCTCGCCAGATTCGTGCTTCGGTTGATGCGCACCGATGTGGCGAGCCAGCAGCGCAAGGCGCTCGACAAGCTGCGGGCCACATCTGCTGACGTCGTCCGGATGCAGGGTGTTCGGACCAATGCCAAGTGGATGCGGGAGTTCATGGCGTACGACCCGATACCCGCTCTGCGAGACATCGCCATCCCCGTGCTGGCGTTGACGGGATCCAAGGACATCCAGGTCGATCCCGCCGACCTCGCCGTCGTCGCACGCACTGTCCCGAGCGCAGAGACACACGTGCTGCCGGACGTCGACCACATCCTGCGCACGGAGCTCGCGGCGGTGTCCGACATCCGGCGTTACAAGAAGCAGGCGCGCACTCCGATGGACCCGCAGGTCGAGGCACACATCATCGGCTGGCTCTCCAGGCTGGGGGAGATGAACAGCGACGCCACGCTGCAGCACGACCGTGGCGACGATGGGATGGTGACAGCGGAAGGCAGCCCCACCGCGACCGACCTCGACATGTCGTCACCCGGCAAGGGCGTGACCCCTGGGTGAACAGCCCACTCACCACGAGAGGCGAGTCACCCCGATGGTGCGAGGGTGCGTGGCCCAGCGTGGAAGAATCGGGGGGTGACTGCGACCACGTTGGACGGCAAGGCCATCCTCGGCACCATCAAGGACGAGCTCACGGTCCGGGTGGCCGCGCTGGCCGAGAAGGGCGTGGTCCCCGGCCTCGGCACGGTGCTCGTCGGTGACGACCCGGGTAGCCAGTGGTACGTCGGGGCCAAGCACCGCGACTGTGCCGAGATCGGCATCCGGAGTCTCCGCCACGACCTGCCGGACGGCACGTCCCAGGAGGAGGTCCTGGAGGTCGTCCGCTCGCTCAACGACGACCCCGACTGCACCGGCTTCATCGTCCAGCAACCCACCGGCCTCGACGAGAACGCCGTCCTCTCGGCCGTCGACCCGGCCAAGGACGTCGACGGCCTGCACCCGATGAACCTCGGCTGGCTCGTGCTCGGTGAGCCCGCGCCGCTGCCCTGCACCCCGGTGGGCTGCGTGGAGCTGCTCCGCCGGTACGACGTGCCGATCGCCGGCGCCAAGGTCGTCGTCGTGGGCCGCGGCCTGACGGTCGGCCGGCCCCTCGGGCTCATCCTCACCCGGCGCAGCGAGAACGCCACGGTCACCTTGTGCCACACCGGTACCCGCGACCTCGCGGCCGAGGTGCGCCAGGCCGACATCGTCATCGCCGCGGCCGGAGTCCCCGGCATCATCACCGGCGACATGGTCAAGCCGGGGGCTGCCGTGCTCGACGTCGGGGTCTCGCGCGTGCTCGACGAGGAGTCCGGGAAGTCCCGGGTCGCCGGTGACGTGCACCCGGACGTGTGGGACGTCGCAGGCTTCGTCAGCCCCAACCCCGGCGGCGTCGGCCCGATGACCCGGGCCATGCTCCTCTCCAACGTCGTCGACGCTGCTGAGCGGTCCCTCACACAGGCGGCCTCGGGCAGCGAGCCCGGAAACCTGCGCTGATGGCGGTCGCCACCACCTCCCGCACAGCGATCGCCTGGCGGGTCGTCCCCGTCGTCGCGCTCCTCGCCCTGGCTGCCACGTGGGGGAGGGACATCCCGATCGTCGTGGTCGTGGTCGTCGCGGTGATCCTCGCGGCGTCGGTGCTCGCCGCGGTGCACCACGCCGAGGTCGTGGCCCACCGCGTGGGGGAACCCTTCGGCTCGCTCGTGCTCGCCGTGGCCGTGACCGTCATCGAGGTGTCGCTCATCGTCACGCTGATGCTGTCCGGAGGAGACAAGGCATCGACACTGGCTCGTGAGACGGTCTTCGCCGCCGTCATGATCACCGTGAACGGCATCCTCGGCCTCTCCCTGCTGCTCGGTGCCCGCAGCTTCGGAACCGTGCGGTTCAACGCGGAGGGCACCGGTGGTGCCCTCGCGACCGTCGCGACCCTCGCGACGGTCTGCCTCGTGCTGCCGACGGTGACCAGGGGTGAGCCCGGGCCGGAGTTCACCGCCGGACAGCTCGTCTTCGCGGCGGTCGCCTCCCTCGTGCTGTACCTCGCGTTCGTGGTGACCCAGACGGTGCGGCACCGCGACTTCTTCCTCCCCGTCTCCCGCGACGGCAAGCCGCTGACCGAGGAGGACCACGCGGAGCCCCCCACGACCCGGGAGGCGGCGATCTCGCTCGTCTTCCTCCTCGTCTCGCTGGTCGCCGTCGTCGGGCTCGCGAAGGTGGAGTCGCCTGCGATCGAGGAGGGCGTGCTCGCCGCGGGGCTGCCCGTCTCCTTCGTCGGTGTCGTCATCGCCCTCCTCGTGCTGCTGCCCGAGACGATCGCGGCGGCCAACGCCGCGCGGCGCAACCGCATCCAGACCTCGCTCAACCTCGCCATGGGCTCGGCGATGGCGAGCATCGGGCTGACCATCCCCACCCTGGCCGTCGCCTCGATCTGGATCTCCACCCCGCTGCAGCTGGGCCTGGGGGCTACCCAGATCGTCCTGTTGGCGATCACCGTGGTCGTCGGCGTGCTCACGGTCGTGCCGGGCCGGGCCACCCGCCTCCAGGGCACGGTGCACCTCACGCTCTTCGCGGCGTTCCTCTTCCTCGCGATCTCTCCGTGACCGGACGGACCACCGATCTCACGGCACCGGAGGGTCACTCCCGACCCCGGCGACCCGCCCGTCGAGGTAGGTGAGGACCGCGGCCACCCGGCGGTGGACGTCACCCTCGCCAGCGAGCCCGAGCTTGGCGAAGATCGAGCCCGAGTGCTTCTCCACCGAGGACTGCGAGATGTGCAACCGGGTCGCGATGCCGGCGTTGGTGCGCCCTTCGGCCATCAGCTGGAGCACCCCCCGCTCGCGCTCGGTGAGGCTCGCGAGGGGGTGTGCGTCGCGGTGGGACGACCGGGCGACCAACGCTCCGACGACATCGGGATCGATGACCGACTCGCCCGCGGCGACGGCCCGCACGGCGCCGACGAGCTTGTCGGGGTCGCCCAGACGCTCCTTGAGCAGGTATGCCACCCCCGCTGTCCCGTCGGCGAAGAGCGCCATCGCGTAGCGAGGGTCTGCGTACTGAGAGAGGACCACGATGCCCACGCCGGGCCGCACCGCCCGGATCCGCAGGGCGGCGGTCAGCCCGGCCAGGTGCTCGTCGGGCGGCATCCGGATGTCGGTGACGACGACATCGGGATCCTCCCGCTCCGCCGCCCTCTCCAGCTCGGTGGCACTGGCCACCGTCGCCACGACCACGAGGTCTGGCTCGTCGTCGAGGATCCGACGGACCCCTTCACGGACGAGGTAGTGGTCCTCCGCGACGACGACCCGCAGCGTGCTCATACGGGCTCCTCCACGACGTGCGCAGCCACGGAGAACCGGGCGAGCACCCTTGTGCCCTCCCCCGGTGCACTGGTCACGGCCAGCTCGCCGTCGAGGGCCTGGGCCCGCTCGGCCAAGCGGGCCAGTCCGCCACCCTGCGGCGGGGGCGGCACGAAGCCGGTGCCGTCATCGCGGACCATGGCCAGGAGAGATCCGTTCGACCGGGCGATCTCCACCTCCAGCGAGGCCGCCGACGCGTGCTTCAGGCTGTTGGCGAGAGCCTCGGCCACCGTGAAGTAGGCCGCCCCCTCGACCTCCTCGGGAAGCCGGCGCCGCCGCAGCTCGGGATCGATCGTCAGCCGGGTCGGGACCGGATGGCGGGTGACCAGGGCCTCGAGCGCAGCCGGGAGGCCATGGTCCGTGAGCACGCTGGGATGGACCCCGGCGGCGAGCTCGCGGAGGTCCGTCAGCAGGCGCTGCATCCCGGTCTGGATCTCGCCCAGCTCGTCCGCGACCCACCCCGGGTCGAGCGGACCGCCGCGTTCGACCTGCCGTCGCGCGAAGCCGACGAGGCCGATGATGGCGACCAGCTCCTGCTGGACACCGTCGTGGATGTTGCGCTCGATGCGCCGTCGCTCGCGCTCCTGGGCTCGCACGAGGCGGGTCCGCGAGGCCGCGAGCTCGCTCGCCCGCCGCGCCAGGTGCTCGGTGAGGCGCACGTTGTGGACGGCGAGGGCGGCCTGACCGGCGAACGTCGTGACGACCGCGAGGTCCTCCTCCGTCCAGGATCCGCGGAGCTTGGGCCCGCACTCGACGACGCCCAGGACCTCACCGTCGAGGCGCACCGGGACTGCGACGTCGGCCGTGCCGGAGCCCTCGTCCAGCCGCACCCGCGCCCACACGAGTCCCAGCCCCTCCTCGAGCGCCCGGGCCATCCGGGGCAGGAGGGTGGACAGGTCGAACGTCCCGGCGAGGCTGTCACCGAGCCGGGCGATGACCAGGGCAGGGTCGGGTCGGGTGCCGAACGCCCGTCGGGTGGCGAGGCGCTCCACCCGGGTCCGCGCCGGCTGGAAGAGCACCGCCGCGACGCAGGCGATCGCCACGGCCCATCCCACGGGCAGGGCGCGGCCCGCGGCCACGCCCACGACGGTCGCGGCGGCGACGTAGGTCCCGGCGATGGCGAGCCACAGCACCCCGAAGACGATCGTGCGCCGGAGCACCCGGTCGGCGTCGGCACGCGGGGGCGCGAGGATGCCGAGTGTCGCCGCGACATCACCTGACACGCTGACGACGATGAGGAGCACCCAGGAACCCAGCCGGGTGGACTCGATGACGAAGATGTTGAGCGGCAGCGCGATCCCCAGCAGGACGATCGGGAGGAGGACCCACCGGATCCGGCGACGCGTGCCGGAGGATGACCGGCGGTAGCGAACGACGAGCATCCCCACGCCGACGACGAGCACCAGCAGGGACGCCATCCCGGTCAGTGCCACGGCCCCGCCCGGGGGGAGGGCGACCGGGAGGAGGTGCCAGGGGTTCGGTGACGCATCGGCGGCGAGGTAGGCCGGAAGGGGCGTCGACGGCGTCGCGAGGATGACGATCAGGGGGACGAGCAGGACCGGCACCAGGCCGTTCAGCACTCGTCGCTGGCGGAGCGTGTCGGGCCGACCGTCGGGGAAGGTGGCGATGGCCACGGCAAGTGCGAGTGTGGCCGAGAGGCCGACCTCCGCACTCACGAGGTTGGCCCAGGCGAGCCGGGCCGGCGACGCGCCGTCGGCGGTGAACGATGCCAGCACACCGTCGATGAGGCCGGATGCCGCGGAGAGCGCCGCGATCGCCGCGAACCACACCGACGCGGGCAGGTCGGGTCGGCGGCGGCGCACCACCGTGGCCGCAGTGAGCGAGACAACGTGGGTGGCCATGAGGAGGGGGTCCCCGAAGCCAGACGCGAGGTGCGCCGTGATGCTCGCAAGGCAGAGCACGGCTCCCGCGGAGATCATGACCTCGGGAACCAGCGCGCCGGCTCGGTCCGGTGCATCCGGGAGGCTGGCTGCAGCCATGAGGGAATGGTCCCACCCGGCGCCCCCGGGCGCGAGGAGGTGAACCACCGCCTCGGGTGTGGCCCACCACAGCGTCGTTGGGGGGCCAGCGGTCTTCCCGGTGCCCCGTCGGCGCTCCTAGCGTCGGTGGGAGACGTGCCGCCGGGTCGCACCACCGGCGGCGACCGGACGAAGGGACAGGGCCATGACGCACACCGAATCCGTGACCGGGGCAGGACCCGAGACGAGCCCGGTCAGGCGCAGCGCCCGAATCGGCGTGGCCGTGATCCTGGTCGGAGCGCTGCTGTTCTTCGCTGCCCTGGCCGGCCTCTCCGCGTTCCGGGACTTCCTCGCCGGCAGCGAGGACGCGCAGGCCTCGACGGAGGCCTTGATGGCCCAGCGGCTCGAGGTTCTCGCGGACCATCGGGGTCAGGTTCTCGCCGGGTTCCTCCTCGTCGCGGTCGGCGAGCTGCTTCTGGGCGTGGGGATGTGGGTGATCGCCACAGGGGTCAGCCGCGCGGAGTCCGGATGGCGTGCCGGGGCGGCCAGCGCCGCGGCCTGGTCGTGCCTTGTGGGTGCGGGCCTCGCACTGGCCGTGCAGGCGTGGCCCACCATGTGGCTCGGCGACGACCGCGGTGTGGCCGAGCTCGGCCTCGCGGGCACCACCTCGACCCTCCTCGTCATCGCGTGGGTCCTGCTCTCGGCCGGTTTCCTGGCCTGCGCCGTGGTGCTGGTGACGGGAGGTCGGTGGCCGATCTGGCCCGGGGTGGTCCTTGCCGTGTTCGGGCTCCTGCCGCTGGTCACGAAGCTCCCCCTGTTCTTCCAGGTCGGGGCGGTCGTCGCGGGGGTGGGACTGGCGAGATCGGGCGGCGGACGACCGGAGCGGCGTCGAGGGGAGCCTGAGGCCACCGGGGCGTCGCGACGGCGGTCGCCGGGAGCCGACGCCTGACCCTCAGCCGTCCGAGCCGGCGACGGGTCGCACCGCGCCTCCCGGGGTGACGTCGGCGTCGCCCTGGAGTGCTGCGCGGAAGCTCGGGGTCGCCTGCAGGGCGATGATCTCGGCAGGCATCTCGATGCCGGCCCGGTCGAGCGCCTTCTTCACGGCGTCGATGGCCCGATGCAGCACCACCTGCGACTCGTGCTGCTGCGGCACGGCCCAGAACCTCGCCTCGAGGTCGACGGTCGAGACGCCCAGGGCCTGCACCATGGCCTCTGGAGCAGGGTCGGCGAGCACGCCGTCGACCCCTGACAGCGCGGCGACGATGACCTCGCTCGCCTCGGCAGGGTCGTTCTCGTAGGCGATGCCGACGACGAACGACCTGCGGCGTCGCTCGAAGTGCGTCTGCACCCGGATGACGTTCTTGTAGACGTCCCGGTTGGGGATGAGGAGGAGCTGGCCGTCATAGGTCCTGATCCGGGTCTCGCGGATGCTGATTGCCTCGACGGTGCCGGTCTGGCCCTGGACCTCGATCTGGTCGCCCGACTGGAAGGGCTGCCGGAAGAGCATGAGCACCCCGGACAGGGTGTTCTCGAGGATGTCCTGGAAGGCGAAGCCGACGGCGATGGAGAAGAACCCCAGACCGCTGAGCAGGTTCACGGGCTTCACCGAGGGGAAGACGATCGTCACGGCCACCAGCACGGCGGCCGCCACGACCAGCCACCCGGTCAGCGTGCTCATGACGTTCGTGAAGCTCGGGGTCTGTCGGCCGGAGAGCCAGCGGTGGGTCCCACGTCTCAGCAGGTGCGCGAGGAGCCACCCCAGGAGCAGGACGAGCAGGGCGACGCCGACCCGGGGGACGGCCGCGAGCACGGCCTCCCACAGGCGTCGGGCCGAGTCGACCACCTCGTCGGCCCACGGCTCCGCAGCCAGGATCGAGCGTCCAGTCACGTCACACCGTCCTCCTCGGGGTGGCCCAACCTAGTCGGGAACCGGCTCACGACAGCCGGAAGCCGCCCGCTCGTCGGAGCGGACGGCATCCGGGATGGCAGGCGAGCGGCCGCGAGTCAGATGAGCCCGAGGCCCCGCACGGCGTCGCGCTCCTCGACGAGCTCGGCGACCGTGGCGTCGATGCGCCCACGCGAGAACTCGTCGATCTCCAGGCCCTGGACGATCTCCCACCCTCCGTCGCGCACGGTGACGGGGAAGGAGGACATGATCCCCTCCTCGACGCCGTAGGACCCGTCAGAGCGCACCGCCATCGAGACCCAGTCGCCGTCGGGCGTGCCCTCGACCCAGGTGCGTGCGTGGTCGATCGTCGCCGAGGCGGCCGAGGCCGCCGACGACGCCCCGCGCGCCTCGATGATCGCCGCGCCGCGCTTGGCGACGGTGGGGATGAAGGTGTTCTCGAGCCAGTCCTGGTCCCCGACCGCCTCGGCGGCGTTGCGCCCACCGACCTCGGCGTGGAACAGGTCGGGGTACTGCGTGGCCGAGTGGTTGCCCCAGATCGTCATCTTCTTGATGTCGGTCACGGGCACATCGAGCTTCGCCGCGAGCTGGCTGATCGCGCGGTTGTGGTCCAGGCGGGTCAGCGCCGAGAATCGCTCGGTGGGGATGTCGGGGGCGTTGCTCATCGCGATGAGGGCGTTGGTGTTGGCCGGGTTGCCGGTGATCGTCACCCGGATGTCGTCGGCGGCGACCTCGTTGAGGGCCTTGCCCTGCGGGGCGAAGATGCCACCGTTGGCCTCGAGCAGGTCACCGCGCTCCATGCCCGGGCCACGCGGACGCGCTCCGACCAGCAGCGCGAGGTTGACGCCGTCGAAGACCTTCGTGGCGTCGTCGCCGATCTGCACGCCCGCGAGGGTCGGGAAGGCGCAGTCGTCGAGCTCCATGACCACGCCCTCGAGAGCCTTCAGCGCCGGGGTGATCTCGAGGAGCCGGAGCTCGACGGGGGTGTCCGGGCCGAGCAGCGCACCGCTCGCGATGCGGAACAGGAGGCTGTAGCCGATCTGACCGGCGGCGCCGGTGACGGCAACCTTGACGGGCGTGCTGCTCACGGGAGTACCCCTTCGTACGTGAGGACATCTGGTCGGGCTCGACGCTATCAGCGCCGAACCGTGGCGCGGCAGGTGGCGGTGTGGTGAGGTGGCGCACGTGAGTGACGATGCGCCGAGCGGGCGGGACCTGCGACCACTGGCGATAGCGTCGGCCACCGCGGTGGCGTCGCTGGCGCTGGTCCTGGCTGCGGCGTGGTGGGGGTGGCTCGGGCCCGACGCCGGTCGCGGCGGCGGGTTCTGCGAGGCAGCCCGCGGCACGTGGGTGCTCCAACCGGTCAACTCCTGGAGCAACCTCGGGTTCGTCATCGCGGGCCTCATGGTCGCCTGGTATGCCGGTGACCGGCTACGCCTCGGCCTCACCCTGGGTGCCCACCCTGGTCTCGCCACGGCATACGCCGTACTGGTGGTGCTCCTCGGCCCGGGGAGCATGGCCATGCACGCGACCCAGAGCGACCTCGGGGGGCACCTGGACCTGCTGAGCATGTTCTTCGTGTCCGGCTTCGCGCTCGCCTACGCGCTGATGCGCTTCCTGAGGCGCGGCCCGGGCACGCTGGTGGTGGCGTTCGTCCTCGCTGTGGGCCTCGGGATGGCGGTCCACCTCCAGGGTGGCAGCGTGCCGCTCGTCGGGAGCATCGGCAACGCGGTCTTCGGGGTGGAGCTGATGATCGCCATCGCCCTCGAGGTGGCGCTGGTCAGGCGGCGCGAGCCCCGGCAGGACGTCGCGTTCGGGGTGGCGTCGGTGGTGGTGCTGGCCACGGCGTTCGCGATCTGGAGGACCGGGAAGAACGACCATCCCTGGTGCGACCCGACGTCGCTGCTGCAGGCCCACGGGATCTGGCACGTGCTGTGTGCCGTCGCGGCCTACCTGCTCTTCCGCCACTACGCCGGGGAGCGTGCCGGGTCAAGGAATTGACCCACCGGTCGCGGTCATGCCGAGGTGTTGACGATGAGGCCGATGTGGGTGAAGTAGTTCAACGCACCGAAGCACGCGAAGGCGAGGCCGGCGAGTGCCCACGCGACGCCCGCGACCGTGGCGGGCAGTCCGCGGGGATGGCGCAGGGCCCAGGGGAGCAGCACGCATCCGAGGCCGGTGAGCACGTACAGACCTGCGATGAAGGTGATCTCGACCCAGGGCCACTGTGAGAACCGGCCGGAGATGGGCTCCTGCGGAGGAGCGACCCAGAGCTGGAAGCGGACTCCGGCAGCGGCGATGGCGAAGCAGCCCAGCCCGATGAAGACACCGAGGATCGCTGTGGGCCCCATCAGGCGCTCGATCGCCGCGTTCCTCAGTGGGCTGGGCGTGCCCACGACGGAGGCGTTGCGCACGAGCACGACGCAGGCGCCGAGGAGGATCACCCCGAACACGAGGGCCGGTTCGCCGAAGATGATGTTGTCGAACGCGAAGCCGATCGGGGCGAGCGGCCACGTGAGCGTCATGTGGAGCCCGGTCGCGGTGAGCAGGAGGCCCAGGATGCCGAACGCCAGCGCGAAGCCCTCGACGCCCACCTCCTCCTCGCGGCGCAGCCGCCGACCCAGGTCGACCACGAGCAGCAGGCCGACGCCTGCAGCCACGGCCATGACGGTGTTGTAGGTGGGGCCCGTGGCCCAGTCGATGGTCAGGCCGTCGGCGGTTGGTGTGCTCATCGCGGCGACCGTACCAACCGAGACGGACCCACGACGGGATCGCGTCGGACCGGCTGGCACAGCACGATCACTGCGACGACGAGGCTCACCCGCGCGGCGGCATCACGAACGCCGCACTCCTCCGAGGAGACGGCCTCGAGGCCGGGGTCGTTGTTGGGGCCGTGCAGTGCGTTGATGTCGCCGGTGGTCTCCAGCACGACCGCCCGAACAGTGTCGAGGCTGAGGACGTTCGCGGCCCTGAGCTTCGCGAGGACGTCCGACTCCGGGACCCGGGCCGCCCCGGAGGTTGTCGCGCAGCATCCGCGGCCCGTCCATCAGCAGCAGCGGCGCGTTGTCGGCGAGGTGCTTGACCCTGGTGGACCGTTGTCGCACCACGGATACCACTCGCTGGAGGACGAAAGAGCCCGGCGATCGCCGCCAGGCCGACGCCGGGTGAGCTGCCCGATGGCAGGGATCACCGACGCGAAGCCTGAGCCGGTCGCGATGGTGAGCGTCGGGGACTGGTCAGCGAGGGGCGTTCGGGTCGACGCCGTCGGCCACCGAGGTGTCCTCGATGTCGATCTCGCCGGAGATGTCGCGGTCGCGACGGTCGACACCGGTGATGAGGTGGAACGTTGCGCCGGCGATCGCCGCTCCGAGGATCGGCGCGAGCCAGAACAACCACAGTTGGCCCGGCGCACCGGCCCCGTTGAAGAAGGCGACGCCGGTGGAGCGGGCGGGGTTGACCGAGGTGTTGGAGATCGGGATCGAGATGAGGTGGATGAGGGTGAGCGAGAGGCCGATGGCGATGGGAGCGAAGCCTTCCGGCGCGCGCGAGTCGGTGGCGCCGAGGATGACGTAGACGAAGACCGCCGTGAGCAGCACCTCGGCGACCAGGACCGCCATGAGCGAGTAGCCGCCGGGGGAGTTCTCGCCGTAGCCGTTGGCCGCCATGTTCCCGGTCGCCTCGAAGCCGGGCTTGCCGTTGGCGATTCCGTAGAGGGCCAGTCCGGCCAGGAGAGCGCCGACGACCTGGGTGATGACGTAGGCCGGAACGTCCTTCCACTCGAACCGCTTGGCCACGGCGGCGCCGATGGTCACGGCGGGGTTGAAGTGGGCGCCCGAGATGTGGCCGACGGCGTAGGCCATCGTCACGACGGTGAGGCCGAAGGCCAGTGCCACGCCGAGGAAGCCGATACCGAGCTGGACGGCTCCGCCGGACACCGGGGCGAGGAAGGTGGCGGCGAAGATCGCCGAGCCGCAGCCGCCGAACACGAGCCAGAAGGTACCGAGGAACTCTGCGCCCAGACGTTGGGGCATGGAGGGGGAGGTCATGGCTCAAGTCTGCCTGCGGACGGCTCATCACGCGCGGGACACACCGGGGCGGTGAGGGGCCGCAGTGCATCCCCCCGGAGTCAGGTCGTGTCGGTGACGAGCGAGACGTCGTGGGGGGCGGTGAGCGGGCCTCCGGCATCCCCGGTGTTGACCACACCGAGTGGCTCGATGAGGAGGGCGTGCGTCTCGCCCTCGGCGACCGGACGGTGCTCGACGCCGCGCGGAACGACGAACAGCTGACCGGGACCGAGGGTCACGTCGCCGTCCCGCAGCCCGAGGGTGAGTCGCCCCTCGATGACCAGGAAGAGCTCGTCGGTGTCGTCGTGGGTGTGCCAGACGAACTCACCCTGCACCTTGACGACCTTGACCTCGTAGTCGTTGAGGCGCGCCACGACCTTGGGTGCCCACAGCTGCGACACCCGGGTGAGGCGCTCCGCGACGTCGATCGGCTCCGCTGCCATCGCCGGGCCGTCAGACCAGGTCGGCGAGGATGCCGTTGAAGGTCTGCGAGGGACGCATGACCGCGGCTGCCTTGTCGCCGTCGGGCCGGTAGTAGCCGCCGATGTCGACCGGTGACCCCTGAACCGCGATGAGCTCGGCGTCGATGGTCTCGGCCTGGGCGGTGAGCTGCTCGGAGACCGACGCGAAGATCGCGGCGAGGTCGGCGTCCTCGCCCTGCTGGGCCAGCTCCTCGGCCCAGAAGCGAGCGAGCCAGAAGTGGCTGCCACGGTTGTCGATCTGGCCGACCCGACGGGCCGGGGACTTGTTCTCGTTGAGCAGGCGCTCGGTGGCACGGTCGAGCGCCTCGCCGAGGAGGCCTGCCCGGGCGTTGCCGCCGGTGGCCTCGTGGCGGAAGCTCTCGGCGAGTGCGAGGAACTCACCGAGGCTGTCCCAGCGCAGGTAGTCCTGCTCGAGGAGCTGCTGCACGTGCTTCGGCGCGGAGCCGCCGGCGCCGGTCTCGAAGAGGCCGCCCCCGTTCATCAGCGGCACCACCGAGAGCATCTTGGCGCTCGTGCCCACCTCGATGATCGGGAAGAGGTCGGTGTTGTAGTCGCGCAACACGTTTCCGGTGACCGAGATGGTGTCCTCGCCCCGACGGATCCGCTCGACGGACAGCGTCGCCGCCTCGACGGGGGAGAGGATCTGGAGGTCCAGACCGTCGGTGTCGTGGTCAGCGAGGTAGGTCCTCACCTTCGCGATGAGGTTGCGGTCGTGGGCCCGGGAGTCGTCGAGCCAGAAGACGGCCGGCGTCTGCGAGGCGCGGGCCCGGGTGACGGCGAGCTTGACCCAGTCGCGGATCGGGGCGTCCTTGGTCTGGCAGGCGCGCCAGATGTCGCCGGCGGCGACCTCGTGGCTCATGAGGACCTCACCGGAGGCGTCCACGACCTCGACCCGGCCTTCGGCCGACATCTCGAAGGTCTTGTCGTGGCTGCCGTACTCCTCGGCCTTCTGGGCCATCAGGCCGACGTTGGGCACCGACCCCATGGTCGTCGGGTCGTAGGCCCCGTTCGCGCGGCAGTCCTCGACGACGGCCTGGTAGACCCCGGCATACGAGCTGTCGGGGATGACGGCGAGGGTGTCGTGCTCCTCGCCGTCGGGGCCCCACATGTGGCCGGAGGTGCGGATCATCGCCGGCATGGAGGCGTCGACGATGACGTCGCTCGGTACGTGGAGGTTGGTGATGCCCTTGTCGGAGTTGACCATCGCGAGCTCGGGGCCGTCGGCCAGGCCCTGCTCGATCGCGGCCCGGATCTCGCCGCCGTTCTCGAGGGCGTCGAGTCCGTCGAGGATGCCGCCCAGCCCGTTGTTGGCGGACAGGCCCGCCCCAGCGAGGTCGGCGCCGTAGCGCTCGAACACCTCGGGGAGGAAGGCGCGCACGACGTGACCGAAGATGATCGGGTCGCTGACCTTCATCATCGTCGCCTTGAGGTGCACGGAGAAGAGCACGTCCTCGGCCTTGGCCCGGGCGATCTGTTCGTCGAGGAAGCGGTGCAGCGACTCGACGCGCATGACGGTGGCGTCCACGACCTCGCCGTCGAGTACGACCAGGCCGTCCTTGAGGGTGGTCGTCGTGCCGTCGGCGCCGACGTGGCGGATCGTGAGCGTGTCGTCGCCGTCGATGACGACCGACTGCTCGTTGTCGCGGAAGTCATCGGCGCCCATCGTGGCGACGTTGGTCTTGCTGTCGGGTGACCAGGCGCCCATCGAGTGGGGGTGCTTGCGGGCGTAGTTCTTCACGGCGGCCGGGGCTCGGCGGTCGGAGTTGCCCTCGCGGAGCACGGGGTTGACGGCGCTGCCCTTGACCTTGTCGTACCGGGCCCGGATGTCGCGCTCGTCGTCGGTGGCGGGCTCGTCGGGGTAGTCGGGGAGGCCGTAGCCCTGGCTCTGGAGCTCCTTGATCGCGGCCTTCAGCTGCGGCATGGAGGCCGAGATGTTCGGCAGCTTGATGATGTTGGCCTCGGGGCTCGTCGCCAGCTCGCCCAGCTCGGCCAGGGCGTCGTCGACCCGCTGCTCCTCGGTGAGGTGCTCGGGGAACAGGGCGAGGATGCGACCGGCGAGCGAGATGTCCCGGGTCTCCACGTCGACGCCCGCGGAGGAGGCGAAGGCCTGCACGACCGGGAGGAAGGAGTAGGTGGCGAGCATCGGTGCCTCGTCGGTGAGCGTGTAGAAGATCGTGGCCATGGGTGCGTCGCTGCTCCTTGGTGGTGGCTGTTATCTTGACGTCAAGACAAATTCTACCGGATGG
>CAVSRM010000018.1:0-9476 GCA_963730365.1 uncultured Actinomycetota bacterium | reverse complement strand
ACCGCCGCCGCCAGAGCAGGAGACACCGACCCCGCCGACACCCCCGCCCACACGATCCCCACCGACGACTCCGGATCCACCTCACCGCCCTCCGGGCGCCACCGCGACACCCCCGGGGCCACCGCCTGGGCGACCGTCGCGACAGCCGCCGCACCCCCCTGCCGCAACGACGGCGCATGATCCCGCACCCACGCCGGCACATTCGACCCCGACTCGGCGACCTCCCCGCGAGTCACCGCCTCACGGGTCACCACCACCCGCGCCGCACCCGCACCCGCAGCCACCCGATCCGACAACACCATCAACTCAGCCAGCTCACCACCCGACGCCTGATGCAACACCCCACCCAGACCATCCAACGCCTCCGCCGCAGCCTCGAGCCGGGAACGACGCTCCCCCAGACTCATCGGCTGCTGGCCCATGCCTCCATTGTATTCGAACACGTGTGCTATACACAACGCCATACTGCTCGAGTTCGCTTACAGCAGAATGGTTTCCTGCGATCACGGTTCTGCCCGGCCCGGCATGAGCGGCACCAATCCACCAGGGAGCAGCGAACCATCGGCAACTGACCGGGCTATGGACCTCACGGTGCCCGATCCTCCATGATGCATTCGGGCGGAACCGCCCACTGCACGAGGGGGCTCGGGATGGCGATCGACACGGATCCTCCCGAGGACTCCGCAGGGGCGGCACGGTCAGCCATCCGGGAGACCTGGGCCTCTCTCCGGTCGGTCTTCGTGAACCCCGCCCTTCGCCGCATCCAGCTCGCCCTCGCCGGCTCCATGGTCGGCGACTGGGCCTACGCCACCGCGGTCGTGGTCTGGGCGTACGGGGCCGGTGGCGCACGACTCGTCGGCGTCTGGGGAGCGATCCGGCTCCTTCTCATGGCGTTCGTGTCTCCAGTTGGCGCCAGCCTGGCAGACCGCTTCCCGCGCAAGGCCGTGCTGATCGTCTCCGATGTCGGGCGCGCAGTCCTCGTCGGTGTCGCGACCGTGCTGCTGCTGGTAGGTGCGCCGATCCTCTCGATCCTCGTCGTCGCCACCCTGGTCTCGCTCATCGGGTGCGTCTTCCGTCCCGCCCAGACGGCGTGGCTACCCTCACTCACCGACAAACCGGCCGAGCTCACGGCCGCGAACGGTGCATCGAGCATCATCGAGAGCCTCGCGTTCTTCCTCGGCCCTGCCCTGGGCGCCCTCCTCGTCGCGACGACGAGCGTGGAGGTCGTGTTCGTCATCAACGCCCTGACCTTTCTCTGGTCGGCCCTGATGGTGATGGGGATCCACCAGCGGGCCGGCGCCACCGCGGACCCCGACGGTTCAGACGATGGTGGCGAAACCGACGACAGTCACAGAGAAAGCCTGCTCGCCGAGATGGCCGGCGGCTTCGTGCACATCGCCCGGGACCGCAACCTCACCATGGTCGCGATCCTCGTCTGCGCCCAGACGCTGGTCTCCGGCGCGACGATCGTGCTGGGCGTGGTCTTCGCCGTCGACATCCTGGGCACCGGTCCCGAGGGCGTCGGCCTCATCGACTCCGCGTTCGGGGTCGGAGCCGTCGTCGGCGGCTTCTTCGCCATCTCGCGCGCCACGAAGAACAGGCTGGCCGCAGACCTCGCGGTCGGCACCCTGCTCTGGTCGCTCCCCCTCCTCATCGTCGTGGCGTGGCCCTCGCCCGTCACGGTCTTCGCGACCGTGATCGTGCTCGGCTTCGGCAACCCGCTCGTCGACGTCAACTTCGTGACGATCGTCCAGCGGCTGGCGCCCGACGCGGTGCTCGGGCGCGTGTTCGGCGCCTTCGAAGGATCGCTCATCGCGACCATGGCCCTGGGATCGGCAGCGATGCCGTTCCTCATCGACGGCATCGGCCTCCGCTGGACGCTGGCGATGCTCGCGCTCGTGGTCGGCGTCCCGACGCTCCTGTTCCTCCCGAGCTGCCGGCGACTCGACGCGACGCTCCGTCCACCGGAGGGCACCGAGCTGCTGCGCGGCATCCCGATCTTCGCTCCGATGCCGTCCGCCGCCATCGAGGCGTTGGCCCGCGGCATGGGCCGCCGCCACATCGCGGCCGGCACACCGATCGTGAGCGCCGGCCAGGAGTCCGACCTGTTCTTCGTCATCGAGCAGGGCGAGGTCGAGGTCTCGCTCGACGGTGAGGTGTTGCGCCGCGAGGGCCGCGGCGAGTTCTTCGGCGAGATCGGCCTGCTGCGCGACATGCCTCGTACGGCCACCGTGACCGCGGTGGCGGACACGGACGTCGCCACCGTCTCGCGGGAGGACTTCCTCGAGGCCGTCACCGGCAGCGAAGAGTCCCTGCGCACGGCCAATGACGTCGTGACGCGGCGACTGGGCCGGATGTGACGCGGCGACTGGGCCGGACGTGACCGCCGACCGGCCGGGGCAGATCTGACCGCCGCCCCGGCCGCGCCGGGATGTGACCGCCACGGTGGTGCCACTGACCCACTCGGGGTCAGTGGCGAACCACCTAGGCCACGCGCCCCTGCGGTGCCGTCTCGGCCGTCTTGCCGGGGTCCTTCTCGACGATGTCGCCCAGCGCCTCGTCGATCTTCGCCATGAGCTCTGGCTCCAGCGTCACCCCGGCGGCCTTGACGTTCTCCCCCACCTGCTCGGGACGCGACGCACCGACCAGGGCGGCGGCGACGTTCGGGTTCTGCAGCACCCAGGCGACGGCGAGCTGCGCCATCGACAGGCCAGCCTCCTCGGCGATCGGCTGCAGGCGCTGCACGCGGGTCAGGACGTCGTCGTTCATGAAGCGCTTGATCATGTCGGCACCGCCCTTCTCGTCGGCGGCCCGTGAGCCCTCGGGGGGCTTCTGCCCAGGCTGGTACTTGCCGGTGAGCACTCCCTGGGCGATCGGGCTCCACACGATCTGGCTGATACCCAACGCGTCGCAGGTCGGCACGACCTCGTCCTCGATGACCCGCCACAGCATCGAGTACTGGGGCTGGCTCGAGATGAGCTGCACGCCAAGGTCCTTGGCCATCGCGTGACCCTCTCGGATCTGCTCGGCGGTCCACTCGCTCACGCCGATGTAGAGCGCCTTCCCCTGACGGACGACGTCGGCGAAGGCCTGCATCGTCTCCTCGAGCGGCGTCTCGGTGTCATAGCGGTGGGCCTGGTAGAGGTCGACGTAGTCGGTCTGCAACCGGGTCAGCGAGCCGTTGATCGACTCCATGATGTGCTTGCGCGACAGACCGGTGTCGTTCTTGCCACCCGGCCCGGTGGGCCAGTAGACCTTCGTGAAGATCTCCAGGCTCTCGCGCCGCTCGCCCTTGAGCGCCTCACCGAGCACGCTCTCCGCCTTGGTGTTGGCGTAGACGTCGGCGGTGTCGAACGTCGAGATGCCGTGCTCGAGCGCCGCCTGCACACACTGCGTGGCGATGTCGTTCTCCACCTGGGAGCCGTGCGTCAGCCAGTTGCCGTAGGTGATCTCGGAGATCTTGAGTCCACTGTTGCCGAGGTGTCGAAATTCCATACCCCCACCGTATGCCGGTGAGCGGCCACGAAGGATCCCCGACCCCGGCGGGCTCATCACGGATACCCCAATAGGTATGGTCGTCGAAGCTTCGAACGACGGCACACCCGGACGACACCCGATGAGAGGACGACCCGTGAGCACCCCGACGACCACCATCGCCACCTTGGAGACACCGAGCCTGGGCGACCGGTCCTACCTCGTCCACGACGGCACGGTCGCCGCCGTCGTCGACCCCCAGCGCGACATCGACCGCGTCCTCGACCTGGCCCGCGAGCACGGGGTGCGGATCACGCACGTGCTCGAGACGCACATCCACAACGACTACGTCACCGGCGGGTTCGCCCTCGCCGAGGCGACGGGTGCCGCCTACCTCGTCAACGCCGCCGACCACGTCTCCTTCGAGCGCACACCGATCCGCGACGGGGAGTCCGTCGACGTCTCCCCCAGCCTGCGGCTGCGTGCCATCGCCACCCCGGGCCACACCTTCACCCACCTGTCCTACGCCGTGGAGTCGATCGAGTCCGACGGCTCGGTCAGCACGGTGGCGGTCTTCACCGGCGGCTCGCTGCTCTTCGGCGCCACGGGTCGCCCCGACCTGCTCGGCGAGGAGCACACCGACGCCCTCGTGCGTCACCAGTTCGCCTCGGCCCACCGCCTCGCGGGTGACCTGCCGGAGGCGGCCCAGGTGCACCCGACCCATGGTTTCGGGAGCTTCTGCTCCGCCGGGTCGACGGGCAGCACCACCGAGTCGACGATCGGGGAGGAGCGCCGGTCGAACCCGGCACTGACCAGCACCGAGGAGGACTGGGTCGCCGAGACCCTCGCCGGTCTCGACGTGTTCCCGGCGTACTACGTGCACATGGGTCCGGCCAACAGCGCCGGCCCGGGCGCACCCGACCTGAGCGCACCCGAGGTCGTGGACAAGGCCCTGCTCGTCGAACGGATCACCGCCGGGGAGTGGGTGGTCGACCTCCGCACCCGCACGGCTTTCGCGGCCGGCCACGTGGCGGGCACGGTGAACATGGGGATCGACGGGCAGTTCTCCACGTACGTCGGCTGGCTCCTGCCCTGGGGCACGTCACTGACCCTGCTGGGCGAGAGCCCCGAGCAGGTGGCGGAGGCCCAGCGCGAGCTGGTGCGGATCGGCATCGACGACCTCGCCGGCGCCGCCACCGGTCGACCCGAGGAGTGGACGGACACTCCGCTCGGCTCGTTCGAGACAGTCGCCTTCGGCGACCTGGCGCAGGTGCGGAGCCACCGACCGGTCACCGTGCTCGACGTGCGTCGCGCCTCGGAGTTCGCCGAGGAGCACATCGAGGGTGCGGTGAACATCCCGATCCACGAGGTTCTCGACCGCATCGACGAGATGCCACCGGGCGAGCTGTGGGTGCACTGCGAATCCGGCTACCGCGCGTCGGTCGTCGCCTCGATCCTCGCTGCCCGGGGACACCACGTGGTGGCGGTGGACGACGACTTCGGCGAACACGCGGCATCCGCCGGGCTACCCATCGCCCGGGCCGCCTAGGAGGGCCTGGGTCGGCCGCCTCGGTGGGGTCAGGCGACGTGGGATCAGCCGCGGTGGGATCAGGCGTTCGTGCTCTTGCGCCCCTGGAACCACTCCCACGCGAGCACGCAGAGGATGGCGCCGATGATCGAGCCGATGATCCCGCTGGGGCGCAGGTCCAGGCCGTCCCCGGACAGCAGGCTGACGAGCAGACCGCCCACGAGCGAGCCGATGATCCCGGTCGCGAAGGCCATCGGCCAGTTGATGCCCGACGTCCCGCGACGCAGGATGAGCTGGGCGGCGGCGCCGACGATCATGCCGAACAGGATGATTCCGAGGATGAGCATGGCCGAAGCGTAGAGGATGTGTGGCGGGGTCTTCGCACCGCCACTGGCCACACCACCACCGCCGGCCGCGCGGGAACCGGTCAGCTGAGGATGCCGTGCCGCGCGTTCCACCGCTGGGCGCCGGTGTAGCCGTCGACCATCGACCAGATCCAGATCGCCGGGGCGAGCACCAGCCCGATCAGGGCCAGCACGAGCACCAGGCTCACGACGTAGCCGACGAGCATGAACAGGCCCTTGGCGACCTGCCCGTTCATCAGCTGGCCGAGTCCGGGCACGAAGAACGAGCCGAGCACCGCGAGCCCCGGGCTCTTCGGCGCGACGTGCGAGACGGCGACGTACCCCGCTGGGGTGTAGGCGAGCTGGGGCCGGGTGAGCGCGGCCGTCGGCGCGGGAGGGGTGCGCACGAGCGCCTGCCCGCGGGCCGTCGGCGCCCACTGCGGACGCACCTGGTCGCTCCATGCGGAGCCGGTCCAGAACCGCTGGGAGCCGTCGCCCTGGGCGTACCACCCGGCAGGTGCGGTGCGATCGTCCATCGTGTCCCCCTCGCAGGTCGTCTCCGCGCGAGCCTACGACCCGGGAACGGCTCGGCGCACCGCTTCGGTGAGCAACGCCGTGCCCGTCGCGAACGCCCGGCCGAGCAAGCTCTGCTGTCCACCGGCCCACTTCGGGTCGCCGGGCAGGGGCCCGATGGGGTCTCGTTCGGCGACGGGGGTTCCCTGGTCGGGCTCGGCGAGCGCCCTGCGGAAGGACTCCTCCACCCCGACGAGCTCGTGCTCACGGGGCAGCAGGTCCTGGGCGAACTCCATGTCGTGGCAGACCATGTCGTGTCGCAGGCTGTCGACCAGGGAGACGACCATCTGGCTCGGGACATCGGTGATCGACCCCGCCAGTGCGCCCACGAGATCGGTGGGCAGGTGGGGCACGACCGCCCGGGGGCGAGTCAGCCCCGCAACCTCGGCGAAGGTGTCCAGGAGGCGCGTGTACGGCATCCGCTCGGGTCCCCCGACGTCGTAGGCGCGCGACGTCGGTGCGACCGTGCGCGCCCCGGCCAGCGCCTCGACCACGTCCACCACCGCGATGGGTTGCACGCGACAGTCCATCCAGTCCGGGATGGTCTGCACCGGCATCCGCTCACTGATCTGGCGGACGATCTCGAAGCTCGTGGACCCCGACCCGCTGACGATCGCCGCGCGCAGCGTGATCGTCGGGATGCCGGATGCCGTGAGGATCCGCTCGACCTCGAGCCGCGAGGTGATGTGCTCGGAGAGCTCGCGCTCGGGCACCTCGGGGACGAGGCCGCTGAGGTAGACGATGCGCGCGACGCCCGCGGCGACGCAGGCCGAGGCCATGGTCCTCGCCGACGCGCGGTCCCTCTCCGTGAAGTCCCTGCCCCCCAGGCCGTGGATGAGGTAGTAGACCGTCTCGACGTCGGTGACGGCGGCCGAGACGGCCTCCGGGTCGTTCACGTCCATCTCCACGACCTCGACATCGTCGGCCCACCAGTGCACGGCAGCCTTGGCGCGCCTGGTGACCGACGCCCGCACGGGGATGCCCTCACGCAGCATGCGCGGGACGAGGCGGCTCCCGATGTAGCCGGTCGAGCCGGTGACGAGCACCCGCTGGGCGCTCACGGGTCGGTCGGTCACGCGATCAACCTAGAGGTTCGCCCGGCAGTGGTGACACCGCGGCGCCCAAGAAGTGCCGACGGTTCGACGACCTACACCGGGCGGGTCGGATCGAGCCCTGACCGACGCGGGGCCGGCGAACCGTTCCCCGCGGGTGTCGCGAGCGGCACACTGTCGGGATGCACCTGCCGCGGCCCGGACTCCCGATCGGACTCCGGTTGCTGCGCGACTACTCGGGGCGGCACCTTCCCGCCGACCTGCTGGCCGGGCTCCTCGTCGCGGCGCTCGCCGTGCCGCAGTCGCTGGGCTACGCCGTGCTCGCCGGGGTGCCCGTGCAGGTGGGCCTCTACACGCTCCCTCCGGCGCTGCTCGCCTATGCGCTCTTCGGTGCGTCGCGGCTGCTCTTCGTCGGGCCGGTGTCCACGGTCTCGGTGCTCTCGGGATCACTCGTGCGGGCACTCGCCGGCGGCGACACCGACATCGCCGTCCAGCTCACGTCTGCGCTGGCCATCACCGCGGGCGTGGTGCTCGTCGTCGTGGGCCTCCTGCGCCTCGGGTGGGTGGCGCAGTTCCTCAGCGAGCCGATCATCACCGGCTTCGTCTCCGGCCTCGTGGTGCTCATCGTCATCGGCGAGCTGCCCGTGCTCGCCGGTCTCGCCACCCCCACCGGCGGGCTCCTCGAGCGCCTGCTGGCCCTGGCGCGAGGGGTGCCCGACGCCCACCTGTTGACGCTCGGCGTGGGGACTCTCGCCCTGGCCGTCCTGTTCCTCGGTCAGCGGCTCGCCCCTCGGGTGCCGTGGTCACTCGTCGTGCTCGTTGGCGGCATCGTGGCCTCCGGTCGCCTCGACCTCGCCGGCCGCGACGTCACGGTGGTCGGCGCCGTGCCCACCGGCATCCCCCTGCCCAGCATTCCGGTGGTCGACCCGGCCCTGTGGGGCGGCATCGTGACCGGCGGCATCGCGATCGCGGCCGTGGGAATCGCCGAGGGCCTCGCGGCCGTGCGCACCTTCACCTCCGGCGGTCCGATCGACGCGGAGCGGGACAACCGCGAGTTCGTGGCGCACGGCGCCGCCGACCTCGCCTCGGGCGTCTTCGGTGGGATGGGCGTGGGCGGTTCGCTGTCGAAGACCGCCGCCAACCGGCAGGCCGGCGCGTTCACGCAGGTGAGCAACGTCGCGGCGGCAGCGGTGGTCCTCGTGTTCATCGCCGTCGCGGCGGGGTTGCTCGCCGACCTGCCGCGAGCGGTGCTCTCGGCCATCGTCATCAACGCCGTGTGGGGGCTGGTGCGGCCGGAGGAGTTCCGGCGCTATGCCGCGGTGCGCCGCAACGACTTCATCGCCGCCGCCGTCGCGTTCGTGGGCGTGCTCGCGTTCGGGCCCATCAACGGCCTGCTCCTGGCTGTGGCACAGTCGCTCATGGGGCTGGTGTACCGCTCCATGCAGGTCGACGTCGACGAGATGGGGCGGGTCGCCGGGGAGAAGGCCGCGTGGGGGTCGGTCGGCAACGACCCGGACCGCCGCACCTTCGACGGGGTCGTGGTGCTGCGGCCCGACGGACCCCTCTTCTGGGCCAACGCGACACACGTGGTGCAGAACGTCCAGGCAAGCGCCCTGGCGCGGGCGCCCCTCGACGCGGTGGTGCTCGATCTCGAGGCGACCAACCAGATGGACACGACCACGGCCGACCGGCTCGCGGGCCTCCTCGCCGGGCTCCGCGCCGAGGGCATCGACCTCTACCTCGTGCGCGTGTTCGGCAACGTGCGCGACGTGCTCACCCGCTCCGGCTTCGTCGACGAGCTGGGACCGCACCACATGTGGCACTCGATCGCCGCCGGGGTCAAGCATGCGCGGCTCTCCGCGCGTGACCGCGCGCAGCGGCAGGCCGACGACGACGCGGAGGAGGGCGAGAGCGCGGAGGACGGGCAGAGCGCGGAAGACGGCGAAAGCGCGGACGTCGAGGCTGCAGACCTCGAGGACGATGCACTCCCGGCGCAGCACGAGGGCCCCACCCGCTGAGGTCGGGTACGCACCGGCGACGGCCGTGACCGGCCCGGGAGTCCTCCGTCACAGACCGTTGCCGGGGCTCCCCGGGGAGGAGTTCACTGGACCGCAGACGCTCCCGCAGCGTTGCGGCAGCGAGGACTCAGAGGGAGTTGCGCGATGCCGGTCATCGAGGTCTCCGAGCTGCACAAGACCTACGGCGGGGTGAATGCCGTCGACGGGCTCGACCTCGTCGTCGAGTCCGGGGAGGTCGTCGCACTCCTCGGCCCGAACGGCGCGGGAAAGACGACGACCGTCGAGATCCTCGAGGGCTACCGCGAGCGCGACGGCGGGTCCGTCTCGGTGCTCGGGTTCGACCCGCAGGCCGGCGATCGGGGGTTCCGCGACCGGATCGGCGTCGTCCTGCAGGAAGCGGGCTTCGAGGAGAACTTCAGCCCGCGGGAGCTGCTCCGCCTGCATGGGGCGTACTACTCGCAGCCACGCGCCGTGGACGATGTCATCG
>CAVSRM010000017.1:0-176671 GCA_963730365.1 uncultured Actinomycetota bacterium | reverse complement strand
GCCTCCAGGGTCTTGCAGCCCTCGGGGGTGACGGTGATGGCGAAGAACCCGCCGCCGCCGAAGAGCCAGACGGTGAGCAGGAACGGGCGCTCCCTGGTGCAGAACGTGAAGGTGAAGTCGAGGCTCTCGCCGATGAAGGGCACCCGCACCTCGGCGCCGAGGCTGACCCGGGTGAGGCTCATGACGCCCACCGTGATCGGCGGCAGCTCCAGGTCGAAACCGGCCCGGATGCCGGAGGTGTCCACGTCGAGGTAGGGCGGGTCGGAGAAGCCGTCGAAGGGGATGAAGTCCCGCAGGGTGTTGACGAAACCGAGCGGCCCGCCGAAGACCACGGCGTCGTCCTCGTCGAAGACGATGTCGATGTCGGCCTTTCGGCCAGTGACCATGACGAACTCGATCTTCTCGATGTGCAGGGCGATCCAGGGGTCCTCGCCCACCAGCTGGAGCCGGAACGGCGAGAGCGAGCACGCAACCGAGGCGGTCGGCTCGCCGCCACTCGTCACGGGCGCGGTGACCTCCACGACCAGGTCGAGGGTGGAGCGAGCCGCCCCCAGCGACTGGCCCGGCGCGGGCACAGGCTGGAACACCGGCATCCCGGCGGGCACGGGCTGCAGCTGGGTCGACCACGACAGCCGGGCCCGCACCGTCTCGGGGAGCTGAAGGCCCCCGGCCACCTGCTCGATGAGGGCGATGACACCGGCGGCATCTGCCACGGCATCCTCGAGCCGCTTCACGACGGCGCCCACCTCGGTGCGGATGGCAGCGGGGATGGTGCCGGCCGCAGCGACGGCGTCGGCGACCCCGCCGAGGCTGTCGGCCAGCGCGTCGACCTCGTCGCTCAGCTGGTCTCCGGGCGAGAAGCCCGCGATCGCGGTGACGAGTGCCCCGGCGGCCGTGGCGACGCCCTGGACCGCCGTGAGCACGGCCTGGCCCTGGGCGTCGGCGGCGGCCACGCGGGTGCCGAGCGTGTCGGCGAGGTCGGTCACCCGGGCGAGGTCGCGCTGCAGGGCTGCGACCGAGTCGAGGCTGTCGGCGATGAACCGGGGAAGGACCCCGGCGCGATGGCCTCGATGAGGTCGACGAGGCTGACCGCCCCGAAGAGCTTGGCGTCGATCGCCCCGAAGAAGTCGGCCGGCGTGAGCGAGCCCGACACGGCCTTCTCGACGGCGCAGCCGATCGGCCCGGTGCTGCCCGAGAGCCCGCGGATCACCATGCTGGGCGTGACGAAGCCGCCCGAGCGGTCGGCCTGCGAGGTGAAGTCGAGCGCCGGGGGTGTGACGGCCTCGAGGAACACGTGGGCGGCGTTGCCCGCCAGGCCCTGGGCCGCGTAGTGGGCCGGCACCGTGACGGTGAGCGCGTCGCTCTGCTTCGCCACGACGCTCACCGACGGCACGACCACGCTGGCCTCGCGCAGCAGGGGAGCGAAGCGCGGCTCGTCCTGCGGCCGGTTCGCGAGCGACCCATCGGTCGCGGCGTCGAAGACCATCGACGCGGTCTCCACCGTCGTGTCGAGCGGGGTGCCGTCCGGGGCGATGGTGGGGGCGAAGGCGATGCGCGCGCCACGGGTGTGGTGACGTCGCAGCGGGTCAGCGCTCTTCCAGTAGGCCTTGGTCACCCGGGACAGGTCCCACGCCTGCGCGGGGTCGAGCGTGTTGGCGGGCCGGCCGACGAAGAGGAGCGGGCCGGCGTACTCCACCGAGTTTCCCTCGCGGTCGGTGGCCAGCAGCGCGAAGTCGAAGGCCCGCCCGGCGACGTGCGGGAACATCACCCGGCTGCTCACCTGCGAGCCGGAGAAGTCGAGCGAGCCGTCGGCGAGCAGGTCTCCGCCCTTGTCGAGGTCAGGGGTGACGCGGGTGAGCACGGAGACGCCGGCGAAGGGCATCGAGAGGTCGAGGCGCTTGGGGTGGGCGGCGGGGCCGTAGGTGCGGGAATCCTGGTAGGTCGCCGACGACGTGTACGACCTCGTGCGTTCGAGCACGGCGATGAACTGGCGCTGGTAGAGATAGGCCGGGTTTCCCGGCTCGCCCGGTGTGAACTTGCGTTCGGTGACGGTGACGAGCACGGCCTTGTGGCCGAAGGGGAAGAGGAAGCCGACCTCGGAGACCTTCACGTAGTGGTCGCGCCCCAGGGTGGCCCGGTGCTTCCACTCCGCGATGTCGAGGTTGCCCTCGGGCAGGGCACCCACCTCGAGGTCCGTGGACAGCCACCCTCCGAGCGTGGTGAGCATGAGTCGGTCGACGTCGATCGGCTCGGGGTCCCAGAACCGGCCCGAGAAGGTCTTCATGCGGGCGTTGGAGGTCTCGTGCACGATCTTCATGCGGTGACCGGCGCTCAGCGCCTTGCGCCATGGAGGGCTGTCGGTGCTCGGGAAGGCCCCCTTGCCGTCCTCCTGCGCGGCCTGGGGGAACTGGGCGAAGTCACGTGCCCACACGGCGCGCACCATGCGACCCCGTCGGTTGCGTTCGTCGACCTCAACGTCCTCACCGCTCACCGTGCGGGCCCCGAGGCGACTGTGCCACAACTCGGTTCGGCCGTCGTGCTCGACGGGGGAGGGCGCGTGCGCGAATCCTCCGAGGTCGCTGGGGGAGAGCAGCAGGCGCCACGGCAACTCGATGGCGGTCTCGGTGGAGGTGGGTTCGCGGGGGGCGCGCCGGGTGAGCAGCTCGAAGACGTGTGGCGACACCTCCGCCACGAGGTCACCGAGGCCGAGCGTCTCGGTGATCGACCACCCGGCTGCCGTGAGCTGGGCCTCGGCGGAGCCGAAGCGGCGCTCGAGCGCGGTGGCGCTGACGAGTGCCCGCGATCGGGCGATCGAGTGCGCGACCACGGTGGAGGCGGATGCCGTGCGCGAGAGCGCGCCGATCGCGGCGATCGAGACGGCCGGTGCGTCGGCCACGAAGGTGCGCGAGAACGTCTTGGGCCGGATGGCGTGCGGGGCCACGTTGAGCGGCAGGGTGCTCATCGCGCCGAGCAGGCCCTCCAGCGTGAAGGGCACACTGCTGTCTCCCACGGTGTAGACGAGCCGGCTGTGCGCGGAGAGGAGCGCCTTCACGGGGCGATGGGTCGGGTCGGTCTGGGTGGTGCTCTGGAAGAACGCCTCCTCCACGAGGTGCTGGGGCGGGAAGTCGACCACCAGCCGCGCGGGGTGGCCGTCCGCGAATCGCCGCAGCACGGGGGAGCCTGCGGCATCGGTGCCGACCGTGAGGTTGGCGAACGAGAATCGCAGGCACAGCAGGTCGGCCGGTCGGACCACGGTGATGGGCTGCAGCGCGAGGGTGAAGCGGCCCCTGCCCACCCTGGTGATCTCGCCCAGCAGCCCGCCCGGCTCGCGCACCGCCGCCGTCGTGAGCCCCAGGTCCCTCAGTGTGGTGCGTCTTCCGGGTGGCATCTCGACCTCCGCGCGTCCTGCCGGCGGGGGTTCCACCCCCGGAACCTTTCCAACGTAGACCCGTCGTCGGCCGGGTGACCAGACCTACCCCCGGGTAGGGGTCTGGAGCCTCACGCGGCGGGTCGCGCCGGGTCAGCAGGGGCTGAAGCTGCACCCCCGGTAGGTGGAGTTCCGGATGTCGGGGCCGACCGACCCGTGGCCCCACAGGTGGTCGTTCGCCGTGTTGCCGCTCGAGTTCCCGATGTACATCGCCGCGGCGTACACGTCGGGGCCGTAGGGGTCGCCATAGCCGTTGGTCGCCGGCTGGATCTCCTGGGCGGTGCGGAACCACGCCTGCCGGAGCGTCATCCCTGAACGGGAGTAGCTCGCGAACCGTCGGCCCTCCTCGGTGTTGTCGTAGGTCACCGCGGCATAGCCGAGCAGGAGGTGCAGCCCGTCGAAGGCCCCGCGCCACCGGTCGAAGACGTTGCCCCCGCCGTTGATGATGTCGTCCTCCAACGGACCGCACGCGGCGACGACCGCCCACTCGAGGTTCTCCTGCCCCCACAGGTCGGAGGGGCTGTTGGGCGTGGCGCCGACGTCGTTGTGGTGCAGCCAGTCCGAGGCGCCCCCGGTGGCGAGCATCCACCCGTCGGGGCCGGCGTGGCCGGTGTAGAACACGAGGTCGACGTCGTCGACGTAGGTGTCGTCGTTGCTGATCCAGTCCGACTTCCAGGCGGCCTGGTTGCCCCAGTTGAACCGACGCTGCCACCCCTCGGCCGTCATCTCGTCGACGAACCCCTGGGCGTTGCCCTGGCTGCCGTTGAGCCCACCCATGGTCCCGATCCACGACGCCCCGAACGAGCGGGGCCGGATGGCCTCGAGGATCGCGCCGAGCTGGATGCCGGACAGCTGCGGCTTGACGAACACGGTGCCGCCGGGGCCGCGGGTCAGCACGTCGGCGGGCTTGACCCCGCCGCGACCGAGGGCCGCGGTGCTCACGGACACGCCCGAGGGCAGGGCCAGCCCCGGACGCACCCGCGCCGAGAGGTCGGCCGTCACGGCGAAGGGCTCGGTGCGCTCGGGCTCGGGGTGCTCGGGCGGGTGGACCTGCCCGACATCGGTGGCCGGGACCAGCCGGACCCGGCTGGGCACCCAGTTCCTGCCGTCGCGGACCTCGGCCGTCACGGCATAGACCGGGAACATGAGCTCCTGACCCGTGAAGGAGGGTGCGCTGTAGTAGCCGAGCGTCGCGTCCTTGACCCGCACGTCCTTGGTCTTCGGCGCCGCGCCGACACGCTCGAGGGCGGCGCGCACGGACAGCACCTCGCGCTCCTCGATGCCCTCGGCCCCGCGCCAGACGCCGTGCATGCCGACGACCTGGCCCCCGTCGCCCACGGTCGCGCGGAACCGGCCCCCGCCACCGAACATCGGCAGCGACTCACCGGCGATGTCGCCCCGGTCGGAGACGTCGAACACGACGTCCTGACCGAACGTCGCCTCGGTGGCACGCGTCGTGCGCTTCTCACCTCGCTCGGTGACGACGTGGGCGTGCTTCACGCTGCCCTTGGTCAGCCGGAACGTGCCGGTCAGCTCGGGCAGCAGCCGGCTGCGCTGCAGCGCCTCGGTCGCGATCTCGCTGACCGCCTTCGGGCGGGGCACGCTGATCCGGTCGGTCCCCCAGAGGCGGCCGAGGTCGCCGGCCCACACCCCGCCCCGGCCGCGGTCGACGTCGACCGTCACCTCCGGGCCCCTCACGTGGGTGCTCGGTCCTCGGGACGTCGTCGCCAGGTCGCGACCTCCGAGGACGTCGCGGCCGACGTGGTCGACATCGACGTCGGCCTCACGGCCCGGGGTGGTCGAGAAGATGGGCAAGGTTGCCATGACCGGCTCCTTCGGTGACGCGGTCCACCCCCTGCAGACCGCTCTGTGGGGGAGGAGTCCCGGAACGGCGCGCTGATACCGGATCGCGCTCCCGTCGGGCCACCCGACGCCGTGCGCGGCCATGGCCCGATCGGGCCATGGCCTTTCGGGCTGGAAGGGAGGACCATGGCGAGCGTGAGCCCCGGCCCCACGCCACTCCCGGCCACGTGCCCGATCGGGTGGCAGCCACAGCCGTTGGCTCCGGTGTTCTTCGGGGCACGGAGCCTCGGACCCGCCGACGGAGCGCCCGTGCCGCTGCGCATGTGGTTCCCCAGCCTCGACGGGGCGGTCGAGTCGGCACCGCTGCTGCAGGGGTGCGGGCGGTACCCACTCGTCCTGTTCTGCCACGGCCACTGCCAGTTCGACATCGAGCACTACCGCCGGTGGTCCTTCATCCCCGCTGTGCTCGCGCGCGCCGGGTACGTCGTGGTGGTGCCCGAGCTCGCCGGCAACGCCAGTGGCAGCAACCCCTCGATCGGCGCGCACCCGGACGAGGTGACGCTGGATGCCGTCCTCGGCTGGGCCCGCTCGGGGTGGGCGCACGCCGACGCGCTCATGCCCCCGCCGGCCACCGCCGTCGTGGGCCACAGCTTCGGCGCGATGCTGGGTGCGCGGTTCACCGTCGGTCGGGCGGTCGCCGCGTACGCCGGGCTGAGCGGAGGGTGGCAGGACTGGTTCGGCGACGAGCCATTCCCCCTGCCGCTGCTCGACCTGCCGACCCTGCTCGTGTGGGGCGGGGCATTCGACCTGTTCTCGCAGGTGCCGGACGCCACGTGGGACGCCATGCACCGGCCCCGGCACCGGGTGGTCTTCGCCGAGGGTGAGCACTGGGACTACCTCGGCAACCACATCACCGTCCCGTGCCGACCGGGCCCGGGCCTGTGCCCCCACGTGGCGGGGGCCACCGCCGACCTGCTGACGATGTTCCTCGGGCGCTACCTACCGCCGGAGTGCGCCACCTCCGTGGCCGGGCAGGTGCCCCAGAGCCTGGAGCCACCTCCGCTGACGCTCACGACCGAGCAGGAGTTCTTCGCGGGAGGGTGGCTCACCACCGTCGGCGCGCTCGGCAGCGACACGTCGTGCGAGGTGGAGGTCAGCGTCGAGCCGGCGCCGCTCGTGGCGAACCGCCGCACCAAGGAGACCCACTCCCTGGACCACCCGTGCGCCTGGGTGGACCAGATCGCCTTCTCGAACCGGTGGCTCGTCACGGACAAACCCCCGGGCTACCACTGGTGTGACTTCTGCTTCCCCGCCCTCGCCGACGGCTGACGGCTCGGGGCAAGACGGGCGCGGCGAGCACCTCGGCATCCTCCCAGCGCGCCAACGCGTGGACGTCGCCGTGAATGGGGGTGATGATGGCGGGGTCGACGCCGTCGACGGTGCACCGCCTCACGACCCCAGGGAAAGCCCATGAAGATCGCCGTCCTCGGCACCGGCACGGTCGGCCGCACCATCGCCGACCGCCTCGACGGGCTCGGTCACGACGTGTCGGTCGGCACGCGCGACCCCGAGGCCACCCTCGCCCGATCCGAGGGCGACGGCCCGACGGTCGCGGACTGGCTCGCCGACCACCCGACCGTGCGCCTCGCCGCGCACGACGACGCGGCCACCGGCGCCGACGTCGTCGTCAACGCGACGAACGGTGGCGGAGCGCTCGCCGCCCTCCAGCAGGCAGGGGCGGCCAACCTCGCGGGCAAGGTCGTCGTCGACATCGCGAACCCCTTGGACTTCTCGCACGGGTTCCCTCCAACCCTGTCCGTGGTCGACACCGACTCCCTCGGAGAGCAGCTCCAGCGCGCCTTTCCCGAGGCGAGAGTCGTCAAGGCGCTCAACACGATGACGGCAGACGTCATGGTCCACCCTTACCTGCTTCCGGAACCCACCAGCGTCTTCCTCTGCGGGAACGACGAGTCGGCCAAGGCCGTCGTCACCGAGCTGCTCGAGTCGTTCGGGCACACCGACGTGATCGACCTCGGCGACATCTCGACCGCCCGGGGGGCCGAGATGTACCTGCCGCTGTGGTTGCGGCTCATGGGGTCGCTGGGCACGCCGACCTTCAACATCCGCGTCGTTCGCTGACCGGGCCGTCGGTCGCTCGTCCGTCGGTGGGTGTCGAACGACGGGATGGCCTGGGCTCCGACCCACTCCCCGCGGGGTGTGCCGACGCGCTCGCGGCAGGCCATGGCCGGCATCCGGCGGCGTGGACGGCCCACCGCACTGCCGTAGGATCGTCTGTCGTGGCTGTCGACTTCTCCCAGGAGATCAAGGACCTCCGCACGACGATGTCGTCCGTGCGCGAGGTGACCGACCTGTCCAAGCTCGAGGCGACGATCGCCGACTTCGAGAGGCAGGCGTCGGACCCCAACCTGTGGGACGACCAGGAGAAGGCCCAGGTCGTCACCTCGGGCCTGTCCCGCGCCAAGGCCGAGCACGAGCGCGTCACCGGCATGGACGCCCGCGTCGACGACCTCGAGGCCCTCGTCGAGATGGGCCAGGAGGAGGACGACGCCGAGACCCTCGCCGAGGCCGAGCGCGAGCTCGCCACGGTCAAGAAGGCCGTCGGCGAGCTCGAGGTGCGCACCCTGCTGTCGGGGGAGTACGACGAGCGTGCCGCGGTCGTCACCATCCGCTCCGGCGCCGGCGGAGTCGACGCCGCCGACTTCGCCGAGATGCTCATGCGGATGTACCTGCGCTGGGCCGAGCGACACCACTATCCGGTCAAGGTGCTCGACACCTCCTACGCCGAGGAGGCGGGCCTGAAGAGCGCGACCTTCGAGGTCGACGTGCCCTACGCCTACGGCAACCTGTCGGTCGAGGGCGGCACCCACCGCCTCGTGAGGATCAGCCCGTTCGACAACCAGGGCCGCCGCCAGACGAGCTTCGCCGCCGTCGAGGTCGTGCCCCTCATCGAGGGCACCGACGTCATCGAGATCCCCGAGAACGACCTCAAGGTCGACGTCTTCCGCTCTAGTGGCCCCGGCGGGCAGTCGGTCAACACCACCGACTCCGCCGTCCGGATGACGCACATCCCCACCGGCACGGTCGTGTCGATGCAGAACGAGAAGAGCCAGATCCAGAACCGCGCCGCCGCGCTGCGCGTCATGCAGTCGCGCCTGTTGCTCATCAAGAAGGCCGAGGAGGCCGCCGAGCGCAAGGAGCTCGCCGGTGACGTCAAGGCGAGCTGGGGCGACCAGATGCGGTCCTACGTGCTGCACCCGTACCAGATGGTCAAGGACCTGCGCACGGGCTTCGAGGTGGGCAACACCTCAGGGGTCTTCGACGGCGACATCGACGGCTTCATCGAGGCCGGCATCCGGTGGCAGATCGGTCAGGACAAGGCCGCCGCCGCGCAGGCCTGACCGATGAACGAGGCGGATGGCGGTTCCCGGGCCGGCTGGGTCGCTCACCTGCGGGACCAGGTGAGGGAGCTGGCCGACGGCGAGTCCCTCACGGTGCGTGCTCCGGCCTCCGGGGTCCGGCCGGTGCGGTTGCGCAGGGCGCGCCTGGGGGGCCTCATCCCGGCCAGGCACGAGTCGGTGGCGGCGTGGGTCCGGCTCGTGCGCTCCGAGGACCACCTCAAGGGCTTCTGCGTGGGCGCCGAGGCACTCGGCGGCTCCTTCCCCCTCTCGCCCGAGGAGGACGCGGCGCTCATGGCGCTGGGCTGGCGTCGCCCGGACCGCCGCGAGGGCACCGACTACGTCCGGTTCTGGCCCGACGACGTGGCCCAGGGTCCGTTCCTCCCACGGGAGGAGGCCGAGCGGGCTGCGCGCATGGTGCTGGCGAGCTTCACCGACGTGCTCGCGCCCGGCGAGGACCCGCCGACGGTCACCCGCTGACCGGCATCCCGAGCCTCCCGACCTATCCTCGACGGTGGGCGTCCTGCCAGCCGCGACCCCCCGTCCCCTGACCCCGACCGCCCGTGAGGCACCACCGCGCATGATCCGCTTCGAGAACGTCTCCAAGGTGTATCCACGGTCCACCCGGGCCGCCATCGACGACGTCACCGTCGACATCGAGCGCGGTGAGTTCGTCTTCGTCGTGGGTCCCTCGGGTTCGGGCAAGTCCACCCTGCTCCGCCTCGCGCTCCGTGAGGAGGCGGCCACCAACGGTGTCGTGCTCGTCGCCGGGCACGACCTGAACAAGATGCCGATGCGGCAGGTGCCGCGACTGCGCCGCGAGATGGGCGCGGTGTTCCAGGACTTCCGGCTGCTGCCCAACAAGACGGTGCACGAGAACGTGGCCTACGCCCTCCAGGTGATCGGCAAGCCGGGGCACGTCATCCGCCAGCTCGTGCCCGAGACCCTCGAGACGGTCGGGCTCGAGGGCAAGGGAAAGCGGTTCCCCCACCAGCTCTCCGGCGGTGAGCAGCAGCGGGTGGCCATCGCCCGCGCCATCGTCAACCGGCCGCAGATCCTCCTGTGCGACGAGCCCACCGGAAACCTCGACCAGGGGATCAGCCTCGACATCGTCCGTCTCCTCGACCGGATCAACCGCACGGGGACGACCATCGTCATGGCCACGCACGACCACGACATCGTCAACGACGTGCGGCGCCGCGTGCTGCAGCTCGAGGACGGCCGGGTCATCCGTGACCAGGAGGACGCCACCTACCACAACCCGATCGAGGACTGAGCCGTGAAACCCCGCTTCCTCCTCTCAGAGGTCGGCTCCGGCCTGCGCCGCAACCTCTCGATGGCCATCTCCGTCGTGCTCGTGACGATGGTGTCGATGTTCCTCCTGGGGCTGGGCCTGCTCGCCCAGCGGCAGGCCGACACGATGAAGGGCTACTGGTACGACCGGATCCAGGTCTCGATCTACCTGTGCACCCAGAACTCGCTGCAGCCCAACTGCGAGGGCCGGGCCGTCACCGACGCCGAGAAGGAGGCCATCCAGCGCCAGCTGGAGGCCCTGCCGGAGGTCAAGGCCGTCTTCTACGAGTCCGAGCAGGAGGCCTTCGACCGGTTCAAGGAGCAGTTCCGCAACAGCCCGATCGCCGGGAACGTGCAGGTCGGCGACATCCCGCAGAGCATGCGCGTGCAGCTGAGCGACCCGACGAAGTACGCCGTCGTCACGAGCCAGTTCGAGGGCGCGCCGGGGGTCGCCACGGTGCAGGACCAGGAGAAGGTGCTCAGCAAGTTCTTCACGATCATCAACTACGTGACGTTCTTCGCCGTGCTGCTCGCCGGACTGATGGTGGCCTGTGCCGCCCTGCTCATGGCGACGACGATCCGTCAGGCCGCGTTCATCCGCCGGCGGGAGATCGGGATCATGCGCCTGGTCGGCGCATCGAACTGGACGATCCGGATGCCGTTCCTCACCGAGATGATCATCGTCTCGGCGGTGGGCGTGGGCCTGGCGGTCGGCATGCTCGTCGGCGTCACGAAGTACGTCTTCAACGAGGGGGCGAGCCGGATCGCGCTGAGCCAGGCGTTCATCGGGACCTCTGACGTCTGGGTTCTCGCACCCTGGATGTTCCTCGGGGTGATGGTCATCGCGCTCGTCACGAGCCTGGTCACCCTGCGCCGTTACCTGCGCGTCTGAGAGGTCCTCCCGTGCTCACCCGAGAGCCGGGGACCGTGAAATGCGTCTCTGGGGTTCCCCTCAGCGTGTGATTCGTGTTACCAATGGTGATCATGGGACCAAGCGACCAGGCACTTCCGCCTGCCCGCCGGCGTATCGCTGCGCTCGGTGCGGCCGTGGCGTGCGTCGTCGCGCTGCTCGCCACGAGCGCCGAAGCGGCGCCGTCGGCGACCGACCCCGGCAAGGAGAAGCGCAAGGTCGACGCCCAGGTCGACCAGCTCAAGGACCAGCTCGACGACACGAGCGCCGACCTGTCCGCGGCGTACTCCGCACTGCAGGCCACCCAGGCCCAGCTCCCCGCCGCGCGCGCCGAGCTGGACCAGGCCGAGGCCGCCGCGGCCGCCGCCGACCGGGCGAACGCCGTGGCCGCCCAGGAGCTCGAGGTGGCGCAGGCCAACGAGCGCAAGGCCCAGGCGGAACTCGAGGCGGCCACCGAGGAGATCTTCGCCAGCCGGACGAGGGTGGCGCAGTTCGCGGCCCAGATCTACCAGGAGCAGGGCTTCGGCCAGCTCGACATGGCGCTCTCGAGCACCGACCCGCAGGAGTTCGCCGACCGCATCGCCCTGGTCGACACGGTGATGGACGTCCAGGGCGAGACGATGGAGCGCCTCGCCACCGAGCAGGCCAGCCTGACCGCTCTCGAGGACCACGTGTCCGCGCTGCGCGCGGACTCGGCCGCGAAGAAGCAGCAGGCCGAGGAGGCACTGGCGAGAGCCACGTCGGCCCGTGACGCCGCTGCGTCGGCCAAGGCCCAGCTCGACTCCCTCGCCGCGCAGCAGCAGCAGCAGGCCAAGGACGTCGAGGGGAAGCTCGCGAGCGAGAAGGCCCGTCTTGCCTCGGCCGAGCAGGAGCAGGCCCGGCTCAAGGCGATCCTCGTCGCCCGCGCGCTCGAGGCCAAGCGCAAGGCGGAGGCGGCTCGCAAGGCGGAGGCGGCCCGCAAGGCGGAGGCGGCTCGCAAGGCGGAGGCGGCTCGCAAGGCGGAGGCCGCAGCACGCGCCGCCTCGGCGCAGAAGAAGGCGGCGGCGGAGAAGAAGGCCGCCGCGGCTCGCAAGGCCGCAGACGCCGCCGCCAAGGCAGCGGGTCAGTCCTCCTCGGGGTCCTCGGGGTCCTCGGGCTCCTCGAGCAGCAGCGGCAGCGGCTACCTCAGCCGTCCGGTCAGCTCCGGCTGGATCAGCTCGGAGTACGGCTCGCGCTACCACCCCATCTACAAGGTCTGGAAGCTGCACTCGGGCCGCGACTACGCCGTCCCCTGCGGCACGCCGGTCAAGGCCGCCGCGAGCGGAACGATCATCTCCGCCGGAGGGCGCGGGGGCTACGGCAACCGGATCGTCATCGACCACGGCCTGGTCGGCGGTCAGGGTCTCGCGACGACCTACAACCACCTCTCCCGGATCACCGACTACGGCGGCAGCGTGAGCCGCGGCCAGGTGATCGGCTACAGCGGCACGACGGGCACCTCGAACGGCTGTCACCTGCACTTCGAGACGCTGCTCAACGGCGACTTCGCCGACCCCCGCAGATGGCTCTGAGCGGGTAGTCGGCTGGGGTGGCCGCCCGCGGGCGGGTACCCTCGGGTCCGTGCCCAAGGAGACCGGACGCAAAGTCGTCGCGAGCAACCGCAAGGCTCGCCACGACTACCTCATCGAGGACACGTACGAGGCGGGCCTGGTCCTCATGGGCACCGAGGTGAAGGCGCTGCGGATGGGACGCGCGTCCCTCGTCGACGGGTGGGCCGGCTTCGACGACTCCGACGACCTGTGGCTCGAGGGCGTCCACATCCCGGAGTACGTGAGCGGTACGTGGACCAACCACACCCCACGTCGACGACGCAAGCTCCTCCTCCACCGCCGCGAGCTCGACAAGATCCTGCACGCCACCCGCGAGACCGGCCACACCATCGTGCCGCTGGCCCTCTACTTCAAGGACGGCCGGGCCAAGGTCGAGATCGCCGTGGCCAAGGGCAAGAAGTCCTACGACAAGCGCTACGCCCTGCGTGAACGCCAGGATGCCCGGGAGGCCGACCGGGCGATCGCGGCCCGCCGCCGTGGCGAGGACTGAGTGAACGGCGCCGGCAGGTCAGCGAGCCGGTGGGGGGTGCTGTGGTGCGCCCTCGTGGTGTTCCTCGTGCTGCTGGCGCCGGTTGCGATGGCAGCGCCGGTCGGCGCTGTGGCACCGGCGGGCGGGGGGAGGGCCGCCGGGTTCGTCACCCTGGCCACGGTGGAGCAGGCGGACCGCCTCCAGATGGACTTCGAGGTCCAGGCCGACGGCTCCGTCGTCGTGACGGAGTCGATCACCTGGCGCTTCCCCGAGGGGGAGGAGCGGCACGGCATCCTGCGCAACGTCCAGGTCCGGGCGGGCTACCAGGACCAGGAGGACGCCTACCGCTACTTCGAGCTGAGCGAGGTCGCGGTGACGTCCCCGTCCGGGGCGCCGACCGACATCTCGATCTCGGACTTCGGTGCCTACCGCCAGATCCGCATCGGCAGCCCGTCCCTCACCGTGAGCGGCACGGCGGACTACATCGTGACCTACCGCCTGCAGCACATCGTCAACGACATCGGCGACGGCACGGCGGAGTTCTACTACGACATGGTCGACACGTCGAACGACTTTCCCCAGCAGAACGTCTCGGCGACGGTGACCGGGCCGGTCGCGGCCACCCGTGCTGCCTGCTACTACGGCGAGCTCGGCTCCACCGACCAGTGCACCGCCACCCCCGGGGAGACCGCGACGTTCGAGGTTCCGGACCTTGCCCCCCGGGAGGGCGCGAGCATCATCACCTCATACCCGCGCGACGCCTTCGGTGACCTCACGCCCGACGTGCGGCAGGGGGACCCTGCCAGCGGCGCCAGCAGCCCCGTGAGCCCGCGGGTGTCCCGCGCGCTCGCGTGGCTCACCACGGGGCTGGGGGTGCTCCTGCCGGTGCTCGCCGGGGCCCTGATGGGGCTGCTCGTCTGGCGCAGGGGCAGGGACGAGCAGTTCGCCGGGGTGACGCCCGGCCTCTCGCCGGGGCACGGTGACCAGCGCACCGTGGTCAACGGTGGTCCGCGGCCGACCGTCGCCGTGCAGTTCAACCCGCCCCCGGGGGTGCAGCCGGGCATGCTCGGAACCGTGCTGGACGAGGAGGCGAACGTCCTCGACGTCAGCGCGACCATCGTCGACCTCGCCGTGCGTGGGCACCTGAGCATCGGGCGCGAGGACAAGGGGGTCTTCCGCGCCGATGACTGGCTGCTCACCCGCCTGACGCCGCCGGCGACGGCGGCCCCGCTGGTGCCCTACGAGCAGACGCTGGTCGATGCACTCTTCGCCTCGGGCAACCAGGTGGCCCTCTCCCAGCTCAAGAACACCTTCAAGCCCACCCTCGATGCCGTGCAGCGGATGATGTACGAGGAGGTCGTCCAGCGGGGGTGGTTCCGTCGCAGCCCCCAGTCGCAGCGGTCCGGCTGGATGGCGCTGGGCCTGGTGATCGCGGGCCTGTCGGTGTTCCTCGGGTTCGTCGCCTCCGGGCCCTCCTTCGTGCTCTTCGCCGACTCCGGCTTCGTCGTCCCCCCGATCCTCATCCTGGCGGGCGGCGGCGCCATCGCCGGACTCATCATCCGCACCCTGGGCAAGCGGATGGCGTCGCGCACCGCGCAGGGGTCAGCCGTCCTGACCCAGTCCCTGGGGTTCCGGCAGTACATCGCCACCGCCGAGGCGAACCAGATCAGGTGGGAGGAGGCGCAGGACGTCTTCAGCCGCTTCCTGCCCTACGCCATCGTCTTCGGCCTGGCCGACCGGTGGGCGGGGGTGTTCGAGGAGGTCGCGACCGCAGCGGCTGCCGCCGGGCACGTCGTCGCGGGGCCGGTCTGGTACTCGGGGAACTGGAGTTCCAGCGGGTTCGGTGACGTCGCCTCGAGCATGGATTCCTTCTCCACGGTCGCGGCGGGCACCTTCGTGTCGACGCCGGGCTCCTCGGGGTCGAGTGGCTTCTCCGGCGGGGGCGGTTTCTCCGGTGGTGGCGGCGGCGGCTCGTCCGGCGGGAGCTGGTAGTCGGGGCTGTCCCTCGGCAGCGTGCCGGTGACCGGCGCTGCCGCTCGGCAGGATGCTGGTGGTCGGGCGGAAGCGGGTAGGCCGCGCGCTCCGCGGCATCCACCCCTCGACCGAGCAGAACACGCCGCCTGCGAGTCCTCGCAGGCGGCGTGTTGTGTTCCCTCGACGAGGGAGTGTCAGTTGTTGAAGGAGTCCTTGACGTTCTCGCCGGCCTTCTTGAGGTCGGCCTTGGACTGCTCGGCCTTGCCCTGGGTCTCGCGGCTCTCGTCGCCGGTGGCCTTGCCCTCGGCCTCCTTCGCCTGACCCGTCAGGTCGTCCTTCATGTTGTCCATCTTGTCGCCAATACCCATGGGGATCTCCTTTGCTGGAACTGGAGCACCGTGCCACGTCGTGACGAGGTGCAGTTGTTTCACCGTATGCCGGGGACGCTGCTTCCGGGGCTTTGGGTACCCGCGGACCCGTCCTGTTCAGGTTTGGCCGACGACGACGACGAGGTCGCCACCCTCCACCTGCTGGTGGCCGGCGATGGCGAGTCGCTCGACCGTCCCGGCCACGGGCGAGGTGATGTTGGCCTCCATCTTCATGGCCTCGATCGTCGCCACGACGCCGCCGGCCTCGACCTGTTCGCCCTCCGCGACGACGGGGGAGACGACGCCGGCGAACGGTGCCGCGACGTGTCCGGTGTTCCCGGGGTCGGCCTTCTCGGCGGCCTTGACGTCGGCGGACACCGAGTGGTCGCGCACCTGCACCGGCCGGAACTGACCGTTGAGGGTGCACATGACAGTGCGCACGCCCTGCCGGTCGGCGTCACCGACCGAGCTGATCCCCAGGATGAGCCGCTTGCCCGCCTCGATCTCGGCCTCGATCTCGACGCCCTGGTCCAGGCCGTGAAGGAACTCCGAGGTGCCCAGCACGGAGAGGTCGCCGAAGCGCTCGCGGCTGTCCTCGAACTCCTTCGTCGGTCCGGGGAAGAGCAGCTGGTTGAGGGTGCGCTTCGGGTCGGAGGCCAGGGACTCCTCCTGCTCGGGCGTGAGCTCGGTGACCCGGGGCTTGGCACTGCGACCGTGCAGCGCCTTGGTCCGGAACGGCTCGGGCCAGCCACCGGGCGGGTCGCCGAGCTCGCCCTCGAGGAAGCCGATCACGGAGTCGGGGATGTCGTACTTCGTCGGGTTCTCCTCGAAGTCGGCCGGGTCCGCCCCGGCGCCGACGAGCGCGAGCGCGAGGTCGCCGACGACCTTCGAGGAGGGAGTCACCTTGACGAGGTTGCCGAGGATCCGGTTGGCCGCGGCATACATGTTCTCGATGTCCTCGAAGCGGTCGCCCAGCCCGAGCGCCATCGCCTGCTGGCGCAGGTTGGACAGCTGGCCACCGGGAATCTCGTGGAAGTAGACCCGACCGGTGGGGGAGGGCAGGCCCGACTCGAAGGGCCGGTAGACCTGCCGGACGGCTTCCCAGTAGGGCTCGAGCGAGAAGACCTTGTCGATGTCCAGGCCGGTCGGACGGTCGGTGCCGTCGGTGGCTGCCACCAGGGCGGACAGGCTCGGTTGGCTCGTGGTCCCGGCCATGGAGGAGCAGGCCGCGTCGACCGCATCGACGCCGGCGTCGATCGCCGCGAGCAGGGTGCCGATCTGGCCACCGGCCGTGTCGTGGGTGTGCAGGTGCACGGGGAGGTCGAAGCGCTCACGGAGGGCCCGAACGAGCTTCGAGGCGGCGGGCGGTCGGAGCAGCCCGGCCATGTCCTTGATCGCGAGAACGTGCGCGCCCGTCCCGACGATCTGCTCGGCGAGGCCGAGGTAGTAGTCCAGGGTGTACAGCTCCTCGCGCGGGTCGAGGAGGTTGCCGGTGTAGCACAGGGCGACCTCGGCCACGGCAGTGCCGGTGTCGAGCACCGCCTCCACGGCGGGTCGCATCTGCTCGACGTCGTTGAGCGAGTCGAAGATCCGGAAGATGTCGAGGCCGGTGCGTGCCGCCTCGTGGACGAACGCGTCGGTCACCTTCGTGGGGTAGGGCGTGTAGCCGACGGTGTTGCGGCCGCGCAGCAGCATCTGGAGGGGGACGTTGGGCATCGCCTCGCGCAGCAGCGCCAGGCGCTCCCACGGGTCCTCGGACAGGAACCGAAGCGCGACGTCGTAGGTGGCTCCGCCCCAGGCCTCCATCGACAACAGCTCGGGGGTGAGCCGCGAGACGTGGCCCGCGACCTGGAGCAGGTCGCGCGTGCGCATCCGCGTCGCGAGCAGGCTCTGGTGCGCGTCGCGGAAGGTCGTGTCGGTGACGGGGACGTCGCTGCGCTCGCGCAGCTGCTGGGCGAAGGCCGACGGCCCGACCCGCAGCAGCAGGTCGCGGCTGCCCGGGGGGAGGGGGGCGCCGGCCTCCAGCGCGGGCAGCTTGGCGCGGGGGTTGATGGTGGTCGTCGCCGCCCCGTGGGGCCGGTTCACCGAGACGTCGGCGAGGTAGGCCAGCAGCTTGGTGCCACGGTCGGCCGGCAGCCGCGCCGTGAGCAGCTCGGGCCGCTGGTCGATGAAGCTCGTGGTCGCCTCGCCTCGCCGGAACACCGGGTCGGCGAGTACTCCCTCGAGGAAGGGGATGTTGGTCGACACGCCGCGGATCCGGAACTCCGCCAGGGCCCGTCGGGCGCGACGGACCGCTGCGTCGAAGGTGCGACCCCGGCACGTGAGCTTGACGAGCATCGAGTCGAAGTGCGGGCTGACCTGCGCACCCACGAAGATCGTGCCGCCGTCGAGGCGCACGCCCCCACCGCCGGCGGAGCGGTAGACGGTGATCAGTCCGGCATCCGGTCGGAAGCCGTTGGCGGGGTCCTCGGTGGTGATCCGGCACTGGAGGGCCGCTCCCCGGGTGTAGATGTCCTCTTGGCGCATCTCGAGGTCCTCGAAGGTCTCCCCGGCGGCGATCCGCATCTGCGAGATGACGAGGTCGACGTCGGTGACCTCCTCGGTCACGGTGTGCTCGACCTGGATGCGCGGGTTCATCTCGATGAAGACGTAGCGCCCGTCCTCGCCGAGGAGGAACTCGACCGTGCCGGCGTTGACGTAGCCGATCGACTCGGCGAAGCGCACGGCGTCCGCGCACATCTGCGCGCGGGTGGCCGGGTCGAGGTTCGGTGCGGGCGCGATCTCGACGACCTTCTGGTGGCGGCGCTGCACCGAGCAGTCCCGCTCGAAGAGGTGCAGCACCGTGCCGGTGGAGTCGGCGAGCACCTGCACCTCGATGTGGCGGGGGTTGACCACGGCCTGCTCGAGGTAGAGCGTAGGGTCCCCGAACGCGGCGTCGGCCTCGCGCTGTGCGGCCTCGAGGGAGTCGCGCAGCGTCGACGGGTCGTCGACGCGGCGCATGCCGCGCCCGCCGCCGCCGCTCACGGCCTTGACGAACACCGGGAACCCGATGCCCTCGGCCGCGGCGGCCAGCTCGTCGAGGTCGGTCGTCGGGGGCGCGCTGTCGAGGGTGGGCAGCCCCGCCTCCCGTGCGGCCGTGATGGCCCGCGCCTTGTTGCCGGCGAGGTGGAGGGCGGATGCCGGCGGGCCGATGAAGGTGATCCCACGCGCCGCGCACGCCTCGGCGAGGTCGGGGTTCTCCGACATGAAGCCGTAGCCGGGGTAGATCGCGTCGGCGCCGCACTCGACGGCCACGCGCACGATGTCGTCGTGGTCGAGGTAGGCACGCACCGGGTGGCCGGGCTCACCGATCTCGTAGGACTCATCGGCCTTGAGCCGGTGCTCGGAGGTGCGGTCCTCGTGGGGGAAGACGGCCACGGTCTTCGCGCCGAGCTCCGTGGCGGCTCGGAACGCGCGAACCGCGATCTCCCCACGGTTGGCGACGAGGATCTTGTGGAACACGGCGGGACCTCCGGGTCTGGTGGCGCGATGCGACCAACCCTAGTGACCGGGGGACCAGGGCCAGGGGGCGTCCACGCCTCAGGAGGGGACCGTCCCGGCGGACCGGGCCCCGACAGGATGCCGCGGTCGTGGCCCTCCGGCGACGCGGCAGGTGAGGAATCCGTTTGGGGGTGTCGGTGTTGCACGGCATACTGGATGGTGTCCGGAGGTCCGCTCAGCGGCAGTCGGCACACACAACTGAACAGCGTGGGAGTGAGCCCCTCATGGGGGTGATCGGTTTCGACATTGGTCGGCTGGCCAGTGGGAAGCGGGTCGAGGACGCACGGTCATCTCGTAAACGATCCGCGCAAACCAATAGGTGCCGATTCCAAGCGCACCGACTTCGCCCTCGCCGCCTGAGCGAGCCCGAAGTCCGTTGGCCTAGGTTCGATCTCGACCTAGTCACCAGCGTCATCTAGAGGTCTTGCTGCACCGTCATGTCGGGGGACGGTGCGGGACTCCAACTCGACTGGGCCTGTCGGGGAACGTGTGCGCGCGAGCCCCGAGGCCGAGAAAATCCATAGCGCACTGCACCCGGAGAAGCCCTGGTTTCCCGTCAGTGGACGCGGGTTCGATTCCCGCCACCTCCACCACCGTGCTCACTCCCACGCTGTTCGGGTACTCAATATCAAGCACTGTCCGTGCTGCTGGCTGCCCGCCGCTCCGCAGTCAACGCCTCCAGAGATGCCCAACAACAGGTCCTCAGCCTCGTGCTCGCCGCGATGCTCAACACCGCGGCCAAGCTCCGTGTTCAGTCAGCGTGGGACGTCGAGACCACCAGCACCGTCGTGGCGCTGCGCACCCTGGCTCGTCGCGCGCACACGATGCTGCAGGAGGCCCGCGAGCTGGAGAAGGCGATCGTGGCCATCATCCGCAGCTGGCGCCCCGACCTGCTCGAAGAGTTCGGCGTCGGACCGATCGTCGCCGCAACGGTGCTGTGCGCCTGGTCCCACCCCGGCCGGGTCCACTCCGAAGCCGCGTTCGCGATGCTCGCCGGGGTGGCACCGATCCCGGCGAACAGCGGCCAGGTCACTACCCGGCACCGGCTCAACCGCTACGGCGACCGGCACCTCAACCAGGCACTGCACACCGTGGTCCGGATCCGCATCCAGTACCAGGCAGCAACCCGCGACCCGCGACTACGTCGCCCGCCGCACCACCGAAGGCAAGACCAGCCGAGAGATCAAACGCTGCCTGGCCCGCTACGTCGCACGCGACCTCTACCGCCTCCTCGAAAACGGGGCCGCAACCCCTTGACGAAGCATAGGAGCGTCTGTGACGCAGTGACGCAGTGACGCAGTGACGCAGTGACGCAGTGACGCAGTACGAGGCCGGCCACAGTGTGCTCGGCGCTGGTAGCCGCCAGCGTCCAATGTCCACCCCGCCAATTGGTGGAGAGCCATCTCGGTGGCGGCGGAAATCGACCCATCTCGTGGTGGACCTGACAGGCCGAGGGCATCGGCGCGCCCTCGGGCTCGGTTCCTGGTGAGGTTCAGCCGGTGAGCACGGCCCAGCCGTGCGCTGGTAGGTGAACGGTCGCCGCGGCGGTACCCGGTGAGGTGACCTCGCCGTGGCCGGCGATCGCACTGACGGCGCCGGGGACCGGAAGAGCAGCCGGGGTCTGCGCCGTGGAGAGGGCGACCAGCAGGCGGTGGGTGCCGTCGGTGCTGGCGTAGCCGATCTGCTCGTTTGAGACGTGAAGCACCTCCGTGCGGGCCGTGTGTAGCCACGGGTGGCGACGGCGTAGGCCGAGCATGGCCTGGTGGTGGTGGAAGGTCGGCAGGCCCTCCGGGGGAAGGTCGCCGGGGCTGGGCGGGAACGGTGGGCGCACGGCGTCGTCGCCGCCTTCGCGGTCCTCCTTGATCCCGCGGAAGGCGTACTCGTCCCCGGAGTAGACCGCGGGCGTGCCGGCAACGGTGGTCAGCACCACCACCGCGTGCTCGAGGTGCCGCGGGTCGTGCAGGCGGGAGGCGATCCGGGTCACGTCGTGGTTGCCCACGAACGTGAACGGCACGAACACCTCGAGCAGCGCGTCGTGACGGCCCAGCGCGTGTGCGAGCTCGTGGAAGTTTCGGTCGTTGAGCGCTGACCAGATCGCCTTCCACAGCTCGTACTGGGTGAGCGAGTCCAGGTGGCTCGCCTCGACGAGTCCGGGGTAGTCGCCGTGGATCACCTCACCCATGAGGTACGCGTCAGGGTGGCGCGCCCGAACCCGGTCGGCGACCTCCGCCCAGAAGCCTTCGCTCACCGCGTAGGCGGCGTCCAGGCGCCAACCAGCGATGCCGCGGTCCAGCCAGTGGATCATCACCTCGGCCACGTGGTCCACCACGGCCGGTTCTGCGTGGTTGAGCGCCACCAGATGGTGGTGGCCCTCGAAGTCCTCATAGTCGGGCTCCTCGCCGGGCGTCCACGCGTCCGCACCTCCCGGCCAGTGCAGGTGGAACCAGGAAGCGCTCGGAGCCGACGGGCCTTCGGCCAGCACAGCCGCGAACGCGCCGTGAGACCTGGCCACGTGGTTGAACACCCCGTCCAGCATCACCCGGATCCCCCGCCGGGCTGCGGCCCCGACCAGCGCTTCCAGGTCCGCCTCGTCGCCCAGGCGGGGGTCGATCCGAAAGTGGTCGACAGTGTCGTAGCCGTGGGTCTCAGAAGCGAAGACCGGCCCCAACAACAGGCCCGAGGCACCCAGCTCCACCACGTGGTCCAGCCACCCCTCGATCGCACCGAGCCGGTGCTGCACCACCTCCCCGGACAGGTCGGCGCGTGGCTCCGCACCCACGAACCCCAACGGGTACACGTGCCACCACAGGGCATGGTGGACCCATTCAGGCTCGCGGTGCCACACCGACCCGCTCATCGACGCCGCCACCTCTCCTCATGAACCGTCAGTGTCCCACCGACCGCGCGGTCACGACTCCGCTCCGCCGCCGGCTCGCGGAGGTGGTCGCGACTCGCCGAGGTTCGCGCTGACCATGGCCCGGCCCTGCGCCAAGTACGTTGCGCCGCGACGACACCGCACAGTACCGTTCTGTACAGAAAGCGTCCATGCGGCAACGGCAGAGGGGAATTCGGTGGCTGAGCGACCGGGGAAACGCGAGACACTGCTCCGCGAGGCCCGGAAGCTCTTCTACGACCGCGGCATTCGCGCGGTGGGCGTTGACACGGTCGCTGCCGAATCCGGCGTATCGAAGATGACGCTGTACTCCTACTTCGGGTCGAAGGACGGACTGATCGTCGCGTGCCTGGACAGCGTTGACGAACGCTACCGGCTGTGGCTCGAGCGCCGGGTTGCCGAAGGGTCGATCACACCGGCAGACCAGATCCTCGGAATCTTTGATGCGCTGAAGGAATGGTTCGAGAAGCCGACCTTCCGTGGGTGTGTCTTCGTGAACGCCACCGTCGAGCTGGCCGATCCCGAGCATCCGGCGCGCCGACCGATCCTCAACCACAAGCACCGGATGCGCGAGTGGATCGCGGACCTGGCGGCCGAGGCCGGGCTGAGCGAGCCCGCGGTGGTCGGGGCGCACGTCATGCTCCTGATGGAGGGGGCCATCATCACGGCGCTGGTCGATGAGGATCCCAGCGCCGCAGATCGGGCGAAGGAAGTCGCAGGGTTCGTGGTGGCCGCCCACTCCGGCGCGATCGCCGTCGGCGCCTGAACGACCGACGCTGAGGGCCGGGTCGGCGGCAGGCTCGTAGCGCCCGGCCCTCAGCCACCGCGGCGGCGAATCCCTTGACCCGGCGTCCCCTCGCTTGCTATACAGACCTGTACGAAAAGTCTTCGTAGCACGATAGGCGCCGAGGAGACAGGCATTGCTCAATGCGACGGCTGACAACCAGGTCACTGTGGAGCGCCGCCTGCCGGCGGCCATCATCACGTTGAACCTGCCCGATCAGCGCAACCCGTTGTCCGTCGCTCTGATGCGAGCGCTGAGCGATGAGCTCAAGGGCCTGGCGAGTGACGACGAGGTCCGCGTGGTCGTGATCAGGGGCGCCGGCAAGATCTTCTCCTCAGGCCACAACCTCCGCGAGATGACTGACCGCGCCCTCCATGAACAGCGCGAGGTCTTCGACGTCTGCACCGAGATGATGCAGACCGTCCAGCAGATTCCCCAGCCCGTGATCGCTCAGGTCCACGGCGTCGCGGCGGCGGCTGGCTGTCAGCTGGTCGCGACCTGCGACTTAGCGGTGGCTGCCGACTCCACCCTGTTCCTGACACCAGGTGTACGCATCGGTCTGTTCTGCTCGACGCCGATGGTGGCGCTGAGTCGCAACGTGGGGCGCAAGCGTGCGATGGAGATGCTGCTCACCGGTGACCCGATCACAGCCGCGACCGCCGTCGAGTGGGGCCTCATCAACAGAGCAGTCCCGGCAGATCAGCTGGAGGACGAAGTCTGGACGTTCGTCGAGAAGCTGGCCGCATCGAGCCCGTTGACCATGTCCATCGGCAAGCAGGCGTTCTACGAGCAGATCGATGCTCCCCAGGCGCAGGCCTACGCCCTCATGTCGGAGACGATGGCGGCCAACGCTGTTGCCTGCGACGCGCAGGAGGGCATCGACGCGTTTCTCACCAAGCGCGAACCCATCTGGCAGGGCAAGTAGCCCCCGCAGCCGCCTGTCGCGGGTCCGGCACGCTGGATTGGCGTCACCGGTGTCTCGACGACAACCACCACTCGGTGAAAGGTCTCGCATGCCCGCTGACTTGAATAGAGCGGAGATGCTCCTGTACCCGCGCATCCGCAAGTCACCCTACTTCCATGCTGCTCGCAAGCACGGCGTCGCCATGTATAGCGTCTACAACCGCATGTACGTCCCCCGGCACTACGGCGATCCCGTGGCTGAGTACTGGAACCTGCTCACCAACGTCAACCTCGCCGACGTCGGAGTCGAGCGCGCCATCGAGATCACAGGTCCGGATGCGTTTACGTTCACGAATCGAATGGTGACCCGAGACCTGAGCAAGTGCGCGGTCGGGCAGTGCAAGTACACCTTCATCACCGATGAGTCCGGGGGGATCATCAACGACCCTGTCCTGCTCCGCCTCGGCGAGAACCACTTCTGGCTGACCCTCGCGGACAGCGACGGTCTGCTGTGGGCCAAGGGGCTCGCGGTCAACAGCGGCCTCGATGTCACGCTCTCCGAGCCCGACATGGGACCGATCCAGGTCCAAGGGCCGAAGTCGCTCGATGTCATGGTCGCCCTTCTTGGTGAGTCGATCCGCGACATCGCCTACTACCACCTGGCCGAGTTCACCCTGGACGCGATGCGCGTCCTGGTCTCGAGGACCGGCTACACCGCAGAGCTCGGATACGAGCTCTATCTTGTGGACGCCAGCAAGCACGGATCGGAACTGTGGGAGCGCGTGGTCGCGGCCGGCCTTCCTTGGGGCCTCGACGTCGGTGGCGTCTGCCACATCCGTCGCATCGAGGCCGGCATCCTCGCCTACGGCGCCGATGCCGACCTCTCGACGAATCCTTACGAGGTGGGCCTGGGCTATCCCTGGATGGTCAGCCTGGACAAGGACGGTGGGTTCGTCGGCGACGAGGCCTTGCGCAGGATCAAAGACGAGGGCGCCTCTCGGCGCCTCGTCGGGCTCACCATCGATGGCGCGCGGCTTGGCTCGTACAACGACGGGAGCATGCTCGAGCCGTATCCGGTGCTCAACGGCGGCGACGTCATCGGACACGTGACGTCTGCCTGCCATTCGCCGCGGCTCGACAAGAACATCGGCATGGTCATCCTGCCGAATGGCGACGCCGCCGCGGGCATGACCCACGACGTGATCGTTGACAGCGAAATCCGGCGGGGAGTCGTCACGGAGATGCCGTTCATCGACAGCAAGAAGGAGACGCCTCGGCAGGACAGCAGGATCAGGCCCGAGGCGACCGGATCGAAACTGCCAGCAGCGTTTGATCGCGAAGCCAGCTCGTGACATCCGCGTCCGTCACGGCCACGGCGTGCATTCGAGTGGCTCGCAGGGCGCCACGGTCGATCTGCCCATACCGACCCGGCCGCCCGCGACCTCGAGGATCTCGTACGACGAAGGATGCGATTCGGATGCCCATACCCACGATCGGTCGACGGCGGCGGCAAAGCCGGCGCACAACGCAGGAGACTCAGGAGACGCAGGGATGACCGAAGCTATCGCGATCGTCGGTGGCGACGCTGCGGGGATGAGCGCCGCCTCCTTCATCGCGCGATCCGGCAAAGACGCGAAGGTCACCGTCTTCGAGCGCAGCGGGGTCAACTCGTACGCCGCCTGTGGTCTGCCCTATCACGTGAGCCGAGACATCCACGACCCGAGCACGTTGCTCGTGCGGGAGCCCTCCTACTTCACCAGCATGGGAATCGATCTCCGACTGTGCCACGAGGTGGTCGACCTCGACACCACTGCGCACGCGGTCACCGTCCTGAATCGGTTGAGCTCGACGTCGTACACGCATCAGTACGACAAGCTTCTGCTCGCCATGGGTGCGAGCGCGATCGTGCCGCCAGTCGCGGGAGGCGATGCGGCCAACGTGTTCAGCATCCGGCACTACGACGACTCCATCGCCCTCGTGCAGTACATCGAGCAGCACAAGCCGTCACGGTGCACCGTGATCGGGGCGAGCTATCTGGGTCTGGAGATGACCGAAGCTCTACGTGCGCACGGACTCGAGCTCACCCTCGCTGAGGGTGCCGACCATGTGCTCCCCGCGATGGACTCCGACATGACCGAGATAGTGCACACCGAACTCGTCGGCCAAGGCACCGAGATCAAGCTCGGTGAGCCCGTCCTCGATCTCGAGGAAGGCGAGGACGGGCTGGTCTGCGCCGTGCGAACGGCGTCCGCGCGTTGGGAGTGCGACCTCGTCGTCCTCGGTCTCGGGGCACGACCGAACATCGAGCTTGCCCGCAAGGGCGGGGTCGACATCGATCTGACCGGGGCGATCGGCACGACCGACACGATGATGACGAACGTCGACGGGGTCTGGGCGGCGGGCGACTGCGTCTCGAGCACTCACCGTGTCACGGGGGCGACCGTGTGGATTCCCCTGGGCCCGGCCGCCAACAAGCAGGGTCGCGTTGCGGGGTCGTCGATGATCGGCGGGTCTGCGCGGTTCGGCGGAGTCGTGGGCACCAGCCTGGTGAAGGTCTTCGATCTTCACGTCGGACGAACCGGAGTGACCGAGACCGAGGCACGGAGGCTGGGAATGAGGGTCGCCTCGACGACGATCACCGCCGACGACATCGCGCACTACTACCCGGGGTCCAGCGCGACCACCGTCAAGATCGTCGCCGATGCGACGACGAGCCGGCTGCTGGGCGCGCAGATCGTCGGGCGCTCGGGGGTCCCTGGGAGGACCAATGTGATCGCTACCGCCCTCCAGGCGGGGATGACCGTGGGCGATCTCGCGGATCTCGACCTTGGCTACGCACCGCCGTTCGCTCCGGTCTGGGATCCGCTGCTCGTCGCGGCCAACCGCCTGGGATCGATGACACGGAACGGTACGCCCTGATGGATCTGACGACTGCCCGCAGCAATGGCGCCCTCGCCCACCGCCCCGAGCCCAACTTCGACGTCCTGACGCCACTGTCGTTCCTGGACCGGTCGTCGCGGGTGCACGCGTCCCGCATCGCCGTAGTCGACGGCGACGCGCAGTACACCTATGCCGAGTGGCATCGGCGGGCCATGGGTCTTGCCGGGCAGCTGCGCTCACTCGACATCGAGCCGGGCGACCGCGTCGCCGTGATGGCAGTGAACAGCGAGCCGATGCTGCTGGCGCACTTCGCCGTCCCGATGGCCGGTGCCGACCTGGTGGCGATCAACACCAGGCTGAGCCCCCGCGAGGTCGACTACATCCTGGAACACTCCGGCGCACGGATCGCTCTCGTCTCGCCCGAGCTCAGCGACAGCCTGGTGGCTCGTCCGGGCCTGAGCCGTGTCGTGCTGGATGCTGACTTCGTCGGCGGACTGGATCGCGGATCCGAGGCGTACACGGGCTGGCATGTCGAAGACGAGTGCCAGTCGATCTCGGTCAACTACACATCCGGAACGACGGGCCGACCGAAGGGCGTGGTCTACCACCATCGCGGCGCCTACCTCAATGCCCTCGCGATGGCCCTGGACCACGGACTAACCTCCGACAGCACGTACCTCTGGACACTGCCGATGTTCCACTGCAACGGGTGGTGCTACCCGTGGGCCACCGTCGCGGTCGGTGCGCGCAACTACTGTCTCCCGCGGATCGATCCCGAGCAAATCTGGGACCTCTGCTCATCGGGCGAGGTCACCCATCTCTGTGCAGCGCCGACGGTGCTCACGATGCTTGCCGAGTCGGCGTCCGCCACCGCTCTCGGCACTTCCGTCCGTGTCGTCACGGCCGGTGCGGCCCCCTCGCCGACCATCATCGAGCGGATGGAGGACTTCGGGTTCGTCGTCGACCACGTCTACGGACTGACCGAGACCTACGGGCCGTACACCGTCAACGTGAACAACGGCGTCGACACCACCGAGGACCTCGGCCGCTACCGGGTGCGCGCCAGACAGGGTTTCGCCAACGTCACGGCGGGCCAGCTCGAGGTGCGAGCGGACGACGGTGCTCCGGTCCCCGCCGACGGTCAGACCTTGGGTGAGGTGTGCATGCGAGGCAACGCCGTGATGACGGGCTACCTCGACGACCCAGAGGCCACCCGCGAGGCATTCGACGGTGGATGGTTCCACTCGGGCGACCTCGCCGTCGTGCATACCGACGGCCAGATCGAGCTGCGGGACCGCAGGAAGGACCTCATCATCTCTGGCGGTGAGAACATCAGCACCGTCGAGGTCGAGCAGGTGCTGGTCCAGCACGAGGATGTCGTCGAGTGCGCGGTTGTCGCGCAGCCGGATGAGCGCTGGGGTGAGGTCCCGGTGGCCTTCGTGACCGTCCGTCCGGGAGCGACCGTGACCGATGTCGAACTGCGGGAACACTGTCGCGACCGGCTCGCGCATTTCAAGTGCCCTGCGCGGTTCATCTTCAGTGCCCTACCAAAGACAGCGACTGGAAAGATCGTCAAGACCGAGCTGCGGGACCGAGTCCGCGGGCCGGCACACGGGTCAGGTTCTGCCCACGACTAGCCCGACGAGCAATGTCGGCCGACCCTCACCATGGGTGACTTCCGTCATGTCAATGGCCAAGCTCAGGTCCCGTCGATCGACACAAAGGACCAGTTCAGAGCCTTCTAGGCGAAGCTCCCGCCACCTCCTCCACCGGCGCACCCCACGCTCGTCCTGCGGCCCGGCCCCGCTCTCGCGGGCCGGGCCGCAGTGTTGAATGGCGCCCATGCCGTCCTCCCCACCGAACTCCACGCCCCCGGAGCCCGGGAGGTCCGACGACGTGGGTCGCGAAGGGACCCGGATCGGCGCGCGTGACCTCACCGACTGGCCGAGCCGATGGGGTCGATCGGTACAGCGCGGCGTCGCGGCCATCGCGGGCCGCCTCACACCGCTGGCCCGTTGGTCGGTCGCCAACCTCGCGCTCGTCATCACCGTGCTCGTGGGCGGCATCGTGTTCATCGGCGCCGGCCTGCTCGCCGGAGAGGTCTACGAGGCGGTCACGCAGAACGACGACCTCGCGAGCCTCGACGTCCCTGTCCTGGACGTCATGGTGGGCCTGCGGTCGCCGGGCCTGGACCAGGCGGTCACCTGGTTCACCAACCTCGGTGGGACGATCGGGATGCCGCTCATCGCCACCTCCTTCGCCGTGGTGACGGCCATCGTGTGGAGGTCGTGGACCCCGGTGGTCCTCATGTCGATCGGCGCCGCCGGCTCCCTCCTGCTCACGGTGCTCGGCAAGGACCTCATCGGCCGGGCCCGGCCCCCCTCGACGCTGGCCGTGCCGCCGCTGGAGACCTCGCCGTCCTTCCCGTCGGGTCACACCCTCAACGCGACCGTGCTCATCGGGCTGATGGCGTACCTGCTGCTGCTGCACGAGCACCGGCGCGCCACCCGGATCAGCACCGTGGTGGTCGCCGTGGCGCTCATCCTCGCCATGGGCCTCTCACGGGTCTACCTGGGCCACCACTGGCTCACCGACGTGGTGGCCGCGTGGCTGCTCGGGGTCGGATGGCTGGCCGCCATCATCACCGGGCATCGCCTCCAGCTGACCCTGCGGGGTCAGGCCGGGGGGAGCGCAGCCCGGCCGGCCTCGAGCCGCGCCACCGGCACGCGGAACGGGGAGCACGACACGTAGTCCAGCCCGGAGTCGTGGAAGAAGTGGATCGACTCGGGGTCGCCTCCGTGCTCGCCACACACGCCCACCTTGAGCCCGGGCTTGCGCTCGCGGCCCTCCCAGGTGGCCATCTGCACCAGGCGTCCGACGCCGATCCGGTCGATGGTCTCGAAGGGTGACGCGCCGAAGATCCCCTTCTCGAGGTAGCGGGAGAAGAACGAGGACTCGACGTCGTCGCGCGAGAACCCCCAGACGGTCTGGGTGAGGTCGTTGGTGCCGAAGGAGAAGAAGTCGGCGGCACCGGCGATGTCCCCGGCGGTGAGGGCGGCACGCGGCAGCTCGATCATCGTGCCGATGGTGTGGTCGAGGTCCACCTTGTACGCCGCCCTGGCCGTGCTCGCGGCCGCGTCGATCTCCTCGCGGATGGCGCTGAGCTCCTGCACCGCCCCGACGAGGGGAACCATGATCTCCGGGTAGGCGGCGCCACCACGCTCGACGACGAGGGCCGCCGCCTCGAGGATCGCGCGGGCCTGCATCGCGAACAGGCCGGGGATGGCGAGCCCGAGGCGCACGCCGCGCAGGCCCAGCATGGGGTTCTGCTCGTGGAGGCGGAGCACGGCGTGGAGCAGCGCGGAGTCGCGGTCCGAGTGCTCGCCGCGTTCGTCCTCGATGGCGACCCGCACCGAGAGCTCGGTGAGGTCGGGGAGGAACTCGTGCAGCGGCGGGTCGAGGAGCCGCACGGTGACCGGCTGGCCCTCCATGGCCTCGAAGAGCTCGACGAAGTCGGCACGTTGCAGGGGCAGCAGCTGGTTGAAGACCTCCTGACGAGCCTCCTCGCTCTCGGCGAGGATGAGCTTCTCGACCATCTCCCGGCGCTTCCCGAGGAACATGTGCTCGGTGCGGGCCAGACCGATGCCCTCGGCGCCGAACCGGCGTGCTCGCGCGGCGTCCGGGGCGTTGTCGGCGTTGGCGCGGATCCGCAGCCGCCGCACCTTGTCGGCCATCCCCATCAGCCGGTGCACGGAGCGCACGATCGGCTCGGTGTCGGGGGCCGAGGGATCCAGGCTTCCCTCGAAGTAGCGCACGACCGGGGAGGGGATGACGTCGACCTCACCGAGGAACACCTCGCCGGTGGACCCGTCGATCGAGACGGTGTCACCCTGGCGCACGACGGTGCCGTCGGGCGTGGTGAAGCAGGACTGCTTGGTGTCGACGTCGAGGGCCTCGGCTCCGCAGACGCAGGTGCGCCCCATGCCCCGGGCGACGACGGCAGCGTGCGAGGTCTTGCCGCCGCGGCTGGTGAGGATGCCGTGTGCGGCCACCATGCCGTGCAGGTCGTCGGGGTTGGTCTCTCGGCGCACGAGGATCACGTGGGTGCCGTCCGCGCTGCGGCGAACCGCTTCGTCGGAGTCGAAGACGACCTCGCCCACGGCCGCTCCCGGCGATGCGCTCATCCCCAGGGCGATGGGCGCGGTCGCTCCGTCGTGGGCGAAGTGGGGGAACATCAGCTGCGCCAGCTGGTCACCGGTGACCCGTCGAAGGGCCTCCTCCTCGTCGATGACGCCCTCGTCGAGGAGGTCGGTGGCGATGCGGAACGCGGCCTCGGCGGTGCGCTTTCCGACCCGCGTCTGGAGCATCCACAACCGACCCTGCTCGATCGTGAACTCGATGTCGCACATGTCGCGGTAGTGCTCCTCGAGGCGGGCCATGATCGCGAGGAGCTCGTCGTAGCTCGCACGGTCCAGGCCCTCGAGGTCGGCAAGGGACAAGGTGTTGCGGACGCCGGCGACGACGTCCTCCCCCTGGGCGTCGCTGAGGTAGTCGCCGTAGACGCCGACCGCCCCGGTGCTCGGATCACGGGTGAAGGCCACCCCCGACCCCGAGTCGGAGCCGCGGTTGCCGAACACCATCGCCTGGACGTTCACGGCGGTGCCCAGGTCGGTGGGGATGTGCTCACGACGCCGGTAGAGGGTGGCGCGGTCGGAGTTCCAGGACTCGAAGACCGCGAGGACCGCCGCGTGCAGCTGCTCGCGCGGGTCCTCGGGGAACGGTCGGCCGGAGCCCTCTTCGACGATCGTCTTGAAGGTCGCCACGAGGGCCTGCAGGTCACTCGTGTCGAGGTCGACGTCCGCCGTGACGCCCTTCGCGGTCTTGGCCCCCTCCAGGGCGTCCTCGAACGCGTCGCCGTCGAGCCCGAGGACCGTCTTGCCGAACATCTGGATCAGCCGGCGGTAGGAGTCCCAGGCGAAACGGGGGTTGCTCGTCTGGTCGGCCAGGGCCTGCACCGAGACGTCACCGAGGCCGATGTTCAGCACGGTCTCCATCATCCCGGGCATCGAGAACTTGGCTCCGGAGCGCACCGAGACGAGTAGGGGGTCGGTGGCGTCGCCGAGACGGCGGCCCATCCGCTCCTCGAGCAGCGCGACGTGCGCGTCCACCTCCTCGACCAGGCCGTCGGGCGTGGTGCCGGCGGCGAGGTAGGCCCGACATGCCTCGGTCGTGATGGTGAAGCCCGGGGGCACCGGGATCCCGAGGTTGGTCATCTCCGCGAGGTTTGCGCCCTTGCCGCCGAGCAGGTCCTTGAGGTCCTTGTTTCCGCTCTCGAAAGGGTGCACGAACTGGGCCATGGGGGTCCTCCTCGACAGTGAGTATTACTACGAATCGTAGTATAAACGCAGTGATACCCCCAGTGGTATAGCGGAACACGCGATGTGGCGGAGGCCACTCCGGCGGTCAGCCGATGTCGAGGCGGAAGCGGTCGCCTTCGGAGACGAAGCCCAGCCGCCCGTAGTAGGGCGCCACCATGCCCGGCGTCGTCAGCACCCGCCGGAATCCCCTGTCCCGGAAGAGGCCAGACCGGCGGAAGACGAACTCGCCGGGTGCGAAGTCCCGGAAGCGCGGCGTGACGTAGTCGAGGTCGACCTGGGCGACCCCGTCGCCCGTGTCACGCACGACGATCGCGCCCGCGGTCTCGTCGCCGTGCTGGATGAGGAACGCGGACCGGTCCGCGCCCGCGACGAAGCCCGGAAAGAAACGGGTGATGTCGGAGTGGTGGACCCGCAGGAAGTGCTGGAGGTAGGTGTCGTGCTCGGGGACCTCCAGCACGCTGTAGGCCTCGTCGTCCGACCGCTCCCGGAGCATCGTCGTGATGAAGTACAGGTTGATGGCCGCCAGGACGATGTTCATCGCCACCATCGGCCACACGCCGACCAGCGCGTTGAAGACCACGAGGATCACGCAGGCAACGGTGTTGAGGATCCTCAGCCGCAGGATCCTGGCCTGCAACAGGGAGAAGATGAGCAGCGCCGACCCGAACCAGCCGATCGCATCGACCCAGGTCATCGCATCCACCAACCCATGACTCAGACCAGCCCGAAGCGCACGACGACGCTCGTCGTGACGGTCGACTCACCGGGCTCGAGGGGCATCGAGGCGCCCGACTCCGCCGCCATCACCCGCAGCGGCGACGGCCCGGGCCCGTCGGCCCCCGGTGTCTCCCTGACCCGGAGCACCGGCCCGAGGGCTCGGCCGGACAGCGCGGCATACTGCTCGGCCTTCCCGCGCGCCTCGGCGAAGGCGACCTCCCGGGCGCGCTCGAGAAGGGGGGCGGGGTCTGACACCTCCAGGCTGACCTGGTCGACACCGAGGGCATCGCCCGCGGCATCGGCCAGCGCCCCCAGGACCGCGCCGGCCTGATCGCGGTCGCGCACCGTGAGCCGGAGTGCCTGGTGCGCCGTGTAGCCGTCGACCACGCCACGCGCGTGGTCCCACCGTGTGCCGATCCCCATTCCGGTCGTGCGTCGGTCCACGTCGGCGATGCCGTTCGTGGCGGCGGCGCGCAGGGCGGCCTCGGCGCGGGTCGCCGCGGCGCTCAGCGCGGTGACCACGGAGGCCTCCTGGCACTGGACCCGGGCGGTGATCACGACGGCATCCGGGGCGGCCGAGGCGCTGCCGGTGCCGATGACTTCGACGTGGTCGGACATGCGCGCCACTGTAGGCCCGAGCGGTCACGGTGGGTCGGGGTTCCGCCTACCCGTCGGTAGGCGGTTGAATCACCGGTATGCCCTCCGCTGCCTCGATCGCCAACTCCGTGACCGTCCGCCTCATCCTCCCCGCCCGGGCCACCGTGGTGAGCGAGATGACCGGAGTGATCGAGGATGCCGGGGGGCTGGTCACTGGGCTGGACGTCACGGCGTCCGGGGCGACGAAGATTCGCCTCGACCTGACCATGTCCACCCGCGACCCCGAGCACGCCCAGGCCATCGTCGAGCAGATGCGCGAGGTGGAGGGCGTCGAGGTCGGCCGGGTGTCGGACCGGACCTTCCTCATGCACCTGGGCGGCAAGCTCAGCGTGGAGTCGAAGGTGCCGATTCGCACCCGCGACGACCTGTCCCTCATCTACACCCCGGGAGTGGCGCGGGTCTGCATGGCCATCGCCGAGAACCCGGCAGACGCGCGCCGGCTGACGATCAAGCGCAACACCGTGGCCGTGGTCACCGACGGCACCGCCGTCCTGGGCCTGGGGGACATCGGACCACTCGCGGCACTTCCGGTGATGGAGGGAAAGGCGGCGCTGTTCAAGCGATTCGCCGACATCGACGCGTTCCCGATCTGCTTGGACACCACCGACACCGAGGAGATCATCCGCACCGTCAAGGCCATCGCGCCGGGCTTCGCGGGCATCAACCTCGAGGACATCTCCGCGCCCCGGTGCTTCGAGATCGAGCGACGCCTGCGGGCCGAGCTCGACATCCCCGTCTTCCACGACGACCAGCACGGCACGGCGATCGTCGCCCTGGCGGCGCTGCGGAACGCCCTTCGGGTCGTGGACAAGAAGCTCGAGGACGTGCGGTTGGTGATGAGTGGCGCCGGGGCGGCCGGCACGGCGATCCTGCAGCTCTTCCTCGAGGCCGGCGCGCGCCACGTCGTCGTCACGGACATCGATGGCATCGTGCACCGCGAGCGCGCCGACGTGCTGTCCGGGGACCACCCCAACCACGAGTGGATCGCCGCTCACACCAACGCCGAGGGAATGGTCGGCACCCTGACCGACGCCATGCGCGGAGCAGACGTGTTCGTCGGGGTGTCTGCGCCGAACATCCTCTCGGAGGAGGACGTCGCATCGATGGCGGAGGGAAGCATCGTCTTCGCGATGGCCAACCCCGACCCCGAGATCGACCCCGACATCGCGGCCCGGCACGCCGCCGTCGTGGCGACCGGCCGCTCGGACTTCGCGAACCAGATCAACAACGTGCTGGTCTTCCCGGGGGTCTTCCGCGGGTTGATCGACTCGGGTGTTCACCGGGTGAGCACCGACGTGCTCCTGGCTGCCGCCCAGGCACTGGCCGACGTCGTCCACGAGGACCAGCGGAACGCCACGTACATCGTCCCCAGCGTGTTCAACCCGGAGGTGAGCACGGTGGTCGCCGAGGCGGTCAAGGCCGCGGTGGCTCGGCGCGACGCCGGGTGACCGACGGGTCCGCCCGACGCGTCGAGCGTCGGGCACCTGACTGGCGGGACGTCTCGCTCTGGGCCCTGCTGGCGGTCGCCCTCCTCCTCCAGGGAGTCGTCCTCTATGCGCCCCAGGCTCCGGGGGAGTCACCGTTCCCGTCCGCCGACAAGGTGGTCCACCTCGTCGTGTTCGCGGCCCCGGCTGCCCTGGCCGTGCTCGGCGGGATCGGTCCGCGCCTGGTCGTGGGGGTGCTGGCCGCGCACGCCGTGCTCAGCGAGGTGGTGCAGGCCACCGTGCTGCCCGACCGCTCGGGAGATCCGCTCGACGTCGTGGCGGACCTGGTGGGCATCGGGCTCGGTGTGGCGGCCGTGACCCTGTGGAGACGTTTTCGCGGGGACCCGAGCGGTTGAGGGCGTCAGGGACCGGCCGTTCCCGCTGCTAGAGTGGTCCTTCCACCGAGAGCCGGACGCATGGCCGCGTCCACGCAGATCGCAACCGAGCGACTGGACCAACCCGCTCCGGTGTGCCGGTGACACGATCGTTGATCCGGCCGCACGGACGCTGGACGTCCGAGGCTCGTCTTGTTGCCCACCGCCACCGGCTGGAGACGTGTCTGTCTCTATACAGTCGATGACGAAACACAGGTGACACACCCATGCCCAAGAAGGCATCCGCGCCCAAGAAGGCGCGTTGGAGCTCTGCCCAGAAGGCGGAGGCCCGTAAGGGCAAGACCCCCAAGAAGGCACACCACCGCGGCCAGCCCGACGGCCCGCGCAGCGCGCCCAAGCGAGGTGCGCGAGTCGACGGTGACGGCTCGAAGCGGCCCCGCGCGGAGCGTTCGCCCCGCTGGGACCCAGCGGACCCTCGCCGCGCCGACCGCAACAAGGCTCCGAGGCGCGCGGACGACCGCGGGCCCCGGTCCTCGGGTGACTCCTCGAACCGCAGCAGCTCCGGTGGCAGCGGTCACTCGAGTGGGTCGCGCTACACGGGGGAGCGCAACAGCACCGGTGGGCGCGGTGACTCGAGCGGGTCGCGCTCACCGCGTGACGCCTCCGGCAACGACCGCCGCGACCAGCGTCAGGTGCACCGCCCCCACGACGAGCGACCGCGTCGCGAACGTGGCGACCGGCCGGTCCGCGACCAGGCGCCGCGGGTGGCCGACCCCGTCCGACGGGACCGCCACGAAGGGCGGCACGCCGATCGCGATTCCGTCGGGTCCGGAAACGGGTCCGACGGCCGCCGCGCAGGGTACTCCGGAGACCGCCCCGACGAGCGTCGTGGTGGCTATGTCGCCGGCCGAGCCGTGCGGAGCAGCCGACCGGTCCAGGGCGGCAGGCCCGCGCGCCGGGACAGCCCTGCCCCACGCGACGACCGGGACGGCCCGGTGACCTTCGAGGAGGCCGAGGCCGCCCGCGCCGAGGCCGACACGTGGACGGCATACAGCTCCTCGGCGGGCGACGCGCGCGAGGTGACCGAGGACAATGGCTTCGCCGCCCTCGGGCTCTCGGCGCGACTCGTCGAGCGGCTGGCCCGCGACGGCATCGCCGACCCCTTCCCCATCCAGGCCGCGACCATCCCCGACGCACTCGCCGGGCGCGACGTCCTCGGTCGGGGCCGCACCGGATCCGGCAAGACCCTCGCCTTCGGCCTGTCGATGATCACGCGACTCGACGACGGGACCAAGCCGCAGAGCAAGCGCCCCCGCTCCCTCATCCTCGTGCCGACCCGTGAGCTGGCGATGCAGGTCAGCGATGCCCTCGAGCCGTTCGTGCACGTCACCGGTCTGCGGCACAAGCTCGTCGCCGGCGGGCTGTCCTACGAGCCCCAGATCAAGGCGCTCAACAAGGGCATCGACATCCTCGTCGCCACGCCGGGCCGGCTCGCCGACCTCATGGAGCGGGGCGCCGTCGAGCTGGGCGGGGTGGAGATCGCCGTGCTCGACGAGGCTGACCACATGGCCGACATGGGCTTCCTGCCCGAGGTGACAGCCATCCTTGACGAGGTGCCGCCGGGCGGCCAGCGGCTGCTCTTCTCGGCCACCCTCGACAAGGGGATCGACACCCTGGTCGACCGCTACCTCGTCGACCCCGTGACGCACTCGACGGACGAGGCCCAGGCCGCGGTCACGACGATGAGCCACCACGTGCTGCTCATCGACCCGCAGGACAAGAAGGCGCTCACCGCCGAGCTCGCCGGGCGCGATGGTCGTGTCATCGTCTTCGCCCGGACCCAGCTCGGCTCCGACCGCATCGCCGGCGAGCTCCGGGAGCGCGGCGTGCTCGCTGCGTCACTGCACGGAGGACTCTCCCAGGCGGTGCGCAACCGCGTGCTCGGGGCCTTCCGCGACGGCAGCATGTCGGTGCTCGTCGCCACGGACGTCGCGGCCCGCGGCATCCACGTCGACGACGTGGGCCTCATCGTCCAGGTCGACCCGCCCAAGGACCACAAGGACTACCTCCACCGTGCGGGCCGCACCGCTCGTGCGGGCGAGGAGGGTGCCGTGGTCATGCTGGCGCTCCCGCACCAGCGCAAGATGGTCACCCGACTCATCGAGGGTGCCGGCGCAGAGGCGATCACGAGCAAGGTTCGACCGGGCGACGACGTCGTCGTGGCCCTGGGTGGACGGACCTCCAGCGGGATCCCGGTTCCGGATTCGCTGTGGCGTCCGATCCTCGAGGGCGGCAAGAACGGCGGCCGTCGCGGTGGGCGTCCGGGCGGGCGCCCCGGTGGCCGTCCGAGCGGTCGGAGCAACGGCTCCGGCGGTGGCCGCCCGCGTCACGACTCGGGGCGTTCCGGCGGTGGCCGGGGCAGAATGGACGGGTGAGCGGGACCTACACCACCGGTCAGCTCCTCGTCGCGTCACCGCAGATCGAGGAGGGCGTGTTCGCGCGCTCGGTCGTCCTGATCCTGCACCACGGTGAGGACGGCGCCCAGGGCGTCGTCCTCAACCGTCCGATCGACGCCGGCGTCGACGACGTCCTCCCCGGGTGGGAGGAGCACGCGAGCACTCCCGCCAAGGTCTTCCAGGGTGGACCGGTCGAGCTCGACTCCGCCCTGGGGCTCGTGGCGGTCCTCGGCGACGCCGACGAGCCGATGGGGGTTCGCCGGCTCTTCGGCTCGGTGGCCCTCGTCGACCTCGACACCCCGCCGCTCCTCGTCGTCCCCGACGTGGAGGGGCTGCGCATCTTCGCCGGGTACGCCGGATGGTCGCCGGGTCAGCTCGAGGACGAGATCCGCACGGGGTCCTGGTTCGTCGTGGAGACCGAGGGCGGGGACGTCTTCACCGAGAGACCTGACCGGCTCTGGCGCACCGTGCTGCGGCGCCAGCAGGGACCGTTGCGCTGGGTCGCCTGGTACCCGGCCGACCCGAGCCTCAACTGACCGCACGGCACCCGGCATCCGGAGGCATGCGGACGAGGCGGACTAGGATGGGGTGATGAGCGAGACGACCCCGCCGCTGGACGACCCGAACTCGCCGCAGGGCCAGCCACAGACGCAGACGGCTCTGCTCGAGCGCACCGAGGCCGTTCCCGAGGTGGCCGAGCCCGGCGACCACGAGCGCTTCTCCCACTACGTCCGCAAGGAGAAGATCCTCGAGAGTGCCCTCTCGGGGGAGCCGGTCACGGCGCTGTGCGGCAAGGTCTGGATCCCCGGTCGCGACCCCAAGCGGTTCCCGGTGTGCCCCACGTGCAAGGAGATCTACGAAGGTCTGCGCGCTCCGGAGGACGGCGGGGAGTGACCCCGTCCCCGCGGTGGTCCCGAGGGTGGGCGCCCCGACGGGCACCCCTTCTCGCGTCCTGACGCGGCCGAGGCCTTTACCCATCCTTTGCCCGAAGCAGACCCACAGGTGGCCGGCGGAGCCCTACATTGCCGGAAGCCGCACACACCAGGTGCGTCCCTCCGGAAGGTCGTCCCTATGCGCTCTCGTTCCCTGGCGGCCTTGGCCGCTCTCAGCCTCGGCGCGGTCGCCATCGTGCTCCCTGCCACCTCCGCCTCGGCCCGCACCCTCTCGGCCGCGGACTCGGTCTCGGCCGAGTGCGTCACGCGCAGCGACGCGACCTCCGGTCGACACGCCGGGGCACGCTTCGACCCGCACGAGCTGAGTGACGCCAAGGCCGCCGCCATGGACGCGGCCCTCAAGCGGGAGATGAAGGCCAAGGGGGTCAAGGTCACCCCGGACGGCAAGGTGACCAAGGGCGGAAAGAAGCCCGGTGGTGGCGGTGGAGGGGGCGGCACCCCGCCGCCGACCTTCACCGGCGCGGTGATCGACGTGTACTGGCACGTCATCACCGACGGGTCCGCGGGCAACCTCTCCTCGGGCGACCTCGCGGGCCAGATCACCGTCCTCAACAACGCCTACTCCGGTTCGGGGTTCAGCTTCCGGGTGGCCGGCACCGACTACACGAACAACGCCTCCTGGTACAACGGCATCACCAACGGCAGCACCGCGGAGCGGACCATGAAGAACGCCCTCCACCGGGGCGACAAGGGCGACCTCAACCTCTACACCGCCGACCTCGGCGGCGGGCTGCTCGGCTGGGCGACCTTCCCCAAGTCCACGCTCGACCCGCAGGACGGGGTCGTCATGCTCGACGAGAGCCTGCCCGGCGGCAGCGCGTCTCCCTACAACGAGGGCGACACCGCGACGCACGAGGTCGGCCACTGGCTGGGGCTTTACCACACCTTCCAGGGCGGCTGCAACGGCTCGGGCGACTACGTCTCCGACACGGCCGCCGAGCAGTCGCCGGCCTACGGCTGCCCCACGGGCCGCGACTCGTGCCGCCGGTCCGCGGGCGCCGACCCGATCGACAACTTCATGGACTACACCGACGACGCGTGCATGGACGAGTTCACCCCCGGCCAGGTCACCCGCGCCCAGACAGCATGGGTCACCTACCGCGCGAGCTGACGTCCGTCCCGGAGGGTCTGTGGACCACCTCCGATAGCACACCCCGAGGCCCCGGCGCAGTCGCCGGGGGCCTCGGGCATGTCGTGCCCCGGCGGGTTATGGTTGCCGCCGCCCATGAGTACCTCCGCCGCCGGTCACCTGCCCCCCGCCTTCCCCGAGCGGGCTGCCTGGGGAACCGCCGACAAGCTGCGGGCCTGGCAGGAGGACGCGCTCACCGCGTATCTCGGCAACGACCGCAAGGACTTCCTCGCGGTCGCGACCCCGGGTGCGGGCAAGACCACCTTCGCCCTGCGAGTCGCCACCGAGCTGCTCGACCGCGGGATCGTGAAGGCGGTCACGGTTGTCGCGCCGACGGAGCACCTCAAGACGCAGTGGGCCGATGCCGCCGCACGCGTGGGCATCCACCTCAATCCCGCCTTCTCCAACTCCACCGGTGTGCAGTCCCACGAGTACGACGGCGTCGCCGTGACCTACGCCCAGGTTGCCGCCAACCCGGGGCTGCACCGCCGGCGCACCGAGGACGTTCCCACCTTCGTGGTGCTCGACGAGATCCACCACGGCGGTGACGCGCGCTCCTGGGGCGACGGCATCCGTGAGGCGTTCGAGCCGGCGGCGCGGCGGCTGTCACTGACCGGCACCCCGTTCCGCTCCGACACCAACCCGATCCCGTTCGTGCGCTACGAGATGGACGCCGACGGCATCCTGCGCTCGGCGTCCGACTACACCTACGGGTATGCCGCGGCGTTGCGTGACGGGGTGGTGCGCCCCGTGCTCTTCCTCGCCTACGGCGGCGCGATGCGGTGGCGCACCAAGGCCGGCGACGAGGTCGCGGCGCGCTTGGGGGAGCCGCTGACCAAGGACCTCACCGCGCAGGCCTGGCGCACCGCGCTGGACCCCAGGGGGGAGTGGGTGCCATCGGTGCTGGCTGCCGCGGACAAGCGGCTCTCGGAGGTGCGACGCCACGTCCCGGATGCCGGTGGCCTGGTCATCGCGTCCAACCAGACCTCGGCTCGTGCCTACGCGGCCCTGTTGCGCTCCATCACCGGTGTCGCCCCGACCGTGGTGCTCTCCGACGACACCGGGTCCAGCGGCCGGATCGAGGAGTTCGCGACGGGCACCTCGCGCTGGATGGTGGCGGTGCGCATGGTCTCGGAGGGGGTGGACGTGCCGCGACTGTGCGTCGGGGTCTACGCGACCTCCACGTCGACCCCGCTCTACTTCGCCCAGGCCGTCGGGCGCTTCGTCCGGGCCCGACGCCGCGGCGAGACCGCGTCGGTGTTCCTCCCGTCGGTGCCCGTGATCCTCAGCCACGCCGCCACGATGGAGGAGGAGCGCGACCACGCCCTCGACCGCAGCGGCAACCGCGAGGACGAGGCCTCCATCTGGGCGGAGGAAGAGGGGCTCCTCGCCGCGGCGAACCGAACGTCGAGCGAGGCAGACCTCGAGGAGGCGTCGTTCGAGGCGCTGCAGTCCGACGCCCACTTCGACCACGTGCTCTTCGACGCCCAGCAGTTCGGGCTGCACGCCGACGTCGGCTCCGACGAGGAGCAGGACTACCTCGGTCTGCCGGGTCTGCTCGAGCCCGACCAGGTGGCGACCCTGCTCCACGAGCGGCAGGCCAAGCAGGTGAAGTCGGGGCGCGCACGCGGCTCGGGCGCGAACGCCACGGCGGCCGGCCCGACACCGGTGTCGGCCCACCGCGCCCTCGCCGCGCAGCGCAAGGAGCTGAACAAGCTCGTGGCGGCGTACTCCTCCAAGACCGGCACGCCGCACGCGTCGATCCACCTCGACCTGCGCCGGTCGTGCGGCGGCCCCGAGCTCGCCTCCGCGACGAGCGAGCAGGTCGTCGAGCGGACCGCTCAGATCCGGCGCTGGTTCGTCGGCCGTCGCTGAGGCCCGATCGCCCAGGGGCGCACCGACCCGTCACGAACACGTCGGTTTCTCGACGCGCGCCGGCCTCCTCGGAGGACTAGGGTCCCCGAGCGTGACTGACATCAAAGCGACCTCAGCATCCCGCCGCCAGCTCCTCTCGATGGCCGTCGTCGGCGGTGCCGGCCTCTTCGCCGCGACCGACGCGCAGGCAGCACCCGCCGGCGGCCCCCGGGGCGCGAGCAAGGCCACGACGATCACCGTGCTCGGCACCACCGACCTGCACGGCAACGTCTACAACTGGAACTACTTCAACAACGCCGCCTACAGCGACCGGAGCGGTAACGAGATCGGCATCGCGAAGGCCGCCACCCTGATCAAGGACATGCGCGCCGAGCGAGGCGAGGACACCTGCCTCACCCTGGATGCCGGAGACACCATCCAGGGCACGCCGCTGGCGTACTACTACGCCAAGATCGACCCGATCACCGGCGGCAGCATGCACCCGATGGCGACCGCGATGAATGCACTCGGCTACGACGCCGCGGCGCTGGGCAACCACGAGTACAACTACGGCCTCGACACGCTGCGCACCTTCGAGGACCAGTGCGACTTCCCGCTGCTGTCGGCGAACTCCGTGGACTGGGACAGCGGGGAGCCGGTCTTCACGCCCTACGTGCTCAAGCGGATCAAGCTCAAGGGGCAGCAGCCGATCACCGTCGGCATCCTGGGCCTGGTGACTCCCGGGGTGGCCATCTGGGACAAGGCAAACGTCGAGGGCAGGGTGCGCTTCCCAGGCCTGGTCGAGCAGGCCACGATCATGGTGCCGCGGATGAAGGCCGCCGGCGCCGACGTCGTCATCGTCTCGGCACACTCGGGGTCGACCACGTCCTCGTCCTACGGTGACGCCCTGCCCTACCCGGAGAACGCCAGCCGCCTCCTCGCCGAGCAGGTGCCCGACATCGACGCGATCCTCGTCGGTCACGCCCACGCCGAGGTGCCCGAGCTGAAGGTCGCCAACACGGCGACGGGGCGCGAGGTGCTCCTCAGCGAGCCGCTCTACTGGGGCATGCGGGTCAGCGTGATGGACATCAACCTGGAGCAGGTGCGCGGCCGCTGGCAGGTCGTGTCCTCCTCGGCGACGGTCCTCAACGCGAACACCGTGCCAGAGGATGCCGAGATCGCGGCGCTGGTGCGACCGGCTCACGAGAAGGTGCTCACCTACGTCAACTCCGCGATCGGCACCTCGTCGGAGGCCATGTCCGCCGCCACCTCGCGCTACGAGGACACGGCCGCCATGGACTTCATCAACCTCGTGCAGGGCGAGGCCGTCCGCGACGCGTTGGTCGGCACGCCCGAGGAGGCGCTGCCCGTGCTGAGCATCGCGGCCCCGTTCAACAAGCTGGCCGCGATCCCCCAGGGGGAGGTGACGGTCCGCGACGTGGCGGGGCTCTACATCTACGACAACACCCTGCTCGGCATCACGTTCACGGGCGCCCAGGTCAAGGACTACCTCGAGAAGTCCGCCACCTACTTCAAGCAGGTGCCGAACGCCGGGCCCTTCACGCCTGACGAGGTCACCAACGCCCCGACCGACCTCGCCCCCAACGGCACCCCCGACTACAACTACGACATCATGGGCGGCGTCGACGCGGCGCTCACCTACGACATCGACATCGCCGCAGCGCCGGGCTCGCGGATCACGAACCTGGCGTATGCCGGGGAGCTCATCGACCTCGCTGCGCAGTTCGTCATCGCGATCAACAACTACCGCCAGTCCGGTGGGGGCAACTTCCCCCACGTGACCGACGCCCCGGTGGTCTACAACCGACAGGTCGAGATCCGGCAGCTGCTCATCGACTGGGTGACCGCCAACGAGGTCATCGACCCACCGGCGTTCGCCAGCATCGACTGGCGCCTCGTGGCGGGTGGCACGCCCGTGGTCATCTCCGACTGACCCGCGGGGTCACCGACCCACCCGTTGAGTGAACAGAACACGCCGTGAGCGCGACGTCGCACGCGGCGTGTTCTGTTCACTCGACGGATGCCGCGGCCTCGACGAGTGGGCCGGTGCGGTGGTCGAGGTGCGTGACGAGGCAGATCGCGGTGTTCGCCCGGAGCACGTGGGTGTCGTCGATGATCTCGTCGATCACCCGCCCGAGGTCGACGTTGTCGCGGGCGGCGACCCGCACGACGAGGTCCCCGGCCCCGGTGATGGAATGGATCTCCAGCACCTCGGGTATCGCCGAGAGGTGCGCGACCACGGGTTCGTGGCCCTGGCGCTGACGGATCTCCAGCGTGCAGAACGCGGTGACCGGATAGCCGAGTGCTGCGGTGTCGACCTGGGGTGCGAAGGACTTGATCACCCCGCGCTCCTGGAGCCGGTCGAGCCGTGCCTGGACCGTTCCCCGCGCCACCCCGAGGGTCCGGGAGGCGCCGAGCACGCCGACGTGCGGGTCCCCGGTGAACAGGGCGATCAGCCGGGCATCGAGGGTGTCCACTGTTTCCTGTCGCGGCATGGTCACATTGTCCGGGGACGACCCCCTCGCACGCAACAGTGTGCGCAGGCTGACCATGAGCACACCCCTCTCTTGCACATCTTCGCCCGCCCCACGACAGTGTCTGGATGACTGACACGACGACCGACACGACCATGACGTCCGCCAGCCACATCGACCTCACCGAGCAGGAGCGCCAGGCCGGTCTCGACCTCCAGCAGCTCAAGCAGCTCGTCGGCCTGGTCGACTACGACGAGGAGCAGGACCCCTTCCCGGTCACCGGGTGGGATGCCCTGGTGTTCGTCGTCGGTAACGCCACCCAGGCTGCCCACTACTACCAGAGCGCCTGGGGCATGGAGCTCGTCGCCTATGCCGGCCCGGAGCACGGCACCCGCGACCACAAGGCCTTCGTCCTGAAGTCCGGTTCGATCCGCTTCGTCATCACCGGCGCCGTCACCCCCGACAGCCCCCTCATCGCGCACCACGCGGCCCACGGCGACGGTGTCGTCGACATCTCGCTCGAGGTGCCGGACGTCGACCGCTGCATCGAGCAGGCCCGCCGAGCCGGTGCCACCGTGGTGGGTGAGCCGGAGACCATCTCCGACGAGCACGGCTCGGTGCGCATCGCCTCGATCGCGACCTACGGGGAGACCCGTCACACGCTCGTTCAGCGCACCGTCGACGGCGAGACGTATGCCGGTCCCTACCTCCCCGGCTACGTCACCGCCGAGTCCACCTACGTCAAGCGAGAGGGCGCACCGAAGCGCCTCTTCCAGGCCCTCGACCACGTCGTCGGCAACGTCGAGCTGGGCAAGATGGATGAGTGGGTCGGCTTCTACAACCGGGTCATGGGCTTCGTCAACATGGCCGAGTTCATCGGCGACGACATCGCGACCGACTACTCGGCCCTGATGTCCAAGGTCGTCGCCAACGGCAACCACCGGGTGAAGTTCCCCCTCAACGAGCCGGCGATCGCAGCGCGCAAGAGCCAGATCGACGAGTACCTCGAGTTCTACGCCGGTCCGGGCGCCCAGCACCTTGCCCTGGCGACGAACGACATCCTGCGCACCGTCGACGAGCTCCGCAAGGAGGGTGTCGAGTTCCTCGAGACCCCGGACACCTACTACGACGACCCGGAGCTGCGGGCCCGCATCGGTGAGGTGCGGGTGCCCATCGAGGAGCTCAAGTCCCGCAAGATCCTCGTCGACCGCGACGAGGACGGCTACCTGCTCCAGATCTTCACCAAGCCGCTCGGCGACCGCCCGACCGTCTTCTTCGAGATCATCGAGCGGCACGGTTCGCTCGGCTTCGGCAAGGGCAACTTCAAGGCGCTCTTCGAGTCGATCGAGCGCGAGCAGGACCTCCGCGGCAACCTCTGACGCTCATCCGGCGATGACGGGCGGGGGGTCCGCCCGTCATCGCCGGGCTCACTCCCGGCCCGGCGCTGCGGTCGACCGGGCCCGGGCGCCGGGGGCGTGCCCGTTCAGCGGCGTTCCGCGTCCGCCGGGGAGGACCACGGCGTGACCGGCCGAGGCACCGCAACACCATCGAGCTCGAGGTCGGTCCGCTCGGACCAGAAGCAGAACATGCCCTTGATCGCCGCCACCTCGTCGAGCGGGTGGGGGTAGGTCCACGCGATGTCGTCGCCGGTCGAGCCGATGCCCGGGATGGCGCCGGGGGCGATCGAGACGTAGCTGGCCCGGCCCTTGTAGGCGCAGAGGGTCGTCGACCCACTGCCCACGAGCGCGTCGGTGTCGACGTCGTCGTGCGGAATGTGCCAGCGGACCGGGAGGTGCGTCTCGTACAGCCCCGTCGCACGACGGGTGTCGGCCAGCACCCTGCCACCGAGGCTCACGACGACGTGTCGCTCGCTGGGGAGCAGGTCGATGCGCTTGAAGGGGTCGTGTGGGTGGCCGGTCACGGGGTGGGCCTCCTCGACCCAGTCGAAGGGCGTCCACTCGATGACGACCCGACCGCCGAGGTCGGGGTCGTGGGGGGCGAACGCCGCCGCGGGCCACCTCCGGTCGCCGACCGACACGTCGTAGGACGTGCCCGGCGCGTGGTGCCAGGCGAAGTCGACCGGGCCCAGCAGCGGCGGCAGGTCGTCCGGGAGCACGGCGGGCTCGCAGGGGGTGAGGCGGGCCGTGATATCGGCCGGCGGCACGGCATACATGGGCACCACCCGGCGGGGTTCCCAGACGAGCGCGGCGTCGGTCGTGTCGAGCACGGGCTCTCCGCCCACGCCGGCACGGACTCGCCGCGTGACGGGCTCGAACCGGAGCGTGTCGGTCAGGCCCATCAGGTGGGCCCCCAGTCTCGTGGCCATCTCCCGATGGTGCTCCGCGGGCCCACGGCCGTCAATGGCCGCCTCCCCGGATGGTGCACCCGGCGTGGCCCGAGGCGTGACATCCTGCGGGCATGAGCACCCCTGCCGGACCAGGCTGGTACGACGACCCCGACGACCCGCTGCTGCTGCGCTACTTCGACGGCGTGGTCTGGTCCGCGCACACCACCCCACGGCGCTCCCCGACGGCCGATGCCTCGCGGATCGGCCGCGCGCCGGACGTGCGACCGGCCTCCGTACCGTCCCCGTCCGGAGCAACGCCACGCCCCGCGACCTACGCGCCCGGGGCTGGTGGCTGGACCACCCGCTCCGACGTGCTCCCCGACGGCGACGTCCTCGCCCAGTGGTGGCAGCGCCTCCTTGCCCGCATTGTCGACGTGGTCATCATCGGGGTCCTCTCGGCGATCGTGGCGTGGCCCTGGCTGGGCCAAGCGTTCACGCTCATGGGCGACTTCCTCCAGGAGTCCGTGGAGGCAGGGTCCGGCGGCGCCGAGCCGGACATCGTGGCCTTCCAGGCGGAATTCGTCGATGCCCTCCTTCCGGTGGTGATCGCCAGCCTCGTGGTCTCCGTGGTCTACGAGGTGGTGTTCCTCGTCTGGAGGTCGGCGACGCCGGGAAAGATGCTCTTCGGCACGATGGTGCGCCGAACCGGTGGTCGGGGCCGCCTCACCGTCGTCGACGCCCTGAAGCGGCAGGCCATCGAGGTCGCCACCGGCATCCTCGGGTTCGTGCCGGTCATCAGCATCTTCGCGTCGATGATCAGCGTCCTCGACCCCGCGTGGCTGCTGTGGGACCCGAGGCGACAGGCTCTGCACGACAAGGTCGCCGACACCGTCGTCGTGCTCCGGACCCGACCCCCGGCCTAGCGCGCGCTCAGCGAGCGGGGCGGATGGTGCCCACGCACTCCCCGAAGCCGATGACGGACCCGTCGGGTCCGGGCGCGCTGCCTCGGAGCACGACGGTGTCGCCGTCCTCGAGGAAGGTGCGCTGCGACCCGTCGTCGAGGGCCACCGGGTCCTGTCCGCTCCAGCTCAGCTCGAGGAAGGAGCCGCGGGTGTCCACCTCGTCTCCCGAGATCGTGCCGGACCCGAACAGGTCACCGTCGCGCAGGCTGGCCCCGTTCACGGTCAGGTGCGCGACCATCTGCGCCGGCGACCAGTACATCTCGCGGAACGGTGGCCGGGACACGACCGTCCCGTTCCACTCCACCTCCACGCCGATGTCGAGCCCGAATGCCGTGCCGGCGCCATCATCGGTCGGCTCGGCCCGGAGGTAGGGGAGTGGTGTCGGGTCCTGACCCGGCAGGGGCACCCGGGCAGCCCGCAGGGCCTCGATCGGGACGACCCACGGGGAGATCGACGTCGCGAAGCTCTTGCCGAGGAAGGGGCCGAGCGGCACGTACTCCCAGGCCTGGAGGTCGCGTGCGGACCAGTCGTTGAGCAGGACCACACCGAAGAGGTGTTCCTCGGCCTCGGCGACCGACACCGACTCGCCCAGCCGGGTGGCGCCACCGACGACGAAACCGAGCTCGGCCTCGATGTCGAGGCGGACGGAGGGGCCGAACACCGGGGCGCTCTCGGTGGGCGGCTTGCGCTGCCCGCAGGGACGGACGACGTCGGTCCCCGACACGACGACCGTGCCGGCCCGGCCGTGGTAGCCGATGGGCAGGTGCTTCCAGTTGGGTGTCAGCGGCTCGGAGTCGGGCCTGAAGATGCGTCCGACGTTGGTCGCGTGGTGTTCGCTGGCGTAGAAGTCCACGTAGTCGGCGACCTCGATCGGCAGGTGCATCGTCACCTCCTCGACCGGTACGAGGTGGGCCCGGACGACGTCACGGTGAGCCTCGTTCGTGAGCTGCTCGAGGAGCCATGCACGGGCCGCACCCCAGGCCGCGTGGCCCTGCGCCAGGAACGGGTTGAGGGTCCCCTCGCGCCAGACCGCCCCGGACTCCATCCCGGACTGCTCCGCGCAGGCCGCGAGGTCGAGCACGTGGTCCCCCACGCGCACGCCCACCCGGGCCGGGCCGCCGTCCGTGGAGAAGACCCCGTAGGGCAGGTTGTGGATGCCGAACGGGTGGTCGGCGGGCAGGTCGAGCCAGGTCATGGCGCTCCTTCGGTGGGTGGGTCGGGTTCTCGACGCGGTCAGTTGGGCTGCAGCAGGCCGAGGTCCGCCAGCTCCCCGACAGGGTCGGTCACGGTGCAGCAGCCGTACGCCGTGAAGCGCTCGCGAACGCTCGTGACGGTCGCCCCGCTCCAGGCCGACACCAGGCCCGCGAGGGCCTGCCCGTCGCGCAGGGCCAGCAGGGCGGCGACCTCTTCGCGTGGGGCGCCCTCGAGGGCGCTTGCCGTGGCGAGCAGGACGTTGAGGACCCCGTGGTTCTCCTGCGGGGAGCCCTCGACGGGGTAGCTGCCCCGCACGGCGTGGTGCAGGCCGCCCGTGAGCTTGAAGGGCAGCTCGGCGGCCGCGGTGACGCACAGGAAGGCAGCGAGCTCGTCCTCGTCGGGCCACGGCCAGGTGGGGGTCGGCCCGGTGCGGAACTTGGCGACGACGTGCAGCCCCTCACGCGCCGCCGTGCGGATGTCGACCAACGCGCTGTCATGGGTGGTTCCGCGGGGGACCTCGAGGGCGACCGCGACATGGTCCAGCCCGAGCGCCCGCCAGTCCCACTGCCACCCGAGCTCGGCAGCGACGGCGGTGACGTCGTCGACGTGGGCCAGCGCGTCGAGTGCCGTCGCCAGCGCGGTCGGGTCGTCATCAGGGCGCACGACCAGACCCACCTCGATCGGTGGTCCGGCCGGGTCGCCGGCGACGACCTCGGCGAGCTCGGTGTGCGCAGCGGCGGGGACGAGCAGCGGGCCCACGCAGTCCGCGTACCAGGCCGCTCGGTGGCGGCGGTGGCCGTGGACGGCATCCGGGAGTGAGGCGTTGCCGGGTGGGAAGACGGCGGCGTCGTCGACCAGTCCGCGCAGCAGGTCCGACGTCATCGACATGCCGTCAAACCTATCGCGGGTATCGCTACCCCTGTGCTCGCGACGAGGGCAATGGTGCTCAGAGGCGACCACGCGTCGGCGTCCGGTCGACCACGTCGGGCATCGTCACCTCTGCACGGACGCCAGGGGTCGACGGCCCGGAGCCGCGTCGGGTGGGCAGGTTGTCCACCACTTGTCGGCCTTCACTGGACAGACCTGACCACACTGCCGCCCGGTCAGCATGCACTGGTGCCAGCGCCGACCGATCCGCCTAGGGTGAGAACGGACCCGACCCCGAGAGCCCCGACCCACAGCGAGGTGGACGAACCAGTGGCGCACTACCAGGCGATGGGAAGCATCCCCCCGAAGCGGCACACCCAGCACCGACGCCCGGCCAGGCGCGGCAAGGGCGAGCTCTACTACGAGGAGCTCATGGGGGAGGAGGGCTTCTCGTCGGACTCCTCCCTGCTCTACCACCGCAACATCCCCTCCACGGTGGCGGACTACCGCGAGTGGAGCGTCGGTGACCTCTCCACGACACCCAACCACCCGCTGCTGCCGCGTCACCTGCGCCCGCACGACCTCTTTCCGGCCAAGGCCGTCAAGGGGACCGATGTCGTCACCGGCCGCCGGCTGCTGCTCGGCAACGGTGACGTGCGGTTGTCGTATGCCGTGGCCGGAGCGCCGAGCCCCTGGTACCGCAACGGGATCGGCGACGAGGTCGTCTACGTCGAGCGTGGGCGGGCGAGGGTCGAGACGGTCTTCGGGGCGTTCGAGGTCGGGGAGGGTGACTACGTCGTCATCCCGCGCGCGACGACTCACCGGTGGCTGCCGGTCCGCTCCCGCACGGAGCCGTTGCGCACCATCTGCATCGAGGCCAGCAGCCACATCGCGCCTCCGAAGCGCTACCTCAGCAAGTACGGCCAGCTCCTCGAGCACAGCCCGTACTGCGAGCGAGACCTGCGACTTCCCCGGGGGCCCCTGCTGGCGGAGGACGTCGGTGAGAAGGCCGGTGCCGAGACCGAGGTGTACATCAAGCACCGGGGGAGCGGTCCGGGCAGCAGTGGCGGCGTGGTCGGCACGGTGCACGTGCTGCCCTTCCACCCGCTCGACGTCGTCGGCTGGGACGGCTGCCTCTACCCCTACGTCTTCAACGTGGCCGACTACGAACCGATCACGGGGCGCATCCACCAGCCGCCGCCCGCCCACCAGGTGTTCGAGGGCTGGAACTTCGTCGTGTGCAACTTCGTGCCACGCAAGGTCGACTACCACCCGCTGGCCATCCCGGTGCCGTACTACCACTCCAACGTCGACTCCGACGAGGTCATGTTCTACGTCGACGGGGACTACGAGGCGCGCAAGGGCTCCGGCATCGGAAAGGGCTCGGTCTCGTTGCATCCCGGCGGCCATCCGCACGGCCCGCAGCCCGGCGCCGCCGAGGCCTCGCTCGGCGCGGAGTTCTTCGACGAGCTGGCCGTCATGGTCGACACGTTCCGCCCTCTGGAGCTCGGCGAGGCCGGACGCGCCTGCGACGACGGGCAGTACGCGGGCTCCTGGAACAGGGCGCGCGGCTGAGGCGCCTATTCTGGGGGGCGTGTCCATCGCGCCCGTCGAGGAGGAGGTCACCGCCACCGGCGGCGACGTCGCAGCCGACACCCCGTGGGTGACCATCGTCTGGAACGACCCCGTCAACCTCATGTCCTACGTCACCTATGTGCTGCAGACCCACTACGGCTACAGCCGGCGCAAGGCGGAGAAGCTCATGATGGACGTCCACCTCGAGGGTCGGGCGGTCGTGGCCAACGGCAGCCGCGAGGCGATGGAGGCCGACACCGAGGCGCTGCACGGCTACGGGCTGTGGGCCACCTTCCAGAAGGACCGCTGATGGCCAAGGGCTTTCGCCGCCGCGGGTCCGGTCGGCAGGCCAGGTACGCCGCGTCCCTCGACGGCCTGGAACGCGCCACGGTGGCCGGTCTGATGGACCAGGTGCGTGACCTCCTGGCACCGCAGGGGACGGTCCGGGCGGACGAGACCGACGAGTTCGGTGCGATCGTCGCGGGTCTGGGGATGGGGGTCAGCATCGCCGCCGAGGACCAGGAGGCGGATCCCGGTCCGTCCGTTGCGCGCGATCCCGCTCTTGACCGGCTACTGCCGACGGCGAACCGCGAGGACGCCGAGGCCGCGAGCGAGTTCCGCCGCCTCACCGAGACCGGCCTGCGCCGGCGCAAGGCCGAGGCGCTGGGGGCGGCTGCTGCCATCCTGCGCGAGGACGACAGGGTGAGGCTGGACCCCGATGAGGGCCGGACGATGCTCGTCGCCCTCACGGACGTCCGGCTGGTCCTCGGGGAACGGATGGGGCTGCGAACCGAGGAGGACATGGAGGCGCTGGAGGCGGCCGCGACCGAGGATGACGACGGACCGCTGGCCTATGCCCTGGCCGTGTACGACTTCCTCACCTGGCTCCAGGAGACCCTCTCCACCGCCATGCTCGAAGGCTGAGTCCTCGGTCCCGGGCCCATCTGCGGCGGGAGACCGACCCAGTGGCCCGCTCGACGCAGGGCGTCCTCAGACAGCCAACAGCTCTCGCACCACGTGGGCGACCGCACGCGCGGGTTCGAGGGAGGGCCGCGGAGCCGGATCGGTGGGGTCGTCCCCCCAGCGTGCGAGGCCGTAGCGACTCCACAGCTCGACGACCCAGGGGGGAGGGTCGGGCAGGTAGACCCACGCCGGCAGCCCGGCCGTGGCGGCCTCGAGGACTCCGGTCGAGAAGATGCTGACCACCGGGGCGTTCAGCTCGCGCAGGGCCGCGGTCGAGCGATCGACCTCGATCCCCTCGGTCTCGAGGTGGCGGTGGGTGGCACGGGAGCGACGGTCCCGCTCGGCCGGATGCGGTCGGTATGTGGCCCGTTCTGCCTTGCAGAAGGCCTCGGCCGTGTCAGCCAGCACGCGCCGGGGTAGCTCGTCGACGCCGTTCAGCTGGCCGAGCCAGACCGGGTGCGTGCCCGGCTCCGGCGGCTCGCCGGGGTGGGTGGCCGCGTCCCAGAGCAGCTGCGAGCCCACCACGCGTGCTGCCACGTCGTCACGACCAGACCGCCAGTAGTCCGCGTCGGCACCGGTCCAGGCCAGCAGGGTGGTTCCCGACGCCAGCGGCGGCGCGTGGGGGGTGATGAGGCCCCCTTGCACCGTGACGAACTGCGCGCCGACCTCGTCCGAGGCCCGTTGGGCCAGCGCGCCGAGTCGCTGGTGGTGACCCGTCGAGAGGACCACGGAGCCGGGGGTCAAAAGGTCGCCGATGGTGGTCTCGGCGCCGGCGGCATCGACCTGCCAGACGTCGTCGTGGGGGAGATCGGGCATCTCACCCGGTGCCACCAGTGCCACATCGGCGGGGTCGAGATGCCGGACCGGTTCCACGAGGGCGCTGCAGACGCCGGGGGTGGTGTCGTCGAGCACGACGAGCACCTTGGGTGCCGGGCCTCCTCGGGCGACCTCCACCCTGGGGGCAGGCGCCCTCCGCCCCGGGACGCGGGCCCGCAGCCTCGTCGCGACGGTGCTCGTGGAGTGTCTCGACGCGTGCCAGGCGTCGAGGTCGTGCTCGTGCCTCAGTCCCACGGGCCCCCCAGGAGGAGTGCGCCGCTCACGCCCGCAGGGCTCAGGTGGCCCGAGTCGACGGAGGGCCCGGGGTTCTGGCAGCTCAGGCACGGCATCCGGGGAGAGTGGCGGTTCGCCGCCGTGGTGCGGCGGGGGCACGTGGCACGTTCCGGCGTCCTGGGCACCCAGCCACTATCCCATCACTGCGGGCGGACGTGACGCAGGCAACCGTCCGCGGGTGCCCGCCGGGCCCGGGGAGAGCCTACGGTTGGCGGGTGGCAGATTCACCGATCGGGGTGTTCGACTCCGGGTATGGCGGGCTCACCGTCATGCGAGCCATCCTCGACCAGCTGCCCCACGAGTCGGTGGCCTACTTCGGAGACACCGCGCGGGCCCCTTACGGTCCTCGGCCGATCGCCCAGACCCGTGAGTTCGCGCTCCAGTGCCTCGACCGCCTCGTCGACCACGGGGTCAAGCTGCTCGTCATCGCGTGCAACACCGCGAGTGCCGCCGTGCTCCACGACGCTCGCGAGCGCTATGACGTGCCGGTGGTGGAGGTCATCCGCCCGGCGGTGCGTCGCGCCGCCGCTGCGACGCGGAGCGGACGTGTCGGTGTCATCTCGACCACCGGCACGCACCAGTCCGGCGCCTACCTCGACGCCTTCGCGGCGGCTCCCCACCTCGACGTCGTCAGCCGGCCGTGCCCCCGGTTCGTGGAGTTCGTCGAGAACGGCATCACCGGTGGCGAGGAGCTGGTGGGTGTCGCCCACGAGTACCTCGAGCCGCTGCGCGAGCACGGAGTCGACACGTTGGTGCTGGGCTGCACGCACTACCCGCTGCTCACGGGCGTGATCTCCTACGTCATGGGTGACGACGTCACGCTCGTGTCGTCCGCGGAGGAGACCGCCAAGGATGTCTACCGGGTGCTCGCCGACGCCGGCAGCCTCCGCCCCGACGACCTGCCGGCGCCGGGCCACGGCTTCACCACGACCGGTGATCCCGAGGAGTTCCGACGGCTCGCCGTGCGTTTCCTCGGGCTGGGCTCAACGGTGGGTCCGGTGTTCACCGCGCCGATGGCCGAGATCGAGGCGGGTGTGGCATGAAGGTCACCGTCATCGGCTGCTCCGGCTCCTTCGCCGGCCCGAGCTCGCCGGCCTCGTGCTACCTCGTGCAGGCCGATCACGACGGCCGCACGTGGAGCATCGTGCTCGATCTCGGCAACGGTGCGCTCGGGGCCCTGCAGCGTCAGCTCGACCCCCTGACGCTCGATGCGGTGATGCTCACCCACCTGCACCCCGACCACTGCGTCGACCTGTGCGGGCTCTACGTCATGCGTCGCTACTCGCCCGCCGGCCAGCCGGGGCGCGCGCTGCCGGTGCACGGCCCGCAGGGCAGCGCCGAGCGGATCGCGGCCATGTACCACGGCCTGGAGAAGGGGGGGATGTCCGCTCAGTTCGACTTCCGAGCCGTGCGCGACGCCGCCCCGATCACGATCGGTCCGTTCACGGTCACCCCGTATGCCGTGCGCCACCCGATCGAGGCCTACGGCTACCGGGTGGAGGCCGATGGAGCCACGTTGGCCTACACCGGCGACACCGACGTCTGCGACGGGCTCACGCCGCTGCTTCGTGACGCCGACATCGCCTTCGTCGACTCCGCGTTCATCGACGGTCGGGACGAGGTCGAGGGGATCCACCTCTCGGGATCCCGTGCTGCGCAGGCGGCCGTGCGTGCGGGTGGGGTGAAGCGGCTCGTGCTGACCCACATGCCGGCCTGGAACGACGCGGAGGTGTGTCGCAGCCAGGCGGCCGCTGTCTGGCCCGGCGAGGTCGAGCTGGCCGTGCAGGGCCACACCCAGGAGGTGGGGACGGCCCGACCGGCGGAAGGGGTCGTGGTCGACACGGCCGCAGGACGGCGAATGTGGCGCGACTACCTCGCGGCCACCCCCGGGCTGCCCCCGGAGGGAGACGTCGTCGTCGAGTGCTTCGGTGACAGCCCGAGCCTCGCCGACGAGCTCATCCAGTTCGTCGTCGACGGGCCGAAGCGCGCGACGGCGGGACTGGTCGCCGGCTACGCGGCCGATGCGCAGTCCCTGCCGCGCGTCGGAGCCCACTGGGTGGCGTGCGACGGCTCGGGCAAGCCCCGTGCGGTCCTGCGCACGAGCGAGCTCCGCGTCGGTCCCCTGCACAGCGTCGATGCCCAGTTCGCTTGGGACGAGGGCGAATACGACCGGTCGCTCGAGACATGGCTCGACGGCCACCGCCGGTACTTCCGTCGCGAGTGCGAGCGCATCGGGATCGAGTTCTCCGACGACCTCGAGGTCGTCTTCGAGCGGTTCCGCGTGGTGTGGCCCCCGACCCTCGCCGACGGCTGACCCCGTAGCCTTGCGGGCATGCCCGCTGAATCCCGCCATGACGGCCGCGCTCCCGACCAGCTCCGCGAGGTGCGCCTCACGCGCAACTGGCTCGACCACGCCGAGGGCAGTGTCCTCGTCGAGTTCGGCCGCACCCGGGTCCTCTGCGCGGCATCCTTCACCGCGGGCGTGCCGCGCTGGCTCAAGGGTCGCGGCACCGGCTGGGTGACGGCGGAGTACGAGATGCTGCCGCGCTCGACCAACACCCGCAGCGACCGGGAGTCCCGGCGCGGCAAGGTGGGGGGGCGCACCCACGAGATCTCCCGTCTCGTCGGTCGCAGCCTCCGTGCGGTCATCGACACGGCGGCGCTGGGGGAGAACACCATCGTGCTCGACTGTGACGTGCTCCAGGCAGACGGTGGCACGCGGACGGCAGCCATCACGGGCGCGTGGGTCGCCCTCGCGGACGCCGTCGCCGACGCGCGCAGCCGAGGTCTCATCCCGGCCGGTGCGGCGCCGCTCACGGGGTCCATCTCCGCGGTCAGTGTCGGCCTCGTCGACGGTCGCGCCGTGCTGGACCTCGACTACCCCGAGGACTCCACGGCCCAGACCGACATGAACGTGGTCCTCACCGGGGACGGACGCTTCGTCGAGGTGCAGGGCACCGCCGAGGGCGACCCCTTCGACCGTGCCGTGCTCGGCGAGCTGCTCGACCTGGCGACGCTGGGCTGCGCCCGGCTCACGGAGATCCAGCAGGCCGCGCTCGACGGACCCGCTCGGGAGCGCCTCGCGTGAGCGGCACGCTCGTGCTCGCGACGCGCAACGAGCACAAGGTGCTCGAGCTGCGGCAGATCCTCGGCGGCCTCGTCACCGAGCTCGACCTGCAGGTCGTGGGTGCCGGCGACGTGGCCGGTGCTCCCGACGTCGCCGAGACCGAGGTGACGTTCCTCGGCAACGCCCGGCTCAAGGCCGTCGCGCTCGCCGAGGCCACCGGCCTGCCCGCCGTGGCCGACGACTCCGGCCTCGCCGTCGACGTCCTGGGCGGCTCGCCGGGAGTGTTCTCCGCCCGCTGGTCCGGCTCCATGGCCGGGGCGGAGGCGGGTCGCCCCGAGCGCGACCGTGCGAACCTCGAGCTCCTGCTCGAGCAGGTCGGCGACGTGCCAGACGCGCACCGCGGTGCGGCCTTCGTCTGCGCCGCGGTCGTCGCGATGCCGGACGGGCGCACCGAAGGGGTGGAGGGCAGGGTCGAGGGGTCCCTGGTGCGGCAGCCGCGCGGCAGCAACGGGTTCGGCTACGACCCGATCTTCGTCCCGACTGGCGAGGACCGCACCCTCGCCGAGCACACGGACGACGAGAAGAACGCGATCTCGCACCGGGGTAACGCCTTCCGGGCACTCGAGCCGGTGCTGCGTTCGCTGCTGCAGGGCTGAGCGCCGGGCGCCTCGACCACGGCATACGATGTCTTCCGCGCGCAAGTGGCGGAACTGGCAGACGCGCCAGGTTTAGGTCCTGGTGCCTTCGGGTGTGCGGGTTCGAGTCCCGCCTTGCGCACCGGCCGCCGTGGGCGATGGTCGGCAGGGCGCCTACTCCGTCCCGTGACGGCGCGATCGGCGCCTCCCGTTCCCGACCGGACGAAGACCTGCGTCTGCTCCGCGCGCTCTGCGGCGGGGCCCCACCACCCTCGGGTAGGTTGGGTGAACCAACGACGACTTCACCGAGGAGACGCTGACGTGGGCGACCGGCTCAGCCCTGGCGACACCGCCCCTGACTTCACCTTGCCCGATGACACGGGCACTGAGGTCGGGCTCGCATCCCTGCGGGGGCGGAAGGTCATCGTCTACTTCTACCCGGCGGCCATGACCCCCGGCTGCACGAAGCAGGCCTGTGACTTCAGCGAGTCCCTCGACTCTCTGGCGGCCGATGGCTACACGGTGCTGGGGGTCTCGCCCGACAAGCCGGAGAAGCTCGCGCGCTTCCGCGAGAAGGAGGGGCTGACCATCACCCTCCTCTCCGATGCCGACCGGGACGTCATGACGGCCTGGGGCGCGTTCGGTGAGAAGAAGCTCTACGGCAAGGTCGTGCAGGGCGTCATCCGCAGCACGGTCGTGCTCGACGAACACGGCGTGGTCACCCACGCCTGGTACAACGTCAAGGCGACAGGTCACGTCGCCAAGCTCCGCCGCGACCTCGGACTCGAGTGAGGACCTCATGACCGAAGCCAAGACCCCTCCCGGGCAGCCCAGTACCACCGGAGCCGTCGAGAAGGCGGCAGCCCCCACGTCCATCGCCGCACTCGAGGCCGAGGTCGCCGCACGACGTGAGCGACTCGCCGCGACGATCGACGAGCTGACCCGCAAGGCCACCCCCAAGGCGATCTTCCAGCGTCAGACCGAGGCGGCGAAGGCCCGCTTCGCGGACGTGGCGACGACCCCTCAGGGCGAGCTGCGCGTCGAACGGGTGGCTGCCGTCGTCATCACCGTCGTCGTCATCGGCGGACTGGTGATCTACCGCCGGGTCCACCGAGCCTGAACGCCGGGGCCATCGAGGCCGGGTCCGGGCGCTGGGTCCACCGAGACCGGTTCTGAACGCTGGGTCCGCCGAGCTCGGGCTCGGGCAGCATCCGCGTCGCGGGGCACGTGCGCCGGAGGGTGGAAACACGAGCGGCGTCCCCTTGGAGGACGCCGCTCGCCGATCATGGTGCGCCATCAGGGACTCGAACCCCGAACCCGCTGATTAAGAGTCAGCTGCTCTGCCAATTGAGCTAATGGCGCGCGATCGCAGACATTATCAGCACCCCGCAGCGGCTGAGAAATCGACTACGCGGTGGGGTCATCGGACGAGCGTCGGTCGCCTCGAACGGCAAGGCCGATGAACGTCGCGACCAGGGCCACCGCCACGATGCCGAGGGCGATCCACACGGTGTTCGACGGTCCCGACTCCGATGTGGGCTCGACGTCGGGACTGGCGACGGCGCTCGGTGTCGGCGTGCTGGCGGGACTGGCGGAGGGGGCCGCCGTCGGCGACGCGCTCTGGGAAGGAGACGTCGACGGCGAGGTGGCGGGTGCGGCCGTGGTCGTGAACTCGATGGAGCCCGCCACCGGGTGGCCGTCCGTGCTGACCACGCGGTAGGTCACGGTGTGGGCGCCCGCCGGCAGGCCCGCGGAGAGGGCCTGGGTGACGTCGCGCCCGTCGACCACGGGGTCACCGTCGGCTTCGGCGCCATCCGGCCCGTCCACGACGACCTGGACGAAGTCGGCGTTGACCTCCTCGTTGAAGCTCAGCACCACCTCGGTGGCGGTCTCCACCGAGTCGCCGTCGGCCGGGGTCGACCCCACGAGGCTCGCGTGCAGGGGGAGCGCGGCGGGGACGGCGGGGGTGGCGAACGCCGGAGCGATCGCCACGAAGAGGAAGGCGGCCACCACGACGACGGCGACGGCCACGGACAGCTGGCGGGACGGCATGGGCCCAATTCTCGCAAGGACCCGCGCCGGCCGCGCAGGGGGCTCCCCAAGGGGCCGGAGACGACCGGACCCCCGACCGCAGGACAGCGGATCGGGGGCCCGGACCAACCTGGGGTGAGTAACGGGACTTGAACCCGCGGCCCTCGCGACCACAACGCGATGCTCTACCAGCTGAGCTATACCCACCACGGCGGACGCACCACACCGGTGGTGCCCTGCGTCCGCAGCGCGACCATGCTACCTGCTACTCGGGGGTGGTCCCGACCACGTCCGGCTCGGAGCCGGAGTCCGGGCCCGACTGGCCCGGATGCTTGACGACGTGGTGGGCGGCGAGCCTGCGCGCCGTGTCGGTCGACGGTCCGGGCGGCTCGACGAAGACGGCCTCGCGGTAGTAGCGGAGCTCCGCGATGGACTCACGGATGTCGGCGAGCGCCCGGTGCCCGCCGGCCTTGGCGGGCGCCGCGTAGTAGGTGCGCGGGAACCAGCGGCGGGACAGCTCCTTGATCGAGGACACGTCGATGATCCGGTAGTGCAGGTGCGACTCGAGCTCGGGCATGTCCCGGGCGAGGAAGGCACGATCGGTGGCCACGGTGTTTCCGCCGAGGGGAGCCTTGCCACCCTCGGGGACCCACTCGCGCACGTAGTCGAGCACCCGGCCCTGCGCCTCCTGCAGCGTCGTGCCGGCTGCGAGCTCGTCGAGCAGCCCCGAGCTGGTGTGCATGTCCCGGACGAAGTCGCCCATCTGGGCCAGCGCCGCCTCGGGAGGACGCACGACCACGTCGACCCCGTCACCGAGCACGGTCAGGTCGAAGTCCGTGACGAGCGCCGCGACCTCGATGAGTGCGTCATCGGCCAGCGACAGCCCGGTCATCTCGCAGTCGATCCAGACGATGCGGTCGGTCAGGGCTCGGTCAGTGGGAGGTGCCATGTCGGCCATGCTAGGCGCGTGGCACCGACACCCGGTGGCTCCTCCACGCCTGCACTATGGTCACCAGGCATGACGGGGGGCCTTGGGACGCGAGCGGTGGAGGCGCCGGTCCGCTCGGACCCGACCAGTCGGTCAGCTCTTCGCGGCTGGATCCTCACCGGTGTGGCGGTGAGCGGGTTCCTGCTCGCGGCACTGTTCGTGGCGGCCTACTTCGGGGCCACCTTCGGGGTGTTGACCGCGCTGTTGGCTCTGGCGGTGGCCGTCCTCCCTCTCGGGATCGTCATCCCCACCTTCCTGTGGCTCGACCGGTTCGAGTCCGAGCCGACCCGCTACCTTGTCACGGCGTTCCTCTGGGGGGCCCTCGTGGCGGCCGTCCTCGCCGCGGTCTTCAACACCGGCGCGATCATCGTGCTCCGGGAGGCGAGCGATCCCGAGTCCGCGCTCGCCACGACCGCGATCTTCGTGGCACCGGTGGTGGAGGAGGCCGTCAAGGGGCTGCTCGTGCTGGTCGTGTGGTTGCTGCTGCGCCACGAGTTCGACGGGGTCACCGACGGCATGGTCTACGCCGGGGTGTGCGCGGCGGGGTTCGCCTTCACCGAGAACATCCAGTACCTCGCACAGGCCTACACCGAGGGCGGTGGGAGCGCCCTCACCGGGACCTTCGTCGCCCGCTGCGTCATGTCCCCCTTCGCCCACCCCATGTTCACCATCCTCACGGGAGTGGGCATCGGCGTGGCCGCGACCAGCAGGTCGTGGGCGCCCCGCATCATCGCCCCGGTCGTCGGGTTCCTGCTCGCCGTGCTGGCGCACTCGCTGTGGAACCTCGCCGCGGTGACCAGTGGCAGGGGCCTGGTGACGGTGTACCTCCTCATCGAGGTTCCGATCTTCGTGGCCTTCGTCGCGTTCGTCATCTGGGCCAGGCGTCGTGAGGGCAGGCTGATCGCCAGGTACCTGCGGGTCTACGCCGATGCCGGCTGGCTCTCCGCCGGCGAGGTGGAGATGCTCGCGTCGATGCCCAGGCGTCGGGAGGCGCGGGCCTGGGCACGGGCCAACGCGGGGGCCCGGGGACTGGCCGCCATGCGCGCGTTCCAGGACACCGCGAGCGAGCTCGCCCTGCTGCGCCGGCGGACCGAGCACGGTGCCGATCACGTCGGTGCACCGGCCCAGGAACAGGCGCTGCTCGCCGCGCTCGCCAGCCGCCGAGCCGAGTTCGTCGGGATGCCGGTCTACTGAGAGCGAGCCCAGACCGCTGGGCCCCCACTGCCCCCTCCCGCGTGCCGTATCCGACCCTCCGACCGAACCGCCCCACAGACAGGACCGAAGCAGCCGTGCCCGACACGATCACCGAGACCATGGCCATCGCTCGACGGATTGGTCCGGAGCTCATCGAGCTCCGTCGCCGGCTGCACCGCGCGCCGGAGCTGGGGCTCGACCTCCCGGACACCCAGGCCAGTGTGCTCGAGGCCCTCGCAGGCATCGACCTCGAGGTGCGAACCGGGTCCTCGCTGAGCTCCGTCGTGGCAGTGCTGCGTGGTGGCGCGCCCCACGACGGGGAGCGTCCCGTCATCCTGCTGAGGGGGGACATGGACGCGCTCCCGGTGACGGAGGAGGTCGACGTCGACTACGCCTCCCAGCGGCCCGGACTCATGCACGCCTGCGGACACGACCTGCACGTCGCCGGACTCGTGGGGGCCGCTCGGGTGCTGGACGCGGTGCGCGCCGAACTGGTCGGCGACGTCGTGCTCATGTTCCAGCCCGCGGAGGAGGGCCCCGGGGGTGCCGAGCCGATGATCCGCGAGGGCCTCCTCGAGGCGGCCGGCCGTCGGGTCGACGCGGCGTATGCCGTGCACGTGTACTCGGCCGACCAGCCGAGGGGCGTCTGGTTCGGCCGCCCCGGGCCCCTCATGGCCGCCGCCGACGAGGTGCTCGTCCGGGTGCTCGGCACCGGTGGTCACGGGTCGGCGCCGCACCGGACGAAGGACCCGGTCCCCGTGGCGTGCGAGATCGTGCTCGCCCTCCAGAGCGCGGTCACCCGGCGCTTCGACATCTTCGACCCGGTCGTGGTCACCTGCGGCAGGATCGCCGCCGGCACCAAGGACAACATCATCCCGGACGACGCGGTCATCGAGGCGACGGTGCGCACCTTCTCGGCCGAGAGTCGGGCGCTCGCGCACGAGGTCGTGACCCGGGTGTGCGAGGGGGTGGCTGCGGCGCACGGGCTCTCGGTGGAGGTCTCGATCGGGCACGGCTACCCGGTGACCGTCAACGACCCCGACGAGTTCGCGTTCGCGCGTGCCGTGGTCGTCGACCTCTTCGGCGCTGGCTGCTGGGCCGACATGCCGTTTCCGGAAGCGGGCTCCGAGGACATGTCGTTCGTGCTCGAGCAGGTGCCCGGTGCGTACCTCAACATCAGCGCGTGCGCCCACGAGGACCACCGGGTGGCCGAGGACAACCACTCGCCCCGCGCGACGTTCGACGACTCGGTGCTGCCCGACGTCGCCGCCGCCCTGGCCGAGCTGGCCCTGCGCCGCAGCCGCGAGCTCGCACCGTCCTGATCACGGGATCGGAGTCGCCGCGTCACCATCGCCGCGAGCAGACCGGGGCCGGCGCGCCACCCCCGAGTGGGGGTCCGGGCCCTGCGTTCGCTGCCCCTCGCCCACCTACACTTGGGCCCGACGTCTCCGACGTCGGGCCCCCGTAGCTCAGCTGGACAGAGCAAGAGCCTTCTAATCTCTAGGTCGCAGGTTCGAGTCCTGCCGGGGGCGCACCTGCGCCATCCACCGCAGCCACACCACCGCGGTGGGCACGAGCAGGACGGCGAAGACCAGCACGATGACCCAGCTGGCTCCGGCCGAGTTCTGACGGACCATCTCGGCCGCCATCAGGACGATGGCCGCCAGCAGCCACGTCATGAACCCCAGGGCAGTCAACGCAGCGGAGTCCGTGGCCCGGGTGGGGTGCCTCTGTGCCAGGCCGGTGACGACGAGGAGGGGGATGACGATCCCGAGGTCCAGGTACTTGATGACCCAGAACAGCGCGGTGGCCGTCGTGTACTCATCGCTCGGCCCGCTCCGGTAGAAGCCGGCCAGCTGTGCGAGCCACACGAGGGCGAACAAGACCCCGGCGCCGACCAGGAGCACCTCGGCTGCCCGGTGGGGTGGATCGGGCAACGGGCCCGAGGCCGACGACATCCGGGCGGAGGCGAGAAGGAGGAGCACCGCGCACGCCGTGATCGCGCTGTACAGGAGGAAGGCCGACTCTGCGTTCCCGGGGTAGCTCCCGTACTCCTGGCCCATGACGACGGTGACGAACGTGTAGATGACGTACGCGGAGGCTCCGGCCGTGAGCGCTGGAGCCCACCGTCGGCCCGAGAGCCAGAAGGGGGCGCACACCAGGAGCACGAGTGCCAGGGAGAGGGTGACGAGCTCGCCCCCCACGTACTGGACGAGGGCGTCATCGGACATGTGGAACCGGATGACTCCCGTTCCCACCGGCCCCAGGACACCGGCCACCACGAGCAGCAGGCCGAGAACGCAGGACAACACCCCGCCGGCAACCTCGGTGGAACGGTCAGCTCTCGCTACCGGCATGCTCTGGGCCCCGCTGCCGGCACGGGCGCTTCGTGTGGACGTAGCGCTCGCCGACCCTGCCCTGTGTTCGGACACGACGACTCCTGACCCCGGGGTGGTGGTCGCAGGCCGCGCCGTCGGTCAGCGGACGCCAGCCCAGCGGCGGGCCGGCGTCGAGGGTCGGCCCCGTCCGCGGAGCCGGGTCCGGCTCGCACGCGAGCGCTGCGACCGGATGCACCCCCAGTGTCGGCATCCCGCACGTTCAACGCCTAGGACCTGGGTCACTGTTCGGGTGTGATCCGGCAGTCGACCCCCGGTCGTCCCAGCCGTCACCTGGCCGGTCGGGCCACATCTCGCCGGCTGCCGGGGCCCGGTCAGGTACGGCGCTCGGGGGGCGTCAGGCGGTGGTGACCGCCCCCCGCCGTCGGTGCACGGACGACGTCACACCGCGGATGCCCGCTCCACGTCGAGGAGCACCTCGTTGCGGCGCAGGAACCAGGGCCGCAGGGGAGGGTCGTACCTGGCCAAGCGCGGGGGCCCGACGGCCACCAGGTCCGCCGCTGCGACGGCCGCCCGGAGCTCGGCCAGGTGACGACGATAGGAGGACTCGGTCCAGCGTCCTGAGTAGCGCGATACAGCGGTCAAACTCTCGTGGACCTCTCGCAGCCGCACCCGGGGATCGGTCGGCGTGGGCGCCGTCTCGTGGGTGAGGGAGGCGGGGAGGACGAACGCGATGACGTGCTCTCCCGAGGCGTCCTCGTGCTGCACGACCGGCGCCGTCATCGCCAGCTTCTCGGACTCGGCGGCCTCCTGCAGCACGGGCGCGGTCATGGCCACGGAGCGCGCCGACCGGTTCTGCCCGGTGATGTAGCCGAACAGGAGCCGGAACGCCTTGTTCCCCGCACTCTCGAAGGAGCCGTTCACGGTGACCTCCGCGACGACGGAGTGCGGATAGTGCCTCAGCTCGAACCCGGGGTGCCGTTCGAGGACGTCGTAGGGCTGTTGCTCGGTCATGCACCGACGGTACGCCCGTCGCTCGCGCGGGCCCGCGTCGCCATCGCGGACGGGCCGTGGAGGCGACGCGGCGGTCGGACGGTGACCGCCGAGGCGGCGAGGTCAGCCCCCGAGGGGAATTCGCGCGAGCACCTCGTGGCGCGGGCGGTGTCCCTTCCCGCGTGGTAGCTGCGACTCCACCAGCGCCAGCTCACCGACGGTCCACGGCGGACCGGCGTACACATCGAGCACCCGGAGCCAGCGGGTGGCGTCGACGGGTCGCGGCATCCGGGCCAGCGTGAGGTGTGGGACGAACCGACCACCCTCGGGTGCGGAGCCGACGGTTGCCGCCACGGACCGCGAGCCGCGGGCCAGCGACGAGAGCCGGTCCCCACCGTCGATGGCTGCCCAGAGGACCCGGGCCCGGGCGACGTCGGGAAAGCATCCGCCGCCTCGGACCGACACGGTGGTGGGGGAGTGGCGCACGGCCATGGTCTCGAGTCCCTCGACGAGGTCATCGACGACCTCCATCGGCGCCGAGGGCATGAACGCCAGGGTCACGTGCCACTGACCGGGTGAGGTCCACCCCAGCGGGGCGGGCTCGTCGCGGCGCGGATCGAGGAAGGAGTCGAGGTGGTCGACCACGATCTCGGGCGGGATGATCGCCGCGAACAGTCGCATGGTGGACATCATCGTGGGGATCGTGGCGAATGCCGGATTGTGCGCGCGGGCTGGATAGGATCTGCGCGTGGGTGGACACAGCGGCGCGGACGTGATGGTCTCCGCCGTCGAGAGCCTTCGTGCCGAGGTGGAGCGCACCATCCTCCCCCTCGAGGTCCCCGGCCGGGCGGCTGCCGAGGTCGCGCGGGGCCAGCTGGTGCACCAGCTCGACGACTACGTCCTCCCGCGGCTGCGCTCCATCGACGCCCCCCTCCTCGCGGTCGTCGGTGGCTCGACCGGTGCCGGCAAGTCCACCCTGGTCAACTCCGTCGTCGGTGCCACCGTGAGCCGGCCCGGGGTGCTGCGACCGACGACGACCTCACCGGTCCTCGTCCACCACCCCGAGGACCGCCACTGGTTCACGGACTCGCGCATCCTGCCCAGCCTCTCGCGGGTCACCGGAGCCGACACGGGTGAGACCGCGGCCGGCACGGTCCGACTCGCCGAGTCGGACGCACTGCCTCCCGGCATGGCCCTGCTGGACGCGCCCGACATCGACTCGGTCGTCACCGCCAACCGGACGCTCGCGACGCAGCTGTTGTCCGCCGCCGACCTGTGGCTCTTCGTCACCACCGCGGCTCGCTACGCCGACGCCGTGCCGTGGGACCTCCTCCGCACCGCGGCCGAGCGGGGCACCGCGGTGGCGATCGTTCTCGATCGCATTCCCGAGGACGCGGTCGAGGAGATCCGCCCGCACCTGGCGTCGATGCTGCGCGAGCAGGGGCTGCCCACCGCACCGATCTTCACCGTCCCCGAGGTCGAGCTCGACCCCGACGGGCGGCTCCCGGCAGCGGCCATCGACCGGCTCGGTGCGTGGCTGCGGGCGCTGGCGGGCGACGCCCGGGCACGATCGATCGTCGTCGAGCAGACCCTGCGCGGCGCGGTCGACTCGCTCTCCGGGCGAACGGCCCAGCTCGTGGCGGCCAGCCGGGAGCAGCAGGATGCCGTGGTGGAGCTCGACCGCGCGGTCACCGACGCCTACGACGAGGCGCACCGCCGGGTCGCCGACGGCATGACCGACGGCACCCTGCTGCGCGGCGAGGTGCTCGCGAGATGGCAGGAGTTCGTCGGCACGGGCGAGTTCTTCAAGCAGGTCGAGACCACGGTCTCCCGGTGGCGCGACCGGCTCACCGCCGCCATCAAGGGGGCTCCACCGCCGTCGGAGTCACTCGGCGAGGCGCTGCAGACCGGGGTCGCGGCACTCCTCGTCGCCAACGCCCAGACGGCCGCCTCCCAGGCCGCCCGGTCCTGGCGGCGCCTCCCCGGCGGTGCCCCCGTGCTGACCGACCACCCCGAGCTCGGCACCTCCTCCGAGGGGCTCGGGGGACAGGTCGAGCGACTCGTGCGCGACTGGCAGGGCGAGGTGCTCGACATGGTGCGCACCGAGGGCCAGAGCCGGCGCACCAACGCCCGCATCGCGGCATACGGCGTGAACGCCATCGGCTTGTTCCTCATGCTCGTGGCCTTCGCCCACGGTGGCTCGCTCGTGGGCGCCGAGGTCGGCATCGCCGGTGGCACCGCGGTGCTCGCCCAGCGCGTCCTCGAGGCCATCTTCGGTGACCAGGCGGTGCGCGACATGGCGGCCAAGGCGCGGCGCCGTCTCCTGGAGATGAGCGATGACCTGTACGCCGGCGAACGCGCCCGCTTCACCGCGGCCCTCGAGGTTCACGCGCCGGCCGGGGACCAGGCTGACCGGCTCGCCGCCGCGGCATCCCGGATCACGACGGTGACCCGATGAGTCCCCTGCGGATGGGATCCGCACGTGGAGCGGTCGTGTCGGCCGAGCAGCTCGCGGCGGCGGCGAACTCGCTCTCAGCGGCGGTCGACGCCGGGGGAGAGCAGCTTCCCGCCGACCAGCGCGACCGGGTCCGCGCCGTGGTGGAGAAGGTCGGGCAGCGCACGGCGCTCGTGGGCGGTCACACGGTGGTCGCCCTCGCCGGCGCGACGGGAAGTGGCAAGTCCTCCCTGTTCAATGCCCTGGTGGGTGCGCCGGTCGCGACGGTCGGCGTGCGGCGCCCCACGACCGCGGAGGCGACTGCGGCAGCATGGGGCAGCGAGCCCGCAGCAGACCTGCTCGCCTGGCTCGGCGTGGGGTCGCGGCACCTGGTTGAGGGCGACGACGCCGACGCACCGCTCGGGTCCCTCGACGGCCTGGTGCTGCTGGACCTCCCCGACTTCGACTCCCGGGAGGGCACCCACCGCGTGGAGGCCGAGCGCGTGCTCGAGCTCGTCGACCTCTTCGTGTGGGTCACGGACCCGCAGAAGTACGCCGACGCCCGCCTCCACGACGACTACGTCGCCGCCCTCGCGACGCACGAGGCCGTGACGATGGTCGTGCTCAACCAGTCGGACCGGCTCGCGGAGGCGGAGGTCCAACAGTGCCGCGCCGACCTCGTGCGGCTCATGGAGCGCGATGGAGTGCCTCGCGCGACGGTTCTCGCGACATCGGCACTGACCGGGTCCGGCATGGACGAGCTGCGGCAGCGGCTGGCCAACGCGGTCGCCAGCCGCACGATGTCGCGGGCGCGTCTCGCGGCGGACGTGCGGGCTGCCGCGGCCGTGCTCACCGAGCACGTGGCGCCGGAGGAGGCCACGATCGGCGGCGCCGAGGAGCAGGAGCTCGTCGACGCGCTCGCCCGCAGCGCCGGCGTGCCCGCGGTCGTGGACGCCGTGGAACGCGACTACCGCATGGAGGCGGCAGCCAGCACGGGCTGGCCCTTCACCCGCTGGGTGCACCGGCTCCGGCCGCGACCGCTGCGGCGCCTGCGGCTCGACGGCGAGGACGTCCGGGTATCGGAGTCGGACGTCCGCTCGGTCCTGGGCCGCTCCTCACTCCCTCCCCCCTCGCCGGCGGCTCGCTCCTCTGTCACGATCGCGACGCACCGACTGGCCGACCAGGCGGCCGCCAGCCTCCCTGCGCCCTGGGCGGACGCCGTCGAGCGCGCCGCGGCGCCCCCCGACGGGTCGTTGGGCGACGCCCTCGACCAGGCCGTCGTCGGCACCTCGCTGCGCGCCCGGGAGCCGATGTGGTGGCGGGTGGTCCGGGTCGCACAGCTCATGCTCGCGCTCGCGGCGATGGTCGGACTGGCCTGGCTCGCCCTGTACGTCGTGCTCGGGTGGCTCCAGCTCGACACGGTGGTCGGCTCACCCCCGACCTGGGGCATCCTGCCCGTCCCGGTCGTCCTCCTCTTCGGGGGAGTGCTGGCGGGCTGGCTGCTGGCGCTGGTCTCGGCCGCGCTGGCCCGCTCCGGTGGGCGCCGCCGCGGCAGGGTGATGGAAGGTCGGCTCCGGGAGTCCATCACAGGGGCAGCCGAGGAGGAGATCCTCAAGCCGGTGCAGCGGGTGCTCGACCGACACGCTGCCACGCGGTTGGCGCTGACCCGCGCAGGCGAGGTCTGAGCCTCGGGCTGACCCCCCTGCCGTGGTGGGGCCGGCACGGTCGTGCCGATGTCCCGATGCCCCGATGCCTGGATGCCTGGATGCCGGGGCCGGAGTGACGTCGTCCACAGGAGCGCTCGCGCGGCGGCGTCATCCACAGGCGGAGCCGACCCCTGGAGCCGACTCCACCTCACGGTCGACCATCAAGGGGACGCCCCGAGGTGCGGGGCCCGACTGGGGAGCAGGCATGAACGAGACCTACGTGACGATCCAGGGGCGGCTGGTCGCCGACCCGACCCTCCGCCACACCCGTGAGGGCGTGCCGTTCGCGGTGTTCCGGCTCGCGCACTCGGCCCGCAGACCGGTGCGTGACAAGCCCGGCACCTTCACCGACACCGCGACCAGCTACTACGACGTCTCCGCCTTCAGGTCGCTCGGGGCGAACATCGGGTCGGCGTTGCACAAGGGCGAGCCGGTGACCGTCTTCGGGCGGCAGCGGGTGAACCAGTTCCAGCGCGGGGACGGCTCGCCAGGCACGAGCGTGCAGATCGAGGCCTTCGCCGTCGGGCACGACCTCAGCTACGGCACCACGGCCTTCTCCAAGGTGGCGCGAGGTCAGTACCCCGACGGCGACAAGCTCTCCGAGCCGGAGGTCCGTGAGGCCTTCGCCGAGCAGGACCTGGGCGACCCCGAGCAGGCCGACTACGTCGTCGACGACGGGACCCCTCGCGGGTCCGGCGACGTGCCGGCGGCATCCCCGGTCACCGGCGGGCGGGGCGCCGTCCCCAGCGACTCGGGTCCGCTCGTCCGGGGCGACACGGAGGACGCGGCCTGACCCCGCATCCCGGGGGCGTCGGCGAGGGGTGGGGTCGGTGACCTCCCCGGTCGGTGGATTCGGCACGGGAGGAGGTGGTGGCTAGCCTTTGCCCATGCCCGAGTTCATCTACGTCATGTCGCGTGCTCGCAAGGCCCACGGAGACAAGGTCATCCTCGACGAGGTCACCCTGTCCTTCCTTCCCGGGGCCAAGATCGGGGTGGTCGGACCCAACGGAGCCGGAAAGTCCTCCGTGCTGAAGATCATGGCCGGTCTGGACCAGCCGTCCAACGGCGAGGCCAGGCTGACGCCGGGCTACTCCGTCGGGATCCTCATGCAGGAGCCGGAGCTCAACGAGGACAAGACGGTCCTGGGCAACGTCGAGGAGGGTGCCGGCGAGATCAAGGCCAAGCTCGACCGGTACAACGACATCTCGGCGCAGATGGCCGAGCCGGACGCCGACTTCGACGCCCTCCTGGCGGAGATGGGCCAGCTCCAGGAGGCCATCGACGCGGCGGACGCCTGGGACCTGGACTCCCAGCTCGAGCAGGCCATGGATGCCCTGCGCTGCCCGCCGCCGGACGCCGACGTCAGCGTGCTCTCCGGTGGGGAGCGCCGCCGGGTGGCCCTGTGCAAGCTGCTGCTCCAGAAGCCGGACCTCCTGCTGCTCGACGAGCCCACCAACCACCTCGACGCCGAGTCCGTGCTCTGGTTGGAGCAGCACCTCGCCAGCTACCACGGCGCCGTCGTCGCCGTCACGCACGACCGGTACTTCATGGACAACGTGGCCCAGTGGATCCTCGAGCTCGACCGCGGGCGCGCCTACCCCTACGAGGGCAACTACTCGACCTACCTCGAGAAGAAGCAGGCGCGACTGCAGGTGCAGGGCAAGAAGGATGCCAAGCTCTCCAAGCGCCTGGCCGACGAGCTCGAGTGGGTCCGCTCCAACGCCAAGGCCCGGCAGACCAAGTCGAAGTCGCGACTCGCGCGCTACGAGGAGATGGCCGCCGAGGCCGAGCGCACCCGCAAGCTGGACTTCGAGGAGATCCAGATCCCGCCGGGCCCCCGCCTGGGCAGCAAGGTCATCGAGGTGACGAAGCTTCGCAAGGGCTTCGGCGACCGGGTGCTCATCGAGGACCTCAGCTTCACCCTGCCGCGCAACGGCATCGTCGGAGTCATCGGCCCCAACGGTGTCGGCAAGACGACCCTGTTCAAGACGATCGTGGGCCTCGAGGAGGCCGACGCGGGGGTCGTCGACGTCGGCGACACCGTGAAGATCTCCTACGTCGACCAGGGTCGCGGCGGGCTGGACCCCAAGCTCAGCCTGTGGGAGACGGTGTCCGGAGGGCACGACTACATCAACGTGGGGCACGTGGAGATCCCGTCTCGCGCCTACGTCAGCCAGTTCGGCTTCAAGGGTCCGGACCAGCAGAAGAAGGCCGGCATCCTCTCCGGTGGTGAGCGCAACCGGCTCAACCTCGCGCTCACCCTGAAGGAGGGCGGCAACCTCCTGCTCCTCGACGAGCCGACCAACGACCTCGACGTCGAGACCCTCGGGTCGCTCGAGAACGCGCTGCTGGACTTCCCGGGCTGCGCCGTCGTCATCAGCCACGACCGGTGGTTCCTCGACCGGGTGGCGACGCACATCCTCGCCTACGAGGGCACGGAGGAGAACCCGGCGAAGTGGCACTGGTTCGAAGGCAACTTCCAGGGCTATGAGGCCAACAAGATCGAGCGACTCGGCGAGGACGCCGCCCGTCCGCACCGCGTGACCTACCGCAAGCTGACCCGTGACTGACGTGCGGGGACGCTGCCCGCAAGCGGGCTGACGACCGTGCCCCAGCCACACCGGATCTCGGTCGTCATCCCCGTCTACCAGGGCGAGCGGACCCTGGCCGGCGTCGTGGAAGAGCTCGCCGCCCTCACCGAGCCGGGAACGACTCCGGGCGGGCGACCGTACGTCGTGGACGAGGTCGTCCTCGTCCACGACTGTGGGCCCGACGACTCCGACGTCGTGATCCGCGACCTCTGCGGCCGGTTCGACTGGGCTCGGCCGGTGTGGCTCAGCCGCAACTTCGGTCAGCACGCCGCGACCCTGGCCGGGATCGCGGCGAGCGGTGGCGAGTGGGTCGTCACCCTCGACGAAGACGGCCAGCACGACCCCGTGTACGTCGCCGCACTCCTGGACGTCGCCATGGCCCAGCAGGCTGACGTCGTCTACGCGAAGCCGGCCAACGAGCCCCCGCACAGCATGGTGCGCAACCTCGCGTCCCGCTCGGCGAAGTGGCTCGTGGCGAGGATGGCCAAGGGGGCACCCGCCTCGGACTTCTCCAGCTATCGCCTCCTCCTCGGCGAGGTCGCCCGGTCGGTCGCGGCCTACGCGGGACCCGGCATCTACCTCGACGTCGCCATCTCGTGGGTGGCACGACGGGTGGTGTGGTGCCCGGTCGAGATGCGCGCCGAGGGCGACCGGCCCTCGGGCTACGACCTGAGAGGGCTGATCTCCCACTTCTGGCGCCTCGTGCTCTCCAGCGGCACCCGGCCGCTGCGCTGGGTGAGCGCCCTGGGCGCGGCTGCGGTGCTCCTCGCCCCGCTCATGGCGATCGCGCTGCTGGTGGGCCGCGCAGCCGGTGCCTGGGAGGTGCCCGGGTGGACCTCCACGATGATCCTTCTCATGGTCTCCACCGGCGTCATCCTGTTCAGCCTCGGCGTCATCGCCGAGTACGTCGGGATGGCGGTGAACATGGCGATGGGCAAACCCCTCTACCTCCCGGTGCGGGACCGTCGCGAGGGGCCGTTGGGCCGTGACGACGCGTGAGCACCTCCGAACCGGCGACGCCTGAGCCGTTGCCACTGGTCTGGGTGGTCGGTGCGGGCGGGCTCGTCGGGCGCCACGTCGCGCACCGGTTCGTGCTCGCGGGCCACGACCTCTTCCAGGCGCCGGTGCACTGGGCCGACGAGGAGAGGAGCGTCAGCGACCTCGTCGAGGCGATGGGTCGGTTCGCGGAGCTTCGCCGGGGCCGGCCCTGGCAGGTCGTGTGGTGCGCGGGCGCGGGAGTCGTCGCCACCCCCGAGGAGGCCCTCGACACCGAGCTGCGGGTCTTTCGCCGGGCGATGTCGGGGCTCGTCGAGACTTCGGGACCGGCGGAGGCCGGGGTCCTCGTTCTCGCCTCGTCGGCCGGTGGGGTCTACGCCGGCTCGCAGCACCCGCCGTTCACCGAGGCGAGCGAGCCCGCCCCACTCGTGGCGTACGGCCGCACCAAGCTCGCCATGGAGGAGACCCTGCGGTCGGTCGCCTCGCAGACCGGGGTGCGCGTCGTGCTCGCACGGCTCGCGAACGTCTACGGCCCCGGCCAGAGCCTCACCAAGCCCCAGGGGCTGCTCTCCCAGCTGTGCCTGGCGCAGGCGACCAGTCGTTCCCTGCCGATCTTCGTCTCGAGCGACACCATCCGGGACTACGTGTATGCCGGTGACGTCGGGGCCGCCGTGTACGCCCTGGCCCAGCGCGCCGGCTCGGAACCGCCCGGCAGGGTCGTCGTCAAGGTGGTCGCCTCACGCCGTCCGGTCACGGTCGGCCACCTCGTGTCCGAGGCTCGCCGGGTCTTCCACCGGCCGGTCCGCACGATCCCGGTGCCGGGGGCGTCGGGCGGGCAGGTGCTCGACCTCCGCCTCGGCTCCCGCGTCTGGCCCGAGATCGACGCCCTCGTCTCCACGACGCTGCCCGAGGGCCTGGACCGCACGGCGCACGACGTGCTGGCCCGCGTCGTCGCCGGGGGTGCGCTCGACGACTGACCCCATGCGGGCAGGGCTGGTCAGGCGGGCCTGGTCGCCGCGATGAAGACCGAGGAGCCGAAGGGCAGGTCGCCGCGGGTGAGCACGACTCGGTCGGCTCGCGAGAGCCGGAGCAGCGCCGAGTTCAGCGCCCTGGGAACGCGAGGCAGCTCCACGATGTCCGCCGGACCGGACGCACGGCGGCGGGTGAGCTTGCGCACCAGCCGCTCCGCCGCGAAGGCGGGGAAGACGCTGGCGAAGCCGTAGGTCGCCCGGTCGACCGTGAAGCCGGAGCGGCGCACGGCGGAGGCCGCCCGCCGGCGGGTGTAGCGGCGGTGGTGCCCGTTCGCCTCGTCGAAGTCGCTCCACGCCCAGGTGTAGGCGGGTACGGACATCACCAGCCGGCCTCCGGGGCGCAGGACGCGGTGCACCTCGTCGAGGGCCAGCCGCTCCGGGTCGCAGTGCTCGATGACGTCGAAGGCGGCCACGGCATCGAAGGTCCCGTCGGCAAAGGGAAGCGCGAGGGCCGAGCCGCAGACGCCCCCGGAGGCCAGGCCTCGGGGGTCGATGTCGAGCGAGACCGTCTGCGCCGCGGCGTCGCGGAACCAGGCAGCGCTCGGGCCGTCTGCGCTGCCCAGGTCGAGCGCCGTGCCCGCTCCCTCGACGTACTCGCGCAGCGCGGTCTCGAGCAGGTCGGCGCGGGCGACGTACCACCAGTAGTCGGGGGTGGCGATCGAGGCGGAACCCCCGTGTCCGTCGGCGCGCGTCACGGCGTCACTGTAGCGACGTCGCGGCTACGGCCCGCTCGTCCGTCGTTCACGAGCCTCAGCTCTGGGTCCTGACCAGGCGCACGGCGAGGTCACCGTAGGCCCCTTCGATCCAGGCGGGTGTGCGGCGGACGTCGGGGGCGTACCACCGGGCGACGTCGATGGCCATCGACAGCAGCGCGAGGGCGGTGCCGGGGACGTCCTCCACGTCGAACTCGCCGGTCGCCATGCCGTCGCGGAGCACGTCTGCCACGACCTGGTCGATCTCCTTGCGCAGGCTGAGGACCGCATCGCGGTGCTCGGCGCTGAGGTGGCGGAACTCGAACTGCACGATTCGGCCCAGCTCGTAGTGCTCGGCGTGCCACCGCGAGAACCCTCCGATCAGGGCCTTCAGCGCCTCGGTGGGGCTGCTCGCGTCGGCGCTCGCGGCGACGAGCAGGTCGCGGGCACGAGCGTGCCCGCGGCGGCTCAGCTCGAAGAGCAGCACCTCCTTGGACGCGAAGTGCACGTAGACCCCTGCGGGCGACAGGCCGGCCCTCGAGGCGATGTCTCGGGTGGTCGTGGCGTGGAAGCCACGCTCGGCGAATGCGTCGGCGGCGGCCAGCATGATGCGGGTGGCGGTGTCGGTGACGTCGTCGACCCGGTCGTGTCGGCCGCCCTCGGGTGCGAGGGCGGCCAGTACGGCGGACTCGCTGAGGGAGGAAGTGGAGGACACGGTTGACAGCATGCCCGACCGGAGAGAAACTAAGCAAGCGCTTAGTCACATTTTCCCTGGTCTTCGAGGAGTGTCATGCCCCGCAACATCTACGGTCCCGAGCACGAGGACTTTCGCGCCTCGGTCACCGAGTTCGTCGAGCGCACGCTGAGGCCGCGTGCCGAGCAGATGCTCGAGGTCAAGACGATCGACCGCGACATCTGGAAGGAGGCCGGGTCCCAGGGGCTGTTCGGTCTCGACATCCCCGAGGAGTTCGGGGGCATGGGCGCCGAGGACTATCGCTTCAACGCGGTGGCGGCCGAGGTGCTCAACGGCTTCAACGCCGCCGTCGGCTCGTGCTTCGGCATCCACAGCGACGTCTGCCCTCCCTACATCGTCGACCTCGGCACCCAGGAGCAGAAGGAGCGGTGGCTGCCCGCGATGGCCGCCGGCGAGAAGATCTGCGCCATCGCGATGACCGAGCCCGGAGGCGGGTCCGACCTCGCAGCACTGAAGACCACCGCAGTGCGCGACGGCGACCACTGGGTGCTCAACGGCAGCAAGACCTTCATCACGAACGGGTACCAGGCCGACCTGATCATCGTCGCGACCCGGACCGACCCGAGCAAGGGCGCCAAGGGCATCACGCTCTTCATGGTCGAGGACGGCATGGAGGGCTTCACCCGCGGTCGCAAGCTCGACAAGGTGGGCCAGGAGGAGAGCGACACGGCCGAGCTGTTCTTCCAGGACGTGCGCGTCCCTGACGCGAACCGCATCGGTGACGAGGGCATGGGCTTCATCGCGATGATGCAGCGGCTGCCGCAGGAGCGGGTCGGGGCGGCCTGCGCCAACGTCGCGCACGCCAAGCAGATCCTCATGGAGACGATCGAGTACGCCAAGGAGCGCAAGGCGTTCGGCCAGGCGATCGGCTCCTTCCAGCACAACAAGTTCAAGATCGCCGAGCTCGTCACGTCCATCGAGGTCGCCGAGGCCTACGTCGACGACTGCATCGAGGCCCACGCCGAGGGGCGGCTCTCGGCCGTCGACGCCGCGAAGGCCAAGTGGTGGAGCGCGCAGGTTCAGAACGACGTGCTCGACGAGTGCGTCCAGCTCCACGGTGGCTACGGCTTCATGAACGAGTACCGCGTGGCCCGCGCCTGGCGCGACGCCCGGGTGACGAAGATCTGGGCCGGCTCGAACGAGATCATGAAGGAGCTCATCGGCCGCGACCTCGGCCTCTGAGCCCCCACCGGGCTCTTCGGGGGTGACCCCGAGGAGCCCGGTGAAGCGCCGCACGTCCGCCCTCGTCCACCGTGACGGCTGGTGTTGCGAGCGTCGGGGACCCGGTCACCGGGTGTCGAGGGTGGGGTGCGCGGGTTCCCGTTTTCCCCCGGGGCCCGTCCCGAGGGTAAGTTGACCCCCGTTGCGCTGGTCCCATCGGGCTGGCCGCCCCAGCACGGTGGCTGGACTTGTGGAGAACCTCACGGAAGGCAACCAGTGGAAATCTGGCCTGGAACGGCATACCCCCTCGGCGCCACGTTCGACGGAACGGGTGTCAACTTCACCCTGTTCAGCGAGGTGGCCGAGACCGTTGAGCTGTGCCTGATCGACGACGACGGCGTCGAGACACGGCTCGCCCTCCCCGAGGTGGACGGCTTCGTCTGGCACGGCTACGTCCCCGGCGTGCAGCCCGGGCAGCGTTACGGCTACCGCGTCCACGGCCCGTTCGACCCCAAGAACGGCCACCGTTGCGACCCGAGCAAGCTCCTGCTCGACCCCTACGCCAAGGCCATCGAGGGCCAGGTCTCCAACGACCAGGCGCTCTTCTCCTACGACTTCGACAAGCCGAAGAAGCGCAACACCGAGGACAGCCTCGGCAAGACCATGCTCGGGGTGGTCACCAACCCGTACTTCGACTGGGGCCACGACCGCCCCCCGCGCCACGAGTACCACGACACGCTGATCTACGAAGCGCACGTCAAGGGCCTGACGATGACGCACCCCGACGTGCCCGAGGAGATCAGGGGCACGTATGCCGCCATCGCCCACCCGGCGATCATCGACCACCTCACCGCGCTCGGCATCACCGCCATCGAGCTCATGCCGGTGCACCAGTTCGTCCAGGACACCTCGCTCCAGGGCAAGGGCCTGACGAACTACTGGGGCTACAACACCATCGGTTTCCTCGCCCCGCACAACGGCTACGCCCGGGGGCAGCGCGGGGAGCAGGTCACCGAGTTCAAGGCCATGGTCAAGGCACTCCACGCGGCCGACATCGAGGTGATCCTCGACGTCGTCTACAACCACACCGCGGAGGGCAACGAGTTCGGCCCCACGATCTGCTTCCGGGGCATCGACAACGCCGCCTACTACCGGCTCGTCGACGACGCCAAGGAGCACTACTACGACACGACGGGCACCGGCAACAGCCTGCTGATGCGCCACCCGCACGTCCTTCAGCTCATCATGGACAGCTTGCGCTACTGGGTGACCGAGATGCACGTCGACGGCTTCAGGTTCGACCTGGCAGCCACGCTGGCGCGGCAGTTCCACGAGGTCGACAAGCTCTCGGCGTTCTTCGACCTCATCCAGCAGGACCCGGTGATCTCGCAGTCCAAGCTCATCGCAGAGCCGTGGGACGTCGGCGACGGCGGCTACCAGGTGGGCAACTTCCCGCCGCTGTGGACCGAGTGGAACGGCAAGTACCGCGACACCGTGCGCGACTTCTGGCGCGGTGAGCCGAGCACGCTCGGGGAGTTCGCGTCCCGCCTCACCGGCTCGAGCGACCTATACGAGCACAGTGGCCGCAAGCCGTTCGCCTCGATCAACTTCGTCACGGCACACGACGGCTTCACCCTGCGGGACCTGGTGTCCTACGACGAGAAGCGCAACGAGGCCAACGGCGAGGACGGACGCGACGGGGAGAGCCACAACCGTTCGTGGAACTGTGGGGTCGAGGGCCCGACGGACGACCCCGAGGTCAAGGCGCTCCGGCTCCGCCAGCAGCGCAACTTCCTCACCACCCTGCTCCTCAGCCAGGGTGTGCCGATGATCGCCCACGGCGACGAGATCGGTCGCACCCAGCAGGGCAACAACAACGTCTACTGCCAGGACAACGAGCTCTCCTGGATGGACTGGGACCTCGACGACGACCAGCGAGAGCTGCTCACGTTCACCCAAGTGCTGACTGCCCTGCGCAGTGATCACGCCGTCTTCCGTCGGCGTCGGTTCTTCGACGGCAGCGCCGACCACGGCGGCGAGTCCGAGATGGGGGACATCGCGTGGTTCCAGCCCTCAGGTGAGCCCATGGGCGAGTCGGACTGGTCCGACCACGAGGCCCGGATGATGACGGTCTTCCTCAACGGCGACGCCATCCCCAACCTGGACGAGCGCGGCCGACCGGTCGTCGACGACGACTTCCTCATGCTCATCAACGGCGACGCCGAAGCGCACGGCTTCCGGCTCCCGGGCGCGGAGTGGGGAGAGTCGTGGACGGTCGAGATCGACACCTCGGTCAGCGAGGTGGACACCGACTGGCGCGAGCCGGGCAGCGAGGTCACCGTGCACGCTCGGTCGGTGGTCGTGCTGCGGTGCCCGCACGAGATCCCGGCCGCCCCCGCGGGAGCGGCCACCACGCCCAAGGTGTGAGGATGGCTGTCGTGCACCGACCTGACCCCGGCCGTGTCGTCCCCACCTCCACCTACCGCTTCCAGGTCCACGGTGGCTTCGGCTTCGATGCCGTCGCCGAGCAGGCGGCCTACGTGGCCTCGCTCGGGGTGTCGCACCTCTACCTCTCGCCCGTGCTGCAGCCGGCACCCGGGTCGATGCACGGCTACGACGTGCTCGACCACACCCGGATCAACGAGGAGGCCGGAGGCCGCGAGGCCTTCGGGCGGCTCGTCACCGCCTGCCGCGACGTGGGTCTCGGAATCATCGTCGACGTGGTGCCCAACCACATGTCGGTGCCGCAGCCGGCGCACCTGAACGCGCCCTTCTGGTCCCTCCTGCGCGATGGTCGCCGCTCGCCCTATGCCGGGTGGTTCGACGTGGACTGGGCGTCCGAGGACGACCGCATCCTCATGCCCGTGCTCGGTGGGACGCTGCAGCGCGTCATCGACGAGCACGAGCTCGTGCTCGCTGACGACGGTGGCCCCTCGGGCGCCGACCACGTGTTGCGCTACTACGACGCGGAGTTCCCGGTGGCCCCGGGTACGGAGACCCTGCCGCTGACCGAGCTCGTCGAGGCGCAGGCCTACCGTCTCTCGTCGTGGCGAGAGGCGGGCGAGGCGCTCAACTACCGCCGCTTCTTCGACGTGACCTCGCTCGTCGCGGTGCGGGTCGAGGACCCCGTGGTCTTCATGGCGACCCACGCCCTCCTGCTGGCGCTGCACGGCCATGGCGAGGTCGACGGGTTCCGGATCGACCACCCGGACGGACTGGCCGACCCCGGCGGCTACCTCGAGCGCCTCCACGACGCCACGGGCGGGGCCTGGGTCGTCGTCGAGAAGATCCTCGAGGGGGAGGAGCGGCTTCCCGAGGGGTGGCGGTGCTCGGGCACCACCGGCTACGACGCGATGCTGCGGGTGCAGCAGGTCCTCACGCCGCCGGACACGACCGGCACCCTCGACCGGATCTGGGCCGAGGTGGCCCCCGACCTGGTCTCGCTCGACGGCGTCGTGCTCGAGGCCAAGCGCCTCGTCGTGGACGACGTGCAGGCGGCCGAGGTCGACCGCCTCATCCGGCTGCTCCGTCGCGTCCTCGGCGACGCCGACTTCACCGCCCTTCGCCGAGCCCTGGAGACACTGCTGGTGTCGATGGACCGCTACCGCGCCTACGTCGTGCCCGGTCGCGGTGTCGAGCCCGAGCAGGCCGCCGTCGTCGACGACGCCGCCGACCGTGCCCGGGCGCTGTTGGCGCCGAGCGAGCACGAGGCGCTCGACACCGTGGTCGCCCTCGTGCTGGACCGACCCCTTCCCCAGGCCCAGCTCGACACCGGGGCGGCAGCCGACGAGTTCCGGGTGCGCTTCCAGCAGACGTGCGGTCCGGTGATGGCCAAGGGCATCGAGGACACGGCGTTCTACCGGTGGTTCCGGCTGGCCGGGGCCAACGAGGTCGGTGGGGACCCCGAGCACCTGTCCATCGGACCCGAGGAGTTCCACGCCTGGTGCGCCGAGCTGCTGGCGAGCTGGCCGACGTCGATGACCACCCTGACCACCCACGACACCAAGCGCTCCGAGGACACCCGGGCCCGACTCATGGTCCTGGCCGAGGACGCGCAGGGCTGGGCCGCCTGGCTCGAGCAGGCTCGGTCGCTCGCGGCACCGCATCGCACGGCGCAGGTCGACGCGCCGACGGAGTACCTCGTGTGGCAGACCCTGGTCGGCACCTGGCCGATCACCGGCGGCCGGCTCGAGGAGTACCTCCTCAAGGCGGTCCGGGAAGCCAAGGTTCACACGGCCTGGGTCGATGGAGACCCCTCCTACGAGGAGGAGGTCGTGGCCTTCGCTCGAGCCCTCGGGCGCGACCCCGCGGTCCACGCGCACCTCGACGCCTGGATCGGCGACCACGACGCCTCGGTGCGAGCCAACATCCTCGGCCAGAAGCTCGTGCAGCTGACCATGCCCGGCGTCCCGGACATCTTCCAGGGATGCGAGATCGGCCGCCTGGCCGTCGTGGACCCCGACAACCGGCGTCCCGTCGACTGGACCGACCGGGCCCTCCGGCTCTCCAGGGTCCTGGACGACGAGCCATGCTTCGACCTCGACGACGACAAGATGCGGGTCACCGCCCTGGCGCTGCGAGTGCGCAATGACCTGCCGGAGGCCTTCGTGGGAACGTCGGCCACGTATGCCGGTGTCTCCTGCGGCAGCGAGCACGCGCTGGCGTTCTCCCGGGGTGAGGAGTCCGGCCCGCAGGTGGTCACCGTCGTCACCCGTGCCCCGGGCCTGCTCGCCGTCGACGGGGGCTTCGGGGACGCCGTGGTCGACGTCCCTCCGGGGGAGTGGCTCGATGTCCTCGCCGGACGGACCCACACCTCCAACGGGGCGGGGGTCGCCCTGGCGGCGGTGCTCGCCGAACGGCCGGTCGCCCTCCTCGTGAGGCAGTCGTGACCGGCATCGAGGTGTGGGCCCCGTCGGCCGGCTCGGTCGTCCTCCGGTGGTCGCCGGCGACCGGAACGAGCGACGAGTCGGGGGAGCCCGAGGTCCGCTCCGCCGCGATGACCGCGACGGGCGGCGGGTGGTGGCGCTGGGTGCCGGAGCCGGGCGGTGAGCACGAGGGGGCGGGCACGGCATACCCGGTCGACTACGCCTTCGTCCTCGACGGTGCGGAGCCGGCCGTGCCCGACCCCCGCAGCGCCTGGCAGCCGGCGGGCGTCCACGCCGCGAGCCGGACCTTCGACGTCGCGGACTTCGCCTGGAGCGACGGCGAATGGGGCGGGGTTCGTTCCGGTGCAGGCCTTCTCGGAGCCGTGGTCTACGAGCTTCACATCGGCACCTTCACCGCGGAGGGCACCTTCGACGCCGCCGTGGCGCGGCTGGACCACCTCGTCTCGCTCGGGGTCGAGGTCGTCGAGGTGATGCCCATCGCGTCCTTCCCCGGCCGGTGGGGGTGGGGCTACGACGGCGTCGGGCTGTATGCCGTGCACGAGCAGTACGGTGGCCCGCTCGCCTTCCAGGGGTTCGTCGACGCCTGCCACGCGCGCGGTCTCGGGGTGTGCCTCGACGTGGTGCACAACCATCTCGGGGCCAGCGGCAACTACCTCGCGCGGTTCGGGCCGTACTTCACGGCGGCGCACGAGACGCCCTGGGGTCCGGCGGTGAACCTCGACCACGAGGGCTCGGTCGAGGTGCGGTCCTTCCTCGTCGAGAGTGCCCTGCGGTGGTTCCGCGACTTCCACGTCGATGCCCTTCGCCTCGACGCCGTCCACGAGCTCAAGGACGACGGCGACCCGCACTACCTCGCCGAGCTGTCGGAGCAGGTCTCCGCCCTGTCGGCGCGGCTCGGGCGGCCCCTGGACCTCGTCGCCGAGAGCGACCTCAACGACACGATGATGGTCGAGCCGGTGGCGCAGGGGGGCCGTGGCATGACGGCCCAGTGGGATGACGACCTGCACCACGCGCTGCACGTCGCGCTGACCGGGGAGCGGCAGGGCTACTACGCGGACTTCGCCGGGCACACCGAGGCGCTGCCCGACGGGGGGTCGCTCGCGGTGCTCTCGAAGGTGCTCACCCACGGCTTCCTGCACGACGGCACCCTGTCGACCTTCCGTGGCCGCAGCTGGGGGCGGCCGGTCGACACCGAGGGCCTCGACGCGCGCCGGTTGGTGGGCTACCTGCAGACGCACGACCAGGTCGGCAACCGGATGTCCGGCGACCGGATCTCGGCCCTCGTGCCCCCGGGGCTCCAGGCCGCCGGCGCGGCGCTCTACCTCCTCGGCCAGGGCACGCCGATGATCTTCATGGGCGAGGAGTGGGCCGCTTCGACGCCGTGGCAGTTCTTCACGAGCTTCGAGGAGGACTGGCTCGCCGCGGCTGTCCGGGAGGGCAGGCGCGCGGAGTTCGGCAGCCACGGCTGGTCGGGCGAGGGTGTCCCCGACCCCCAGGACCCCGCGACCCGGGACCGTTCGGTGCTCGACTGGTCCGAGCCCGAGGAGCGCGAGCATGCGCGGATGATGCGCTGGTATGCCGGGTGCATCGCCGCTCGCCGTTCCCTGCTGGGCGAGGGGCCGACCCGGCTCACGGACGTCAGCACCTCGTTCGACGAGGACGCGGGCTGGTTCGTCATGACGCACGCACCCACCGACCGGCCGGCATACGCCGTGGTCGTCAACCTCTCGGGAGCAGCTCAACCGGTGCCCCTCGCCGGTGCCGATGAGACGCTGCGTGCCTGGGAGGAGGAGGCGACCCGCGTGGGTGAGGACGTCGTGCACCTCCCGGCGCATTCCGTGGCCGTCGTCGGCCTGGCCGACTGAGCGCCCCTCCCCGACTTATTGCTCTCCAGCCACGTGAGCGGGCCGTGTGACCGGGCTGGGACGTGGCTGTGGCGCAAGACGTCGGCGGGTGGTCAGGCGTCGGCGTCGAGTGCCTCCTCGGGGATGCGGAGCATGCCCTCCTGGGCCACCGTCGCGACGAGCACGCCGTCGCGGGAGAACATCCGACCGATGCCCAGCCCGCGGCCGCCCTGCGCCGAGGGGGAGTGCTGCGCGTAGAGCAGCCAGTCGTCGGCACGGGCGGGGCGGTGGAACCACATCGCGTGGTCGAGGCTGGCGGCGCGCAGACCGGGGGTGCGCCAGCCCTTCCCATGGCGTCGCAGGATCGACTCGAGCAGGGAGTAGTCCGAGGCGTAGGCCAGCACGGCCTCGTGCACCAACGGGTCGTCGGGCAGCTCGCCGATGGCCCTCATCCACACCCGCTGGTCGGCGACCTGCTCGTTCGGCGGGGATACGAAGAGGTTGCCCTCGACGTGGCGCAGCTCGATGGCCCGCTCCTGGGTGATGTGCCGCGCGCCCGGGTGGTCGACATCGGCGAGGACCTCGGCGAGCGAGAGCACGTCCGACGGGTCGGGGGCCTCGGGCATCGCGTCCTGGTGGTCCATGCCGTGGTCGGGGGTCTGGAACGAGGCACTCATCGAGAGGATCGGCTTGCCGTGCTGGACCGCGTGGACCCGGCGGGTCGAGAACGACCGGCCGTCACGCATCCGTTCGACGCTGAAGGTGATGGGTTGGGTGTCGTCTCCCGGCCGCATGAAGTAGGCATGGATGGAGTGCAGCCGCCGGTCGTCACCACCCTCGATGGAGCGCACCGTGCGCCCGGCCGCGACGACGCCCTGAGCCAGCACCTGCCCGCCGAAGACCCGACCGTGCGGCTGCTTCTGGCTCTGGCCGCGGAACAGTGTGACGTCCTCGGCGATGGTCTCCGGCAGCACCTCGCCGTCCGGCAGGGCGAGGGACCCAGCGGTCGAGGATGGGCGGACCTCGACCTGGGCAGAGCCGAGCTCGTCGAGGTCGAGCGTGGCGAGGAGGTCGATCAGGGCAGCCGGCTGGTCCGTGGTCACGGGCGCAACGATAGCCAGCGCCGGCGGGGCCCCGCGTCAGGCCACGAGTGGGCGGCGGGAGACGGTCTCGCGCCGGCCCCCCCGACGCGACGGCTTCGGCCCGGCCGGGACGCTCGCGTCGTCCTGAACCCGCGCCACTGCGCGAGCCAGCCGGTCGACGGCATCGGACATCACCTGCGGTGGAAGCACGTAGGGCACCCGCAGCCAGCGGTCCAGCCCTCCCGTCACGGCGAAGCGCGGGCCCGCGGCGACGAGGAGCCCTTCGTCCTCGGCCGCGGCAGCCACGGCCGTGGCTCCCACTCCGTCGGGGAGCTCGCACCACAGGGACAGCCCGCCCGGCGGCACGACGAAGCCGACCGCGGGCAGGTGCCGGCGGAGGGCGTTGACGGTGGTGTCGCGCGAGCCCAGCAGGTCGGTTCGCCGCTCGTCGGTGAGGCCGGGGGAGGCGCGCATGAGCTCCAGCAGCACGAGCTGCTCGAGCACCGGGGCACCCAGGTCGGTGGTGACCCGGGAGCGGACCAATGCCGGCAGCACCGAGCGAGGTGCCCTGATCCACCCGGTGCGCAGGCCGCCCCAGTGCGACTTCGAGGAGCTGCCGACGCTGATCGTCCGGCGATCGTGGGCGGCGAACGGCCGGGGCGCCACCACCTCGTCGAGCGCGACCTCGGCGATCGTCTCGTCGATGACGGGCACCGTGCCGGCCTCGCGCAGGGACAGGGCCAGGGCGCTGCGGGCGTCGTCGGGCATGAGGGCACCGGTGGGGTTGTGGAAGTCGGGGATGAGCACGGCTGCGGCGGCCCGCGCCCTGCGGATCGTGGCTCCCGCCTCCGGGACGTCCCAGCCCTGGGGATCCACCGCCAGGGGTACGAGTCGGGCGCCCGCGCGGCGCAGCGCCTCGACGGTGTTGGGATAGGTCGGGTGCTCCACGATGACCCGGTCCCCGTGCCTCAGCAGAGCGCCCATGACGACCCCCAGGCCCGCCACTGCCCCGGAGGTGACGAGGACCTCCTCGGGGCTCGTCGGCAGGCCCCGGGCCTCGTAGCGCGCGGCGATGACCTCGCGCAGCTCCGGCACCCCGAGGGTGAGGTATCCGGCTCCCGCGAGGTAGGAGGGCAGCAGGGCCACCGCCCGTTCGTACGCCTCGACCACCCCGGCCGGAGCCCTCGTCGCGGCGCAGGTCAGGTCGATGACCCCGTCGCCGACATCGGCCGGGAAGAGCGAGCCGGTTCCGCGCGTGCGCGCGGCCGTGGGTAACGTCGCCACCGACCCCGACCCGCGACGCGAGGTGAGGTAGCCGCTCTCGCGCAGCACGGCGTACGCGTTCGACACGGTCGTGCGGCTGACGTCGAGGGAGGTCGTCAGGTCGCGCTCGCTCGGCAGGCGGGTGCCCGGGGCGATCCTGCCGTCGGCGATGGCCAGCCGGAGGGAGTCGGCGAGCAGGCGGTACGCCGGGCGCCCGGTGCCGAGGGGCCCGACGAGGCGCGCGGTGCGCCCGGCCGAGACGGTCGGGGAGGTCATGGGGCCACTCTCTCAGGATTGGCCATCGAAGTGAAGGCCACTTTGGGGCACGATGGTCGCCATGACCCCGCTGCAGATGGTCCGCCACGGTGCGCGACGTCGCGTTCACCTCGTGCCGATGAACCCGATCGAGCAGCTTCGGGCCGGCCACCTTCCGCGCCGGGTGGTCCAGCTGGTCGTCGGTCTGGTGCTGTTCGGGGTGTCGATGGCCCTGTTGCTGCGGGCCGGCCTGGGGCTCGAGCCCTGGGGGGTCCTCCAGTACGGCCTCATCCAGCACATCCCGATGTCGTACGGCGCCATGAGCATCGCCGTGTCGTTCGTCGTGCTGCTCCTGTGGATTCCCCTCCGGCAGTGGCCGGGGCTGGGAACGGTGCTCAACGCCGTGGTCATCGGGGTGGCGATCGACCTCACGCTGGCCGTGGTTCCCGACATCGAGGGCCTGGGGTGGCGGGGGCTCGTCATGGCCCTGGCCATCGTGGGGAACGGGATCGCGGGCGCGATGTACATCGGGAGCCAGCTGGGTCCCGGGCCGCGCGACGGGCTGATGACCGGGCTGTCGCGACGGACCGGGCACTCGATCCGTCTCGTCCGCACCGGGTTGGAGGTGACCGTGGTGACCCTGGGGTTCCTCCTGGGCGGTGTCGTCGGCATCGGGACGATCCTCTACGCCCTGCTCATCGGCCCGACCGTGCAGCTGTTCCTGCCGATGCTCACCGTGCGCCTGGACGTGGACGGGGCAGAATCGACGCCGTGAGCATCGTCAGCAGGGGCTTCGTCGGCCGTCGTCAGGACAGGAACCCTCGCATCCCGCCCGGGCAGTACCTCGAACGGGACTTCCCGGTGCTCTCGGCCGGGCCGACGCCGAGCGTGCGCACCGAGGACTGGCGGCTGCGCGTCACGGGCGTCCACGGGCACAGCCGCACCCTGACGTGGGACGACCTGGTCTCGCTCCCGAACGAGGAGGTGCGCACCGACATCCACTGTGTGACGAAGTGGAGCAAGCTCGACACGACGTGGCGGGGCGTGCCGGTCGATGCGGTGGTCGGGGACGCTCGACGAGGAGCGAGCTTCGCCCTCGTCCACTCCTTCGGCGGCTACACGACGAACCTGCCCCTGGCCGACCTGCTCGACGGGAAGGCCTGGATCGCCTACGAGTACGAGGGCAAGCCGTTGCGACCGGAGCACGGCGGGCCCGCGAGGCTGCTCGTCCCCCACCTCTACTTCTGGAAGTCGGCGAAGTGGGTCAGCGGCCTCGAGCTGGGAGATGCGGACACCCCGGGCTTCTGGGAGCGGCTCGGCTACCACGCCTACGGCGATCCGTGGCGGGAGCAGCGCTACGTGGGTGACTGATGGGTGACCCGCTGAAGCCCATGCCGTGGCTCGTGGGCCGGCTCGAGGACTCCTGGCTGGAGACCCGCACCGCCCGCACCATCGTGCTCGACGTGCCCGGCTGGCCCGGCCACGACGCCGGCCAGCACGTCGACGTCCGACTCACCGCGGAGGACGGCTACACGGCACAGCGCACCTACTCGGTGGCATCCGCGCCCGAACCCCATCGCCTCGTGCTCACCGTGCAGCTCGTCGGGGAGGGGGAGGTCTCGCCCTACCTCGTGGAGACGATGCGCACCGGCGACGAGCTCGAGGTGCGTGGGCCGATCGGGGGCTGGTTCCGCTGGTCCGAGGACCTCCCTGAGCCGGTGCTGCTGGTGGCGGGTGGGTCAGGGGTCGTCCCGCTGATGGCGATGCTGCGACAGCGGGAGCGCGCTGGGGTCGAGACCGACTTCCACCTCGTCTACTCGGCCCGCACCCCGGACCACGTGTTCTACACCAACGAGCTCCACGCGCTCGCGCGGCGGTCTCCCGGCATCCGGGTGGACCGCCTCTACTCGCGCGGCGGGCTGCCCGACGACGCGCAGGCCGCCCGGCCGGCTGAGGGCGGCGGACCTCCCCGCGGTCGGGGCCACGTCGGTGCCGCCCCGGGTCTACGTCTGCGGTCCCTCCGGTTTCGTGGAGACCGCGGCGGCCATCCTCATCGAGAAGGGACATGACTCGGGCGCGATCCGCACCGAGCGCTTCGGGCCATCCAGCTGACGCGTGGCGCATCCGGCTCGGGCCAGCGCCACATCGGTCGGCTCGGCCCCCTTACCGGCTTACCCCGGTTGGCGGCTCACCCCGGAGCCGGGCTCGTGGCGCCAGGACCAGATCGCCGCCGCCAGGGCCGTGGTGAGCAGGACGAGGGACGCCGCCAGCGCCCACCGCAGGGCCGTTCCCGGATCGTCGGTGCGCGACACCGCGACCTGGTACGTCGTCATGAGCCCGGCCGCGCCGATCGCCGAGCCGATCCGCTGACCGGTCTGCAGGGCTCCGCCGGCAGCTCCGCCCATGCGGGTCGGCACGTCGGCCAGGGAGAGCGTGATGTTGGGCGAGACCACGGCTCCACCGCCGAGACCGGCGACGAGGAGGGGGAGCCCGAGGAGGAGCCACAGCACCGAGCTGTCCGAGGCCGACGAGGCGACCGCAGCGAGCACGACGAGTCCGGTCATCATGACGACGAGCGCGATGACGGTGAGGGGCCGACCGACCCGGCTCACCAGGCGGCCGGCGACGGGTGCCGCGATCGCCGAGCCGACAGCGAAGGGTGTGAGCAGCAGTCCCGCCGCGAGCGGCGAGAGAGCCAGGCCGTCCTGGAGGTAGACGCTGAGCACGAGGAACACTCCGGTGAAGCCGGTGAAGTACAGGCTCCCGATGAGGATGCCGCTCGCGTAGCCGGGGGTGGAGCGGAGCAGGCCGAGGTCGAGGAGCGGCGCCCCGCCGGACCGGACGACGCGCCGCTCCCAGCGGACGAACGCGAATGCCAGGGCCGGGGCGAGCGGGAGCAGCAGCAGGGGCAGTCGTTGGCCGCTCTCGGTGCTCACCACCGGGTAGAGCACCGCCAGCACCGTGGCGCCCAGGAGCGCCGCGCCGGCGAGGTCCAGCCGCGGGTCGACAGGACCGTCGGTGTCCACCCGCCCCGGGACCAGCCGGGCGATGGCGACGAGGAGCACGAGGCCGATCGGCACGTTGACGAGGAAGATCCACCGCCAGCCGTTCTCCTCGCCGAAGACGGAGATGAGCACGCCACCGACGATCGGACCGATGGCCGAGGAGACCGAGACCGTGAAGCCGAACAGCCCGAAGGCCACCCCGCGCTCGGCACCGCTGAAGAGCGACTGGATCAGTCCCGCGCTCTGTGGGGTGAGCAGCCCGGCCGCGAATCCCTGGACCAGCCGGGCCAGCACGAGGACCTCAACGGTGGGGGCCAGCCCGGCCCCGGCGCTGGCCACGACGAACCCGGTGAGACCGATGAGCATCATCACGCGACGACCGTGGGCGTCACCCAGGCGGCCACCGATGACGAGGAGCAGGCCCAGCGCCAGGGCGTAGCCCGAGACGACCCACTGGATCGCACCGGCCGTGGTGTCCAGGCCGGTGCGCATGGAGGGGATCGCGACGTTGACGATCGTGACGTCGAGCAACACCATGAAGCCGACCGTCAGGGTGACGGCGAGCACCCGCCACCGACGGGGGTCGGGCTCGACCCCCGTGTCGTCGGTGCGGTCCTCGGTCTCCTGGCTCACCCGGCCAACGCTAGGCGCTCCGCTGTGTCGGGGGATCCGGCGGTGCCCGGCGGGCGGCAACCCTCGACGTCCCGGGATCAGCCGTCGACGGCCAGCGCGAGCGGGAGGACGCCGTCCGCCCCGGCGAGGCGCAGGGCCCGTCCGGCGACAGTGAGGCTCCACCGGGACGACACGAGGTCGTCGACGAGCAGCACCGGACCGTCGGTGGCGGCAAGGGCTGCCCCCAGCTCGGCGCCGACCGCGAGCCGCTCCCACACCCCGGCCAGCCGGAACGCACTGTTGCCGCCGGGCTCGCCGGTGGGGCCACCGTGGGCGAGATCGAGCGTGCCGAGGAAGGGGAGCCGGCCGATCTCGGCGAGTCCTGCCGCGAGGGAGCCGACGAGCTGCGGGCGGCCCCGTGACGGCATGGCGACGACGCCGACCGGGCGCCGGGCCCACCCCCACTCGGCCAGCACGGGAACGCAGGCCCTCAGGAGGTCGGGGTGCGCCGGGGCGTCGGACGCGAGCACCTCGCGCAGCCGTTGGCCCCAGCCGAGGTCGGAGAGGCGGGCCAGGGCCCGACCCGCCGACACCCCCTCACCCGGGGGGATCTTGCCCTTCACCGGGACGCCGAGGCGGTCCATCCCGGTCGGCCACTGCACCCGGGGGGCGATGTCGACACCGACCCGGGAGAGCCGCTCCCGAGCAGCGCCCACCACCCGGTCGGGGACGTCCGTCGGGTACCACGGGCCCGCGCACCCGTCGCACCGTCCGCACGCGACCGCCGACTCGTCATCGAGGGTCTCCTGGAGGAAGGCCATCCGGCACGCGTCCGTGCGCTCGTAGTCGACCATCAGCTGTTGCTCGGCCCTGCGGGCCTGGGCCACCCGGTCGTAGCGCTCCGCGTCGTAGCTCCACGGGACCCCGGTCGACACCCAACCCCCCGACACCCGCTGGACCGCGCCGTCGACGTCGAGCACCTTCAGCAGCAGCTCGAGGCGGGTGCGGCGCACGTCGACGGCCGTCTCGATGGCCGCGGTCGACAGCGGGCGCCCTGCCTCCGCGAGCGCCCGCAGCACCGCCTCGGCCTGGTCCTCGCGGGGCATCGACACCGACGCGAAGTAGGTCCAGATGTCCTTGTCCTCGGGCCCGGGCAGCAGCAGCACGTCGGCGCGCTCGGTGGCGCGGCCGGCACGACCCACCTGCTGGTAGTAGGCCACCGGGGAGCTCGGTGCCCCGAGGTGGACGACGAACCCCAGGTCGGGCTTGTCGAAGCCCATGCCGAGCGCGGAGGTGGCGACGAGCGCCTTGACCTCGTTGCGGCGCAGGGCCCCCTCGAGCCGTTCCCGGTCGGCGGGGTCCGTGCGCCCGGTGTACGACGCGACGGCCATGCCGGCCTCGGAGAGCGCCCCGGCGACGTCCTCCGCAGCGGCGACCGTGAGGGTGTAGACGATGCCACTGCCAGGCAGCTCGCCGAGGTGGGCGACGAGCCACCCGAGGCGCTGCTCGGGCGACATCGAGCGCAGGACGCCGAGGCGCAGCGAGTCGCGGGCGAGACCGCCGCGCACCGTGAGCACCTGGCGGCCACCCACCTCGAGCTGCTCGACGACATCGGTGACGACGCGCGCGTTCGCCGTGGCCGTGGTGGCCAGCACTGGCGTGTCGGCCGGCAGCCCAGAGAGCAGGTCGCGGATGCGCCGGTAGTCGGGTCGGAAGTCGTGGCCCCAGTCGCTCACACAGTGGGCCTCGTCGACGACGAGCAGGCCGCAGCGACGGGCCAGGTCGGGGAGCTGCTCCTCCCGGAACCGGGGGTTGTTCAGCCGCTCCGGGCTGACGAGCAGCACGTCGACGGCATCGGCGGCCAGGGCCTCGCGGACCTCGTCCCAGTCCTGGGCATTGGCGGAGTTCATCGTCACGGCACGGATGCCGGCCCGCTCGGCGGCGGCGATCTGGTCACGCATGAGCGCGAGCAACGGGCTGATGATGACGGTGGGCCCCGCACCCTCGGCGCGGCGCAGCGCGGTCGCGACGAAGTAGACGGCCGACTTGCCCCACCCGGTGCGCTGCACGACGAGAACCCGCGCGCGGTCGGCGACGAGCGCGGTGACCGCCTCGAGCTGGCCGTCGCGGAAGTCGACGTCGTCGCGCCCGACGAGACGGCGCAGCGCGGTGCGGGCGCGCTCGGTGAGCTCGGGCGGGGGTACGTCGGCACGAAGGGGAGCGGTCGCGGCATCCGGGGAGGTCGTCATGGTCACCCCACCGTATGCCGGGCGGCCGACACCGCCGCGCCGGTCGTCCACAGGCACCGGCCCGCCGGCGCGCGTAGTCTCACGGCATGGCCGAGGACCCACGCACCACCTACCTGCTGGTCGACGGCGAGAACATCGATGCGACCCTCGGCACGTCCATCCTGGGTCGCCGCCCACGGCCGGAGGAGCGGCCCCGGTGGGAACGGCTGCTGCAGTTCGCCCGCGACCAGTGGGGGCAGCCCGCGACGGGGCTGTTCTTCCTCGCCGCCAATACCGAGCTCCCGATGACCTTCGTCCAGGCCCTCCTGGCGATCGGCTACCGACCGGTGCCGCTCTCCGGTGGGCCCGGCGAGAAGGTCGTCGACATTGCGATCCAGCGAACCCTCGTGGAGATCGGCCGCCGCGAGGGGGACGTGCTCCTCGTCAGCAACGACGGCGACTTCGTCGAGCAGGTGGGTGACCTCCTCGACGGACGCCGGGTCGGTGTCGTCGGCTTCTCCGAGTTCCGCAACCACGCGTTCGCTGAGCTGACCGACCAGGGGCTGGAGTCCTTCGACCTCGAGCACGACGTGCAGGCGTTCAACACCCGCCTGCCGCGGGTGCGGATCATCCCGATCGACGAGTTCGACCCCGCTCAGTTCCTCTGACCGATCCTCGCCGGCCGGGGTCAGCGCACTCAGCAGAGGGTGGTGCTCGAACCACATGCAGGAACCTGTGGTTGGAGCGCGAAACCCTGCTAGCAGAGGGTGGTGCTCAACCACATGCAGGAACCTGTGGTTGGAGCGCGAAACCCTGCTAGCAGAGGGTGGTGCTTCAACCACATGCAGGAACCTGTGGTTGGAGCGCGAAACCCTGCTAGCAGAGGTTCGGCCGTCAGCGCCAGCCGGCCTCGTCCACACCGCCGGGCACGTCAGCCTCGGGATCGTACGGCGTGCGGGTGAAGCGGAACGACGCGAGATCGAGGTGCGAGACCGTGCCGTCACCCCGTCGTACGACCCGCAGCGGCTCACCCGTGTGGTAGCCGTCGAGACCCACCCACGCGTCCTCGCCCGTCGGGGCGAACCGTGACCCGCGACCCTGGCCTGGGTCGCCGAGGACCAGGAGGCCGCCCTCGATGCGTGCCGTCTCGAACGAGGGTCCCCAGTGCCACGGGCCGACCAGCTCCAGCAGCGCAGCGTCGCCGCCGGCCACCCACGGCGTCACCGGGGCGGGCTCGAGGTCGTCCAGGGCGCCGAGCATGTCGCCCGACAGGTCGCGCATCACGGTGGTCGTCGTGGTGTTGGTCATGGTGACGACGCCGTCACCGCCGTCGAGGCGCACGCGCAGTCCGGCGAGGAAGCCGGGCATCGACCCGCCGTGCCCGGCGGACCGGACGCCGTCGACGTTCCAGACCTGCCAGCCGAGGCCGTGGGCAGCCGTCCAGGGCTTCCCCGGCTCGTCGTTGACGTGGTGCGGTTCCACCATCTCGGCGAGGGTGTCGGCGGAGAGCAGGCCCGCGGTGTCGCCACCGAGGAAGGCAGCCCATCGGGCGAGGTCCGAGACGGTGGTCCACAGCTGCCCGGCCGGTGCCATCGCCCCCGCGTCGTGCTCCGGCTCGGGGAGCAGCACGTCGGCGAACGGGTGCACGGCCAGTCCGGACGCGGCGCGACCGGTCGGGCGGGTGGTCGTGCCGCGCATCCCCAGGGGCTCAAGGAGGTCCTCGCGCACGACGTCGGCCCACGCTCGGCCGTGGCTCACCTCGAGCAGGCGACCCAGCGCGGCATACCCCACGTTGCTGTAGTGGAACCGGCGACCGGCGCGGAACCGCTGCGCCACGGGCGACGCGACCAGCGCGTCCCAGCCACCGCCCGGAGTCCGCTCCCACCACGGCCCCGAAGTCTCTGCCTGGGCACCCGCCGCGTGGGTGAGCAGCTGTTCGATGGTGGCCTGCCCCAGCCCCGACCCGGGAACGTGCGCCTCGAACCGGTCGGTGAGGTCGACGCGGCCCTCGTCCCGCAGTCGCATCACGGCCACCGCCACGAAGGTCTTGGTGATCGAGCCCATGCGGTACTGCGTGTCGAGGTCGGCGGCGGGGCCCTCCGCCCGCCCGTCGAGGGTGCCCACCGCGCCGTGCCAGACGAGCTCGCCACCGCGCACCACACCGGCGGCAACGCTCGGCAGGCGCCCGTCGCGCTGCGCCGTCGCCAGCAGGTGGTCCAGGCGGGTGAGGGTGCGGTCGTCGATGCTCATGGCCGCTCAGCCTAGGCGGGTGGGGGTCCTTCGGCCCTCCGGCTGAGAGGATGTCGACATGCCCGATCCCTACCGCGTCGAGGTGCCGTTGCGCTGGTCCGACATGGACGCCTACGGCCACGTCAACAACGTCCAGTACCTCCGGCTCCTCGAGGACGCCAGAGTCGTCGGCATCCGCGAGTGGTTCGAGGGAAGGCCGAGCATCCTCGACGAGGGGATCGTGGTGTCCTGGCACGCGATCGAGTACCGCGCGCCGCTCACGTTCCGACCCGAGCCGGTCGAGGTCGACATGTGGGTCACCCGCATCCACGGAGCGGGCTTCGACGTCGGCTACGTCGTGCGGGACCCCGCCAGCCTCGGCGAGAGGGTGTTTGCCGTGGCCGAGACAGGGTTGGTCCTCTTCGACTTCGCGACCTCGCGGCCTCGCCGCCTGGGAGCGGACGTTCGCGACGGCCTCCTGCGACACCAGGGAGAGCGCGTCAAGCTCCGGTGGGCCGGCCGGTGACCGACGTCGTCCGGCTGACCGACACGGCAGCCTTCGCAGACCTCGGCCGGTATGCCGCCCGCGCCCGCGCCCTCGACGCCGAGGGCGCCATCCGCCTGCAGTGCACGGGCGACGTGCTGGCCGCCTGGGTGGGTGTGCTGCCCGGCTCCGGCATCCTCGGTGAGGGCACCGTCCTCGGACTGCGCACCTTCGCCCTCGGGGAGCCGGTCGAGCTCGATGCCGTCGTCCCGCTGGGAGCGGTCACCGACCGCACGGCGCGTGCCGGCACCGACCTGGCGGTGCCGCCGAACCGGGCGCTCGCCGCCTGGGCCGCCGTCACGCCACCGCGCTCCGGGTGGGAGCGAGCCGGCGAGGTGGCCGGCGACGAGCTCGCCCGGGTCGGGAAGGAGGGGATCGCCGAGGTGTCGGCCGCCGTCCGGGACCGCGGTGCGGCAGCGGGGTTCCTCAAGGAGCAGGTGTGGGCACGAGCGGTGCCGGTGTCCCGCGACGGAGGCGACTCCGCGGCCTCGGGTTCGGCGGGCGAGGTCCGGGCGGGTGGCGCGCTCGCGGCCTACGCCCTGGGCTTCCTCCGCCCCGGCACCCCGGTCGTCGTGTTCCGCTGCAACCGGTGGACCCGCCTCAGCGGACCGGGCGGTCACGTCCTGATGCGCTGACCGGCCGGGACCGCAACCGCCGCGACGGCCGCGAGCACGAGGAAGATCACGCCGAACAGGGCGGCGTCCCGCCCCGGGTCGTGGCGCGCCGAGAAGAGGGCCGTCGCGGCCGCGACACCGAGCACCCCGCCCAGCACGTCGGAGAGCTGGAGGGCCGAGGAGACCTCGCCGTGGTCGGCCACCGGGCTGAGCTCGAGCGCCAGCACCGTCGTGGTGGTCACCCCGAGACCCATCGCGAGCCCGAGCAGCACCATGGCGAGCACCACGAGGGGCAGGGGGAGGCTCCACGCCGCCGTGCCCGCCAGCATCCCGAGGCCACCGGCGAGGATGGCGCCGCCGATGCTCACCAGCTGGTGGCGGGGGACGACGAGCGTGGGGTGGCCCTGGTACCAGGACCCTGCCGCCCACCCGATCGAGCCGGTGGCGAGCGCGACCCCGGCGACCTGCAGGCTGCTGCCGCGCTGCCCCACGAGGTACAGCGGCACGTAGGTGATGGCACCGGCGAACGCGGCCGAGAGGACAGCCCGCGACAGCATCACGCTCGGCACACCCCGCGCCATCAGCCAGGTGCCGCGGGGCACGAGCAGGGGGGCGATGAGCACGACCCCGACGAGGCCGACGGTGGCGATGACGGTTCGCGGCGACCACGTCAGCTCCAGCTCGTGGGTGCCGAGCTGCATCGCCCCCGCGGAGACGGCGATGCCCACACCGGCCCAGGCCGCCCTGACGTGTGCGGCGTGGTCCCGGGTGCCGACCGAGGTGCGCAGTGCCGACGCATCGACCCGGCGAGCGGCGTGCAGCAGCACGGCCATCGTCACCGCGACCGGGACCAGCACCCCCCAGAAGACCCAGCGCCACGAGAACGTCTCGGTGACCCACGCGGACAGCGGCGGACCCAGCAGCGACGGGAGGATCCAGGCCGCACTGACGTAGGTGAAGAGCCGGGGCCGGATCTGCTCCGGGTAGGCGCGCCCGGCGATGACGTAGAGCATGACGACGAGCAGCCCGCCGCCCAGGCCGGTCAGGGCACGGCCCGCGAGGAACATCCCGAACCCGGAGGCGAAGCCACAGATGGCGGACCCCGCCGCGAGCAGGGCCTGCCCGACGAAGGTGCCCACGAGGGGCCCGGACCGGTCGGACCACACGCCGGCGAGGACGATGCCGAGGAGCTGCCCGGTGAGCATGACCGAGAACGCGAGGCCGTAGGACCGGACGGCGTCAAGCTCCCGGGCGACGGTGGGCATCGCCGTCGAGACGGCCATCGCCTCGAAGGCGACGATCGTGACGAGCGCAAGCATCGCGAGGGTGACCTCGAGGTAGCGGGGTGCCAGTGGCCCCTCCACCCGGTCGGTCGGCATCTCGCGCACCCTGCCCACGGTAGACGGCCAGGAGTGGGCTCAGAGCTGCAGTCCGCGCTCCTCGAACACGTCGCGGAGCACGTCGATGTGGTCGGTGACGATCCCGTCGGCCCCCAGGTCGAGGAGCCGGTGCATCTCGGGGGCGTCCTCCCGTGACCAGGAGTGGAACCACACGTGGACGTGCTTGCCGCTCTGGTGGGCGCGTCGCACGAGCCCCGGCGTGACGAGCGTCAGGGTGCGCCCCCCGATCCGGTGCTGCGCGGGGATCTGGAGCACGGGGGCCGGGGTGTGCAGCAGCCGGCTCAGCAGGCCCGGTGTGAAGCGGAGGGCCGCGGTGCCGACCGCGCCGGCCGCCGTCGCGACCTCGGGGCCCAGGGCCGCTCGGAGCGCCCGGATCCGGCGCTCGGCGAAGGACCCGATGCAGACCCGGTCCTTCGCCCCGAGCCGGGTGACCTCCGAGACGGTGGGCCCGAGCGCGGCATCGGACTTGACGTCGATGTTGACCCGCACCTCCGGGAACTCCTCCAGCACGTCACTGAGCAGCGGTATCGGCTCGGTGCCGCCGATCCGGGCCGTGGCGACCTCGGACCAGGGCAGTGCCTCGATGGCGCCGGTGCCGTCGGAGACCCGGTCCAGCAGGCTGTCGTGGATCGCGACGAGCCGCCCGTCGCTCGTCGCGTGCACGTCGGTCTCGAGGTATCGGTAGCCCAGGTCGACCGCGCGGCGGAACGCGGCGATGGTGTTCTCGAGACCGACGTTGGGCCGGTATGCCGCGCCACCGCGGTGGGCCAACCCGATCGGCGTCGGGTGGTCCAGGTACGCAAACTCCGCCGCGCGCACGTCAGCCCACCGGCAGACGGACCCACACCGTCGTGTCCGTCGGGACCTCACCGGCATCGGTGAGAGGACCGGAGCGGACGAGCACCTCGCCCTCGGGAACGGCCACCGGGTCCTCGCCGAGGTTCGTCACGACGAGCAGGGTCCGTTGACCGTCGCCCGAGGTGTTGCGGAAGGCGATGACCGAGTCGGACGCGAGGTCGTCCCACGCCAGACTCCCGTGGCCGAAGCGGTGCCGGCGGCGGTACTCGAGGAGCTCCCGGTACAGCTCCAGGGTGGATCCGTCCACGCCCTGCTGCTGGTCGACCGCGAGGTGGGCGTAGGAGTCCGGCTGGGGCAGCCACGGGGAGGACCCCGGCCCGAAGCCGAGGCTCGGCGCGTCCTTCACCCACGGCATCGGTACCCGGCACCCGTCGCGCCCCACGACCTCACCCTTGGTGTGGTGGAACGTCGGGTCCTGGCGCACGTCGTCGGGCATCGTCGTGTGCTCGGGCAGCCCGAGCTCCTCACCCTGGTAGACGTAGGCACCTCCGGGCAGCGCGAACATCATGGTCGAGGCAGCCCGCGCCCTGCGCAGGCCGAGAACGGCATCCGGCTGGGGGTGCTGGGCGTCGATCCCGTTCGGCCGCGGCAGGCTCTGGTCCAGACCCAGCCGCGACGCGTGCCGCACGACGTCGTGGTTGGAGAGCACCCAGGTCGTCGGCGCCCCCACGGCGTCGTTGGACCGCAGCGACCCCTCGATCACCGAGCGCAACGCATCGGCGTCCCAGTGGGCGTTGAGGAAGTCGAAGTTGAAGGCCTGGTGCATCTCGCCCGGCCGGACGTAGTGGGCCAGGCGCTCCGGGGGGCGCACCCACGCCTCGGCGCACAGGATGCGATCGGGGGAGCCGTACTCGTCGAGGACGGCACGCCAGCCCCGGTAGATCTCGTGCACACCGTCCTGGTCCCACATGGGGGCACGGCCGGTCGCGGTGTGGTCGAGCACCGCGGTGCCGTGATCCGCGTCCTGGGGCTCCTCACTGGCCGGCCCCTCGGCCTGGACCTCGTCGTAGAGCCCCACCGGGCCGTCCCAGTCCGCCAGGCCGTCCGCCTTGACCAGTCCGTGGGCCACGTCGACCCGGAACCCGTCGACGCCCCGGTCGCACCAGAACCGCAGGATCGCGTGGAACTCCTCGCGAACCTCCGGGTGGTCCCAGTTCAGGTCGGGCTGGGTCGTGTCGAAGATGTGGAGGTACCACTGGCCGGGCGAGCCGTCGGCCTCGGTCACCCGGGTCCACCCCTCGCCCCCGAAGACCGAGGGCCAGTTGTTCGGGGGCAGCTCGCCATCGGCGCCGCGCCCGTCGCGGAAGATGTAGCGCTCGCGCTCGGGGCTGCCGGGACCTGAGGCGAGGGCGTCCCGGAACCAGGCGTGGTCACTGCTCGTGTGGTTGGGCACGAGGTCGACCAGCACCTTGAGACCCAGGTCGTGGGCGGTGGTGATGAGGGTGTCGGCGTCCGCCAAGGTGCCGAAGATGGGGTCGACGTCCCGGTAGTCGGCGACGTCGTAGCCGGCGTCGTTCATCGGTGAGACGTAGAACGGGCTGAGCCACACGGCATCCACACCGAGGTCGCGCAGGTACGGAAGCCGCGCCGAGATGCCGGGCAGGTCGCCGATGCCGTCGCCGTCGGCGTCGGACCAGGAGCGGGGGTAGATCTGGTAGATCACCGCATCTCGCCACCACGGTGCGTCGACGGAGTCGGCCGGGTGGACCGTGATGTCGGCGGCGGTCAGGGGCGCGTCGGGGTTCTGGGTCACCCACCCCATGGTTCCGTATGCCGGGTCGTCGGCGAAATACGCCCGGCACGCCGGTCACGTGATGAGCGAGGTGCCCCCTGCGGGTGGGGTGTCGTCGGTGTTGACGAGCATGTGGGCCGCGCGGAAGAAGTAGTCGCGCATCTGCTCCGCGCGGTCCTCCGGGATCTCGACGCGGTCCATGGCGTCGGCCATGTGCCGAAGCCAGCGGTCGCGCATGTCGACGGTGACCGCGAAGGGGACGTGCCTCATCCGCAGCCTGGGGTGTCCACGCTCCTGGCTGTACGTGGTCGGACCACCGAAGTACTGCTCGAGGAACATCCGAAGGCGGCGCTCGGCGGGGGCAAGGTCCTCATCCGGGTACAGCGCCCGCAGCTCCGGGTCGCTCTTCACTCCCTCGTAGAACGCGTGGACGAGTGCGGCGAAGGTCGCCGCACCCCCCACCTCCTCGTAGACCGTCACTGGGAGCCACCGCCGTAGGGAAGGATGGGAGGAGCCTTGACGCCCGCCTGGTCGAGCGCGTTCTTGATCCGCTCGCGCAGCTCGCGCTGGACGCCGAAGTTCTCGCCGGGCTTGCACTGGACGAGCGTGCGGATGGTCATCGTCGCTCCGGTGATCGACTCGACGCCGAGGACCCTCGGCTCCTCCTCCAGCTTGTCCGTCCACTCCGGGTCCGAGCCGAACGCGAGGGCCGCATCACGGATGACCGCGAGGACCCGGTCGACGTTCTCGTCGTAGGCGACGGGCATGTCGACGATGGCGGTGGAGTAGCCCTGCGACTTGTTCCCGATCCGCACGATCTCGCCGTTGCGGACGTACCAGGTGACCCCGGAGGCGTCACGCAACCGGGTGACCCGCAGGGTGACCTCCTCCACCGTCCCGATGGCCTCGCCGGTGTCGATGACGTCGCCGACGCCGTACTGGTCCTCGAAGATCATGAAGACCCCCGAGAGGAAGTCCTTCACGAGGCTCTGCGCACCGAAGCCCAGGGCCACACCGCCGACACCGGCCGACGCCAGCAGCGGGGCGAGCGGGATGCCGAACAGCGCCATGATCGTCAGGACGGCGATGGACGCCACGACGAAGGTCGCGATGCTGCGCAGCAGCGAGGCCATCGTCTGGACCCGCTGCACCTGGCGATCGTGGGCCAGACCGGTGGACCGGGTCAGGCGCGAGGCGGACTTCGACGTCATCGTCGTGACGACTCGGTTGATCGCCCGGTGCAGCGCCCAGCGGGCGATGATCGCCAGGACGATGGTGAAGAGCACCCGCACCCCGACGGTGAGGAACCACTCCTGGGCGGTCTCGAGCGTGTCGGCGATCGCCTGGGGTTGCAGGCCGGGCGGGAGGACGGCAGATGCGGCGAGCTCAGTCACGGGCATCGCGTTCCTGTGCGGCGAGGGCGCGGGCGACGGGGTCACGGTTCTCCGTGACGAGCCTGCGCAGTGCCGCGTGGGCGTCGGGGTTCTCGTCCAGCCACGCCTGGGTTGCGTCGTGCAGGGCGGCGGAGGCGGCCGGGCGCGGGTAGAAGCCCTCGACGATGGACTCGACCAGGGCATGGGAGCCCTTGGCCTCCAGGGTCCCGAGCGAGGCGTGGTAGCGGTCGACGAAGGGTTCGAGGAGCTCGGCCGGGGTGCCGGGACGGGTGAAGCCGAGGGCGATCGCGTCGACCACGGCATTCGTCAGGTCGTTCTCCTCGACGGCCGCGGTCCACGCGGCCTCCTTGGCCTCCGACGTCGGGATCGCCGCACGGGCCCGCGCGGCCCGCTCACGACCGGTGGCGGTGTCCTCACGGGCTCGCTCGGCGTCGATCGCGGTGCCGTCGGCATCACCGGACGCGGCGAGGGCGGTGAGGAGAGTCCAGCGCATCTCGAAGTCCACCTCGAGGCCGTCGAGCGTCTCTCGACCCTCCAGTAGGGCGCGGACCGTCGTGGTGTCGTCTCCTGACGTCGTCATCCCGGCGGCGGCGGTGACCAGCTGCAGCTGGGCGTCGCTTGCCGGTGCCGCGGATCGAGCCAGCTCCCAGAGGCGGTCGCGCGTGGTCTCCCGGGTCTGCTGGCGGTGCTCGGGTGCGGTGTAGCTGAGGACCGCGGTGCGCAGCTGGGCCAGCAGGGTGCGCAAGAGGGTGGAGTCCTGCTCGCCCGGCAGGGTGGCCAGCACGAGGTCGGCGAAGGCGCGGGCGCCCATCTCCGCGTCACGCGTCATGTCCCACGCGGACGCGAGCACCAGCGCCCGGGGGAGGGAGACGGCGAAGCCGCGCGGGTGCGCCAGGGCGGTGGCGAGGGACCGCTCGTCGAGGCGGATCTTTGCGTATGTGAGGTCGTCGTCGTTGACGAGCAGGAGGTCGTCCTGCTCCTCGCCGACGAGCTGCGGGAGGTCGGTCCACTCGCCCGCGACGTCCACCTCGAAGCGATCCGTGCGCTCCAGCAGACCGTCTCGCAGGGTGTAGCGCCCGATGGCGACGCGGTGGGGGCGCAGGGTCTCGTGGCCGGGTGAGAAGGTCTGCCGCACCGAGGCCCCGGCCACCCGGCCGTAGTCGTCGACCTCCACGACCGGGCGGAGGGTGTTGACGCCCGCGGTCTCGAGCCACGCCCGGGACCAGGTGTGCAGGTCCCTGCCGGAGGTCGCCTCGAGCTCGTCCAGGAGGTCCCCGAGGGTGGTGTTGCCCCACGCGTGTTTGGCGAAGTAGGCCCGGATGCCGTCGCGGAACGGCTCCCGGCCGACGTAGGCCACGAGCTGCTTGAGCACCGAGGCACCCTTGGCGTACGTGATGCCGTCGAAGTTGACCTCGACGTCCTGCAGGTCGTTGATCTCGGCCACGATGGGGTGGGTCGTCGTGAGCTGGTCCTGGTGGTAGGCCCAGTCCTTCTCGTGCGTGCCGAACGTCGTCCATGCGTCGGTCCACTGGGTCGCCTCGGCCTGGCAGGTCGTCGACGCCCACTCGGCGAAGGACTCGTTGAGCCACAGGTCGTTCCACCACCGCATCGTCACGAGGTCGCCGAACCACATGTGGGCGAGCTCGTGCAGCACGGTGAGGGCGCGTCGCTCGACCATGGACTCGGTGACCTTGGAGCGGAAGACGTAGATCTCGTTGATCGTGACGCACCCGGCGTTCTCCATCGCGCCCATGTTGTACTCCGGCGTGAAGAGCTGGTCGTACTTCTCGAACGGGTACGCGGCGTCGAACTCCTCCTCGAAGAACGCGAAACCTCGCTTGGTGAGGTCGAACAGGTTGTCGGCGTCGAGGTAGGGGGTCAGTGACCTGCGACAGAAGATCCCCAGCGGGACCTCTCCACCGCGGCCCTGCACGGTGTCGCGGGTGACGTCATAGGGCCCGGCGACGAGCGCCGTGATGTAGCTCGAGATGCGCCCGGTGGGGGAGAACCGCCACGTGGCCACACCCTCGCCGGCCGCCTGAGGCTCCGGCGTGGGGGAGTTCGACACCACCTGCCAGTGGGCCGGGGCGGTCACCGTGAAGGCGAACCGGGCCTTGAGGTCGGGCTGCTCGAAGACCGGGTACATCCGTCGACTGTCGGGCACCTCGAACTGGCTGTAGAGGTATACCTCGTCGTCCACGGGGTCGACGAAGCGGTGCAGGCCCTCACCGGTCCGCGAGTAGCGACCCGTGCCGCTGATCGTCACGACGTTCTCGGCGCCGAGGCCGGTGATCCGCACCCGGCCGTCCGCGACGTGGGTGCCCGGGTCGAGGCGCACCCCGTTGACGACGATCTCCTCGACGGAGGCGCCGATGAAGTCCACGAAGGTCTCGGCGCCCGGCTCCGTGCAGCCGAAGTGGATCGTGCTGCGGGTGAGGAACGTCTCCGGGCCGGTGGTGACGTCGAGGGTCACCTCGTGGCGGTCGACGCTGATCAGGGCCGCGCGCTCGGCGGCCTCCTCACGGGTGAGGTTCGTGCCGGGCACAGGTTCTCCTAGCGGTGGCGTACGGGGATGGCCCCGGTGGGGGCCGGTCCATCCTGACACGCTGCTCGGGGCGGCTCCCACGCGACGACGCCATCCGGGTGCAGCCGGGAGCGGGAGGTGGCGCCGGCGATGGCAGGATGAGGAGCATGAGTGAGCGCAACGCTGCAGAGTTCTGGTTCGACCCCATCTGCCCCTGGGCGTGGATGACGTCGCGCTGGATGATGGAGGTCGAGAAGGTACGTCCGGTCGACGTCACCTGGTCGGTGATGAGCCTGTCCGTCCTCAACGAGGGGCGCGACCTCTCCACCGGGTACCAGGCGGCGATGGATCGGGGCTGGGGGCCGGTGCGCGTCGTCGTGGCGGCCCGTGCCGCCCACGGGGACGCCGTGGTCAAGCCCCTGTACGACGCGCTGGGGGAGCGGATCCATCACCGCGAGGAGGACGTCGACGTCGCCATCAAGGGAGCGCTCGACGAGGTGGGGCTCCCTGCGGAGCTCGCGGACGCCGCGACCAGCACCGATCACGACGACGCCGTGCGAGCGAGCCACCAGCGAGGTATCGAGCTCGTGGGGGACGACGTCGGCACTCCGGTCGTGGCGGTCAACGGGGTGGCGTTCTTCGGGCCCGTCGTGACTCCGGCCCCCAAGGGTGAGGCCGCTGGACGGCTCTGGGACGGGTGCCTCCTCGTCGCCGAGACCGAGGGCTTCTACGAGATCAAGCGCTCGCGCACCGTCGGCCCGATCTTCGACACGGCGGGCTGAGGCATGCGAGTGCACATCGGCGGCGATCACGCGGCCTACGACCTCCACCAGCACCTCGTCGCCCACCTCCGGGCCGAGGGCCACGAGGTCACCGACCACGGCCCACACACCTTCGACGCCCTGGATGACTATCCGGTGTTCGTGCTGCGGGCCGCCGAGGCCGTCGCCGCCGACCCCGGGTCGCTCGGTGTCGTGCTCGGTGGGTCGGGCAACGGCGAGCAGATGGCGGCGAACAAGGTCGACGGCATCCGGGCGGCCCTCTGCTACGACGACGAGCTCGCCCGGCTCGCCCGCGAGCACAACGATGCCCAGGTCATCTCGATCGGGGCCAGGATGACGACGCCGGAGCAGGCGCGCTCCATGGTCGACACTTTCCTGGCAACGCCCTTCAGCGGTGATGAGCGCCATCGACGGCGCATTGCGATGGTCGGAGCATACGAGACCGACGGAACGCTTCCCCCGCTGCCCGATGCACCGACGGAGTCGGAGTCCGACCGAGCCGGGTGAACGCCACTGACCTGCAGGAATACCCAAGGGTCGGGCCTGGCGGTATGGCGCAGGAGTCACGCAGGGATTACTGTGTGGCCGGTCCATCATTGACGGGCCCGAGGGGGTGGACATGGCTGGGCTGGCGGAGGAGTCACTCGTCGGGGCTGTCGACCATGGCCCGCCGCGTGTTCGTCTTCCCCGCAGGCGCTTCGCCGATGCCGAGGACGGGGTCTACTTCACCGGCATCGTGGCCAGCACGTTGCTCCTCGGACTGGCCAGCGCCCGCTGGCCGCTGGCGCTGCCGATCACGTTGCTCATGCCGGTCGTGGTGCTCGCCGGCCTCGTGCTGACCCCGCGGCGGCTCGCCGTCTGCTACGCCCTCATCGTCGTGTGCGCCGTCCTGTGGATCCCGCGGTCGGGGATCAGCACCAGTCGCGCGGGTCTGGTCATCGCCTCGATGTTCGTCGTCATGGCGATGATGGTCGTCGCCGCCCGGTCGAGGTCGCGCCTGGGCACCCGTGGCTTCAGCTCAGACCGCATGTTCGCCGAGCTTCGCGACCGGATCGCCTCCGGCGGGCGCATTCCCGACCTCCCCGAGGACTGGACCGTCACGTCACGGGTGCTCTCGGCGCACGGCGACGGGTTCTCCGGGGACTTCCTCCTCGCGCACCTCAGCCCGTCCGGCCACCGGCTGGAGGTGGTCCTGGTCGACGTCAGCGGGAAGGGCACCCGGGCGGGCACGAGGTCCCTGCTCCTCTCCGGCGCGCTCGGGGGGATGCTCGGTGCGATCCCGCCGGCGGACTTCATGCGCGCGGCCAACGACTACCTCGTCCGGCAGGGCTGGGACGAGGGCTTCGCGACGGCGGTCCACCTGGACCTCGACCTGTGGACCGGCGCCTACTCCATTGCCAACGCCGGCCATCCCTCGCCGGCGGCGTACACCTCCGGGCGCGCGCGGTGGACGGTGCTGGACTCGGGGCGGGGGCCCCTGCTCGGGGTCCTTCCCGATGCCTCGTTCCCCCGCCAGAGTGGCCGGCTCGAGCGCGGGGATGCCCTCCTGCTGTTCTCCGACGGCGTCATCGAGGCACGCGGACATGACCTCGTCGACGGGGTCGACCGGATGCTCGGGGTGGCCACGATGTCGGTGCTCGACGGCGGCGACGTCGCCACCGCCGTCTGCGTGGCGGCGCGTTCGGGGGAGGATGACGACCGGGCGGCGTTGGCCGTCCATCGTCACTGACCCCCATCCAGCACTGGAGGACCCGTCGTGGACCCCCGCCTCGAGCACGAGCCCCGCGAGGGCGTGCGCACCTTCACGCCGCGGTGGCGGAGCAGCCCGCTCACGGACCGCCGGATGGAGAGCCTGTTGCCGTCCCGCTCGCTCCCCGCGGGCCCGCTCGTCCCGGAGGTGGCCTTCGGCCGCGTCGGGCCGGTCGTCCTGGAGGTCGGGTCCGGTCACGGCGCGGCAGCCGTGAGCTACGCGCTCGCCCACCCCGACACCGACCTGATCGCCGTCGAGGTGCACGTCCCGGGGGTCGCCCGGATGCTCGCCATGGCGGAGGAGGCCGGCGTGACGAACCTGTGGGTCCACGACGGGGACGCGATCCCCTTCCTCTCGGACCGGGTCGCGCCGGCCTCGCTGGACGCCATCCACCTGTTCTTCCCCGACCCCTGGCCGAAGCAGAAGCACGCCAAGCGCAGGTTCGTGCAGCAACACACCCTCGACCTCCTCGCCTCGCGACTGGTGTCCGGCGGGACGCTGCGAATCGCCACGGACCACCCGGTGTACGCGGCCCACGCCCGCGCACAGCTGGCCCACCACGGCCGGTGGGACGTGGTCGAGGGGGATCGACCGTCGTGGCGCCCGGACGACGGCTTCGAGGCCAAGGGAGTGCGGGCGGGTCGCTCGGTGACCGAGCTCACCTGCACCCTGCGCTGAGCCGGGGCCAGAGTTGGCGCTGCGCGCGCAGCACCGGGGGCCCAGCCCCGGGCTGGGCGCCTGCTCACCGACCCTCCGGGTGCCCCGAACGCGAGGCTAGGCTGCCCGGATGCATCGGATCTTCACCACCGAGTTCTCGTCGGTCTACCCCCACTACGTGGCGAAGGTCGAACGCAAGGGTCGGTCCAAGGACGAGCTCGACCAGGTGATCGAGTGGCTCACCGGCTTCGACTCCGCAGAGCTCGACCGGCACCTGGCCGCCGGCACGACCTTCGAGGACTTCTTCGCCGCCGCCCGGCTCAACCCCAACGCACCCCTCATCACCGGTGTGGTGTGCGGGGTTCGCGTCGAGGAGGTCGAGGACCCGTTGATGCAGAAGATCCGCTACCTCGACAAGCTCGTCGACGAGCTGGCCAGGGGCAAGGCGATGGAGAAGGTGCTGCGCGGCTGAGCGGTGGTCGCCCGCCCGCCGCTCTGCGCGGGCGCGGGTCTGCTTCACGCTCGGGTGGCCTCACGCTCGGGGTAGCCGCAGCCGCGGCGTGAGCCACCTCGTTCGTCGGTGCCTCGCGCCGCTCCCGTCATCCGGTTGCTCGACCAGGGCGTGTGCCCTGGCTCCTTCGTCGCCGGGCTCACGCCCTGGTCGGGGTAGCCGGATTCGAACCGGCGGCCTTCCGCTCCCAAAGCGGACGCGCTACCAAGCTGCGCCATACCCCGCGGCGCGTGGGCACCGGCATCCGACGTCCATGACGTGTCGGAATGAATTCGGTTCCCGCGAGCGCGGCCACTAGGCTAGCCGGTGCCCTCGGGGTGCATGCTCACGAGGTGCGCGGGTGTAGCTCAATGGTAGAGCCCCAGTCTTCCAAACTGGCTACGCGAGTTCGATTCTCGTCACCCGCTCCACAGCACGGCCCGGGCCGGTGATGGTCGGTGCACAGCACCGCCCGGTTGGCAATCCCTCGGGGGCCTGCGTCTGTCATGCTGACCGCGTGCTCCATGCCCGCACCGGACGGACCGGATCTCGTCGCAAGAGGTTCCGCCACCCGGCTCAGGTCGTCGTCACGGCATTCGCCGGCGCGGTCGCGGTGGGGACCGTGTTGCTGCTCCTGCCGGTGTCCACGGTGGGCGGCGGGTCGGCGCCCCTGCTGACCGCGCTCTTCACGTCGACGAGCGCGGTGTGCGTGACGGGGTTGGTCGTCGTCGACACCCCCACGTACTGGTCGACGTTCGGGCAGTGCGTCATCCTGGGACTGATCCAGGTGGGCGGGTTCGGGATCATGACCCTGGCCTCGCTGCTGGCGCTGTTCGTGTCTCGTCGGATGGGTCTGCGCACCCGCCTCACGGCCGCTGCCGAGACCAAGAGCGTCGGGATCGGCGACGTCAGGCGGGTCCTGCGCGGCGTCCTCGTCATCACCGTCGTGGTGGAAGGTGCGGTCGCGGCCCTGCTCACCGCCCGGTTCGCCATCGGCTACGGCGAGGGCCTTGGTCGCGCGACCTGGCTCGGGGTCTTCCATGCCATCTCGGCCTTCAACAACGCGGGCTTCGCCCTGTGGAGCGACAACCTCACCGGCTTCCTCACCGATGGGTGGGTCCTCATGCCGATCAGCATCGCGGTCATCATCGGTGGGCTCGGCTTTCCGGTCATCATGGAGCTGGCGCGGCGCACCCGGCCCCGGCGATGGAGCCTGCACACCCGGATGACGCTGCTGATGACCGCGATCCTGCTCGTCGGTGGAGCCGTCTTCATGACCCTGAGCGAGTGGGACAACGGGGCGACCATCGGCGACCTCGATGCCGGGCACAAGGCGCTCGCGGGCTGGTTCCATGCGGTGATGCCCCGGACCGCGGGTTTCAACGCGTGGGACTACGCGTCCATCACCCAGGAGACCTTCCTCGGCACGATCCTGCTCATGTTCATCGGGGGAGGGTCCGCCGGCACGGCTGGTGGCCTGAAGGTGACGACGTTCATCCTCCTCTTCTTCGTCATCCTCGCCGAGGTGCGCGGGGAGCCCCAGGTCTCGGCGTTCGACCGCCGCATCGAGCCCCGCGTCATCCGCCAGGCCCTCACCATCGCCCTCCTCGGCGTCGCGGCCGTGGTGGGGTCGACCATGCTGCTCACCGAGCTCACCGACATCCCCCTGCCCCAGGTGCTCTTCGAGGCCACCTCGGCCTTCAGCACGGTCGGTCTGTCCACGGGGATCACGCCCAGCATGAAACCGTCGGCACAGGTCGTCCTCATCGCCCTGATGTTCCTCGGCCGCCTCGGTCCGATCACCCTCGTCTCCGCGCTCGCCCTCCGTGAGCGCACCCGCCGCTACTCACTTCCCGAAGGAGCGCCCCTCATTGGCTAGGAACATCGCGGACTCCGGAGGAGTCGTCGTCATCGGGCTCGGTCGGTTCGGCAAGTCCCTCGCCCTCGAGCTGGAGGCCGACGGGGTCGAGGTCCTCGGGATCGATGCCAACGGCAAGAAGGTGCAGGACCTCGCCGGCCGGCTGACCCACGTGGTGGAGGCGGACTCCACGGACGTCGAGGCGCTGCGTCAGCTCTCGGTCGGTGAGTTCGGGCGCGCGGTGATCGCCATCGGCACCGACCTCGAGGCCAGCGTGCTCACGGCGTTCGGGCTGCGCAGCCTGGGGGTGCCGAACATCTGGGCGAAGGCCATCACCGAGTCCCAGGGGAAGATCCTCGAGCAGGTGGGGGTCGGGCACGTCGTGCGCCCAGAGCACGACATGGGCCGGCGCGTGGCGCACCTCGTCCGCGGGAAGATGCTGGACTACATCGAGTTCGACGACGGCTACGCGATCGTGAAGACGACCCCACCGCGCAGCATCCTGGGGCGGACCCTTGCCGAGGCGGGCGTCCGCTCGCGGTACGGGGTGACGATCGTCGGCATCAAGACGCACGGCGAGGACTTCACGTATGCCGTGCCCGACACCGTCGTGCACGAGGGTGACCTCATCATCGTGTCCGGCGACCGCCGCAAGGTGGAGCGCTTCTCCGATCAGGAGTAGGCCCCGGCGCCACGGGTGGGTCTCCTGGCTCGGGGCCGTTTCAGGTGCCGGCCTTGCGGGCGAGGGCCTCGCGCTCCAGGAGCACGATCCGGCCGCGCCCCAGGTCGATGACGCCCTGGTCGCGCAGGCGCTGCAGGACCGCCCCGGGCTGGTGCGCGGACGGGAGGACCGATCGACCAACCCGGCCTCACCCTCGGCGCCTAACCGTCACCAACGTCCTGGCCGGGTACCGCTAGGCGGTGAGCCGGCGACCGCGCGCCGGGTGCGAGCACGCGACGGCCGGTCACCTCGAGGGGGACCGGCCGTCGCGTGGTGCGGTGTCGGGCTCGGTCAGCCCTTCCCGCCGGTGCCGCCCTCGCGGTAGGCCTGCCAGGCGTCGCTCATGCGCTTGGCCTGGCCGGGGGTGAACTCGTTCATGCAGGAGTCCTGGGTGTAGTCCATGAAGTTGTGGATCGGGTCCAGCCCCGGCGCCCGGCACGTGTTGGCACCCTCGGGGCAGTTGAACTGCGGGACGGCTTCCTTGGGGGTGTCGGCGACGTAGTCACCCGCCGCGCTGCACCCGTGGGCGAAGGTGTGCTCGAGCATCAGCCAGTGGCCGACCTCGTGGGTCAGGGTGTCGCCCTCGGAGTACTTGCCCGCGGTGCCGCCGGGCATCGACTCGTCGAGGATCACGACACCGTCGATGAAGTCGCGCCCGTTGTTGTAGCCCTTGGGGAAGTACGCCCAGCCGAGCAGCCCACCGCCGATGTCGGCCGCGTAGACGTTGAGGGTCTCGGAGTCGCCGGTGTAGAGCGCCTTCTTCATGTCGCGCTCGGACTTGCCAGGTGCGACGTTTGCCCACTCCTCGTTCACCGTCCACGTGGTGTCGGTGAGGTCGAAACGGAACGGGGTGTCGGCGGCCGAGCTGCTACTGCCCGGGTCGTTGCCCGCGTAGGCGTCGTTGAGCACGTCCATCTGGTCGCTGATCATCGTCGTGAGGCGCGTCTGATCCTCCGGCGTGGGGGCGTCGTCGGAGATGACGTGGAAGACCGTGCGGATCGTCACCGAGCCGGCGTCGAGCAGCGGGGAGGACCTGAGCGCTCCGTAGGCCTTGGCCTCGTTGTCGGGGTAGAGCTTGGGCTCCTTGGCGCTGCTGCCGTCGGCGACGCGCGCAGCGCTGCTCGCGAGACCGTCGTCGACACAGGCCTGCACGGCGGGTGAGGGGGCGAGCGGGTCGGCGGCGGAGGCGGTGGCCGCGCTGCCGCCGGTGGCACCGACGGCGAGGAGCGCGGCGATCGCCGCGCCGGCGCCCGCGGCGCGGCGGCTGGAGGGGGAGACGAACTTCATGCGGTGTCCTTCGGAGTGGGGCGTCCGGTTGGACGCGCTGCGGGCGGACGCTACTCCCGCGTCGTGCGCCGTGGGGGTCCGGGGCCGTTTGGGTGCGCCCGCGGATCGCCGGTAGCATGGGCCCTTGGTGCCGATCCGGTATGCCGCTCACGCGCGTGCCGGGCGATGGTGCCGGTCCACGGACCGGCCGATCCCGGCATACCGATGTCCCCGAACCCATGCTGGAGTGCCTGAAGTGAAGAGTGCCGTCGAGACCCTCAGCCCGACCAGGGTGAAGCTCACCGTGGAGGTGCCCTTCGAGGAGCTGAAGCCGATGCTGGAGGACGCCTACCGCACGATCGGGGCGTCGGTGCAGATCCCCGGCTTCCGCAAGGGCAAGGTCCCGAACCGGATCATCGACCAGCGCGTGGGTCGTGGTGCGGTCGTGCAGGAGGCCGTCAACGAGGCCCTCCCCAAGTTCTTCGCCGAGGCCGCCGAGGCCGAGGACGTCCGCGCGATCGGAGCCCCCGAGGTCGACGTGACCGCGGTGCCTCTCGAGGACGGCCAGGACTTCACGTTCACGGTCGAGACGGACGTGCGCCCCGAGATCCAGCTGCCCGAGCTCGAGGGCATCGCCGTCGAGGTCGACGAGGTCGCCGCGTCGGAGGAGGACATCGAGGAGCGGATGACCGCCCTGCGTGAGCGCTTCGGCACCCTCGTCGGTGTGGAGCGCTCCGTGGAGGACGGCGACTTCGTCTCCATCGACCTCAGTGCCAGCATCGACGGCGAGGAGATCGACTCGGTGTCCGGCGTGTCCTACGAGGTGGGTTCCAAGAACATGCTCGAGGGCATGGACGAGGCCCTCATCGGCCTCGCCGCCGAGGAGTCGACCACCTTCACCGCGCCGCTGGCCGGTGGCGACAACGAGGGCCAGGACGCCGAGTGCACCGTCACGGTGCTCTCCGTCAAGGTCCGCGAGCTCCCCGACCTCGACGATGAGTTCGCCCAGCTGGCCTCGGAGTTCGACACCCTCGAGGAGCTGCACACCGACCTCGCCGCGCAGGCCGTGCAGGCCAAGAAGTACGAGCAGGGCATCCAGGCGCGCGACAAGCTCCTCGAGCACCTGCTCGAGGTGGTCGACGTGCCCGTGCCCGAGGGCGTCGTCGAGTCAGAGGTGCACACCCACCTCGAGGGCGAGAGCCGTCTCGAGGACGACGAGCACCGCGCCGAGGTGCAGGAGAGCACCCGACGCGCCCTGCGCGCCCAGTTCCTCCTCGACGCGATCGCCGAGAAGCTCGAGGTCTCCGTCGAGCAGCCCGAGCTCATCGAGTACCTCGTCATGAGCGCCCAGCAGTACGGCATGGACCCGAACCAGTTCGCTCAGGCCATCGACCAGCAGGGTCAGATCCCGTCGATCGTCCAGGAGGTCGCCCGCCGCAAGGCGCTCGCTGCCGTTCTCGACCAGGCCACGGTCACGGACACGGCCGGAGTCGTGGTCGACCTCGACGAGCTCGTGGCGCAGGACGAGCAGGACGCCCTGGCCGAGGCGCTGCAGGGTGAGGACGGCTCCGACGAGGAGTCCGGCGACGCTGACGCCCCGGCCGCCGATTCGGCCGAGGCATCCGCCGACGGCGCAGCGGCCGCCGACGAGCCCGAGGCCGCCAAGGCCTGACCTCCCGGCCGCCGCGCTCCTGCGCGGCGGCTCAGGGCCGGGGCGGCGCTGTCGTCGTGCCCACCCGAAGGGTCACGGGGAAGGGCTCGTCCGCCGGGGACGCGCCGTCCAGCAGCAGCCGCACCAGGCGCCCCATCCGGGCGCCCTTCTCCCTGCCCGGCTGGACGACGGTGGTCAGGTCGTGGTCGAGCCACGGGAGGGTCACTCCGTCGAAGCCGGTCACCGAGAGGTCCTCGGGCACGCGGAGCCCCAGCGCCTCGGCGGCGCGCACCGCACCCGCTGCCAGCACGTCGGACTGGGCGACGATCGCCGTGGGTCTGCGCTCGGCCGGCACGTCGAGCAGCAACCAGCCGGCTGCCTCGCCCTCCTCGACCGAGAGGTCGCCGGCCTGGACCACGGCGGCATCCGGGCCGACCCGGTCCCGAAACCCCGCGAGGCGGCCTGCGGCGTCGGGGTACACCGAGCTCCTCGTCTCTGCGTCACCCACCCAGCCGGTCGGGGCACCGGGGCGCAGGGGCATCGACAGGTGAGCCACCCGGGTGTGCCCGAGCCCGAGCACGTGGTCGGTCGTGAGCCCGATCGCGGCGTGCTCGTCGGTCAGCACCTGCACCACCCGAGGGTCGACCGGCGCGCCGGACCCGACCATGGGCACGCCTCTCGCCGCGAGGTGCCCCACGACGGGGTTGTCCCGGTGCCCGCAGAGCGGGAACACGGCTGCGTCGACGGCCTGGGTGGCCAGCTGGGCGATCGCCCGGTCGGGGTCGTCGGATGGCTGGGCGACGAGCAGCATCGTGCGATCGGCCGCGTCGAGCTGCTCCGCCAGGCCGTCGAGGATGGCGAGGGCGAAGGCGTCGCGGAAGGCGTAGCGAAGCGGTCCCTCGACGAGAACCGCCACGGTGCCCGACCGCCCGTGCCGCAGGGACGACGCGAGGGGGTCCGGTCCCGCGTACCCGAGGTCCTGGGCTGCGCCCCTCACCCGCTCCGCGGTGCTCGTCGCGACCGGTCCCTTGCCGCTGAAGACGAGGGATGCCGTGGAGGTCGACACCCCGGCCCGGTCGGCGACATCGCGCAGCGTCGGCCGGCGGCTCGGGGTTTGACGTCGGGAAGCCATGGCAGGCACAATATCGAATCGATTCGATCGAATCGATTCGAGTCGTGATTTCCCACCTCCTGCCCCATCCGAACCCCCCACACCGAGGAAGAATGTCGTCCGTGACCACCCCCGCCCGATCCACCACCGTCTCGGGCCTCTCCCTCGAGCGGGTGCGCGCCGCTCGCCTGTCGGTGTTCGTCGTGTTCGCGCTCGCCGGCCTTGCGTTCGCGTCCTGGGCCTCGCGCATCGCCGACACGAAGGCCGCCCTCGGCCTCACCGCGGGTGAGCTCGGCATGACGCTCTTCGCCGCGAGCGTCGGCTCGATCACCGGGCTGCCGATGGCCGGGCGGATCTCCGACCGGATCGGCGCCTCCCGGACGGTCGCGTCCGGCGTGGGCATCGCGCTCGTCGGCCTGGTCATCGTGGGGTCCGTCGTCGACGCCGGCGGCTCCCGCGTGGCCGTCGCCGGCGGTCTGTTCCTCATCGGCCTCGGTGTGGGCGTCTGGGACGTGGCGATGAACCTCGAGGGAGCCGCCGTCGAGCGTGAGCTGGGCGTCTCGGTCATGCCGCACTTCCACGCGGCGTTCAGCGCGGGCACCGTCGTCTCCGCGCTGCTGGGATCATTGATGTCGTGGGCGCAGGTTCCGCTGACGCTGCACTTCCTCGGGGCCTCCGCGGTCGTGGTCGGGGGGTGCGCCTGGGCGCTGCGACGCTTCCTGCCGAGCTCGGTGGAGCACCACGAGGAGGCGCAGACCGCTCGCCGGCGGAACGGCTCGGCCTGGCTGGAGCCGCGGACGCTGCTCATCGGGGTCGTCGTCTTCGCCGCGGCGTTCACCGAGGGGACCGCGAACGACTGGCTCGCCGTCGCCTTCGTCGAGGGACACGAGCTACCGGCGTGGGCTGGCGTTCTCGGGTTCGCGACCTTCCTCACCTTCATGACGCTGGCGCGGATCGTCGGTACCTCGCTGCTCGACCGGTACGGCCGCGTTCCGGTGCTCCGGGTGAGCTTCGGGTTGGCGGTGCTCGGTGGGGCCCTGGTGATCTACGGCGGTTCGTGGCTGGCGTTCCTCGGCGCCGCGGTGTGGGGTGTCGGAGCCGCCCTGGGCTTCCCGGTCGGGATGAGCGCGTCGGCCGATGACCCCGAGCGGGCTGCGGCCCGGATGTCGGTGGTGGCGACCATCGGCTACGCCGCGTTCCTGGCGGGGCCCCCGGTCCTCGGGCTGCTCGGCGACCGGGTCGGAGTGCTGCACTCGCTGCTCGTCGTCGGGGCACTGGCGATCCTCGCACTGGCCGTCGTCCCCGCGGTCCGGCGCCCCGACCACGTCGACGAGACCGAGGGAACGCCTCCGAGCGACATCGGCAGCCCGATCGGCTGACTCGCGAGCCACGCCCACGACCCACGAGCCTCGACCTCACGAGCCACGCTTCTTGCCGCGTTTGGCCGCCATGGTGTCGAGGCGCGTGGATGGCGTTGACATCTGGGCGCCGGTGATGCGTTTGGCCGCCATGGTGTCCAAACGGTGGAGCCGCGGGGGCGTTGCGCTCAGGGCGAACATGCGGCATACCGGGAGTATCGCCGCGGGGACCGGGCGTTAGGGTCAACGACAAGCAGATCCCGATCTCTGACGAGGAGCGACACGAGCGTGACCAGCACCGACATCGTCTCCGCCGGCCCGGGCCCCCAGGCCGGGCTGGACGACCACATCTTCAACCGTCTCCTCAAGGAGCGGATCATCTTCCTCGGCTCCGACGTGCGCGACGACAACGCCAACGCGATCTGCGCCCAGATGCTCCTCCTCGCGGCGGAGGACCCCGAGAAGGACATCTGGCTGTACATCAACTCACCCGGTGGGTCGGTGACGGCCGGCATGGCGATCTTCGACACCATGCAGTGGGTGCCCAACGACGTGGCGACCGTGGCCATGGGCATGGCCGCCTCGATGGGCCAGTTCCTGCTCTCGGCCGGAACGCCCGGCAAGCGCTACGCCACGCCGCACGCGCGGGTGATGATGCACCAGCCGTCGGGCGGCATCGGCGGCACCGCCTCCGACATCAAGATCCAGGCCGAGCAGCTCCTGCACATCAAGAAGCAGATGGCCGAGCTCATCGCCGAGCACACCGGCCAGACCATCGACCAGATCGAGACCGACTCCGACCGCGACCGCTGGTTCACCGCAACCGAGGCCAAGGAGTACGGCTTCGTCGACAACGTCATCACCAAGGCCGACATGGCCGGGCGTCACGCGGACAACCCCGTGACCTCCGACTGACCACGGCCTGACGACGACGCGAGAGAGAGACATGTACCCAGACATCACCGGGCGACGCCACGTCCCCGCCCCCAGCAGCCGCTACATCATGCCGCAGTTCGAGGAGCGCACCTCCTACGGCATGAAGCGGATGGACCCCTACACCAAGCTCTTCGAGGACCGCATCATCTTCCTCGGCGTGCAGGTCGACGACGCCTCGGCCGACGACGTCATCGCCCAGCTCATCGTGCTCGAGTCGCAGGACCCCGATCGCGACATCCTGCTCTACATCAACAGCCCGGGTGGGTCGTTCACGGCGATGACGGCCATCTACGACACCATGCAGTACGTCCGACCCGACATCCAGACGTACTGCATCGGCCAGGCGGCATCCGCCGCGGCGGTGCTCCTCGGTGCCGGGGCCCCGGGCAAGCGCTTCGCCCTGCCCAACGCTCGCGTGCTGATCCACCAGCCCGCCATCGAGGGCACCGGCGGCATGGCCTCCGACCTCGAGATCCACGCCAACGAGATCATCCGGATGCGTGGCTGGCTCGAGGAGACCATCGCCAAGCACTCCGGTCGCGACCTCGAGCTCGTTCGCAAGGACATCGACCGCGACAAGATCCTCTCGGCCGAGGCGGCCAAGGAGTACGGCCTGATCGACGAGGTCCTCGCCTCGCGCAAGGCCTCCACCTGAGACCCCGCCGCGGCAGTACCCACACGGTGTGCCGTCCGCCCACGTCGGGTCCACGCTCGACGTCGGCGCGGACGGCATACCGCTGTCCGGGTGGAGGCGGGCCCGGAGCGGTTGCGCTGACAGCGGACAAGCGCGACTCACGGCCCGGGCGGGCGTTTCAATGGGTGCGTGGTCCGAGGCCGGCAGGTACCGTCGGGCACGTTGACGTCAGGCGAGGGAAGGTGCATCCGTGGCACGTGTGGGAGAGACGAGCGACCTGCTCAAGTGCTCCTTCTGCGGAAAGTCGCAGAAGCAGGTCAAGAAGCTCATCGCCGGGCCCGGGGTCTACATCTGTGACGAGTGCATAGACCTGTGCAACGAGATCATCGAGGAGGAGCTGGCGGAGTCCAGTGATCTGGGCCTCGAGGAGCTGCCCAAGCCGAAGGAGATCTTCGAGTTCCTGGAGCAGTACGTCATCGGCCAGGACGTCGCGAAGAAGGCCCTCGCGGTCGCGGTATACAACCACTACAAGCGGATCCAGGCGGGGGAGTCTGCGGTCGCGAAGAAGGACCCCGAGCACGTCGACATCGCGAAGTCCAACATCCTCCTCATCGGCCCCACCGGCTGCGGCAAGACCTACCTGGCCCAGACGCTGGCCAAGATGCTCAACGTGCCATTCGCGATCGCCGACGCAACGGCGCTGACCGAGGCCGGCTACGTCGGTGAGGACGTCGAGAACATCCTCCTCAAGCTCATCCAGGCCGCTGACTACGACGTCAAGAAGGCCGAGACGGGCATCATCTACATCGACGAGGTCGACAAGATCGCCCGCAAGTCCGAGAACCCCAGCATCACCCGGGACGTGTCGGGCGAGGGCGTGCAGCAGGCCCTGTTGAAGATCCTCGAGGGGACGACCGCGTCGGTGCCGCCGCAGGGCGGACGCAAGCACCCGCACCAGGAGTTCATCCAGATCGACACCACCAACGTGCTGTTCATCGTGGGTGGCGCCTTCGCAGGGCTCGAGAAGCTCGTCGAGGGTCGCAACGGCAAGAAGGGGCTCGGCTTCGGGTCCGAGCTGCACACCCCCAAGGACCTGGCTCAGAGCATCCACGAGGTCATGCCGGAAGACCTGATGAAGTTCGGGCTCATCCCCGAGTTCATCGGGCGGCTCCCGGTCATCACGACCGTGGCGCCCCTCGACACCGCGGCGCTGGTCCAGATCCTCACCGAGCCACGCAACGCCCTGGTCAAGCAGTACCGGAAGATGTTCGAGATCGACGGGGTCGACCTGGAGTTCACCCAGGACGGTGTCGAGGCGGTCGCCGAGCAGGCGCTCGCGCGAGGCATCGGCGCCCGTGGCCTGCGGGCCATCATGGAGGAGGTTCTCCTGCCGGTGATGTTCGACGTGCCCAGCGACGACGAGATCGCCAAGGTCGTCGTGAGCAAGGACGTCGTGCTCAAGAACGTCAACCCGACCATCGTGCGGCACGACGACACCGAGACCGGGCGCAAGCGCACCCCTCGCAAGCGCTCCGCGTAGGGCGAACGGCTCGGCTCACCGGCTGCCTCGGACCGCCCGGGCTCAGCGGCTCGGACCGCCCGGGCTCACCGGCTGGCTCGGACCGCTCGGGCTCAGCGGCTCGGACCGCTCGGGCTCAGCGGTTGCGCCCCGCCAGGCGCAGGTGGGCGGTCACCCCGGCGACGAGCGCGAGGGCGGCCGCAACGAGCCACGGTCCGAGCGCGGTGGGTGTGGCGGCCGCCGACGCACCGAGCGCGGCCGCCGCGATCGCTGCCCAGGCGAGGAACGCGGCCTGGCGGGCCCACCGCCACGCGGTCGCCGTCGGCAGGGCTGCCCGCACCGGCCACGCCGCCAGGAGGGACAGGGCGAGGTGCGTGGCGCAGACCGCGATGGCCGCCACACTGGCCAGGGCCCACTCGAGCGTGGTCGTCGGGGAACGCCCCGCCACCGCGACACCCAGGGCCTGCCAGAGGACGAGGGCGAACGCGCCCCACCCGCCCGGTCGCCACACCCCCCACGCGGTGGCACCCACGAGACCCACGGCCACGAACGGGACGAGGGGCGCGAGCAGGGTCGCGACGACCCCGAGCACGACGAGGTCGGCCACGATGACGATCGCCGCGGCGCCCCGGCGCCAGCGCGTCGCCGGGATCACCGGGTCACGACCCTGGGGGCCCGCGCACGGCGACCGACCCCGCGCAGCACGGCATCGAGGGAGCCCGGCCCCTGCCACCTGAGGACGGGCACTCCCATGTCGGCGCACCTGCGGGCCTCCCGCTCCCGGTCGAGCAGCCGGAGCCGCCACACCAGCCTGGCGAGTCGCTCGTCATCGATTCCGGTCGCGGCCCGCGCCGCCGGCCCGCTCGGTGACGCGTCACTGAGCTCAGCCGGCAAGGTGTCGATGACGATGACGACGTGGCCGCTGCGGGACAGGCGTACCGCCTGCGCCAGCGGCTCGGCGGCCACCATGGCGGACAGCATGACCACGACGGCGCCGGGCGGGGCGCTTCGGCGCAGCTGGGCGCGTAGGGCCTGTTCCTCGCCCACCGTGCCCCGGCTCGGTGACGCCCGACCGAGGGCGAGGAGCAGTCGGGGCAGCTGGTGGTGGCCCCCGACGGCCGGAACCTCCACCAGCTCGTGGCCCCCGAGCACCGACAGGCCGACCCGGTCGCCCGTGGACAGGTAGTGCGCCGCGACGGCACCGGCCGCCTCGACGGCGATGTCCTGGCTGGTGCGCAGACCGGCCTCCGGGTCCCGCTCGCCGAGGTCCCGGATCGCGTCCAGCACCACGAGCACCTCGGCGTCCTGGTCGGCGTAGGTCGTGGTGACGTGCAGTGATCCGGTGCGTAACGACACCGGCCAGTTGATCCGTCGCAGGCGGTCTCCGCTGCGAAAGGCCCGGATGTCGGCCAGCTCGCTCCCGCCGCCGGCTCGGCTCGAGCGGTGCTGGCCCACCAGCCCGACCGGGTGCGGCAGGGACCCCCTGGCCGTGAAGCTGCCGGGCACGGGCACCGTGGCCACGGTCTCGGTGGTCTGGGCCGGCCACAGCCAGGCGAACGCCGCGAAGTCCCCGAACGCCCCGACCTGCGCGGGACCGAGCCGGCGCACGCCCCACCGGTCACAGCGCACCGAGACGGCGAGGGGCACGGATTCCCCCTCCGCACCGCGGGCGGCTGCCACCTGCGCGTGGGACGGGGTGGTCGTGGCCCACCGGTCTCCCGGCAGGTGCGCGACGGCGTCGCGCAGCCCGGCCACCGGCATCAGGTCGACGCGCCAGGTGAGCGACTCACCCTCTCGCCTGACGTCGTGCGTGAGCCGGCTCGTGGCCGAGGGCGTTGAGGTGGGCCGGGTGGCGAGGGCCCAGACGACGAGGACGGCGAGCGGGGTGGCGAGCACCGCGGCGTCGGCACGCCCGGAGATCGCGGAGAACACGAGGAGGACGAGCCCGATCACGGCGGCCCTCCCGAACGCCCGCGTCGGACGCCAGGCGCTTCTCACGCGGAGCGCACCGCTGCGCGGGGAGTCGGGACCGTGCGCAGCACATCGGCGACGACGGTGGGTGCGCTGATCTCGCTCATCCACAGCTCCGGACGCACGACGACCCGGTGTTCCAGCACTGCCGGCGCCACGGCCTTGATGTCGTCGGGGGTGACGTAGTCGCGGCCACGCACGACGGCATAGGAGCGCCCCACGAGCATCAGGGCCAGTGAGCCCCGGGGTGAGGCGCCCATGAGCGTGTGCTGGTGCTCGCGGGTGGCCCGGGCCAGGGCGACGCAGTAGCGGCCCACCTCGGGTGAGACCGTCACGTCCTCCATCGTGGCCTGGAGCTCGAGGAGCTCGGCCGCGTCGATGACTCGCTTGGCCTCCTGGTCCTCCCGGCGCCGGTGGAGCCGACGACCCAGCACCTCCCACTCCTCGTCGACGCCCGGATACCCGAAGGCGACCCGCACGAGGAACCGGTCCAGCTGCGCCTCCGGCAGGGGGTACGTGCCCTCGTACTCGACCGGGTTGGCCGTGGCCAGGACGTGGAAGGGGCGCGGGAGGGGGAAGGTCTGGCCCTCCACCGTGACCTGGTGCTCCTGCATCGCCTCCAACAGGGCGGACTGCGTCTTGGGAGGGGTGCGGTTGATCTCGTCGGCGAGCAGCAGACCGGTGAAGATCGGCCCCTGCCGGAAGTCGAACTCACGGGTCCTCTGGTCGTAGATGAACGACCCCGTGAGGTCCGCGGGCAGCAGGTCCGGCGTGAACTGGGCGCGCGTGAAGTCCAGGCCGAGCGCCTGGGCGAACGTGCGTGCCGCGAGGGTCTTGCCCAGGCCCGGGAAGTCCTCCATGAGGACGTGCCCTCCCGCGAGGATGCCGGCGAGCACGATCTCGGTGGCCGAGCGCTTCCCGACGACGACGGTGTCGACCTCGTCGAGCACCGCGCGGATCCGCTGGTGGGCAGTGGGGATGTCGGTCATCTGGTCTCCCGTGCGGTGATGGTCTCGAGGTCGGTGACGATCTGGTCGATCTCGGCGAGATCGAGCCTGCGGGGCGGCCCCGCGAGGTAGCTCGCGAGCGCAGGGGCGGGGTCCGTGCCACCCGCTGTGCCGGGGTGCCAGCGGGAACGTGCGGCCAGCCGGTCATCGGCGATCGCGCGGACGAGGTCCTGGAGGCGCCGGTCCGTCTCCGCACTGGGGACGGCGGGTGCGAGCAGCCCGCGCAGGGTCGCGATGCCCGGCTCCGGAGCCACCTCGTCGCGCAGGTCCGGTCGCCAGCCCCAGTCGACTCCGTCGTCGCGCAGCAGCGGAAGGACCCCGAGGACCAGGCCCACACCGACGGCGGCGGTGGCCACGGCCAGCAGGGCGACGGGCCCGCGCGCCAGCACCGCCAGCACGAGCAGGGCACCCGCCGCGCCGGCCAGGACGACGGCCCGCCGACCGGTCGGCCGTCGCTCAGCCACGTCGACCTCCGGTCGCCGTCGGTGCAGCCCGGCGCAGGTCGGCGTCGATGGTCCGGTGCGCGGCCTCTGCCCCGGCCCGGTCGTCCTCGGTCAGGTGGTGCCGGGAGAAGCGTGCCTCCCGGTAGAGCCTTGCGAGGTCGCGCAGGGCATCCTCGTCAACGGCGAACTGCCGCAGGACGTCGAGGCTGACCTCGGTCGACGTCCGTGAGGGGGCGAGGCGCAGACCCACGTCGTGCAGGGTCGTCTCCAGGCGGACCCAGGCGGCGATGATGCCCTCGGCGGGGGTGCCCCCTGCCAGTGCTCCGATCCGGCCCTCGAGGTCTCCGGCGACCGCGACGGCCACCGCGTCGAGATCGGGGAGGAGCTCCTCGTCGGGTGGTGGCGGCTGCCTTCGCTCGCGCCAGGCAGCCAGCAGGGCCCGGACCACGAGGACCCCGGCGGCACCGGCGATCAGGAGCAGCGCGAGCACAGTGCCCCAGCCCAGGAGCGCCCCGACGAGGTCGCTCGTCGAGCGGTCCGGGCTGGTGAAGGGCTCGAGGTCCAGCTCGACGCCCCGTTGGATCGGGTCGTCCAGCGGCTTCCGGCCGGTCAGTTGGCGCCCCACGATGGGCAGCCCGATGGTGCGGGACTCTCGAGGGGTCGCAGCTGCCCACACGGTGAGCAGGATCGCGGCGCCGCCGAGTGCGGCCGCGAACGGGCGCCCCCTGACGGTGGCCGCGAAGCCCTGACGTGACGGCATAGGGACAGACAACCAGACCGGCGGCGGGGGATGAAGCGGTGGTGACCTCTTTCGAGCCGGCGCCCCGGCATCCGGGCGATCGGGACGTCCCCGGTGCGGCCTGCCGACGCGAGTTCGCGAGGACTCTGGTGCGACCCTGAGGACCTGCACCGGCGAGGTGGTGGCGCCCGGCGTCGCGGTGCAGTATCCATGATGACGTGGCGACTGCATTCCGACTCCGGGCCGGCGACGTGGGCCCCGTCCAGCAGTCGCCCGTGACCTGTGGGTCGGCGTGCCTGACGGTGGCTCGGATGCTCGTCGACCCGGTCTTCGCCTCGTGGGTGACCACCGGGAAGCCCCACCCACCGGGTTCACCGTCCGGGCGCACCACGGCCGAGCGGTTCGCGGCCTACGAGCGGGTCGTGATGCGCCGGACCAACAGCCTGTCCCTCGGAGGCGGCCACCTCGACCCGCCGTGGCCGCGTCGGCTCGGGACACCGCCGTGGGGAGCCCGCCGGGAGCTCGAGCTCGGTGCTGCGCGCGCGGGCACGCGCTACGAGATCGACCTCTACCGCAGCGAGGATGCCGCGGCCCTGCGTGAGTCCTTCGACACCCTCGTGACCGTCGTCGCGGACGGGGAACCGGGGCTGCTGTACGTCGGCAACGCGCTCAGTCCTCGGCACGTGGTCCTCGTGCTTCCCGGCGACGGTGACCGACAGCTCGACGTCTACGACCCGGCATCCGGGCGGGTGGACCACCTCCGCAGGGATGTCGTCGTCGAGCGGAGGGTACGCCTCTCGGGGTGGGACGTGCCCTGGCTGAGTGTGCGACCCTCGGGGCTGCGTTCGGTCCGCAACCCCGCGTATGCCGCTGGCTTCGGCGCTGCTCCCGCCTGACCTCGCCCGTCGAGTGAACAGAACACGCCGCGCGCGACATGACGCACGCGGCGTGTTCTGTTCACTCGACGGGGTGGTGGGGGTCAGCGGGTGGGCTTGGCCACCGCCACGAGCTCCACGTCGCGTGCACCGATCTCGTCGCCGGTCGCGTACTCGAGCGATCCGGTGAGCTTGCCGGCTGCGCGAAGGTCGGCCTCCGCCGTGCGCACCTGTGCCAAGGCAGCGTCGGGCCCGACGAGGGTCATCGTCGGCACCTCGGCACGCATGCCGACCTTGGCCTCCGACTTGGCCTTGCGGATCGTCGCGAGCGCGGCGCCGACCGACGCCACCATGCCGGGGTCACCGCCGGAGGGAACCTCCTCGACCGTGGGCCACGACGTGCGGTGCACCGACCCGTCGTGCGTCCAGGACCAGACCTCCTCGGTGACGTAGGGGAGCATCGGCGCCAACAGCCTGAGCACGACGTCGAGGGAGATCCGGAGGGTGGCCCGGGCGCTGGCCGCCTCGGCCTCGCCGCGCGCTCCGTAGGCGCGGTCCTTGACGAGCTCGAGGTAGTCGTCGCAGAACGACCAGAACCACGACTCGGTGACCTCGAGCGCCTTCGCGAAGTCCCACGCCTCGAAGCCCGCGGTGGCGCGGGCGACGACGTCGCGCAACCCGGCGAGCAGCGCCAGGTCGAGCGGGTCGGTCACCTGGGCCCCGAGGTCGCCCCCGGCGGCCCGGATGGTGTCGTCGTCGCTCCCGTCGGCGGCCCGCCCGAACGAGAGGGCGAACTTGCTCGCGTTGAGCACCTTGATCGCGAGCCGGCGCCCCACCTTCATCTGGGCGACGTCGTAGGCCGCGTCGGCGCCCAGCCGGCCGCTGGCCGCCCAGTAGCGCACGGCATCCGCGCTGTGCTCCTTGAGGACGTCCTCGGGAGTGACGACGTTGCCGCGCGACTTGGCCATCTTCTTGCGGTCGGGGTCGAGGATCCAGCCGCTGAGGGCGGCGTTGGTCCACGGCACGGTGCCGTGCTCGAAGTGGGCCCGCACGACGGTGGAGAAGAGCCAGGTCCGGATGATGTCGTGGCCCTGCGCGCGGAGGTCCATCGGGAAGAGCTTCTCGAACACCGGGTCCGAGCCGGTGCCGTCGGCGTTGCGCCACCCCCCGGCGATCTGCGGGGTCAGCGACGAGGTCGCCCAGGTGTCGAAGATGTCAGGGTCGCCGGTGAAGCCGCCCGGCTCGCCCCGCTGGCTCTCCGTGTAGCCCGCCGGCGGGTTGGCTGCCGGGTCGACCGGCAGGTCGGTCTCGGCGGGGACGAGCGGGCGCTCGTAGTCCGGTTCGCCATCGGCGTCCAGGGGGTACCAGACGGGGATCGGCACGCCGAAGAAGCGCTGCCTCGACACGAGCCAGTCACCGTTGAGGCCGGCCACCCAGTTCGCGTATCGAGAGCGCATGAAGGCCGGGTGGAACGCGATCTCCTCGCCACGCGCGATGAACGCGGCGTTGAGCTCGGCGTCTCGACCGCCGTTGCGGATGTACCACTGGCGGGAGGTGACGATCTCGAGGGGCTTCTCGCCGCGCTCGTAGAAGTTCGCCTTTCGCTGGGTGGCGGTCGGCTCGCCGTCGAGGTCGCCGGTCTCGCGAAGGGCGGTGACCACGGCCGCTCGGGCACTGAACGAGGTCTTGCCGGCCAGCCCATCGGCATACAGGTCGGCACCGGGGGAGTCGGCCAGCCACTGCGGCAGCTCGCCCTGGAACCGCCCGGTGCGGGTCACCACCGAGCGGGTGGGCAGCCGCAGCTCGCGCCACCAGATGACGTCGGTGAGGTCGCCGAAGGTGCAGCACATCGCGATGCCGGCGCCCTTGTCCATCTCCGCCGCACGGTGCGGGAGCACGGGCACCTCGACGCCGAAGAGCGGCGTGCGCACGGTGGTGCCGAACAGCGGCTGGTAGCGCTCGTCGTCGGGGTGGGCGATCAGGGCCACGCAGCTGGGGATGAGCTCGGGGCGGGTCGTCTCGATGTGCACCGGCCCGTCAACCCCGTGGAAGGCCACCCGGTGGTAGTGGCCGGGGTAGTCGCGGGCCTCCAGCTCGGCCTGGGCGACGGCCGTCTGGAAGGTGACGTCCCACAGGCCGGGGGCCTCGGCCTGGTACGCCTCGCCCCGGGCGAGGTTGCGCAGGAACGCCTGCTGCGCCGTGGCGCGAGAGTGGTCGTCGATGGTGCGGTAGGAGATCGACCAGTCGTAGCTGTGCCCGATCCGCCGGAAGAGGGACTCGAAGGCCTCTTCGTCCTTGACGGTGAGCTCGTCGCACAGCTCGATGAAGTTCTGCCGGCTGATCGGCATCTCGTCGGCGGCCTTGGTGCTCCTGGCGTCACCACGGAACGGGGGCTCGAAGTCGGGGTCGTGCGGGAGGGTGGCGTCGCCGCGGACGCCGTAGTAGTTCTGCACCCGCTTCTCGGTGGGGAGTCCGTTGTCGTCCCAGCCGATGGGGTAGAAGACGTTGAACCCCTGCATCCGCTTGTAGCGGGCCACGCAGTCGGTGTGGGTGTAGCTGAACACGTGGCCCATGTGCAGCGAACCGCTCGCCGTCGGGGGCGGGGTGTCGATGGAGAAGACCTGCTCACGGGGGCCGGCCAGGGCTGCGTCCCGGTCGAAGGAGTACGTGCCCTGCTCCTGCCATACCGCTGCCCACTTGTCCTCCAGGCCGTCGAGCGAGGGCCGGTCCGGGATGAGGGCAGGGGAGGACGATGAGAGGTGCTGGGTCATGACGCACATCATCCCAGACGGTCCACCGTTCTCTCACCCGGGTTCAGGGCCGTCTCCCCCCGCTCGCGACCCCGGTCACGACGGTGCCCGGGGTCGGCGCCCACCACCGGGGCAGCGATCTGACCAGCGGGAGGACCCCCCAGGACCTGCCCTAGGGTGTCACCATGGAACCCGTCTACCGGCCCGTCATCGCCGCGGTGAAAACGGTCTTCTTCCTCCAGGGGAACCGCTTCAGAATCACCGGCGAGGAGAACGTCCCGGCCGAGGGTGGCGCAATCATGGCCATCAACCACACCTCGTACCTGGACTTCATGTATGCCGGTCTGCCGGCCTGGCCGAGGCGTCGCTACGTACGCTTCATGGCGAAGAAGTCGATCTTCTCCCACCGCTTCGCCGGGCCGGTGATGCGCGGGATGAGCCACATCCCGGTCGACCGGCACAAGGGCGGCGAGGCCTTCTCCGCGGCGATCCGGGCGCTGCGTGACGGCGAGATCGTCGGGGTCTTCCCCGAGGCCACCATGTCGCGGTCCTTCGAGCTCAAGGAGTTCAAGCCGGGCGCGGTGAAGATGGCCCAGGTGGCCGGTGTCCCCGTCCTGCCGGTGACGATCTGGGGCGGTCAGCGGGTCTGGACCAAGAACCTGCCCAAGCACCTGGGCCGGTCGAACGTGCCGATCAGCATCACCGTCGGAGAGCCGATCCACATCGGGCGACGCGAGGACGTCACTGCCGCAGGGCAGCGCCTGCGAGAGGCCATGCAGGCCCAGCTCGACGCCCAGCAGGCTGAGTACCCGACCCTGCACGGCGAGGACCTCCGCTACATCCCGGCCAGGCTCGGCGGCACCGCCCCGACGCCGGCGGAGTCCGCCGCTGCCGACACCCACGACATGACGCGGACCCGCGACAAGTTCACCGGCTGACCCTGCGACCTCGTCCGCCGCGTGGTCTTGCCGCACGTCGTGGGACGACGCGTTGGGGGGCGAGGGGATGCCGGGCGGATGCCGGCCTCGCGTCAGACGGGGTGGCCCAGGTGGGCGAGGGCCTGGCGCAGGAGCACCCCGTGCCCCCGGTCCATCTCGGCCTGCACGCCTGGGTCCAGGGCCTGGTCGGGAGTCAGCCAGGTGAGGTCGAGCGAGTCGTTCTGGGGGCCGCAGTCACCCGCCACCGGCACGACGAAGGCGAGGGAGACAGCGTGCTGCCGGGGGTCGTGGAAGGGCGTGACCCCCGGCGTCGGGAAGTACTCCGCGACGGTGAAGGGCTGGGGGCTGACCGGCACCCGCGGCAGGGCCATCGGCCCGAGGTCCTTCTCGATGTGGCGCAGCAGTGCGTCGCGGATCCGCTCGTGGTGCAGCACCCGGCCCGAGACCAGCTCGCGCGAGACCGTGCCCTCCGGCCCGAGCCGGAGCAGGACACCCACCGCGATCACCGCCCCCCGGTCGTCGACCCGCACCGGCACCGCGTCGACGTAGAGGATCGGCAGGCGGGCCCGGGCCGCATCGAGGTCCTCCCTGCTCAGCCAGGCAGGGTCGCGGTCGAGGTCGAGGGAGCTCATGGGCTCGATTGTGCCAAGCCGGGGGAGTCGGGCACCTCGGCCGGCTCCTGGAACCTCTCCGGTTCGTCCGACTGCACGGGCACGGCGGACTGCGCGGGCGCGTCGGACGGCACACGCCCGGCGGACTGCAGCGGGCCATCGGACTCCACGGGCTCGTGGAACTCCACCGGGTCCTCGAACGCCGCACGCCGGGCCGACCGTCGAAGGGCTCCGAGCACGGCCCGCCCCGTGATGAGGATGAGCACGGCGTTGGTCAACGCCCGGCCGATGTCCCAGCCGAGGCTGGTGGCCAGCGTGAACACGAGGAAACGGTGCAGGTTCTCCCCGGCCGGGGCTCCCGCGACGAACGACAGCTCACCACCCAGGCCCGTGGCGAACGGCCAGAACGACAGGTTGAGGAGCAGCCCGTACGCGAGCCCCGCGACCGCCCCGTAGGCCGCGAGCATGGCCACCTCCCACCGGCCCCGCACCTGCGGGAGCAGCCCGGCACCCCAGCCCACCCAGGCCGCCCCCAGCATCTGGAACGGCATCCAGGGTCCGACACCGCCGGTGACGAGGGCCGAGGCGAAGATCGTCGTGGCACCCAGCACGAAGCCGAAACCGGCACCGAAGACGCGCCCGCCGAGGACGAGCAGGAAGAACACCGTCTCCAGCCCGGCCGTCCCCGCCCCGAGGGGCCGGAGGGCCGCGCCCACGGCTGCCAGGACACCGAGCATCGCGACGGCCTTGACGTCCAGGCCGCCCTCGCTCAGCTCGGCGAGCACCACGGCGAGCAGGAGGGGAAGGATGAGGGCGAACACGAGGGGGGCGTCGGTGCCGTGCGCCAGCCCGGAGCCCGGCGTCACGATCAGCGGCCACCCGAAGGCGACGAGCCCGGCCGCGCTCACCAGCGCCACCGCGATCGCCGACCGGGGACGGAGCCGCAGGGCGCGCAGCCCGTGGGGGCGGGTGCGGGTCACGTCGCCACCACCGAGAGTGCCGTGCGCACGTCGTCGACCGTCAGCCACGGCCCGGGGGCGGTCACCTTGGAGACCTGGGGGGCGAACGCCGGGGACGCCACGACGATCTGCTCGGTGGGTCCGTCGGCCACGACCTCCCCGGCAGCGAGGACGACGACCCGGTCGGCGGACTCGGCGACGAACTCGACGTCGTGCGTGGAGACCGTCACCGACCGTCCCTGCGCGGCAAGGGTGCGCAGGATGCTGCTCAGGGTCGCCTTGGCCGAGGGGTCCAGCCCTCGGGTGGGCTCGTCGAGCAGCAGCACCGGCGGGTCGGCGCTGAGCTGCACCGCCAGCACGAGCGCCAGCTTCTGGCCCTCGGACAGGTCCCGGGGGTGGCGCTGGGCCGGGATGCCGGGGGCGAGGTCGCCGAGCAGCCGCGCACAGGTGCCCGGGGTGGCTCCGCTCTCGCGGTCGGCCTGCTCGCACTCGCCGGCCACCGTGTCGAGGTACAGCAGGTCACTGGCGTCCTGGGGGACGAGCCCGATGCGTCGGCGGCGTTCCCCGGGCTGGAGCGCGGACGGGTCGTCCTTCCCGCCGGCAGGGCCGACCTCGACGGTGCCCGCGCTGCGCGGTCCGCTCCCCTGCAGCGCCCACAGCAGCGAGGACTTCCCGGACCCGTTGCGCCCCATGAGCGCCGTCACCTCGCCGGCGTGCAGGTCGATGTCGACACCGGCGACGGCGATGACGTCGCCGGGGTGCCGCACGACGACACCCCTCGCGCGCAGGGCCGTCCCGCCAGAACGGCCCGCCCGCCGATCCGGGGCGGTGGAGAGCGTGGCGCCCAGCCGGGTCCGGAGGTCGACCGCGGCGCGTCGGGCGTCGCGCACCGAGAGCGGCAGCGGGGACCACCCGGCGAACCGGCCGAGCTCGACGACCGGCGAGGTCACGTCGCTCGTGCGCATGACGTCCGCCGGCGCCCCCGCGCTGACCCGACCGTCGACCGAGACGTGGACGACCCGGTCGGCGTAGTGCAGAACCCGCTCGACCCGGTGCTCGGCCACCACGACGGTGACGGCCAGGTCGTGCACGAGCCTCGTGATGGTCGCCAGCACCTCCTCGGCCCCCGTGGGGTCCAGGGCCGACGTCGGCTCATCGAGGAGGATCACCCGCGGGTGGGCGGTGAGCACGGACCCGATCGCGACCCGCTGCTGCTGGCCTCCCGAGAGCTCGCGGAGCGCGACGTCGCGCAGCTCGGCGATGCCGAGGAGGTCCAGGGTCTCCTCGACGCGCTTGCGCATCGTCGCAGTGGGCAGGCCGAGCTGTTCCATGCCGTAGGCGAGCTCCTCCTCGACGGTGTCGGTGACGAAGCCCGCGAGCGGGTTCTGGCCGACGACGCCGACGACGTCGGCGAGGTCCCGCGGTCGGTGCTCGCGCGTGTCGCGACCGTGCACCACCACGTGCCCGGCCACCGTTCCGCCGGTGAAGTGGGGGACCCTGCCGCACATCGCGCCCAGCAGGGTCGACTTGCCCGATCCCGTGCGCCCCACGACGAGCGCCAGCTCGCCCTCCTCGATGCCGAGGTCGACGTCGCGCAGCACCGGGCGGGTCGCGCCGGGCAGCGTGATCGTCACGTGCTGCAACCGGATGGCGTGCTCAGGCATCCGCGCCCACCTCCGATCGCGCTGCTCCGCGGACCGGGACCCGTGACGCCGGCGCCGGGGGTTCGGGGGTGAGGTACGCCGGTGCCGCCGCCACGAGCAGCCCGGCCACCGCGAGGAGCGGGAGGGCGGGCACGGCCAGGGGAGTGAGCGGCATCGCGAGAGCGTCGGGCTGCGTCCGTGCGGTGACGACCAGCGCGGCGGCCGCGATGACGCCACAGGCGACGGTGAGCCACTCGGCGCCGCGCCACGGGTCCGGGCGGTAGGTCGAGCGGGGCACGTGCCTGCCCCCCAGCCAGAGGCCGAGACCGGACAGGGCGAGCCCGAGTACGAGGGTCGGTGTCCCCATGAGGGCCGGGGTGGTGGCGTCGAGGACCCCGTAGACCCCGATCGCGCAGGCCAGGAGTCCGCCCAGGGTCGCCGCGCCGGTGAGGAGTCGCTGCACGGGGGAGACGGCGGGAGCCCGTCCGTAGCCGCGCGAGTCCATCGCCGCGGCGAGGAGCAGCGACCGCTCGAGGGTGTCCTCGAGCACGGGAAGGGCGATGGCGGGCACCGCGCGCAGGCCGCGGCTGGTGTCGCCACGAAGGAGGCGTGCCCGGCGCACCCGTAGGACGCTCTCGGCGAGCTGGGGGGCGACGGAGACGGAGACCACGACGGCCGATCCGATCTCGTGGAGCGCGCCGGGCAGGGCCCGCAGGAGTCGCTTGGGGTTCGCCAGGGCGTTGGCCGCCCCGATGCAGGCGATCATCACCGCCAGCCGGAGACCGAGCACCGCGGCACCGAGCAGCCCTTCGAGGTAGACCGTGCCCCCGAGCTGGATGCCGGCCGCCCAGGACGGCAGGGTCACCTCCGGCAGCGGCAGCACGACGATGGTCCCGAACTTCAGCCCGACGACGACGTGCAGGACCACGCGCACCACGATGATCGCCAGCCCCAGCCACAGGTAGAGCCGGAACGCGCGGGCCCACGGCGAGGACCCCCGTCGGCGGGCGACGACCAGCGCGGTCACGGCGAGGGCGAGCAACAGCAGGAACGGGTTGGTCGTCATGCTCACGGCGACCGCCATGGAGATGGCCCACCCCCACCACGCACCGGGGTGCACGGTGCGCGGGAGGGAGTGGGTCATCGGGTCATCATCGCCTCAGCCGCGGCGCTTCCACGCCGTGAAGCCCGCGCCGCCGGCGACGAGCGCCACGAGGGCGACCCCGGTGAGCAGCGTGCTCGTGCTGTTCCCCGCCGGGTCCGCGCCCGTCGGGTCGGCGGCGAGGGCGGCGGCTGACGCCCCCGGGGTGGGGGAGGCCGTCGGCTCCCCGCCGGCGGTTGACTCGGCAACCGGAGTGGGGCTCTCGCTGGCCGACGGGCTCGGAGTCGCGCTGCGGGTGACCGAGGCTCCTGGTGCCGACGGGTCGGGAGCGGACCCTCCCGACGTCGCTGCTGCGGTCGAGGTCGTCGCGCCGCCCGACCCGCTCGTGGAACGCGGCGTCGAGGTCGACGTCGGGGTCGAGGGGGGCTTGGTCGTCTTCGCGGGCGTCGGGGACGGCTTGGGCTCTGCCGTCGGTTTGGGCGCCGTGGTCTTGACCGGGGCGGGCGGAGCCGCGCGCGGCTGCTGGCCCGATCCGAAGCGCCAGCCCTCCACCGAACCGGGTGCCGGGTTGTGCGAGCCCGCGCCGCTGGAGGAGTACGTCCACGATCCGCCCCGGTCGGCGTACCAGTACGCCCAGTAGGCGGTGGTGGGCGGCGTGCGGACGCACGACTCGGAGGACGGGGAGCCGTCGATGCGGCAGACGAACCCCGGCTGCGTCTGCACCGGGGTCACCGAGAACCCGGCCATCGACAGGGCCTGGAGCCCGGAGGAGGGGTCGCCGGAGGTGCACCTCGTGCTGATGCTGCTCCCGGTGTCGACGATGACCGTCACCCCGGAGGTCCCCGAGCATGCGGCCGCGCTCGCCGGGGCCGCGAGCAGCACCCCGCCGGCGACGGCCAGGGCGGATGCCGCAGCGGCGCCGGCGAGGCGACGTCGGAACGAGGGGGCGGCGCGGCGCATCAGGCGTGCGCCCCCCGGCGTCGGGAGCCCAGCACCGCGACCGCGCCGAGCACGATCAGGGCCAGGCCCAGGCCCACCGGCCACAACAGGTCTGCACCGGTCTGGGCCAGCGAGCCTGTCGGTGACGAGCCGCCTGTCACGCCCGATGCCCCGGGAGCGGTGCTCGCCCCGGCGGTCGCGCTCGACCCAGCACCGGAGGTGGGGCTCGCACCCGAGGTCGCTGACGCAGACGGGCTGGCCGAGTCGGTCGGCGTCGTGGTGGGTTCCGCGCAGTCGGCCTCGGGCGCCTCGGCGTCGGAGCCGGCCGCGCTGACCGAGCCCAATGGCGTGCCCGCCAGTGCCATGAGGCCCTGCGACGTGGATCGCCGGTCTTGGTCGCTCGGGGTGGCCCCGGCGCCCGCGGACCGCTGGTCCTCGAACCCGTCGGTGTCGTACGCGATACCGCCGCGCAGGGCAGCGGGGAAGGAGCAGTCGTACTGGAGCGCCTCGAGGTAGGTCACCGCGAGCCGCGCCTGGGCGGACCGCCCGCCCGCGAGGAACGCCTGCCCGGCAAGGCCGGTGCTGTTGGCGTTCACCGAGCTGGTCAGCCCGGCCCCGCCCACGCCACCGTCAGAGCTCTGACGGCTGGTGAGGTCGTCCAGGCCATCCGATGCGGCGCCAGCCGCCCCGCCGGCAGCGAGGAGGGCCTGGACGGCCATGGCCGTGGCGTCGGGGTCGGCCGACGCGTCGTCGGAGCAGCCGGAGTCGCTCATATAGAGCTGGAAGCCGCCCCCCGGGCACTGCTGGTCCAGCAGGTAGTCCACCGCAGCCGTGCTGGGGCCGGCCGAGGCACGGTGCAGCCCGATGATCGCGAACGACTGGCCGAAGGTGTTGGAGTAGTCGTCGTATGCCGTGGTGTCGGCGAACCGCCCGTTGGGCTGTTCGAGGCCCTGCAAGGTCGCGACCAGGTCGACGCCGCCGAAGGCGGTGGGGTCGACGCCCTGGGCGACGGCGACGTTGAGCAGCTTGGCGACCGAGCCCGCGTAGACCTCCGCGGGGTCACCGAAGCCGGTGTAGCCGACGACGTCGGAGGCCAGCCTGGCCGTCGCCTGCGCAGCTGCGTCCTGGCCGGTGCCTGCGGCGTCGAGCGCGAGGATGGCGTCGGCCGTCAGGCCAGGGTCGGGGTAGCCGGAGCTCGTGAGCAGGTAGTCGGCGGCCTCGAGCTGCCGCTGCAGGTAGCCGGCACCGAGCATCGCGGAGTCGGAGGAGGTCGCCGGCCCCGTCGCAGCCGCGGGGCCGAACGAGCGGGCCGTGCCGCCGCCGACCATCGGGGCGGCGTCCTCGTCCGGCGTCGCGGACTCCTCCGACTTCGGCGCCGTGGAGTCCTGCGTCGCGGGCGGTGCAGGGGTGGATTCCGACGGGGTGGGCGAGCCGCTCGGGGTGGGCTCGGTGGTCGTCGCGCTCGGCTCGGGGCCGGTGCTCGTGGTCGGCTGGGCACTCGACGTCGTCGTCGGAGCCGGAGTGGCCGTCGCACTCATGGTGGACGTGGCGCTCGGGCTCGGCTCGGCGAGCGCGGTCGCGGCGGGGGCGCCCACGAGCACGGCCGCTGCGGCCAGGGTGCCGGCGCGCCGCAGGATCGCGGCGCGGGCGGTGGTGGGGGAGTGCATCGGTGCCTTCCTGAGCGGTTCGAGGCGTGTTGCCCGAACCACCGGGAGCACCCGGTCACTCGGGCTCCGCCCCGCGTTCCTCGACGGGTGAATGGAGCCGCTCGCACCTGCCGGGCATTCCGACTCGCCGCGACGATGACGTCGCGACCCACGGCTGCGGGACAGTGCCGGACTTGGACCGGCTTCCCCCGAACAGGTGCGCGTGGTGCCGCCCGAGGGCGACGATGCCGACTGTACCGCGTGGGAAACCCGGTCGGGAACCACCTGCGGAGGCGGCTAGAATCACAGTCCTGGCGCTCGAGCCGTCATCAGCGGTGAGCCTTCCGGAAGAACGGGAGACCGGTCACTCGGCCTCCTCACTAGAACCGGACGTCATGGTCACGTCACGACCTTGTGCAAAGAGCGGTCGTCACTCCACGGAGGGGCGGCAAGCGAGGTGGTACCGCGGAGGTGCGCACCCGGCTTACCTCGGTAGGCCGTGTCGTCACCCTCGTCCTCGTCCCGAGTTCGACGAGCCGACCACCGCAGGAGCAGCACCCATGACGTATCCGAAGGTCTCCACGACCGGTGAGCACACCGGCGCCTCGTTCGGCGTCCCGTCCGGCCCGCGCTTCCCCCAGATCGAGGAAGCGGTGCTCGCGCGCTGGGCGAGTGACGACACCTTCGCCGCATCGATCGAGAACCGCCCTGCGGGCGAGGACGGGGCGAACGAGTTCGTCTTCTACGACGGTCCGCCCTTCGCCAACGGGTTGCCGCACTACGGCCACCTGCTCACCGGGTACGTCAAGGACATCGTGCCGCGCTACGAGACCATGCGTGGTCGGCGGGTGGAGCGGCGCTTCGGGTGGGACACCCACGGCCTGCCCGCGGAGCTCGAGGCGATGAGCCAGCTCGGGATCAAGACCAAGGAGGAGATCCTCGACCTCGGCATCGAGACCTTCAACGCCAAGTGCCGCGAGTCGGTGATGAAGTACAGCGGGGACTGGCGGGACTATGTCACGCGCCAGGCCCGCTGGGTCGACTTCGACAACGACTACAAGACCCTGAACCCGACCTTCATGGAGTCGGTGCTGTGGGCGTTCAAGACCCTCCACGACAAGGGTCTGGTCTATGAGGGGTTCCGCTGCCTGCCGTACTGCTGGAACGACCAGACGCCCCTGTCGAACCACGAGCTGCGGATGGACGAGGAGGTCTACAAGAACCGTCAGGACCCCGCGGTCACGGTCGGCTACCGGCTCGAGACCGGCGAGCTCGCCCTGGTCTGGACCACCACCCCGTGGACGCTGCCGAGCAACCTCGCGATGGCCGTGCGTCCTGACATCGACTACGTCGTCGTGGAGTCGGACTTCTCGGGTAGCACCGAGCGCTACGTCCTGGCCGAGGCACGGCTGGCGGCCCATGCCCGTGAGCTCGGGGAGGACGTCGCCGACCGGGTCGTGGAGCGGCTCACCGGTGCCGACCTCGTCGGTCGGTCCTACACCCCACCGTTCTCGTACTACGTCGGCCACCCTCGTTCGCACGTCGTGCTCGCCGCCGACTACGTGACGACCGAGGACGGCACCGGCATCGTGCACATCGCGCCCGCCTTCGGTGAGGAGGACAAGCTCCTCACCGACCAGCACGGCATCGCACCCGTGGTCCCGGTCGGGGCCGACGGCAGGTTCACCTTCCCGGTCGCCGACTACGAGGGGCTGCACGTCTTCGACGCCAACGCCGTCATCATCGAGCACCTCAAGGCCTCCACTGCCGGCGCCGGCGACCACGGCTCGGTCACGCCGGGCACGGTGCTGCTGCGCCGCGAGACCTACGACCACTCCTACCCGCACTGCTGGCGCTGCCGTGAGCCCCTCATCTACATGGCGGTCTCGTCGTGGTTCGTCGAGGTGACGGCGTTCAAGGACCGGATGGTCGAGCTCAACCAGGAGATCACCTGGGTGCCCGAGCACGTCAAGGACGGGCAGTTCGGCAAGTGGCTCGAGAACGCCCGTGACTGGTCCATCTCACGAAACCGCTTCTGGGGCAGCCCGATCCCGGTGTGGAAGTCCGACGACCCGGCACACCCCCGCGTCGATGTGTACGGCTCCTTCGAGGAGCTCGAGCGTGACTTCGGGCAGCTGCCGCTGAACGAGCACGGCGAGCCCGACCTGCACCGGCCGTTCGTCGACCGGCTGACCCGGCCGAACCCCGACGACCCCACGGGCAACTCCACGATGCGACGCGTGGAGGACGTGCTCGACGTGTGGTTCGACTCCGGGTCGATGAGCTTCGCCCAGGTGCACTATCCCTTCGAGAACGCCGAGTGGTTCGAGCACCACTTCCCGGGCGACTTCATCGTGGAGTACATCGGGCAGACCCGCGGCTGGTTCTACACCCTGCACGTGCTTGCCACGGCGCTGTTCGACCGCCCGGCGTTCTCCTCGTGCGTCAGCCACGGCATCGTCCTCGGCAGCGACGGCCAGAAGATGAGCAAGTCGCTGAAGAACTACCCCGACGTCACGCAGGTCTTCGACCGCGACGGCGCCGACGCGATGCGGTGGTTCCTCATGTCGAGCGGCATCCTCCGCGGGAGCAACCTCGTCGTGACCGAGGAGGGCATCCGCGAGGGGGTGCGCCAGGCCCTCATCCCGATCTGGAACAGCTGGTACTTCTTCTCCCTCTACGCCAACGCGATGGACGGTGGGTCGGGCTACGTCGCGCAGTGGTCCACCGGGTCCACCGACCCCCTCGACCGGTACCTGCTCGCCAAGCTGAGGGGCCTCGTCGAGACGGTGACCGCCCAGATGGACGACTACGACGTCCCCGGGGCGTGCGAGTCGGTGCGTCAGTTCGTCGACGTCATGACGAACTGGTACATCCGGCGATCGCGAGAGCGGTTCTGGGACAGCGGTTCCGGCGACACGTCGGAAGCCGAGTCGGCCTTCGACACCCTGTACACGGCACTCGAGGTGCTCACCCGGGTGTCGGCCCCCCTGCTTCCCCTCGTCACCGAGGAGGTCTGGCGCGGGTTGACCGGCGGCCGCTCGGTCCACCTCGAGGACTGGCCGTCGGTGGAGGACCTGCCCTCCGACGACGCTCTCGTGACCGCCATGGACCAGGTGCGCACGGTCTGCTCGACCGGCTCGTCGCTGCGCAAGGCGGAGCGGCTGCGCGTGCGCCTCCCGCTGGCGGACCTGACCGTCGTCACCTCGGACCCCGAGGGCTTGCGCCCGTTCGCGGGAATCGTCGCCGACGAGCTCAACGTCAAGCACGTCACGGTCCTCGACGTCGCCGAGGCACACGGGTCCGACTTCGGCATCAGCCAGCGGCTCGTGGTCAACGCTCGCGCGGCGGGCCCGCGCCTGGGCCGCGAGGTGCAGGCGGCGATCCGGGGCTCGAAGACGGGTGACTGGGCGGTGGCCGAGGACGGCACCGTGACCGCCGGCGGGTTGCAGCTCGTGGAGGGCGAGTACGTCGTCGAGACCGTCGTCGACGCGGAACAGGCCGGGTCGCACGCCACGGCGATGCTTCCCGGTGGCGGCTTCGTCGTCCTCGACACGAACGTCACCCCCGAGCTGGAGCTCGAGGGCACCGCGCGCGACCTCGTCCGCGCGGTGCAGCAGGCCCGCCGCGAGGCCGGGCTGGACGTCTCCGACCGGATCTCCCTCGAGGTCTCCGGGTCCGAGGCGGTGCTGCGGGCGCTCGAGACGCACCGCGACCTCGTCGCGGGCGAGACCCTGGCCGAGGAGGTCCTCGTCAGCTCCGACCTCGACAGGGTCGATGACGGCGCGTCCGTGGCGGACGCGTCGGTGGGCGAGGGCCTGGCGGTGCGGCTGCGGGTCACCCGCCGCTGACCGCACCGGGCTCTTCGGGGTGACCTCGAAGGGCCCGGTGGGGACGGGGGACCCCTTCGAGGTCCCGGCGGGACGTCCAGCCTCTCGCCGGCGACGGCTCGGGGGAGTACGGTCGGCTCGTCGGCCACGGGTATCGCGATCTCCCGCCCCCGGGTGCGCCGACCCCGACGAGGGGTGCGCCGATGGATCCGGTCGAGGGCGCGCGGTCGTTCCACACGTCGGGGGAGGCCTACGACGCGTTCATGGGCCGCTACTCCCGCGCCCTGGCCGCGCCGTTCGCGGATGCCGCGGGGGTCGTCTCGGGGCAGCATGCCCTCGATGTCGGGTGTGGCCCCGGAGCGCTGACCGGAGAGCTCGTCGAGCGCCTCGGTGCCGCGGGTGTCTCAGCCGTCGACCCCTCGCCACCGTTCGTGGCGGCGTGCGCGGCTCGCCACCCGGGGGTCGACGTGCGCGTCGGCCGCGCAGAGGACCTCCCGTTCGACGCCGGTAGCCGCGACGTGGTGCTCGCCCAGCTCGTCCTGCACTTCCTCGGCGAGCCCCTCGCGGCCGCCTCGGAACTGAGCCGGGTCACCCGTCCCGGCGGCATCGTCGCCGCCTGCGCGTGGGACTCAGCCGACGAGATGGAGATGCTGCGCCTGTTCTGGGACGCGGCCCTCACCCTCGATGCCGACGCACCCGCCGGGGCCCGAACCCTGCGCTTCGGGCGGGAGGGGGAGATCGCGGAGCTCTTCGAGTCGGCCGGTCTCGTCGACGTGGTCGAGGGCACGCTCACGGTGTCCTCGACCTATCGCGACATCGAGGAGCTCTGGTCCGGCTTCCTCCTCGGCATCGGGCCGGCGGGCTCCTACTGCACCTCCCTCGATGACGAGCAGCGGGCCGCGCTGCTGGATGCCCTGACGCGCTCCGTGGGGCCCGGGAGCCGTGGCTTCGAGCTCTCTGCCACGGCCCGGTGGGCGTCGGGCCGCGCCCCGCGCTGAGCCGGGGGCCTGCTGCATCCGGATGCGGCCACGGCGCCGGTCCGTGGTCGAGGTCGCGGTGCGGCAGGATGGACCGGTGAGCCCCGCACCCGATTCCGCCCAGCGTGACGCCGCGCACCAGCTCGAGGTGACCCGCCTCATGAGGGCGGTGGAGGAGTCGATCCTCTCCCGCGCCCCCGAGCACGACCTGGAACCCTCGCTCGACCGGATCCGGGCCGTCATGGAGCTTCTCGGCGATCCTCAGCACACCTTCCCCGTCATCCACGTCACGGGGACGAACGGCAAGACCAGCACGGCCCGCGTCATCGAGGCGCTGCTGCGCGAGCTGGGCCTGAAGACGGGGCGCTTCACGTCGCCCCACCTGCACTCGATGCTCGAGCGGATCGCCCTGGGGGGCCGCCCGATCGACGCCGAGCGCTTCCTCGCGGCGTACGACGAGGTCATCCCGTTCGTCGAGATCGTCGACGGCCGCTCCATCCTCGACGGCGGTCCGCCGATGACGTACTTCGAGGTGCTCGTCGCCGTCGCGTATGCCGCGTTCGCCGACCTTCCGGTCGACGTCGCCGTCGTCGAGGTCGGGATGGGCGGCTCGTGGGACGCCACGAACGTCGCCGACGGCACGGTCAGCGTCATCACCCCGATCGACATCGACCACCGCCACTTCCTCGGCGACACCGTCGAGGAGATCGCGACCGAGAAGGCCGGCATCATCAAGGCCGGTGCGATCACCGTGTCGGCCCTCCAGCCCGAGGGCGAGGTCTCGGAGATCGTTGCCGAGCGCGTCGCGGAGGTGGGCGCGAGGCTCGTCGTCGAGGGCACCGACTTCGGCCTCACCGAGCGCGACGTCGCCGTGGGCGGTCAGCTCATCTCGATTCGAGGCCTTGCGGCGGAGTACCCCGACCTCGTCCTGCCGCTCCACGGCACCCACCAGGCCCGGAACACCGCCGTTGCCGTCGCCGCCGTCGAGGCGTTCCTGGGCGGGGGTGAGACAGCCGTCGACCTCGACGTGCTGCGGGCCGGTCTGGAGACGGTGGAGGCCCCCGGCCGGCTCGAGATCGTCCGCCGGAGCCCCACCGTGCTCGTCGACGCCGCCCACAACCCCGCCGGCGCTCGCGCCCTGCGCGACGCCATGGCCGAGTCCTTCACCTTCGCCCGCGTCGTCGGGGTGGTCGCCGTGATGAAGGACAAGGACGCGGCCGACATCCTCGAGGTGCTCGAGACCGTGCTCGACGAGGTCGTCGTCACGCGGACGACGTCGCCCCGGGCGATGTCGCCCCGGCAGCTGGGGGAGATCGCCACCGAGATCTTCGGCGAGGACCGCGTGACCGTCGTCGACGACCTCCCCGACGCCCTCGACCGGGCCGCCGGGATGGCGGACGCGGACGGCGGCCTCAGCGGGGGCGTCCTCGCGACGGGTTCGGTCGTGACGGCGGCCGAGGTGCGGATGCTGCTCGGCACCACCTCCGTCTGACCCCGGTCGTCAGCACCTCCGTCTGACCCCCTCCGTCTGACCTCGGGCGATGTCGCCCCGGCCGAAGGGCGAGCGGGCCGGCGCTCAGTCGAGGTCCTCGCCGGCGAGCGCCCTCGCGGCGAGCCGCTCCTCGCCGGCCAGCTCCCACACCTCCCAGGCCGCCCGCGTGCTGACGAGCACGATGACGACTCCGAGCGCGATGTCCGGCCAGCCCGATCCGGTCCACGCGGTGACCAACGCCATGACGATGATGGCGACGTTGACCGCCACGTCGGTGCGCGCGGAGAGGTAGGCGGCCCCGCTGAGCGACCCCCCGTGGTGGCGCACGCGGATGAGGAGCAGCGCACACACGCCGTTGACGATCGCTGCCCCGCCCGCGGTGACGAGGAGCGCGGTGACGTCGGGGGCCACCGGGTCCAGGGCCTTGCTCACCGCCTGCCACGCTGCGGCGATGGCCGGCACGAGGATGATGAGCGCCATGACGTGACCGACCACGGCCCGCCTGGCCAGCGACCATCCGAGCGCCAGCGCGATGAGGAGGTTCACCGCGGTGTCCTCGAGGAAGTCCACGGAGTCGGCGACGAGGGACACCGAGCCGATCGACAGCGCCACCGTGACCTCGACGAAGAAGTACGCCAGGTTGAGTCCGGCCACGACGAGGACCGTCCGGCGCAGCGCGCGCGGGTCGATGAGCCCGGTCGACGTCACCCGCCCATCAGACCAGACGGCGACACCGCCGCGCGGGGCGGGAGCAGGTCCTGCGCAGGGCACCGGGCCGACCCGGCTTACGCTTGGGCCATGAGTCCGCTGTTCAAGTTGATCCTCCTCCTGGCCGTCGTCGCGGCGGTGTGGTGGGTCGTCACGTCGGTGCGAGCCAGCCGGGGGACGACGGGCACGGCCTTCACACCGGTCGAGGAGCTGTCCACCGAGGTGCAGCAGACCATCGACGCGGCCCTGGACCGCGGCGAGCTGATCGGCGCCATCAAGCACTACCGCGCCGCCACGGGTGCGGGGCTCACGGAGTCAAAGGCCGCCGTCGAGACGCGCCGCTGGAAGCGCGGCGGATGAGACGCCTCCCGGTCTACGGCGTCCAGGGCAAGTTCACCTTCCGGATGCTGGCGATGGCGCTCTTCGGGCAGTCGATCATCCTGTCCTTCTTCGCGCTCGTCGCGCGGGGCAACGCGATCGCCGACGACCGGCCCGGCGACGCCTCGACGCTGCTCTGGGTCGGCCTGGGCCTGGCGGCCCTCTCGCTCCTGGTCGCCGGCCTGATGCGCCGCCCCTACGGGGTGACCCTCGGCTGGCTGGTCCAGGCCCTGACCTGGGCCAGCGCCCTGCTCGTGCCCGCCATGGTCGGGGTGGCCCTCATCTTCTCGGCGCTCTGGGTGCTGCTCCTCGTGCAGGGTCGCAAGGTCGACGAGCTCGTGGCCCAGCGCGAGGCCGAGACGAGCCCGGCGCCCGCCGGTGACTAGGCTGGCGTCGTGACCATCGAACGCTCGCTCGTCCTCGTCAAGCCCGACGGCTTCGCCCGCGGCCTCACCGGGGAGGTGCTGCGCCGCATCGAGGCGAAGGGATACCGCCTCGTGGCGCTCGCGGTGACGACCCCTGACACCGACCGCCTCCACCCGCACTACGCCGAGCACGAGGGGAAGCCCTTCTTCGAGCCCCTCGTGGCGTTCATGTCCTCCGGCCCGGTCGCCGCCGTCGTCATCGAGGGCGAGCGCTGCATCGAGGGGTTCCGTGCCCTCGCCGGGGCCACCGACCCCACGGCCGCGCTTCCCGGCACCATCCGCGGCGACCTCGGTCGCGACTGGGGCGAGAAGGTGCAGAAGAACATCGTCCACGGCTCGGACTCCCCGGAGTCCGCCGAGCGCGAGATCGGCATCTGGTTCCCCGAGCTCTGAGGCGCTGACCCGCGCAGCACCGGTCCCGCCGCGACTCCGCTCGTGCGGGGTTGTGGCCGTCAGCGCGCGCAGTACCCGGTCGGCACAACCAGACGACGGTGTCACACAGGTCCCAACCGTCACATGAACCACGCCAGCCACTGATCGACCCTGAGACCTTGCCGGGCGCGGCGTTGCCTCCCGGGCGCACGGACCGTCTCGACCTAGCCTGCGGGAATGAGCGGCTGGGCATCGGGGTGGATCCGCGGGCGGGACCTCGCGATCGACCTCGGCACAGCCAACACCGTCATCTACGAGCGCGGACGCGGTGTCGTCCTCGACGAGCCGTCGGTCGTGGCCGTGCGCGCCGGAACCTCCCAGCTCGTGGCGGCCGGCACCCGGGCCAAGGAGATGCTGGGGCGCACGCCGGAGACGGTCCGGGCGGTCCGGCCGCTGCGCGACGGGGTGATCTCCGACGCCGACACCACCGAGCGGATGATCCGGTGGTTCGTCGACCAGGTCTCACCCTCGAGGCTGGTGCGCCCACGGATGGTCGTGTGCGTGCCGAGTGACATCACCAGCGTGGAGCGACGAGCCCTGGAGGATGCCACCCTGCGGTCCGGGGCGCGCCGGGTCTACGTCATCGAGGAGACGATGGCGGCGGCCATCGGAGCCGGGCTCCCGGTCGAGGAGACCCGGGCCTCGATGGTGGTCGACGTCGGGGGAGGCACGACAGACGTCGCGGTCATCAGCCTCGGCGGGGTCGTCACCTCCCGAACCGTGCGCATCGGCGGGGACGAGATCGACGACGCCCTCGTGGCCCACGTGAAGAGCGAGTACTCCCTGCTGCTCGGGGAGCGCAGCGCCGAGGACCTCAAGGTCGCGGCCGGGTCGGCCTTTCCCCTCACGAAGGAGATCAGCGAGCGGGTCCGGGGGCGGGACCTCGTGACGGGGCTCCCCAAGACCATCTCGGTCAGCTCGCAGGAGGTGCGGCGGGCCATCGAGACCCCGGTGGTCCAGATCGTCGAGCTGGTGCGCTCGGTCCTCGACGTGTGCCCGCCCGAGCTCGCCGGCGACGTCGTCGACCGGGGCATCGCCCTCACCGGGGGAGGGGCCCTGCTGCGGGGGCTCGACGAGCGGCTGCGCCACGAGCTGGGGGTGCCGGTGCACGCCGCCGAGGACCCCCTGCGGGCGGTGGCGCGAGGCGCCGGACGCTGCGTCGAGGAGTTCGGCACCCTCGAGCGCGTCCTCGTCGACAACCGTCGACCCTGACCATGTCGACCACCACCGACCGCGCCGCGCCCCGCCGCAGGCTCCTCCTCGCGGCTCTCGCCGCAACGGCCCTGGTGCTGGCCGTCGACCTCTCGGGCGCGGCCGACCTGACCCCGGTGCGCACCACTGCCGCCGCCGTCCTCGGCCCGCTCGAGCGGCTCGCCGGGCCGGATGCCGACGAGGTGAGCCGGCTGCGGGCGGAGAACCTCACGCTCTCGGCCAGGCTCGAGGCCGCGCAGCGAGAGGCCGCTGCGGCGCCGGCGCTGGCGGCCATCGTGGCCGACCCGTCGCTGGTGGGGGTGGATCTCGTCCCCGCTCGCGTCGTCGCGGTCGGCGCCTCGGGGCCGGCCGGACCCGAGCGGGTCACCATCGACGTCGGGTCGCGCGACGGTGTCGTGACCGACCGCGCCGTCGTGGCGCAGGGTGGACTGGTCGGCCGGGTGATCGCCGTGGCCCCCTGGACCAGCGACGTGCTGGTGATCGGGGGCCCCGACCTCGCCGTGGGTGTGCGCGTGGGCGAGGACGGGGTGCTGGGTCAGGCCTCGGGGTCAGCGATCGCCGGGGCATCTCGCCCGGACCCCGGCGATCTGTCGCTCGCGCTGGTCGAGAGCGGCTCGATGCGGATCGGGGACGCGGTGACGACGCTGGGGAGCGTCGGCGGCACCCCGTATCCACCCGGGATCCGGGTCGGGACGGTCTCGGTCCTGGACCCGGTCGTGGGCCGGGTCGCCCAGACGGGCGGACTCACCCGGTCGGTCGACCCGACCACGCTCGACGTCGTGGCGGTCGTGCTCGACGGTCCGAGGAGCACCCCGCGTCCGTCGATCACCGGTGGAGCAGGCTGATGGGCCCGGTCTCGATGCTGGTCCGCGCCCTCGCCCTCCTCGGTGCCGTGCTCGCCGTCGTCTCCCTGGGCGCCAGGCACCTCGCCCCCGCGCCGGACCTCGTGCTGGTGCTGGTGGTGGCATGGGCGTTGCTCCGCGGACCGGTGGTCGGAGCGGCCGTCGGTCTCGGGGCCGGTTGGCTGCTCGACGTCGTGCCGCCGGGGTCGCCGGGGCTGGGCCTTCAGGCGCTGGTGTATGCCGGGGCCGGCGCCCTGGCCGGACGCGCCAGGGTCGAGGGCCCGATCGCAGCACCGCGAGTGGCGGCCGTGGCACTGGCCGCCTCAGTGGTCGTCGAGGCGGTCGACGTGCTCAGGGCGCTGGCTGTGTCGGCCCCGGTCGACCTCGTGGGGGTCGTCGTGTCGTGCCTGCTCACCGCCACCCTGGCGGCACTCGTCGTGCCCCTCATCGTGGGGGCCGAGCGGGCGCTGGCGCGCAGGAGGTTCGGGTGACGGTCCGGAGCGGGACGCACCAGGGGCGGTTCCTCGCGGTGGTGCTCGCGGTCTCCCTGGCGTTCGTCGTCCTCGTCGGGCGGCTGGGCCAGGTGCAGCTCGTGGGCAACGAGGACTTCACCCCTGCGGCGACCGCGCTCGACACCCGCACCCTGCTGGTGCCCGCCCTGCGCGGTCGGATCCTCGACAGGGAGGGCACCCCGCTCGCCGACAACGTGGCGCGCACCGTCGTGACCATCGAGCGCCGGGAGATCGTGGGACGCGCCGACCGCGCGGAGTCCGTCGTGCGCGACGTGGCCCTCGTGCTCGGCCTCGAGGCCGACGCCCTGCTCGCGCGCACCTGGCTCTGTGGTGAGGACGGTGCTCCGGCGGCACCGGCGTGCTGGGCGGGGTCGCCGCAGGTCCCGGTGCCCCTCGCCGAGGACGTCGACGCGTCGCGAGCCCTCTCGCTCGTCGAGCAGCCCGAGCGCTTTCCGGGCGTCGCCGTCGACTCTCGCCCCGTGCGGGTCTACCCCCGACCGCACGGAGCGAGCGCGGCCCAGGTGCTGGGCTACCTCGGCCCGGTGCGCGAGGACGAGGTGGACCCGGACGAGGGCCTCGGTGCCGACTCGCTCGTCGGTCGTGCCGGGTTGGAGCAGCAGTACGACGCGGTGCTGCGGGGCACACCCGGCCGCACGGTCGTGGCCGTCGACCCGCGCGGACTCGTCACCGGCGTGGTCTCGCGCACCGAACCGGTTCCCGGCCGCGACCTGCTGACGACGCTCGACGCACGCGTCCAGGCGGGTGCGGAGCGGGCGCTGGCCGAGCAGATGGCAGCCGCGCGCAAGGAGGGCCTGCCGGCCGACTCGGGTGGCGTCGTGGTGCTGGACCCGACCTCCGGTGCCGTGGCGGCGTTGGCGAGCGCACCGGCATACGACCCCAACGTCTGGACGGGGGGCATCTCGGAGGAGGACTACCGCCGTCTCACCGACCCCGCCTCGGGCACCCCGCTGCTGTCGCGGGCCGTGGGGGTCGCCCAGGCGCCGGCCAGCACGATCAAGCCCGCCTCCGTCGCTGCCACCGTTCTCGCGGGGAACCCGCTCGACGGAACGTACGACTGCCCCGCACGGGTGACCATCGGTGGGCGGGTGTTCAACAACTACCAGTCCCGGGGCCATGGCCGGATCAGCCTCCGGCGGGCGCTCGAGATCTCCTGCGACACGGTGTTCTACCGGACGGCCTACGACGCGTGGCGCGCACAGGGAGGGATCGCGGCCGAACCGGACGCGAGCGATCCGTTCGCCGAGGTCGCGAAGGGCTTCGGTCTCGGGCGCCTCACGGGCATCGACCTCCCCGACGAGGCCTCGGGCCTGGTGCCCGATCGCAGGTGGAAGAAGGCACGGTGGGAGTCGACGAGGACGACGACCTGCGAGCGCGCCCGCACGGGCTACCCCGAGGTGAAGGACCGGACCCGGGCGGCGTACCTCCGAGAGGTGGCGGAGGAGAACTGCGTCGACGGCTGGCAGTTCCGCCCGGGTGACGCGGTCAACGTCGCGATCGGCCAGGGCGACCTCACGGCGACCCCGCTCCAGATGGCGGTGCTGTATGCGGCGATCGCCAACGGCGGCACGGTCCTCACGCCTCGCGTCGGGAGCGCCCTGGTCGATCCCGCCACCGGGGAGCGGGCCTCGGTGTCGTCGGGGCCCGAGCACGAGGCCCCCGTGACCCCTGAGGTGGATGCCTACCTCAAGGACGCGCTGCGCGCCGTGGTGGCCACGGGTTCCGCGCGCTCGGCCTTCGCCGGGACCCCATCCGACTGGCCGATCGCCGGCAAGACCGGCACCGGACAGGTCGTCGGCAAGCAGGACACGTCCTGGTTCGTCTCGTACGCGCCGGCCGACCGGCCCACGTGGGTCGTCGCGTCCGTGGTCTCGCAGGGAGGGACCGGCGGATCGACCGCGGCGGGAGTCACGAGGATGGTCCACGAGACCCTGCGCAACCTGGGGTGAGCGGGGTGCCCGTCGGCGGATAGGGTGACCGCATGGCTGACTTCGATCTCGTGGTGCTCGGTGCTGGTCCCGGTGGATACGTCGCGGCGATCCGCGCGTCACAGCTCGGCCTCAAGGCGGCGGTGGTCGAGTCGAAGTACTGGGGTGGGGTCTGCCTCAACGTCGGCTGCATCCCCAGCAAGGCCCTCATCAAGAACGCCGAGCTGGCGCACACGCTCGCCCACGACAAGGACAAGTTCGGCATCGAGGGCGACGCGACGATGTCCTTCGGGCCCACCCACAAGCGTTCCCGCCAGGTGTCCGCCGGCATCGTCAAGGGCGTGCACTTCCTCATGAAGAAGAACAAGATCGAGGAGATCGACGGCTGGGGAACCCTCACCTCGGCGACCTCGATGGACGTCGAGCTCAACGACGGGTCGAGCCGCTCGCTGACCTTCGACAACCTCATCATCGCGGCCGGCGCGGTCACCCGGATGCTCCCGGGGGTCGAGGTCTCGCAGAACGTCGTGACCTACGAGGAGCAGATCCTCGACGAGAACCTCCCCGGCTCGATGATCATCGCGGGCTCGGGCGCCATCGGCGTCGAGTTCGCCTACGTCATGAAGAACTTCGGCGTCGACGTGACGGTCGTGGAGTTCCTCGACCGGATGGTCCCCACCGAGGACGCCGACATCTCCAAGGAGCTGCTCCGGCACTACAAGAAGCTCGGCGTGAAGGTCATGCTCAGCACCAAGGTCGAAGGGGTCGAGGACACCGGATCCGGCGTGAAGGTCACGGTCTCCCCGGCATCCGGTGGTGACTCACAGGTGCTCGAGGCCGACAAGTTCATGTCCGCGATCGGCTTCGCGCCCCGCACCGAGGGCTACGGGCTCGAGAACACCGGGGTCGAGCTCACCGACCGCGGTGCCATCGCGATCGACGACTTCTGCCGCACCAACGTCGAGAACGTCTACGCCATCGGCGACTGCACCGCCAAGCTCATGCTCGCGCACGTGGCGGAGGCCCAGGGCGTCGTGGCCGCCGAGGCGATGGCCGGTGCCGACACGATGCCGGTGGAGTACGACTTCGTGCCGCGGGCCACCTACTGCCACCCGCAGATCGGGTCCTTCGGCTACTCCGAGGCCCAGGCCAAGGAGAAGGGCTACGACGTCAAGACGGCGCAGTTCCCGTTCTCCGCCAACGGCAAGGCCATGGGCCTCGGCGACACGGTGGGCTTCGTCAAGATCGTGGCCGACGCCACCCACAACGAGATCCTCGGGGCGCACCTGATCGGCCCCGACGTCACCGAGCTGCTGCCGGTGCTCACCCTGGCCCAGAAGTGGGACCTCACCGCCGACGAGGTCGCCCGCAACGTCTTCGCCCACCCCACCCTCTCGGAGTCGGTCAAGGAGGCCATCGAGGGCATCGCCGGCCACATGATCAACCTCTGAGGCAGGTCGCCGGCCGTCGCGCCCTCCTCGCCCCCATGTCGAGGCCTCCGCACGGAAAGCGTGCGGTTCGCGGGTGAAGACAACCCCGGCGAACCTGAGGTGACCCCCATGGGGCGGGAAAGTGGTTGCTACGCGGTGAGGGCCGGGGGGAGCGGGCGGCTGTGCACGACCGTCAGCTCGGAGACGGCACGGGTGAGCACGACGTACAGCCGTCGCAGCCCGGTGCGCGGGTCCGGTTCGGCCTCGACGATCGCCGCCGGCTCGACGACCACCACCCTGTCGAACTCCAGGCCCTTGGCGATGCTCGCCGGGACGAGCTCGACCTGCCGGTCCTCGTCGTCACCGTGCTCCGCGTCGAGGCGGCCGTACGGCACGCCGGCGCCGCTCAGCGCGGCGGCCAGACGGGTGACGTCGGCATCCGGTGCGATCACACCGACGGACCCGGGAAGGGCCGTGGCGGCGCGCACCGCGTCGACGACCACGGCGTCTCGCTGCCCGGCATCCGCTGCCGTCACGGTGAGCCGTCCGGGGTTGTCGCGCACCGACACGGGAGCGCCGAGGCCGGGGGCCATCACGGGCAGCAGCCGGGCCGCGAAGTCGATGACCAGGCCGGGGACCCGGAACCCGCGGTCGAGCACGACGAGCTCGTGCGTCGGCCTGCCGAGATGGCCCATCGCGTCCGGCCACGAGTCGGTCGCCCAGGGTGTCGTGCCCTGCGCGATGTCGCCGAGGACGGTGAGGGACCCGGTGGACGCCCGTCGCCCGACCGCGCGCAGCTGCATGGGGGAGAGGTCCTGGGCCTCGTCGAGCACGACGTGCCCCAGGCTCGGGGTGCGGTCGAGGAGGTCGGCGAGCTCGTCGAGCAGGGCCATGTCGGCCGAGGTCCACCGGCTCGACCCCTTCGTGCGCGGGGGGGCGGGCCACCGCAGCAGCCGCTGCTCGTCGTCGGTGAGGATGCCGTCGGCGGCCTCCGCGAGCGCCTCGGGGTCGGAGAGGAGACGGAAGAGCACGCCGGCCGGGTCGAGGGCGGGCCAGAGCTGCGTCGCGTAGGCCCTGACGGGGGCCGACCTGCCGATGGCGACCTGGGCGCGATCGCCGGGGAAGTCCCCCGAGCGCTCGATCTGGAGCATGAGGAGGTGCGCGAGGCGTTGGGGGAGCAGGTCACGAGCGGCGGTGTAGCGGACCCCTCGCTGCGCGAGGCCGTCCAGCTCGTCCTGGACCTCGTAGGCCGGCACCCGCCAGCGGCGCGCCCCGCGGGGGACGACGAGGGCCTCGTCGGCGCGGCGCACGCTGCCCCAGACGGCGGCGTGCAGGACCCGCGCCATCCTGGCGTCGCCCTTGAGGATGGCGACCTCGGTCGGGTCCACGGCGCGAACCCGGCCGTGGTCGAGGAGGGTGTCGATCGTCGCGTGTCGCACCCGGACCTCGCCGAGGGAGGGGAGGACCGCCCCGATGTGGTCGAGGAAGGCGCGGTTGGGGCCGACGACCAGCACGCCCGAGCGGTCCAGCCGGCTGCGGAAGGAGTAGAGCAGCCAGGCTGCGCGGTGCAGACCCACGGCGGTCTTGCCGGTGCCGGGGGCGCCCTGGACGCAGATGCTCGTCGCGAGGTCGGAGCGGACGATCTCGTCCTGCTCCGGCTGGATCGTCGAGACGATGTCGCGCATCGGCCCCGAGCGCGGACGCTCGATCTCGGCGGCCAGGATGGCGCTGTGGTCGGCGGGACGGTCGGTGGCCTGGGTCAGCCGCTCGTCCTCGTAGGCCGTGAGGCGGCCCCGGTCGACCCCGAAGCGCCGGCGGAGCTCCACACCCATCGGCTCGCTCGGCGAGGCGCGGTAGAACGAGGTGCTGATGGGGGCGCGCCAGTCGACGACCACCGGGTCGCCGTGGTCATCGGAGACGTGCCGGCGCCCGACGTGGAAGGTCTCCTCACCGTGCTCGGTGCGGCAGTCGATCCGACCGAAGAACAGCGTCGTCCTCGGGTCGTCCTGGAGCGAGGCGACGCGACGGGCCAGGACGAGGTCGAGGTAGGCGGCGTTGAACGCGTCCGTCGCCGTGCTGACGTCGAGGCTCTCGGCGGACTCCCTCATCCGGCGGAGCTCGTCGCGAGCGCGCTCGAGGTGGGCCTGTTCGGCCGCCAGGACGGGGTCGGTCGTGGGGTGGGCGGTGGGCGCGGGCATGGCGGAACCGCCTCTCTCGGCTGGGGTGTTTCGCATACTGGCGAACCGATGATGATACACCCGGGATCCTCGGTCGACCGACGTCTTCCAGAGCCTGTCGGTGCACTGCGGCAGACTTCCCTGATGGACCGATCGACGTCTCCCATCCAGGTCGTCTTCGACACCGTCGACCCCGCTGCGCTCGCGGAGTTCTGGGCCGCCGCCCTGGCTCCCCGCGGATACGCTCTGCCCACACCGCCCGGCGACGCCCTCGACTGGCCGTCCTTCCTCGCAGCCAACGGCGTGCCCGAGGAGCGGTGGAACGACGCCTCCGCGCTGGAGGCCGACGGTCAGCCGCGCATCTTCTTCCAGCGGGTCGGCGAGACCAAGACGGTCAAGAACCGGCTGCACCTCGACCTCCTCAGCGGTGGCGGGCCGTCGGTCCCGCTCGACGAGCAGCGCGCTCGGGTTGCTGCGGAGGTGGCGCGACTGGAGGGTCTGGGAGCCACCCGGCTGCACGAGCACGCCGAGCTCGGCGTGCACTGGGTCACGATGCAGGACCCGGAGGGCAACGAGTTCTGCGTGTGACGCGAGGCTCGCACGGCGCGTCAGCCAGGCGGTGCTGTCGACGAGTCGTCACGAGGCTGCTGGAAGGACCAGTAGTGGCCCTCGAGGTCGCGGGCGCTGTACTCGCGGTAGCCGTAGGGCTGGTCCACCGGCGGGTAGTCGATCTCGGCGCCGGCGGCGGCGACCCGGGCGTGGTGGGCGTCGACGTCGTCGACGTGCACGGCGAGCGAAGCGGTGACGAACCCCTTTGTGCTCAGCGGTGACGCCATCCGGGCCCGCGCGTGCTCCTCGTGCAGCCACAGCACCCCGTCGCCGACGTAGAGCTCACCGTGGTGGGCACGGTCGCCGTCGTGGGTGAGCGGGCCGGGGCTGAGGCCGAAGACCTCGACCAGCCAGGCATGGGCGGCGGCCACGTCCCGGTAGACCAGCAGGGTGATCCGACGGGTCAGCCCGGCTTCCTCAGTGGTGAGCCCGGCGAGGAGGTCCAGCAGCGCGTCGTCACCCGGGGTGTGGCCACCCAGCAGCCGGTCCTCCACGGCGCGCACGCGCTCGCGCTGCCGGGCGAGGTCGGCGAGGCGCTCGTCGAGGTCCGCGAGGTGGCGGCGGGTGAGGGCGAGCAGGTCGGTGGCAGCGGGGTCGAGCTCGGCAACGGGGGTCCCGAGCTCGCGCAGCAGGCGGATCCGGTAGAGCCGGTCGAGGGTGACGCTGTCGTAGCGGCGCCGGTCACCGGCATCCCGTCGGGGCGTCAGCAACCCGAGCTCCTCGTAGTAGCGCAGGGTCCGCTCGGTGAGGCCCGTGCGCCGTGCGATGTCACCGATACCGAAGTCCATGCCCGGCACGCTAGGACCTCCCGCGGGGTGAGGTGCAAGACCGTGCAAAGGATACCCATCCTTGATTCATTCAAGAACATGGGCGAGACTCCACGTGTGGAGGCGACGACCGACTTCGAGAGCATGCTGCGCGATGCCTCCCTGCGGGTCACCCGCCCTCGCCTGGCGGTGCTGGCTGCCGTGCACCGTCACCCGCACGCCGACACCGACTCGATCATCGGGTCGGTCCGCGAGGACCTCGGGGCCGTCTCGCACCAGGCCGTCTACGACGTGCTGAGGGCACTCACCGGCGCGGGTCTGGTGCGGCGCATCCAGCCGAGCGGCTCGCTGGCCCGCTACGAGTCCCGCGTCGCCGACAACCACCACCACGTCGTGTGCCGCTCCTGCGGGACCATCGCCGACGTCGACTGTGCCGCCGGATACGCCCCCTGCCTCTCGACGACCGACGACCACGGCTTCGCCATCGACGAGGCAGAGGTCGTCTACTGGGGCATCTGCCCCGGCTGCGCGACCGCCGCGTCCCCGTGACCTCCGACCACTGACCCCTGACCCGACCCCGACCGTCACCCACCGACCGACGAACCACACGAGAAGGAGCGACATGTCCGAGATGCACAGCGAGAGCGAGAACCCGGCCCTCAAGGCCCCGGAGCCCGCCCGCAAGCGGCCGAGCACGAACCAGGACTGGTGGCCCAACCAGATCGACCTGAGCGTGCTGCACACCAACTCCTCGAAGTCGAACCCGCTGGGCGCGTCCTTCGACTACAAGGAGGAGTTCGCGGGCCTGGACGTGGACGCCCTCAAGGCCGACGTGGTCGAGGTGATGCACACCTCGCAGGACTGGTGGCCGGCGGACTTCGGCCACTACGGTCCCCTCTTCATCCGGATGAGCTGGCACTCGGCCGGCACCTACCGCATCGAGGACGGCCGAGGAGGCGGCGGCAAGGGCCAGCAGCGCTTCGCTCCCCTCAACAGCTGGCCGGACAACGGCAACCTCGACAAGGCGCGTCGCCTGCTGTGGCCGGTCAAGCAGAAGTACGGCCAGAAGATCTCCTGGGCGGACCTGCTCGTGCTGGCGGGCAACGTCGCCCTGGAGGACATGGGCTTCGAGACCTTCGGCTTCGGCTTCGGTCGCGCCGACGTGTGGGAACCCGAGGAGGTCTTCTGGGGCCCCGAGGACACCTGGCTCGGCGACGAGCGCTACGCGGGTGAGCGTGAGCTGTCCGGCCCGCTCGGTGCCGTCCAGATGGGCCTGATCTACGTCAACCCCGAGGGGCCCAACGGTGAGCCGGACCCGCTGAAGTCGGCGCGCGACATCCGCGAGACCTTCCGCCGGATGGCGATGAACGACGAGGAGACCGTCGCCCTCATCGCGGGCGGGCACACCTTCGGCAAGACCCACGGTGCCGGTGACCCCGACCTCGTGGGCACCGAGCCCGAGGGCTGTCCCGTGCACGCCATGGGACTGGGCTGGAAGAGCGAGTTCGGCAGCGGCAAGGGCCGCGACGCCATCACCAGCGGGCTCGAGGTCACCTGGAGCCAGACCCCCACCCAGTGGAGCAACAAGTTCTTCGACAACCTCTTCGGCTTCGAGTGGGAGCTCACGAAGAGCCCGGCGGGAGCCTGGCAGTGGCAGCCGGCCGACGACGCGGGGGCGGACACCGTCCCCGACCCGGAGGACGGTTCCCTCTCGCGGCCGCCGACCATGCTGACCACCGACCTGGCGCTGCGCTTCGACCCGGTCTACGAGCCGATCTCGCGACGCTTCCACGAGAACCCCGAGGAGTTCGCCGCCGCCTTCGCGAAGGCCTGGTACAAGCTGCTCCACCGCGACATGGGCCCCGTCACCCGCTACCTCGGTCCCTGGGTGCCCGAGGCACAGCTCTGGCAGGACCCGGTGCCGGCCGTCGACGGCGAGCTCATCACCGACGAGGACGTCGCCTCGCTCAAGGAGTCCCTGCTCGCGTCCGGGCTGAGCGTCCAGCAGCTCGTCGGCACGGCGTGGGCCTCGGCGTCGACGTTCCGGGGCACCGACATGCGCGGCGGCGCCAACGGTGCCCGCATCGCCCTGGAGCCCCAGCGCAGCTGGGAGTCCAACGACCCGCAGGAGCTCGCGAGCGTTCTCGAGACGCTGCAGGGGGTGAAGCAGGACTTCGACGACGCGGGCGGGCGCTCGGTCTCCCTCGCCGACCTCATCGTGCTCGGCGGGTGCGCCGGCGTGGAGAAGGCAGCACGTGACGCCGGCCACGAGGTCACGGTGCCCTTCGCGCCGGGTCGCACCGACGCCACGCCCGAGCAGACCGACGTGGAGTCGTTCTCGGTCCTCGAGCCGAGGGCCGACGGCTTCCGCAACTACGCGAGGGACGGGGAGAAGGCGCCCCTCGAGCGGCTGCTCCTGGACAAGGCGAACCTCCTCACCCTGACCGCGCCAGAGATGACCGTGCTCGTGGGTGGCATGCGGGCGATGGGGGCGAATGTCGGCGGCAGCAGCCTCGGCGTGCTCACCGACCGGCCGGGTCAGCTGACGAACGACTTCTTCGCGACCATCCTCGACCCGGGCACGCAGTGGCAGACCTCGGTCGACACCGCGAACGTCTACGACAGCTCCGACGGGCGGTGGACCGCCACGGCCGCCGACCTCGTCTTCGGCTCGCACTCGCAGCTGCGGGCCATCTCTGAGGTGTACGGCAGCGCGGATGCCGGCGAGCGGTTCGTCGAGGACTTCGTCGCCGCGTGGGACAAGGTCATGACCCTGGACCGGTTCGACCTCCGGTGACGCTCTCCTGACCTCCGCACCACCAGACGGGATGCCGTCCGCCGACCCGGGCGGACGGCATCCCGTTTCGGCCGACGTGCAGAAAGCGGGGCCCCCGATCACTCGGGGGCCCCGCTTTCGTCAGCTCGTGTCGCTACTTCTTCACGAGCTCGATCTGCACCGCCTCGACGCGGCGAGCCTCACCGGTGGTGCCGGCTGTCTGGCCGTCGGTGCGGTAGGACTGCCAGCCGATGCCCTGGACGTGAGCCCGGTACTTGACCGAGTACTGGCCGGCCTGGTCGCCGGTCAGCTTGATCTCCAGAGCCTCCATTCGCAGGCCCTTGCCGACGGTCCCGATGAACTCGGACGAGTCGGTCCACGGCATCCAGCCGATCTTCTCGACGTGCGCCCGGTACTGGATGTCACCGTCGTACTGGTCGCTGGTCACCTCGAGCCTCAGGGCCTCCATCCGCAGGCTCCGGCCCGTGGTGCCGGCGGTGGCGCCGTCCTTCACGGTGGGCATCCAGCCGATGCTCTGGACGTGGGCGCTGTAGGCGGCCGTCGCCTGGTCCGCCGGGGTCGAGGTCGGGCTCGGGGTCGGGGTGGCCGAGACGGTCGGGCTCGGGGTCGGGGTGGCCGAGTCGGTCGGGCTCGGGGTCGGGGTGGCCGAGTCGGTCGGGCTCGGGGTCGGGGTGGCCGAGTCGGTCGGGCTCGGGGTCGGGGTGGCCGAGTCGGTTGGGCTCGGGGTCGGGGTGGCCGAGACCGTCGGGGTCGGCGTGGGGCTGGGCGTCGGCGAGATGGAGCCCGGCTGTGGAGCAGGCGGGGACTTCAGGGCCAGCCGCACCTGAACTGCCTCGACTCGCCTGGCCTGTCCCGTGGTGCCGGCGGTGGCGCCGTCGCTCTTCCACGGCAACCAGCCGCTGCCCTGGACGTGGGCACGGTAGGAGATGACGTACTTGGACGCGAGGTTGCCGGTGAGCCGGAACTGGACGGCCTCCAGACGCAGGTTCCTACCGGTCGTTCCGATCAGGGTCGACGAGCCGATCGTCTTGTAGCCCGACCACCCGATGCTCTGGACGTGGGAATTGGCCTGGAGCGACCCGCTCACGCCAGGGTCGAGCAGAGCGATGTTCATCCCCTCCAGGCGAAGCGCCTGCCCGGTGGTCCCGATGAACTGCCCGGTGTTCACATAGGGCATCCACGACTTGCTCTGCACGTAGCCACGTGAGCGGACGATCGGTGCGTCGCCGTACAGCTGGCGGAGCATGTACTGACGCTTCGTGACCCAGGACTTCAGGTAGGAGATCTCACCCGCGTACGTCGAGGAGTAGGTCTTGCCCTCCCCGGCGACGAGCCGGGTCGGCAGGCCCAGGGTCGGCCACATCGCGAAGTTCTTGGCCGCGGATGCCTTGACGGCGTCCTCGTAGGCGTCGATCTTCGAGGGCAACAGGCTCATCTGGTAGCCGATGCCGTCGTCCCACAGCTCGTTGGCGCGCTCGACGAACCCAGTGTTGCGGAAGAGCTCTGTCTGCCAGCCGTTGCCCTTGTTACGCAGCGCCTGGGCGTTCTTCACGTACTCGGAGCGGTAGTCGGCGCCGTACTCCTCCGACTTGTCGTAGTTCCCGACGGCGCTGTCGAAGTCCCACACCGGTCCCGCGAACAGCTTGCTGTCCGGGCCGTCCTTGTAGAAGAAGACGCTCGACTGGGTGATCTCGGGGTTCTGGGTGAGCTCGAAGACGAAGTAGTACTTCACGAACGAGTCGACGTCGATGATCTTCTCGATCTCGGCCCAGTCGGGGTTCTTGGCGTACAGGAGTGCGTCGAGCTTGTTGAGCGTGGCCTGCATGTCCGCCCACCCGGCGGCGGTGTCCGCGGGGAGCGGGCCCTCGTCCAGGTCGGGAATGTCGGACTTGGCGTCCTTGAGCGTGAAGACCGAGTCGCTCGTCGTGGTGTGGAACCAGTAGTCCTCGGCGGGGTACCCGGGCTGCGACCCGTCGCCGCGGTGGTCGAGCTCGGCGAGGACGCCCTGGTCGTCAGAGAGCACGACGCGGTTCTTCTTCACCTCGACCTTCTCGGTGAGGAGGTAGTTGCCGCGGTACTTGCCGTTGATCCGCAGGTCGACCCAGCGCGAGTCCGGCGAGCCGTCGAGGCCAAAGCTGCCGGCGAGGTCGTAGGCGACCTTGTTGCGCATCAGCGAGGCATCCGCGTCATTGGCCAGCAGGATCCAGGTCTTGCCGGACTCCATGCCGAGCACGGGCCGGGAACCATCGAGCTTGATCTGGTACGGCTTCTTGTCCAGCGTCCACGTGTAGTTCCCGCGCCCCTTGATCACGCCGCTGCCGGCAGGGATCTCCAGGTCGTAGGCGTCGTTCACGGGGTCGTCGAACTTGATCGAGACTCCCTCGTACTTCGTGTCCTTGGAGCCGCCGTCGAGGATCGACTGGGTGACGCCGTCAGGGAGGGTGATGTCGATGGTGGCGAGGTCGGGCGTCACCACATCGGCGCTCGCCGTGTCGGCATTGGTGCTGATCCAGCCCACCGAGACGAGTAGCGCTGCGGCGAGCCACATCGCCAGTCGGCCCCGTCGGCGGCTTGATTCCCCGGTATTCATACGTCCTCCAACATCGCCCGTCAGTGTCGGGGCGAGCAGGCGCACTCGGCACAACCTCGTGGCTGCCAACGAGTGCGGCGGCAGGCCCCACCATCACGCTACGGCGTCGTCGGCGTGGATGTGGCGGATTGTGAGGAATGCCGCGCGCCCCCGCGACCCACCGGCCCGGGGCACCTCCGGTGGCGTGCGGACCCTCCGGGGCCGGCGGCGGGATTAGGGACCCTGTTGCCGCGCTGGTATTCTGCGACATGCCGTGAACTCGGCCGCGGATCGATAGTGCCCCGGTGAACCAGCCCGGGAGCGCCGCGCAACGACACACAGAACAGGAGAGTCGTCGCCCCATGCCTCTGAGCACCGACGTCAAGCAGAAGATCATGGCCGAGTACGCCACCACCGAGGGTGACACCGGCTCCCCCGAGGTGCAGGTCGCGCTCCTCACCCAGCGCATCCTCGACCTCACCGAGCACTCCCGCCAGCACAAGCACGACCACCACAGCCGCCGCGGGCTGCTGCTGCTGGTCGGCCAGCGTCGCCGGCTCCTGCGCTACCTCGAGAGCGTCGACGTCGAGCGTTACCGCTCGCTGATCAAGCGCCTCGGCCTGCGCCGATAAGGACTTCCGCGAGGGGCGGTCCTCACGTTGACCGTGAGGGCCGCCCTTTCGCGTGAGAGGTGGGGCCACCTGGCCCCCCTGATGGACGAGCCCGTGCACAACGACGATGCACGAGGGCTTTCACACAAGAGAAAAGGAGGACCCATGGAGGGTCCCGAGATCACCTTCGCCGAAGCCGTCATCGACAACGGCAGCTTTGGCACCCGCACGGTCCGGTTCGAGACCGGACGACTGGCCAAGCAGGCCGGAGGCGCAGTTGCCGCCTACCTGGACGAGGACACCATGCTCCTGTCCACCACCACCGCCGGGAAGCACCCGCGCGAGGGGTTCGACTTCTTCCCCCTGACCGTCGACGTCGAGGAGCGGATGTATGCCGCGGGCAAGATCCCCGGCTCGTTCTTCCGCCGTGAGGGCCGCCCCTCCACCGACGCGATCCTCACCTGCCGCCTCATCGACCGCCCGCTGCGCCCGACCTTCACCAAGGGCCTGCGCAACGAGGTCCAGGTCGTCATCTCGGTGCTGTCGCTCAACCCCGACCACCAGTACGACGTCCTCGCCATCAACGCCGCGAGCGCGTCGACCCAGATCTCCGGTCTGCCGTTCTCCGGCCCGATCGGTGCCACCCGGGTCAGCCTCATCGACGGCCAGTGGGTCGCGTTCCCCAACTTCTCCGACATCGAGCGCTCGACGTTCGACATGGTCGTCGCGGGCCGCGTGGCCGGCGACGACGTCGCGATCATGATGGTCGAGGCGGAGTCCACCGAGTCCACGTGGGACCTCGTCAAGACCATGGGCAAGCAGGCTCCGACCGAGGAGATCGTGGCCCAGGGGCTCGAGGCCGCGAAGGGCTTCATCAAGGTCCTGTGCGACGCACAGTCCGAGCTCGCCAGCACGGCCGCCAAGCCCGTCCAGGAGTTCCCGATCTTCCTCGACTACGAGGACGACGTCTACGACGCGGTCGAGGCCGCGACGAGCGAGGACCTCAGCGCGGCCCTCCAGATCGGTGGCAAGCAGGAGCGCGAGGAGCGCATCGACGCCATCAAGGACTCCATGAAGGAGTCCCTCGGCAGCCAGTTCGAGGGGCGCGAGAAGGAGCTGTCCGCGGCCTACCGCGCAGTCCAGAAGAAGCTGATCCGTCAGCGCATCCTCAAGGACAAGGTACGCATCGACGGCCGTGGCCTCGCGGACATCCGTGCGCTCTCGGCCGAGGTCGAGGTGCTCCCGCGGGTGCACGGCTCGGCGATCTTCGAGCGTGGCGAGACCCAGATCATGGGCGTCACGACGTTGAACATGCTCCGCATGGAGCAGATGCTCGACACCCTCTCGCCGGTCACGCGCAAGCGCTACATGCACAACTACAACTTCCCGCCCTACTCGACCGGTGAGACCGGCCGGGTGGGTTCACCGAAGCGTCGCGAGATCGGTCACGGCGCGCTCGCCGAGCGTGCCCTGATGCCGGTGCTGCCGACCCGCGAGGAGTTCCCCTACGCGATCCGCCAGGTGTCCGAGGCCCTCGGCTCCAACGGGTCGACCTCGATGGGCTCGGTCTGCGCCTCGACCCTCTCCCTGCTGAATGCCGGTGTGCCGCTGCGCGCGCCGGTTGCCGGCATCGCGATGGGTCTGGTGTCCGCCGAGGTCGACGGGAAGACGGAGTACGCCGCCCTCACCGACATCCTCGGTGCCGAGGACGCGTTCGGTGACATGGACTTCAAGGTCGCCGGCACCCGCGAGTTCGTCACGGCCATCCAGCTCGACACCAAGCTCGACGGCATCCCCGCCGACGTGCTGGCCGGAGCACTGACCCAGGCCCGCGACGCGCGCCTGCACATCCTCGACGTCATGAACGAGGCGATCGACGCGCCCGACGAGATGAGCCCCTTCGCTCCTCGCGTCATCTCGGTCACCGTCCCCGTCGACAAGATCGGCGAGGTCATCGGGCCGAAGGGCAAGATGATCAACCAGATCCAGGACGAGACCGGCGCCCAGATCTCGATCGAGGACGACGGCACGATCTACATCGGTGCGACCGACGGCCCCTCGGCCGAGGCCGCCCGGGCCGCGATCAACGCCATCGCCAACCCGCAGATGCCCGAGGTCGGCGAGCGGTTCCTCGGCACCGTCGTGAAGACGACGACATTCGGGGCGTTCGTCTCGCTCCTGCCGGGCAAGGACGGCCTGCTGCACATCTCCGAGGTGCGCAAGCTCGTCGGTGGCAAGCGGATCGACGCGGTCGAGGACGTGCTGTCCGTCGGCCAGAAGGTCCAGGTCGAGCTCAAGGAGGTCGACCCGCGCGGCAAGCTCACGGGGCCCCCGATCACTCGGGGGCCCCGCTTTCGTCAGCTCGTGTCGCTACTTCTTCACGAGCTCGATCTGCACCGCCTCGACGCGGCGAGCCTCACCGGTGGTGCCGGCTGTCTGGCCGTCGGTGCGGTAGGACTGCCAGCCGATGCCCTGGACGTGAGCCCGGTACTTGACCGAGTACTGGCCGGCCTGGTCGCCGGTCAGCTTGATCTCCAGAGCCTCCATTCGCAGGCCCTTGCCGACGGTCCCGATGAACTCGGACGAGTCGGTCCACGGCATCCAGCCGATCTTCTCGACGTGCGCCCGGTACTGGATGTCACCGTCGTACTGGTCGCTGGTCACCTCGAGCCTCAGGGCCTCCATCCGCAGGCTCCGGCCCGTGGTGCCGGCGGTGGCGCCGTCCTTCACGGTGGGCATCCAGCCGATGCTCTGGACGTGGGCGCTGTAGGCGGCCGTCGCCTGGTCCGCCGGGGTCGAGGTCGGGCTCGGGGTCGGGGTGGCCGAGACGGTCGGGCTCGGGGTCGGGGTGGCCGAGTCGGTCGGGCTCGGGGTCGGGGTGGCCGAGTCGGTCGGGCTCGGGGTCGGGGTGGCCGAGTCGGTCGGGCTCGGGGTCGGGGTGGCCGAGTCGGTTGGGCTCGGGGTTGGGGTGGCCGAGACCGTCGGGGTCGGCGTCGGGCTGGGCGTCGGCGAGATGGAGCCCGGCTGTGGAGCAGGCGGGGACTTCAGGGCCAGCCGCACCTGAACTGCCTCGACTCGCCTGGCCTGTCCCGTGGTGCCGGCGGTGGCGCCGTCGCTCTTCCACGGCAACCAGCCGCTGCCCTGGACGTGGGCACGGTAGGAGATGACGTACTTGGACGCGAGGTTGCCGGTGAGCCGGAACCGGACGGCCTCCAGACGCAGGTTCCTACCGGTCGTTCCGATCAGGGTCGACGAGCCGATCGTCTTGTAACCCGACCACCCGATGCTCTGGACGTGGGAATTGGCCTGGAGCGACCCGCTCACGCCAGGGTCGAGCAGAGCGATGTTCATCCCCTCCAGGCGAAGCGCCTGCCCGGTGGTCCCGATGAACTGCCCGGTGTTCACATAGGGCATCCACGACTTGCTCTGCACGTACCCACGTGAGCGGACGATCGGTGCGTCGCCGTACAGCTGGCGGAGCATGTACTGACGCTTCGTGACCCAGGACTTCAGGTAGGAGATCTCACCCGCGTACGTCGAGGAGTAGGTCTTGCCCTCTCCGGCGACGAGCCGGGTCGGCAGGCCCAGGGTCGGCCACATCGCGAAGTTCTTGGCCGCGGATGCCTTGACGGCGTCCTCGTAGGCGTCGATCTTCGAGGGCAACAGGCTCATCTGGTAGCCGATGCCGTCGTCCCACAGCTCGTTGGCGCGCTCGACGAACCCAGTGTTGCGGAAGAGCTCTGTCTGCCAGCCGTTGCCCTTGTTGCGCAGCGCCTGGGCGTTCTTCACGTACTCGGAGCGGTAGTCGGCGCCGTACTCCTCGGACTTGTCGTAGTTCCCGACGGCGCTGTCGAAGTCCCACACCGGTCCGGCGAACAGCTTGCTGTCCGGGCCGTCCTTGTAGAAGAAGACGCTCGACTGGGTGATCTCGGGGTTCTGGGTGAGCTCGAAGACGAAGTAGTACTTCACGAACGAGTCGACGTCGATGATCTTCTCGATCTCGGCCCAGTCGGGGTTCTTGGCGTACAGGAGTGCGTCGAGCTTGTTGAGCGTGGCCTGCATGTCCGCCCACCCGGCGGCGGTGTCCGCGGGGAGCGGGCCCTCGTCCAGGTCGGGAATGTCGGACTTGGCGTCCTTGAGCGTGAAGACCGAGTCGCTCGTCGTGGTGTGGAACCAGTAGTCCTCGGCGGGGTACCCGGGCTGCGACCCGTCGCCGCGGTGGTCGAGCTCGGCGAGGACGCCCTGGTCGTCAGAGAGCACGACGCGGTTCTTCTTCACCTCGACCTTCTCGGTGAGGAGGTAGTTGCCGCGGTACTTGCCGTTGATCCGCAGGTCGACCCAGCGCGAGTCCGGCGAGCCGTCGAGGCCAAAGCTGCCGGCGAGGTCGTAGGCGACCTTGTTGCGCATCAGCGAGGCATCCGCGTCATTGGCCAGCAGGATCCAGGTCTTGCCGGACTCCATGCCGAGCACGGGCCGGGAACCATCGAGCTTGATCTGGTACGGCTTCTTGTCCAGCGTCCACGTGTAGTTCCCGCGCCCCTTGATCACGCCGCTGCCGGCAGGGATCTCCAGGTCGTAGGCGTCGTTCACGGGGTCGTCGAACTTGATCGAGACTCCCTCGTACTTCGTGTCCTTGGAGCCGCCGTCGAGGATCGACTGGGTGACGCCGTCAGGGAGGGTGATGTCGATGGTGGCGAGGTCGGGCGTCACCACATCGGCGCTCGCCGTGTCGGCATTGGTGCTGATCCAGCCCACCGAGACGAGTAGCGCTGCGGCGAGCCACATCGCCAGTCGGCCCCGTCGGCGGCTTGATTCCCCGGTATTCATACGTCCTCCAACATCGCCCGTCAGTGTCGGGGCGAGCAGGCGCACTCGGCACAACCTCGTGGCTGCCAACGAGTGCGGCGGCAGGCCCCACCATCACGCATACGACGTCGTCCGGAGTCGATGTGGCGGGTTGTGAGGAATGCCGCGCGCCCCCGCGACCCACCGGCCCGGGGCACCTCCGGTGGCGTGCGGACCCTCCGGGGCCGGCGGCGGGATTAGGGACCCTGTTGCCGCGCTGGTATTCTGCGACATGCCGTGAACTCGGCCGCGGATCGATAGTGCCCCGGTGAACCAGCCCGGGAGCGCCGCGCAACGACACACAGAACAGGAGAGTCGTCGCCCCATGCCTCTGAGCACCGACGTCAAGCAGAAGATCATGGCCGAGTACGCCACCACCGAGGGTGACACCGGCTCCCCCGAGGTGCAGGTCGCGCTCCTCACCCAGCGCATCCTCGACCTCACCGAGCACTCCCGCCAGCACAAGCACGACCACCACAGCCGCCGCGGGCTGCTGCTGCTGGTCGGCCAGCGTCGCCGGCTCCTGCGCTACCTCGAGAGCGTCGACGTCGAGCGTTACCGCTCGCTGATCAAGCGCCTCGGCCTGCGCCGATAAGGACTTCCGCGAGGGGCGGTCCTCACGTTGACCGTGAGGGCCGCCCTTTCGCGTGAGAGGTGGGGCCACCTGGCCCCCCTGATGGACGAGCCCGTGCACAACGACGATGCACGAGGGCTTTCACACAAGAGAAAAGGAGGACCCATGGAGGGTCCCGAGATCACCTTCGCCGAAGCCGTCATCGACAACGGCAGCTTTGGCACCCGCACGGTCCGGTTCGAGACCGGACGACTGGCCAAGCAGGCCGGAGGCGCAGTTGCCGCCTACCTGGACGAGGACACCATGCTCCTGTCCACCACCACCGCCGGGAAGCACCCGCGCGAGGGGTTCGACTTCTTCCCCCTGACCGTCGACGTCGAGGAGCGGATGTATGCCGCGGGCAAGATCCCCGGCTCGTTCTTCCGCCGTGAGGGCCGCCCCTCCACCGACGCGATCCTCACCTGCCGCCTCATCGACCGCCCGCTGCGCCCGACCTTCACCAAGGGCCTGCGCAACGAGGTCCAGGTCGTCATCTCGGTGCTGTCGCTCAACCCCGACCACCAGTACGACGTCCTCGCCATCAACGCCGCGAGCGCGTCGACCCAGATCTCCGGTCTGCCGTTCTCCGGCCCGATCGGTGCCACCCGGGTCAGCCTCATCGACGGCCAGTGGGTCGCGTTCCCCAACTTCTCCGACATCGAGCGCTCGACGTTCGACATGGTCGTCGCGGGCCGCGTGGCCGGCGACGACGTCGCGATCATGATGGTCGAGGCGGAGTCCACCGAGTCCACGTGGGACCTCGTCAAGACCATGGGCAAGCAGGCTCCGACCGAGGAGATCGTGGCCCAGGGGCTCGAGGCCGCGAAGGGCTTCATCAAGGTCCTGTGCGACGCACAGTCCGAGCTCGCCAGCACGGCCGCCAAGCCCGTCCAGGAGTTCCCGATCTTCCTCGACTACGAGGACGACGTCTACGGCGCGGTCGAGGCCGCGACGAGCGAGGACCTCAGCGCGGCCCTCCAGATCGGTGGCAAGCAGGAGCGCGAGGAGCGCATCGACGCCATCAAGGACTCCATGAAGGAGTCCCTCGGCAGCCAGTTCGAGGGGCGCGAGAAGGAGCTGTCCGCGGCCTACCGCGCAGTCCAGAAGAAGCTGATCCGTCAGCGCATCCTCAAGGACAAGGTACGCATCGACGGCCGTGGCCTCGCGGACATCCGTGCGCTCTCGGCCGAGGTCGAGGTGCTCCCGCGGGTGCACGGCTCGGCGATCTTCGAGCGTGGCGAGACCCAGATCATGGGCGTCACGACGTTGAACATGCTCCGCATGGAGCAGATGCTCGACACCCTCTCGCCGGTCACGCGCAAGCGCTACATGCACAACTACAACTTCCCGCCCTACTCGACCGGTGAGACCGGCCGGGTGGGTTCACCGAAGCGTCGCGAGATCGGTCACGGCGCGCTCGCCGAGCGTGCCCTGATGCCGGTGCTGCCGACCCGCGAGGAGTTCCCCTACGCGATCCGCCAGGTGTCCGAGGCCCTCGGCTCCAACGGGTCGACCTCGATGGGCTCGGTCTGCGCCTCGACCCTCTCCCTGCTGAATGCCGGTGTGCCGCTGCGCGCGCCGGTTGCCGGCATCGCGATGGGTCTGGTGTCCGCCGAGGTCGACGGGAAGACGGAGTACGCCGCCCTCACCGACATCCTCGGTGCCGAGGACGCGTTCGGTGACATGGACTTCAAGGTCGCCGGCACCCGCGAGTTCGTCACGGCCATCCAGCTCGACACCAAGCTCGACGGCATCCCCGCCGACGTGCTGGCCGGCGCACTGACCCAGGCCCGCGACGCGCGCCTGCACATCCTCGACGTCATGAACGAGGCGATCGACGCGCCCGACGAGATGAGCCCCTTCGCTCCTCGCGTCATCTCGGTCACCGTCCCCGTCGACAAGATCGGCGAGGTCATCGGGCCGAAGGGCAAGATGATCAACCAGATCCAGGACGAGACCGGCGCCCAGATCTCGATCGAGGACGACGGCACGATCTACATCGGTGCGACCGACGGCCCCTCGGCCGAGGCCGCCCGGGCCGCGATCAACGCCATCGCCAACCCGCAGATGCCCGAGGTCGGCGAGCGGTTCCTCGGCACCGTCGTGAAGACGACGACATTCGGGGCGTTCGTCTCGCTCCTGCCGGGCAAGGACGGCCTGCTGCACATCTCCGAGGTGCGCAAGCTCGTCGGTGGCAAGCGGATCGACGCGGTCGAGGACGTGCTGTCCGTCGGCCAGAAGGTCCAGGTCGAGCTCAAGGAGGTCGACCCGCGCGGCAAGCTCAGCCTGGCCGCGGTGATGGCCGACGACGAGAGTGGCCAGGCGGGCGAGTCCTCGGACTCCGCCCCGGTGTCCCAGGATGCCGACGCTGACGCCGACTCCGATGCGGACGTCGCAACCGACGTCGACGGTGGAGCCGATGGTGGGGACGCCGAGGGTGGCGACCGCCCGGAGCGTGGCGAGCGTCGCCAGCGCAACCGTCGTCGCGGTGGCAACCGTGGGCGCGGGGACCGCGCCGAGCGGTCCGACGCAGAGGGCGCCCCCACGGACGCCTGAGTCACCGCTCACGAACGACAGAACGCCCGCGCCGGACGGCGCGGGCGTTCTGTCGTGTGGGGCCGCGCTCAGGCGGCGGAGTGCTTGCGCAGCGTGGGTGGGGCGGCCCAGCGCATCTCCATGCGGACCCGCCCGTCGGGGGCTGCGACCCGGACCCAGCGCATGCTCAGGCCACTGCGCATGGTGGTCGTGGCGACCTTCTTCATGGTGGCTCCCCTCGGTTCGTTCACCATTCGTTCATCGAATAGTAACCGAAGTCCCCCACAAAGGTGAACGGAAGGTGAACGGCACGCCCCGGTACGTCGGCCGCCGAGGGACGCGGGGACGTGCCGTCGCAGGACGGGGTTTCGTGGCATTCTCCGAACGCGACCTCACTGGTGGACGCTTCATCTACCATGGGGGCTCATTGTTCGCCAGCAGGGGAAACGGATCGGTGACGGGTTCTTCGGTGTATCTCAAGCGGTCAGTCATGGTGGGGTGGGATGCCCTCTCGTGGTTGGTTGCCCTATTGGCCTTCGTCCTGGTGCGCCACGACCTGAGCCTGTCCGAGCGTGTCTGGGAATCGGCCGTCGCCTACACGGTGGCGGCGATCGTCCTCCAGGTCATCGGCGGGTTCCGCTTCCACCTCTATCTCGGTCGCAGCCGGATCGGCAGCTTCGACGAGGTCACCGTGCTCGGGACCCTCGTCGCCGGCATCGCCCTCATCCTCGGGGTCGTCTTCTTCGTCAGCCAGCCGATCTTCTCCCGTGGGCTGGCGATCGCGATGCCGTCCCTCGCGTTCCTGTTCATGGCCGCGGGCCGCTGGGTGTTCCGCGCCATCCGCAACGAAGGCCGTTCGGCCGCGGGTGACGGGGCCGTCCCCGCGCTGATCTACGGGGTGGGGGATGCCGGCCACCAGGTCGCCCGCCTCGTCGACACGGCGGATGAGCCGCCCTACGACATCGTCGGGTTCCTCGACGACGACCCCAACAAGCGGTTCCTGCGGGTGCGCGGCCACCGGGTGATCGGCACCGGCTCCGACCTCGTCGACGCGGCTCGACGTACTGATGCCGAGGTGCTCATCCTCGCGATCAGCCAGGCCCAGCCGAAGATGATCCAGGACCTCGCCGACCGCTGCGCCGAGGCGGGTCTGTCGCTCATCGTCGTGCCGCCGGTGCGCGAGATGATCGCCGGGCGCGTCGAGCTCGACAAGCTCCGTGAGTTCAACGTGGCAGACCTGCTCGGCCGCCGCCCGGTCGAGACCGACCTCTCGCAGATCTCCGACTACGTCAACGGCAAGGTGGTTCTCGTCACGGGAGCCGGCGGGTCGATCGGGTCCGAGCTGGCCCGTCAGGTGCGGCTGCTGGGGCCCTCGCGACTCGTCCTCCTCGACCGCGACGAGTCGGCGCTGCACGCCGCACAGCTCCTGCTCTACGGGTCCGGCCTGCTCGACCGGGACGACCTGGTGCTCTGCGACATCCGTGATGATGCCGCCCTCGAGCGGGTGTTCGACCGGCATCGCCCCGAGGTCGTCTTCCACGCGGCCGCGCTCAAGCACCTCCCCATGCTCGAGCGCTATCCGGAGGAGGGCTGGAAGACCAACGTGGTCGGCTCCCTCAACGTGTTGCGCTGTGCCAGGCGCAGCGGGGTGCACCACTTCGTCAACATCTCGACCGACAAGGCCGCCGACGCGACGAGCGTGCTGGGCCAGACCAAGCGGCTCGCAGAGCGGCTCACCGCCTGGTACGCGCACGAGACCGGACTGCCCTACCTTTCGGTCCGCTTCGGAAACGTGCTTGGCTCGCGCGGGTCGATGCTCGATGCCTTCCGTTCCCAGATCGAGCACGGGGGTCCCGTCTCGGTCACCCATCCGGAGGTCACCCGGTTCTTCATGACCATCCCCGAGGCGTGCGAGCTGGTCCTCCAGGCCGGGGCGATCGGTGACCACGGCGAGGCGCTCGTCCTCGACATGGGTGAGCCCGTGCGCATCCTCGACGTCGCCCGCCGCCTCATCGAGCAGTCCCAGCACCCGGTCGAGATCGAGTACACCGGGCTGCGGCAGGGTGAGAAGCTGCACGAGGTGCTGCTCAGCTCGGGTGAGGAGCCGATGCCGAGCAGGCACCCGCTCATCACGCGGGTCTCGGTGCCCCTCATCGAGCCGGTCGAGGTGCTCGTCGACGACGCCGCGGTCGACCGCATCGGTGACCTGCTGCGTCGGCAGATGACGTCCTCGATCCGCCCACTCGACGACGATCCTCGGGCGGCGGGCTCGGCGTGGTGACCGCCGACCTCGGCGACGTGCGTGATGCCGTCGTCGCGGTGCTCGGGCTGGGCTACGTCGGGTTGCCACTCGCCGCCGAGTTCGGCACGGTCCGTGACGTCATCGGCTACGACATCGACAGCGCCCGGGTCAAGGAGCTGGCCGACGGACACGACCGAACCCTCGAGATCACCGATGACGAGCTCTCGGAGGCCTCCCGACTCCGGTTCACCGACGACCCCGCTGACCTTGCGGCGGCCAGCGTCTACATCGTCACGACACCCACGCCGATCGACGAGTTCAAGCAGCCGGACCTCACGCCGGTCCTGTCAGCGACCGAGGCGATCGCCCGCACGCTGCGGCCGGGTGACGTCGTGGTCTACGAGTCCACGGTCTACCCCGGGGCCACCGAGGAGCGCTGCGTCCCGGTCCTCGAGGCCGTGTCCGGCCTGACGTTCAACACCGACTTCTACGTCGGCTACAGCCCTGAGCGCATCAACCCGGGCGACCGCGAGCACCGACTGCCGACCATCGTCAAGGTCACCTCGGGTTCCACCCCCGAGGCGGCCGAGTTCGTCGACGCCCTCTACCGCTCGATCATCACGGCTGGTACCCACCGCGCGCCCTCGATCCGGGTCGCCGAGGCCGCGAAGGTCATCGAGAACACCCAGCGGGACGTCAACATCGCCCTGGTGAACGAGCTGGCCGTGCTCTTCAACCGGCTCGGCATCGACACCGAGGACGTTCTCCTGGCCGCCGGATCCAAGTGGAACTTCCTCGGGTTCCGCCCCGGACTGGTCGGCGGGCACTGCATCGGGGTCGACCCGTACTACCTCACGCACAAGGCACAGGCGGTCGGCTACCACCCCGAGGTCATCCTCGCCGGGCGACGGCTCAACGACGGGATGGGCGCCTACGTCGCGTCCCAGCTCGTCAAGCGGATGACCAAGGACGGCATCCAGGTCAGGGGAGCCAGGGTGCTCGTGCTCGGGCTGACCTTCAAGGAGAACACGCCGGACCTGCGTAACTCCCGTGTCGTCGACATCATCGCCGAACTTGCCGACTACGACATCGCCGTGGACGTGCTCGACCCGTGGGCGGACCCCCAGGAGGCGCAGGAGCACTACGGCATCGACCTCATCACGGCGCCGCAGCCTCAGGCATACGCAGGCATCGTGCTCGCCGTCGCGCATCGCCAGTTCGTCGAGATGGGGGCCGAGCGTCTGCGCGCATTCGGGGCGCCGGGCGCCCATGTGCTCTACGACCTGAAGTACGTCCTCGGCCGGGACGAATCGGACCTTCGTCTGTGAGCGATCGCATCTTCCTCTCGTCCCCGGACGTGACCGAGGCGGAGGAGCACGCCCTGGTGCGCGCCATCCGCTCCGGTTGGGTCGCGCCGCTGGGGCCCGAGGTCGACGCCTTCGAGGCCGAGCTCGCGAGCGCCTGTGGACGCCAGCACGCGGTCGCCCTGTCGTCGGGCACGGCCGCGCTGCACCTGGGCCTGCTCACCCTGGGGGTCGCGCCCGGGGACGTCGTCCTCACCTCCACGATGACCTTCGCCGCCACCGCCAACGCCATCACCTACACCGGTGCCGAGCCCGTGTTCGTCGACTGCGACGGGACGGGGAACATGGATGCCAGTCTGCTCACCCAGGCGTTCGAGCGGGTGGCTGCCTCGGGCGACCGCGTCGCGGCAGTGGTGCCGGTCGACCTGCTCGGCAAGGTGGCCGACCACGCCCGGATCGGTGCGGTCGCCGCGCACCACGGCGTGCCGGTGCTCTCGGACGCCGCGGAGTCGCTCGGCGCGACACGGGACGGACGGCCCGCGGCGGCTCACGGCGAGAGCGCCGTGCTGTCGTTCAACGGCAACAAGGTCATGACGACGTCGGGAGGTGGCGCACTCCTCACCGACGACGAGGCGCAGGCCGAGCGGGTGCGGTATCTGGCCACCCAGGCCCGCCAGACCGCGATGCACTACGAGCACACCGAGATCGGGTACAACTACCGGATGTCGAACCTGCTGGCAGCGCTCGGCCGGGCCCAGCTCTCCCGCCTCGGGGCCATGGTCGAGCGGCGGCGCGCGCACCGCCTGGGCTACCGCGAGCTCTTCGACGGCGTCCCCGGGGTGGTGGTCTTCGGTGAGCCGTCGGGGGCTGACGGCGGCGACACGAGGGACAACTTCTGGCTCACCTCGGTGCTCATCGACCCCGCGGTCGCCGGGTTCGCGCCTGAGGACCTCCGGCTCGCGCTCGCCGCGGCCGACATCGAGGCACGCCCGCTGTGGAAACCGATGCACCTGCAGCCGGTGTTCGCCGGGGCGCGGGCGGTCGTTGACGGGACGAGCGAGAGGCTCTACGCGACTGGGCTGTCGTTGCCCAGTGGCTCGGTGCTCGACGATGATCGGATGCACCGGGTCCACGCCGCCATCTCCTCGTTCCTCGGGAGGGCGTCGTGACACGGCCTGAGCGGCGGCCCTACGACGCGGTGAAGCGCGGCATCGACGTCGCGGTGAGCGCCGTCGGCCTCGTCGTGTCGGCCCCGGTCCAGGCCGTGACGGCCGGCGTCGTGCTCGTCGCCCACGGCCGCCCGGTGCTCTTCCGACAGCTCAGGCCGGGCCTGCACGGCGAGCCGTTCGAGCTCGTGAAGTTCCGCACGATGCGGCACCCGGACGCGACGCACGTGAGCGATGCCGACCGGCTCACGGCCGTGGGCCGGTTCCTGCGCTCGACGAGCCTGGACGAGCTGCCCACCCTGTGGAACGTGCTCAAGGGGGAGATGAGCCTCGTCGGGCCACGGCCCCTGCTCATGGAGTACCTGCCTCGCTACAGCCCGGAGCAGGCGCGGCGACACGAGGTGCGTCCTGGAGTGACCGGACTCGCCCAGGTGTCGGGGCGCAACGGGGTCGCGTGGGAGGACAAGTTCGCCCTCGACGTGGAGTACGTGGACCGCCGGTGCCTCCGCCTCGACATGGCGATCCTCCGCCGCACCGTCGGGTCCGTGCTCGGACGCCGCGGCATCACCGGCGAGGGGGAGGCGACGATGACACCCTTCCTCGGCGCCCCAGGCGCAGCCCTGGACGGCGCGTCATGACCACACCCCAGCAGGTCGTCGTCGTCGGGGCGTCCGGGTTCGGTCGGGAGTGCCTCGACGTGCTCGAGGCCATGATGGCGGCCGGCTCGGCCCTCGAGGTCCTTGGTGTCGTCGACGACGGCCCCTCGGCGGTCAACCTCGAGCGTCTGGCGGCGCGGGGCACCCCGTACCTCGGCACGGTCTCGGCCTGGATGGACGGCGGTGCCGGTGACGGCGTCTACGTGCTCGGTATCGGGGACCCAGGAGTGCGGCGCGTGCTCGTGTCTCGGCTCGACGAGGTCGGGGCGCGCGCTCTCACGGCGATCCACCCGACGGCGACCATCGGTTCCGAGGCGGACCTGGGGGAGGGGGTGGTCGTCTGTGCCGGAGTGGCGATCTCGACCAACGTGCGGCTTGGCCGGCACGTGCACGTCAACCCCAACGCAACGATCGGCCACGATGCCGTGCTGGCAGACTTCGTGTCGGTCAACCCCGCGGCGGTGGTCTCCGGCGAGGTGACCATCGGCGCCGGTACCCTGGTCGGCGCCGCCGCGACGATCCTGCAGAACCTCACCGTGGGCGAGGGAACGGTCGTCGGCGCCGGTGCCCTAGTGACGCGCCTGCGCCGGGTGGGGTTCTGGTGAAGGGGGTCCCTGGACGATGGGCTTGACTTACGTGCCTGCCACACTTCCTCGACGTTGGCGAGCACCCTGCTTGTGGAGGAGCCCTACTGCTGTGCATCGTGTTTTCGATAGGGGTAGCGGAAATGGCCAGGGAGAACAGTGCGACCCATACGGTTGGCGATCGCATCACGGAAGCCTATAACTATTGCAGTCAGGGGCGACCAGCGACGATGCGCTATGTCCGACGCAGCCATGCGAAGGAATCGGATACCTGTGCCGCCTAACAGTCGAATGTCTCCAGCCTCGATCGCCCACCTCATTTGGTTTCGCGCGAGATAGTACCGACGCCAGGGGTTTGGTGAAGCTGCGGCGGAAGACCCAAGGTGGCCGCGCCGTATGAGGTCCCTCTCAAGCACCACAATCTTGAATCCGGCACGCCGAATCCGCCAAGACAATTCGATATCCTCGAACATCATGAACCAGCGTTGATCAGGAGGTCCGGCGATCAACGCTGCGGGGTCGAGCAACAGAGCGCCGTCAATGAGTGAGAATTCGACCTCCCTAGCCCCAGAGACTAACTCAAAACACCTGATGCGAGTATCGGCCGTGCTCAGATGTTTGATGAACCCGTAGCGGAGTTGACCCCCGCTTAGTCCGACGAGCCCCAAAGTCGTTCCAGCTCGAGCGACTACGTCGAGCAGTTCCTCGAGGGCGGTTGGCATCGGTATGCTGTCGTCATCGAGGAGCCAGAAGGCGCCATGTCCAGCATCTCGGGCCGCCGAGATCCCGAGAGCCAAGCCGGCCGCATACCCGCCGTTGTCGGCCGCCCGGACGTAGGTTACGTCCCGCCTAGTTTCGAAGTGCTCTTGGGTGTCGTCGGTACTGGCGTTATCAACTACGAATGTTTCGTCTGGGGGGATCGACTGGCCAAGCACCGCGTTCACCGTGTCTTCAAGGACGCCAGAACGGTTGAACGTCACAACGACCGCGGCGACGGTTCGGCCTGTCAAGTCGACTCCTCCTGTCGTTGTGGAACCGCACCGATTGGTTGCACTCACATCCAGAGGCTGCAACCCAACACGTGTTCGCCACCCTGCGGCGGACGTCTGGCCAAGGGCACAATTCCCACCATAGCGCGATCCATCCCTTCATCCGATCAGTGCGAACGAAGGTCCTCCAACACTGATCCTGAGGGGGCCTGGGGGTCGGAGCCATCGTCATCGCGTCACGAAGGTGGCTTCACCCTTGACTTCGGTTCGGTTAAAGTCCGAACTTTGCTCTGGCGAGTCAAGAACACAATGGGAGGACCGAGCAGACAACTCTATCGCGATTTCCTCGACTCTCTCAATCCAGCTCTGCCAACTTTACCGGGGCTGACCTCGGGTCCGATGATCGGTGTTTCTGGCGTTCATCTTGCTAGAGGTTCTCGGCGGCCGGCATACGGTCGGCCAAGGTGACGGCGAAGGCGTTCAGGGCGGGCTTCCACCGCATCGTGCATCGTGCCTGCCCGGTGCCCTTGGGGTCCAGCCCTCGGGTGACCAGGTAAAGGCACTTCAGCGCTGCCTGCTCGGTGGGGAAAGTGCCCCCTCGCGCCCACGGCGCGGCGGTACCTCGAGCTGCGGGACTCGATCGCGTTGGTGGAGAACAACACCCGCCTGATTTCGACGTCCTAGAGCCTGTTGCGAAATGGGGTGTCGTGGCGGGGCTCCTGGTGGCGGGTTTGGGAGGATGGTGCGTGGCCAACTCTTACCGTCCGGTGCTGCGTGATCAGGGGTTTCTTCTTCCTCCGGACATGCGCGAATGGCTCCCCGAGGACACTTGGTGTGGTTCCTGCTCGACACGTTGGATGCTGTCGATACCAGCGCGTTCGAGCGGTGCCCCCGCCTTGGCGGGGTAGGTGCCCCCGGGTACGACCCGAGGATGCTGCTGGGGCTGCTGGTGTACGCCTACTGCCGCGGGGTGCGGTCCTCACGTCAGGTCGAGCGGCTGTGCGCCACGGATATGGCGTTCCGGGTGCTGTGCGCCCAGGACATCCCCGACCACAGCTCGATCGCCCGGTTCCGCGCGGACTGCCAGGACGCGTTCGCCGCGTTGTTCACCCAGGTGTTGCTGGTCACCGCCCACGCCGGGCTGGCCCGGTTCGGCACGGTCGCCATCGACGGCACCAAGATCGCCGCGAACGCGTCGTTGGACGCCAACCGCGGCCAGGAGTGGTTGGAGCGTCAGGTCGAGGAGATGATCCAAGACGCCGAGCACACTGATGCGGTCGAGGATGCAGCATCGGCTCGAGGGGGCGAGGGGCCTGCAGATCGGGTTCCTGGGTTCCTTGCTGGTTGCACCGGCCGGGCTCGACGGATCCGTGAGCCGGCCGCTGAGGTCGCCGCCCAGGCTGGACGACGGACACGGGCGGACCGGGAGCGGGACAAGGCGGCGTTGGAGCGACGCCCCGCTCAGAGGCAAGGTGAACCGCCCCGGGTTTGGTGGAGGGTCCTGACCTCTTCAGGGAGGCTGGAGTCATGCCCGCACCGAGGAAGTACAGCGATGAGCTGCGTGAGCGCGCCGTGCGCATGGTTGAGGAGACATTGAAGGAGAGCCCGGGATTGGCGCACAAGCGTGCCTGTACCCAGGTCGGTGACCAGCTGGGGATCCCTGGGGGCGACGTTGCGGAACTGGTTCCGCAGTGGTGTCGCCGGCGGGCGGTCTCCACGGGCGCCGGTTGTCACCGATGACCCGGTCGCTCGGATCGTGGAGTTGGAGCGGGAGAACCGGGAACTACGACGGGCGAACGCGATCCTCAAGAGCGCGTCGGCTTTCTTCGCGGCGGAGCTCGACCGCCCCTCGCATCGCTGATCGCCTACGTCGACCAGCACAAGGAACAGTTCGGGGTCGAGCCGATCTGCACCGTCCTCACCGAGGCCGATGCCCCGATCGCCCCGAGCACCTACTACGCCGCCAAGTCTCGACCGCCGAGCCGGCGGACGCTGGCCGATGCGGCCCTGGACGCGCGGATCACGGCGCTGTTCGAGGAGAACTACCGGGTGTACGGGGTGCGCAAGATGTGGAAGGCGCTCAACCGGCCGGAACAGGTCCTGGACGAGCGGGCAACCCACCGGCGCGCGGTACCCGCCGGTGGCGCGGTGCGCCGTGGCCCGCAGGATGAAGGCCCTGGGCATCAGGGGTGCGGTCGCCGGCGACCACAAGAAGCCGGTCACCACGATCCCGGGCGTGGACCACCGCCCCGAGGACGCGTTGAACCGGGACTTCTCCGCGGCGCGCCGGACACCCGCTGGGTCGCCGACATCACCTACGTCCCGACCTGGGCCGGGTTCGTCTACGTCGCGTTCGTCCTGGACCTGTTCTCCCGGCGGATCGTCGGCTGGCGCGTCCGCCTCACTGCGCACCGACCTCGCCCTGGACGCCCTCGAGCAAGGGCATCTGGACCCGCCAACGCGAGGGCCACGACCTCACCGGGCTGGTCCATCACAGCGACCGAGGCGTGCAATACCTCGCCATCCGGTACACCGAACGCCTCGAAGAGCTCGGCATCGTCGCCTCCGTCGGGTCCAAGGGCGACTCCTACGACAACGCCGCCGCCGAAGCCCTCAACCGGCTCTTCAAGACCGAGGTCATCCGCCGACTTGGCCCCTGGCGGAGCCTGGAGCACGTCGAAATCGAGACCCTCAAATGGGTCGACTGGTACAACCAGCGACGCCCGCACTCCTGGTGCCAAGACACCCCACCCACCGAGTACGAGACCGCCTACTACGCTGCCCACAACCCTTCCCCGACAACCGCCGAGGAAGAACGCCTGACTCTCCACTGAACCCGGGGCGGTTCAAAGACGGTGTTCACCGCGTCGGGTAGGCCCTTCAACCCGTCGCACGACGAAGAACACGTCCGTCACGCCGCAATTCTTCAGGTCCGCGAGGACCGTCATCCAGAACTTCGCGCTCTCACCGCCGCCCTTGCCCCCCATAACCCGAGCACGTCATGGCGCCCGGCGAGGTCGACCCCGATCGCGGCGTAGAACGGCTGGTTGCCGACCTGCCCGTCGCGGACCTGACGTAGATCGCGTCGATGAAGATCGCCGCGCACACGCCCTGCAACGGTCGCGACGCCCACGCCTGCATCTCCTCCACGACCGTGTCGGTGATCCGCGAGATAGTGTCCTCGCCGATCGAGGCCCCGTACTCCTCAGCGAAGTGGGCGCTGATCTCACCGGTGGTCAACCCCTTGGCGAACAGGGAGATCGCGATGGCGTCGACGTCGTTCAGGCGCCGCTGCCGCTTCTTGACGATGACCGGGGAAAACGCGCCCGCCCGGTCCCGCGGCACCTCGATGCCCACCTCTCCGGCAGCATCGGTCAGGACCGTCTTGGGCCGGGTCCCGTTCCTGGCGTTGCCCGCCCCACCCTCGGGGCCGTGGTGTTTCTCGTGGCCCAGGTGCTCGGTCATCTCCTCCTCCAAAGCGGCTTGGAGGACGGTGGCGGTGATCATCTTCAACAGCCCTTCCGGGCCTGTCAGATCCTCACCCCGAGCACGGGCGGCCTTGACCAGCTCGCGCACCGCGGCCCGCTCCGTCTCGCCAAGCTTCGCGGTCTTCTTCGCGTCCTTGGGCATCGAAGTCATGCCCTTCAGTGACTCGGTCATCGGTGACCAGCCTTCCTCGCCGACTCCGCCGGCTCGTTGGGCCAGAACACCGTTCAGGGGACAGGCCCGCACCCGGATGCGACGCACGTGAGCGATGACGACCGGCTCGCGGCCGTGGGCCGGTTCCTGCGCTCGACGAGCCTGGACGAGCTGCCCACCCTGTGGAACGTGCTCAAGGGGGAGATGAGCCTCGTCGGGCCACGGCCCCTGCTCATGGAGTACCTGCCTCGCTACAGCCCGGAGCACGCGGGCGACACGAGGTGCGTCCCGGAGTGACCGGACTCGCCCAGGTGTCGGGGCGCAACGGTCTGTCGTGGGAGGACTAGTCGGCCCTCGACGTGGATTACGTCGACCGGCGCAGTCTGCGCCTCGATGTGTCGATCCTGGCGCGAACGGTGCGTTCCGTCCTCGTCCGGCAGGGCATCAGCGGCGAGGGTGAGGCAACGATGAGCCCCTTCCTCGGCTCCGCGACCACGGCGATCGACGCCGCGCCATGACGGCGCGCCAGCAGGTCGTTGTCGTCGGAGCGTAGGGTTTCGGACGGGAGTGCCTCGACGTCCTCGAGGCGATAATGGCGGCCGGCTCGGCCCTCGAGGGGCTGGGTGTCGTCGACGACGGCTCATCAGAGCCCAACGTCGAACGCCTGGCGGCACGCGGGGTCGCCTTCGCGGGCGGCCGAGGAGTGGCAGGCGCGCGTGCTTCCGTGAAGTACGTGCTCGGAGTCGGAAGGAGCGTACCCGAAGGCGTCACGGCCAAGGGCATCCCGGCGCGCTGGTCGTGACTCGACGCGGCACCCGTTCGGCCGGGGCGGGGTTCCGAGCGCCTGGTCGCTACCCTGTCCCCATGCTCAATCCGCGCCAGACGTTGGGGACCGTGGGGCGGCGGGCCCGCATCAAGAGCGAGCGGATCGTTCAGCGGGGGCACCGGATGGTGAGGATGACGCCGGACGGTCTCGGCTTCGGCAACTTCCTGTACCTGTGGCTGCGGGCCGACCTGCGCCAGCAGGAAGGCCACGACCACCGGGTGCTCCACGTGCCGACCATGGACCCGTGGCTCGAGCTGCTGCCGACTGTGCGTGACCACCTGCTGGTGCGCCGCGAGGACGTCAGGGCCTGGGACCGGCGGGATCCGTCGTGGGGTCAGCGTTTCGGCGAGGAGTTTACTCGCCAGCAGTTGCATGACTTCATCCGGCGACACTTGCTCCCCTCCGAGCTCACCTGCTCCGCCGGAGCCTCGCCCCCGGTCGGTGACGGTCAACGTCCGTCGGGGGGACTACTACTCCGACCCGGTGTTCCGCGGGCGCTACTCGTTCGACATCGAGGCCTACCTCGACGTGGCCCTGGCCCGGGCCGTGGAGATGGCGGGACCGGTCGACCACGTGCTGGTCGTCTCCGACGGCATCGAGTGGTGTCGCGCCAGGCTCGGCGGGCTGCTCTCCCGCAGTGGGGCCGAGTCGAGTACGCGCCGCAGTCCGCTTCCCCGGCCAGCAACTTTCGCTCGGTGAGCACGTCGTCGCGGATCATCACGACGAACTCGACGTTCTCGTACTGGGCCGGCTACGTGAGCAACGCACTCCACGGCCTGCAGTCACACGTCGTCGTGCCGGCCTTTCACGCTCGGCACGTGGACGGCGGCCGGGCCTGCCAGCTCGACCCCCGCTGGGAGATCATCAAGGACATCCCCGGAGGTTGGGATGGGTGACCGGGCTCGTGATGCCGCAAGGGTGCCCGCCTCAGGTACGGATGCCGGGTCGCCCCGGCTGCGCTTCGTCATCCTCCTGCCGGGCCTGAGTCACAACGCGTCGGGTGGGTACAAAGTCGTCTACTCGTACGCGAACCACCTCGCCTCCCGCCTGCACGACGTCACGATCGTGCATGCGCTGCACCTCCGGCACGGTGCGACACGGAAACGATCCGCCCGTGCCAAGGTTCTTCGGGCCTGGGGGGAGGCGATGCAGCTACGAAACCGGGTGGATTACCACGTGCGCGAGCGCCATGCTCGCCCAACGTGGTTCCACCTTGAGCAGCCCGGGTCAAGGTTCTCAACACTGCCTACCTAGGTGTACGCGGGGTGCCACGGGCTGACGTCGTCGTGGCGACCGCAGTGCACACCGCACCCGTGGCTGCGATGGCCTGCCTGCGCCAGAGCGCGACCGGGGTCTACTTCGTCCAGAGTTATGAGGACTGGATGGCCGACCGCGCGTACGTGGATGCCACCTTGGGCAAGAACACCACTGACCAAGGTGGTGATCGCAGACTGGCTG
>CAVSRM010000016.1:0-32218 GCA_963730365.1 uncultured Actinomycetota bacterium | reverse complement strand
CCCGCCCGGCCCCGACGGTCTGGTCTTCACGCTCGAGGGCGAGCCAATGAACCGGCAGGCATTCGGTCGGCTGTGGCGACCGGCTGCCAGAGCGGCCGATCTGCCGCACGGCACCGGTTTGCATCTGCTGCGCCACTACTACGCGTCGCTCCTGATCCGATACGGCGAGAGCGTGAAGACCGTGCAGGCGCGGTTGGGTCATGCCACTGCCGCGGAGACCTTGGACACGTATAGCCACCTGTGGCCGGACTCCGACGACCGCACGCGGGAGGCGGTGGACTGGCAGCTCAAGGGGACCCCCTCGGCAGGCTGAGGACAATGTGAGGACAGTCGCGAGCGAGTACACAAATACCTGCAGGTCAGCGGCTTGTGGTGGACGAGTCGGGCTGTAGGCCGGGTTCTGTCCCGTGCCGCCGTTGCCGGCGACCCGGTGACGGTCATCCATCTCGGGTGGCCGTTGCCGACCACCTCCAGCGCCCTACCCGCGTGCTCGGGCGGGCCGCCCTCGATCGCACGCTGTCTGGGCTTGCTCCGGATGGGGTTTACCGAGCCGACCTGGTCACCCAGGCCGCTGGTGGTCTCTTACACCACCGTTTCACCCTTACCCCGCTCGCTCGCGCGACCGGGGCGGTCTGTTCTCTGTGGCACTGTCCCGCGGGTCACCCCGGGTGGCTGTTGGCCACCATCCTGCCCTTCGGAGCCCGGACCTTCCTCGGCGGTGGTTGCCCACCGACGCGACCGTCCGCCCGACTCGTCCGTGGTCAGTCTAGGGCCAGCTCGAGCGTCCCGGTCGCCACATCGGCCCGGACGACCCGGACCCGCACCGACGCCCCCAGCTCGGACCGGGGCCCGGCGAGCCTCGTCAGCACCGGCAGGTCGACGAGCTGCACCTCCAGCGTGCTCTCGCCCCGGTCCACGACGACGGCCTCGAACACCTCCCCCACCCTCCCGTGGAGGACGGCCGCCTCCGTGGCGTCGGCGCACGCGCGCTCCGCCGCCCGGGCGCGCTGGTCCGAGGCGCGCATCAGGTCGGGCAGGTCGGGAAGCGCTGCCCGCACGCTGTCGGGCACCTCGGCACCCCGACTCACCGCCTCGCACACGAGGAGACCGAACCGGTCGACGAGCCGGCGCAGCGGAGCCGTCACGTGGGCGTACGGCGCCGCCACGGCCCCGTGCTCGCGCTCGTCGGGGACGTCTCCGTCGAATGCCGTGTACCCCGCGCCGCGGAACAGCGTCGTCGCCTCGTGGATCAGGGCCAGGTGCCTGGGGTCGGTGCGGTCCAGGGACCTCACGAAGTCGCCGTAGGACTGCCCGTCCGGCCAGGTCGCGTGCATCGCCCGGGCGGCCCGGCGGAAGCGGGCGATCACGTTCTCGGTCGGTGCCGGCATGGTGCGCAGCACCCCGACCCCGGCCTCGATCATCATCGTCGCGGCCGCCATCCCGGTGAGCAGCGAGATCTGGGCGTTCCACTCCTCCGCCGCGACCGGCGGCCGGAACTCCAGCACGAAACCGCCGTCCTGCCCCTCGCGCACCTGCTGCTCGGGCATCGGCAGGCTGGCGCCTCCCCGGACCCGCTCGAGGGCGATCCTCCGCTCCCCCACCTCGCGCAGCATCGCGAAGCGCTCGTCGTCGCCTCCCGCGTCGATCGAGGACTGGACCGCCACGTAGTCCAGGCGCTCGACGCTGCGCACGAGAGCGCGTCCCACCCGGGCCGACGTGAGCTCCCCCGTGCCGTCGAGCCGCAGGTCCCAGACGAAGGCCGGCCGGACCACCCCGGGCAGGAGGCTCGCTGCGTTCTCGGAGAGCACCTCGGGATGGAGTGGCACCCGCACGTCCGGGCAGTAGACGGTCTGCCCCCGCTCGCGCGTCTCGCGGTCCAGGGCCCCACCGAGCGCCACGAACGCGGGCACGTCGGCGATGGCGTACCGCAGTCGGTGGCCCTCGCCGTCACGCTCGAGGTGGATCGCCTGGTCGAGGTCCATCGAGCCCACGGGGTCGAGGGTGAAGAACGGGAGGTCGGTCTGGTCGTCCGTGGGGAGTTCCGGTGGCCGTGCCGCCACCGCCTCGGCCTCAGCCCGTGCGTCGGCCGGGTAGTCGAGCGAGAGCCCCAGCTCCTCGCGGACCGACTCGAACCGGGCTCGCAGCGCCGCCACCACTCCTTCGGGCGCCTCGGCCTCGGTGGGGGCGAGCGTCACGCGGGGATGCGGCATGCGACCAACCTAACCTCCGGAACGACGCCTGCGCCGATCCGCTTCAGCGGCTCGTGACTGTGATGTCCGAGTCAGTTCCGTCCCCGCCCGGACCGGCGGGAGTAGCGTCCAGACGCTGGGGCGGATCCTCCGGCCCGGCAAGCCCGAGGAGGCACTCATGTCTCAGCAGATCGCCGGGCGCCCCGCATCAGAGGCACCTTCGCCACCCTCTCAGGGCCGACCCGCCGTCGGCACCTCCACGGCCGGACTTGGACTGGCCGCTCTCATCGCACTCGTCGTGGGATCCATGATCGGCAGCGGCATCTTCGCCCTGCCCTCCCAGATGGCCCAGAGCGCCGCCCCCGGCCCGCTGCTCATCGGCTGGCTGGTCACCGGCGTCGGGATGTTGATGCTGGCCTTCGTCTTCCAGACCCTCGCCCGCCGCAAGCCCGACGTCGACGGCGGGGTCTACGGGTATGCGCGCGCCGGTTTCGGCAACTACATCGGATTCAGCTCGGCGTGGGGGTACTGGGTGTCCGCCTGGGTGGGCAACGTCGCCTACCTCGTGCTGCTCTTCTCGACCCTCGGATACTTCTTCCCCGCCTTCGAGGGCGGGGCGACAGTCGCCGCGGTGGTGGGAGCGTCCATCGTGCTGTGGGTCGTCCACGCCATGGTGCTGCGCGGCATCCACGGCGCCGCCCTCGTCAACACAATCGTGACGATCGCCAAGGTCGTCCCGATCCTCACCTTCATCGCCATCGCCGCCGTCGGGTTCAACGCGGGAATCTTCACGGCCGACTTCTGGGGCCAGAACACCCTGATCGACGGCGCCCCGCTCGGTAGCACCCTCGACCAGGTCAAGAACATGATGCTGGTCACCGTCTGGGTGTTCATCGGCATCGAGGGCGCGTCCGTCTACTCCCAGCGTGCGGGCAGGCGCAAGGACGTCGGCCGGGCGACGGTGCTCGGGTTCGCCGGCGTGCTCGTCCTGCTGCTCCTGGTCAACCTGCTCTCCTACGGCCTGATGGCCCAGGCGGACATCGCCGGGCTCGAGGACCCGTCGATGGCGGGCGTCCTCGAGAACGAGGTGGGCAGCTGGGGTGCCGGCTTCATCTCCCTCGGCCTGATCATCTCCCTGCTGGGCGCCCTGCTCGCCTGGGTGATGCTGTGCGTGGAAATCCTGCGGCTGCCGGCCATCGAGCACGTCATGCCCCGGGCCCTCGCCCGCGAGAACGCGCACGGTGCGCCCGCCACCGCCCTGTGGCTCACCAACGGCTGCGTCCAGCTGCTGCTGCTCTGGACCCTGGTCAACGACAGCACGTACACCAACCTCGTGTACCTGGCGACCTCGCTGATCCTGCTGCCCTACCTGTGGTCGGCCGGGTACCAGGTCCTGCTGGCCGCGCGTGGTGAGACCTACGAGCACGGTTCCGGACGGTCGCGCGACCTCGTCATCGGGTCCGTGGGACTCGTCTACGCCTGCTGGCTGGTCTATGCGGGAGGGCTGCAGTACCTGTTGGTCGCAGCGCTCTTCTACCTGGTCGGAACGGGCTTCTACGTCTGGGCGCGCCGCGAGAGCCGGTTGCCGGTGTTCACGGTTCCCGAACGTGTGGCGGTCGGGGTCGTGGCCCTGACCTCCGCGGTGGCGGTCTCGATGCTCGCCACCGGCAACCTTTCCGTGCTCTGAGATCGGACGGTGGACTGTCATGAATGCCAGTGAAGAGAAGCACGAGCCCCGGGTGGGGGTCTGGTCCGAGGCCGGACGGCTGCGCACGGTGCTCGTCTGTGCACCGGGTCTGGCCCACCAGCGGCTGACCCCGGCGAACTGCGACGAGCTGCTGTTCGACGACGTGATCTGGGTTCAGCAGGCCCGCCGCGACCACTTCGACTTCGTCGCGAAGATGGAGGAGCGCGGCGTCGAGGTGCTCGAGCTCCACGACCTGCTCGCCGAGGTGCTCGACCAGCCCGACGCTCGCACCTGGGTCCTGGACCGCACGATCACCGACAGGCTCGTGGGCGCCGGGCTGACCCGAGAGGTCCGCGCCTGGCTCGAAGAGCTGCCGAGTGAGCGGCTGGCCGAGCTCCTCATCGGCGGGGTGTCCTACCAGGACGTCCCCGAGGACCTGGGGGGCGGCTTCCTGGCCGCGTTCCGCGAGCTGGACCCGACGGGCTTCGTCATCCGACCGCTGCCGAACACCCAGTTCATGCGCGACAACTCGTCCTGGATCTTCCGCGGGGTGACGCTGAACCCGATGTTCTGGCCCGCGCGCCGCCAGGAGACCCTCCTCACGACGGCGGTCTACCGGTTCCACCCGGCATTCGCCGGGGAGGACTACGCCGTCTGGCTCGGCGACCTGGACGGTGACACCGGTGAACAGGGGCTGGCCACGCTCGAGGGCGGGGACGTCATGCCGATCGGTCGAGGGGTGGTCGTCATCGGGATGGGCGAGCGCTCGTCGCACCAGGCGATCACGCAGGTCGCCAGGAACCTCTTCGCGGCGGGGGCCGCCGAGCGCGTGATCGTCGCGAGCCTGCCGCGGGTCCGGGCGGCGATGCACCTCGACACGGTGTTCACCTTCGCCGACCACGACCTCGTCACGACCTACTCACCCGTCGTCGACGGCATCGTCCCGTTCAGCCTCCGGCCCGGGGACGGCCCCTCCGACCTCGACATCCGGAGAGAACCCAAGGGACTCGTGGAGACGATCGGCGACGCCATCGACGTGGACTTCAGGGTGGTCACCGCCGCCGGCGACCTCTACGGGGTCCAGCGCGAGCAGTGGGACGACGGCAACAACGTCGTGGCGCTGCAGCCCGGGGTCGTCATCGGCTACGACCGCAACATCCAGACCAACACCGCCCTGCGCAAGGCCGGCGTCGAGGTCGTGACCATCACCGCCAGCGAGCTCGGTCGGGGCAGGGGCGGCGGCCGCTGCATGACCTGCCCGATCCTGCGGGACCCGCTCTACACCTGACAGACACGAGGTACGCCATGCCCTTCAACAACCGCAACCGCAACCTGCTCTCCCTGGTGCACCACACCGAGCGCGACCTGCACTACCTCCTCGACCTCTCCCGCGACCTCAAGCGAGCGAAGTACTCCGGGGCGTCCCGGCGCAGCCTCGAGGGCCGCAACATCGCCCTGATCTTCGAGAAGACCTCCACCCGCACGCGCTGTGCCTTCGAGGTGGCCGCCTACGACGAGGGGGCGCACGTCACGTACATCGACCCGGCGTCCTCGCAGATCGGGCACAAGGAGTCGATGAAGGACACCGCGCGCGTGCTGGGCCGCATGTACGACGCCATCGAGTACCGCGGTGCCGGCCAGGAGATCGTCGAGGAGCTCGCGGAGTATGCCGGGGTGCCGGTCTTCAACGGACTCACCGACGAGTTCCACCCGACCCAGATGCTGGCCGACGTGCTCACGATGACCGAGCACAGCAGCAAGCCGATGCACGAGATCGCCTACGCCTTCGTCGGCGACGGCCGGAACAACGTGGCCAACTCCCTCCTGCTCGTCGGAGCCAAGCTGGGCATGGACGTGCGGATCGGAGCCCCGCGGGAGCTGTGGCCGAGCGAGGACCACGTCGCGATGTGCCGAGGTTTCGCCGCGGAGTCCGGCGCTCGGTTGACGATCACGGACGACCCCGTCGAGGCGGTGCGCGGTGCCGACTTCATCCACACCGACGTCTGGGTGTCGATGGGCGAGCCGATCGAGACCTGGGCCGAGCGGATCGCGATGCTGCTCCCTTACCAGGTGAACGCCGAGCTCATGGCGGCCGCGGAGAACCCCCGGGTCCGTTTCATGCACTGCCTGCCGGCGTTCCACAACGCCGAGACGACGGTGGGTGCCCGGATCGCCGAGCAGTACCCGCACCTGGCGAACGGGGTCGAGGTCACCGACGACGTGTTCGAGAGCCCGGCCAACATCGCCTTCGAGCAGGCGGAGAACCGGATGCACACCATCAAGGCGATCCTGGTCGCCGCACTCAGCTGAACCGACCTCGGGTAGGAGGAACGACCATGCGCATCGTGATCGCCCTGGGCGGTAACGCCCTGCTGCTGCGCGGGGAGCCGTTGACGGCAGAGAACCAACGAGCGAACATCCGGGTCGCCGCAGAGAAGATCGCTCTCGTCGCACCCGGCAACGAGATCGTCGTCGCGCACGGGAACGGGCCCCAGGTCGGCCTGCTGTCCCTCCAGGCGGCTGCCTACGCGGCCGTGGCCCCCTACCCCCTGGACGTCCTCGGGGCCCAGACGGAGGCGATGATCGGGTACGTCATCGAACAGGAGCTGGGCAACCTCCTGCCGGTCGAACAGCCCTTCGCGACCGTCCTCACGATGGTGGAGGTCGACCCCGAGGACCCGGCGTTCGACGATCCGAGCAAGCCGATCGGTCCCGTCTACGACCGCGCGACGGCCGAGAGCCTCGCCGAGAAGAACGGGTGGACCGTCGCGCCGGACGGCAGCCAGTTCCGCCGGGTCGTGGCCAGCCCGAAACCGAGGCGGATCATCGAGATCGGCCCGATCCGCACCCTGCTCGAGCACGGGACGATCGTCATCTGTGCCGGGGGCGGCGGCATCCCCACGATGTACGACGAGAACCGGAGGCTCCAGGGCGTGGAGGCGGTCATCGACAAGGACCTGGCCTCCTCCCTCCTGGCTCGGGAGCTCTCGGCGGACCTCCTCGTCATCGCCACCGACGTCGACGGCGTGTACGTCGACTGGGAGACGCCCCACCAGCGGCGGCTGGGCACGGTCACCCCGGGCGAGCTCGCAGGGCTCGAGCTGCCCAGGGGCTCGATGGGGCCCAAGGTCGACGCGGCCTGCAGCTTCGTGGACGCCACCGGCAACGACGCCGTCATCGGCTCCCTCGCCGACATCGCGGACATCGTGGCCGGGACCGCCGGGACCCGCGTGCGAGCCGCGACCTGAGGTCGACGGACCTCGCCATGGCCGTGGTCTCCAGCACCCCGGGGGGTGAGAGTGCCTGTCCGGACGACCGTAGGCTGTGTCGGTGCTGATCCTCCTGCCGCCGTCGGAGGCCAAGGCCACCCGCGCGCGAGGCCGACCGGTCGACCCGTCCACGTGGTCCTTCCCCGCGCTGGCCCCCACGCGCGAACGCGTCTCCAGGGCACTGGGAGCCGCGAGCACCTCGCCCGACGCCGCACGGCTCCTGGGAGTGTCCGAGGGACTGCTCGACGAGGTGGCCCGCAACCTGCGGCTGGACACCGCCCCGGCGATGCCCGCGGCCGAGGTCTACACCGGGGTGCTCTACGACGCGCTGGACCTCGCGAGCCTGGACCCGGCATCGCGTCGCCGGGCCAACAGGTGGGTCGTCATCATCTCCGCCCTGCACGGAGCGGTGCGGCTGGGCGACCGGATCACGGCATACCGCCTGGCCATGGGAGCGACCCTCCCGGGCATCGGCCCCCTGGCCACGGCCTGGCGGCCGGCCCTCCAGCAGGTCCTTCCCGGTGCCGCCGGGCGGGGGGTGGTGGTGGACTGCCGCTCGGCGCCCTACGCCGCGGCCTGGCGGCCGGACCCGGACCTCGCCTCCCGGTGGGTCCAGATACGGGCGCCCGGTGCCAGCCACATGGCCAAGCACACCCGCGGGCTCGTGACCCGGCACCTCTGCGAGAGCGGTGTCACGACTCGCTCGGTTCCCACGGTCGCCGAGGTCGTGGGCTCGGCCCTCGACGTGGCCCTGCACGAGCCCGTGAGACCCGGCGCCCCGTGGGTCCTCGACGTCCGGCCCGGCTGAGCCGCCCGCGTTGCCCACCGCCTCGCCCCAAGAGGCGCCCGGGGTTCCTCACCGCACGAGCGGATGCCGTCGCTCAGCCTGCCACCGCGGCGGCAGCCGAGAGCCCCGCGTCGAGGTCGGCGACGATGTCGCGGACGTCCTCCAGCCCCACCGACACCCGGATGGTGCCGTCGGTGATGCCGACGGCAGCGCGCGCCGCCGGCTCCAGCCGCCGGTGCGTGGTCGTGGCCGGGTGCGTCGTGAGGGACTTCGCGTCGCCGAGGTTGTTGGAGATGTCGATGAGCTCCAGGGCGTTGAGGAACGCGAAGGCCCCGGCACGGCCACCGACGACGTCGAACGTGACGACGGTGCCTCCCCCACCCTCGAGCTGACGCAGGGCGAGCGGGTGCTGGGGGTGGCTGGCGAGGTGAGGGAAGAGCACCCTCAGCACACCCCTGCCCTGAGCCCCCCAGCGCTCCAGCGTGGTCGCCACCTCCAACGCCGACTCGGCCATCCTGCGCACCCGGAGGTCGAGGGTCTCCAGGCCCTTGGCCAGGACCCACGCGTTGAAGGGGGACATGGCCGGGCCGGTGTGCCGCATGAGGTTCTTGACGGGGCCTTCGATGAACTCCTTCCGACCGAGGATCGCACCGCCGAGGGTGCGGCCCTGGCCGTCGATGTGCTTGGTGGCCGAGTAGACGACGATGTCGGCACCGTGCGCGAGGGGGTGCGAGAAGACCGGGGTGCCGAAGACGTTGTCCACGACGACCTGGGCACCCGCGGCGTGGGCGAGGTCGCTCACGGCCGGGATGTCGACGAGCTCCTGCATGGGGTTGCTGGGGGTCTCGAAGAAGACGGCAGCGGTGGGAACCGCCAGCGCCTCTTGCCACTGCTCGAGGTCGGCGCCGTCGACGAACACCGTCTCGACGCCCCATCGGGGCAGGATCTCGTCGAGGATCACGAAGCACGACCCGAACAGGGCCCGCGACGCGACGACGCGGTCCCCCGCCCGCGCCAGGGCCGCCAGGGCCGTGAACACCGCGGACATCCCCGATGCCGTCGCGAAGCACGCCTCGGCCTCCTCGAGCAGGCGCATCCGCTCCTCGAACACGGTGACGGTCGGGTTGCCGTAGCGGCTGTAGATGTAGTGCTCCACCTCGTCCTTGAACGCCGCCTCGGCCTGCTCCGCGGACTCGTAGACGAAGCCGGAGGTGAGATAGAGCGCTTCGGCCGTCTCGTCGAACCCGCTGCGGGACAGCCCTCCCCGGACGGCCAGGGTCCTGGGGTGCCAGTGGACCCCGGATTCGCTCATCCCTGAACCCACGGCAGACCCGCGTTCTTCCACCCCGCGACCGAACGGTGCCGTCTCTCGTCGGGCGCGCCCTCGAAGCCCTCGAGCACGTTGTACGCCGGTCCGAGTCCGGCTGCCGTGAGCGCCTCTGCCGCTGACGTGGACCGGGCCCCGGATCGGCAGAGCAGGTAGACGGGGCGTCCCGGCGTTGCACCGGCCTCCCTCACCTCCTCGGTGAAGCGCGGGTTCACGACCCCGTCCGGGAACGAGCTCCACTCGACGAGGTGGACGCGCCTCCCGCTCTGGGCGAGGTCGGGTACTCCGACGAAGGTCCACTCGGCGCGCGTGCGGACGTCCACGAGGAGGGCCTGGGGATCGGACGTGAGGGCCGCGTAGGCCTCCTGAGGACTCACATCCCCTGCGTAGCTCATGGACACAGAGGGTATGCCGGGCCGCCAGGGCCTCGACGGGGCGTCTCACCTGCGGCGGGGGTCAGTTGCTCACCGACGTGTTGAGGTCCGCCGGGTAGATGCGGCCTGCGCGGCGCGGCTCCGCCTCCATCGCCGCCTGCCGAGCCTTGAGTGCATCGACGACGTCGTCCATGATCGCCCGGCCCGCGTCGTCGAGGGCGAGCACCGAGAGCCCGTCGATGACCATGTTGAAGGGCTTCCAGGTGCCCAGGATGGTGTTCATGAAGTCGAACGAGAGCCTCACGTCCTGGTGCCTGAGCGACTCGGGTACGACGGTCGGGACGACGTAGTTCAGGGTCGAGTAGTCCCACACGGCGTTGTTCACGACGTCGTGGGTCGCCCATGACGTGTGGAGGAAGGTGGCGCAGAGTCGGCCCAGGGTCGCCCTTGTGAGGGGCGTGCCCGCCTCGAGGTAACCGCGGTCGTCGTACAGGCCGCTGGGCAGGAGGTCGTCGAGGGATGCCGCCCACGCGGCGACCTGTGCGTCGCCGGCGACGGCCTCGTCACTGTCGTAGTACTGCTGCACGTAGCGCTCGACGTAGGAGAGCGTGATCCCCCACAGCGCCAGGTCGTCGTCCCAGAACGGCAGCGTGACGGGTGCCCCGACGAGCCCCTGACGAGTGAAAGCCCTCTCCGGATCGAGGTCGACGGGGCGGAAGTCGCGCAGGTGGTCATTGATGATGGCGACGAGCGTGGGGTACTCGTGGCTGAACAGCCGGGTGGCGAAGGAGCCCTCACCCACGATCTGGAACAGGGCCAGCTCGTGGTTCCCGCTCAAGGTGTTCTGGAAGGCCGGGTGCAGCAGGCGCCGGATCGGGTGGTCGGGCGCCAGCTCGTTCGTCGAGGCGACCGTCATCGGTGTCACGAGGCCGAGATGGATGGTGACGTTGTGCACCAGCGTGGTGAGGTGGGTGTTCAAGGCGCAGAGGAACAGCCTCGACGCCCGGACGAAGCCGCGGCTACCCGGCGCGTGCAGCTCGCCGTCGTAGACGATGCCCGTCGTGCGTAGCCGCTCGCCGTCGACCGCGAAGATCGCCAAACCACCGGGCGCCAGCAGACCCGGTTTGACGGGGTGATCGTCGAAGACGGTCATGTCGATCACGTAGTCGTCGGGGGATGCCGCGCCGAGCCCCACCCTCTCCAGCTCCTCGACCGTGGAGCCGCGTCTGAGGTACAGGGCGAACGGACCCGAGGTCGCGAGCGACGCCAGCACGTCGTCCGATCGGAACTCCGGGGGCTCGGCCGGTGCCGTCGGCCAGATCGTGCGGTACCGGGCCGGGTACACCTGCTCGAGGAAGGAGTGCTCGTCGTCGCCGATCGGCGCCGTCTCGGCAGCGGGAATCCTCGCCACGACCGGAAAGAGTCGCGCCCGCTTGCCCATGTCCTTCAGCCGTTGGTCGGCGTGCTCGGTCGCCGGGAAGCTCGTGGCGCCGAACAGTCGGGGAAACTCCGGTGCGAGCGGTTCGACGTCGATGTGGTCGTCAGCAGGAGGCTCCAGCGGTCGCACCTGCTGCTCGGCGAAGCCCTTGGCCGTGACCCTCGCGAGGATCGTCCGATACACCCAGAACCGCTGCCGGGCGAGCATCAGCGAGCCCGTCCGGCCCGCACGGCGTCACCCGTCCACGGGTCCTTTCTCAGGTCGGGGTCGAAGCCGCGCAGCGGATGCCGCTCCGCACTGAGCTCGGGCGTGGTGTCCCACGGTTCGAAGGCGTTCTTCACGTTGCCGAGCCCCGTGTTGGCGAGCTCGGGGTAGTGGCGCAGGATCACGTCCTTGAGGGTCGTCCGGTCGACCCAGTCCATGCCCTCCGGGGAGTAGACCTCCTCGCGGTAGTCGTCGGTGTAGAACCGATCGGCCTGGAGGCGGCGACTGGCATTGAGGATGAAGATCTGGAACATCGTCTCGCCGAACCCGAACCCGGTGGGGCGATGCCCCTCGGCAAGCGTGCCGACGAGAAGGTCGAGCGCTTCCACGTCGTCTCCGTAGACCTGCTCGATCCGTGCCACCTGCTCCTTGTCGTCGGTGAGGTCGTGGAAGCTGCGGATGGGGTTGAGGCCCAGCTGCCGTCGGAACTCGTTGTAGCGCGGCACGCCACGTTCGCGAGCGCGCAGGATGTCGACGGTCCCCATGTCGAACACGGGGTTTCCGGGGATGCTCAGCTCCTGCAGGAACGTCGGGAAGTTGTTCAGCTGCAGCGCGCCAGGGTGCTGCTTGCCGAACGAGTGGAACATGTCGGCCATGCCGACCCGCTCCGTCAGCTTCGCCGAGCCGGCCTGGCGACTCGCCACGAAGGGAACCTCCTCGACGGGGCGCTCCTGGCCTTGCGTCGTGATGCGCAACGTCTCCGGAAGCAGGGAGTGGAGACGGTAGACCTCGACGAACTCCTCGGTCAGGCCGAACGGCTGACCGTGCTTGTCGATGTGGTTGCCGACGAGGCCTCCGAGCTCGGGGTTGCTGACGTTGAACTCGGCGACCGTCCTGCGCCTCTCCGGCGACCGGAACGTGTACGTGAGCATCCCGTACCAGTTGGAGTTCAGGCCGAGGTTCAGCGCCTTGTTCGGCAGGATCGCCGGGGTCCACTCGACCGAGTGGATCTTGGCCATCACGGCGGCGTTGACCAGGCGGGCCGTGTTGAAGAGCCGAGGGTCGTCCCAGTCCGGGTGCGACGCCTTGAGCCGGTCACAGATCGCGTTGTGCTCGAGGGCGAACAGGGTGTGCATCATGGCCAGACCGACCCACCAGTTGCGCACCATGCCGGTCTCTTCGATGCCCTTCCGGTCGGTCGGGAGCCGGCCGTCGTCGGCGATGCGCAGCTTGCCGTCGACGCCGCTCCGGAGCCGGTCCTGGGTCTGCTGGTCGCTTCCGTACAGCTGCGACCCGTCCCACCAGTGGGTCACCTCGTTGATGAAGGTGACCGGCGTCTCCTCGCCGGTGGGCTGGCGCGTCGGGTCCGGCTGCGTGCGACCGACGAACATGGTCGACTGACGGAACTGCTCCCGGGCCGGGTCGTCGTCGGGAAGCGGTACCTCGATGAGCTCGTTGGTCACGTTCTCGCCGTGGTTGATCCAGTCGTGGTTCTGGAACTGGATCCAGCTCGCGGCCAGCAGGTTGAGGAACGGGACCTCGGCCATCGTGTCGCCACGCGTCAGGAGCGTGCGGCTGACCGCCCGCGGGTTTGGTGTCAGGAGCCGGTCGCCGGCCTCGGGCGTGATCGCGGCGTTCGCCACGTTGCGCGGGAACCGGGTCCCGGCAGCGCCCTCCTTGGGGTCGGCGAGGTTGTTCCACGAGCCATCGGCGGTCCGGTAGTGCGTGACCCCGGCCGGCGGCTCGAGTCCGTCGGGGAGGAAGGCGACCCTGCTCCCCGTCGGGTAGGTCGACATGAGGTTGTCGCGATCGAGCTTCTCGCGCATGTAGGCCAGGGTGAGGATGCCCCGGTAGAGCCTCTTGCGATACCAGTTCGTCCAGACCTCGCCCCGGTAGTGGGGGCCGACCACCGTGACCAGACCGTCGAAGACCACGCCGGCAACGCTGCCGACGGCGTGCCCGACGACGTATCGCACCCGCCTGGCGATGCTCTGGGGGGACCCGTCCGACCCCGGTTCGGGCAGTGCTGGCTCCACGGGGTGCGCGAGCAGCCGATCACGGTCGAAGAACTGCACCTCGGGCACGTAGACGTTCACCTCGGCCTCGGCGTTCCGCCGGCTGGCGGCGAGCATGTGACGCCAGTCCCTGCGCTGCGGATCTCGGTCGACCGCGCGGCGGTACTGGACCGCGGCGGCGGCGTAGTCCTCCGAGAGGTAGTGGGCCAGGCCCAGCAGGGCATTGCTCTGCCCTGTCTCGTCGGCCTCCGCCGCGGCGGTGAGATGCTCGGCCGCGGCGGCGAAGTCCCGCTTGTCCAGGAGGCGGACGGCCTCGTCACGCTCGAACGTCCAGTTCTCGGACGACCTGCTCGTCAGATCAGGCATGGCCCCGCCCCGATGTCGGAAGGCACGCGCCGAGGGTCCGGCGCGACGTGCTCCTTTCGCATGGTAGAGGACGTGCGGGATCCTCGGTCGGCGATCGGGAAGTCAGGAGCGCTGCCGGACGGGGGTAGGGGTAGCACAGCCCGACGGGCAGGAGCCGCCCCACCACCGGCGTTCCTGGCGTGACGGCTCAGGTGCGGTTGGTGAACACCACCGAGACCTCGTCGTCAGACACCTCGAAGCCGGTCAGCGAGCCGGGAGAGACCGCAAGGCGACGGTGCCTCTCCGGCGGGAGCCCGAGGACATGACCGAGCAGGGCTCGAACGACCTCGGGAGCGGCGACGACGACCGTCGTCCCGCCGCGGGCGACGGTCCGCTCCCAGGCCGCGGCGACGTCGGCACCCTCGGCCCACCCCGTGTCGACGACCGCCTCGACACCCAGGGCGTTCCCGAGCCCGGCCGCGGTCTCGGCGTCGTCTGCCTCCGGCGCCGTGAGGAGGCATCGCGGGCCACTGCCGAGCAGGCCGGTGACGGAGGAGGCGACGCGCTCTCCCCCGCCGTGGGCGCCGGCGACGAGGACGACCCGGACCGGTGTCCCGGCTCGCCTCGGCGCGGGGGCGCACGCCGCGGAGGACGAGGTCGGGCCGGCGGTTTCGCGCGCAGCGTGGGCCGTTCCGGACCCGCCGCCCGCGTCGTGCTGACGATCGATGGTGCGTCCGTCCATCCCGTCGTTCGACAGGGCGTCCGCGTCGCCGTTCTCTGCACGAGGGATCCACTCGTAGCGCACCGAGCCGCCCGCGCGCACGATGTCGGCAGCGAGGTCCCGGGCCTCGAGGGCCAGCCTGCGCATGTCCTCGTGCTTGATCTTCCACCGTCCGGACATCTGCTCGACCACGAGCTTGGAGTCCATCCGGACGAGGACGTCGGGGCCGTCGTCGATGAGGGCGGCCGCCTCGAGTCCGGCGATGAGCCCCCGGTACTCGGCGACGTTGTTCGATGCCTTGCCAAGGGGCGCCGCACGTTCGGCCAGGAGGGCCCCGGTGTCGGTGTCCCTGACGAGCGCGCCGTAGCCGGCCACGCCGGGGTTCCCGCGCGAGCCGCCGTCGGCCTCGATCGTCAGGCGTCGGCTCACAGGCCGGACTCGGGGGTCCGCACGAGGATGCGACGGCACTCCTCGCACCGCACGACCTCGTCGTCCGCGGCGGTGCGGATCCGCTGGAGGTCGACAGGGTTGAGCTCCAGCTGGCAGCCGCCGCACCGCCGCTGTCGCAGCGGGGCGGCCCCCGTGCCACCGGAGGACGTGCGGATCTTCTCGTAGAGGGCGAGGAGGTCCTCCCCCACCTGCGCCGCGAGGTCCTCCCGGGGGTGGCCGACCGTCGCGGCTTCGCCGTCCAGCTCGGCCAGCTTCGCGTCGCGGTCCTGCTCCAGTCGGGCGATCCGCTCACCCAGCTCGCCGCGGCCGCGCTCGAGCTCGCCGATGTCGGACTCGATGGCCTCGGCCCGTTCCATCACCTCGAGCTCGATGTCCTCGAGCTCGGCCTGCCGTCGGGCGAGCGAGATCAGCTCGTGCTGGATCGCCTGGAGGTCCTTGGCCGAGCCGGTGCCCGAGTCGAGGCGGGCCTGGTCCCTCGTCACCCGGTCGCGGACCTGTTGCACGTCGGCGTCGGCCTTGCGCAGCTCACGCTGGATGTCTCCGAGCTCGGTGCGCGAACGGATCAGCTGGTCGTCGAGGAGGGCCGCCTTGGCACCGAGGTCCGCGAGCTCGGCCAGCTGCGGGAGGTGGGTCCGGGCGTGGCCGATCTGGTCGAGACGGGTGTCGATGGCCTGGAGGTCCAGGAGCCGCTGCTGGCGGGCGGACTCGGCGATCACGGCATACCTCCGGGGTCGGCACCGACGACGAAGGTCCAGGGGTCGGTGCGCACTGTGCTGATGTGGGTCTCCACCCTATCCGCGTCCGTACCCAGCGCCCCGACCAGCGCGCGTTCGGCCCGGGCCAACCAGACCTGCTCGCTCGCCCAGTGGCCGGCATCGACGAGGTAGGGGGTGCCGCCAGCGGCCTCCTCACGCGCCTCGAGGGCGGGGTGGTGGCGCAGGTCGGCCGTCACGTAGACGTCGGCGTCGGCGACGCGCACGGCGTCGAAGAGGTCGTCGCCGGCCCCACCGAGGACGGCGACCCGGCGGACGGGGGCCTGGGGTGGCCCGGCGACGCGGATGCCGCCGGCCGTCTGGGGAAGCCGCGCCGCCAAACGCTCGACGAAGTCGCGCAGCGGGAGCGGCTCGGCGAGGTCGCCGACCCGCCCCATCGGCTGGTCCTCGGCCATGGTGAGCGCCTGCGTCGACGTGAGGCCGCAGGCCTCGGCGAGCGCCTCGGACACCCCGTCCGCAGCGATGTCGGCGTTGGTGTGGGCGACGTACAGCGCGACGTCGCCCACCACCAGGGCCGTGACGGTCGCGCCCTTGGCGCTGGTCGTGGCAATGCCGTGCACCCCGCGCAGGAGCAGCGGGTGGTGGGTCAGGAGGAGGTCGGCGCCGAGGGTGCGAGCCTCCTCGACGACCGCGAGGGTCGGGTCGACGGCGAGGTGGATCCTGCGGACCGGCTGGGCGGGATCACCAGTGACGAGCCCGACGCGGTCCCAGGACTGGGCCGTCTCCGGTGGGTAGAGGACCTCGAGGACGTCGAGCACCTCACGCAGGGACAGGGGCGGGTGGTCGGTCATGTGGGCCCGGCCGGGATCGAACCGACGACCTACGCGGTGTAAACGCGGCGCTCTACCAGCTGAGCTACAGGCCCGCGGCGACATCTGCCCCTGGGGGCGTGGTCGACCGCGGACATTGTGTCAGGTGACCGGCGGCGTCCGTGCCCCACCGCGCCCGACACCCGGCGCCCACCGGCAGCAGTGCCTAGGAGATCGCCGCGACCTGCAGGGGGAGGCCGGTGAAGTCCCGACGGTCCCCGGGTCCGTTGATGAGCGTCCACTTCACTCGCCCGTCCCGACCGACGAGGAAGGTGCCACGCACCGCTCCTCCGGTCAAGTCGTTGAAGACGCCGTAGGAGCGGGTGACCTGGCCGTGTGGCCAGAAGTCGGCGAGCAGGGGGAAGAAGTAGCCGTGCAGGTCCGCCCAGGCACGCTGGCTGAACATCGCGTCGCACGAGATGCACACGACCTGCAGGTCATCGGACACGAACCGCTCGAGGTGGTCACGGATCTCGTTCAGCTCGCCGGTACAGATGCCGGAGAAGGCGAAGGGGTAGAAGACGATGACGACGTTCTTGCGGGCGATGAGGTCGTGGAGCCGCACGTCGACGCCGTTCTGGTCGGGCAGCGTGAAGTCCGGGGCCAGGTCGCCGACGGTGAGGGGTGCCACGGTCGAGTGCATGGTCTCATCCTGCCAGCCCACCGGCCCGGTATGGCCGGGGGAAGCGGCCCCCGTCACAGCCTCGACGGCGGCTAGCGTCGCGCCGACATCCGGGGAGCCACGAGCTTGTGCGCCCGCCAGTCCTCCCCCACGGTGAAGCTCCCGCCCGTGTGCAGCCCGGCCGTGAGGGCTCCCTCGTCGACCTCGCTGGCCTCCACCTGGCCCGATGCGCCCTTCGGGGTGAGCAGGACCACGAATCCGCCGTCGTCCAGCACCCCCACCATGTCGACGAGCGCGTCGACCAGGTCGCCGTCACCCGCGCGGAACCACAGCAGCACGGCATCGGACGCGCCGGTGAAGTCCTCGTCCTCCAGCTCGGCACCGGTCAGGTCCTCCACGGCGAACCGGAAGTCATCGTCGACGTCGGTGTCGTAGCCGAACTCCTGGATGACCTGCTCGGCGGCGAAGCCGAGCAGCTCCGCGGCTCCGACGCCGGCTGGCCCCGGGTCGGCCGGGGATGGGGAGGGGCTGTTCACATCGTCACCTGCGTCTCGTCATGGTGTGGTCTGGCACTAGTCCACCAACTCGGGTGGTCCCGGTGCAAGGTGAGGCGTGAGGTGTTCGGTCGGCGCGGCCCTGCGCGCCTCGCGGGCCGCGGCGGAGACCGTGTCGAGGAACTGCTGTGCCGCGTCGACGTCGAGGTGGGCCAGGGAGGCCGACACCGGCCCGGGCGTCGAGACCACCGTGACCCCGGCCAGACCCATCCGGGCCTCGATGGGGCCCTGCCCGACCGTGAGGGACTGGACCCGGGCATGCGGCACGGTGACCGCGCGGCGGGTCAGTCGGCCGCTGCGCAGGACGACGGCGCCCTCGGTCAGCCGCCAGGCGTTGCGTCGCCACGAGAGCGGGTCGAAGACCTTGGCCCGTGGCGACGCCGAGAACCAGCCCGGTGCCGGCTCGGTCCCGAGCGCGGCCTCTCGCAGGACCTCGACTCCGGCGCGGTGACCAAGCGTCGAGAGAACGTGGAGCGCCTCGTCGAGGCCACCCACCGGCAGCAGCGTGGTCTCCGCCTCGCCGCCACCATCGGCGCCGGACGCGATTCCGGCGACGTTCACGCGGATGCGCCACCAGCCGAACGGGCGCCACCACAGCGGCTGCACCATGTCCAACGCCTGGATCCGGTGCAACGGGATCGTCGTCGTGCGCAGGTCGGTGAGGCCGTGCTGGATCCGTAGCCCGGAACCGGCATCCGCCAGGCGGAAGTTCCCGTGGGTGAGCAGCTCCTTGACGCGGCTGATCCCCACACCGAAGGCGATGGGGACCAGTGCGGGGAGGCCGGCGAAGACGACGGCGCCGAACTCGGCTGCGCCCACCCCGGTGAGGGCGGCGATGACGAGCAGCGCGAGCACGATCGTCGAGCCGTGCAGGATCGTGGCCACGAAGAGGCGGCCGTTGGGGACCTCGAGGATGGGTCGCGCCGCACCGGGCCCTCCCTGCGCGACGCCCGCCGGGGGAACACCCCCCTCGATCGCCGGGGCACCGACGTCGAGGTGCTGCGACGCCGCCTCGTCGGAGGCGCCGGCCAGTGCCAGCAGGTCGTCACGGACCCTCTCCGCCCGAGCGAGGGACAGGAACGACAACTTGAGGTTGGAGTCCGCCCCGCCTGCCGACTGCACGACGACCTGGGCGAGCCCGAAGAGCCGGGCGAGGATCGGCCTCGAGAGCTCGACGGCCTGCACCCGCTCGAAGGGCACCTGCCGGTGTTGGCGGAACAGCACACCCTGGCGCAGCTCCACCTGCCGTGCTCCCACCCGGAACCGGGAGAACCGCCACGAAACGTAGTTGCCGAGGGCGACCACGGCGATGAGCACCAGCACGGCCAGCAGGGCGACGAGGGGGTGGGCGATGAAGGCGTCGGTCGGGTCGCCGACGTCGGCGGGGTCGTCGTCGACGCCGAACCCGGACCCGTTGGCGCTCAACCCGATGGTGGACAGGACCCGGTCGAAGAGCTGGGACGCGGCATACCCGAGCACCGCGAGGAACACGAGGCCGCCGCGCAGCAATGGTGACAGCGGGTGCAGGCGCTGCCAGTCCTCCGCCTCCTCGGGCGCGGGAGGAGGGAGCGGAGCGCTCACAGGCCCGCCCGCTGGGCCTCGCCGCGTGCGGCGAGGCGGGCGCGGAGCGCCTCTGCCTCCGCGACCGGGAGGCCGGGGAGCGATCCACCGCTCTCCGGCGAGGCCGTGTGGATCTCGCAGGACGCGATGCCCGAGGCCCGCATGAGTGGACCGCTCTGGATGTCGACGTACTGGAGCCGCCCGTATGGCACGCTCACCAAGGACCGGAAGAGCCGACCCTTGCGGATGACGATCTCCTCGTCGAGCTCGACCCACGAGATGGCGCTCACCTGACGCGTGATGATCCACGCCACCCACAGCCCCACCACGACCACGGCAAGGGTCACGAGCCACACCCACGGCGTTACGAGGATCGCCACGATGATGCTCGCGACGACGAGCGGTGTCAGGACGATCGCCGCGGTGATCAGCCGGACCCGGCCGAGCGCGGGTGACACGGGCTTCCAGACCAGGTCCCCGCCGCGGAGGGTCACCTGGACGGGCTGATGCTGACTGTCGGGGTCGGAGTCCGGGGCGAGCATGCGCTCAGTCTGCCTCAGCGACCCGGCGTGCCGGCATCCGGCGTGTGTTTGGATGGCGCACATGGGCCGGGTCACGACGCGGGTACGCCGCCAGGGGTGGAACGTCGCCACCGGAGTGGTCGTCGGGCGCACCGACACCGTCGCCGTCGAGGAGCCGCTGGAGATCCGGGTGGGCGCCGACACCGTCACCACGACCATGCGCACCCCGGGCGACGACTTCGACCTCACCATCGGCCACCTGCTCACCGAGGGCCTGCTGCACTCCGCCGACGAGGTCGGCACCCTCATGCACTGCACGGACGTCGGCGAGGACGGGGTGGCCACCTTCAACGTCGTGGACGTGACCCTGGGGGCCGGCGTGCACCTCCATCGTCCGGTCCGCGCACGCAGCGAGCCGATGACGAGCGCCTGCGGGGTCTGTGGGGTCGCCTCCATCGCCGCGGTCAGCAGCACCAGCCGGTATGTCGTGGCGGACGACCCCGTCCTGCTCACCCCGGACGTCGTCGCCGCGCTGCCGGAGACGCTGGGCCGCCACCAACCGGTGTTCGACCGCACCGGTGGGGTGCACGCGGCCGGGGTGTTCACCGCCGACGGGGCGGTGCTGGCGGTGCGCGAGGACGTGGGGCGCCACAACGCCGTCGACAAGGCGATCGGGGCGGTGGCCCGGGTTCGCGGGCTGCCGTTCTCCGGGACCGCCCTCACGGTGTCGTCCCGGGCCAGCTTCGAGATCATCCAGAAGGCGGCGGTGACGGGCATCCCCGTGGTCGTCGCGATCGGTGCGCCGACCTCGCTGGCCGTCGAGCTCGCCACCGAGGCCGGGATCACTCTTGCCGCCTTCACCCGCAACGGCCGCTTCTCGGTCTACGCCCGCCCGGACCGGGTCCCCGCCCCGGGCTGAGCCGGACCGGGTCCCGGACCCGGGCTGAGCCGGACCGGGCGCTTGACATACCGCCCAGTAGGTCGCCCCTGATTGTGACGTGGGACGCGAAGGGGTGAAAGATGGGGAGCACCTTGCCTGTCCGGGCACGGTCCGTGATCGGCGAAAGGACCTACGCGTGTCACCCCGCGAAGACGTCGGCCCCATCCTCAATGGCATCCCGACCCACCTGCCGGACATCGACCCAACCGAGACCCAGGAGTGGCTCGAGAGCCTGGACTCGGTCATCGACGGCCCGGGCCGGATGCGTGCCCGGTACCTCATGCTCCGGCTGCTGGAGCGGTCGCGGGCCATGCAGGTCGGGGTGCCGTCGCTGACCACGACGGACTACGTCAACACGATCAGCCCCGAGCAGGAGCCGTGGTTCCCCGGGGACGAGGACGTCGAGCGGCGCTTCCGGGCCTACCTCCGGTGGAACGCCGCGATGATCGTGCACCGCGCCCAGCGCCCCGGCGTCGGCGTGGGGGGCCACATCTCGACCTATGCCTCGGCCGCCACGCTCTACGAGGTGGGCATGAACCACTTCTTCCGGGGAAAGGACCACCCCGGCGGCGGTGACCAGATCTTCTTCCAGGGCCACGCCTCCCCCGGCATGTACGCCCGCGCCTACCTGGAGGGACGACTCTCCGAGGACCGGCTCGACGGCTTCCGCCAGGAGAAGTCGCACCTCGTCGACGGCGTGCCGCTCTCCCTTCCGTCCTACCCCCACCCGCGCCTCATGCCGGACTTCTGGGAGTTCCCGACGGTGTCGATGGGCATCGGCCCGATGAACGCGATCTACCAGGCGCAGTTCAACAAGTACCTCCACGGGCGCGGGTTGAAGGACACCAGCGACCAGCACGTGTGGGCCTTCCTCGGTGACGGGGAGATGGACGAGCCCGAGTCGCGCGGACTGCTGCAGCTCGCCGGCGGTGAGGAGCTCGACAACCTCACGTTCGTCGTCAACTGCAACCTGCAGCGGCTCGACGGGCCCGTGCGCGGCAACGGCAAGATCATCCAGGAGCTCGAGGCCTTCTTCCGGGGCGCCGGCTGGAACGTCATCAAGGTCATCTGGGGTCGCGGCTGGGACCCGCTCCTGGCGGCGGACGGCGACGGCGCCCTCGTCCACCTGATGAACTCCACGTCCGACGGCGACTACCAGACCTTCCGCGCCAACGACGGCAAGCACGTGCGCGACAACTTCTTCGCCCGCGACCCCCGCACCCGCAAGATGGTGGCCGACTGGACCGACGAGGACATCTGGTGGAAGCTCAAGCGTGGCGGGCACGACTACCGCAAGGTGTATGCCGCCTACAAGGCCGCCATGGGCAACACCGGCCAGCCGACGGTGATCCTCGCCCACACCATCAAGGGCTACGGCCTGGGCCAGTCCTTCGCCGGGCGCAACGCCACGCACCAGATGAAGAAGTTCACCCTCGAGGACCTCAAGTCGTTCCGTGACTCACTGAACCTCCCGATCAGCGACGAAGCGCTCGAGAAGGACCCCTACAACGCGCCCTACTACCACCCGGGCGCCGACGACGAGGTCATCCAGTACGCCCTCGAACGCCGCGCCAAGCTCGGTGGCGGGCTGCCCAAGCGGCAGGTGAGCCACGCTCCCGTGCACCTGCCCGACGACACGGCGTACGGCCAGGTCAAGAAGGGCTCCGGCAAGCAGCAGATCGCGACGACGATGGCCTTCGTGCGCCTGCTCAAGGACCTCATGCGCGACAAGGAGTTCGGCAAGCGGATCGTGCCGATCATCCCCGACGAGGCCCGCACCTTCGGGATGGACAGCTTCTTCTCGACGATCAAGATCTACAACCCGCACGGCCAGCGCTACACGCCGGTCGACGCGGAGCTCATGCTCGCCTACCGCGAGGCCACCGACGGCCAGATCCTCCACCTCGGCATCAACGAGGCGGGCTCGGTGGCCGCCTTCACCGCCAGTGGCACGAGCTACGCGACGCACGGCGAGCCGATGATCCCGGTCTACGTCTTCTACTCGATGTTCGGTTTCCAGCGCACCGGCGACTCGATCTGGGCCGCCGGTGACCAGATGACGCGCGGGTTCCTCATCGGGGCCACCGCGGGGCGCACCACGCTCACGGGCGAGGGGCTGCAGCACGCCGACGGACACTCGCCCTTGCTGGCCTCGACCAATCCCGCTGTCGTGCACTATGACCCGGCGTTCGCCTACGAGATCGCGCACATCATGCAGGACGGCCTGCACCGCATGTACGGAACCGACGAGTCGCTCACCGACGACGACCGCAACGTCATCTACTACCTCACCGTCTACAACGAGCCGATGGTCCAGCCGGTCGAGCCGGAAGGGCTGGACCGGGAGGGGCTGCTGCGCGGGCTCTACCTCTATGCGGAGGGCTCGGCCGAGGGTCTTCCCGATGACGCCCCGCGGGTGCAGCTGCTCGCGTCCGGCGTGGGCATGGCCTGGGCGCTGGAGGCCCAGGAGCTGTTGCGCAACGACTGGCACATCGTGGCCGACGTGTGGTCGGTGACGTCCTGGAACGAGCTCCGGCGCGACGGGCTGCGCTGCGACGAGGCGGCCTTCCTGCACCCCGAGGACGAGGCACCGGTCCCGTGGGTGACCCAGAAGCTCGCCCCCACCCAGGGTCCCGTGATCGCCGTCTCCGACTACATGCGGGCGGTCCAGGACCAGATCCAGCAGTGGGTGCCCGGCGACTTCGCCTCGCTCGGCGCCGACGGGTTCGGCTTCTCCGACACCCGACCGGCCGCTCGGCGGTTCTTCCACATCGACGGCCCGTCGATGACCGTGCGCGCTCTCCAGTCACTGGCCGAGCGCGGTGAGGTCGACCGCTCCGCACCCCAGGAGGCGGCCCGCCGCTACCAGCTCTCCGACGTCACCGCCGGCCAGTCCGGCAACGAGGGCGGCGACAGCTGATGATCGCGGCGTTCAGCATCGCTCCTGCTGGACCCGACGACGACGGATCGTATGCCGAGGCCGTCTCCGAGGCGGTGCGGATCGTCCGCGCGTCGGGGCTGCCCAACGAGACCACCTCGATGTTCACGAGCATCGAGGGCGAGTGGGACGAGGTGATGGCCGTGATCAAGGAGTGCGTCGACACCATGGCGGCCTCGCACCCCAGGGTCTCGCTGGTCGTCAAGGCCGACATCCGTCCGGGTCACACGGGGATGCTCTCGGGCAAGGTGAAACGCGTCGAGGAGCTCCTGGCACCGGATTGGTGAATATGCAGAGTTCTGTATAGTCTTGCATCGTGTCCAAGGTCCTCACGTCCCTGCCCGTCGGCGAGCGCGTCGGCATCGCCTTCTCCGGGGGTCTCGACACCTCCGTGGCCGTCGCGTGGATGCGCGAGAAGGGGGCGGTGCCCTGCACCTACACCGCCGACCTCGGCCAGTACGACGAACCCGAGATCGAGACGGTGCCCGACCGCGCCGGGGAGTACGGCGCCGAGGTCGCCCGACTCGTCGACTGCCGGTCGGCGCTGGTCGAGGAGGGGCTCTCGGCCCTGGCCTGCGGCGCCTTCCACATCCGCAGCGGCGGGCGGACATACTTCAACACCACTCCCCTCGGCCGGGCGGTCACCGGCACCCTCCTCGTGCGCGCGATGCTCGCGGACGACGTCGAGATCTGGGGCGACGGCTCGACCTTCAAGGGCAACGACATCGAGCGGTTCTACCGTTACGGCCTGCTCGCCAACCCCAACCTGCGCATCTACAAGCCGTGGCTCGACGCCGACTTCGTGCACGAGCTCGGCGGTCGTCACGAGATGAGCGACTGGCTGAGCACGCGAGACCTCCCCTACCGCTCCAGCCAGGAGAAGGCCTACTCCACGGACGCCAACATCTGGGGCGCGACCCACGAGGCGAAGACGCTCGAGCACCTCGATGAGTCGATGGAGGTCGTCGAGCCGATCATGGGGGTGCGGTTCTGGGACCCCGCGGTCGCGATCGACAGCGAGGACGTGACCATCGCGTTCGCCCAGGGCCGGCCCGTCGCCATCAACGGCCGCGAGCTCGACCCGGTGGCGCTGGTCGACGAGGCCAACACGATCGGCGGCCGGCACGGGCTCGGCATGTCCGACCAGATCGAGAACCGCATCATCGAGGCCAAGTCCAGGGGCATCTACGAGGCACCGGGCATGGCGCTGCTCCACATCGCCTACGAGCGGCTCCTCAACGCCGTCCACAACGAGGACACGATCGCCAACTACCACGCGGAGGGGCGACGCCTCGGCCGGCTGATGTACGAGGGCCGCTGGCTCGACCCGCAGAGCCTGATGATGCGGGAGGCCATCCAGCGGTGGATCGCCTCCGTGGTCACCGGCCAGGTCACCCTGCGGCTGCGCCGGGGCGAGGACTACTCGATCGTCGACACCCGCGGCGAGAACTTCAGCTACCACCCCGACAAGCTCTCGATGGAACGTGTCGACAACGCCGCCTTCGGGCCCACCGACCGGATCGGCCAGCTGACGATGCGCAACCTCGACATCGCCGACAGTCGCGCGAAGCTCGAGATCTACGCCGGACAGCCGGTCGACCAGGGCCAGCTGCTCGTCGAGCACGGCACCTTGTTCGGGGACCTGCCTGCTGGTGGCTACGACCGGATCACCGACAACCCCACGGTCGAGGGCACCGAGGAGCAGGCCCTGGACAGCGCTGCGATGGAGTTCGGCACCGACTGATCCCCCCCGGCGCCTCACGCTGGTGAAACCCCGGCGAGACAGCGGAAACCTTCCCCTGCCCCACCGGGCTTTTCGGGGTCACCCCGAAAAGCCCGGTGGGGCAGGATTGTGCGCGGCAGACAAATAGACTCCCCCGTATGCCGTCCACCCGACCCACGCCGTCCGCGGCCACTCGCGAACGGGTCGCCCGGGCGGCCGGTGAGCTGGGGGCCTCCGCGGTGCGCCAGATGGAGGCCGACCACGAGTGGTTCCGTGCCCTCGCGGCAGAGGACCGCTCATGGGTCGGGCTCGTCGCGCAGGCCGGCATCACCTCCTTCCTGGACTGGTTCGGCGGCGACCAGTCCAGCCCCACCCTGACGGCCGACGTCTTCGGCACCGCGCCGCGCGAGCTGACCCGGTCGATCTCCCTGGCCCAGACCCTCGACCTCATCCGCACCGTCATCGCGGTCACCGAACGCGACATCGCCGGGCTCGCCGCACCGGGCGAGGGCGACCTCGCCCGGGAGGCGGTGCTCCGCTACAGCCGAGAGGTGGCCTTCAGCGCCGCCGAGGTCTACGCCCAGGAAGCGGAGGCGCGGGGCGCGTGGGACGCCCGGCTCGAGTCGCTCGTCGTCGACGCGGTGATCCGCGGGGAGGCCGACGAGTCCATGCAGTCCCGAGCCGCCGCGCTCGGGTGGGGTTCAGTCACCGGCGTGGTCGTCGTCGTCGGCTCGACACCGTCGAGGGGTACCGGCCCGGTGCTGGGAGAGCTGCACCGCACCGCGCGCCGCACCGGTGCCGAGCTGCTCGTCGCCATCCACGGCCCCCGGGTCATCTGCATCGGCGGGGGCGTGAGCGACCCACTCGCCCTCGCGAGCGCCCTCGACGGCCACCTCGGCGACGGCCCCCTGGTCATCGGGCCCACCGTGCCGCACCTCTTCGCTGCCGGGCGCAGCGCCCGGGCCGCCATCTCCGGACACACCGCGGCACCCGCCTGGCCCGCGGCTCCCCGGCCGGTGCGAGCAGACGACCTGCTGGCCGAGCGGGCCCTGCTCGGGGACCTGCCGGCCAGGGGCGCCCTCCTCGCCCGCATCATCCGGCCCCTCGAGGAGGCCTCCGGCGGCACCCTGCTCGAGACGGCGGCTGCCTACCTCGACGGGGGCCTCGGCGTCGAGGCGACGGCCCGCGCCCTCATCGTCCACCCCAACACGGTGCGGTACCGCCTCGCCGGCATCGCGAGGGTGACCGGATACGACCTCAGCGAACCCCATGACGCACAGACGGTCCGGACGGCCCTGGCCGTGCACCGCCTCGGCCCTGTGGCGCGCGCCACCCCCCGCGTCTGATCCGTGCAGGGTTTGGAGGTTTCCTCCAAAACAGCGACCCGAGGTTCGTCTCTCCTCGTCGCGCGCATGTGGCGTTGCCACGCCACGCTAGGAGCGTGATCGCCATCGTCTGCCCGGGTCAGGGCTCCCAGACCCCGGGCTTCCTCCGTCCGTGGCTCGACGTGCCGGGCCTGCGTGAGCAGCTCGTCGCCCTCTCCGACGCCGCCCAGGTCGACCTCGTCGCCCACGGCACGACCTCCGACGAGGAGACGATCAAGGACACGGCCGTCGCCCAGCCGCTCCTCGTGGGAGCCGGACTGCTCGCGCTGCGGGCACTCGGCGACGGGTCGAGCAGCTCCGGTGCCGTGCCCGAGGACGCCGTGCTCGCCGGTCACTCGGTGGGCGAGGTCACCGCCGCCGCGGGTGCAGGGGTGCTGTCCGCGGCCGACGCGATGCGCTTCGTGGCGTTGCGAGGTCGCGCGATGGCCGAGGCGAGCGCCGCGACCCCCACCGGCATGAGCGCCGTGCTCGGCGGCGATCCGGACGCCGTGCTCGCCACCATCGGACGCCACCTGCTCACCCCCGCCAACGTCAACGGCGCGGGCCAGGTCGTGGCCGCGGGGTCGTTGCCTGCCCTGGCCGAGCTCGCCGCCGACCCACCGCCGCGAGCCAGGGTCGTCCCGCTGAAGGTCGCGGGCGCCTTCCACACCCACTACATGCAGCCCGCGGTCGAGGTGTTGCGCTCGGCCACGGCTGAGCAGGACGTCTCCGACCCGGGTGTCATCCTCGTGTCAAACCGAGACGGCGGAATCGTCACCGACGGGCGTGAGGTCCTCGACCGGCTCGTCGCCCAGGTCTCCACCCCGGTGCGCTGGGACCTGTGCATGGAGCGCTTCAGCAGCCTGGGCGTCACCGCCCTCATCGAACTCCCCCCGGCCGGCACCCTGACCGGCCTGGCCAAACGAGCCCTCACGGGCGTCGAGCTGCTCGCGGTCAAGACCCCCGACGACCTCGACGCCGCCCGCGCCCTCATCAAGGAGCACTGCGCATGACCTCGAGCAAGGGATTCGCCTCCTCCCTCCACGTCTCCACCCCGGCGTCGCATGCGCGGATCCTGGGCATCGGTGGCTACCGTCCCCGTCGCGTGGTGCCCAACTCCGAGATCGTCGACCGCATCGACTCCTCCGATGAGTGGATCCGGGAACGCTCCGGCATCATCGAGCGCCGCTTCGCGGGCGAGGGCGAGTCGGTCGTCGACATGTCCGAGTTCGCCAGCCGGGCGGCCCTGGAGATGGCCGGCATCGACGGCTCGGAGCTCGACGTCATCATCCTCGCCACGGTGAGCTGGCCCTACCAGACGCCGGCCGCCGCCCCGCTGCTCGCGCAGCGCTTCGGTAGCACGGCAGCGGCATTCGACATCTCGGTGGCCTGTGCCGGCTACTGCCACGGCATCGCGTTGGCCTCGGACATGGTCCGCGGGGGCACGGCCCGCCACGTCCTCGTGGTGGGCGTCGAGCGCCTCTCCGACTTCACCAGCCGCGACGATCGCGGCACGGCGTTCATCTTCGGTGACGGCGCCGGGGCCGCTGTCGTCGGGCCGAGCGACACCCCGGGCATCGGCCCGACCATCTGGGGCTCCGACGGCGACAAGTGGGAGGCCATCTCGCAGACCGACAGCTGGATCGACGTGCACGAGAAGGATCTTGGCTGGCCACATATCGGCATGCAGGGCCAGACCGTCTTCCGGTGGGCTGTGTGGGGTATGGCGCCGGTCGCCCAGAAGGCCCTCGACGCAGCCGGCATCACCGTCGACCAGCTCGACGCCTTCGTCCCGCACCAGGCCAACGTGCGCATCGTCGACGCCATGGCCAAGCAGCTCGGCATCCCCGACGACGTGCCGATCGCCCGCGACATCGCCTACACCGGCAACACCTCGGCCGCATCCGTCCCGCTCGCGATGGAGCGCATGGTGCGACAGGGTGAGATTCCCCGCGGCGGCCTCGCGCTGCAGATCGGCTTCGGTGCGGGCCTGTCGTACGCCGCCCAGGTCGTCGTCATCCCCTGACCACCGTCCGTCCACCCACAGACCACACCGCCGCCCAGCACGAGATTCCCGTGGCCCACGGGTCACCCGGGCCAGCACACCGATCCGAACCACAGAAGGAGAACAGCATGGCAAGCAGCGAGCAGGAGATCCTGGCCGGCCTGGCCGACATCGTCAACGAGGAGACCGGCCTGGACCAGGCAGAGGTCCAGTCCGACAAGTCGTTCACCGACGACCTCGACATCGACTCCCTGTCGATGATGACGATCGTCGTCAACGCCGAGGAGAAGTTCGGCGTCCGCATCCCCGACGACGAGGTCAAGAACCTCACCACCGTCGGCGACGCCGTCACCTTCATCCAGTCCCACCAGTCCTGACCCCGCTCCCCACCCCTCTCCCCGACCTCGCCCGTCCAGGTCCGGCGACCCGCCGTGTTCGGCCGTCGCCAGCAGCGATCTGACGGACGACGTCGGGGAAGGTGGTTGCGGGGCCCCAGCCTCCCGTCCCTTCCCACAAGGAGCAGCACCACCCATGAGCGAGCGTCGCGTCGTCGTCACCGGACTCGGTGCCACCACTCCCCTCGGCGGCACGATCGCCGAGACGTGGGAGGGCATCCTCGCGGGCCGGTCCGGGGCCAAGCCCCTCGAGCAGGAGATGCTCGACCGTTACGAGTTGCCGGTCCACTTCGCGTGCACCATCGCCCAGGACCCGCTCGAGGTCCTCACCAAGGTCCAGGTGCGGCGGATGGATCCCAGCGCCCAGTACGCCGTCATCGCGTCGCTGGCCGCCATGGAGGATGCCGGGTCCCCGGAGGTCGACCCGGAGCGTCTCGGTGTGGCGATCGGCACCGGCATCGGCGGCGTGTGGACCCTCCTCGACCAGTGGGACAACCTGCGCGAGAAGGGCGTCCGCCGCGTCTTCCCGCTGGCGGTCCCGATGCTCATGCCCAACACCTCTGCCGGCAACGTGTCCCTGCTGCTCGGGGCCCGCGCCGGTGCGCACACCACGGTCTCGGCCTGCGCGTCGGGAGCCGAGTCGATGGGCACCGGGTACGACATGATCCGTGGTGGTCGGGCCGACATGGTGGTCGCGGGCGGCACCGAGTGCGCCACGCACCCGATCTGCTTCGCCGGCTTCTCCCAGATGCAGGCGCTCTCCACGCGCAACGACGACATCACCGCGGCCTCACGCCCCTACGACACCGGCCGGGACGGCTTCGTCCTCGGCGAGGGCGCAGCGGTCATGGTGCTCGAGGAGTACGAGCACGCGAAGGCCCGCGGAGCCCGGATCTACGCGGAGTTCGCCTCCATCGGCATGTCGGCCGACGCCCACCACATCACGGCCCCCGAGCCCGAGGGCGCCGGAGCCTCGCGCGCGATGCGTGAGGCCGTGGAGCGTGCCGGCCTCACCGACGCCGACATCGTGCACATCAACGCCCACGCCACCTCCACCCCGGTCGGCGACGTCGCCGAGGCCAACGCCATCCGGCGCGCTTTCGGCGCGGCCGCCGACGGGATGCCGGTGAGCGCCACGAAGTCGATGACCGGTCACCTGCTCGGAGCTGCCGGGGCCCTCGAGGGCCTGCTCTCGGTGCTGTCGGTGCACTACCGGGTGGCGCCCGCCGCGATCAACATCGACGACTTCGACGAGCAGATCGACCTCGACGTCGTCCGCGGCGAGCACCGGGCCCTCCCCGACGGCGACATCGCAGTGCTGAACAACTCGTTCGGCTTCGGTGGCCACAACGTGGCCCTCGTCGTGAAGAGCGTCTGAGCGGGGATTCTCAGCCGACCTTGTGGAGCCAGCGCACGGGGGCTCCGTCGCCGGCGTACCGGAACGGCTCCAGCTCGGCGTCCCACTCGGCGCCCAGGAGCTCCTCGATCATCTCCTGCATCGCCTCGGGGCTGCCCTGGGCGAGGGTGATGACCTCCCTGAGGCGGTCCTCGTTGATGACCGCGTCGCCGCTGGCCGAGGTCCAGGTGTGGTGGATGCCCAGGCCGGGCGTGTGCGACCAGCGCGAGCCGTCGCACCCCCGGCTCGGCTCCTCGGTCACCTCGTAGCGCAGGTTGTCCCAGCCTCGCAGGGCCGAGGCGAGCCGAGCGCCGGCACCCGGTTCCCCCGACCAGCTCAGCTCGGCGCGCACCAGCCCGGGACTGGCGGGCTGTGGGGTCCAGTCCATGCTGACCCGGCCATCGAGGACACCTTCGATCGCCCAGATGATGTGCGGGCACAGCGCCTTGGGGGTCGAGTGGACATAGACCACCCCCCGCGTGACGGTACGCGGCATCGCAACAGACATCCTGGCCTCCTTCGCGTGCGAGGGACGTCTTCCCCAACGCCGTTGCACGCGGTGTGGCCAGCTGGTCTGCCGGGCGATCGGTGACCCGATCCGGTATGCCGTGTGGCTGCTCTGTGGGCACGTTCAGTGCTGTTGTTCGTCACATTGTGCCTCATCGGCACCGCCTGCACCAGAGCGCTACTCAGACCTCATGGGTCCCACCAACATGTGAGCCGGCGAGGTCCACGACGCGCCGCCGCGGAGCGAGTGGCGGACGCGTCCTGGGACCTCGCCGGCCGGCGGGTCAGGTCAGGTGGCCGGGGTCGCCGTCGCGCTCGAGCCGTTGGCATCGCTCGGAGTGCTCGAGTCGGTGCCCCCGGGCCTCTCGCGACCGCTGGGCCCCCCGGAGCCGCGCATGCCCCCCTCCTCCACCGAGGTCACGGCGAAGTCGGAGTCGAGGAGCACGTGGACGTGGGTGTCGTCGGTCTTCGTGACGTCCACGACGTAGCCGCCGTCGGACGTGGCGCGCACACTGCTCACCGTGCCGTCGGAGACCTCCGCCGATGCGGCGGCCACGGACTTGGACGCGGCGTCCTCGGTGAGGGTGCCGCCACCGTCACGCATCTGCTTGCCGCCGCCCGCGGGCGTGCCCGTCCCCTCGCCATTGGTCCCCGTTGCTGCCTGGTCGTAGCCGGGGACCCCGACGACCGTGGTGTCGGCGGCGTTCGCGAGGTTCGCGCCGGCGATACCGAGGGCCGCGGCAGCCGCGATCCCTGCCCCCGCGACGGCGATGGTCTTCTGCTTCTTCTCCATGAGCTCTCTCCTCGTGGTGTGGGGTGAAGCCACCACCATCGAGGGAGCCACTGTGCCGGCGCTGGCCCGCACCTCTGTGCCACCTGTGCAACGGTCACGTCGCCCTCACGCAGGAGACGCCGGCCCCGCCAAACTCATCACCCAGAGCAGCTCAGGCCGGACGGAGCCAGCCGTGTACGAGACCGTGGCCGTGTTGCCGTCGCCATCCCAGGGGATGTTGGTGTCCGTCTGTGAGTACGTGGTGGCGGAAGCCGTGAACCCGATGGTGTAGGAGATGGGCCCCTGGTCCTGGGTACACATGTGGTCGCCACCGCCCTCGCACGAGTTCGGTCCGCGCCTTCGGCCCATGAGTGCCGAACCCGGGCGTCGCGGCCGGCACCGCTAGGCTCGCCGCGGTGCCGAGGTCGGTCGTACGGCGGCCGCCCTCGGGCCAGGGGCGTTAGCTCAGCCGGTCAGAGCAGCGGACTCATAATCCGTCGGTCGTGGGTTCAAGCCCCACACGCCCCACAACA
>CAVSRM010000015.1:0-232215 GCA_963730365.1 uncultured Actinomycetota bacterium | reverse complement strand
GCGGGAGGGCATCGAGCTCCCGGCGCTCTACTACGCCCACGACCGTGAGGTCGTCGAGCGCGACGGCATGCTCCTCGCGGTCGGGCCCTGGTCACCGCCCCGCGCCGATGAGGCCGTGTCGACCCGGCGGGTCCGCTACCGGACCGTGGGCGACATGTCCTGCACCGGCGCCGTGGACAGCCGGGCTTCAACCGTCGCGGACGTCGTGGCGGAGGTCGCCGCCTCGACCCTCACCGAGCGTGGGGCCACCCGGGCCGACGACCGCGTCTCGGAGGCCGCCATGGAGGACCGGAAGAAGGAGGGGTACTTCTGATGAGCACCCTCCTGCGCCTCGCCACTGCGGGGTCCGTCGACGACGGGAAGTCCACCCTCGTGGGCCGCCTGCTGCACGACTCCAAGTCCGTCCTCGTGGACCAGCTCGACGCCGTCGAGCGGGTCTCGCGCGGCCGCGGCCTGGACACCGCAGACCTCGCCCTGCTCACCGACGGGCTGCGCGCCGAGCGCGAGCAGGGGATCACGATCGACGTCGCCTACCGCTACTTCGCCACGGCGCGGCGGTCCTTCGTGCTCGCCGACTGCCCGGGGCACGTGCAGTACACCCGCAACACGGTGACCGGCTCCTCGACCGCCGACGCCCTGGTCCTGCTCGTCGACGCCCGCCGCGGCGTGCTGGAACAGACCCGGCGCCACCTGGCCGTGGCCGCCCTCATGCGGGTGCCGCACGTCGTCATCGCCGTCAACAAGATCGACCTCGTGGACCACAGTGAGGAGGTCTTCCGCTCGGTCGCAGACGCCGTGCAGGCCATCGCGACCGAGCTGGGGGTGGCCGACGCGCGTGCCGTGCCGGTCTCGGCCCTCAGGGGGGACAACGTCGTCGACCGGTCGGCGCGGACCCCCTGGTACGACGGACCCGCCCTGCTCGAGCTCCTCGAGGAGCTCCCGGTCGCTGCCGCACCTGCCCACGAGCCGTTCCGGATGCCGGTGCAGCTCGTCATCCGGCCCCAGGGCGCGGCCCGAGACGCGGAGCACGTGGAGTACCGCGGGTATGCCGGGCAGCTCGCCTCGGGCACGGTCCGCCTCGGTGACGAGGTCGTCGTGCTGCCCTCCGGCCTCCGGACCACGGTTGCGGGCATCGACCTCGGGGAGCGGTCGCTGCAGGTGGCGGTCGCCCCCCAGTCCGTGACCCTCCGGCTCGCCGACGACGTCGACGTCAGTCGCGGCGACCTCGTCTGCAGCGCCGCGGCCCCGGTCGTTCTGCGGCAGGACGTGCAGGCCCTCGTCTGCTGGCTCGGAGACGAGCCGTTGCGCCCCGGGGCTAGGCTCCTCGTCAAGCACGGATCCCGCACGGTGCTGGCGGTGGCGCGGTCCGTCGACGGTGCCCTGGACCTGGACACCCTGCGGCTGAAGCGCGCGGAGGAGCTGGCGCTCAACGACATCGGTCGGGTCAGCCTGCGCTTCGCCTCCGCGCTGCCGTTGGAGGACTACTCCCTCTCGCGCAGTGGCGGGGCCTTCCTCCTCATCGACCCCGACGACGGGCGCACCCTCGCGGCCTGCATGGGTGACGCACCCGCCCCCGGGGAGCACCGACCGTGAGCCTGCCGCTGGTCCTCGACCTCGGTGGCCGCCGGGTCGTGGCGGTCGGTGGCGGCCCGGTCACGGCACGGCGGGTCACGGCCTTCGTCGAGGAGGGCGCCCACGTCGAGGTGGTCTCCCCCTGGCTGTGCGAGGAGCTGTCGGCCCTCGTCACCGCCGGCACGGTGGCGTGGAACGAGCGCGACTACCTCGGGCCCGCGGACCTCGCCGGCGCCTGGCTCGTGCACACCGCCACCGGCGACCGGCTCGTCGACTCCCGGGTGCGAGCCGACTCCGAGTCGGCGCGCACCTGGTGCGTCGATGCGACCGACGCCGCCCGGAGCGCGGCAACCGTGCCCGCTCGCACCCGGGTCGAGACCCCCGACGGGACGGTCACGGTGACCGTCCATGCCGGCGGCGATCCCGGTCTTGCGCGCGACGCCAGCCGGGCGGTGGGAGCCGCGATCTCGGGCGGTTCGGTCGACCTGCGCCGCCGACGCGCGCGCACCGGCGCCGGGTGGGTGGCTCTCGTGGGCGGCGGCCCGGGGTCGGACGGGCTGCTCACCGCCCGCGGCAGGGAGCTGCTCTCGGCGGCCGACGTGGTGGTCGTGGACCGGCTCGCGCCGCGCGGGGTGCTCGAGCGACTGCCCGCCTCGGTGCGGGTCGTCGACGTGGGCAAGACCCCGGGCCACCACACCGTGCCCCAGGACGGGATCAACGACCTGCTCGTCGAGGAGGCCCTCGCAGGTCGGGCGGTCGTTCGCCTCAAGGGTGGCGACCCCTACGTCCTGGGCCGCGGCGGCGAGGAGCGGATGGCGTGCGAGGCGCACGGGATCCCGGTGGAGGTGGTTCCCGGCGTGACGAGCGCCGTGTCCGTTCCCGCGGCGGCCGGCATCCCGGTCACTCATCGCGGCGTGGCGCGGGGCTTCACCGTGGTGACCGGCCACGAGGGGCTGCCCGGGGTGCCGCCGGGGGGCGACCACACCGTGGTGCTGCTCATGGGGGTCGGGCGGCTGCGCGCGTCAGCGCAGTCCCTCGTCGCGGGCGGGCGGCATCCCGACTGCCCGGTGGCGGTCATCGAGCGGGGCTTCCTGCCCGACCAGCGGGTCACCTTCGGCACTCTCGCCGACATCGCCGACCGCGCAGCCGCGGTAGGGGCCCAGAACCCCGCGGTGATCGTCGTGGGGGACGTCGTGCGACTCAGCCCGGACCACCCCCACCCCCACCCCCACCCACCCGTCGAGTGAACAGAACACGCCGTCTGCGCGTGGGCGCGGACGGCGTGTTCTGTTCACTCGACGGGTTCGGCGGGGCCCGCTCAGCCGACGAGCGAGCGCAGCACGTACTGCAGGATGCCGCCGTTGCGGTAGTAGTCCGCCTCACCGGGGGTGTCGATGCGCAGCACGGCGTCGAAGGAGCTCTGCGAGCCGTCCTCCGCGGTGACCTCGACCGTCAGGGTGTTGGGCACGTCGCCGTCGTTCATGGCCTCGACGCCCACCACCGAGAAGGTCTCGGTGCCGTCCAGACCCAGCGACTCGGCATCCTTGCCCTCGGGGAACTGCAGCGGCAGGACGCCCATCCCGATGAGGTTGGAGCGGTGGATGCGCTCGTAGGACTCCGCGATGACCGCCTTGACACCCAGCAGCGCCGTGCCCTTGGCCGCCCAGTCGCGCGAGGACCCCGAGCCGTACTCCTTGCCCGCGAGGATGACGAGCGGGATGTCGGCCTCCTGGTAGGCCGCCGACGCGTCGAAGATCGTGCTCTCGGCGCCACCGTCGAGGAAGTTGCGGGTGAAGCCCCCCTCGACGCCGTCGAGGAGGAGGTTCTTGAGGCGGATGTTGGCGAAGGTGCCACGGATCATCACCTCGTGGTTGCCGCGACGCGAGCCGTAGGAGTTGAAGTCCTTGCGCTCCACCCCGTGGTCGGCGAGGTAGCGGCCCGCGGGGCTGTCAGCCTTGATCGACCCGGCCGGGCTGATGTGGTCGGTGGTCACGGAATCACCGAGCAGGGCCAGCACGCGGGCGCCGCTGATGTCCGTGACCGGGTCCGGCTCGGCGCCCATCCCGTCGAAGTACGGGGGCTTGCGCACGTAGGTCGAGTCGGCGTCCCAGTCGAAGGTGTCACCCTCGGGGGTGGGCAACGACTGCCAGCGCTCGTCACCCGCGAAGACGTCGGCGTAGTCCTCGGTGAACATCGCGGTGTTGATGCTCGTCGCGATGGTGCGCTCGACATCCGCCGGGTTCGGCCAGATGTCGGTGAGGAAGACGTCGTTGCCGTCGCCGTCCTGGCCCAGCGGCTCGGTCGCGAAGTCGAAGTCCATCGTGCCCGCCAGGGCGTAGGCGATGACCAGCGGCGGCGACGCGAGGTAGTTCATCTTCACGTCGGGGTTGATCCGGCCCTCGAAGTTGCGGTTGCCCGAGAGCACCGAGACCACGGCGAGGTCGTTGTCGTTCACCGCCTGGGTGACCTCCTCGACGATCGGGCCAGAGTTGCCGATGCAGGTCGTGCAGCCGTAGCCCACGAGGTGGAAGCCCAGCTTCTCCAGGTAGGGCCACATGCCCGCCTTCTCGTAGTAGCCGGTCACGACCTTCGACCCGGGAGCCATCGACGTCTTCACCCACGGCGGTACGGACAGGCCCCGCTCCACGGCGTTCTTGGCGAGCATGGCCGCGGCCATCATCACCGAGGGGTTCGAGGTGTTGGTGCACGAGGTGATCGAGGCGATGGCGACGTGACCGTGGTCGATCATCACTTCCTGGCCGTCGATGGACACGGTGGCAGGGTTGCTCGCCCGGTCCCCGTTGTCGCGGGCGGCGGAGTGGCTCGGCCGCCCCGCGGTCTCGGAGGACTCGAGCGCATCGTGGCTCGGGGAGTCGGAGGCCGGGAAGGTGTCGGCCAGCTCGGCGTCGACGCTGCTCTTCTCGATGGCCCCGCCGTCGACGACGTAGTTCATCAGGTCGCCCCGGAACTGACGCTTGGCTCCGGTCAGCTCGATGCGGTCCTGCGGGCGCTTCGGCCCGGCGATGGAGGGCACCACGGTCGACAGGTCGAGCTCGAGGTACTCCGAGTAGCGGGCCTCGGGCTGGTCGGGGCCGGCCTGCAGCCACATCCCCTGTTCCTTGGCGTAGGCCTCCACAAGGGCGACGGACTCCTTCGAGCGGCCGGTGAGGCGCAGGTACTCCAGGGTGACGTCGTCGATCGGGAAGATCGCGCAGGTGGAGCCGAACTCGGGGCTCATGTTGCCGATGGTGGCGCGGTTGGCCAGCGGCACCATCGAGACGCCCTCGCCGTAGAACTCGACGAACTTGCCGACCACCCCGTGCTCGCGGAGCATCTCGGTGATGGTGAGCACGACGTCGGTCGCGGTCGCACCGTCGGGGATCGCGCCGGACAGCTTGAAGCCGACGACCCTCGGGATGAGCATCGACACGGGCTGCCCCAGCATCGCGGCCTCGGCCTCGATGCCGCCGACGCCCCAGCCGAGCACGCCGAGGCCGTTGACCATGGTCGTGTGGCTGTCGGTGCCGACGCAGGTGTCGGGGTAGGCGACGCCGTCGCGCACCATGACGGTGCGCGCCAGGTGCTCGATGTTGACCTGGTGCACGATGCCGGTGCCCGGCGGCACCACCTTGAAGTCGTCGAACGCCGTCTGCCCCCAGCGCAGGAACTTGTAGCGCTCCTCGTTGCGCTCGTACTCGATGGCGACGTTGCGCTCGAAGGCGTCGGACCGACCGAAGACGTCGATGATCACCGAGTGGTCGATGACGAGCTCGGCGGGGGCGAGCGGGTTGATCTTCGTCGCGTCACCACCCAGCTCCGCGACGGCCTCACGCATCGTGGCGAGGTCGACGATGCAGGGGACCCCCGTGAAGTCCTGCATGACCACCCGCGCGGGCGTGAACTGGATCTCGGTGTCGGGCTGCGCGTCGGCGTCCCACCCGGCCACCGCGCGGATGTGGTCGGCCGTGATGTTCGCGCCGTCCTCGGTCCGCAGCAGATTCTCCAGGAGCACCTTGTGGGTGTACGGCAGGGTCTCGCTGCCTTCGACGGAGGAGATCCGGTACATCTCGTAGGAGCTCTCACCCACCTCGAGCGTTCCCTGGGCGTCAAAGCTGTTCGTGCTGGCCACCGTGGCTCCCTTCAGGTTGCGCGTCATCGCGCCGGTTCCCGTGATTTATCTTGATATCAAGATATCTAACCACACGCCTTCCGCGTCCGTCGAGCCTATGCCGTGCCGCGCCGCCCCGCGAGGCTCGAACCCCAGCGAACCAACACGTCTGCCCACATGACCCGATGACCACCACCGGAACGTGAGGCGACGCAGGCACGCCCCCAGGTCGGATCCTTGAACGTCAACGCGCTCATCGCGGCACGCGTCACCCCAGGTCAGAGCCAGTCTTCCATCGATCGGGTCGGTTCCAGGGGCGGACGATCGATAGCCGCCAGCGCCCACTCCAGCGCCTCGCGGGCTCCGGCACGGCGAACCGGCTGAGTCACAGGATGTCGCGCCCAGGGGTGAGGCGGAAGGCTAGGACGACGACGATGGTGGCGTAGACCGCGAGGAGCAACCCGGACGCGGCCACGGGGAGCAGTTGTCCTTCGGGGTCGACCGAGGGCCCCAGTTGCATCACCACGTATGCCGCCGCGACCGGCAGCCAGCGACCGACCGACATGTGCGCCGGGATGATCATGTGTTCCACGGCCAGCATCCACACCAGCGCGGCGACGACGAAGACGACCTGGTTGCGGACCAGCGCTCCGATCAGGACGCCGACGACGGCATACACCAGCATCACGACCGTGCAGCCAGCGATCGTCTGCCACAGCCGCACCCCGACGACCATCTCACCGCCCCGGGAGCTGATCAGCGCGACGGCGACCGGAACCGCCACCACCAGCGTCACGACGGTGGTCAGCACACTCGCGACCGCCAACGCGACGCTCTTCGCGACCAGGACGCGATTGCGCCGCGGCTCGATCAGGTACGTCGACGTCACCGTGCCGTAGCGGAACTCCTGAGTGACCGCGACGCCGCCCAGCAATGCGATGAAGACCATGGGAACCACGAAGCCGGTCCCGACCGCGAGCGCCAGGAGGTCCGGGGCGTAGATGGACGGCGTCGGGTCACCCGGGCCACGCTTGGGTATCTCGGACGAGACGGCCACGGGCACGAAGATCATGGCGACCAGCAGCACGCCCGCGTGTGCCCGGGTGCACAGCTTGAGCAGTTCGGCGGAGATGAGCGCGGTCATGGGGCGGCCCTCCTGGAACGATTCGGATCGTCGAGATCTGCGAAGCGTCCATCCGATCGCGATGAGGATGATGACCTGTGCGGCCTTCGGCCAAGCCCGGGGAAGGTCGAAGCCCACCAGCCGCCGAATCCCAGACCGTTGACCATCGCGCCTGCACCAGCGATGCGCAGGCACCGGCCGGACCCGGTGTTCATCCTGATGACCCCGTGGGCGCCGTCATGGGACCCCCCTGTCGGGCCGAATCGGGTTGTCGGCCGGCGTCGGCGTCCTGGATGAGCCGGAAGAAGGCCCGTTCCAGGTCCGCGGTCCCGGCCAGACCGTGCAGCACGATGCCGTTTGCCGCGGCGACCTCCCCGACCTCCTCAGGTGTCGCATCGACCTCCAGCCCCTCGTCGCCGGGCCGGTGAGTGTGGCCCGCTGCGTCCAGCGCGGCCGCGAGCCGACGGACCTGCGGAGTTCGCACCCGGGACCTGGCGCCTACCTCGGCACGAAGCTCGGTCAGGGTCGAGGACCTCAGCAGCCGCCCGCGCGTCATCACGAGCACATGGTCGGCGGTCTGCTCCACCTCCCCCAGCGCATGGCTGGACAACAGCACCGTCCGCCCCTCGTCGGCGAGACGACGCAGGAAGCCCCTCAGCCACCGCACTCCCGGCGGGTCCAGACCGTTCGTCGGCTCGTCGAGGACGACCACGGACGGATCGCCCAGCATCGCGGCGGCCAGGCCGAGACGCTGACGCGTCCCCAGGGAGAACTCCCCCACCCGCCTGCGTGCGTCCGCAGCCAGTCCGGTCTCCTCCAGCACACGCTCCGGTGCCTCCTGCGGCAGACGCGCGGCGATCGTCATCATCCGCAGCTGGGCGAGCGCCGTGCGGCCGGGGTGCCAACCGGACGCCTCGAGCAGAGTCCCCACCGTGCGCACGGGGTCGGGCAGCTCGTCGTACCGCTGCCCGTCGAACGTGGCCGTCCCGCTGCCCGGCGCCACCAGCCCGAGCAGCATCCTCAGGGTGGTGCTCTTGCCCGCCCCGTTCGGTCCGAGCAATGCCGTCACCTGGCCGGGCAGGGCCGCGGCGCTCATGTCGTCGACCGCGACGAGGTCGCCGAAGGCCTTGGTGAGGCCGTTGAGCTCGACGGCAGGCGCTGTCATCTGTCGGCTCCGATGACGGCGAAGCGACCCATCAGCAGGGCCGCCGCCAGGACCCCGACCCAGATCCAGAACGCGGTGAACGGGATGAATGCGTAGCCCTCGCTCCAGGCGGCGCGTGCGAGTACCGAGCCGATGCCAGCGATGAGGGCCCACCAGCCGAGCCACTGCGGGAGGTCGCGGTTGCCGATCACGATGAGGCCGGTGCAGACGCCGACGGCGCCGGCGGCGACCCAGCTGTTCGCGAAGGACAGGTTGCCGAGGTCGTAGGCATAGCGGGCGACCTGGGGGTCGATGTCGCCGGACCGGTAGACCGCTGCGTCCCACGAGGCGATCTGTCCCGACACGACGCTCACTACGCCGGCACCGGCGAGGAAGACCGAGCGCCAGGGAAGCTCGCGCTCGTAGCGCCGCAGCAACAGGGCGAGGCCGAGGGTGAACCACAGCATCGCGATCAGCCCCACTGCGGTGAGGAAGGAGCTGACTGCTCCGAACGCGTCGTCGAGCGACCGGAAGAACGCGACGGTCTCGTCGGCGTTGCTGTCCACGGCGGCGCTCTGGTAGTCGTTGGCGAACGACGTCCCCAGGACGACAACGAGGGTCACCAGCCCGGCCGCGCCGGTGATCCGGGCGAGATTCCTGCGTTGATGGGTGGCTGCGACGGTTTGGTTGGAGTCGGTGTGCTGCGTCATGGTGATCCTCCCCCTGCGGTGGGTACGACGTCGACGCTAGGCATGACGCCGGCGCCCGTCATCGGTGGGCGGCCCACACTCGGTGTACGAGGCAGCACCACATTCCGGCTTGGTGCCAGCGCGATTGCCAGCACGGTGGCCCAATTGCGAGAATCTGCTGGGTGAGGGCTCTCCGTCTCCGCCCCGTTCTGAGCGCAGCACTTGTGTTGGTCTCGACGCTCGAGGTCGCCGCGGTCGTGCTCTCCTGGGGGCGGGAGCCCACGTGGGAAACCCTCATCTACACGGTCAGTACGCTGGTGCTCGCGGCGGTCGGCTCGCTCGTCGGGTCGCAGCAGCCGCGGAACCCGATTGGCTGGCTGGTCCTGGGCGCGGCGGTGGTCAGCTCCTTCGCCGATCTCGCCCAAGGGTGGGCTCTGCGCGGCTGGCCGGGGGCTGACGTCGCGGAGACCTTCGCCATCACGAGCACCATCCCCCAGGCAGCGGCGACGGTCATCTGCTTCCTCCTGTTCCCGTCCGGCACGCTGATGGCACCGCCCTGGCGAGCCGTGGGCGCGGCCGGAGTGCTCGGGGCCGCGGTCGCCGTACCGGCGTTCGTCCTCGCTCCCGAGGCGGGGAGCTACTTCGGCGACGGCGTGAACCCCTACGCTGCCGACGGTCCACTCTGGTGGGTGTCGTACGTCGCCGCAATGACTGTCCTGCTCGGGTCATTCGTGCTCTCGGTCCTCGCGCTGGGTCTGCGGTTCCACCGTTCCGTCGGGGAAGAACGGCAGCAGATGAAGTGGTTGGCCCTCGCTGCCGGCATCGCGGCCGTCGTGATGCCCGCTGGTTCCTTGCTGTGGAACACCGTGCCGGTCGTGCGGATCGCAGTCGCGGTGGCTGCGATGTTGATGCCGTTGGCGATCGGCGCGGGCATCCTGCGCTACCGGCTCTACGACATCGACCTCGCGATCAGCCGCACGGTCGTCTACGCGACCATCACGGTCCTGCTGACAGGAACGTACGCGGTCGTGGCCATCACCGTCGGTGCCCTCGGTGGCCGCGGTTCGATCTGGGCCACTGCGGTGGTGACCCTGATCGCGGGCTGGGGTGCGCGGCCTCTGCGCGATCGCCTCCACCGCGTGGTGGACCGCCGCTTCAACCGATCTCAGTACGAGGCAACCGAGCGCGTGATCACGTTCCTCGAGGAGCTCCGGTCGGGTCGCGCAGCGCCCGAGGGGATCGAGCAGGTGCTGCGCGAGGCGGTGGGTGACCCGGTACTCGCGTTGGGGTTTCGCCTGCCGGGCAGCGACAGGTACGTGCACCTGGACGGCGACCCGATGCCGACGGGAAGTGAGCACCTCCCCATCCAGCTGCACGGCGAGGAGGTCGGCGTCGTCGCGGTCGGCTCGGCAGCAGCCCGTGCCCGGCTGCCCGAACTGCTCACGATCGGCGGGCTCGCCATCGAGATCGTCCGCCTCCGCGTCGAGCTCAGGCAGCAACTCGATGAGGTCGCCGCTTCGCGTGCCCGGATCGCCCTTGCCGCCGACGAGGAACGGCACCGGATCGAGCGCGACCTGCACGACGGCCTTCAACAGCGGCTGGTCTCGATCGGGCTCTCGCTACGGCACGCCCAGCACGCTCTGGACGGCACCGCGCCGAGCGCTCATGCCCTCATCCAGCGCGCAATCGACGAGCTCACCCAGTCGATCGAGGACCTGCGCGAGCTCGCACGTGGCCTCCGATCGGCTCAGCTCGACGCCGGCCTGACGCCCGCACTGCGGGAGCTCGCACGCCGTGCCCCTCTCCCGGTCGTGGTGCACTCATCGACCGCGCGGTTCTCGGCCGAGATCGAGGCTGCCGCGTACTACACCGCCTGCGAGGGCGTCACCAACGCGGTGAAGCACTCCGGTGCCACCCAGGTCACGCTCCGCACGAGGTGCGATAAGGGCCGACTGGTCCTCCTCGTCAACGACAACGGCGTCGGCGGCGCAGCCTTTGGAGTGGGGTCCGGCCTGACCGGACTGCACGACCGGGTCACGGCCCACGGCGGCACCCTCGAGATCATCAGCACACGCGGACAAGGCACGACATTGACGGCGGTCTTCCCGTGCGCGTCCTGATCGCCGAAGACCAAGCGCTCCTGCGGGAAGGCTTGGGAATGCTCTTCGAGAACGGTGGCCACGACGTGTTGGCTCTCCTTGCCGATGCGTCGGACCTCGCGGCTGTCGTCGACGCCGAGAAGCCCGACCTGGTCGTCGTCGACGTGCGCATGCCTCCGACGTTCACCGACGAGGGAGTTCAGGTGGCTCGCACCATCAAGGCGGACCATCCCACCGTCGGCGTTCTCGTGCTCTCTCAACACATCGAGACCGTCGGTTTGGTGTCACTGGTCGGACTGGCTGGCTTCGGCTACCTGCTCAAGGACCGGGTGCTCGACGTCGAGGAGTTCCTCGCCACCTCCGAGCGGGTCGCCCACGGTGGTTCGGCCCTCGACCCGGAGGTCGTCGCCACTCTGGTCTCTCCCAGCGGACCCGGCGCGCTCGCACGCCTCACCGATCGTGAGCGCGAGGTGCTTGCCCTCGTGGCTCAAGGACACACCAACAGCCAGATCGCTGAGCGACTCGTGGTCACGGAGCGGACTGTCGAGGCCCACATCGGCCGGATACTCGCCAAACTCGGCATCGCCGAGTCGGCCGGTCACCGCCGAGTCCTCGCCGTCCTCACCTATCTGCAGGACGAGACTGCGCGCGGCGGATAGCGAGACCCGCCCACCATCTCGTCCGCAGCATGGCTGGTCAGCGCTTCTCCAACAATGCCACGCACTCCACGTGGTGGGTCATCGGGAAGGCGTCGAACGCCCTCAGCCGGCTCAGGCGGTAGCCGTGCCCGGCCAGGAAGGCCGTGTCCCTCGCCAGCGCCGCCGGGTCGCAGGCGACGTAGGCAATCGCGCGAGGGCGCATGGCCGCCAGTGCCTCGCAGACGCCACGACCGGCGCCGACGCGCGGCGGGTCCAGGACGACGACATCGCACGTTCCGGGGAGCAGTGGCGAGCGAGACGCCTTGCGCACCTTCGAGCGCCTCCCCCGGGCCCCGCCACTGCGCGCCGGGCGAGGGACGCCCAGGGCGTCGTCCACCCGGGACTGCAGGACGGCGACGCCGCCGGATGCCGCGAGGTTGCCCCGCGCGTGCTCGGCGGCTTCGCGCTCGGACTCGACGGCGATCACCTGCCCCGTCGCCCCCACGGCCTCAGCCAGGGCGGCGGCGAAGAGGCCGACACCGGCGTACAGGTCCAGGACCCGCTCGCCGGGGCGCACTGCCACCGCCTCCATCACGGCTGCCACGAACGTGCGGGCCGCCCCCGGGTGGACCTGCCAGAAGCCACGGGACCCCACCCTGAAGGAGCGCGAGAACGAGCGCTCATCACCGTTCTCCCGCCAGGTCGCCTCGACGACCTCGGTGACGTCGGGTGCCGGCCCTCCCGGGACGGCCACCGCGACGGCGTCACCCGATGACGGTGCGATCGCGTTCACGAGCTCGACACCGGGCCACGTGGAGTCCGTGACCCGGAGCCGGTCGACTCCCGGCGCCGCGATGCGGCAGTGGTCGACCGGGATGACGTCGTGCGACCGGTGCCGGCGCAGGCCGGGCCGGCCCTCGGCGTCGACGGCGAACTCGACCCGGGTGCGCCAGTCGAGGCCCTCGTCGTCACCGGGGACGGCTTCGACGGTGACGGCGACGTCGATCCGGGCGAGTCGCCGCATCTGCTCGCGGACGACGTCGGCCTTCAGCTCCCGCTGGTGGGACAGGGACACGTGCTGGAGGTCGCATCCGCCGCAGCGGCCGGGACCGGCGTACGGGCAGGGAGGGGTGACCCGCGCCGGAGAGGCCTCCAGGACGTCGAGGGCGTCGGCGCGCACGAACTTCCCACCCGGTCCCACCTCGGTGACGACCGCGCGAACCCGCTCCCCCGGGATCGCGTGGCGCACGAAGAGGACCTGGCCGTCGTGGCGCGCGATCGCATGGCCCCCGTGGGCGAAGCCGGTGACGGCGACCTCCACCTCGTCACCGGTGACCAGCGAGGTGTCGCCCATCAGCCCTCACCGCGGCGGACGTCGCCGACGACCGGGCCGTCCATCCGGTCCTCGGCGCCCTCGGAGGAGGCGAGGCGCCAGGGCACCGACGACACCATGACGCCCGGGGTGAAGAGCAGCCGGGTGCGCAGCCGCAGGGCGCTCTGGTTGTGCAGCACCTGCTCCCACCAGCGACCGACGACGTACTGCGGGATGTAGATGACGACGAGGTCACGCGGGTTGCCGGACCGGATCGAACGGACGTAGTCGAGGACCGGTCGGGTGATCTCGCGGTAGGGGCTGTCGAGCGCCTTCAGCGGTACCGGGATGTCCCGCCGGTCCCACTCGTCCTGGAGCGCCTTGGTCTCCTCCGGGTCGACGTCAACCGTGAGCGCTTCGAGGATCGAGGGTCGGGTGGCGCGCGCGTAGGCGAGCGCCCGGAGGGTGGGCTTGTGGATCTTCGAGACCAGCACGATGGCGTGCACCCGAGAGGGCAGGAGCTGCAGCTGGGTGTCTCCCTCGCTCACCGCGAGCTCGTCGCGCACCTGGTCGTAGTGCCTGCGGATCGCCAGCATGAGGAAGAAGAGCCCGGCCATCGCGGCGACGGCGAACCCGGCGCCGTGGACGAACTTGGTCACGAGAACGACGACGAGGACGATCCCCGACATCGTCGCACCCACCCCGTTGATGGCTCGGCTGCGGAGCATGCGTCCCCGCGCGGCGGCGTTCCGTTCCAGGCGCAGGTGCCGGTTCCAGTGCCTGACCATGCCGATCTGGGAGAGCGTGAACGAGATGAAGACCCCGACGATGTAGAGCTGGATGAGGCTGGTCACCTTCGCGTCGTAGATGAGCACGAGGAGGGCGGCGACACCGCCGAGGATGAGGATGCCGTTCGAGAAGGCCAGCCGGTCGCCGCGCGTGTGCAGCTGGCGTGGGAGGAACCCGTCGCGGGCGAGGATCGACCCGAGCACCGGGAAGCCGTTGAACGCGGTGTTGGCGGCGAGCACGAGGATGAGCCCGGTGACGATCGACACGAGGACGACCCCGGGGTGGAAGCCCGAGAACACCGCCTTGGAGACCTGCCCCATGACCGTGTCCTGCTGGTAGCTCTCGGGGACCAGCACCCCGTCCCGGGCGAGCTGCAGGTGCGGGTCCTCCGCGTACTTCACCCCGGTCCAGCGGGCCAGGGAGACCATCGACATGAGCATCGTGACGGAGATGACCCCCATGAGCAGCAGGGTCGTCGCCGCGTTGCCTCCCTTGGGCTTGCGGAAGGCCGGCACCCCGTTGCTGATCGCCTCCACCCCCGTCAGCGCCGCGCAGCCCGAGGAGAAGGCCCGCAGGAACAGGAACGCCAGGGCGAGCCCGGTCATCGCCTCGTAGCCGGGCGCGGGCAGGAGCTCGAGGTCGGCGCTCTCGGCCAACGGCAGGGTGCCGCTCACCTCGCGGTAGAAGCCGATCAGTGCCATGCCCATGACGGTGGTCATGAAGAGGTAGGTCGGCACCGCGAACGCGGTGCCCGACTCGCGCACCCCCCGCAGGTTCATCGCGGTGAGCGCCACGATGATCGCCACGGCCCAGGCCGCCTCGTGCCCGCGGATGAAGCCGAACGCCGAGGCGGCGTTCTGGACCCCGGCCGACACCGACACGGCGACGGTGAGCACGTAGTCGACGAGGAGGGCGCTCGCCACGCCCAGCCCCGCCTTGGGTCCGATGTTCACGCTGGCGACCTCGTAGTCGCCGCCGCCGGAGGGGTAGGCCCGCACGTTCTGCCGGTAGCTCATGATGACCACGGCCATCACGGCCACGACGACGAGGGCGATCTTCCAGGACTGCGTCAGGGCCAGTGCCCCGCCCGCGAAGCCGAGGGTCAGGAAGATCTCGTCGGGGGCGTAGGCGACCGAGGAGAGCGCATCGCTGGCGAAGACGGGCAGCGCCAGCTTCTTGGGCAGCAGCGTCTCACCCAGTCGGTCACTGCGCATGGCACGGCCGACGAGCACGCGCTTGACGACACGTCCGGGGGATGACACGACAGACACTGTATGCCGGGGCGGGGCCCCGTCCGCACGCGGAGCGGACGGCGGCTCGGGCTGCGCGAACGTCGGTGTAGCGTCGTCATCGTGCACTTCGTCATCATGGGCTGCGGCCGGGTGGGCGCCTCCCTTGCGCGCGCCATCGAGCGGGCCGGCCACGAGGTCGCGGTCATCGACCAGGACGAGTCGTCCTTTCGCAGGCTGGGGACGAGCTTCGACGGCCGCACCGTCACCGGGGTGGGCTTCGACCGCGACACCCTCAGGGACGCCGGCATCAGCGAGGCCTATGCGTTCGCGGCGGTGTCCAGCGGCGACAACTCCAACATCCTCGCGGCCCGGGTGGCCCGGGAGAAGTTCGGCATCGAGCACGTCGTGGCCCGCATCTACGACCCGGGTCGCGCCGAGATCTACCAACGGCTCGGCATCCCCACGGTGGCGACGGTGAAGTGGACCAGCGACCAGATGCTCCGCCGGCTGCTGCCGCAGGGCCACGTGCCGGAGTTCACCGACCCCTCGGGGAAGGTGGTCATCGCCGAGATGCCGGTCTCATCGCACTGGATCGGTCGACGGGTGGGCGAGATCGAGGCCTCGACCGGGGGCCGGTTGGCGTACCTGACCCGGCTCGGGGAGGGCCTGCTGCCCGGACCCGACACCGTGTACCAGGAGGGCGACCTGCTCCACCTCGCACTGGGCGCCGGTGACCTCGCGGCCGCGGAGCGCGTGCTGGACTCCCCACCCCCGATCAACTGACCTGCGGAAGGCCACCTCATGCGCGTCGTCATCGCCGGTGCTGGAAGCGTCGGGCGTTCCATCGCCCGAGAGCTGCTGCGCAACGGTCACGACGTGCTGCTCGTCGACCGGGACGCCGACGGTGAGCGCGTCGCCAAGGTCCCCGACGCCAGCTGGTTGCAGGCGGACGCCTGTGAGATCGAGGCCCTGAGCGAGGCGGGTCTGGCGGACTGCGACGTCGTCGTGGCGGCCACGGGCGACGACAAGGCCAACCTCGTCCTCTCGCTCCTGGCCAAGACGGAGTTCGGTGTCCCCCGCACGGTGGCCCGGGTCAACAACCCGAAGAACGAGTGGATGTTCGACGAGGCGTGGGGTGTCGACGTCGCTGTCTCGACCCCACGGCTGATGACCGCGCTCGTCGAGGAGGCGGTCAGCGTCGGTGACCTGGTCCGGATCTTCGAGTTCCAGCAGGGCAAGGCGATGATGGTCGAGATGACCCTGCCCGTCGGCAGCCCGTACACCGGCTCCCGGGTCGGCGACGTGCCGTTCCCCGGTGACACGGTGCTCACCGGCATCATCCGCGAGGGGCACCCCATCGCGCCCAGCCGCGACGACGCCCTTGAGCCACTCGACGAGCTGCTCTTCATCACCACGCCGGAGGCCGAGGCCGAGCTCGAGTCGATCCTCAGCCCGGGTCAGCGGCACGCCCGCGAGAGCGAGGACGAGCTCTAGGCGCCGACCCCCGGGCGTTCGGCGGGCTCGTCCTCCTCGTCGTCGGGTTCCGCTCCCGGGCCGGCACCCGGCTCCAGCGGGGTGTGCCCGGCCACGAGCATCCAGGCCATGACGGCCAGCGAGGCGACCCACAGCGGCCACCCGAGGGCGATCTTCGCCACGCCGAGCCAGGCGACCTCGGCCGCGAGGTAGAGCGGAACCATGATGACCAGCCGCACGGCGTAGGTGGCGACGAGCACCCAGGTGAGCCGGGCGCAGACCCGAACCATGCCCCGGTCCCGGCGCCAGGCGAACGGGTCCTCCTGTGCCCGGGGGTCCCCCGCTCCGACGAGGAAGCCGACGAGCGGCCAGCGCGTGACGATGGACAGGAGCGCCCCGACGAGGAAGGCGGCGTTGGTGAGGATCCCCGGGAGGAACGCGGCCTCCGCGCGACCCGAGCGCACGGCGAAGAAGGCCGCGATCGCGGTCGCGAAGACGGCCCCTCCCACGTGGGTGAGCGAGGAGTGCTGGGCGACCCGGAGTCCGGCGAGCGCCAGCGCGACCACGAGGGCAGCGCCCGCGGCGAGGGCCACGTCCTGGCTCCAGGTCCAGAGGGCGACGAAGACCACCGTGGGCAGGGCGGTCTCCACCGAGCCGCGCCAGCCACCGAGGGCCGTCCCGAGACGGTGGCGGATGAGCGCCTCCACCGACTCCGGATCGCGTGCCACCGTCGGCACCGAGTCCTCGCCGGTCATCGGGGCACGATCTCGTAGGACGGATTGAAGATGGTCGGAACACCCCGCACGAGGGCCACGCGGCCCCTGGCTCGCACGAGGGTGCCCGGCTCGATGCCGCCGATTCGCCGGCGGCCGATCCAGACGAGGTTGACGGTGCCGTTGCCGTCCCAGACCTCTGCCACCAGTGCCGGGACACTGCGCCGCGGGGGCAGCGTCACAGTGCGTACCGTGCCGCACACGCAGGCAGGATGCCGCTCGGCCAGGGCGCTCAGGTCGTCGCCACCCTCGGTCTCGGAGAGCACGCGCAGGCTGGCCGCCTCCTCCTCCGCCGGAGTGGTCGACAGGTCCCGCAATCGCTGCTTGAGCCCCATCACCGCACCTCGGTGATCTCTGGTCCCCGCTCGAAGGGATTGAGCTCGGTGTCGGCGGCCCCGTCGTCGTCGGCGTCGGCGTCGGCGTCCGCGGCAGCGGTGGGCTCGGCATCGCGGGGCAGGCTGAGCGCCAGCAGCTCACGCGGTGCCATGGGGTCGCCCCCGCGCACCACGACGATCGCGCGGAAGACGTCGAGCAGCGCCTCGGCCGCGGCCTCGTCGATCGCGGCACGGCCGGACAGGACCCCGCGCAGGAACCACCGGGGCCCGTCGATCCCCACGAACGTCGCCGGGGCGAAGACGGTGCGGTTGTCCGGGCCGGCCGACGGCATCCGGGTGCGCAGGACGGTGCCGAGTGGTCCGTGGTCCTCGTCGGCGGTGCCGCCCTGCCGTTCGACGGAGGCGGCGATCTCGGCCCGGATCTCGTCCCACAGCCCACCGGATCGCGGCGCCGCGAAGGCCTGCACCTGCAGGCCCGACTCGCCGAGCACCGCTGTCGCCGCAGCGACCTGCTGGGAGTCCTTGTCCACCTCGAGCCGGAGCTCGAGCCCGGGAACGCCTCGGAACCAGAGTGCTCCGAGGTCCATCCTCCCGTCGCGACCATCCACCTCGGTCACGTCCCAGGGTCCGTTCGCGCGGGGGTCCTCGAGGACGGCGTCCTCGGCCGAGGACTCCTCGAGGTCGGGGGCGAGGTCGTCCTCCGGGGACTGTTCCTCGGAGGCGCCCACGGAGTCGTCCCGCTTCTTCTTGAAGATGCTCACTGCGCTGTCGTCCTCGGGTGTCGGTCGCGGGTGGAGGGTTCACCACGCTCTGCGGTTCGGGTCGGCCGGGCCTTCTGGCGGCCGTGGGTCCTGCCGGTGCTGGTCACTGCGGGCCCGAGGCGCCGAAGCCGCCGGTGGACCCGTGCCCAGTGTCCCCCCGGGTGCTGCCTGGAAGCGAATCCGCCTCCGTGAAGTCACCGTGCAGGTAGGACTGGATCACCAGCTGCGCGATCCGGTCACCCACGTGCACCGTGAAGGACTGGCGCAGGTCGAGGTTGACGAGGTTGACGAGCACCTCACCGCGGTAGCCGGAGTCGACCGTGCCCGGGGCGTTGACCACGGTCACTCCGTGCCTCGCCGCGAGCCCGGACCGCGGATGGACCAGCCCCACCGTTCCGGGCGGGAGCGCCAGCGCAAGCCCCGTGGGCACCAGGGCCCGCTCCCCCGGTTCGAGCGTCAGCTCTGCCACGCTCGTGAGGTCGGCGCCGGCGTCGCCGTGGGTGCTGTACGCGGGCAGGCGGGCTTCCGGGTGTACTCGTCGGACGCTCACCGGGACCCGAGTGGGTGCGTCGTCCACGCGAGTCACCGCCCGGCGCTCAGGCCGCGCACTCCTTGCACACCAGGACACCGGACTTCTCGGTGGCGAGCTGGCTGCGGTGGTGCACGAGGAAGCACCGCGAGCAGGTGAACTCGTCGTCCTGGCGCGGGAGCACCCGCACCGAGAGCTCCTCGCCGGAGAGGTCCGCCCCGGGAAGCTCGAAGCCTTCGGCCTGTTCGGTCTCGTCGACGTCCACGCTCGAGGCGCGCTTGTCGACGCGGCGGTTCTTCAACTCCTCGATGGAGTCCTCCGACATCTCGTCGTCGGTCTTGCGCGGTGCGTCGTAGTCGGTCGCCATGTGCTGATGTCCACCCTTCGTCGTGTCAACCCGGCCGTCACAACGCACGACGTGCCTCGTTTGTGCCCGCCCTGATGCCGTGCGCCGCGATTGTGCACCATCCGAGCCCCTGTCGTCACACCGGGTCCACGGGGCGGCCACCCGGCTCGCGACACGCGGGCCGCGGCTGGGTGAGGTGCCGCCCGGTCCGCCGTCGGTCAGTGGTCCCGCGTCACGTGCTCACGGGTCAGGGTGCGCACGAGCTCGACGAAGGGGCGCGCGAGACCGGGCGCGACCGCCACGGTGAGGTCCCGTCCCGCATCCGGTCCGCCGAGGCCGACGACCACGGCACCGGCCTCACGTGCGACGAGCTCGCCCGCAGCCCGGTCCCAGGCGTTGAGGCCGCTCTCGTAGTAGCCGTCGAGCCGTCCGCAGGCCACGGCGCACAGGTCGAGCGCGGCACTGCCGGCACGACGGATGTCACGGACCTGAGGGAGCACCTCGAGGAGGAGCCGGGCCTGCCGCGAACGCACCTGGGCGTCGTAGCCGAAACCGGTTCCCACGAGGGCCAGGCCGAGGTCGCTCGCCCCGGTCGCCGCCAGGGCCAGGGTGCCGGAGGCAGTCGTCAGGCGGGCACCACCTCCGACGTGGGCGTGGAAGAGCTCACCGCTGACCGGGTTCAGGACCGCCCCCGCGATGCTGCGCCAGCCGCCCTCGACGCAATGGTCACCGACGACGGCGGCGACCGACACCGCATACGCGGGAATGTCGTAGAGGTAGTTGACGGTGCCGTCGATGGGGTCCAGGACCCACGTGACGCCGGAGGTGCCGACGGCGGCCCCCTCCTCCTCCCCGACGACGGCATCCTGCGGCCGGCGTTCTCCGAGCAGGGTGATGAGCAGCTCCTGGCTCGCCTGGTCCATCTCCGTGACGACGTCGGTGCGGGTCGACTTGGCCGAGACCCCCAGGTCCCTGGGGCGCTCCTCGGTGATGAGGCGCCCGGCCGCACGCGCCACGTCGCACGCGATCTGCTCGAGCTCGGCGGGGTCCACGCCCGTAGGCACCTCGGGTCCCGCGGTGACCTGCTCGTCCATCAGTCACTCCCGCACAGGGCCGGCTTGACCGTCCGCAGGTTGGGGCAGCATCCGGGTGCGCACACCGACGGGCGGACGTCACCCGGCAGCCAGGTCTCCGGGACGACGACCTCGCCGCGCGCCTGGGCCGCCCGCTCGAGGAGGAGGTCGACCAGGCCGGAGACGAACTCCTCGTCGGTGTCGGGCGTGGCGGGGCGCAGGAACGGCAGGCCCACCCGCTCGGCCGTCGCGGCGGCCTCGGTGTCGAGGTCCTGGATGACCTCCATGTGGTCGGAGACGAAGCCGATGGGGATGACCACCACGGCACCCTCGCCCTGCGTCGCGAGCTCCTCGATGCGGTCGTTGACATCGGGCTCGAGCCAGGGCTGGGACGGAGGGCCGGACCGCGAGCAGAAGACGAGCTCGCCCGTCAGCCGGGTGCCCAGCTCGGCATTGACCTCGTCGGTGATCCGCCGGAGCAGGCGAAGGTGCTGGTCGACGTAGAGGTTGCCCTCACCGTCGCCGGGGCCAGAGGTGTCGTCCATGGCCAGCGGCACCGAGTGGGTGACGTAGAGCAGCCGGGCCGTCGACGGCTCGGCGAGGGTGCGCAGCGACTCGAGCACGGCGCGGGTCCAGGTGCGCCCCACCGAGGGGTGCACGGCGTACGGGCGCACCTTGTCGACGACGAGGCCGTCGGCGGCCGGCCCGACATCGGCCACGGCGGCCGCGAGGTCCTCGCGGTACTGACGGCACGAGGAGTAGCACGAGTAGGCACTCGTGAGCAACGTGACGACGTTCCGGGCACCGAGGTCGAGGGCTTCGCGCAGCGCGTCGGCGAAGAACGGCTCGGAGTTCCGGTTGCCCCAGACCACCGGCACCTCGATGCCGCGGCGGTCCAGTTCGGCGCGCAGGCGCCCGATGAGGTCGCGGTTGAGGTCGTTGATGGGGCTTCGCCCCCCGCGGTCGAAGTAGTGCTCGCCGACCGCGACGAGGCGCTCCTCCGGGATGTCGCGCCCGGCCGTCACCCGGCGCAGGAAGGGCACGACCTCCTCCGGCGACTCGGGCCCGCCGAAGGAACCCAGCAGGACGACGTCGTAGGGCGCCAGGTCGGGGGTGGTGGTCATGGTGCAACGGTAACCGGGGGTTTCTCGGCGCCTCGGCGTGGGATCCCCGATCCGCGGGCCCGGCGTGGCATCGTCTGGACCTGACGACGAGCGACATCGGGAGCCCGACATGCAGGACCTTCGCCTCATCGGCGTCCACGAGGACGGCCAGCACCTGCTGCTCACGGATGCCCAGGGCGCTCGCTTCCGGGTGTCCCTCGACGACGCCCTCCGGGCGGCGGCCAGGCGTGACCGACCGCGCCTCGGGCAGCTCCAGATCGAGATCGACGGCGGTCTGCGGCCGCGAGAGGTCCAGGCGCTCATCCGGCGCGGCCTCTCGACCGAGGAGGTGGCCGACCGGGCCGGATGGACGGTGGAGAAGGTCCGCCGGTTCGAGGGGCCGGTGCTCGCCGAGCGCGAGCACGTGGCCCGCAAGGCCCGCGAGTGCGCGGTCGGGAGCCGGGGCTCCGGTCCGGTGACGCTCGCCGAGCGCGTCACCGAGCGGCTGCGGGACCGCGGGGTCGACCGTGACGCGGCGGAGTGGGACTCGGCGCGCGACGAGGACGGCGTGTGGTCGCTGAGCATGACCTTCCCCGCGGGAGGTCGTCAGCGCACGGCCACGTGGCACTACGAGCCGCTCGGGGGGTCCGTGAGCGCGACGAACGACGAGGCTCGCTGGCTGAGCGAGGAGGCCGCGCCGACCCGGGCGATACCGGCCCCGCACCGGGCCGGCTCCTCGGACGAGCTCGACGTCTACGACCTCGCCGCGGACGGTGGACTGGACCGCACGAGCAGGGACCGCGCCCCGCACGAGCCCATCGACCTCATGGCCGCGATGCGCGAGCACAGCGCCCGCGGACGTCGCGGACGTCGGCGTGCCTCGCCCGCCCACACCCCCGGTGAGGACCAGCCGCGCCACGACGCCCTGCCGCTCGAGGACCTCACCAGCCCCACGACCGAGGCCGGGCCGCCGCCGGCGGCGCGTGGCCGCAACACCGTCTCGCACCATCTCGAGCAGTCCCACGACGCCGAGGACGCCCACGAGGCGGTGGGCGGCTGGCCGGAGGACGACGTCCCGGGCCTGGTCGAGGTCCGTGATGCCGTCGAGAACGACCCCGCCGAGGCGTCGTTCTCGGTCAGCCCGGTGGGGCGGGTCGAGCACCCGGCCGACACCCCGACGCCCGAGAGTCACGCCCACGAGAACGGCGCGCCCCCGAAGCAGTCGACCGGCGCGCGCAAGGGGCGGCCCAGCGTGCCCAGCTGGGACGACATCGTCTTCGGCACCCGTGGGAGCGGACCGGTCTGAGGCGGGCGGGTCGGTCGTCGGCATCGACGTCGGTGGTCGGTCGAGCCGGGCGTCAGCGTGGGGGTGGCACCGGGCAGACGTCGAGGTCGAAGGGCAGGGTGTCCGGTGACAGCGCCGCGGCGCGGGCCGCGTGAGAGTTCATCCGTCGCATGTAGTGCCGTCGGCACAGCACCTCGTACTCGACGAGGCCCTGGGTCGTGGCGGCGGTGTCACCCACCACCACCTGCTCCCCCTCGACGACCATGACGCCGTCGACGATGCGAGCGTTGTGGGTGGCCTTGCGTCCACACCAGCACAGCGCCTCGACCTGGAGCAGCTGGACCCGGTCGGAGAGCTCGATGAGGCGCCTGGAGCCGGGAAAGAGCTCGGTACGAAAGTCGGCCGTGATCCCGAAGGCGTGCACGTCGATGCCCATCTCGTCGACGACGCGGGCGAGCTGCTCGACCTGGTTCGGGGTGTAGAACTGCGCCTCGTCGCAGATGAGGTAGTCCACGCGCCCCCCGGAGGTGAGCCGCTCGACCACGACGTCCCAGAAGTCGAGGATGTCGTCGACCTCGATCGCCGAGGTGGACAGGCCGAGCCTCGAGGAGAGCACCGAGTCACCCATCCGGTCGAGCTTGGTGAAGATCAGCCCCTGCCGCCCACGGACACTGTTGTTGTGGTCCATCTGGAGGGCAAGGGTGGACTTGCCGCAGTCCATCGTGCCCGAGAAGAAGACCAGTTCCGCCACGAGGGGACACCCTAGGCGACGGACGCGGCGGGGACGTGCACCAACGGGACCGACACCTCGTCATCGCTCAGCGACCCGTGCAGGCCGATGAGCGCGAGGAGCTCCGGGCGCGCGCGCCGCGAGTCGACGACTGCGTTCCGGCCCTGCATGGCGACCACGACGTCGCCGATCCGGGCCAGGTTGCCGGGAAGAACCGGACCGAACCACCCGGCGGCGACCGCCTCCGAGCGGGAGCGGACCAGCGCCGTGTCGCCGAGCACCTCGCGCCATGTGGCGAGGACGTCGCTCAGCGCGCCCGGCTCGACGTAGAGCTGGGGCGCCCTCGCCTCCGCGGTCACGTGCCGGACCCCGGCCGCGAGCCGCGGGTCGTGGGCGACGTCGAGGCGCACCGCGTGCGGCACGTCGACCATGCCGTGGTCCGCCGTCACGCTGAGGGCGCAGTCCGCGGGCAGTGCGGCCGCCAGCCGGGCCAGCTCGCGGTCCACGGACTCCAGCTCCTCCCCCCACTGCCAGGAGTCGCAGCCGTGGACGTGCCCCACCTTGTCCAGGTCGCCCCAGTACAGGTGCACGAGGGAGCGAGGAGCCGCGCGGACCGCGCGGAGCGTCGCGTCGACCCGGTCGGCCAACGTGGAGGCGGCCACGAATCGTCCACCCCGCAGGGCGGCGTTGGTCAGCCCGGAGCCGTCGAAGTAGCCGGGGCCGACCCGGGTGACCTCCACCCCGGCCCGGGCCACCACCTCGAAGACGGTGTCGTGGGGCTGCCAGGTGCGCGGATCGGGTCCGTCCTCCCAGGAGAGCTCGTTGAGCAGCCGGTCCGCGCCGGGCACGAGCACCTCATAGCCGAGCAGGCCGTGTGCGCCGGCGGCCAGGCCCGTGCCGAAGGTGCCCATCGACGTCGCCGTCGTCGACGGGAAGCCGCTGGAGAGCCGCACGGTCGTGTCGAGGTGCCGGCGCAGCCACGGAGCATGGCCGGCCCGGCGGACGAGGAGGTCGTGCCCCAGACCGTCGACCAGCACCACCACCGCCCGTCGGGTCGGGGGCAGGTCGAACCCGCCGCGTGCCGGTGCGCCGCCCTGCTCCGACAGCTCCGCGGAGCCCCAGGGCACGCCGAGGCTCACGGCGACGCTCGGCAGGACGTCGGCGAGGGCGGGCCCGGCCCCGACCGGCGGCCGGGCGGAGGAGTCGCCCGTGGACGGCATCCGGTGGCTCAACCCTGCCCGATGGCGGCGGAGAGGTCCCTTGCGAACGTGAGGGCGTGGGAGAGCGCGTCGGAGCCGTCGGCCGTGGCCGAGATGCGCAGGGCGATGTCGTCGCCGGTGATCGTACCCTCGTAGCCGTGGTCCCCCTCGCACTCCGGGTCCGAGCAGGACGCCGGCACGAGGTCGAGCCGCGCGACCGTCCCCCACCCGAGGGTGAGGGTGATCTCCCGACCGAGGCTGCCCGGGACGTAGTCCTGGGGGGTCTCGACGACGTGGGTGAGCATCACCCCCCGCACCGCCGAGAGCGGGATCGACTCCGTCGTGGCCGTCGCGACGTCCTGTGGCGCGGGCGGGTCGTCGGCGTGGTCGTCGGCGTGGCCGATGAGCAGCCTGCTCCGGGTGAGCACGAGCACGGTGATGTGCCGGCGCACCACGTCACGGTCGAACGTCGTCTCGAGGTGCACGAGGTGGTTCTCGATCGGCTCCCCGACGAGGGCGGCGGCGATGACGTCGGCCACCAACGCCGGGTAGTAGCCGGCCCGGTCGATCGCGGACATCAGGCCATCGGGGAGGACGGGGGCGCTGCTGTGCGCCCCGCTGCTCGGAGATCCAGGGGTCATGCGCCCATTGTGCCCGGCCCCGCGGACGGCACGACCCGGCCCGGTTCAGGTCAGGGAGCGGCGGCCGGGATCCGCCCGTCTCGGGGCCGGCGCGATGACGATCTCCGCACCGAGGACCTCCACGCCACCGGGGTAGGCGTTCACCGGGTTGAGTACCAGCGACGCCACCTCCGCCAGGTCGTCGGCGAGCACCGACACCCGGGCGATGAGGTCCGCGAGCGCGGCCCGGTGGACCGGGGCGGCCCCGCGGTGGCCGTGCAGCACGGGGGCCGCCTTGATCGAGGAGATGAGCTCCGACACGGTCACGTCGGTGAGTGGCGGGATGCGGTAGGCGATGTCACCCAGCAGCTCGGTCGGGAGCCCGGCGACACTGAAGCCGATGACGGGACCGAAGAGCGGGTCCTCGTCGGAGGTCACCACGCAGGCCACCCCCGGCGTCGCCATCCGCTGGACGACGAACCGGTCCGCCGCCAGCGGGGCCAGGCGCCCGCTCAGCGACGCCCACGCCTCGCGCAGGGCCGACTCGGTGCCGAGGTCGACGCGGACCCCACTCACCCCGCCCTGGTGGCGCAGCATCGGTGCGGTCGACTTCAGGACGACCGGGTACCCGAGCGCCTCCGCTGCCGCCGCCGCCTCGTCGGCGGACGTCACGTGCTGCTTGCCCCACACCGGGATGCCGTAGGCCTCCAGCAGGGCCGCCGACTCGTCGTGGGACAGCCTGCGACCGGCCGCGTCGACGGAGAGGACGGTCTGCACGACGTCCTCGGCGATCCGCCGGTTGATTCCCACGGGAGCCACCGGCGTGCCGTGGTCCTTGCGCCGCCACTGCCCGTACCGCGTGGCCGCTGCCAGGGCCCTGGCAGCGTCCTCGGGCATGGCATAGACCGGGATCGCCCGGCTCGCGCCACCGGTGCCCGTCACCGACGAGTGCCCGTCATCGACCCCGCGCATCCCGAGGAAGGTCGCGGCACACGGCTTGTCGGAGGCCGAGGCCACATCGCGCACGGCCGCGGCGACGTCGGCGTCCCCGGTGAGCAGTGGGGGGATGAAGCAGGCGATCACGGAGTCGACGGCGCGGTCGGAGAAGGCCGCCGCCAGCGCGACCCGGAAGTCCTCGGCCGTCGCGTCCGAGGGCACCGAGACCGGACCGTGCGCGATCCGCAGACCCCAGCTGGCACAGGCATCCGCGGCCAGCGCGCTGAGGGCGGCGGAGTTCCCCACGACCGCGACACGGTCTCCGGCCGGCAGCGGCTGGTGCACCACGAGCTGGGCCACGTCGAAGAGCTGGTGGACGTTCTCGACGCGGATCACGCCCGCCTGCTTGAGCAGGGCGGAGAAGACCTCCGGCCGAGCCTTGGTCGTGCGGACCCGGTGGCCCGGCGGCAGGCCGAAGGTCGACACGCCCGACTTGACGACGATGACCGGCTTCACCCTGGCCAGGTTGCGGGCGATCCGGGAGAACTTGCGGGGGTTGCCCATCGACTCGAGGTACAGCCCCACCGCCTCGGTGTCCCCGTCGTCGATCCAGTACTGCATGAAGTCGTTGCCCGACACGTCGACCCGGTTGCCCGCGGACCCGAACGTCGAGATGCCCAGGTTCCGGCGGGCGGCCGACGCGAGCACCGCGATGCCCAGCGCACCCGACTGGGCCATCAACCCCAACCTGCCGTGCGGTGGCACCGTCGGGGCGAGCGAGGCGTTGAGCCGTACCTCGGGGTCGTTGTTGATGATGCCGAACGAGTTCGGCCCGACGACGCGCATCCCCGCGGCACGCGCCCGCCGCAGGAGCTCGCCCTGGAGCTGCGCGCCCTCCGGACCCACCTCGGCGAAACCCGCCGAGACGACCAGGAGCGCCTTGACCCCGGCATCCGCACACTCGTCGACGACCCCGAGCACCGTGTCGGCGGGGACCGCGATGACGGCCAGGTCGACCATGCCCGGCACGTCGGCCACCCGCGGGTACGCCGTGCGGCGGCGCAGGGTGCGCACATTCGGGTTGACGGGGTGGACTGCCCCGGTGAAACCGGCATCGAGGATCCGGTCGAGGACCAGGCTTCCGAAGGAGTCCTTGCGCCGGCCCGCGCCGATGACGGCGATGGTGCGCGGGTGGAGGAGGGAGTGCACGCTCAGGGACTCGGCGCGGTGCTCCCGGGACATCGCCACCGCCTTGGACTGGTCGGTGGGCTCGATGTCGAAGCCCACCTCCACGACCCCGTCCTCGACGTGACGCTTCACGTCGTAGCCCGCGTCCGAGAAGACGGCGAGCATCTTGCGGTTCTGCGGGAGCACCTCGGCGGTGAACCGGGCGATGCCGAACTCCTGGGCGATGGCGGCCAGGTGCTCCAGGAGGACCGAGCCGATCCCCTTGCCCTGGTAGTGGTCACTGATGTTGAACGCGACCTCGGCGGAGCGAGCGTCGATCCGGTCATAGCGCCCGATCCCGATGAGCTCCTCCCGCATCGTGACCACGAGGGCGACCCGATCGACGTGGTCGACGTTCGTGAAGCGGAAGACGTCGGAGTCGCTGAGCATCCTCAGGGGCGCGAAGAAGCGGAGGTAGATGGACTCGTCGGACTGCGCCGCGTGAAAACGTCGGAGGGCCTCGTCGTCGTCCGGGCGGATCGGCCGCAGGTGGGCCACGGTGCCGTCACGCAGCACGACGTCAGCCTCCCACTCGGCGGGGTATGCCTCGGCGAGCGCCGCGTCGTCCATGGACCCATCGTGCCACCCCCGTCACCGGCCGTCGTGGGGCAGACTGCGGCCCATGGAGTTCCGCGAGGTGGTCCGACGACGACGCATGGTCCGCCGATTCGACCCGGACGCCCCGGTCGAGCCATCGGTCGTCCGGGACCTGGTCTCGCTGGCCGTCCGCGCCCCCAGCGCCGGGTTCAGCCAGGGCTGGGACTTCGTCCTGCTGGAGGACCCCGCGGACCGTGCCGCCTTCTGGGGCGCCACCCGCGAGGCCGGGGCGGCCTGGGCTCCGGACGACTGGTGGACCGGCGTGTCGGCGGCCCCGGTGCTGGTCGTCTGCCTGTCCGACCCCGGGGCCTACCTCGACCGCTACGCCGAGCCGGACAAGGGGTGGGAGGACCGCAGCGTCGAGCGCTGGCCCGTGCCGTACTGGGACACGGACACCGCCATGGCGGCCATGATCATGCTCCTCGGCGCGCAGGACCACGGTCTGGGGGCACTGTTCTTCGGCGTGCCGGCCGAGCGCCACGACGACGTCCGGATGGCCCTCGACATCCCGGAAGGGCGCCGGGTCGTCGGCGTCGTGGCGCTCGGCCAGGAGGCCGAACGCGTGTCCGGCTCCGCGCGGACCCGGCGCCGCCGCGGCCTCGACGACGTGCTGCACGTCGGGAGGTTCGGCGCGTCGGATCGGCGCACCGCGGCCGGTGCATGAGGATGGGAGCAACCCCTGCCGCCGCACCGCGGCGCTGAGACCGATCCGGAGCCGAGCCCCACCCCCATGGCCAAGCGCACGAGCACACCGCCGCCCGAGGACACCGACGAGCGCATCGTCGACATCGACGTCGAGGAGGAGATGCGCAGCGCCTTCCTCGAGTACTCCTACAGCGTCATCTACTCCCGCGCACTGCCCGATGCCCGGGACGGCCTGAAGCCGGTACAGCGACGGATCCTCTACGGCATGAGCGAGCTCGGGCTACGGCCCGACCGACCCCACGTCAAGTCCAGCCGCGTCGTGGGCGAGGTCATGGGCAAGTACCACCCGCACGGCGACCAGGCGATCTACGACACCCTCGTGCGGATGGCCCAGTCGTTCACGATGCGGCTCCCCCTCGTGGACGGCCACGGCAACTTCGGCTCCCTGGACGACGGCCCCGCGGCCTCGCGCTACACCGAGGCCCGGATGGCGCCCGCCGCGCTGCTCATGGTCTCCGGGCTCGACGAGGACACCGTCGACTTCGTCCCCAACTACGACGACTCCCTCACCCAACCCGGTGTGCTGCCGGCGGCCTATCCGAACCTCCTGGTCAACGGCGCGAGCGGGATCGCCGTGGGGATGGCCACGAACATGGCGCCGCACAACCTCGTCGAGGTGATCGGGGCCGCGCGCCACCTCATCGACCACCCGGACTGCTCGCTGGACGACCTCATGCGCTTCGTGCCGGGGCCGGACCTGCCCGGCGGCGGCCGGATCGTCGGGCTCGACGGCGTCCGGGACGCCTACCTCACCGGTCGCGGCACGTTCCGGACGCGGGCGAGCGCACGGGTCGAGAAGCTCACCCCGCGCCGGATGGGCATCGTCATCACCGAGATGCCCTACCTCATCGGCCCCGAGAAGGTCATCGAGCGCGTGAAGACCCTCGTCCAGGGCAAGAAGCTGCAGGGCATCAGCGACGTCAAGGACCTCACCGACCGCAAGCACGGCATGCGGCTGGTGTTCGAGATCAAGAACGGTTTCAACCCCGACGCCGTACTCGAGCAGCTCTACAAGCTGACCCCCCTCGAGGACTCGTTCGGCATCAACAACGTCGCCCTCGTCGACGGCCAGCCACGCACCCTGGGCCTGAAGGAGCTGCTGCGCACCTACGTCGACTTCCGCATCGACGTCGTCCGCCGCCGCACCGAGTTCCGTCTTGCCAGGCGGCGCGACCGGCTGCACCTCGTCGAGGGCCTCCTCATCGCGATCCTCGACATCGACGAGGTCATCCAGCTGATCCGGTCCTCCGACGACACGGCCGAGGCCAGGGCACGCCTCATCTCGGTGTTCGACCTGTCCACGCTCCAGGCCGACTACATCCTCGAGCTGCAGCTGCGCCGCCTCACCAGGTTCTCCCGCATCGAGCTCGAGTCCGAGCGCGAGGAGCTCCAGCGCCAGATCGAGCAGCTCGAGGCCATCCTCGGCGACGAGCGGCTCCTGCGCCGCACCGTGTCCGACGAGCTCGCCGACGTCGCGAAGGCCCACGGGACCCCGCGCCGCACGGTCCTGCTGGAGTCGGCCGGTGCGGCGGCCACCTCGGCCACGCCCCTGGAGGTGAGTGACGACCCGTGCTGGGTGCTGCTCTCCTCGACCGGCCTGCTGGCCCGCACGTCCAGTGGCGCCCCCGTGCCGAGCGAGGGGAACCGCGCTCGCCACGACGCCATCGTCGGTGCCGTGCGCACCACGGCCCGAGGCGAGTTCGGGCTGCTGACCTCTCGCGGTCGGATGATCCGGATGTCGGCCCTCGAGCTCCCGGCGCTTCCGCCGCTGGGAGGAGCGCCCAGCCTGTCCGGCGGAGCACCCCTGTCCGTCTACGTCGACCTCCCGGCCGGTGAGGAGCCCGTGACGATAGCCCCGCTCGATCCCGACGGGGCGGGCCTCGCCCTGGGCACCGCGCACGGTGTCGTCAAGCGGGTCGTCCCCGACCACCCCGCGCGCTCGGACTGGGAGGTCGTGTCGCTCAAGGACGGCGACCGCGTCGTCGGCGCCGCGAGCCTGCGCGACGGCTCGGAGGACCTCGTGTTCGTGACGTCGGACGCCCAGCTGCTCCGGTTCCCGGCCTCCGCCGTGCGGCCGCAGGGTCGCGCAGCCGGCGGCATGGCCGGCATCCGGCTCTCTCCCGGCGCCACCGCCCTGTTCTTCGGCGCCCTCGATCCCGGCGACGACGCCCTCGTGGTCACCTCCAGCGGGTCCTCCGCCGCGCTGCCCGGGACCCAGCCCGGCTCGCTCAAGGTCACGCCGTTCGCCGACTACCCCGCCAAGGGGCGTGGCACCGGCGGGGTCCGCGCCCACCGCTTCCTGCGCGGCGAGGACGCCCTGGTGCTGGCCTGGGTCGGGCCGGCACCGGTCCGCGCCTCCGGCCCCGGTGGGGTGGCGGTGGAGCTCCCGGATGCGACCGGCAAGCGCGACGGATCGGGAACGGCATACCCGGTGGTCATCACCGGCCTGTCCTCGCCAGTCTCCTGACACCTCCGACAGCGCTGGAACCAGGCGTGTTACTCAATCGTTACGGCCAACCTTCGCCATGTCGTTGCGCCGATGCGTAAACGCTTTTACGTTTGAACCGGTTCCCTCATCGCCGAGGCCACATCCCGTCTCGGCGCGACCAGTGAAATGGAGGCGGGCAATGGCCCTCAACTCAAGGCGCCGCTACGCGGCGTTGACCGGAGTCGTCGCGGTGGCCCTCACCGTCGGCGCCTGCGGCAGCAGCGACGACGACAGCGGCGGCGACAGCGGCGGCGACGCAGCCGCATCAAGCACCATCGACTGCACGCCCTACGAGCAGTTCGGCGACCTCTCGGGCACCGAGGTGAGCACGTACTCGAGCGTGGTCGCCCCCGAGGCCGACGCCTACGAGGCAGCGTGGAAGCCCTTCGAGGACTGCACGGGCGTGGACGTGAAGGGCGAGTGGTCCAAGGAGTTCGAAGCCCAGATCGTCGTGCGCGTCCAGTCCGGCAACCCGCCGGACATCGCGCTGTTCCCCCAGCCCGGCCTGCTCCAGACGGTCGTCAACGACACCGGCGCGGTGCTGCCGGTCTTCCCGGAGACCGAGGCCGTCGTCGACGAGAACTTCTCCGAGGACTGGAAGGCCTACGGCACGGTCGACGGGACCTACTACGGGTTCCCGAACTCCTCGAACTCCAAGTCGTTCGTCTGGTACTCCCCCGGCGCCTTCGCCGACGCGGGCTACGAGATCCCGACGACGTGGGAGGAGATGATCGCGCTCTCCGACCAGATCGTCGCGGACAACCCCGACGGCAGCGTCAAGCCGTGGTGCGCCGGTATCTCCTCGGGTGACGCGACCGGCTGGCCGGTCACGGACTGGATCGAGGACCAGATGCTCCGCGACCAGGGCAAGGACTACTACGACCAGTGGGTCAACCACGAGGTCCCCTTCAACGCGGCTGAGTCCAAGGAGGTCTGGGACAAGGTCGGCACCGTCCTGCGCAACGAGGACTACGTGAACGGTGGCTTCGGCAACGTCCAGACCATCGCGTCGACGACCTTCCAGGACGGCGGCCTGCCGATCCTCGACGGGTCCTGCTACATGTACAAGATGGCCTCGTTCTACGCGGCCAACTGGCCCGAGGGCACCGACGTCTCCGAGAACGGTGACGTCTTCGCCTTCTACTACCCGACCAATGAGGGCTCGACCGAGAAGCCGGTCCTCGTCGGTAGCGAGTTCATCGCCGCGTTCGACGAGCGCCCGGAGGTCAAGGCCTTCACGACGTTCATGGCCTCGGCCGACTACGCGAACGAGCGGGCCAAGCAGGGCTACGGGTTCGTCAGCGCGAACCTCAACCTCGACGTCAACAACGTCGACTCGCCGATCAGCAAGCTGGCGGCCGAGCAGTTCCAGGACCCGGGCGCACTCATCCGCTTCGATGGTGCCGACCTCATGCCCGGTGCCGTCGGTTCGGGCTCGTTCTGGAAAGAGGCGACCGCATGGATCGCCGAGGGCAAGGACACCCAGGCGGTCCTCGACTCGGTCGAGCAGTCCTGGCCGTGATCCGGCCGCGTGACGCACGTCACATGATGAAGTAACGTCGTTGCTGGGACCCTCGCTCCGCGAGGGTCCCAGCGGCGAGTCCTACTCGGCACTACTTCACAGAGGTGAGTCCCCTGTCTGACATCAAGACCCCAGACAAGGCTGACGCGTCGCGAAAAGACGCCGCAGCCGACCCGCGCAAGGCCCCGATCAGCGTCAGCGCCATGGCTGTGGGCATCTTCATGATCCTCGTGTTCGTCGGGGTCGTGGGGCTCATCGCAGCGAGCTTCTTCAACGCCGTCCCGGAGATCACCTGGCCCTCCTTCCTCGTCGACGCCAACAACGCCGCCCAGAAGCTCACCCTCATGGTGTTCGTCGTCGCGCTGTTCGTCGTCGTGATGGCGCTCCTGCTGTTCATGGTGGACAGCCGCAAGCGGGTCCCCAACTGGACCGTGGCGATGGCCTTCGTCGGGCCGGCGCTCGCCGCCCTGCTGCTAGGCCTCATCTGGCCGGGCACCAGCACGCTCATCCAGTCGTTCTTCGGGCGCTCCCCGTGGTACGACACCGAACGCAGCGAGTTCGTCGGGTTCGACAACTTCGCGACGCTGTTCACCACCTCCGAGTTCCAGGTCGTCCTGCGGAACACGATGATCTGGGTCATCCTCGTCCCGATCGTCGCGGTCGCGCTCGGGCTCATCTACGCCGTCCTCATCGACCGGACGCGCGGTGAGGCACTCTCCAAGGGCCTGATCTTCCTCCCGATGGCGATCTCCCTCGTGGGCGCGTCGATCATCTGGAAGTTCGTCTACGAGTACCGCTCCCCCGCTCGGCCGCAGATCGGGTTGGCCAACCAGATCCTCGTGTGGATCGGGCTGGAGCCGTATCAGTTCCTCATCAACCTGCCATGGAACACGATATTCCTCATCGTCGTCATGGTCTGGATCCAGACCGGTTTCGCGATGACGATCCTCTCGGCCGCCATCAAGGCGATCCCCGACGACATCGTCGAGGCAGCCCGCCTCGACGGTGTGTCCGGCGCCCGGATGTTCCGCTACGTCACCATCCCGAGCATCCGCCCCGCGTTGCTCGTGGTCTGGGTGACGATCACGATGACGACCCTCAAGGTCTTCGACATCGTCCGGACGATGACCGGCGGCAACTTCCAGACCAGCGTGGTGGCGAACGAGTTCTACACGCAGAGTTTCCGGCAGTTCAACTTCGGCCTCGGCGCCGCGCTGGCAGTGCTGCTCTTCGTGATCGTCATCCCGGTGGTCGTCTACCAGGTGCGACAGCTTCGACTCTCGGAGGACATTCGATGACAACCTCGAACCCGGGTATGCCCGTCACCACCACGGAGAAGAAGCCGCCGGCCGGCCCACGCAAGCTGACCAAGGCCGAGATACGGGCGACGGAGACCAAGACCAAGCTCACCTCGCCCTGGGCCACGGGCATCGCGATCGTCATGGCGATCCTGTGGACGATCCCGACCCTGGGGCTGGCGATCACCTCGATCCGCCCGCAGGCATCCATCCAGAGCAGCGGGTGGTGGACCTGGTTCACCAACCCCGAGTTCACCCTGGCCAACTACGACCAGGTGCTCACCGGGAGCAGCACCGCGTTCGCGACGTACTTCGTCAACACGCTCGTCATCACGGTCCCGGCCGTGGTCATCCCGATCACGATCGCGCTGCTGGCCGCGTACGGCTTCGCCTGGATCGAGTTCAGGGGTCGCGACCTGCTGTTCGTCGCCGTCTTCGCGCTCCAGATCGTCCCCCTGCAGGTCACGCTGATCCCGCTGCTGTCGATCTACGTCGACATCGGGCTCGCCGGTTCGTTCTGGACGGTGTGGCTCTCGCACTCGATCTTCGCCCTGCCGCTGGCGATCTTCATGTTCCACAACTTCATGAAGGACATCCCGCGATCGCTGGTCGAGGCGGCTCGGGTCGACGGTGCCGGTCACGTGCGGATCTTCTTCCGGGTCCTGCTGCCGCTGCTCGTCCCGGCCGTCGCCGCGTTCACGGTCTTCCAGTTCCTGTGGGTGTGGAACGACCTGCTCGTCGCGCTGACCTTCGCGGGCGGCTCGCCCAACGTCGCGCCGCTCACGGTCCGGCTGGCCGAGCTGTCCGGTTCACGCGGCCAAGACTGGCACCTGCTCTCGGCAGGCGCCTTCGTGGCACTCGTCGTGCCGGTGGCCATCTTCCTCTTCGGCCAGCGGTACTTCGTGCGGGGCCTGCTGGCGGGCGGTGTGAAGGGCTGACCCGGGCCTCCTCCGGGACGGTCTGCCACCACGAGGAAGGGCGGCTTGGATCAGCACCATCACTGATGTGGCGCGGGTGGCCGGGGTATCGGTTGCCACGGTCTCCCGCGCCCTCAGGGGACTCGACCGGGTCTCCCCGGAGACGCGCGAGCGGGTCCTGCGGGTCGCGGAGGACCTGCACTACGTCGCCTCACCCACGGCCACGTCCCTCGCCTCGGGACGCACGCGGGTGGTCGCGGTCGTGGCGCCGTTCCTCACGCGGTGGTTCTTCGCGACCCTCGTCAGCGCCATCCAGAAGACCCTGCGCGCTCACGGACACCACGTCATGCTCTTCGACCTCGAGGACGACGACTTCGACCAGCGACTCCCCCTGTCCCAGAACATGCTCTGGAAACGGGTCGACGGCGTCATCACCCTCAACATCCCGATGACTCCCGACGAGGTCGCCCTGGTGGAGCGTCTCGACCTGCCCCTGGTCGCGATCGGCACACCGGTCCAGGGTCGCGCCTGCGTGCGGATCGACGACGGGCAGGCAACGCGCACCGCCATGGACCACCTCATCGGGCTGGGACACGAACGGATCGGCTATGTCGGCGCGGTTCCGGCGAACGCCGCGCACATCCGGACCCCACAGAGCCGGCTCGCCGCATTCCGGTCGTCGCTGCGCGATGCAGGGCTGCCGTACCGTGACGACTGGGTGATCGCGTCGGACTGGACGGCGGATTCCGCGGCTCGCGACAGCAGGGCGATGCTCGGCCTCGACAACGGTCCGACCGCAGTCCTGGCCGCCTCCGACGAGATGGCCATCGGGGTCCGCGAGTCGGCCCGGAGCATGGGGATCGACGTGTCCGGCGACCTCTCGGTGATCGGCATCGACGACTACGTGCTCTCCGCCGTCCTCGGGCTGACCACGGTGAGGCAGGACGTGGCCGGTCAGGGACACCTGGCGGCCGAGCTGCTGCTGCGCGCCCTCGTCGACGGCGAGCAGTGCTCGGACCAGGTGATCGTCCCGACCGAGCTGGTGGTCCGGAAGTCGACCGGTCCCGCGCCGGCGCGTGCCGCGTTGACGCAGTGAGCCGGGCAGGGCTCAGGCGTCGATCCGCTCCCGGTCCAGCGCGTTCGCCGAGGAGATGATGAAGTCCTTTCGGGGACCGACGTCGCCTCCCATGAGCAGCTCGAACACGGTCGCGGCCGAGTCGAGGTCAGCAGCGGTGACCTTGCGCAGCGTGCGGTGTCGCGGATCCATCGTCGTCTCGGCCAGCTGGTCGGCATCCATCTCCCCGAGGCCCTTGTAGCGCTGCAGGGGCTTGGTCTTGCGGCCCCGCTTGGCCAGTGCGGCCATGGTGCGACGCATCTCGGTCTCGGAGTAGGTGTAGAGGACCTCGTTGGCCTTGCTGCCGGCATTGACCACCTCGATCCGGTGCAGCGGCGGCACGGCGGCGTAGACCCGACCGGCCTCGACGAGCGGTCGCATGTAGCGGAAGAACAGGGTCAGCAGCAGGGTGCGGATGTGGGCTCCGTCGACATCGGCGTCGGTCATGATGATGACCTTGCCGTAGCGCGCCGCATCGAGGTCGAAGCTTCGGCCCGACCCCGCGCCGATGACCTGGATGATCGCGGCGCACTCGGCGTTGCCGAGCATGTCGGTCACCGACGCCTTCTGGACGTTGAGGATCTTGCCGCGGATCGGCAGCAGTGCCTGGTGGTCGCTGCTGCGCGCCAGCTTGGCGGTGCCCAGGGCGCTGTCGCCCTCGACGATGAACAGCTCGGTGCGTTCGACGTCGTTGCTGCGGCAGTCGGCCAGCTTGGCCGGGAGCGAGGAGGACTCCAGCGCGGTCTTGCGGCGCTGCGTCTCCTTGTGCATCCGCGCGCTGATCCGCGACTTCATCTCCGCGGTGACCTTCTCGAGCAGCACCGCCGCCTGCTGCTTCTCCCCGCGCTTGGTTGAGGTGAGCCGCTCGGTGAGCTCCTTCTCCACGACCCGTGCCACGATCGCGCGGACGGCCGAGGTGCCGAGCACCTCCTTGGTCTGCCCCTCGAACTGCGGCTCCGCCAGGCGAACGGTGACGACGGCAGTGAGGCCGGCCATCGCGTCGTCCTTCTCCAGCTTGTCGTTACCGACCTTGAGGCGACGCGCGTTGGCCTCGAGCTGCTTCCTCAGGACCTTGAGCAGGGCCTGGTCGAAGCCGGCCAGGTGGGTGCCGCCCTTGGGGGTGGCGATGATGTTGACGAACGAGGACACCTTCGTGTCGTAGCCGGTGCCCCACCGCACCGCGACGTCGACACCGCACTCACGCTCGACCTCGGTGGGCGTCATGTGACCGCGGCTGTCGAGCACGGGCACCGTCTCGGTGAAGGTGCCGGAGCCCTGGAGCCGCCACACGTCGGTCACGGAGGGGTCGGGCGCCAGGAACTCACAGAACTCCGAGATGCCGCCGTCGTGGAGGAAGGTCTCCTCCACCGGCTCGGGGCCCCGCTCGTCGCGGATGACGATGGTCAGTCCGGGGACGAGGAACGAGGTCTGCCTGGCCCGGCCGAGCAGACCCTCGAGGTCGAACCCGGCATCCTTGAGGAAGATCTGCCGGTCGGCCCAGTAGCGCACCCGGGTGCCCGTCACGCCACGGCGGGTCTTCCCCACGACGACGAGCTCGCTGTTGTCGGTGTAGGCCGTGAACTCGTGCTCCGGGTCCTTCTTCCCCTGCGCACCGGCGACGTCGGAGAACACACCGGGCTCGCCACGCCGAAAGCTCATCGCCCAGGTCTTGCCACCCCTGTCGACCTCGACGTCGAGGCGGGAGGACAGGGCGTTGACCACCGAGGCGCCGACGCCGTGCAGGCCGCCGGATGCCGTGTAGGACCCTCCTCCGAACTTCCCGCCCGCGTGCAGCCGGGTGTAGACGAGCTCGACCCCCGTGAGACCGGTGCGTGGCTCGATGTCGACCGGAACCCCGCGCCCGTTGTCGCGAACCTCGACGGAACCGTCACCCTGGAGGATGACCTCGATGTGGTCGCAGTGGCCCCCCAGCGCCTCGTCGACGGCGTTGTCGATGATCTCCCACAGGCAGTGCATGACACCCCGGGAGTCCGTGGACCCGATGTACATACCCGGCCGCTTGCGAACCGCCTCGAGCCCCTCGAGGACCTGGAGGTGGTGGGCGGTGTAGTCGCTCGCGGACTTGCTGGTCGCGGTCTTCCGGGCGGTGGGACTGGGCACATCCGGCAGCGTATCCGGCGGCTGTGACGGCTCCGCGCAGGCGCACCGCGGGAGCTCACGCCACCGGCGGTCCGGGCCCGGCACAGGTCACGATCCGGACATGACCGGGACCACAAGGGTGAACAGTGCACGGCGGGAAGCATCCGCCGTGATTGACTGTTGCTATCTACCGCTGCCCGATCCGGGCCGCGAACTGGATGACAAGCTTGAACCTTGAGCGAGCCGAGGAGGCCGACGTGAACGCCGCACTGGCACCCGCCCTGACCGCCACGGACCGATGCGACCGGTGCAGCGCGCAGGCCTACGTCCGCGCGACCCTGCACGCCGGTGGCGAGCTGTTCTTCTGTGCCCACCACGGGCGAGAGCACACCCCCGCACTCGTCGGCCTGGCCGAGATCCACGACGAGAGCGAGCGACTCATGGAGTCGACGTCGGCCGGAGACCACGGCTGAGGTGGATGTCCTCGCCGACGACGTCGGCGTGATCGTTCCGACCCTGCTCATCGTCGTCGGGCTCATCGGCATCGTCGTGCCGGTGCTCCCGGGGCTCCTGCTCATCCTCGGCGGGGTCCTGCTCTGGGCAGGAATGGATGGGTCCGCCACGGCGTGGACCATCTTCGGCGTCAGCGTGCTCCTCGCTGCGGCCGGGTTCGCGCTGCAGTACGTCGTCCCCGGCAAGCGGATGCGCCAAGCGGGGGTCGCCAACTCCACCCTCGTCCTCGCGGTGGTCATCGCGATCGTCGGCTTCTTCGTCATCCCGGTGGTCGGGGCGATCATCGGGTTCGTCCTGGGGATCTACGTCGTGGAGCTCGCCCGGACCAAGGACCGGTCCCACGCCTGGGTGCGCACCAAGCACGCCCTGATCGCGGTCCTGCAGAGCGTGGGGATCGAGCTGCTCGCCGGGCTCGGGATCGCCGGCGTCTACGTCGTCGGGCTCACCGTCACCTGACCTGTGGTCGGCCTGCTCACCCTCACCTGACCTGAGCGGTCGTCGGGCTCACCATGACCTGAGCGGCACCTCGTGGACGGGACGGCGACGTCCCCAGCCGGGGCGGCGGGCGAAGCGGCCGTCGGTCGCTTGCCTGTCGAACCTCGTGTCCACCCCGTGGGACGGTCACATGTTCTGGCGGCGGTCCCAGCGCTCGTCGAGGCGCTCCATGAAGGAGGACTTGCCCCGCTTCTTGCCCCCCTTGCCCCCCTTGGCCCCCTGCGCAGGAGCGCCGTCGGACCCGACCGCCGCGAGGTGGCCCTTGCGCGGTGGGGTGACCGCGAACACCGCAGCCGCCACCATGACGGCGAAGCCGATGGCCCCGACCCACATCGTCGTGTTGACCCCGACGAGGACGAGCCCCAGCCCGGCGAGCACCCCGACGGCGCCCACCACCCAGCGTCGCCGCTGCAACGAAGCCAACGTGCTGCCCTGCATCTGCGAGGCGAACTTCGGGTCTTCGGCAGCGAGCGCCTGCTCCATCTGCTCGAGCATCTTCTGCTCATGGTCTGAGAGGGGCACGGATCCTCCCGTGGTCGGCCCGGCGCCGGTTGGACGCCACGTTGTCCTGAGCCTTCAGGATATGTCGCGATCGGGTCGGGCGGTAGTCGATGTGTCACGTGAGATGAGACTCGCCGGTCGGACCGACCCCGACCCGAACCGTGCCCGGGCCCTGTCGACCGCCTTGTCGGCGTCGCGCCACCCGTGTTCCGGCTCGCCGATGACTCCCTGGATGGGGGCGACGCGTGCCTCGACGAGCTTGTCGAGACGCACCCCGACGAGGCGGATCCGGGCGCGTTGGAGCCCCAGCGCGTCGAAGAGCCCCACCGCCGCCTCGTGAATGGCGCGGCCGCTGTCCGTCGGCTCCCTCAGGGTCCGTGACCGCGTGATCGTCGTGAAGTCGCTGAACCGCACCCGCAGCGTCACCGTACGACCCGTGAAACCGGCGGCGCGCATCCTCGCGGCCGTGCGTTCACTCAGGGCCAGGAGGCGCCGGTGGATCTCCTGCGCGTCGTCGATGTCGAACTCGAACGTCTCGTCGCTCCCGATGCTCTTCTCGCGCTGCTCACGCTCGACCGGTCGCGGGTCGCGACCCCAGGACAGGTCGTGCAGATGTGTTCCGGTGGCATCTCCGAGAGCTCGGACCAGCGTCGTGACGGGAGTGTGGGCGATGTCGGCGACGGTGCGCAGCCCGAGCCGGACCAGCGCCTCCTCGGTGCGCTCCCCCACCCCCCAGAGGGCACCGACCGGCAGCTGCTGCACGAAGGGGACGACCTCGTCGCGGGGGACGACGACCATTCCGTCGGGCTTGGCGAGGCCGGAGGCCAGCTTGGCGACGAACTTCGTCGAGGCCACCCCGACCGAGCAGGTGATGCCCTGCTCGTCGTGGACGGTGTCCCGGATCTGTTGCCCGATGACCGCGGGAGGGCCGAGCCGACGGACGGCACCGGAGACGTCGAGGAAGGCCTCGTCGAGCGAGAGCGGCTCGATGACCGGCGTCACGGCACGGAAGGTCTCCATGACGGCGGCAGAGATCGCGGCGTACAGCCGGTGCTCGGGAGGCAGCACCGTCGCCTGCGGACACAGCCGGCGCGCCCGTGCCATCGGCATGGCAGAGGTCACCCCGAAGCGCCGGGCCTCGTAGGTCGCCGAGAGCACGACCCCCCGGTTGCCGCCCCCGATGATGACCGGCGTGCCGACGAGGTCAGGATGCGAGAGCAGCGTGGCGTTGGCGTAGAAGGCGTCCATGTCGACGTGCAGCACGGTGCAGCCGGTGTCGTCCGGAGGGTCGGTGGCGGCCCTCTCCGGGAGGGCGTACTGACGGCGGCTCATCGTCGGGGCGGAGGGTCAGCCCCGGGTCGCGAGGACGTGGCGCACACTGCCCAGCGCTCCGAGGAGCGGGTGGTCGGGGTGCCGGCTCGCGAGGTCCTCGAGCTCGAGGAGGGCGACCCGGTCCGCCTCGGAGTCGACGAGCGCGGAGGGCACGAGGTCGCTGAAGATCCGCGCTCCGTGGCTGTCGAACGGCTGGAGGCCGTGGGCCGCGAGCAGGTCCAGGATGGTCGCCTCGTCGAACCGCCGCGGCGCGGGGTCGTCCTCACCCCACCGGCCATCGGGCCGGGTGAGGACGGCGCTGGCCCGCTCGAACTGGCCGGCCAGGGCCCGGGCCAGGGCGGCGTGCAGCCGCTGGGCGACGACGAGGGAGAGGGTTCCCCCCGGCGCCAGGACGTCGGCCACCCCCGCCAGTGCGGCATCCGGGTCGTCGACGACCTCCAACGTGCCGTGCAGGCAGACGATGTCGTAGGCCGGTGGGCTGTCGCCACCGAGGTCTCGCACCGAGTCGGTGTCGCCCTGGACGGCATGGACCCGGGCCTCGACGCCTCGCTCGGCGGCCCTCCGGCGAAGAGAAGCGAGCGCGTCCGGGCTCGGGTCGACGACGGTGACGTCGTGTCCCGCCTCGGCGAGCGGGACGGCGATGCCTCCGGTGCCACCACCGAGGTCGAGGACGAGCAGCGCCCGCCCCAACCGGGTGCTCCGGTCCAGGGCGAGCTCCTCGAGAGCCGCCCACACCGCGGCGGTGCGCAACCCGGCAGGGGGTCCCTGCGTGCGGGTGCGACCTCGCTCGTCGGCCACGGCTGCTCCTGGGAAGGTCGGGAAGGTGCTGTCAGAACCACCCTAGTGTCCTGAGCTGCCCGGGCTGGCGTGCCACAGCTTGCGTGACGGCAGGGCGGGGGCGGAGGTGCTCGCCGCCCCGTCGAGACCCGGTGCGCCCCTGCCGGAGCGGGGATCGGCGCCCGGGGGCCGGGTGTCGGCGTAGGGGGACTGTCGAAAGCCCGAGGCGTGCACGAGCACCCGGCGGCCGGTGCGCTGGTCCCGTTCTCGCGCCGCCTCCGCGGTGGCCTCCGCGCGGGCCCGGGCGTCCTCCTCCCCGGCCTCGACCGCCGCCCACACCCCGGTCGTGCCCCCGGTCTGCCACGCGTCCCAGAGCGAGGCGAGCTCCCAGGCGCCGGTTGCCCGGATCGACACCCCGCGGTCACCGGTGCGACGCACGACACCACGGACGAGGAGGAGCCACGAGTGGAACACCACCCCGGCGTAGGGCCCCTGGACGTCTTCGAAGAAGGTGCAGTCCGAGGGTCCGGTGCCGTCGTCGAGGGTGAGGAAGACGACCCGGCGGCCCGAGCGCACCGGCGGGGTCTGGGTGGCCACCTTGACCCCCGCGACCCACACCTCGCTGCGGCTGCGGGAGGCGAGCAGGTCACGGCTGCGGGTCACCCCCAGGGCACGCAGCATCGGCTCGTAGAACTCCACGACGTGGGCGGAGACGTCGAGCCCGAGCACGTCGAGCTCGGCGCGCACCCGCTCCGGACCGGTCATCTCCGGCAGGCCGGTGCCGGAGGTGAGCCGTGGCCGGTCGCCGAGGTCGAGGGTGAGCTGCACCTGCTGGTCACGGGCGGGGACGACCTCGCGGGCCGCCTGCGACTGGGCCGCGGCCCGCTCGCGGACGTCGACCGGCGAGCTCCCGACCTCGCGCTGCGGGGAGACGCTCGGGACGGCGAGGCGGCGGCTGCTGCGCGCCGGGCCTGCTCCCCCACGCTCCCAGCGCTCGAGCTCGGCGACGTGCAGCAGGAGGTCGCGGCGGGTGACCCGGCCCCGGCGCCCCAGCCCGGAGGACCCGCCCATCGCGTGCAGCGCGTCGAACGCACCGGCGAGGACGAGCCGTTCGGTCACCGGTCGGCTCACCCGGGCCCGGGTCCAGAAGTCACCGAGGTCGGCGTAGGGCTGGCCCGCGACGATGCGCGCGACCTCGGCGGCACTGATCCCCTTGACGTCGGCGAGGGACAGCCGGATGCCGTAGGGCTGGTGGGGGCGCCGCCATCCCGGCACCTCACCCGTCGAGTGAACAGAACACGCCGCCTCGAGCGGCCCGGACGCGGCGTGTTCTGTTCTCTCGACGGGGTCGGCGGGGTCAGCGGGGTCAGCAGGACCGTCGACGGGCTCGACACGGTAGGTGTCACCGGAGGCGTTGACGTCCAGGCCCAGGACGGGGATCCCGAAGGACCGGACGTCGTCGAGGATGAGCCGCTTGGGGTACATCCCCGGGTCGTGGGTGAGGACGCCGGCGAGAAAGGCCGCGGGGTGGTGGGTCTTGAGCCATGCCGAGTGGAACGTCGGGAGGGCGAACGCCGCGGCGTGGGCCTTGCAGAAGCCGAACGACGCGAAGGAGCGCAGGACCTCCCAGATCGCGTCGCGGTCCCCGGCGGAGTAGCCGCGCGCCTTCGCGGCCGGTCGCCACCACGCCTCGACCTGCTCCTGCCCCGCGGGGGTGCCCATGGTGCGGCGCACCTCGTCGGCCTGGGCCAGGCTCACCCCGGTCGTCTCGGCGACGATGAGGAGGACCTGCTCGTGGAAGACGACGACGCCCTCGGTCTCCTCCAGCGCCGGGACCAGGCTCGGGTGCAGGAAGCGCCGCTCGCTCCACCCGTGGCGGCTGTTGAGGAACGGGGTGATCATGTCGGACTTCACGGGCCCGGGCCGGAAGAGCGAGATGTCGACGATGAGGTCGTCGAACGCGGCGGGGCCGAGCTTGCCCACGAGCTCGCGCTGACCGGGGCTCTCGATCTGGAACATCCCCAGGGTGCGGGTCGTGCGAATCAGCTCGTAGGTCGCGGCGTCGTCCTGGGGCACCTGGGCCTCGTCGTCGAGGTCGACCCGCTCCCCGGTCACCCGCTCGACCTCGGCGACGGCATGGGCCATCGCCGACTGCATCCGGATGCCGAGGACGTCGAGCTTGAGGAAGCCGAGGGTCTCGACGTCGTCCTTGTCGAACTGGCTCATCGGGAAGCCCATCCAGCTCGCCTCCACGGGGGTGCGGTCGAGCAGGCCGGAGTTGGACAGCACGATCCCGCAGGGGTGCAGGGCGATGTGCCGGGGCAGCCCGTCGAGGGCCTCGACGAGGTCGAAGAAGGCCGCGAGCCGAGGGCTGTCGAGGCCGCGGCTGCGCAGCTCGGGAAGGTCGGCGATGGCGTGCCGGGCGTCCTTGGCCCGGATGTGCGGGAACGCCTTGGCGATCTCGTCGATCTCCACCGGTGGCAGTCCCAGGGCGGCACCGACATCGCGGACGGCGTGCCGCACCTTGTAGGTGTCCATCATCGACACGCAGGTGACCCGGTCGCCGCCGAAGCGCTCGAGCACCGCCTCGTAGATCTCGGTGCGGCGGGCGGACTCGACGTCGACGTCGATGTCGGGGAGCTCGGCCCGCAGCGGGGAGCAGAACCGCTCCATGAGCAGCCGGTGCCGGATCGGGTCCACCCCGCTGATGCCCAGGAGGTGGTTGACCAGGCTGCCGGCCCCCGATCCGCGGGCCGCGACCCGCACTCCGCGGGCCCGGATCAGGTCGGTGACCTCGGCGACGGTGAGGAAGTAGGTGGGGTAGCCCAGGGCCCGCACGACGGCGAGCTCCTCGTCGAGCCGGTCCAGGACGACCTGGTGCTCGGACTCCCGGGCCGCGGGGTAGCGCCACCCGACCGCGGCTCGACAGCGCTGCGCGAGGACCGCCATCGGGTCCTCGTCCGGGGCGATGCCGAGGATCTCGGCCTCCGGGAGGTGCACGGCACCGATGCCGAGGTCGGCGCCGGGCTGCTGGGCACACTCCTCGCCGAGGAGGACCGTCATCGCGAGGAGCCGCTGCGAGCGGGCCCGGTCGCCACCGGTGACCTCGAGGGCTCGGGTGCGCATCGTCGCCGCGTCGGCCAGGTGGCCCGCGTCGGTGACCCGGTCGAGGTGGCGGGAGTCGAGCACCACGAGGCGCCTCGCGGCGTCGAGCAGGTCGACGGTGCGCACCTGGTCGGGGTCGGCGTGCCGGACCGCGGCGGAGAGGACCGCCGGCACCCCTGCCTCGTCGGCGAGCCCCAGCAACCGGGCCGCGTGCGAGCGACAGCCGGGAGTGCCCTCGGGACCGCCCTGCAGGACGACCTCGACCGCCAGGCCGTCGCGGGGCAGGAGCGCGCGCCAGGACCGCAGCAGGTGCTGCGCGAGCTCGCGGTGCCCGGCGAGCAGGGCCCGGCCGACATCGGAGTCGGGACCGAGAAGCACGAGCAGCCGGCTCCCCTCCTCGTCGGGTCGAGGTGACACCGCCCGCGGTTCCGCGCAGGAGCACCTCGACCCCGCCGCGTCCTTCCCCGGTCGAGGTGACACCGCCCGCGGTTCCGCGCAGGAGCACCTCGATTCCGCCGTACCTCCGCGAGCCCATCGCGCGAGGAGGTCGGGGGTGGTCACCGGGGTGCCGCGCTCACCCCGCAGGTGGGTCTCGGTGACGAGCCGGCACAGCGCGGCCCACCCGGCACCCGCGGCGACTCCCCCGCCCCGGCCCCGGGCGAGCACGGTGACTCGCGGTCGCCTTGGGTCGACCAGGGCACCGCCGCGCACCGGGGCGCGGGTGCGCGAGGTCGAGAGGGGCCTCGACGATGACGTCGGCGCCTCGACGGCGAGGTCGACGCCGAGCACGGGAGCGATCCCTGCCCGGTCGCAGGCCGTGGCGAACCGCACCGCGCCGTAGAGCCCGTCACGGTCGGTGAGCGCGAGGGCGCCCTGCCCCTGGGCCGCGGCACGCTCGACGAGGCCCTCGGGCATGGATGCGCCGTAGCGCATCGAGAACCCCGACGCGACGTGGAGGTGGGTGAAGTCGTCCATCACCGCTCAGGCCGTGCGGACGGGAACCAGCCGCCGCGGTCGGTGTGCCGAGGGAAGGCCCAACCGGGCCGCCGCGAGGTCCACGAAGGTCTCGGCGTCACGGAGCAGGTCGTCGGCCTCGCGGGCGCTGACCCGCACCAGCCCCGTCTCGACGCCGACACGCTGCCCGGTGACCGCGGAGAACCGCTCCGACCACTCGGTGAGCTCGGGCGCGACGCGCGAGGTCAGCGACCAGACGTCGTGCGGGCCGGTGCGGCTGGCCGCGGGGGCCGTGGCCGACCCGGCGGCGACCAGCGCGGCGGCCGCCCGCAGTGCGGCCAGCGAGGCGGCGAGGTAGCGCTCGGAGGCGAGCGAGGCGGCATACCCGCCCGTGATCGCCTCACGCGATCGGTCCAGGAGGTCCAGGGTGGTGGCAGCGTGACTCATCGGGGCTCCTCTAGTCGTGGGCTCGCAGGAGGAGCCAGTGGTCGTCGTCGCGGCCGAGGTCGAAGACCCCCGCCGGGCCCGAGGGAGGAGCCGCCTCCACCCGCCAGACCTCGCGCTGGGTGCTCGGGACACCGGTGGAGGGCTGGTCACCCACCTCACGCCACCACGCCCGGCGTTCCTGCCACGAGGAGAGCACGGCGCACACGGTGTAGCGGCGCCCGCGCCAGACGAAGTCCCGTGGTGCCCCGCCGTCGGCAGTGGATGCCGCAGCGGGCCTCCCGGCTCCCGCACCGGAGCCACGGACCGTGACGGGTTCGTCGTGCCGACGCACCATGGCGACCTCCGGCGAGCAGGGCCGACCGGCCGGCGACCCCTGCGGAGGCGCCGGCAACCGGCCGAACGGTGATCTGGTCGAACACGTGTTCGACCAGATCACTACTGTAGCCCGCCCCCCCGACACCCCGTCAAGCCCGTTCCGGGCGACAGCAGGCCACCCGCAGGGGGCAGCGCGGCGGGCTCCTCCACCCCTACGCTGTGCCCATGCCGAACGAGCAGGCGGGTGATGTCGGCGGCGCCCCCGCCGGGATCGAGCCCCTCCCCCCGGGCGAACCACCGGCGCGCGACCTCACGACCCACCCCCTCGTCTCCCGGGTGCTCGAGACCCTGGCGCTGCACCACGTGCGACCCGAGCTGCGACAGCTCCCCGAGGCGGCGCGCACCGCGAAGGCCGCGGCCGCGGCCCTGGGGGTGTCCCCCGCCGAGATCGCCAACAGCCTCGTCTTCGTCGCGACCCATGACGACGGAGCGCTCGGTCCCCTCCTCGTCCTGACCTCGGGGGCCCACCGCGTCGACACCGCCAAGGTCGCCGAGCTCGCCCACCTCGTCTCCCTCGACCGGGCCGACCCCGCGTTCGTCCTCGAGCACACGGGGATGGTCATCGGAGGGGTCGCACCGGTCGGGCACCCGGAGCACATCCGCACCATCATCGACGTCACCCTCGGGCGCTACCGCAGGGTCTGGGCCGCCGCCGGCCACAGCCACACCGTCTTCGCGACCACCTACGACGAGCTGATCCGGGTCACCGGTGGACACCCGATGGACGTCGCCTGAGCGCGTCGTGCGACGACGACGCAGGTCGTCAGAACCACCGCCTAGGGTGGCGGCATGAGCGAACCCACGGACATCATCCTGCTCGGCGGCCTCTGGCTCGACGGGACGATCTGGGACGACGTCGTCATCGCCCTGGAGTCCCTCGGCCACCGCGCGGTGCCCCTCACCCTCCCCGGCCAGGGCGACGGCGCGAGCAGTGCGGGGCTGGAGGACCAGGTCGACGCCGTGCTCACCGCGGTCGACGGGGCACCGGGGCGGGTCGTCGTGGTCGGGCACTCCGCCGCGTGCACCCTCGCATGGCTTGCCGCCGATGCCCGCCCGGGCGCCCTCGCCGGCGTGGTGCTCATCGGCGGGTTCCCCTCCGCGGACGGCGAGCGCTACGCCGACTTCTTCCCCATGCGCGACGGCGCGATGCCCTTTCCCGGCTGGGAGCCCTTCGAGGGCCCCGACTCCGCCGACCTCGACGAGACCGCACGGGCGCGCATCGCCGACGGTGCCGTCCCGGTGCCCGAGGGCGTGGCCCGTGGGGTGGTCCGCCTGCGCGACGAGCGACGGTTCGACGTGCCCGTGACGCTCATCTGCCCGGAGTTCACCCCGAGCCAGGCCCGCGAGTGGATCGACGGCGGAGACCTCCCCGAGCTGGCCCGCGCCCACGACCTCCGGCTCGTCGACCTCGACACCGGGCACTGGCCCATGGTCAGCGCGCCGACCACGCTCGCGGTGGCCATCGCCGCCACGACCACAGGTCCGCCACCCAGCGCCACGACGGCCTGACGCGCACCTGCGACCTCAGCGGACCGTTCGGCGACGGGTCATCCCATGCCGCGACGCGCGTGTCACAGCGAGAGGTTCTGGTGCACCTCGAGCGTCGCCGTCGAGCGGTTCATCGTGATGAAGTGGATGCCGGGCGCACCCTCGTCGAGCAGCCGCTGCCCGATCTCGGTGGCGATCTGCACGCCGACCGAGCGCACCGCCTCGGGGTCGTCCTTGACCGCCTCCAGGCGAGCGACGAGCCCGGGTGGCAGGGGCGTGCCCATGAGCTCGGACATCCGGGTCACCTGGCGCAGGTTGGTCACGGGCATCAGCCCGGGCGTGATCGGGAGGGTGCGGCGCGCCGACACCCGGTCGCGCAACCGCAGGTAGGACTCGGGATCGAAGACCATCTGCGTGATCGCGAACTCCGCTCCCGCGTCGGCCTTGCGCACGAGCACCTCGACGTCGTGGTCGAGGCCGGGGCTGTCCGGGTGCACGTCGGGGAACGCGGCCACACCGATGGTGAGGTCCCCCAGCCCATGGATCAGCTCGACGAGCTGGTCGGCGTGGTCCAGTCCCTCCGGGTGCCGGACCCACTCGCCCCGGGCGTTGCCGGGCGGGTCCCCGCGCAGGGCGAGGATGTTGCGGATGCCGGACGCGGCGTACGCTCCGACGACCTGCCGGACCTCGCGGACGGACGCACCGACGCAGGTGAGGTGGGCGAGGGGGGTCAGGGAGGTCTCGTCCGCGATGCGAGCCGTCACCCGAACGGTGCGGTCCTGGGTGGTACCCCCGGCGCCGTAGGTCACCGACACGAAGGCCGGCCGCACCCGCTCGAGACGTCGGATGGCCATCCACAGCGCGGCCTCGGACTCGTCGTCCTTGGGCGGGAAGAACTCGAAGCTGATCGAGGGGGCGTCCTGCGCGAGCCGCGCAGGAATCGAGGCGACCAGGTGCGCCGGACGCCCGCCTCCTCCGTAGTGAGCCATGGCGGTGAGGGTAGTCCAGCACCGACACCGTAGGCTCCTGGCAGCCACGATCCGACCGTCGACCCGTCCGCCAAGGGGGTGCGCCCGTGACCAGTCCCCTCGAGGACGTCGACCTCCCTGCCCGGATCCAGGCGTGCCTGGACCGCGAGCTCGACACGCAGGCCGCGACACTCGCCGAGCTCGGGCCCGACGTGGAGGAGCTCCTCGTCGCGATCGGTGACCTCCTGAGAGGGGGGAAGCGGCTCAGGGCGGCCTTCCTCTACTGGGGGCACCGTGCCTCGGGGCGTCCCGACTCCGAGGCGCTCGTGCGGCTGGCGAGCTCGATGGAGCTCTTCCAGGCGGCCGCGCTCATCCACGACGACGTGATGGACGACTCCGACACCCGGCGCGGGCTCCCCGCGGCGCACCGCGTCTTCGCCGCCGGGCACCTGGAGCGGGGGTGGAGTGGGGATCCCGACCGCTTCGGCCTCGCCGGCGCCGTGCTGGCCGGCAACCTGTGCCTCGCGTGGTCCGACGAGGTCTATGCCACGTGCGGGCTGCCGGCCGCCGACGTCGCGCGTGGGCGGCCGGTCTTCGACCTCATGCGCACCCAGCTGATGGCCGGGCAGTTCCTCGACGTCGTCGAGTCGATGCGCCCCTGGGCCGGGCTGGATGCCGGGGAGCGGGTCGAGCGGGCGACCAGGGTCATCCGCTACAAGAGCGCGAAGTACAGCGTGGAGCACCCGCTGCTCATCGGGGCGACGGTGGGCGGACTCGGCGGGGCGGACCTCGATGCGCTCTCGGCCTACGGCCTGTCCCTCGGCCAGGCCTTCCAGCTGCGCGATGACCTCCTCGGCGTCTTCGGGGACCCTGCGCAGACGGGCAAGCCGGCCGGTGACGACCTGCGCGAGGGCAAGCGCACGGTGCTCCTGGCCCACACGCTGGCAGGCTCCGGCCCCGACTCCCGCGACCTCGTGGAGTCCCTGGTGGGCCGCGCCGACCTCGATGACGAGCAGGTCGGGGCGATCCGGGAGGTGATCACCGACTCCGGAGCCGTCGAGGTGATCGAGCGCGAGATCCAGGCCCTGGCGTCCTCGGCCCACGCGGCCCTGGCGTCCGCGGCCGGGCTCGCTGCCGACGCACGAGGCGCGCTGGCGCAGCTGGTCGAGGTCGCGACCGCCCGTTCGGCCTGAGGAGTCTCCTCCGGCCTAGAAGGCCTCCTCCATCGCACGGCGGCGGACCTCGGTCTTGAACCCCGCGAGGATCGCGTCGATGGGGGCTCCGGGCACCGGAAGGGTGTCGTCCGGGGTGTGCAGCCAGCGGATGATCTCCTCGTCGTTCATCCCGCCGTCGGCGAGCACCGTGAAGGTGCCCTTGAGCTCAGGGAGCGGACCGTCGGGCCCGAGGAAGCGGCCAGGGACGGCGACCACGCGCCGCTCGCCGACGCGCAGCGAGAGCAGTTCCCGGTCGGCGAGGAGCTGGCGGACCGACGAGAGCGAGATCCCGTACCGCTCGGCGATGTCGGGGACCGTGACCCAGCTGTCGACGAGGTCCTCGGTGTCGTGGTCGGGTCGGCTCGGTTCGTCGCTCACGGTGGACAGGGTGTCACACGGGCACTGCGCGGCGCCCCGGACACGACTGCCCCCCGGAAACCGCAGGGTGCGCGCCACGGGCTCGACTTCGGTAGCGTGAGCCCCAAGCTCATCATCTGTCACATCCGTCACACCTGAGGACGACCCCATGGCCATCGCTGCCACGCCAGCCGCCGCCCCGCCCACCGCCGCGTACCTCCCGGCCTCGGTCGCGGCGTCGAACGCCGCACCACACGGGTGGACGACGCACCGGGTCCGCAGCGGGGACACCCTCATCGGCATCGCCGCCCGCTACCGGAGCACGGTCGACGTCATCGCGATGCGCAACAACATCCGCAACCGCTCCCACATCGTCGTGGGCACCACCCTCAGCGTCCCCAGGACCTCTGCGGCGGCCACGAAGACCACCACCGGGACGTCCACCCCCGCGGCCTCGTCCCGCGTCCACGTCGTGCGCAGTGGCGACACCCTCATCGGCATCGCCGCGACGTACCACGTGAGCCTCGCCTCGGTGCTCAAGGCGAACCACCTCTCCATGCGGTCGACGATCTACGTCGGCCAGAAGGTCACGGTCCGCGGTGCCGCGACCACGACGAGCGCCGCGAAGGCATCCACCAGGAAGCCGGCGACCGCCGCGAAACCCAGCGCCACGAGCTACAGGGTCCGCGCCGGCGACACCCTCGGCGCCATCGCCCGCGCGCACGGCACGACGGTCTCGGCGATCACCAAGGCCAACGGGATCTCCTCGCGGTCCCTGATCCACCCCGGGCAGACGCTGAGCCTGCCCGGGGCCAAGAAGCCGGCCGCCGCGGCGAAGAAGACGTCAGCCGTCCCGGACACCTACCTGGGAGTCACCTACCCGAAGAAGGTGGCCGAGGCTGCCGCGCACAACCGGGCGGTGCTGGCCAAGCGCACAACACCCAGCCGCAGTGCGACCAAGGACCTCATCATCGCCACCGCCCGCAGGCACGGGGTCGACCCCAAGCTCGCCCTCGCCATCGCCTGGCAGGAGTCGGGGTGGAACCAACGGGCGGTCTCCCCCGCCAACGCGGTCGGCGTCATGCAGGTCATCCCCGCCGGCGGGCAGTGGGCCTCCGACCTCACCGGCCGCACGCTGGACCTCCTCGACACCGAGGACAACATCACCGCCGGGGTCGTCATGCTCCGGGCGCTCGGGCGGTCCACGTCGAGCACCGAGAATGCCGTGGCCGCCTACTACCAAGGGCTGACCTCCCTGCGCGAGCGGGGGATGTACACCGACACCGGCCGCTACGTCGACACGGTCATGGCGCTGCGCAAGACCATGTGAGCACGGACGGAGGGTGGCCGAGATGGTGTCTGGCGCTACGTACACTCGTGCGGTGTCATCCACCGGCGACGCCCTCATCGGCAGCACCCTCGACGGGCGCTACCGCGTGCTCCGTCGGATCGCCGACGGCGGGATGGCCACGGTCTACCTCGCGATGGACGAGCGCCTCGAACGGGAGGTCGCGCTCAAGGTCATGCGGCCGCACCTCGTGCACGACGAGAGCTTCGTCACGAGGTTCCGGCGTGAGGCCCGGGCCGCGGCGTCGCTCTCCCACCCCAACGTCGTGGGGGTCTTCGACCAGGGCCGGGACGGCGACCACATCTTCCTCGCGATGGAGATGGTCGACGGGCAGACCCTGCGCGAGGTCCTGCAGGCCGAGGGTCCGCTCTCCCCGAGGGCCGCCCTCGACATCCTCGAGCCAGTGCTCATGGCCCTCTCGGAGGCCCATCGCGAGGGCCTGATCCACCGCGACGTCAAGCCCGAGAACGTCATCATCAAGGACAATGGCGCCGTCAAGGTCGCCGACTTCGGCCTCGCCCGCGCCGTGTCGAGCCAGACGATGACGAGCTCATCGGGGGTGCTCCTGGGCACCGTGGCCTACCTCTCGCCCGAACAGGTCGAGCGGGGTGTCGCCGATGCCCGTTCGGACGTCTACGCGGCCGGTCTGATGCTCTTCGAGATGCTCACCGGGACGAAGGCCTTCACGGGCGAGACCGCCATCCACGTCGCCTACCAGCACGTGCACGGTGGGGTGCCCGCGCCCTCGGACCGGATCGCCGGCCTCCCGCCCGCCCTCGACGAGCTGGTCGCCGTGGCCACCGCGCGCGACCCCGATGAACGACCCACGGACGCGGGTGACTTCCTCGAGCTCGTCCAACGGACCCGCGCGTCCCTGGGCCCAACCGATCTCGACTCGCGCCCCGCCGGGTTGGCGGCGGAGCAGGCCGCGAGCACCCCCACCGCGACCGCAGCCCTGCCCGTGGACGACCCCGCGACGCCGGCGTCCGGCGCCGAGGTGGGGACGCAGGGCGACACCACCGCGCTGTCGGTGTCGCCACCCCTGCGGGGCGTCGTCGTCGAGTCGCCTCCGCGGCGGCGTCGCTGGTGGCCCGCGATCCTCGCCTCGATGCTCATCGCCGCGATCACCGCGTGGTTCTTCGTGCTCGGGCCCGGCGCGACCTCGGCCGTGCCCGCCGTGCAGGGGCAGACCCAGGACCAGGCCGTGGCGGCCATCGAGGCGGTCGAGCTCGACGCCGTGGTGAGCGAGGCCTTCGACGAGGAGGCTCCCAAAGGTGAGGTGATGTCGGTCGATCCCCCGGCCGGCACCAACCTTCGCCGCGGCACCGACGTGCAGCTGATCGTGTCCAAGGGCCCGGAGCGGTATGCCGTGCCCGAGGTCGTCGGGACGACGCTGGCCGAGGCCCGGCTCCGGATCGCCGACGCCAGCCTCGCCGTGGGCGAGGTCACCGAGTCCTTCAGCGAGAAGGTGCCCGACGGCCAGGTGATCTCGACCGACCCAGAGCAGGGCGCCGAGCAGAAGAAGGGCACCGAGGTGGCGCTCACCGTGAGCAAGGGGCGCAAACCGATCACGGTCCCCGACGTCACTGGCGCGAGCTCGTCGGCGGCGGCGAAGCAGCTCACCGAGCTGGGCCTGACCGTCGACGCCACGGAGCAGGAGAACAGCGACACCGTGGCCGAGGGCGACGTCATCCGGCAGAGCCCCGCCGACGGCACCCTCTTCAAGGGCGACGAGGTCAGCCTCGTGGTGTCCAAGGGACCGGTCATGGTCGACGTCCCCAACGTCGTCGGTCAGCAGCTCACCGAGGCTCGGAAGGCCCTGGAGGACGTGGGCTTCACGGTGGAGGTGCGCAAGGCACTCGGCGGGTTCTTCGGGACCGTCCGACTCCAGGACCCGGCGGGCGGCACGGCACCCAAGGGCAGCACCGTCACGCTGACGATCGTCTGAGCAGCCGGTGACCCCTCCTGCCGGCCACCCGCGGCTGGCCACCGCACTGCTCGTCGGTGTCACCGCCGTGTGGGGCTCGACCTTCTTCCTCATCCGCGACCTCGTCGAGACCGTCCCGCCAGCGGACTTCCTCACGGTGCGCTTCGGCGTCGCCGCCGTCGTCATGGTGCTGCTCTTCCGGCGCCAGACGATGGCGCTGACCCGCCGCGAGCTGCGGGTCGGCGTGGTGCTGGGCGTGCTCTACGGGCTCGCCCAGGTGCTCCAGACGTTCGGCCTGCAGACCACCGACGCGTCGGTGTCGGGCTTCATCACCGGCACCTACGTCGTGCTGACACCCGTGCTGGGGGCGGTGATCCTGCGCGATCGGATCGGACGCGTCACGTGGATCGCCGTCGGGCTCGCGACGGTCGGCCTGGCCCTGCTCTCGCTCAACGGCCTGGCGGTCGGGGTCGGCGAGGCCCTCACCCTCGCGTCGGCCGTGCTGTATGCCGCGCACATCGTCGCCCTCGGCCACTGGTCCACGCCCGGCGCGGCGGTCGGTCTCGCCACCGTCCAGGCGGCGACGATCGCGGCGGTGACCGGCATCTGGGCGATCCCGGGAGGCCTCACGCTCCCCGCAACCGGCGGCCAGTGGGCCTCCCTGCTCTACATGGCGCTCATCGCCGGCGCGCTCGCGCTCTGGGCCCAGACCTGGGCGCAGGCACACCTCACCGCCACTCGGGCGGCGATCGTCATGGCACTCGAGCCGGTGTTCGCGGCCTTCTTCGCGGTGCTCCTGGGCGGGGAGAGCCTCACCCGGCGGATGCTGCTGGGAGGGGCCTTCGTCGTGTCGGCGATGTACCTCGTGGAGCTCCGCGGCGGGCCCCCTCGGGACCCCGAGGCCTCTGCTGCCGACGATCCGCCGGTCGAGGCCCTCCACCACGACGTCTGAGCGCCGCCGGTGCCCGGCCGCTCAGCTGTCCGCGCGGCAGCGCAGCGCCCAGGGGCGCGCCTCGAGACGCTCGTCGCCGATCGGCCGGCCGCACACCTCACAGCTGCCGTAGGTGCCGTCCTCGGTCTTCCCGATGGCCACCCGCACCTGGTCCAAGGTGGCCAGGAGTCGTTCCTGGACCGCCACCGAGGTGAGTCGGTCGACGGCGATCGAGGTGCCCTCGCCGATGCGCTTGCCGAAAGAGATCGACCCGGTGTCGCCGGTCGGGCGGGTCAGCACGGCGAGCTCCTCGACCAGCGACCTCTCCTTCTCGAGCAGGAGGTCGCGCGCCGTGGGGGTGTCCATGGGCTGACCCTAGACGGTGTCGCTCCCCCGCGACCGCTCAGCGGCGGACCCGCGCAGCACGGCCCTCGCTGCGTCGATCGCGACGTCCGTCCCCGCGTCGTCGACGTCGAGGTGCCAGACGGCCCGCACGGCGGCCGGCCCCACCGCGTAGGTGCGCACTCCGCGCTCGAGGAGCGCGGCGACGGCGTCCGCGGACGAGAGGCCGGTGGCCCCCACGTCGAGGACGACGATGTTGGTCTGCACGGTCGAGGGGTCGACGACGCCCGGTGCGGCCTCCGCGCACGCCACGGCGAAGCGCCGCGCCCTGGCGTGGTCGTCGGCGAGCCGCCCGACGTGGTGGTCGAGCGCGTAGAGGCCCGCCGCGGCCAGGATGCCGACCTGCCGCATCCCCGCGCCGTAGCGCTTGCGCCACACCCTCGCCTCGGCCATCCGGTCCGTGGAGCCGACGAGCAACGACCCGATCGGAGCACCGAGCCCCTTGGAGAGGCAGACGCTGACGGTGTCGAACTGCCCCCCGTACGCCGAGAGCGGGACACCGCTGGCCACGTGGGCGTTCCACAGCCTGGCCCCGTCGAGGTGCATCGCGACGCCGAGGGGCTGCGTCGCCTCGCGCACGGCACGGATCGCCTCGAGGGGCTGCACCGTGCCACCCCCGAAGTTGTGCGTGTTCTCGACGACGACGAGAGCGGTCTCGACCTGGTAGGGACCGACGCCTGTCGTGACGAGCGACATCGGGCCCGCGGGGTCGAGCAGACCCCGCTCGGCCGGCCAGGACCGGCTCGTGATCCCGGAGAACGCCGCGGCGGCCCCGAGCTCGGCGCGGAGCACGTGCGCCAGGGAGTCGGCCACCAGCTCCTGCCCCGGTGAGACGTGCAGGCGCACCCCGAGCTGGTTCGCCAGGGAACCGGTTGGGCTGAACAACCCGGCCTCGTGGCCGAGCAGCTCGGCGACCCGCTGCTCGAGCAGACGAACCGTGGGGTCCTCGCCGAACACGTCGTCACCGACGTCGGCCCACGCCATGGCCTCGCGCATCGCCGGGGTGGGCCGGGTGAGGGTGTCCGAGAGGAGGTCGGCGGCATACCCGCTCATGCCGGTCTTCAGTCCTGGTTGAGCATCTCGGCCACGAGGAACGCCAGCTCGAGGCTCTGCTGGTGGTTCAGCCGGGGGTCGCACACCGACTCGTAGCGCTGGCTGAGGTCGGCGTCGAGGATCTTCTCCGAGCCTCCGATGCACTCGGTGACGTCGTTGCCGGTCAGCTCGACGTGGATGCCTCCCGGCACCGTGCCGAGCCCCTGGTGGACCTCGAAGAAGCCGCGCACCTCCTCGACGACGTCCTCGAAGTCGCGGGTCTTGTAGCCCGAGGCGGACTCATAGGTGTTGCCGTGCATGGGGTCGCACACCCACGAGACCGTGGCCCCGGACGCGGTGACCTTCTCCACGATGTGGGGCAGTGCCTCGCGCACGCGTCCCGCCCCCATCCGCGTGATGAAGGTGAGGCGTCCCGGCTCCCGGTCGGGGTCGACCCGGTCGATGATGCGCAGCAGGTCGTCGGTGTCGGCGCTCGCCGAGACCTTGACTCCCACCGGGTTGCGCACGGTCGACACGAAGTCGATGTGTGCTCCGTCGAGGTCGCGGGTGCGCTCGCCCACCCAGACGAAGTGGCCCGAGGTGTCGTAGAGCTCACCGGTGCGCGAGTCGACCCGGGTCATCGGCCGTTCGTAGTCGAGCACGAGGGCCTCGTGTGCCGAGAAGAACTCGGTGCTGCGCATCGCCTCGAAGTCGGCGCCACAGGCATTCATGAACTTCATCGCCTTGTCGATGTCCTTGGCGAGCCGCTCGTAGCGGACGTTCGCGGCGTTCGCGACGAAGCCCTTGTTCCAGTCGTGGACGTGTCGCAGGTCGGCGAAGCCGCCCGTGGTGAAGGCGCGCACGAGGTTGAGCGTGGCGCTGCTCGCGTGGTAGGCGCGGACCAGCCGCTGGGGGTCCGGGGTGCGTGCGTCGAGCGTGAACTCGAAGTCGTTGACGATGTCTCCGCGGAAGGCCGGGAGCGTCACGCCGTCACGGGTCTCGGTGCCGCTGCTGCGTGGCTTGGCGTACTGCCCCGCCATCCGGCCGACCTTCACGACGGGAACGGATGCGCCGTAGGTGAGGACGGCGGCCATCTGCAGGATCGTCTTGACCCGGTCCCGGATGTTGTCGGCCGTGGCGGCCGCGAAGGTCTCGGCGCAGTCCCCGCCCTGCAGGACGAACGCCTCGCCCCGGGCCACCGAGGCCATCCGGTCCTTGAGCACGTCGCACTCCCCCGCGAACACGAGGGGTGGATAGCTCGCCAGGGTCGCCACCGCGTCGTCGAGCGCCGCGCGGTCGGGCCAGACCGGCTGCTGGGCCGCAGGCAGGTCAGCGCCCGCGGCGAGCCGCTGGAGGGGGTCGGTGTCGGTCGGCGTGCTCACGGGCCAAGGATAGGTGCCGCCCGACCCGTTCGCCGACGGGCCCGTATGCCGGTCAGCCCGCCGAACCGCTCACCGGGTCGTCCTCGAGCCCGTGGGAGAGGGCGAACCTGACGAGTTCGACGCGGTTGTGCAGGTGCAGCTTGCCGAGGGTGTTCTGGACGTGGTTCTGCACGGTGCGGTGCGAGAGGTGCAGCTCCTTGGCGATCTCCTTGTACGACATCCCGGTCGCCACGAGCCGGAGCACCTCCGTCTCGCGCTCGGTGAGCTCGGGGATCGGCCGCGACGCCGCCTCCTGCGCAGGTTCCGAGGGCTCCGCGGGGTCACTGGCCATCCGCCGGAACTCGCCGAGGACCAAGCCCGCGAGCCCCGGCGTGAAGACGGCTTCACCGCGGGCCGTGGCCCGTACGGCATCGACGATCTCCGCCGCCGAGGCCGACTTCACGAGGTAGCCCGTCGCCCCCGCCTTGATCGCCGCGAGCACGTCGCGCTGCTCGCCGCTGGCGCTGAGGATCAGCGCTCTGGTGGGCACGTCCCCGAGCGCCCGGCAGACCTCGTCGCCGCGCATCCCGGGGAGGTTGAGGTCGAGCACCAGGACGTCCGGGCGGGTGGCACGGGCCCGGCGGACCGTTGCGGGGCCGTCACTCGCCGTTGCCACGACCTGGAGTCCGTGCGCGACGAGGTCTCGTTCGAGTGCCGACAGCCAGAGCGGGTGGTCGTCGGCGACGAGCACCGTGACGGGTCGGTCAGCCGACCGCCCGTCGCGTCTCGTGGGCTGCTGCCCGGTCATCGGCGCTCCGCGGGGGGTCGGGGGATGGCGATCCGCACGACGCAGCCGCCTCCGGGTCGGGTGGTCCAGGTCGCCGTGCCGCCCAGGTCCTCGACCCGACCACGGATCGAGGAGCTGACGCCGAGCCGTCCGGAGTCGGCGGCGCCCAGCAGGTCGGAGACGTCGGCCCCGAGGCCGTCGTCGCGGATCGTGAGCTCGATGCCCGAGGGGTCGCCCTCGAGCAGGACCCACGCCCGGGCGTCCCTGCCGGCGTGTCGGTCGACGTTGTCCAGCGCCGCCGCCACCGCGGCGTCGACCTCGGTCGCCACGGCTCGCTCCAGTGGTACGGCGTCGGCCGGCACCACCACGGTGACGCCCGGGCGCTCCCGGGCGGTGAGCAGGTGGCGCAGGTCGACCTCGTCCTCGGCGCGCAGGTCCGGTGGGGTCGCCGGGAGGTCCGGAGCCCCCGTGCCGGAGACGAACCGCCGCAGCGAGCGCTCCTGTTCCGCCGCGAGCACCGCCAGCTCCGCAGCCTCTCCCCCGAGCTCGGCGCCACGGCGGTGGATGTAGGCCAGCGACTGCAGGACCCCGTCGTGGACCACACGGGCGATCCGCTCCCGCTCGCGGAGCCGCTCCTGCTCGAGGAGCACCTGCTCCTCGCGCTCCAACCCCGTGCGCGCCAGGTCCACCGCCAGGCCGACGAGGCCCCCGAGCAGCACGAGCAGCACGATGTTGTGGATCGTCGACTGGGTGGGCTGCCCGACCTCCACGAGGTCGGCGAGGGCGATGACCGCCGCGGCGAGCAACCCGCCGCGGGCACCCGCGACCACGGCGCCCCCCGCGACCGACCCCGCCACCCAGATCGTGGGGATGGTGAACTGTCCGGCCGCGATCGCCTCGGGCGACTCGGCGAGCATCGTCGCGAGGATCCCGAGCACCGAGATCGAGACCTCGATGACGATGATCCGCACGGTGCGCCGGCGATAGGCCAGCAACCCGATCGACCAGGCAGCCATCACCCCAAGGACGACTGCTGCCACCCAGGGCCGCACCATCGTCTCGTGCCGGTCCCAGGCGAGCCAGGCGGCGTAGACGACCGCCAACGGCCGGAAGACGTCGAGGCCGCGGTGGAAGGACTCCACCACGACCGGCTCGCGCCTGCCGGTTCGGGGCGAGCGCGGCCCCAGCACTCCCATGACGGGACCGATCAGCTCGCGCGCCGCCGGGGACCGTCGTCGTCCTCGAGCCCCTCGGCGTCGAGGGCTTCCTCCAGCTCGGACACGGCTCGACCGGGTCGGGCCGCCTCTGCGACCTCCTTGGCCTTGTTCTTCTTGTCGCGCGCGATGCGCTCCTTCATCGCCGCGGCGTACATGTCGACGTACTCCTGGCCGGAGAGCTCCATGAGGGCGTACATCAGCTCGTCAGTCACAGAGCGGAGCACGAAGCGGTCGCCGGACATGCCCTCGTACCGGCCGAAGTCCAGCGGCTCACCGATGCGCACACCGACCCGGATGAGCTTGGGGATCTTCGTTCCCGTCGGCTGGGCCTTGTCGGTGTCGACCATTGCGACGGGGATGACGGGAACGCCTGCCTCGAGCGCCATCCTCGCGACCCCGGTCTTGCCCTTGTACAGGCGTCCGTCCGGACTGCGGGTGCCCTCGGGGTACAGGCCCAGGAACTCTCCCCTCCCGAGGACCTTCATGCCCGAGCGCAGGGCTGCCTCGCTGGCGCGCCCGCCGGAACGGTCGACGGGGAGCTGACCGACCCCCTTGAAGAACGCGGCCGTCATCCGGCCCTTCAGCCCCACCCCGGTGAAGTAGTCCGCCTTGGCGAGGAACGTCATCCGCCGCGGCACGACGAGGGGCAGGAAGATCGAGTCCGAGAAGGACAGGTGGTTGCTCGCGAAGATCGCGGCCCCCTCCTCCGGGATGTGCTCCGATCCCTCGACCCACGGCCGGAACAGCAGTCGCAGGATCGGCCCCAGGACCACCGTCTTCAAGAACCAGTAGAACACCCGACCACCCTTCCAGAGCGTGTGCGCCGACTCTAGTGCACAGGGTCGCACGCTCGTCCCGGTCGGCGCGCGTGCGAAGATCATCCTGGCAAGGCCCCCTCCGAAGGAGCACCTCGTGACCGATCGTGCCGGTGGCATGGACGAGCGGGATGTCGACGAGCTCTTCGCCTCGATCATCTCCCGCTGGGACTCGCCCCTGCCCTCGGCCCAGGACCCCCTGACGGACGCCGCCGACCCGCGGCCCGAGGAACCCCACCGGTCCGACCCCACCGCCGAGGCCGAGTCCACCGCCGAGCCCGACGAGCCGACCACTCCCGACGCGTCTGCGCCTCCCGAAGGAACTGACCCGTCCGCTGCGCCCCAGGAGAAGCCGACCCGTCCGTCGTGGGTCAACCCCTCCCCGATGGATGCCGTGCTGCCGCCCACAGCCTGGCGAGCCCCGGTGCCCACCCCCACGGGGGACGCGACGACCCGCCCCGGGGCCGACGCCGAGCCCGAGACGTCCGACGACGAGCACTTCGAGCCACCGGACGTGCGGCTGCCGCCCCAGGAGGACCTGCACTTCTGGGGTGCGGTCCTCGGGCTCGTCGCCGGGCCGCTCATGCTCCTGTACGTCGCCATGGCCCGTCCGTTCCACAGCACGAGGTGGTTCATCGCCGCGGTCGTCGTCTCCGTGCTCGGGTTCACCCTCCTCGTGCTGCGCCAACCCCGGCACCGGGACCCGACGAGCGGCGATGACGGAGCACGGCTCTGACCCCACCGACGGCGGCTCAGCCGACGGCGAGGTCCACCCACGTGGGCAGGTGGTCGCTCGCTGCGGCGAGCGCGGCTGCCGGCACGAGCACCTCGCGGTGCGGAAGAACCCGCAGGTCTGGCGAGGCGAGCACCACGTCGAGCCGACGACGAGGCGAGCGGGCCGGGTAGGTCGGCCCTCGGGGTGACACCGGCCGCAGCGAACCCCCCGCCAGCAGGGCCGCGAACGCCGGCCCGTTCTCGTCCTCGTTGAGGTCGCCGGCGACGACGAGGCACCTCCCGTCCCGGACCACACCCTCGAGGATCCGCTCGACGTGGGAGAGACGCTCCTCGGGCCGGAGACCGAGGTGCACCGACACGACCACCACTCGACGCTCGTCCTGCGTGGCGAGCTCGGCCACGGCATACCCCCTCGTCCGGTCCGGCCACCGCACCGGGAGCCGGTGGTGGTGGACCCGCTCGGCGCGGACCCGCTCCGAGACGAGGATGGTCGTGCCCCCGCTCCCGCGGTGCCCACCGGGCCAGGACATCGAGCAGGCCCGCGCGAAGCGCGCCACCCGCACCCCGGACAGGAGCCGTCGGGGGACCTCCTGGAGGCAGAGCACGTCGGGGTCGATCGCCTGCACGACGCGAGCCGCGAGATCGTGGTCGTCGAGGAAGTCCCGGGTGTTGTACGAAGCGACCCGCAGCCGCCGCACGGGGTCGGTCAACCGGACGACGCGTCGATACGGGCGAGGTCAGCGGCGCCGACGAGGCCCGCCTCGTTGCCCATCTCCGCGGCCACGATGCGCGCCTCCGGCCGGTAGCCGCGCCCGGTGAGCTGGCGCCTGAACGCCTCGCGCGCCGGGTCGAGGAGCAGGTCACCGGCCGCGCTGACCCCGCCGCCGACGACGAACGTGCCGGGGTCGAAGGCCGCGGCGAGGTCGGCCATGCCGGTGCCGAGCCAGCGGCCGATCTCCCCGATCAGCTCGACCGCGAGGGGGTCCCCCTCCCGTGCAGCCTGCGTGATGAGGGGGCCGGTGAGGTCCTCGGGTCGGCCCTGGACGCGGTCGAACAGGTCCGACACCACGGGGCTGCCGTTCATCATGAGGGTCCGTGCCTCACGGACCAGGGCGTTGCCCGAGGCGTACTGCTCCCAGCAGCCGCGGTTGCCGCACTCGCACCGGCTGCCGTCCGGGACCACCCTCATGTGTCCGAACTCCCCCGCGATGCCGAACCTCCCCCGGATGACGTTGCCGTTGATGACGATGCCACCGCCTATGCCCGTGCCGAGGTTGACGAGCATGAGGTGGGTCTCGCCACGACCGGCCCCGTAGCGGTACTCGGCCCACACCGCCGCGTGGGCGTCGTTGTCGATGAACACGGGGAGGTCGACCCGTCGACCGAGGGCGTCCCGCAGCGGTTCGTTGCGCCAGGACAGGTGCGGGGCGAAGACGACCGTGGCGTGGTCGGCGGCCACGAAGCCGGCGGCCCCGATGCCCACCGCACCGACGTCGGGGACGGCCTCCCGGAGCTCCTCGATCACCGAGACGATGAGGTCCTCGACGACTCGAGGGCTCCTGGACCGGTCCGGGGTGTCCCGCCGGGTCCGCAGCAGGACGTGACCGGACTGGTCGACGACACCACCTGCCACCTTCGTCCCACCGATGTCGATGCCGATGGACAGCGCGGGTTCAGCCATGTGGGGCCTCCTCGGACACCTCGATGTCGACGACCGGGACCGGTCGTGCTGCCGGCGGGGAGGCAGGCCTGTTGCGCGGCGGCGGCCGGCCGGACCCGTCGCCCCGGTCGGGGTGGTCCTGCTGAGCCGGGTGCTCGCGACCGGCAGCGAGGTCCGCCAGGACGCTGGCCGCGACCGCGGCCAGGTCGGCCAACCGAGCCAGCGTCTCCGGACTCAGGGACCGCACCACCGCCGCGGACCGGCACAGCGGACACCACTGGCAGAACGGGTCGTGCTCGACCCCCGGCGTGGCGCCGGCGCTCGCCTCGTCCGGCTGCGCACGCCCGTGCGGCTCCCGCTCGGCCCCGGCGGGTGCAGCGCCCTCGGGTGGCACCGCCTCGCGCGCCGCGCGGCGCAGGCTCTCCAACAGCCGGGCTGCCTCGTCGGCGACGGAGCCCACCTGCTCGTCCCACTGGTCAGCGTCCACTGGCCCACAGCTCCTCGTCGCGCTCGAAGCGCACCCGCAGCTCGCCCCGCCCGACCGCCGCATCGACGACGGTGCACCGGCGCAGGACCGAGGGCAGGGTGACGACCCGCCGTTGTCCGCCCACCTCGAGCACGAGGTCGTCCTCCCGTCGGGACACGGCCACCTCTCCGGCCGACACGAGCGGGAGAGGCAGGGTCAGCACGAAGCGCTCGCCCTCGGCGGCGACGTCCATACGAGGCACGTCGACGTCGGACACGAGGTCTGCCGGCACCGCCCCGGGCGCGGCGAGCGTGGCCTCCGCGAGGTCGGCCAGCGCGTCAGGGCCGATGGGTTCGCCGGCGAGGTAGGGAACCCTCATGAGCGGGATGCCGTGGAAGGACTCCTGGACCATGGCGACGCCGCTCTCCTGCGCGGCAGCCCAGGCGGAGCGCCACCCGTCGCTGTCGCCCTCGCTCACCGGTGGGATCAGCCGGTTGACGACCACGGCATCCACGGCGTACCCGTGGAGGGAGAGCGAGGTGAGCACCCGCCGGCTCTCGGCGATCACGACGCGTTCGGGAGTGAGGACGATCCGCACGCTGGCGCGCGGCGAGGTGAGCAGCGAGCGGATCTCGACCATGAGGTCGCGCCAGGCCCGCAGCACGAGCACCACCTCGGGGCCGGGAGCGGGGACGCCGGTGGCCGCGGAGGCAGCCGGCCGGAGCACCGTGAGGAGCTTGCGCTGGGCCGGGAGCAGGCGGTCGAGGTGCCACCCGAGCACCTCCGGAAGGGCGAGCAGCCGAAGGGTCTCGGCCGTGGGGGCGCAGTCGACGACGACGAGGTCCCAGCGGTCCTGCTCCGCCTGGTGGGCCAGCACTGCCAGTGCGGTGACCTCCTCGGCACCCGGGAGGGAGGTCAGCTCGTCGGCCACGACGGCATCGACGCCCATCGCGTCCAGGACGCGCAGCAGGTAGTCCCGCACGACCTGCCAGTCCGCCGCCACCGAGGTGTGGGCACCCACGGCGAGGGCGTGCAGTCCCGGCTCCACCTCATGGGTGTCCTGCCAGGTGCGTGCCTCTCGCAGGTCGACGTCGAGAGCGTCCCCCAGGCTGTGGGCGGCGTCGGTGGACATCACGAGGGTCCGCAGGCCCGAGCGTGCGGCCCGAACCGCCGTGGCGGCGGCGGTGGTGGTCTTGCCGACTCCGCCCTTGCCCGTGACGAGGACGATCCGTGGCATGAGCCGCTCAGCCCTCGACGCGCTTCTTGAGCTCGGAGAGCGCGGTGTTGATGATGTGCTTCTCGGCCTTGCGCTTGAGCATCCCGATCATCGGCATGGTGAGGTCGACCTCGAGGTCGTAGGTGACCAGGGTCCCGGCGCCGCTCGGTGCGAGGGTGTAGCTGCCGGTGAGGCCCTTGAGCAGGTGGGCGCGCACGAGCCGCCACGACACCACCCCGCTGCCGTCGTCGGCGACGTCCCACTCGTACTCCAGGACGTAGTCATCGCGGATCGCCCCGGCGTCCAGGACGAACTCCACGTGGTCGGCCCACCCGTCGCCGTCGCTGCTGAGCACGGTGCACTTCTTGACCTGCTCGGCCCACTCGGGGTAGCGCTCGAAGTCGGCGATGACGTCGAGGATGTCCCCCGGCGAGGCGGTGATCTCCATCGTGGACTGGGTGCGGTCGGCCATGGCAGGGAGGTTACCCGCTCGCGGGGGTCCTAAGGTTGTGGGTCAGACCACGTGCGTCGACCGAAGGAGCTCACCGTGATCGAGAAGTCAACCCCCCTCGTGCTGCCAGCGACCGACGAAGGAAGCCTCGCAGACGTCCCCGGTCGCTGGGCGAGCACCGAGCCCGGACGAGTGACGTTCTCGGTGCGCTCCGGCGGAGGCTGGACCGATGTGACCGCGGCCACCTTCGCCGCCGACGTGGCTGCCCTGGCCAAGGGGTTCATCGCCGCTGGCGTGGCACAGGGGCAGGCCGTGGCCATCATGAGCCGCACGCGCTACGAGTGGACCGTCGCGGACTTCGCCCTGTGGTCGGTGGGGGCGGTGCCGGTGCCGATCTACGAGACCTCCTCGCCCGACCAGGTCCAGTGGATCCTGCGCGACTCGGATGCGGTGGGCGTGCTCGTCGAGACCGCGAACCACCGGGCGTCCGTGGAGCAGGGGCGGGGCGAGCTCCCGGAGCTGGCCCACGTGTGGGTCATCGACCAGGGCGACATCGACACCCTCAGTCTCGACGGCAACGACGTCGAGGACGCGGAGCTGGCGGCGCGACGGGCAGCCCTGAGCCGCAACGACCTCGCGACGATCATCTACACCTCCGGAACGACCGGTCGTCCCAAGGGCGTCGAGCTGACCCACGGCAACTTCCTCACCCTCTCGGAGAACACCGCGCAGAAGCTCGCCGACGTGGTCGCGAGCCCCGGTGCCTCGACCCTGCTCTTCCTGCCCGTCGCGCACGTGTTCGCGCGGTTCATCGAGGTCCTCGCTGTCACCGCCGGAGTCCGGATGGGGCACTCCTCCGACCTCAAGACGTTGATGGAGGACTTCGCGGCGTTCCAGCCCACCTTCATCCTCGCGGTCCCGCGCGTCTTCGAGAAGATCTTCAACTCGGCGGAGGCCAAGGCCCACGCAGGCGGCAAGGCCAAGATCTTCGACGGCGCCGCGGCGGCGGCCATCGCGTGGTCGGAGGCCCTGGACAGCGGCACGGTGCCCTTCGGTCTGCGGGTGCGGCACGCGGTCTTCGACAAGCTGGTCTACGCGAAGCTCCGTGAGGCCATGGGCGGCAAGGTGGAGTACGCCGTGTCCGGTGGCGCACCGCTCGGCACCCGCCTGGGGCACTTCTTCCGCGGGATCGGCGTGACGATCCTCGAGGGCTACGGGCTCACCGAGACGACGGCCCCCGCCACGGTCAACCAGCCGGATGCCCTGCGGATCGGCTCCGTCGGCCAGCCACTTCCCGGGGTCGACATCCGGATCGCCGACGACGGCGAGATCTGCATCCGTGGGATCAACGTCTTCCACGCCTACCACAGCAACGAGACCGCGACCGCGGAGGCCATCCGCGACGGCTGGTTCCACACCGGTGACATCGGGGAGCTCGACGACGACGGCTTCCTGCGGATCACCGGGCGCAAGAAGGAGATCCTCGTCACCGCGGGTGGGAAGAACGTCGCTCCGGCCGTGCTCGAGGACAGGCTGCGGGCCCACCCCCTGGTGTCCCAGTGCATCGTCGTCGGCGATGGCCAGCCGTTCATCGCGGCCCTGGTCACCCTCGATGCCGACATGTACCCGGGGTGGGCGGCCAACCACGGCCTCGAGGCGGTGCCCTTCGCGGCGGCCCGCACCAACGAGCAGATCCTCGCGGAGATCCAGCTCGCCGTCGACGACGCCAACACCGCGGTCTCCAGGGCCGAGTCGATCCGCAAGTTCGCGATCCTCGATGCCGACTTCACCGAGGAGTCCGGCCACCTCACCCCGTCGCTCAAGCTCAAGCGCAACGTCGTGATGCGCGACTTCGAGGACGAGGTCGCGGCCCTCTACGGTGGCTGACCCGGCTCCTTCCGCGGGTCACCTCTCTGCGGTCCGAGTCCTGCCGTGGGTGCTCGGCACGGCCTGGCTGGCATGGTTCGGCGTCCTCCAGTGGAGCGTCGTGCGGTTTCGGGTCCCCATCGTGGTGACCCTCACGCTGTGCACCGTGCTGCTCGCCTGGTGGCTCGTGCGACGGGTGGAGGTGCCGCTGCCTCGCCGGCTGGCGCCGCTCGTGCTGCTGGGGTCGATCGCGGTCGGCGTCACGGTGCCCCTGTTCACCTACCTTCGGGGCGGCTGGGTGACCCTCGCCCTGGCACTCATCACCGTCGGCGGCCTGGTCTGCGCCGCCCTCCTCCTGAACCCGCACCCGTGGGCGGCGCGAGCCGCGTTCGGGGTCGCGGTCCTGACCCACGTCTCCCTCTCCGTCGTGGCGATCATCGGTGACCCCGCCCCGAGGATCGACGTCTGGGTCGTCCTCCAGCAGGGCTCCGACGCCCTCGGCCGGGGCGAGAACCTCTACACCCAGCAATGGACCGACTCCCCCGGTGTCCAGGACTTCTTCCCCTACCTCCCCTGGATGGCTGTGCTCGTCGCTCCGGCCCGGTGGCTGGCCGGCGACGTCCGGTGGGCCCTCCTGCTGTGGTCGGTCATCCTGTACGTCGGGCTCTGGGCCCTCGCGCGCGGAAGGGTCGAGCGGGCCGCCGCGGTCACCGCCGTTCTCGTGCTCGCGCCGGGCAGCCTGACCCAGATCGACCAGTCGTGGACCGAGCCGGTGCTGGCGGCCGCGCTCGTCTGGTGGGCCGTGCTGGTCCGGCGTGGTCACGCGTGGTGGGCGGTCGTCCCCCTCGCCCTGGCGTGCGCGAGCAAGCAACACCTCGCGCTGCTCGCCCCGGTGCTGCTCGCCTGGCGACCGTTCGGGGTGGCCCGCACGCTGGTCACCGGCGGGGTCACCGCCCTGCTCCTGCTCCCCTGGGTGCTCGCCGACCCGGGCGCCTTCGTCGGCGACACGGTGACCACGCTGCTGGAGTTCCATCCGATCCGGTTCGCGAACACGTGGTACCTGTACTTCCTCAACGAGTGGGGCGTCACCCTGCCGTTCGCCGTCACCGCGACGGTCATGGTGGGGGTCGTCGCGGTGGCGACATATGCCGTGTGGCGACGCCAACCACCGCTCGCCGAGGTGCTGCGCTGGCTCGCGCTGGTGCTCGCAGTGGCGAACCTCGTCAACAAGCAGGCGTTCTACAACCAGTACTGGTTGGTCGGGGCTCTCGTCGCGGCGTCCCTCGCGCTGCCCCGCGAACCGGACCGGGGGCCGGACCGGGGGCTAGGCCTCAGGAGGCAAGAGAGCGCAGGTGCTCCCGCCACTCCCCGGTGAGGTTCTCGCGCGTGGTGCCCAGCACGTCGCGCAGCGCCCGGTCCGTGGCGGCGCGCACCTCGGCGTCTGACCCGGTGCTCGAGGCGGCCACGACGAAGCGGCGCAGCGCGGCCTCGCCGTTGCGGGCGGCGATGAGCTCGACCGCCTGCCACGAGGCGAGATAGGCCACCTCGATGTCGCCGTTGGCAGGGTCGACCTCCTCGCGCCCCGGCAGCCGGGTCGGCGCCGATCCGGCGCGCACCGCGGCCGCGAGCGGAGCGGTGAGCCGGGAGACCGGCAGTCCGGCGTACCGGTAGCCGACGTGGTCCGCGTAGCCCTCCGTCACCCAGGGCTCCGCACGGCCGGGGACGGTGGACCGGACGGCGACGTGGGTGAGCTCGTGCGCGAGGACGACCTGCCGTCCGGCCGGCGTCAGCCTGGCGAACGCTCCCGGGTCGAGGATCACGCGGTCGCCCGTGGCGGTGCCTTCGGCGCCCACCGGGCCCTCGGTCGTGGCCGCCACCGCCGCTTCCGGCGAGGTGCGCCCCAGGACGCGGTCCGCCTCGGCCTGCGTGGCCGGCGCCAGGACGAGCACGCGATCGGGCACCGTCCACGTCGTCGCGAGGTCTGCACGGGCGCGCTCCACGGCCGCGGCATGCTCGGCGAGGACGTCGGCGTCGACCGTTCCGACGACGACGGCGTGCGGGCTGCGCTCGACGACCGCGCCCGGAAGGGCGAGCCACGGCGCCGTCGACCCCGGGCCCGACGGGCTCTCGGAGGCGACGAGCCACCCATCGCCCGAGCGCACCAGGGCGGAGGTGGTCGTGGCCGTACGGTCCCCGGTGTCCACGCCGACCACCCGGTAGTGCAGCACCGTCTCGACGGTGACGTCCTCGGCCGGAGGCGACACGTCGGCGGGGGCCGTGAGCACCCGGAACTCGGTGTGGCGGACCCGGTCGAGGCCGAGGTCGACGGCCGTGTCGAACGCCGCGAGCTGTCGCCGCCCTTCGGGTGATGGCGGGCCGGCGACGGTTGCGGCATAGGCCTGCCTGTCCCCCGTCGTCAGGGCGATCTCGCGCGCGGTGAGCACGGCGTCGATGGCGGCTCGGTCGCCGGCGACGAGGCCGGACTGCCCAGCGGGCGGGGCGGCGTTGAGTGACGAGCCTCCCGTGGGCGTGGCTGCCCCCTGGGTGCCGCCGCCCCGCTCCTGCCCGGCGCACCCGGCCAGCAGACCCGACACCCCGAGAATCACGACGGCGAACACCGCTCCCATTCGCGCAGCCCGGGGGGCCGTGGTGGGCGCGCGCCCGAGCCGTGAACGGTCGATGGGCGGAGCGGTGGGCACACCCCATCGTAGGAAGGCCCGGCAGGGCGCCGTCACCCCACGGCCCGACCACCGTCCGGGCTCTGCGACGGAGTCGGCGTGGCCGCACCCCACACCCGGTGCCCCGGGTCGAGCCTGGCCCTCAGCCGCGACGCGGAGTCGGCATCGACCAGGCCTGCCCCCACCAGCCTGGTCACCGCCGCGCGCTCCTCGGCGTCGAGGCCGTGGTCGGGCGGCGGGGCATGCGCCGTGAGCTCGAGCAGCACCGGCACCATGCAGTCGCCGCAGTGCAGCTCGCGCACCGGGCAGGTGCGGCACTCGACCGTCAGTGCGAGGTCGTTGGTCGTCATGCGTCTCACTCCCTTCCGAGTGGTCTGCGTCCACGCTATGGGCGGGCACCGACAGGGCCGCGGACCGTGTCGGAACAGCTCCCGGTCTCCGGCCCCGGCGCCGCGCGCCTCACTCGTGCTGTCGGTACCGGCGCCTACCGTCGGCGACATGACGATGGTCCAGGGCACGTTCGACGACCTCGGCACCGCACTGTCCACCGTCACCTTCGTCGTCGTCGACCTCGAGACCACGGGGGGAAGCCCCACCGAGTGCGGCATCACCGAGATCGGCGCCGTCAGGGTGCGCGGCGGCGAGGTCCTCGGCGAGTTCCAGACCCTCGTCAACCCCGGCACGGCCATCCCCGCCTTCATCTCGGTGCTCACCGGCATCACCGACTCGATGGTCACCGGAGCACCTCGCATCGAGGCCGCCCTGCCGGCCTTCCTCGAGTTCGCGGCCGGGTCGGTGCTCGTCGCGCACAACGCGGGCTTCGACATCTCCTTCCTCAAGGCCGCGGCACGGCGCACCGACCAGGAGTGGCCGGGCTTTCCCGTGCTCGACACGGTGCACCTGGCCCGCCAGCTGGTGCGCCGCGACGAGGTGCCCAACCACCGCCTCTCCTCGCTGGCCCGCCTGTTCCGGGCGGACACGACCCCCGACCACCGGGCCCTGCACGACGCCCGGGCCACCGTCGACGTGCTGCACGGCCTCATCGAGCGCGTCGGCTCGCTCGGGGTGCACTCCCTCGAGGAGCTGCTCGACTACACCGCGCAGGTGTCGCCGGCTCGCCGCCGCAAGCGTCACCTCGCCGATGGGCTGCCCGATGCCCCCGGCGTCTACCTCTTCAAGGACGGTCAGGGCCGGGTGCTCTACGTCGGCACGTCGGTCTCCATCCGCACCCGGGTGCGCTCCTACTTCACCGCGTCCGAGCACCGTCGCCGGATGGGTGAGATGGTTCGCATCGCCGAGTCCGTGAGCCCGGTGGTCTGCGCCACCACGCTTGAGGCCGAGGTGCGTGAGCTGCGGCTCATCGCCCAGCACAAGCCGCGCTACAACCGGCGCTCCCGGCATCCTGAACGGGCCCTGTGGGTCAAGCTCACCGTCGAGCCCTTCCCGCGGCTGAGCATCGTGCGCACGGTCGCCGACGACGGCAGCAGGTATGCCGGCCCCTTCGGCTCGCGCTCGGCCGCCCAGGCCGCGGTCGCGGCCGTGCACGAGGTGCTCCCGTTGCGTCAGTGCCTCGAGCGGCTCTCCCCCGCTCGGCCACGCTCGGCCTGCGCCCTTGCCGAGATGGGCCGCTGCGGGGCTCCGTGCACCGGCGCCCAGAGCATCGACGACTACGCCCTCGTCGTCGACCGAGCGGTCGAGCTGCTCGCCGGTGACACGCGCGAGCTGCTCACCGCCCTGCGTGCGCGGTTGGCCGAGCTCGCCGCTGCCGAGCGCTTCGAGGACGCCCAGGTGGTGCGCGACCGGCTGGTCGCCCTCGTGCGCGGCACCTCCCGCTCCCAGAGGCTCGACCCCCTCGCCCGCATCGGCGAGCTCGTCGCCGCCCGCCGCTCGACCCTGGGCGAGTGGGAGATCGTGTGCGTGCGCCACGGGCGCCTGGCCGGCAGCACCACGGCGCCTCGCGGTGCCGACCCGATGCCCTATGTCGACGCCCTCCGGGCCAGTGCCGAGGTCGTGGCCCCCGCTCCCCCACCCTCCACCGCCGCCACCGCCGAGGAGAGCGAGAAGATCCTGCGGTGGCTCGAGGCACCGGGTGTGCGCATCGTCGACGTCGAGGGGTCGTGGACCTGCCCGGTCGGCGGATCGGCCGCCGTGCGAGCCGAGCTCGAGCCGCTGGAGACCTCGCGGCGAGCCACGCCGGGGTTCGCCGGCACCCGGTGACGCCTGCCCCCACGGCGCGGGGCCGGCGGCTAGTCTGAGTTGGTGATCACCGCCATCGTCCTCATCAGCGCCGACGTCGACCGCATCCCCGAGGTCGCCCAGGAGATCGCCGACCTCGACGGCGTCACCGAGGTCTACTCCGTCGCCGGTGACGCCGATCTCATCGCGATGGTGCGGGTGCGCCAGCACGAGGAGCTCGCCGACGTCATCGCCGACCGCCTCAACAAGGTCACTGGCGTCACCGGCACCGCCACGCACATCGCCTTCCGCACCTACTCCTCGCACGACCTCGAGGCGGCCTTCAGCCTCGGCATCGACGACTGACCGCCCCCGCCCCGCTACCCCCGCCGCCACCGCGCACCCGCTCAGCGGGCGAGGTCGCGCCGGCGGAAGCCGGCGAACCCGATGGCGAGGAACGCCAGGGTCACCAGGCTGACCCAGAGCAGGCCGGTCCAGTCGGCGTCGGAGAAGGTGACGTCGGGGGTCGATGGCCTCCCCACCGCTCATCCCGGGCCACAGGGCGACGTCCCCCGGCACGTGCGCCAGGCGCCGGTGCAGTTCGACGACGTCGTGCCGGGTCGCCTCCGAGCAGGCGCACCGACCCGCCGTCGGCCCTGAGGAGCCCCAGCAGCACGCGGATCGTCGTGGACTTCCCGGCCCCGTTGGGTCCGAGGAAGCCGTGGACCTCACCACGCTCCACGGTGAGGTCCAGGCTCCGCAGCGCCTGGACGCTGCCGAAGGACTTGGTCAGCCCCTGACCTCGATGACCGCGTCGTCCGTGCCCATGGGTCCTGCCGTCGGTGTGGTGGGTGGAGGTTCCGGGGAGCATACCCAATATATCCACGCCTGAGGAAACAGTTCGGCCCCGCTCCGCCACAGGGCCCGGACGAGGCCGTGTAGCTGGTGCCCGTACACGCCGCCGGGTCCCGGGACCGGGGCGCAGCCCTCAGGCTCGGTGCCCTCCGGTGGCCGCCACCCAGTCCAGGAGCAGCCGCTGCCCGGCGCCGGAGTCCAGCACCTTCTCCGCACGGTCCGCGCCGAGGCGCACCGCGGCAGCCAGGCCCCCTCGCGTGGGCGCACCGTCACCCAAACCCGTCGCAACGGCCAGCGCGATGCCCGCGTTGAGCACGACCGCGTCGCGCACCGGCCCGGGGTCACCGGCCAACAGCCGCCGCACAACCTCCGCGTTGTGCGCCGCCGACCCCCCGCGCAACGACTCGACGGGGCTGCGCTCGATCCCGACGTCGTCCGGGTCGAGCACGAGCTCGGTGACGTCGCCGTCGCGCACCCACCACACGGTCGAGGTGGTGGCGAGGGTGATCTCGTCGAGGCCGTCGTCCCCACGGAACACCGCGGCGGCGCGACCGCGATCGGCGAAGACGCCGGCGATGAGCGGAGCCATCCGGAGGTCGGCGACCCCCACGGCGGCGTACGTCGGCTGCGCCGGGTTGGTGAGCGGGCCGAGCGCGTTGAAGGCCGTGCCCACCCCGAGATCGCGGCGGGCCACCGCGGCGTGGCGCATCGAGGGGTGGAAGGCGTTCGCGAAGCAGAAGGTGATGCCCACCTCGGAGGCCACGGCCGCGACCTGCTCGGGGGCGAGGGTGAGCGAGACGCCCAGGGCTTCGAGGACGTCGGCCGACCCCGAGCTCGAGGACGCCGCTCGGTTCCCGTGCTTGACGACCAGCACGCCGCTGGCCGCCACGACGATGGAGGCCATCGTCGAGATGTTGACCGAGTGCAGACGGTCACCGCCGGTGCCGACGACGTCGATGCTCGGTCCCGGCACCTCGATGCGGGTCGCGTGCTCGAGCATGACGTCGGCCAGGCCGCGCAGCTCCTCGACGCTCTCCCCCTTGGCACGCAGCCCGATGAGGAAGCCCGCCAGCTGCGCCGGGGTCGCCTCCCCGCGCATGACCTCCGTCATCGCCCACCGGGCCTGCGCCGAGGAGAGGTCCTCGCGGCGCAGGAGCAGCGTGAGGATGTCCGGCCAGGTCGAGTCGTCCGGATCCGCTGAGGTCACGGTCAGGCGACCGCGGCCCGGGCGCGGGCCAGCTTCGCGATGGCCTCGGACACGGCGATCGGGTCGAGCGGGTGCGGCACCGCCTCGTCGGCGAGGGACCAGCCGGCGAGCCACCCGTCCTGGGGCCTCCCGGTGAGCACGAGGATCGGGGGGCACTCGAAGATCTCGCTCTTGAGCTGGCGGCACAGGCCCAGCCCGCCCATCGGCGCCGCCTCGCCGTCGAGCACGACGACGTCGTGGCCTCCCGCGTCCATCGCCTCGATGACCGCCTCCTTGGTGGCGCACTCGCGCCAAGCGACGATCTCCACGTCACGGGCCGGTCGGCGCCCGGCCGCGGCGCGGACCGCGTCACGGGTGGTGATGTCGTCGCTGTAGAGGAGGACCGAGATGCGCTGGATGCCGTCGGTCGCGCCGCCCGGGTCCGGGGTCACGGAGTCGTGCGAAGTGGTCATGGCGGCATGCTACCGGTGGACCAGATCGACAGATGTCTAGTCTTTCGGGGGGTCGGCGCAGCGCGAGCGCCAACTCTTCGCCATAATGACTTTCGTGGCGACTCAAGCAACGGCTCTGACCGAGCCCAGAGGACCTGTTCCGTCCATCCCCGGACAGGGCCCCGCGACCCGTCCGAACATGGTCGCGGTCGGGACGATGGTCTGGCTCTCCAGCGAACTCATGTTCTTCGCGGCGCTGTTCGCGTTCTACTTCACCATTCGCGGGCACGAGCCCGCCCTGTGGGCCGAACGCACCTCGCAGCTCAACGTGCCGTTCGCGCTCGCCAACACCCTGATCCTCGTGATCTCCTCGGTCTGGTGCCAGCTCGGCGTCTGGGCCGCCGAGCGCGGCGTGGCCGCCCGGCCGGCCGGCGTCTCGCTCCTGGCCGTCAAGGAGTGGGGCATGCGTGAGTGGTACGCCCTCACCTACATCTTCGGCTCGGTGTTCATCGCCGGTCAGGTCTACGAGTACGCCCACCTCGTCCAGGAGGGCGTCACGCTCTCCTCCGACCCCTACGGCTCGATCTTCTACCTCGCCACCGGCTTCCACGGGCTCCACGTGACCGGCGGGCTCATCGCCTTCATGCTCATCATCGGCCGCAGCTTCACGACGCGCCGCTACACCCACGCACAGGCCACCGGAGCCGTCGTCACCTCCTACTACTGGCACTTCGTCGACGTCGTCTGGGTCGCCCTGTTCCTCATGATCTACGTTCTGAAGTGACCTTCCCGCCCTACCCCGACCACCCGCTCCCCGCAGACAGGAAAGCATCGTGAACGCACTGGCAGCCCGCCGCCGCCATCCGGCAGCGATCGCCGTCCTCCTCGTGCTGGGGCTCTTCCTCACCGGCGCCGTGTACGCAGCTGTGGCACCCACTCGGGCCGACGCCACGACGAAGGCCCTGCCGGCCCAGACCGCCGAGGAGGGCCGGGCTCTGTTCCGGGCCAACTGCGCGTCCTGCCACGGACTCAACGCCGAGGGACGTCCGACGGGGAACGGCGACAACATCGCCGGCCCCGCCCTCGCGGGCGTCGGCGCGGCGTCCGTGGACTTCCAGATGGGCACGGGCCGGATGCCGATGGCCGCTCCCGGCGTCCAGGCCCCGGCCGGCGGCGAAGTGAAGTTCTCCGACGCCGACATCGAGGCCATCGGTGCCTACATCGCGTCGCTCGCACCGGGCCCCGCGGTCCCCAGTGACGAGGCGGTCGACCCGACGAAGGGCGATGCCGCCGCCGGCGGGGAGCTGTTCCGCGTCAACTGCGCGATGTGCCACAACTTCGCCGGTGCTGGTGGTGCGCTCACCCGGGGCAAGTACGCCCCCGCCATCAGCAGCACCATCAGCGACAAGCACATCTACGAGGCCATGGAGACCGGCCCGCAGAGCATGCCCGTCTTCGGCGACAACAACCTCACCCCCGAGAGCAAGCGTGACATCGTCGCCTTCCTCGACACCATCGACGAGGCCGAGAGCCCCGGAGGCATGACGCTCGGCTCGCTCGGCCCGGTCACCGAGGGCCTGTTCGCCTGGGTCTTCGGCCTCGGGCTGCTCGTCGGCTGCGCCGTCTGGCTCGGCTCGAAGGCCGCCTGACCACACCCCGTCCCACTGCCACGTCGACACAGATCGGTAGCCCGATGAACGAGCACGACACGCCAGCCACCGGCTCCGAGGTGACCCCCACCTCCGGTCCGGGCGCCCCGGTGCGCCTGGACCAAGGTCATGTCGTCGGTGAGGGTGGCGTGCCCGAGAGGTTCACCAACCCCGGACTGCCGCCGCACACCCCCCGCATGGCCGACCTCGGCGAGGATGCTGCCAAGCGGGCCGAGAAGCAGGTCGCCACGCTCTTCGGCATCTCCATGCTCGGCACGGTGCTGTTCATCGTGCTGTACTTCGCGATCGACGTCGAGCAGACGGTCTTCATCCCCGGCATCGGCCTCACCAGCGCCTCCAACTTCGCCCTCGGCGTCACCCTCGCGATGGGCCTGCTCGGGATCGGCTTCGGCGCCGTCCACTGGGCCAAGACCCTCATGCCCGACGAGGAGGTCGTCGAGTCCCGGCACCCCATGCGGTCGAGCGAGGGGGCCCGGGAGGGCTTCGTCGGCACGCTGCGCGAGGGCGGTTCGGACGCCCAGCTCGGCCGCCGTCCGATCATCAAGTACACCCTGGGTGGGGCCCTGGGGCTGTTCGCGCTCCCGCTCGTCGTGCAGGTCGCCGGCAGCCTCGGCCCGATGCCCCAGAAGAGCCTGTCGCTGACCTTCTGGAACGGCGGACCGAGCGGACCCGGCGAGGAGCCCGAGTTCGTCCCGATGCGGCTGGTGCGTGACCCCGAGAACACGCCGATCAAGGCGAGCGACGTGACCATCGGGTCGGTCTTCCACGTGATGCCCGAGGGGCTGCTCGACCTCGAGGAGCACCGCCTCGAGGAGAAGGCCAAGGCGGCAGTCCTCCTCATGCGCCTCGACCCCGACATCATCGAGTCCCAGAAGGAGCTCGACTGGGGCTACCAGGGCATCGTCGCCTACTCGAAGATCTGCACCCACGTCGGCTGTCCGGTGGGGCTCTACGAGCAGCAGACCCACCACCTGCTCTGTCCGTGCCACCAGTCGACCTTCGACGTGACCCAGGACTGCAAGGTGATCTTCGGGCCGGCCAAGCGCCCCCTGCCCCAGCTCGCCATCACCGTCGACGACGAGGGCTACCTCGTGTCCACTCAGCCGTTCCGCGAAGCGATCGGCCCGAGCTTCTGGGAGCGTGGCCTGTGACGACCTCGACCAGCCGACCGGCCGACGCCCTGCGCGAGGGCGACAGCACCCCGACTCCGCCCTCCTCCGCCACCGCCCGCACGATCGGCGGACTCGGCGGCTGGGTCGATGACCGCACCGGCTCCGCCAAGCCCGCCGGGTACCTCATGAAGAAGGTCTTCCCAGACCACTGGTCCTTCATGCTGGGCGAGATCGCGATGTACTCGATGATCATCTGCCTGGTGACCGGGGCCTTCCTCACCTTCTGGTACGTGCCGAGCATGGGCCTGACGATCTACAACGGCTCCTACGTGCCCCTGCGGGGCATCGAGATGTCCGAGGCCTACAAGTCGACCCTCGACATCTCCTTCGACATCAAGGGCGGCCTGATCATCCGCCAGATCCACCACTGGGCAGCGCTGATGTTCGTCGTCGCGCTGGTGGTGCACATGTTCCGGGTCTTCTTCACCGGCGCCTTCCGCAAGCCGCGCGAGATCAACTGGGTCATCGGCTCGGTCCTCGCCCTGCTCGCCATCGTCGAGGGCTTCGCCGGCTACTCCCTCCCCGACGACCTGCTCTCGGGCACCGGCATCCGGGCCATGCAGGGGTTCGTCCAGTCCGCACCGGTCATCGGCTCCTACCTCGTCTACGCGATCTTCGGCGGGCCGTTCCCCGGGGAGATGATCATCCCCCGGCTCTACTCGGCGCACGTCCTCCTCATCCCGGCACTGCTCGTCGGGCTGTTCACCGCGCACATCGCCATCGTCTTCATCCAGAAGCACACCCAGTACCCCGGCCCGGGCCGCACCAACGACAACGTCGTCGGCTACCCGGTGATGCCGGTGTACGCGGCCAAGGCGGGCGGCTTCTTCTTCATCGTCTTCGGGATCACGGCCCTCATCTCGGCCGTCGTCGGGATCAACCCGATCTGGGGCTACGGGCCCTACGACCCGTCCGCGGTCACCGCAGGCGCGCAGCCGGACTGGTACATGGGGTTCGCCGACGGCGCACTGCGCCTGCTACCCGGGTGGCTGGAGTTCACGGCGTTCGGCTACACCATCTCCGCCAACATCTTCCCGGGTGCGCTCATCCTGCTCCCGATGGTCTATGTCGTCCTCGGGATCTATCCCTTCGTCGAGAAGTGGGCCACCGGTGACAACCGGGAGCACCACCTGCTCCAGCGCCCCCGCAACGCGCCGGTCCGCACCGGCATCGGGATGGCCGGGATCACCGCCTACAGCGTGCTGATGTTCGCGTCCGGCAACGACATCATGGCGATCAAGCTCGACATGTCGATCAACGACCTCACCTGGTTCTTCCGGATCGGCTTCTTCGTCCTGCCCCCCATCGCCTTCTGGATCACCAAGCGGGTCTGCCTCTCGCTGCAGCGCCGCGACCGTGACACCGTGCTCCACGGCGTCGAGAGCGGCACCATCATCAGGACGCCCGACGGTCGCTTCTTCGAGCGTCACGAGGCGATGCTGCCGGAGGACCAGTGGATCCTCGTCCAGCACGAGGCGGTCGCACCGCTCGAGCTCGAGGCCGGCGTCGATGCCAACGGCGTGGCGCGCAGGACCGGTCGCCTGGACCGGGCCCGCGCCAGGCTGTCGCACTTCTACTTCGCCGATGCCGTCAACCCGGTGACGCCCGCAGAGCTGGCGGCCGCCCACCACGACGGTCAGGAGATGGAGTCCATCGAGGCGTCCGGCGGACCCGCAACCCTCGAGGGTGAGAAGGAGACCGAGGCGTCGGGGCCGACTCGCCACTGACTGCGCGCCCAGCACGACGATCGGATGCCGTGTCCTCCTCCGGGAGGCACGGCATCCGATCGTTGCACTGCCACTGCCACTGCCGGCGTGGCCCGCGCCATGGGTGAGGACGCGTGATGGGGGTGAACGCGACGGCGAACGTACCGGCGGGTAGCGCTGGACACCGGAGCCGAAGCCGAGGACCGTGGGAGGCCCGGCCGGGTCGCACCTTCCCCGCCGGGCCGGGTGCCCCGAGGGGGACGGATGAGCAAGACCCCGCGTCTCAGGTCGACGTCGCGATATACCGTCTGCGCCACACCGGCCGGGCGGGCGCGACGTGCTGACCTCGCCCGGGCGCTGGTGGGCGTGCTGCTGGCCACCCTCGCTACCCTGTCGCTCCTGCCGGGTCGGGCCACGGCGTCCCCCGCGACGACGGGCGTGTCGTCACCCGCGTCGGTCACCATGGCCGGACGCGAGCCACCCGACGTCGTCGGTCTCGGCCTCTCGGCCGCCCAGGACCTCATCGCGGAGCAGTGGTACCCGAACCAGCGCTATGCCCTGGTCGTGCGGGTCGAGCCGGAGGTCCCGGACATCGTGCCCCCCGAGGCGACGCTCGTCGTCGACCAGCTGGTGGAGCAGTACCTCGAGGACAGCGACGACGTGCGGCCCTCGGCGACGATCGTGCTCACGGTCGGCTCATCAGTGGCCGACCTCATCGGTCGCACAGCCCCGGAGGCCGAGGAGCTCCTCGACTCGCTGGGGTTGATCATCCGACCTCGCGGTGAGGGTCGGGTGGTTCGACAGTCCGTCGCCCCCGGGGAGCTCGTGCCGTTTCGCACGGTCGTGGCAGTGGATCTCGCCACGGTGCCGGACGACACACGCACGGTCCCCGACCTGATCGGCCTGACAGCCGCCCAGGCACGGGCAGCAGTCGAGGGGGTCGACCTGACGATGCGCGTCGAGGCCGACTCCGGTGACGGTGAGCAGACGGTGAGCGCGCAGGACCCACCTCCGCAGACGACGCTGCAGCCGGGGGATGCCGTGAGCGTCACGCTCGTCGGGTCGGGCACTCCCCTGACGACGACCCTCGTGCCGGATGTCACGGGCCTGGAACCTCAGGTGGTGCGGCAGGTGCTCGACGCGGCAGGTCTGCCCATGAGCATCGACCCGGCCGGATCCGTCGACGAGGGAATCTCGTTCCGTCAGGACCCCGAGCCGGGCCAACGAGTGGCGCCGGGAACAGCGGTGACGGTCGCCTTCGCCGTCGTCACCGACGACGAACCCGCGGCCTGGCTACCCGTGGCCGGGGTGGCCGCAGTCGTGCTGCTCCTCCTCGCCCTGGTCCTGTGGGCCGTGCCGGCGCTCAGGTCCGCAGGTCCCCGCCCCGCCCCTCCCACCGAGGCCGCCCCGCCCGAGGTCGTCGTGGAACCGCATCCGGACTCCTCCCCCACGGTGTCCGTGGACTCCACGGCCGCGGACGAGGACCTCGTCCTGAGAGTCCTGGCCATCCCGGAGGCGGGCAGGTTCCTGCTCGAGGAGGAGCCGCGATGATCCTGTTGTCCGGAGCGACGACGGCACGTGACCTCCTCTTCGGAGGCCACCGGGCCAAGGAGCCGCCCCTGTCACTCGACCTGGGTGCGGCCCTCGACCAGGTCGACCCCTCGACCCTGGGCAGCGCGGTCCGGGAGTCCCTCCGGCGGGATGTCTCCGAGGCGGCGCTGGGGTTGCTGGAGCTCGACCTGACCGACGTCCTGGTCGCCGGCTGGACCAAGCACTCGGCGCTGCGTGCGGCGGGCCGACGGACCAAGGCCGCGCCCGGGACCTTCGAGACCGTCCAGCTCGCGGAGCACCGCATCTCCTGGGAGGCCACCCCCTACGTCGACGTCCTCCTCAGCGGGCTCCGGCTCGGCCGGCTGCAGCTCACACTTGGCGTGACGGTGGACGTCACAGGCCTTGCCGCGTCCGTGAGCGCCGGGCGGCTCGCCGCCCTGGTGGCCGGCGACGCCCTCGTGGAGGTGTCCCTGAGCGCCGGGGAGACTCCGGTCGCCAGCCGCAGCCGGCGCCTCGACGTCCACACCGAGCTGGGCCTCGGGGACGGACTCCGGCTCGCCTGAAGGCCGCAGTGAGCCGGGGGTATGGCACCGCGGGGCGCGGGTGGCACGGCGCCAGGCAGCCGGGCAGGGTGGCAGGCTGTGGGCGTGCACCCCATCACCGGCGACGCATTCGACGCCATCGTCGAGGATGCCCTCGACGAGGTACCCGAGGAGCTGATGGCGATGCTCGACAACGTCGTCTTCCTCGTGGAGGACGAACCACCGCCGGGCGACCCGGACCTGCTGGGGGTCTACGAGGGCGTGCCCCTCACCGAACGCGGGGAGTTCGGGGGCGCCGGATCACTGCCGGATGCCATCACGCTGTTCCGGGGCCCGCTCACGAGGATGTGCGGCGACACCGAGGAACTCATCGACGAGATAGCGGTGACGGTCGTGCACGAAATCGCCCACCACTTCGGGATCGACGACGAGGCGCTGCACCGGCTCGGGTGGGGCTGAGCTCGACGCTCAGAGCGCGTTCTGGCCCTTCCAGTACTCGAAGGTCCAGCCGACGAGGGCCGGGACGGCGAAGAACGCCCCGATGATGAAGAGCCACCAGCCGACCGCGAGCCCCAGGAAGCAGATCGCCGCCGAGGCCGCGAGGAACAGCGGCCACCAGCTGTGCGGGCTGAAGAAGCCGTAGTCACCCTGGATCTCGTCGATGTCACCGAGCGGGTCGTCCGACGGGTCGGCCTCCAGCCGGCGCCGCGTCATCCAGAGGTACCACGCGATCATGAAGCCGAGCAGTCCGCCCAGAGCCAACCCGATCACACCGACCCACTCGACACCGATCTCCGTCGAGCTGGTCCAGAAGCCGTAGATCGTGGCCATGAGGAAGGCGAAGACCCCGATGAGGCTCCCGATGCGTTCCATCGCCCTCATCGGTCAGTTCTCCTTGTGGTCGTCGACGAAACCCTTGTCGTGCAGGTCTGCCGGCCCGAGCGCCGACACCAGCCTGTCATCCTCGACCATGCGCGCGTCATGCACGCCGGCCGGCGCCGCCTCCGGGTGGTGCAGGTCGAAGGCCGGTCGTTCGGAGCGGATCCGGGGGATGCTGTCGAAGTTGTGCCGCGGGGGCGGGCACGAGGTGGCCCACTCCAAGGATGCGCCGTACCCCCAGGGGTCGTCGGTCTCGACGAGCGGAGCGTTCTTCCAGGTGTTCCAGACGTTGTAGAAGAACGGCAGCATCGACAGGCCGAGGAGGAACGCGCCCGCCGTGGAGATCTGGTTGCCGAGGGCGAAGCCGTCCTCCGGCAGGTAGTCGGCGTACCGGCGCGGCATCCCCTGGATCCCGAGGAGGTGCTGGACGAAGAAGGTCACGTGGAACCCGATGAACAGCATCCAGAAGTGCACCTTGCCGAGCCGCTCGTCGAGCATCCGCCCGGTGAGCTTGGGCCACCAGAAGTAGAACCCCGCGAACATCGCGAACACCACGGTACCGAACACGACGTAGTGGAAGTGGGCGACGACGAAGTAGCTGTCGGACAGCTGGAAGTCCAGCGCGGGGCTGGCGAGGATGACCCCGGTCAACCCGCCGAAGAGGAAGGTGACGAGGAAGCCCAGCGCCCAGAGCATGGGCGTCGAGAAGTCGAGCTTCCCGCCCCACATCGTGCCGATCCAATTGAAGAACTTCACCCCTGTCGGCACCGCGATCAACATCGTCATGATCGCGAAGAACGGCAGCAGCACCTGACCGGTGACGTACATGTGGTGCGCCCAGACCGACACCGAGAGCGCGGCGATCGCGATCGTCGCGTAGACGAGGGTCTTGTAGCCGAAGATCGGCTTGCGGGAGAACACCGGCAGGACCTCGGAGATGATCCCGAAGAACGGCAGGGCGATGACATAGACCTCCGGATGCCCGAAGAACCAGAAGATGTGCTGCCAGAGGATGGCGCCCCCACTGGCGGGGTCGAACACGTGCGCTCCGAAGCGGCGGTCCGCGCCGAGGGCGAACAGGGCCGCGGCCAGGGCCGGGAAGATGAGCAGCACGAGGATCGAGGTGACCAGCACCGTCCAGACGAAGATCGGCATCCGGAACATCGTCATGCCGGGCGCGCGCATGGTGAGGATGGTCGTGATGAAGTTGACGCCACCGAGGATGGTGCCGAAGCCGGCGAGGGCGAGGCCGAAGACCCACAGGTCACCGCCCAGCCCCGGGCTGTAGGAGCTGTCCGAGAGCGGTGCGTAGGCGAACCAGCCGAAGGCCGCGGCGCCGCCTGGGGTGAGGAAGCCGGCACCCGCGATGGCACCACCGAACACGTAGAGCCAGTACGCGAACATGTTCAGGCGCGGGAAGGCGACGTCGGGGGCACCGATCTGCAGCGGCATCAGCGCGTTGGCGAAACCGGCGAACAGCGGTGTCGCGAAGAGCAGCAGCATGATCGTGCCGTGCATGGTGAAGAGCTGGTTGTACTGGTCGGGGTTGTCGACCACCTGCAGGCCCGGGGAGGCGAGCTCGGCCCTGATGATCAGCGCCATGACGCCGCCGAGGAGGAACCAGATGAACGAGGTGATGAAGTAGAGGTTGCCGATGACCTTGTGGTCGGTCGTCGTCACCCACTTCACGACGGTGGCGCCAGGAGCCAGGCGCTTGGTGCGCGCGGGCGCGGACGCCGTCCGCAGCATCGTCGTCTCAGTAGCTGCACTCATCGTCAGTTCCCTCCGTCGGTGCTGACGGTCTGCCCGTCCATCAGCTCTGACCTGTTCAGCGAGTTGTCGAGCATCCCGGTCTGACCGTTGGCCCGCAGGAGGTCGATGTGCGCGTCGTACTCCGCACGGTCGACGACCTTGACGTTGAACAGCATCTGCGAGTGGTACGCGCCGCACAGCTCGGCGCACTTGCCCTTGAAGGTGCCCACCTGGGTCGGCACGACCTGGAAGGAGTTGACCCGCCCGGGGATCATGTCCATCTTCTGCAGGAACGCCGGCACCCAGAACGAGTGGATGACGTCACGCGTGGTGAGGACGAACTCGACCCGTTCGTCGACCGGCAGGTACAGGGTGGGGATGGTCTCCTCGGCCCCGGGCTTGCCGGTGAGGATGGCCTGGGTGCCCACCTCGTGGACGTCGTCCTCGAGGTAGTTGAAGTCCCAGCTCCACTGCTTGCCGACGACGTTGATCGTGACGTCGGCGGGGGTCGAGGTGTCGACCAGCGCCGACTCGTCGCGCGCGGTGTAGTAGAAGAACACGACGACCATGAAGATCGGGACCACGGTGTAGAGGATCTCGATCGGGATGTTGTAGCGCAGCTGCACGGGGAGCTCGGTGTCGTCCTTGTGGCGCCGGTAGGCGACGACGCACCACCCGATCAGGCCGATGACGAGCAGGCCGACGAGGATGAGGGTGATCCAGGCACCGATCCACAGCGACGTGACGCGCTCGCCCCCCTCGGTCACCGCCGGAGGCAGCCACCCGGTCGACGCGTTGCCCCGGAGCTCACCGCTGGCGCACCCACCGAGGGCGGTCACGGACAGGGTGCCGAGCACGGCAGCCACCGCGAGGCGGCGCCCCGGTCGACGGGGCGATGAGAGGTCGAACTGGCGCACCGCTGCACCCTTCGTCAGCAGGAGGACATCGAACGGGGAAACCCTACTGCACCACCCCCGTCGCCGGCATGCAGGGGGGACTACCGTCGGGGGCGTGGCGAGCACCCTGTCGAACCCTGACGACCGGCCCTCCCCCGGTTTGCTCGACGGCTCCAACGCCCCTGTGCACCCGCTCGCCGCGGCGACCCTGCGGGCCGCCCTCGTCCCGGCCGCCGCGGACCCGACGAGCCGGCACGCCGAGGGACGCCGGTCCGGGGCGTTCCTCGACACCGCCCGCGAGGTGCTGGCCGGGGCCGTGGGGGTGCGCCCCGAGGAGCTCTCCGTGCATCCCAGCGCCCAGGCCGCCCTCGAGCTCGGGCTGACGGGCCTGCGACACGCGAGGCGCCGGGTGGGCGAGCGGGTGGTTCTGGGGGCGACGGAGCGCTCGGTGCTCCTCGTACAGCCGGGCACCGAGCCCACGGTCCCCACGGACCGGCACGGCCGCGTCGACGTCCGCGCGTACGACGGAGCGCTGGCGGGTGCGAACGTCGCCGCCGCGGTGCTCCAGAGCGCGAACGCCGAGGTCGGCACGAGGCAGCCCGTCCGGGAGGTGGACGAGCTCGCCCGGCACCAGGGCGTGCCGCTGCTCCTCGACGCCACCGCCTCGCTCGGCCGTGAGGACGTCCCGCGCGCCGGCGCGGTGGTCGTGGCGGATGCCGCCTCGTTCGGTGGTCCTCCGCTGGGGCTCCTGGGTGTGCGGGCGGGCACCCGCTGGGCGCTGCCCGGCCCCCGCCGGGGGGCCGAGATGGGTCGAGAGGTCGCGCCGCCGTGGGTGCCCCTCGTCCTCGCCGCCGCCGAGGCCTGGCGACAGAGCGCCGCGACCCGGGCGGAGGAGGAGCGCAGCGCGCGCCTCCTCGTCGACCGCATCCGCCGGGCGGCGTCGGGGGTGAGGGACGTCGAGGTGGTCGGGGACCCCGTCGACCGGCTCCCGCACGTGGTGACCTTCAGCGTCCTCTACGCGGACGGCGAGGTCCTCGTCGACGAGCTGGGCCGGCGCGGCCTCTCCGTCGCCTCGGGGTCGGCCTGCACGTCGAGCACGCTTCGTCCCAGTCACGTCCTGGCAGCCATGGGCGTGCTGACCCACGGCAACGTCCGCGTGACCCTGCCCCTCGCAGCCGTCTCACCGGACCGGGCCGAGGGGGTCGAGCGACTCTGCCAGGAACTCCCAGACGCGGTCGCCACCGTGCGGCGCCGTCTGGGCACGGAGCACCTGTGAGCACCGAGGAGCCCGCGCCCGGCCCGGAGCCGATCGTCGACGCGAGGGGGACCCGCTGCCCGGAACCGGTGATCCGCGTCGCGCGGGCGAGCAGGGAGCTTCCGCGGGGCTCGGTGGTGGTGCTGCTCGCCGACGACGTGGCGGCCCGCGCCGACGTCCCGGCGTGGGCCCGGCTGAAGGGGCACACGGTGAGCCTTCGGGACGACGACGGCTGGACGGCATACCGGGTGGTCCTCGGGGGCGCGGCCCGGGCCGACCCTCACGACGAGAGGTCCACCTGAGGGGCTGTCAGGGCGGACTCGAGCCGCTCGAGGTACACCTCGCGCGGCCACTCCCGCGCGCCGAGCCGGCGCAGGTGGTCGGTGGCCCACTGCACGTCGATGAGCCGCCGCGGGTCACCGTCGGCGTGCACCCGGTCGACCAGGGCGACCAGCGCCACCTTCGAGGCGTCCCGCACCGAGTGGAACATCGACTCTCCCGCGAAGAGCCCGCCGATCGAGACCCCGTAGAGCCCACCGACGAGGTCCTCGCCCTGCCAGGTCTCGATGCTGTGGGCCCAGCCGAGCGCGTGCAGCCGACCGTAGGCCGTGGCCATCTCGGGCGTGATCCAGCGGCCGGACCGGGACGGGTCGGCGCAGCGCCGGACCACCTCGTCGAACGCCGTGTCGACGCGAAGGTCGAAGTGCGCGACCGCCTTGCGCAGCGACCGCCGCACGGTGAGACCACCCTGGGGGATGACGCCTCGGGGGTCCGGCGACCACCAGCCGGTGGCCCCGCTCCCGTGCCGCCCCAGCCCCATCGGGAAGAGCCCGACCCGGTAGGCAGCCAGCAGGGTACCCGGGGCGAGGTCCGCCCCGGCCGCGACGAGGTCCTCCCCCGGCTCGGCCCGGGCCGCACCGAGCGACCACGGGGTCGCGGGTGGCTCGACCGGGGGGAACACGCTGAGCCCGCGGCGGTCAGTCGCGCACGCAGCGCACGAGGGGCGCGGTCTCCGCGGCTGCCGCCGCACCGTAGGCGCGCTCCACGTCAGCGAGGAAGGCGCTGCGGGTGAGGACGTACTCCTGGGTGCCGACCGTCTGCAGGGCGTGAGCGGCCATCACCGAGCCGATCTGGGCGCAGCGTTCGTGCCCGAGTCCGCCGGCGAGGCCGACGAGGAAGCCGGCACGGAACGCGTCACCCACCCCCGTGGGGTCGACCCGCTCGACGTCGCCGGCGATGGGGACGTGGATCGGCTCCTCGCCCTGGGTGCGCACGTCCGCGCCGTGCCTGCCCCGGGTGATGACCCGCGTCGTGACCCGCGAGTCGATCTCGTCCTGGGTCCACCCCGTCTTCGTCTCGGTGAGGTGGGACTCGTACTCGTTGGTGATGAGGAAGTCGGCACCCTCGATGAGCTTGCGGATGAAGGGACCGTCGGCGAAGGCCAGCTGCTGGGAGGGGTCCGCGATGAACGGGATGCCCCGGGTGCGGCACTCGTCGGTGTGCCGCAGCATCGCCTCGGGGTCGTCCGCGCCGATGAGCACGAGGTCGAGACCCCACCGCTCGTGGATCGGCCCGAGCTCGATCATCCGGGCCTCGGACATCGCACCCGCGTAGAAGGTCGCGATCTGGGCCATGTCGTCATCGGTCGTGCAGACGAAGCGGGCGGTGTGCTGGGACTCCGAGATGTGCACGTGGTCGGTGACGACCCCGTGCCGGGACAGCCAGCTGCGGTAGTCGGCAAAGTCCTCGCCCGCCGCGCCGACGATGATCGGGCGCGCCCCCAGGGCGGCCATCCCGAAGCAGATGTTGCCCGCGATCCCTCCGCGTCGGATCTCCAGGCTGTCCGCGAGGAAGCTCACGGAGATCTTGTCGAGCTGCTCGACGACGAGGGAGTCGGCGAAGCGCCCCCGAAAGGTCATCAGGTGGTCGGTCGCGATTGATCCGGTGACGGCGATCTGCACGCGAGCAACCTACCCCCAGCGAGCGTCGGCTCAGCTGAAGCTGTCACCGCAGGCGCAGGAACTTCCGGCGTTGGGGTTGTCGATCGTGAAGCCCTGCTTCTCGATGGTGTCCGCGAAGTCGATGGTGGCGCCGTCGAGGTACGGGGCGCTCATCCGGTCGATGACGACCCCCACGCCCGAGAAGTCCACGACGAGGTCACCGTCGAGGCTGCGCTCGTCGAAGTAGAGCTGGTAGATCAGGCCGGAGCACCCGCCGGGCTGCACGCCGACGCGCAGGCGCAGGTCGTCGCGACCCTCCTGGGCGAGCAGGGACTGGACCTTCTCGGCGGCGACGTCGGTGAGGACGACGCCGTGGGCAGCGCCCTGCGCCTCGGCGGGTGCGTCGGTGGTCTGGAGCTGGTCGCTCATGGGTGCACTCCTCATGCTGGCGGTGGCCTCGATGCGGTTGGTCGAACGGGACAACCCCGCAGGGGGGCGCTGTTGTTCCCCGGACTCGTTCAGGATACGCCGTCGGATCGATGAGGGGGTGACCAGGTGCGGGCCACGCGGGCGGTACGCGCCGTGAGCGACCCGACCGGGTCCGCCACCATGGCCTCGATCTCGGCAGGGCGCTCGGCGACCGCGTAGCAGGCTGCCAGGCCCAGGCTCATGGTCTCTCGACGTCCGACGAGGCACTCGCCCGCCACCGCAACGGTGGGGCGCCCGGTCTGCGCCGCCGCCTCGGCCACCCCCGCGACCACCGAACCCCGCAGGGTCGACCAGTCGAGCAGCGCGGTGCCGGTGACGACGACGTCGCTGCGCGCCGCTGCCACCCCGAAGCCGCACGCGCGCAGGACGGCGCTCACTGCGCCGACGCGACGACCCCCGAGGGCGAGCAGGGCGTAGCCGAGCCCGCCCGCCGCGCCTGCACCGAGCTCGCGGTCCAGCCGCGCCGATCGCCCCGTGAGCAGGTCCAGCGGTGGTGGGGGGAGGGCGCGCCCCAGGACGTCGGCGAACCGTCCGAGAGCCGCCTCGAGCGCCTGGGCCTGCTCCGGGGTCGCGCCCTTGCGGGGGGACTCGACGGCACTCGTGCCCTGCAGGCCCAGGAGGGGGGTGTCCTCGTCGGTCGCGAGCACGAGGTCCACACCCGACAGTCGGTCGATCACCCCGGGGAGGCCGAGGAGCACGTCGTCGGGCAGGTCGGTCAGAGCCGCCCCGCCGCGCGCGAGCGCCGAGGCGGGCCCGGCGCCGAGGGCCGCCAGCAGTCCGGCCCCCCCGTCGTTGGTGCTGCCGCCGCCGGCGCCGATGACGACCCGCGTCGCGCCTTCGCCGACCGCGGTCTCCACGAGCTGGCCCACACCCCAGGTGCTGGTCAGGCCGGGGTTGCGCTCGTCGGCGCCGAGGAGATGCAGCCCACTGGCCTGGGCGGCCTCGACGTATGCCGTGCGCCTGCCCTCCTCCTCGACGACGAGCACGGCCGCGGGCACGTCACGGCCGAGGGGGTCGCTGACGACCGCCGCGACCATCACCCCGCCCAGGGCCCGCTGGAGCACGTCGAGGAACCCCGGGCCACCGTCCGAGAGGGGCAGGGCCTCGATGTCGTCGTGCGGGGCGGAGGTGGCCCAGCCGTCGGCCATCGCCGCGGCCGCCTGGGTGGCGCCGAGGGTGGATCCGAAGGAGTCCGGAGCGAGGAGCACACGCACGTCGCGAGGGTATCGGCCCGGGTGGTCGCGATCACCCCGGCCCAACGGAGGGCGGGTGTCGGGGGTCCTCACTACCGTGTCGGATGACCGAGACCGAGGAGACCAGCCATGGCGAACGACCACGAGAACCCGGCACCGAGAGCCGCCGGTGACGGGGGTGAGCGGAGCGACCTGCTCGATGCGTTGCGCACCCAGCGCTACCTGTTCCTGCACACCGTCGACGGGCTCACCGAGGAGCAGGCCCGGCAGCGCCCCACCGTGAGCGCCCTCAGCCTCGGCGGGCTGGTGAAGCACGTCACCGCGATGGAGAGCCAGTGGTGCGACTTCGTCGAGAACGGGCCGACCGCGATGCAGGCCGAGGAGGGCCAGGACTGGCTCGGTGGCTTCCGGATGACCCCCGAGGACACCCTCGATGACGTGACCGAGCGCTTCCACCAGGCTGCCGACCGCACGGACGCCTTGGTCGAGAGCCTCCCGGACCTCGGCGCCTCCCAGCCGCTGCCCGAAGCACCCTGGTTCGCGCCCGGGTCGACCCGGTCGGCGAGGAGGGTCTTCATCCACCTCGTGGCCGAGATCGCCCAGCACGCGGGCCACGCCGACATCCTGCGCGAGAGCATCGACGGCCAGCAGACCATGGCCTGACTCCCGCGGGCCTCCCGGGTCACCGCACCCGGCAGGCTCCTGGGAGCCGGTCACACGGCATACGATCAGGGGGTGAGCACCACGACCGACGTCCCCCAGCACACCCCGCTCCCGCTCCTGGTCCTCGGCCACGGCCGGGACCTGGCCAGTGAGCGAGGCGTGGAGTGTCCGGGTGACCTCCCGGCCCCCTCGGACCCCGGGCTGGTCGAGCGGGCACGGGCGGCCAAGGAGGCGCTCGGCGACCGGGTGTTCGTCCTTGGCCACCACTACCAGCGTGACGAGGTCATCGAGTTCGCCGACGTCACCGGCGACTCCTTCAAGCTGGCCAAGGAGGCCGCTGCCCGCCCGGAGGCGGAGTGGGTCGTCTTCTGCGGCGTGCACTTCATGGCGGAGTCCGCCGACATCCTCACGAGCGACACCCAGACCGTCGTCCTGCCGGACCTCGCGGCCGGGTGCTCGATGGCCGACATGGCCGCGATCGACCAGGTCGAGGAGTGCTGGGACGAGCTCACCGAGGCGGGGGTCGCCGACCTCACGGTGCCCGTGACCTACATGAACTCCTCAGCGGCGATCAAGGCGTTCACCGGCCGCCACGGCGGCACGATCTGCACCTCGTCCAACGCCAGGACCGCCCTGACGTGGGCGCTGGACAAGGTCGGCGAGGGCGGCAAGGTGCTGTTCCTGCCCGACCAGCACCTCGGGCGCAACACCTGGGCCCGGGACCTGGGCGGGTCGCTGGACAGCTGCGTGGTCTGGGACCCCCACCGTCATATGGGTGGCCTCACGGTCGAGGAGCTCCGCGCTGCCACGATGATCCTGTGGCGGGGCCACTGCTCGGTTCACGGACGCTTCTCCGTCGAGGCTGTCGAGGCCGCCCGGCGGCAGATCCCAGGCGTCAGGGTGATCGTGCACCCCGAGTGCCGCAACGAGGTCGTCCAGCTCGCCGACGAGGTCGGCTCCACGGAGAAGATCATCAAGACGATCTCCGCGGCGCCGGCCGGGACGGCGTGGGCCGTGGGCACCGAGCTCAACCTCGTGCAGCGGCTGGCCGCGCAGTTCCCTGAGCAGCAGATCGTCTTTCTCGAGAAGAACGTCTGCTACTGCTCCACGATGAACCGGATCGACCTTCCGCACCTGGTGTGGGCCCTGGAGTCACTCGTCGACGGCCGCGTCGTCAACCCCATCCGGGTCGACGCCGAGGTCGCCGCGCAGGCGCGCGTCGCGCTCGACCAGATGCTCGCCCTCCCGGGCGAGACCGCCAAGGACTGAACCACCGCAGCCCCCTGGCGTCACGGGGCGAGGACGAGACCGTCCTGCCCGACGAGAGGGTTGTGGGTCGTGGGGACCCGCTCCGAAGCGGACGGCGGCCCCGGCGGGGTCCCCTCCCCGAACGGCGAACCCCCGAGGTCCTCGCGACCGTGAGGGGTGCCCCAGCCGGAGAGGTCGGGGCCGGCCGGAACGACCCCGGTCGGGTTGATGTCGCGGTGAACCTCGTAGTAGTGGCTCTTGATCTGCACGAAGTCCGTGGTGTCGCCGAAGCCCGGCGTCTGGAACAGGTCTCGGGCATACCCCCACAACACCGGCATCTCGGTGAGCTTGGTGCGGTTGCACTTGAAGTGGCCGTGGTAGACCGCGTCGAAGCGCGCGAGGGTGGTGAAGAGCCGCACGTCGGCCTCGGTGACGGTGTCCCCGACCAGGTAGCGCCGCGTCGACAGGCGGTCCTCGAGCCAGTCCAGGGCCGTGAACAACCGCTCGTACGCCGCGTCGTACGAGCGCTGGGTGCCCGCGAAGCCGCACCGGTAGACCCCGTTGTTCACCTCGGTGTACACGCGGGCGTTCACCTCGTCGATCTCGTCCCGGTGCTGCTCGGGGTAGAGGTCGGGGGCGCCCCGTCGGTGGTGCTCGGTCCACTGGGTGGTGAGGTCGAGGGTCATGACCGGGAAGTCGTTGGTCACGACCTCGCCGCTCGGGACGTCGACGATCGCCGGCACGGTGATCCCCCGGGAGTAGCCCGGCCGGCGCGCCTCGTAGGCGTCCTTGAGCCGCGGGATGCCCAGCACCGGATCGACCTCGCCGGGATCCAGGTCGAAGGTCCAGCTGTCGGCGTCGTGGGTGGGACCGCACAGGCCCATCGAGATCACGTCCTCGAGCCCGAGGAGGCGGCGGACGATGATCGCGCGGTTGGCCCACGGGCAGGCCCGGGCGACGACGAGCCGGTAGCGACCGGGCTCGACAGGCCAGTCCCCCGTGCCGTCGGCGGTGATCCGGTCGGTGATGTAGGTCGTGTCGCGTTGGAACTCGGGCTCGACGTAGCTGCCCTGGCTCATTCGCGACCCTCCCTGGGCAGCGCCCCGAGCCGGGCGAGCAGCACGGCCTCGGCCACGCACACCTTCTCGAACTCACCCAGGTGCAGGGACTCGTTCGCCCCGTGGGCGCGGGCGTCGGGGTCCTCGACCCCGGTGACGAGGATCGCCGCCTCGGGGAACTGCGCGGCGAAGGCCGCGACGAACGGGATCGACCCGCCGACGCCGATGTCGACCGGCTGCACTCCCCACGCGTCGCGGAATGCCGCTCGCGCCTGGTCGTAGACCGGACCGGCGGCATCCGCTGCGAAGCCCAGGCCACCCTCGTCGAACGTCACCTCCACCGTGGCGCCCCAGGGCGCGTGCTCGAGCAGGTGGGTGCGGAGCAGCTCGAAGGCCTCGGTATCGATCTCGTCGGGCGCGATGCGCATCGAGACCTTGGCGGCCGCCGTCGGGACGAGGGTGTTCGACGAGGTCGCGATGGTCGGGGCGTCGATGCCGATCGTCGTGATCGACGGCTTGGTCCAGAGCCGGGACAGCAGCGGGCCCGAGCCGATCGTCTCGACCCCGTCGAGGAGCCCGGACTCGCCGCGCAGCCGCTCCTCCGAGAAGTCGAGGTCCGCGGCCCGGCCGGAGCGCAGGCCCGCGACGGCCACGTTGCCCTCGTCGTCGTGCAGGGTCGCGAGCAGCCGCACGAGAGCGGTGATCGCGTCAGGTACCGCTCCTCCGAACATCCCCGAGTGGACGCCGTGGTCGAGGGTGGAGACGGTGACGACCGCCCGCACCATGCCACGCAGCGTCGTCGTGAGGGCGGGTTCCCCGATGTCCCAGTTGGTCGAGTCGGCCAGCACGATGGCGTCGGCGCGCAGCCTCTCGCCGTGACGCTCGAGGATCCTCGGCAGCGACTCCGACCCGATCTCCTCCTCGCCCTCGACGAATACCGTGACACCCACGGGGAGCGATCCGGCGTGAGCGCGCAGGGCGGCGACGTGCGCCATGACACCGGCCTTGTCGTCGGCGGCACCGCGGCCGTAGAGCCGACCACCCCGCTCGGTGGGCTCGAACGCCGGGCTGTCCCACAGGGCCTCGTCACCGGGGGGTTGCACGTCGTGGTGCGCGTAGAGCATGACCGTGGGCGAGCCCGGCGGGCCGTCCACGTGTCCGATCACCGCAGGACGTCCGCCCTCCCGGACGATGTCGACGTCGAGTCCCTCAGCACGCAGCAGGGCAGCGGTCGCCTCGGCACTGGCCTCGACCTGCGCCTGGTCGAAGGCGTCCAGCGACACGCTCGGGATGCGGGTGAGGGCCTCGAGGTCGCTGCGGACCTGCGGCATGAGGTCGGCGATGGTCTCGCGGAGGGCGGCGATCTGGTCAGCGGGGAGCACGTCGGTCACTCCTGAGACCTTACCCAGCGATCCGGAGGGCGTGTCCGGACGCGTGCACGGCATCCCCGGTGGTACGCCTACAGTGGAGGGGTGTTCGGACGCAGCAAGACGACCAACGACCAGCTCGTCGACGAGGCCCACCCCCAGCGTGAGGGCGCCAAGAACCGCCCCACGCCGAAGCGGCGCGACCAGGAGGCCGCCCGCAAGCAACCCCTCGTGAACGCCGACCGCAAGCAGGCCAAGCAGGTCGACAAGGCCAAGCGGGGCGAGCAGGCGGCACGCACCCGCAAGGCCATGATCACCGGCGCGGAGGCCGACCTGCCCCCACGCGACAAGGGGCCGGTGCGACGCTACGTCCGCGACTACATCGACGCCAGGCGCAACCTCGCCGAGTTCATGCTGCCGGTGATGCTCGTCGTCCTCGCGCTGAGCTTCTTCCGCACGAGCACGATCCTGCTCATGGTCACGGCCCTGACCTACACGATCCTGGGTATCGCCATCCTCGACACCTTCCTCATGTGGCGACGGCTGAAGGGCAACCTGGACGAGAAGTTCGGCGAGGGCACCGGGAAGGGCAACGGGATGTATGCCGCGATGCGCGCCTTCCAGATGCGCCGGACGCGGATGCCCCGGCCTCAGGTGCAGCGCGGCCAGTTCCCCAGCTGAACCACCCCCGGGAGCGGTGATCTCCCGCCCCACGGCCCCCAGGCGCACGCCGCGCCGGTGGACAGGTTTCGTCGATGTGGCCATGGATGCGGCACCATGGAAGCTGGTGCAGGTTGCGCCAGGAGCCACGGAAGGGTACACGGCAGGACGATGGGGACGCGCAGGAGGGTGCTGCTGACCACGGCGATCGCGGTGCCGATGGTCATCGGTGCGGCCGGGGTGGCGTACGCGAACCACTACCAGGAGCGCGCCCTGCCCGGGAGCAGCGTCGCCGGCGTGTCAGTGGCCGGAATGACCCGTGCCGACGTCACGGAGTCGGTGCGCGATCGCGCCACGGGTGTGACGATCACGGTCGACGCCGACGGCACCACGCAGACCGAGCACCTCGCCGACCTCGGCTACACGGTCGACGTCGACGCCACCGTGGACGCGGTCTTCGCCCCCAACCAGTCCTGGGCCTCCTACGCGACCTCGCTCGTCTCCTCCAACGACGTGGCCGCCGTGGTCGTGACCGACCCCACCACCGTCGACGAGGTCGCCACCGAGCTGGTCGAGCGGTCCGACAGGGTCGGCCGGAACGCCAGCGTGGGGCTCGACGCCGACACGACGTCCTTCGAGGTCACCCCGGCGGTCGCCGGCCACACGGTCGCTCCGGAGAGCTTCCAGGACGTCGTCGAGGACGCGGCCCGGACGCTGTCGCCCGCCACGGCCGACGTGACGTTCGTCGAGACCACCCCCACGGTGACGACGGGAGCGGCCGAGAAGGTCGCCACGAAGGCCAACGCGATCGCCTCCGCCACACTCACCGTGTCCGACGGCTCAGAGAGCCACTCGCCCTCGGCGACGGTGCGTGCGTCCTGGGTGAGCGTCCCGACCACCGACGGAGTCCCGGGCAGCCCGACCCTGGATGCCGAAGAGGTCCAGTCCTGGGTGGGCTCCCTGGCCGAGGACGCGAAGACCGAGCCGCACTCCGGCCTGCGCAACGTCAGCGCCGCCGGCGCGGTGCTCAGCGTCGTCGACGAGGCCCGCGACGGACGGGTCGTGTCCAATGCCGACGCGCTCGCCACGGCGGCCACGAAGGCGCTCGCGGCCGGCAAGGACTACTCGGGCGACTTCGAGTACGACACGCTCGCCGCGACCTGGAACCAGCGCACGGTTGCGGTCGGGGCCGAGAAGCTCGCGTATCCCGCGGCCGAGGGCGAGAAGTGGATCGACGTCGACCTCACCAAGCACACGATGACCGCGTACGTGGGGGCCAAGGTCGTCAGGGGCCCGATCACGATGGTCGACGGGGCCGGCGAGACCCCCACCGTCGTCGGCACCTTCAAGGTCTACCTCAAGAACCCCCTGATGACGATGCGGGGTACCAACGCGGACGGCACCCCGTACGAGACCGAGGACGTGCCGTGGACCTCGTTCTTCCACCGCGGCTACGCCCTCCACGGGGCACCGTGGCGCTCCTCGTTCGGCTACTCGGCGTCACACGGGTGCATCAACCTGCCGGTGGACGTGGCGAAGTGGATCTACGACTTCGCACCGATCGGCACCCCGGTGACCACCCACCGGTGAGCCGCCGGCTCGTCGTTCTCCGGGTCTCGTCGTGCTCCGGGGCTACGTGGGCGTCTCCAGGCTCATCGGGCCGTAGACCTTCTCCCCGTCACGGTGCAGCGTGACTGCGGCCACGCCGGCATCGGACAGTTCGTGCCACACCTCGCCGAACCAGCTCTCGGCGTCGGACTGGGTGGGGAAGGCCGTGTCGGCCAGGGGCGCGCCGCTCATCTCGGCACCCTCGCCGTCCTCGTAGGTCCAGCTCCAGGCCTCGCTCATGACTGCCGCACCCCCACCTCGACGAACGGAGGCTTGCTCACCGTCGCCGGCACGGCCCGCCCCCGCACGTCGACGACGACGTCGTCGCCGAGGGTGACCGAACGGTCGAGGAGGGCGAGCGCGACGCCCTGGCGACGGGTCGGGGAGAAGGTTCCCGAGGTGACCTCCCCCACCACGGCGCCCGTGGAGTCCCGGACCTCACAGTGCGGGCGTGGGATCCCGCGCCCGGTCACGACCAGCCCCCGCATCAGCCGGGTCTGCTTGGCGGCGCGCTCGGCCGTGAGGCTCTCCTTGCCCCAGAAGCTCTCCTTGTCCCAGCCGACGGCCCAGGCAGCGCCCGCCATGACGGGCGTGATGTCGAGCGACAGGTCGTTACCGTGGAGCGGGTAACCCATCTCGGTGCGCAGGGTGTCGCGCGCCCCCAGGCCGCACGGCTTGCCGTCCTGCTTGCCCACGGCTTCCACGAGGGCGTCCCAGACCGCGCCCGCGACGTCCCACGGCGGGACGATCTCGTAGCCCCGCTCCCCCGTGTAGCCCGTGCGGCAGACGATGACGGGCAGGTCGTCCCAGCTCGTCTCCACGAAGCTCATGTAGTCGTGGTCGACGGGGAGACCGAGACTGCGCAACACCTCGTCGGATCGTGGGCCCTGGACGGCGATGACGCCGTAGCGGTCGTGGAGGTTCTCCACCACGACCCCGGGGGGCGCGGCGGCCGCGAGGAGGTCGACGACCCGACCGGTGTTGGCGGCATTCGGGATGAGGAAGACGTCCTCGTCCGACCGGAGGTAGGCGATGAGGTCGTCGACGACCCCGCCGGAGTCGACGCAGCACATCGTGTACTGCGCCTGCCCCGGGCCGATCCGCCGCAGGTCGTTGGTCAGGCAGGCGTTGACGAAGTCGGCGGCGCCGGGCCCGGAGACCCGCGCCTTGCCCAGGTGGGAGACGTCGAAGATGCCGACCCGTTCCCGCACCGCCGTGTGCTCGGCGACGACACCACCCCCCGGGTACTCGATGGGCATGGACCATCCGCCGAAGTCGGCCATCTTGGCGCCGAGCGCGACGTGCCGGTCATGGAGCGGCGAGCGAAGGAGGTCGGTCATGCTCGGCACGTTACCGCGTGGCGGGCGCCATCGGCGCGGTCGCTAGTCTGACGCCATGACCTCCTTGTCGCTCACCACCCGTACCCCTGCCGAGATCGCCGTCGAGGCCCTCGTCGTCGGCTCGGTCAGCACCCCCGACGGTCCGGACCTGGCCACCGGTCACGGACTCCCCCGCAAGGCGGTCGTGCACCTCCAGGCGGTGCTGTCCGACCTCGACGCGACCGGGCGGGCCGACGAGGTGCTCCGCGTGGTCGCGGTGCCCGGCGTCAAGGCGACCTCCGTCGTGCTCACCGGTCTCGGTGAGGGCACCACGACCCGTCCCTCCTACCCGCACCCCGCCCTGCGCCGCGCCGCTGGCGTGGCACTGCGCACGGTGCGCGGCAAGAAGTCCGTCGCGGTCGCGCTGCCCACCCCCGACGTCGAGAGCCTGTCGGCGGTCGCCGACGGGGCGTACGCCGGCTGCTACGTCTACGACAAGGGCGCACCCCTGACCTTCGGCCGCCGCGGCGCGGCCAAGGGCGCGAGCTCCGTGGGCGCGGGGCCGCGCGTCGTCGTCGTCTCCGGCACGGGCCAGGGCAGGGCGGCCAAGGATGCCGTCTCCCGCGCCGCCGTCCTGGGGTCGGCCCGCGACTGGGCGCGCGATCTCGTCAACACCCCGCCCAACCTCCTCTACCCCCAGTCCTTCGCGGACAACGTCAAGAAGCGGGCGACGGCATCGACCGCCAAGCTCACCGTGTCGGTCCTGGACGACAAGGCCCTCGGCAAGGGAGGCTTCGGCGGCATCGTCGGCGTCGGCCAGGGGTCGGCCAACCCGCCGCGCATCGTCACGATGTCGTGGTCACCTCCGGACGCGACCGGTTCGGTCGCACTCGTCGGCAAGGGCATCACGTTCGACTCGGGGGGTCTGAACATCAAGCCCTCGAGCGGCATGGTGACGATGAAGTGCGACATGGCGGGCGCCGCAGCCGTCGCCGCGGCCGTGCTCGCCGCCGCGGAGCTCGACCTGCCCGTCGCGGTCACCGGCTACCTCTGCCTCGCCGAGAACATGCCGAGCGGCACCGCCCAGCGCCCGAGCGACGTCGTCGTCATGCGTGACGGCACCAGCGTCGAGATCCTGGACACCGACGCGGAGGGACGGATGGTCCTCGGCGACGGCATCTGCCTGGCGAGCGAGAAGTCCCCCGACTGGATCGTCGACATCGCGACGCTCACGGGCGCGCAGGTGGTGGCCCTGGGCACCGACATCGCCGGGGTCATGGGCAACGACGACGACTTCCGTGGCACGGTCGTGGCAGCGGCGGACCGCGCGGGCGAGGGCGCCTGGCCCATGCCCCTCCCGGTGGAGCTGCGGGCCAAGCTCGACACCCCCACCGCCGACATCGCGCACAAGGGCGACCGCGACGGCGGCATGCTCACCGCCGGACTCTTCCTCAAGGAGTTCGTCGGGGAAGGCATCCCCTGGGCCCACGTCGACATCGCGGGCCCGGCGTTCAACGACAAGGGAGCCAAGGGCCACCACCCCAAGGGCGGCACCGGCTTCGGTGTGGGCACGCTGGTCAGCCTCGTGGAGTCCCACACGCCCTGACCTCGGGCGCCCGGGGAAGGTCGGGAAGCGTCAGCCGCTCTTGCGGCGGAACATCTGCTCGCGCGCCGTGGTCTCCGGACCGTGCGCGTGGTCGACCTTCGCGTGGTCCGCGTGGTCGGACACGTCCGCTCCCCCGTGGGCCTGCTTGGCATCGAGCGCGGCACGGTACTTCGCCTTGACGTCGTCGTCGACGGCGGGGCGGGGCTTCTTCGCGGCTGACATGGTGGGTCCTTCCAGCGGGGGCATCGGTCAACCCCACCATGGCAGGCTCTCGGCTCCGCCTCCACCACGATTCCCGCGCTCCGGGGCGACCGGCTCAGCGCCTCGGCGGTTTTCGCTGCTGCGAGGTCCACCGCCGCATCCTCGCGGGATAGCCCGTCTGGTTCACGTCGTAGACCGGGATGCCCAGTGACCTGGCCACATCGAACGCCTGCGGGCGGGACGGCAGGGCCCGACGGGTCCACTCACCGTCGTGCGCGATGAGGACGAGGGTCGTGGCCGTGATGTTCGTCGCCGGCTCGACGTAGGCCTCGACACCGCGACGCGACGCCACGAATTCCTCGAGGTGGGCACGGGCGCTCGAGAGGTCCCCGCCTCCGTGCGGGGCCTCGTCCTTCCGGCTGCGTCTCCACCAGGCCATCCCCACACGATAGGGCGTGGTGCCATCGTCCCCGACGAGGGTCCCCGCTGCGCCGGGTGCCCCGGACCACGGTTCAGTGACAGGATGCTGGGCAGGTCCGGCGGCCCGCCCGAGTGCGCCGGGCCACTCGCCCGTCACGAACTGAGGAGCACCCACGCATGCCGGCCACCGCCACACCCACCCACGACGTCGTCGTCCTCGGGGGAGGTAGCGGGGGGTATGCCTGCGCCCTGCGCGCCGCCGAGCTCGGCCTGAGCGTCGCGCTCGTCGAGCAGGACAAGCTGGGTGGCACGTGCCTGCACCGCGGGTGCATCCCGACCAAGGCCCTCCTGCACGCCGCCGAGGTCGCCGACACCGCGCGCGAGGCCGGGACCGTCGGCGTGCGGGCCACGCTGGAGGGCATCGACCTGCCCGCTGTGACGGCGTACCGGGAAGGGGTCGTCAACCGCCTCCACAAGGGGCTTCAGGGCCTGGTCTCGGCACGCAAGGTCGACTACGTCGAGGGGTCCGGGCGGCTCGAGGGCCCGCGCACCGTGGCGGTCGGCGACCGACGGCTCGTCGGTCGGCACGTGGTGCTGGCCACCGGCTCCTGCGCCCGCACCCTCCCGGGGCTGGAGATCGCCGGCCAGGTGATGACCAGCGACCAGGCTCTCGGCCTCGACCAGGTCCCGGACCGTGTGGTGGTCCTCGGCGGAGGCGTCATCGGGGTCGAGTTCGCGTCCGTGATGCGGTCGTTCGGGGCGGAGGTCACCATCGTCGAGGCCCTCCCGCGTCTCGTCGCTGCGGAGGACCCGGCGTCGAGTGCGGCGCTGCAGCGGGCCTTCCGCAAGCGCGGCATCATCACGAGGACCGGCGCCCGGTTCGAGTCGGTCCGCCAGGACGACGACACGGTGACGGTCCGGCTGGAGGGCGGTGAGGAGATCGTCGCCGACCTCCTGTTGGTCGCGGTCGGTCGCGGCCCGGTCACGGACGGGCTCGGGTACGCCGAGGCGGGGGTCGAGATGGAAGCGGGCTTCGTACTGGCCGACGAGCGCTGCCGCACCTCCGTCGACGGGGTGTATGCCGTGGGCGACATCGTTCCGGGGCTCCAGCTCGCGCACCGTGGCTTCGCCCAGGGGATCTTCGTCGCCGAGGAGATCGCCGGGCTCGCCCCCACGCCGATCGAGGAGTCCGGCATCCCCCGGGTGACGTACTGCGAGCCCGAGGTCGCCTCGGTCGGCCTCACCGAGGAGCAGGCCCGTGAGCGGCACGCCGACGTGGAGGCCTACGAGTACAACCTGGGCGGCAACGGCAAGTCGCAGATCCTGGGGACCCAGGGGTTCGTCAAGCTCGTCCGGGTCAAGGACGGCCCGGTCCTGGGGGTCCACATGGTCGGCTCGAGGATGGGCGAGCAGATCGGGGAGGCGCAGCTCATCGTCGGGTGGGGCGCGCACGCCGAGGAGGTGGCGGCACTCGTGCACGCCCATCCGACCCAGAACGAGGCGCTGGGAGAGGCCCATCTGGCACTCGCCGGGAAACCGCTGCACGCACACAACTAGAGTGATGTCCGCCACCATCGAAGAAGGAGAGCTGTCCCGATGTCAGAACGCGTGAAGATGCCTGCACTCGGCGAGTCCGTCACCGAGGGGACCGTGACGCGGTGGCTCAAGAACGTGGGTGACGAGGTCGCCGTCGACGAGCCCCTGCTCGAGGTGTCGACCGACAAGGTCGACACCGAGATCCCGTCCCCCATCGCCGGGACGCTGCAGGAGATCCTCGTGGAGGAGGATGACACCGTGCCGGTCGGCGCCGACCTCGCCGTCATCGGCGACGGTGACGCCCCCGAGGGCGACTCGTCCGGGGATCAGGACGCGCAGGACGACTCGGGCTCGGCGGACGAGGCCCCGGCCTCGTCGGACGAGCCCGCCGAGGATGCTCCCGCCGACAATGCGGAGTCCGCGGACGACGACGAGGCGGACGACGGCGAAGAGGACCAGCCCGCCGAGGACGAGGGCGGCGAGGAGGACTCCGCGCCTGAACCCTCCGCCGGGGCGTCCGGCTCCGGCGACGGCACCACCGTGACGATGCCCGCCCTGGGCGAGTCGGTCACCGAGGGGACGATCACCCGTTGGCTCAAGCAGGAGGGCGACGAGGTGGCGGTCGACGAGCCCCTGCTCGAGGTCTCCACCGACAAGGTCGACACCGAGATCCCCTCCCCCGTGGCCGGCACCCTGACCTCGATCCTCGTCCAGGAGGACGAGACGGTGCCCGTGGGTGCCGACCTCGCGGTCGTGGGCGGCAGCGGCGGCGGATCCAGCCAGTCCGAGCCGGAGCAGAAGTCCGAGCCCGAGCAGAAGTCCGAGCAGAAGTCCGAGTCCGAGTCCGAGCCCGAGCCGGAGCAGGAGCCGGAGCCGGAGCAGAAGTCCGAGCCCGAGCCGGAGCAGAAGTCCGCGGAGGCCCCGCCGCAGCAGACCGCCGACGCCGCCGCAGCCAAGGCCGACGATGCCCCGGCAGCGGCGACCTCGACCTCCACCGCGCCCACGCCCCGGCCGAAGAACGAGAGCGGCGACGCAGCCGCGTACGTCACTCCCCTGGTGCGCAAGCTGGCAGCCGACCACGGCGTCGACCTCTCGAGCATCGAGGGCACCGGGATCGGTGGCCGGATCCGCAAGCAGGACGTCGTCGCGGCAGCCGAGGAAACCAAGGCGGCCGAGTCCGCGAAGGAGTCGGCACCGGCGTCCGCGACCGCTGCAAAGACCTCCGCGTCGGGCGGAGCCTCGCGCGCCCCGGCCGAAGGGTCCAAGCGAGGCACGACCGAGAAGATGTCGCGCCTGCGCAAGACCATCGCGCGCCGGATGGTGGAGTCGCTCCAGACCTCCGCCCAGCTCACCACCGTCGTCGAGGTCGACGTCACCCGCATCGCTCGGCTGCGTGAGCGTGCCAAGGGCGAGTTCGCGGCGCGGGAGGGCACCAAGCTGAGCTTCCTGCCGTTCTTCGCCCTCGCTGCGGTCGAGGCCCTCAAGGCCCACCCCACGGTCAACGCGAGCCTCGACGAGGACGAGGTGACCTACCACGGTGCCGAACACCTCGGGATCGCCGTCGACACCGAGAAGGGCCTTCTGGTCCCCGTGATCAGGAATGCCGGCGATCTCAACATCGCCGGCCTGGCCCGAGGGATCGCCGAGCTCGCGGACCGGACGCGCAACAACAAGATCACCCCGGACGACCTGGCGGGTGGCACGTTCACGATCACCAACACCGGGTCGCGGGGTGCACTCTTCGACACCCCGATCATCAACCAGCCCCAGGTGGCGATCCTGGGCACGGGCGCTGTCGTTCGTCGTGCCGTGGTCGTCGATGCCGAGGACGGTGGCGAGACGATCGCGATCCGCTCGATGGTCTACCTCGCACTGTCCTACGACCACCGGATCGTCGACGGTGCGGATGCGGCCCGCTTCCTCACGACGATGAAGCAGCGCCTCGAGGAAGGGGCCTTCGAGGCGTCCCTGGGTCTCTGACCCGGGCACCTCGAGCACCGAGATGGCCCATCGCATCGCCATCACCGGGTCCTCCGGCCTGATCGGCACCCCCCTCGTCGCCGCGCTCCATGAGCGTGGCGACGAGGTGGTGCGGTTCGTCCGGCGGGCCCCTTCGGCCCCGGACGAGGTCCGCTGGGACCCCGCGAGCCGCAGCCTCGGCCCCCACGCCCTCGACGGTGTCGATGCCGTGGTGCACCTCGCCGGGGCGGGCGTCGGCGACCGGCGCTGGACGCCCTCGTACAAGCACGAGATCCTCGCCTCGCGCACCAACGGCACGACAGCCGTCGCCTCCGCGGTGGCCGAGGCGGGCCGGGAGATCAGGTTCCTGTGCGGGTCGGCTGTGGGTGTCTACGGCGACCGCGGCGATGAGGAGCTCACCGAGGACAGCCCGCCCGGAACCGGGTTCCTCGCGGACGTGGTCCTTGCGTGGGAGGCCAGCGCCCAGTCGGCGATCGACGCAGGCGCACCCGTCGCCTTCCTCCGGACGGGGCTCGTTCTGGCGCCGTCGGGCAGCCCGTCGCGAACCCTCTTCAGGCTGGACAGGTCCGGTCTCCTGCTCGACACCGAGGGCGGGGCGGCGGGTCCCTTGGCCCGCCTGGCCCGGCTGGGTCTGGGGGGTCCGATCGGCTCGGGCCGGCAGTTCTGGCCGTGGATCACTCTCGCTGACGAGGTCGGAGCGATCCTCCACCTCCTCGACCACCCCGAGGTCACGGGTCCGGTCAACCTCACGGGCCCCCGGCCCGCACGCCAGCGCGAGGTCGCCGCAGCCCTCGGGCGGGCGATGCACCGCCCAGCGGTCCTGCCAGCCCCCGCGTTCGCCGCCCGAGTGGCCGTCGGCGAGTTCGCGGGCGAGATCCTCGGCAGCCAGCGCATCGTCGGCGACGTGCTGCGCGAGAGCGGTTTCCAGTACACCCATGGCGACCTCGAGTCCGCGGTCAGGTGGCTGGTCGGCTGACGACGACGTTCAGCCGTCAGCCCTGAGGTCGCTCACCCGCCACCCGGCGTCGGTGCGAACCAGGTCGACGAGGACCGAGGCACCGGCACTCGGCGGCCTCTCCTCGCGGTCGCCCCGACCCGTGACGGCGTACCCGCTGGTGTCGACGCGGGCGCGGACCACAGCGCGCGAACCCTCGACCGCAACGGTGGTCGCCGCGACGACCTCGTGGTGCAGGCCGAGGTAGCGGACCCCGGAGCGTCGCAGCTCGGTGACGTCCGAGACGTCACGAGACCACGCGGCCGATCCGGGGGCGTCGACCTCGCCCAGTCGGGACGGACTGGCCGAGCGGAATGCTGCCGCTCGCGCCGCCGCCAACGCCGACACGAGCTCCGTCGGGCGGTCCGAGGGCGCGTCGGCGTCGAGTCGCGGATCGAGCGAGCGGTCGTCGAAGAGCTTCTCGGCGGGGAACGAATCGGCGGGACGCTGCCCAGCGGGCCCGGAGACCGCCGACGGGTCCAGAGCCGGCCCGCCGCGTCCTGGCCATCCCGGGGTAGTGGAACCGAGGCCGGCCACCGCCAGTGCGACCACGGCGACCGCCACGACGACGGCTCGCCCGGGAACCCGCCCGCCCGTGGCGGGCCCCCGCCGTCCCCCCGTCCGCCGTCCCGCCCCGTGTCGGGGCGTTCCGTGGGGAGACGGTCGAGGAGGCCTCGCCCTCGGCACCTCGAGGGAGCCAGGACGGGGAGTGCGGTGCCCCCTCCGCACCGCACTCCCCGCGCTGCCGAGGACTGCGGGCTCTGGCCGTGCGGGCTCCGGCCGTGCGGGCTCCGGCGCCGAGCCACGCCAGCGCCACGGGCGCAGCCAGTTCCGCGAGCCCAGCCACGGCATCCGCCCTCGCCAGGAGCGGCGACCCCGGACGGCCACGGGCTGGGTCGCCCCCGGCACGCCATCGGAGCCTGCCGCCGCCCGCAGCCGGTACGTGACGGCGCTGACGTCGTCATCGCCCTTCACGAGGTGGATCGGTCGTGGTGTCGCCGCTGAGAACAGCGCCCAGGCCAGCGCGTCGGCGTCGGGTCGCGTCGACGCGTCGGCGTCGATGGCCGAGTCCAGTGCCGCGACGAGGGCAGACAGCTCCGGCGTCGCGGCGGCGCCGGCCACGTCGGCCAGGGCCGGGCGCAGCCCCGGAGCCCCCGGGACCGACCCGGTGAGGCACAACCACCCCAGCGCACCGAGGGAGTAGACGTCGGCGGCGGGCGAGGGGTCCGACCCGAGGACGACCTCGGGTGCGACGTAGCCGTCCGAGCCCCAGACACCCGCCGGAGCCTCCCCGACGATCCGGCCGACCCCGAGGTCGCCGAGGTGCGGTCGACCGTCGAGGTCGAGGAGCACGTTGCCCGGTGAGACGTCGCCGTGGACCACACCGACGGCGTGCAGCCGCGCCAGTGCGGAGGCCACCGGCGCCAGCACGGTGACCACCTCACCGGGCTCGAGGTGCCCCCGGGCCTCCACGAGCGCCTCGAGGCTGCCCCCGGCCAGGTGTGGCATCACCAGGGCCACCCGTCCGCCGGGTAGCGGGAGGCAGGCCTCGATGCGCACGAGGTGCGGTGACGCCACCGCCGCCGACAGTGCCGCCTCCCGGGCTGCCGCCTGAACCTCATCGAGGTCGGCGTGCACCACCTTGAGCGCCACCCGGCGGCCGTCCGCCTCGGTGGCCGCGACCCAGACCTCACTGGTGGCCCCGTGACCGATCCGTCGACCGAGCTCGAAGCCCGGGACCATCGGGGCGCTCTCCTCGGCACCGGCTGTGGTGTGCATGGATCCACTCTGGCTCAGGGTCGCGCTCGGGCCATGACGTTGTCCACAGGCCCCCTGCGCTTCCTGACCACCACCGGGCCGCCGCGCGCCTAGGGTGACGTCCATGGCAGCCGATGCACCGACCATCGTCGCGACCTCGGGCGGCTACCGTCCCGGCAGTCGCACCCAGCTCGAGTTCGACGCCCTCGTGCACCACGCGGTCGAGCTCTCCGGCTCGCACGGCCGCCGACCGCGGGTGACGTTCGTGGGCACGGCATCCGGCGACCCGCGGTTCATGAACTACTGGGCCCATGAGGCCGGCCGCATCGCGGGCTTCGACCTGACCTGCCTCGACCTCTTCCCGATGCCCAACCTCGACGACGTGCCCGGCCACCTCCTCACCCAGGATGTCGTGTGGGTCAACGGTGGGTCGGTCGCCAACCTCCTGGCCGTCTGGGACGTGCACGCCCTGCGACCCGCCTTTCGCACAGCGTGGGAGGCCGGTGTCGTGCTCTCCGGGGTGTCGGCCGGGTCGATCTGCTGGTATGCCGGGGGCTGCACGGACTCCTTCGGCCCCGACCTGAGGCCGGTCACGAACGGCCTGGGTCTGTTGCCCTACGGCAACGGCGTGCACTATGACTCCGAGGAGTCCCGTCGCCCAGCGGTCCGGGCACTCGTCGCCGACGGCACGCTGCCCGAGACGCACTGCACGGACGACGGGGTCGGGCTCGTCTACCGGGGCACCCACCTCGTCGAGGCCGTGTCCGAGACCGAGGGCAAGGCCGCCTTCGTCGTCACCCGGGACGGCGAGTCGGTGCGCGAGGAGCGGATCGAGCCCCGCCGTCTTCGGTCCGCCTGACCGGAGCGGTCAGGGGCGGGGGGTGTGCACGGCGGTCACCTGGTTGTGGTCCGCGGAGACCCGAGCCGCATCGATGACGGCCAGGGTGTGCACGGCGTCCCACGGGTCGACCGGCATCTCGTCCTGGGGTCGCGCCGAACCCAGGGCCGCCTCGATCGCGCGGTAGAGGTCGGCCTGGCGGGTGCCCTCCCGGGCCACGGCCTCGCGCTCCTCGCCGCGGTACAGCCAGCCGCTGTGCGCCGGGTCCGCGTCGGCCTGGCCGCTCCACGGGTGTGGTTCTCCCTCGAAGTCGGCCAGGACGTAGGCCGCACGCGTACCCAGGAGCCGCACCCTCGGCCCCGGTGCCCCGGACAGGGAGGTGGCGCCGAGGTGGGAGACCACACCCCCGTCGTGGCGGCAGACGAGGAAGGCGTCGTCCTCTGCCCTCGTCGTCCGGGCGGCCACGGTCGCGAACACGGTCTCGACGGGCCCGAACAGCTGGACGGCGGCATCGACGAGGTGGCTGTGCAGGTCGAGGAGGAGACCACCGCCGTCGGCGGCGCCGGCGTTCTCCCGCCACCGGCTCTTGGGCACCGGCCGCCACCGCTCCCACCGCATCTCGTAGCGGAACGGGTTGCCGACCAGGCCCTCGGCGACGACCCGCGCCACGGTCGCGTGCTCCGGGTCGTAGCGTCGGTTCTGGAAGACGGTGAGCGGCACCCCGGCCCTCGCCGCGTGCCGGACCACCGCCGCCCCCGCCTGCGCGTCGACGGCGAGCGGCTTGTCGACCAGGCAGGCGATGCCGGCGTCGATGACGGCACGCACCTGCTCGGCGTGGGCGCCGCTGGGTGTCGCGAGCACGACGAGGTCGAGCCCCGGGAGGGCCAGGAGGTCCTCGAGCCGGGGCACCACCTTCGTCCCGGGGAACTCCTCCTGCGCGGCCCGGGCGCGGCCGGCGTCGGTCGTGGAGACCGCGGCGACGTGACAGCCCGCCTCGTGCAGCAGGGGGGCATGGATGGTCTGGCCGGCCGATCCGAACCCGGCGAGTGCGACACGCATCATGGGCGCCAGCGTAGGCCCGTCCTCCGGGGAGCCGCGTTCGGTCAGGCGACCGGAGAGACGTCCTTCACGGGTTCCTCGTCGGAGCGGAAGCGCGCCGGCCACCAGATCCGTGGGCCGATGTCGTAGGCGGCTGCCGGGACGAGGAGCGAGCGGACGACGAAGGTGTCGAGCAGGACACCGAAGGCGACGATGAAGGCGATCTGCACGAGGAAGACGAGGGGCAGGACCGACAGCGCCGAGAAGGTCGCGGCCAGGACGATGCCGGCACTCGTGATGACCCCACCCGTCACGGCCAGCCCGACGAGGATGCCGGGGCGGGTGCCGCGCACCTGCGCCTCCTCGCGCACCCGGGTCATGAGGAAGATCGAGTAGTCGATCCCCAGCGCGACGAGGAAGACGAACCCGTAGAGGGGGATCGCGGGATCCCCTCCGGTGAAGCCGAAGACGTGGTCGAACACGAGAGCGGCGATACCGATCGTCGCGGCGAACGACACGACGTTGGCCGCGACGAGGAGGAGCGGTGCGACGAGGGAGCGGAGCAACAGGGCAAGCACGAGGAAGATGACGAGCAGGATCGTGGGGACCAGCACCTTGAGGTCACGCGAGCTGGCCTCGAGCACATCGAGATTCGTCGCCGCGTTGCCGCCGACGAGGGCCTCGGTGCTCACCTGGTCGAGGTCGTCGCGGAGCCGCTTGACGGTGTCCTCGGCTCCCTGGCTGTCGGAGGCGTCGTTCGTCGTCGCCTGGATGAGGACGGAGCCGTCGACGACCGGCGGTGGCGTCGCCGGCTGCCCCGGCTGAGGGGGTGCGATACCCACGAAGGCACCCGCAACCCCCGGATCCGAGGTGACGACCTCAAGAGCTGCCTCGGCGTCGCCCTCCGGAACGACGACCTGGACCGGGGTGGCGGAGCCCGCGGCGAAGTGCTCGCCGATGATCCGTTGGGCGATGATCGAGTCGGTGTCGGAGAGGAACGTCTCGTCAATCGTCGAGCCGCTGGCCTTGAAGGTCGGCACGAAGGCGGCCGCGGCCAGGAGCAGCACGAGCGTGATGGACCAGGTGCGGCGCGGGTGGCGCCCGACGAGGTCGGCCACCCGTCCCCACACGCCGGTCGTCCCGACGACGTCCTCTGCGTGGACGTGGTCGAGCTTGGGGGCGAAGGGCCAGAAGGCCTTGCGACCGAACAGGAGCAGCACGGCGGGGAGGAAGGTCAGCGACGCCAGCAACGCGCCGGCGATGCCCAGCGCGCCGACCGGCCCGAGTCCGGAGGTGCTCCGCAGGTCGGCCAGCAGCAGGCAGAGCAGGGCGAGGATGACGGTGGCCGCGGACGCCACGATGGGCTCGACCGCGGCGCGCCAGGCACGCCGCAGCGCTACCCATGCGCTCGGCTCGTCGTGGAGCTCCTCGCGGAACCGGCTGACGAGCAGCAGGGCGTAGTCGGTCGCCGCGCCGACCACGAGGATGAACAGGATGCCCTGCGACTGCCCGGACAGGGTGATGACGTCGTTGAGGGCGAGCTGGTAGACGACGAGCGAGGCCGCACTGAGCCCGAAGACGGCGCTGAGCAGCACGGCGATCGGCAGGATCGGGCTGCGGTAGACGATGAGCAGGATGATGAGCACGACGAGCAGCGCGACGCCCAGGAGGATTCCGTCGATGCCCGCGAACGCTGCGGCGAAGTCGGCGATGAGCCCGCCCGGGCCCCCCACGTGGGCCTCGAGACCGGCTGGGGTCAGGGTGGTCTCGATCTCCTCCCGCAGGGCATTCGCCCCCTCGACGAGGGGGGAGGTCTCGCCGTAGGCCTCCGTCCCGGTCGTCCCGTCGAGGGGAACGGCGATCAGCACCGCCTTCCCATCCTCGGAGGGAACCGGGGTGGGGGCGTCGCTGGGGTTGAGGAAGTCACCGAGCGTGCTGTCCGGGCCGATCTCCGGCAGTGCCAGACCGGGCAGGTCCGTGGCGAACTGGGCGATGGCGCTCTGGTCCTCGGGCGTGAGCGCACCGCCGTCCTCGCGCTCGACGACCACGAGGTAGGGCAGCGTCGTGCTCTCGTTGAACCCCGCGACGGCCTCGCTGACGAGAGTGGACTCGGCGTCCTTGGGCAGGAAGGTGGAGTTGTCGTTGGACTGGACTCCGGACAGCTTGCCCTGTGCCTGGCCGCCGAGGCCGGCCACGATGAGCCAGACGAGGAGCACGAGAAGAGCCAGGGCGATCACGGCCCGCGGGCGCTTCGCCGCGGAGACCGGGTCGAGGTGACGTCCCCCGTCGTTGTGCGCGGTGTCGGGTTCGGTGCCCGGTGACTCCTGCTCGTTCATGGCGCAAGCGTAGGGCGTGCCCGTGTCGGCTCGGTTACGGTCCGGCCACCGCCCCGGCATACGGTGGGGCCATGCAGTTCGTGCACCTCGGCTTCGCTCCCGACACCGTCGACTACCTCGCGGGTTGGCAGGCGCAGCGCGACGTGCACGAGCAGGTGGTCGACGGCCGTCTGGCCGACACGACTCTCCTGCTCGAGCACGACGCCGTGTACACCGCGGGCAAGCGCACCGAGCCGCACGAACGACCCACGGACGGTACGCCGGTCATCGACGTCGACCGGGGCGGGAAGATCACCTGGCACGGACCCGGTCAGCTCGTCGGCTATCCGATCTGCCGGCTGACCGACGTCCCCATCGACGTCGTGGCCCACGTGCGCCGCCTCGAGGAGGTGATGATGCGCGTGACGCGAGACGTCGGAGTCGAGACCGTCCGGGTCGACGGGCGCAGCGGGGTGTGGGTGCTCGCCGACCACCGCGGCCCCGACCGCAAGCTCGGGGCCATCGGGGTGCGGGTGAGCCGCCGTGTCACGATGCACGGCTTCGCCCTCAACTGCGACGCCGACCTCTCGTGGGCCGACGCGATCATCCCCTGCGGCATCGCGGATGCCGGCGTCTCCTCGCTCACGATCGAGGCCGGTCGACCGGTGAGCGTGCAGGACGTGCTCCCGATCGCCGAGAAGCACCTCGCCGACGTGCTCGGCTGACCCGCCGACGCTCGGGGTGTCACAGGATTCGGGCGTGTCGTGAGCCCGGCGTAGGGTGGCACGCGTGACTGTCGCACCCGAGGGACGCCGCATGCTGCGGGTCGAGGCGCGCAACGCCGAGACCCCGATCGAGCGCAAGCCCGAGTGGATCCGGACCACCGCGAAGATGGGCCCGGAGTTCACCCAGATCCACTCCATGGTCAAGGGCCAGGGCCTGCACACCGTCTGCCAGGAGGCGGGCTGCCCCAACATCTTCGAGTGCTGGGAGGACCGCGAGGCGACCTTCCTCATCGGCGGCGACACCTGCACCCGACGCTGCGACTTCTGCGACATCGCCACCGGTCGGCCCCAGCCGCTCGACCTCGACGAGCCTCGCCGGGTCGCGGAGTCGGTGCAAACGATGGGCCTGCGCTACTCGACCGTCACCGGTGTCGCGCGCGATGACCTCCCCGACGGTGCCGCCGGCCTCTACGCCGAGACGATCCGCCAGATCCACGCCCTCAACCCCAACACCGGCGTCGAGATCCTGCCGCCCGACTTCGGTGCCGAGCCCGCGCTGGTGGGTCAGGTCTTCGACGCTCAGCCAGAGGTCTTCGCGCACAACCTCGAGACGGTCCCGCGCATCTTCAAGCGGATCCGGCCCGCCTTCACCTACGACAAGAGCCTGCGGGTCCTGTCCATGGCGCGCGAGGCGGGGTTGGTGACCAAGTCCAACCTCATCCTCGGCATGGGTGAGGAGGACCACGAGATCGAGTCGGCGATCCACGACCTGCACGACGCCGGCTGCGACATCCTCACCATCACCCAGTACCTCCGCCCCTCCCCCAAGCACCACCCGATCGACCGCTGGGTCAAGCCCGAGGAGTTCGTGCACTGGTCCGACGTCGCCACCGACGCCGGCTTCAAGGGCGTCATGGCCGGGCCACTGGTGCGCAGCTCCTACCGCGCGGGCCGCCTCTGGGCCACCGCGATGAACCGCTGGGGTCGCCCGATTCCCGACCACCTCTCGCACCTCGCGCAGGCCGCGTCCGACCCCGCCCGCCAGGAGGCGGCGTCGTTGGTGGCGCGGGCCCCCCGCCCCGTATCCTGAGGCGCGATGCCCGCGGAGACGCCGCGGGTCAGCCGTCATCGATCAGGAGCGTCACCCCCCGTGTCCGACCAGCCCCAGAAGAAGACCGGCCGCATCGCCCAGATCCGCCAGGCCTACAGCGCGATCAAGGGACTCGACCCCAACCTCGGCTGGTGGATGCTGCTGGCCGCCGTCGGAACCTTCGGTGTGGCCGTGGCCATCGGAGCCATCTTCGGCGGCGGGTGGCTCTGGTATGCCGCCATCCTCGGTCTCCCCGCCGCCGCGCTCGCCGCGGTGGTCGTCATGAACCGCCGGGGCAACACCGCGATGTACCGCGCCCTCGAGGGGCAACCCGGTGCCGCCGGAGCCGCACTCCAGGGGCTGGGCCGCCGCGGCTGGTACGCCGCGCAGGAACCGGTCGCGGTCGAGGGCGCCCGCGGCCTCCGGCCCAACGACATGGTCGGTGCGGCGATGGTCTTCCGGGCCCTGGGCCGTCCCGGCGTGGTGCTGCTCGGCGAGGGCCCGCCCTCGAAGGTCACCAAGCTGCTCAAGCAGGAGGAGAAGAAGGTGGCCCGGGTCGCTCCGGGGGTCCCGATCCACCTGTGGACCGTCGGTGACGGCGAGGGGCAGGTGCCGGTCAAGAAGATCTCCGGCAAGCTGACCCGGATGAAGCCGGTGCTCAGCAAGGCGGAGACGTCGGTGGTGAACAAGCGACTGACCTCGCTCGGCGGCCTACGCCCCCCGATCCCCAAGGGCATGGACCCGATGCGTGCCCGCCCGGACCGCAAGGGGATGCGCGGCAAGTGATCCGATCACCGGACCTGATCCGCTGAGCACGCCGGAGGGGCCCTGCCAGGTGGCAGGGCCCCTCCGTCGTGCGTCAGGTGGTGGTCACCCGGCGAGGCTCAGGCCCGCACGGGGTGGGAGAGCATGCCGGCGACCCTCGTCATCGAGAACCCGAGGAGGATCTGGACCACGCCCAGGCCCATCGCCATGAAGGAGACGCCGAAGGCGAGCACCGAGGTGAAGAGGCTGGCCCTGAGGAACGAGGCGTTCATCATCGTGGCCCGCACCGGGTCCTCACGGTCGAGCTCGGCGTAGGTCTTGCCACCCGAGGACTCGAGCGCGTGGTGGTTGATGATGTCGGCCTGCGAGTAGGCGGTGAGCGGGCCGTTGACCTCGTCCCCGGCGAACCACTGGGCATCCTCGGCGACGATGATGTTCTCGGCCGAGAGCTGGTCCTGCACGACCAGCCAGGTGGCGCCACCCGCCACCAACATCACGGCTCCGATCGCCGCGACGACCCAGCCGACGACCTTGACGAATCCTGTCCCGCTCGTGGCGCCGGTGTCCGTACTCGGCGACCGGGTTGTGGTGTCACTCATGTCCTACTCCTGCCCTGGTGTGTGATGTCGGATCTCCCCGACGGGACTCAGATTACTACTATCTTTCGTAGTACTACAACGCGTCACAACATGCCGTAGGTCACAGCGACACCTCAGACGCGAACGATGCGGGTTCCGGCGGCGACATCGTGCAACCCGCGACCGTCCTTGCCGGACAGGACCGCCGGCACGAAGAGGCACAGGAGCGCAGTGCGAACGAGGACCTGCAGCGGGAAGGTTCCCGGCCGGACCTGCCACACCTGCAGGCCGAGGATGCGGTGACCGATCGTCGAGCCGACGAGCGTGACGAGCAGGAGGTTCTCCAGGGCGAAGACCCCCAGCGGAACGAACGCGCTGGCCCCCTGGGCCGGGACGTCGACGCCGAGCAGGCCGATCGCGATGAGCTGGCAGAGCAGCCAGTCGATGATGACCGCCACGACCCGGCGCAGCAGGGTGGCGTCCTCCGGCTCGCCGGCAGCCGGCATACCGGAGTGCGTGGGTTCGGGAGCAGGTGGGGGCACCCGGTCACTGTAGGACGCGGCCCGAGATGCGGTGAGCCCCGCCCTCGGCCCAGGCCCGGCCTCCTCGGACGGTCCCGCGTCGGTCCAGCCCTCGGGCGCCCCGTCCCACACCTTGATACGGTGGCCTGCGTTACACCGGTGAAACACGCGAGTCACGGTCGGGTAACCACCCGTCCCTAGAGTGAGCGCAACGCCCCAGGGCTGGCGCCCGAAAGCCCCTCTGCCGTCCCGAACCAGGAGGTTCACAGTGTTCAACTCCGCCGACGAGGTCCTCGAGTACATCAAGGCCGAGGACATCCAGTTCGTCGACATCCGGTTCTGCGACCTGCCGGGCATCATGCAGCACTTCAATGTGCCGGCGTCCACGGTCGACGAGGACTTCTTCACCAACGGCCAGATGTTCGACGGATCCTCGATCCGCGGCTTCCAGGCCATCCACGAGTCCGACATGAAGCTCATCCCCGACCCGACGACGGCCTTCGTCGACCCGTTCCGCGCCGAGAAGACGCTCATCATGAACTTCTCGATCGTCGACCCCTTCACCGGCGAGCCCTACAGCAGGGACCCCCGCAACATCGCCGCCAAGGCCGAGGCCTACCTGACCTCGACGGGTATCGCCGACACCGCCTTCTTCGGCGCCGAGGCCGAGTTCTACGTCTTCGACGACGTGCGCTTCGAGACCAAGGCCAACGCGAGCTACTACTACATCGACTCCGTCGAGGCGGCGTGGAACACCGGCCGCAAGGAAGAGGGCGGCAACCGCGGCTACAAGACCCGATACAAGGGTGGGTACTTCCCCGTGCCGCCGGTTGACCACTTCGCCGACACCCGCGACAAGATCTGCCTCAACCTGGCCAAGGTCGGCATCAGCGTGGAGCGGAGCCACCACGAGGTCGGCACCGCCGGTCAGCAGGAGATCAACTACCGGTTCAACACCCTGCTCGGGTCCGGCGACGACATGATGAAGTTCAAGTACGTCGTGAAGAACACCGTGTGGGAGGGCGGCAAGACCGCCACCTTCATGCCGAAGCCGATCTTCGGTGACAACGGCTCAGGCATGCACACCCACCAGTCGCTGTGGAAGGACGGCGAGCCGCTCTTCTACGACGAGCGCGGCTACGGCGGCCTCTCGGACCTGGCCCGCTGGTACATCGGCGGCCTCCTGCGGCACGCTCCCGCCCTGCTCGCCTTCACCAACCCGACGGTGAACTCCTACCACCGCCTCGTGCCGGGCTACGAGGCTCCGGTCAACCTCGTCTACTCGGCCCGCAACCGCTCCGCCTGCGTTCGCATTCCGATCGCCGGGGACAGCCCGAAGGCCAAGCGCATCGAGTTCCGGATCCCGGACCCCTCGTCCAACCCGTACCTGTGCTTCGCCGCACAGCTGATGGCGGGCCTCGACGGCATCAAGAACCGCATCGAGCCCCCTGAGCCGGTGGACAAGGACCTCTACGAGCTCCCGCCGGAGGAGCACGACGCGATCGAGCAGGTTCCCGGCTCGCTCCCTGCCGTGCTCGACGCCCTCGAGGCCGACCACGAGTTCCTGCTCGAGGGTGACGTCTTCACCGAGGATCTCATCGCCACCTGGATCGAGTTCAAGCGCAAGAACGAGGTCGACCCGATCCGGTTCCGCCCGCACCCGCACGAGTTCGAGATGTACTTCGACATCTGAGCGAACCCGCCGGTCAGAGGCTTAGTGCGCCTCAGCAGTCCTTGACGAGTCCTCACGAGCACTCAGCGCCGCAGCGACGGCCGCTCGTGAGGACTCGTCGGCATCCGGCCGCAGGTGCCCGTCGGTGTTGAGCGTTGTGGTCGCGTTGGCGTGGCGAAGCCTGGTCTGTACCACTTTGACGTCGAGGCCGGAGGCGATCAGAAGGGACGCGAGGTAGTGCCGCAGGTCGTGAAAGCGAAAGCCTTCCGGGAGACCCGCGACCTGTCCCCTGGCTGCACGGATCGCCCGTTCGATCGCATAAGAAGGTCGGCTGCCCGACTTCGTTTGTGACGACCGTCGCGCCCCCGTACTCGGCCCGATTCACGGACAGCAGCAGCGCCAGCTCCGAGGGCGCCGGCACGGGCGTCATGCTCGTCTCCGACTTCAAGGGCTCTTGCGGGTACTGAATCTGCGGCTTGACCACGCCTCGCATGTAGTCAACGTCCTGTATCCGGAGCGCGGCGGCCTCGGACACCCGCAGACCCACGAACGCGCCCAGCAGGATCGCGACTCGCAGGTGGGCAGGCATCGCTTCGTGGAGCGCCCACACCTGCGTCGTCGCCACATACGGCCTCTGTTTGGCCTGCGGCGGCGAGGTGCGCCTCGAGCACGGCGACTTTGGAATGATCCCGTCATGGACCGCGTCGCTCATGACCTGGGCAAACCTGCGGTAGGTCGCGTACGTCGTCGACGGCGCGTACCGGTCCCCCAGCGTTACCGTCCAGGCCTTGACGTCGGACGGTTTGACCGCAGAGAGCGGCGTGGAACCGAAGTGCGCCTTGATCACCTTCACGTGCACGGAGGCCTGCCGCACCGTTGGCTTTCGGCGGGTGCCGTATCCGATCAGCCAAGAGTCGCACCAGTCGGAGACAGTGGTGCGCGCCACCTTGGGGTCTACATAGTTGCCGGTCACGACGGACGCCGTCACCTCGTCAAGCCACTTCTTGGCATCGACCCTGCGCTTGAAGTGGCGGGCATGCTCCCTGCCGGCTGAGTCGTAGTACCGCGCCGGCCTGCCGACCGTTGAGATAGGCCCGGACCGTCTTGCGGTCCTTCCCGAGGTGGCGGGGGATCGCTGAGATCGTCCATCCCTTCCGGTGCAACGCGTGCACGTCGATGTCGTCCTCCCGTGTGAGCATGAGCGGAGGGGCTCCTTTGATGAGCTGGTGCGTGGTCAGAGACCACCAGCGTCAAAGGAGCCTCGCCCGACTCCGTGGAGCCACGCAGGGTGGGGACTTTCAGTGAGCAGGTCTGGGGACTTTCAGATGAGGGTCATCACGAGCACCATGCTGGTGGACGACGCGACCTACAGCGCGGTAGGCGCTGCGGTCACGACCACTACTGCGCCATAGGTCGCGTTGTACTCGTGGTCACTCACCTCGACTCATCCGCACCGCGCCCACCCGTCCGGATCTGTCACGATCCGCCGGCACCGGTGAGCGGGCGAGCCCTCACACCTCAGAGCAGAACGGACAGCGCCCGGGACGCGATCGCTCATCTGCATGCGCTCTGCGAGCGCGAGGATGTCTGCCCCCTCGTCGGGGGCTAGTGGTTGTTCGTCCTCGCTCAGCGCGTCGGCCCGACCGGGACCAGGACAACGCCCGACCTAGACGACAAAGCCCACTCGGTCCGGGACGCTTTCGATGAAGGCATCGATGAGTTCATCGTTCTCGTCGATCCATCCCTGTGCGATGTCAGCAAGGGCCTGCATGTCTGTCGCGCCTCCTTCATCCAGAAAGTTCAGTTCCTGAGGGATTGCCGGCTGCCACCGGTGATAGCTCAGATCGTTGCCGACCAGCGAGCGCAGGGTCATGTCCGTGGCGTCGGATGCCCCGTCAAACAGGTTGGTCAGCAACTCCCCGCTGCCAATCCACTCCAAGAACCCCCATCCCGAGCTCTCGGGTCCCATCGGCACGTTGAAGTGCCCGGTCCCCAGCGACAACAGGACTTTGGAGCGGCCCTGGCTTTCCTGGTTCTCGTCCGCCAGCGCGAGCAAGGATGGATTTCCGATGCCAGCGTTCCCGCCATCAACCATCATGTCCTGATCACCACTGCCGTACCGAGCCTGAGGGATCTCCACGAGGCCTGGCACCCCCAGGAGCACCGGGTCCACCGGGTTCTCCCAGATCGCCATCGGTGCGAAGAAGGGCACCGCAGCCGAGGATGCTGTGGCTGCCTGCCACATGCGGTACTCGCTGAAGTCGCGCGTACCCGGAACCGTGGATTCGCGAGAGCCCATGACCTGGGGAGTGCGGCTGCCGATGTCGTACATGTACGTGAAGGCCTCGCAGCGTGCTTCTGAGAGGCGCCGATCACCGAGGCGTTCGAACAGCTCCAAGGCGAGACGGTCGATGCTGTGCAGTGGATCTTGCACGTTGTTGATGATCTCCATGATGGCGTCCTTGGCTTGGTTCTTGTGCCAGACCAGCCAATCCGCACCGTTGTCGCGGATGTTGCGTTGAAGGAAGTCGACGTTGTCCAGGACTCTGTCCTGGAAGCTGCCGCGCTGGAAGATCACCTGCCCCAGTTCCTGGTACATGTCGACGATGTCGGCGGCGGTGTAGCGGGGAGAACCGTTCGGCCGTTTGGCCGTCAGCCCCACGGTCAGGATGGATCCGGTGGACGTGCCTGCGATGCGGTCGAAGATGCTGCTGATCGGGCGCTCTGATCGATCCTCAATCTCCTTGAGGATGGTGGCCGGGATCATTCCCCGCGCTCCACCGCCATCGATGCTCAGAACGCGATAGTCGCTGGAGAAGGCCGTCCATGGGCGTCCGGCCTCGAGGGTGAGGCCTCCGCCGAAGGTATAGCCATCACGGCTGGTGAGCTCGGTGACGCGCAGGTTCTTGGTGGACCCGGTCGCTCGGTACGTCACCAGGTCGCCTGCCGAGCCGAGAGCCCGCAGCGATGTCTTGCCGGTTACGGTGCGTGCCTCGAGGCGACTCTTCGGCGCCGCACGCAACTCGGCACTGAGCTGGTGGTGAGGAACGGCAGGCGGTTGCTTGCGTCGGGGAGCCCGAGGGGCGCGAGGCTTCTTGATCTCAAGGTCGGGAACGTCATCCAGGATCTTGCGAATGCGCTCTGGAGAGCGCTCCTTGTCTGAGTCCGAGGGGGGTGCAGAAGCGTCCGGGATGAGTCTGCCGGGAATGGGGCGGATCCGGGCACTCCGGCGGGAAGGTCGGGACTGCGGCATGGCGCTTCTCCATCATGTGTCGTAACGGCGGGATGAGGCTGTGCGAACATCAGGAGCCTGGGAGAGTCGGTTTGATACTCAGCCGCCGATCTGCCGCCATCAATCTTCGACGCTCAATGTTCGACGCCTTGCCGAGCCTGCTCGACGGTCTCGTTGGTGACGAACGCAGCGTCCTCCTGACGCTCAATCGGATCCTCTCCACCCGCCGCACGGGTGCCATCGGCCCCGAAGGATGTCGGCGCGACAGAGGAGCGTTCGGACCTGGCACCGGCCCAAGCGCAGATCCTGGACTTCGCCGCGCAGACATACCCTGGTGCGCTCCAGGACGACTGGATCAAACCTCCACCACGAAGCACGAGCAGCAGCTACAGACCTCACCTACTGCTTGAATGCGCTCCGGCCCTGATCCCTGATCGTCAGCGTCAGTCGCCGATCCGTGCCTGTCCCACTTCGCCGCGAGCGACCGCACGCCGAACCGTCCGCACTCATGGGTTCTGGCCGGGCCTAGCGTTGCTGGGAGGGGGTTGACCCCGGCTCGATATCGGTTGCCACGACCCCCGGGGGCCATATGTGGGGTCACATGGGGTTCAGAAGGACCACAAGAGGCGACGTGACCAGCAAGTACCGCTCAACGGGCACGACTTCGAGATGCACTTCGACATCTGAGCCTGCACCACCCGGCCACAGGGCCCGGGATCGTCACGCGGTGCCGGGCCCTGTGCCGTGCGCAAGGTCCAGCCCACAGGCTAATACGGTTCTGGCGCAAGCACTCTCGGCTTCGATGTTCGAGCTCACAGAGCGTGGCGAGATCTCTCACCGTCGGGTGAAGGTCACTCACCGATGCTAGTGAGGACGCTCCTCCTGTGCAGGGTCACGCCGTGTCGTGCCGGAGGTACCTCGGCCGCGAAGGTCCGGGCGACCCAGTGGGCGAGGGTCCCTCTCGGCGAGCCCGATCACCGTGACCCCTGGTGGTGGATCCGTAGGCACCCGGGTCGTGCCGAGCACGACGAGGGGGACCCCACCGAAGTCCGCGAGTCGGTGCAGCAGGTGGCTGACCTCGAGGTTCGCGTAGCCGTTGCTCCGCGGCCGGGCCCCGGTCCGCCGACCGAACAGGGCATCGGCCTCGTCGAAGAACAGAACGGACCGAGTTCGCTCGGCGTCGTCGAGGACCGCGGTGAGGTTCTTCTCGGTCTCGCCGATCCACTTCGACACCGCGTTCGCCAGGTCGACGGCGATGAGATCCGCGTTCACGTCGGACGCCAGCGTCGTTGCGTCCGACAACCGTGCCCGCCGGTCAGCCGACGTCACGACCACCAGCCGGGCACCGCGGGACGAGACGCGATGCGATGCCGACACCCGGACATCGTCCCAGCATCGTCAAGACTGCCCCAGCATCCCCACGACCAAGGTTGACCTGTCCGAAGACGAGTGGTTCCTCGCTTGCTGGTGACGCTCCGCGACGAGGGTCGCCACGAGGCTGTGCTCCGAGCCTCCGACAGAGTTACGGCCCGTCCTCCATCCGCCGAAGAGAATGTGAGTCCACCGTGTCCGAGCACCCGACATCCCCCCGACCGACTCCACGGCCCGGGCCCCATGGCTGTGGCTCGCGGTGTCCCCGGTCTTCGTCGTCTTCGGGCTGCTCGCGGGCTAGGGCGTCGAGGGCGCCGTCGCACCGGACACCACGGGGTCGCAGCGGTCCCTCATGGCCGACGTGGTCGTCGGAGTCGTCGTCCTGTCGGTCGGCACAATCGTCGTGAACGCGGTGCAGGGCAGCTACAGCTGAGGGGACAGCGCCATCTCGGGGAACCCCCTTCGCCGCGCGAACCCGTCACCGTCCGGGCGCCGTCGATCCCCGAGGCGCCATGGGTCACAATCGCACCATGGCGACAGACCGTGACCGCACCATCGACCAGCTCATCGACGCCGGACGGCACGTCGTCGACCGTGGACTCGTCCAGGCCAGCGGGGGGAACCTGTCCGCCCGCCTGCCCGGGACGGACCGGTTCGTCGTCACGGGTTCCGGAACCTGGCTGGACCGCCTGACGGCGGAGGACTTCGCCGAGCTGACCCTCTCCGGAGACCACGTGGGAGGAGCGCCGCGGCCCTCCGTCGAGTGGAAGCTGCACCAGCAGACCTACGCCGTGCGCGCCGACGTCGCGGCCGTCGTGCACCTGCACCCACAACATGTGCTGCTGGTGGACATGCTCGAGGCACCGATCCGCTTCACGACGCTGGACCACCAGTACTACCTCGGCGGCGTGGGTCGGGTGCCCTTCCACCCCTCGGGCTCGGAGGAGATCGCCCGCCTCGCCGGCCAGGCGGTCGTGGACCACGACGCGGTCGTGCTGGCCCACCACGGCTGCTCGACCGTCGGGGACACGGTGTCGATGGCGCTGCGGCGAGCCCTCAACCTCGAGGAGGCAGCGGCGATGACCTACCGACTGCTCGTGGCGGGCAACACGACCGCAGACTTCCCGGCCGAGTGGAAGGACGACATCATCACGGTCTGACCCCGGGAGCGCTTCCGGAGTCACCGGGTGAAGGCGAGGCTCCCCAGTGCGAGGAGCCACGACACGAACGACCCCACGAGGAAGTACTCGGTGACGGCGTCGATGCCCACCCCGTCGACGCTCGTGCGGTCGTCCCGCTTGGCCTGGAGCTCGGGAAAGCGGATGAGGCCCTTGGCGGCGATGACGAGGCCGGCGGCAGTGAGCTGACCGGCGAGCCCGAGACCGAGGATGAGGACCCGCTCCATCGGCCCCAGCAACCGCCCTCCCTTGAGCTCGTCGGACGCCTGGGTGCTGGGGTCGGGGGGAAGTGCCGGTCGCAGGGCGCCGACGCTCAGCAGGACCAGTCGGACGAGCAGGTTGGCGGTGACGAGGTTGACGAGGAGCAGCCCCACGACGAGGAGGAGGCGACCGGGCGCGACATCCCCGACCAGGGGAGGGTCGGCCCAACCCAGCCACTGCTGGAGGACGCCGCCCGCGGGGCTGGCCCAACCGGAGAGGAGGACGAGCCCCGCGCAGGCCACCAGCAGCGAGGTCAGCGCAGCCCAGTGTCCGGAACCGTAGGCCAGCGCCTGGGTGGAGTATCGGATCCACAGCGCGAGCGGGACGAGAGCCGCGGCGAGAACCACGAGATCGATGGGTGCGGTGAGCCCCGCGAGGAGAGCGAGGCCCACGACCGACACCACGCCGCTCGGGAGCGCCCAGCGGCGGGTGCGCTGGCCGGCGCGGACGAGGTCGGCCGTGCCGAGCCCGATCAGCCAGACGGCCAGCCAGCTCACGGGATGCCCCGCAGGAGCTCCTGGGCGGCAAGGACCGCCCCGATGCCGTCGGTGCGAACTCGCTGGGACACGGCCGACGCACTGATGCCCTCGCGCTCAGCGAGGGTGCTCTGGGTGGTGTGCGGGTGCATGAGCCCTTTCAGGAGACGGAGCGACCTGTCCGACAACGAGCCAACCAGATGGTCCCGACAGAGCAGGGCCGCGTCGACCGCCGGGCCGGTGGGCTCGGTGCCCGAAGCTCGGTAGGCCGTCCGGGCGTGGCGGGTGGCGGCCCGCTCGGCGAGGTCGGCGACCGTCTCGATCGCGCTGCGGGCCGACCACCAACCGGGCCCGTCCTCGATGCCCCTGCTCTCGTCGAGCACCGTCACGTCACCGCGACCCAGGCCGAACCGCGTGTCGACCTCGGGCATCAGCGCGAGCCGGACCCTGAGCGCCGCGTCGATCGCTGCCCCGAGGGTCGGGTAGGTGCCCTGGAACTCGTCGCCGACGGTCACCCTCAGGTCCGTCGTGGCCGGGACCTCGTCGTTCACCCGGGCGAGCACGTCCTCGAGGGAGCGATGGAGCCCTTGCCGGTCCCGGCTGTTCCGTGACCCGACGACATCACCGAGGAGGACGCACGGTGAAGCGCTGGTCTTCATATCCTTCATATGAAGATCTTACCTTCATTTGCCGCAGATGAAGGCCAGACCGTGTGCCGATCCCGACCCGACCATTCGTCGCCGCGCCGGTGGGACGCCGAGGGGTCAGGCGAAGGAGCGCAGGTCCCGGCCGGTCCGTGGCTCGGCGACCCCGCGCTCCGTGGTGACCCCGTCGACGAGCCTGGCCGGAGTCACGTCGAAGGCGGGGTTGAAGCCGCTGGTCCCCTCGGGCACCAGAGTGGTTCCCGCCAGCACGGTCACCTCGGAACCGTCCCGCTCCTCGATCTCGATCCCGGACCCGTCCGGCATCGAGAGGTCCACGGTCGACCACGGCGCCGCCACGAGGAACGGGATGTCGGCGTCGCGACAAGCCAGGGCGACGCCCAACGTCCCGATCTTGTTCGCGGTGTCACCGTTGGCGGCGATTCGGTCGGCACCGACGACAGCCACGTCGACCAACCCCCGCAGGATCGTCGAGGCGGCCGCCGAGTCGGTCTGCACCACGTGGGGGATGCCGTCGCTCGCCAGCTCGAAGGCCGTCAGCCGGGCCCCCTGGAGCAGCGGTCTCGTCTCGTCCGCGTAGACGAGCTCGACCCGGCCCCGCGCATGCAGCTCGCGGATCACCCCGAGGGCAGTGCCCCACGCCGAGGTCGCCAGGAACCCCGCGTTGCAGTGGGTGAGGACCCTCAGGCTCGGTCGGTCGACCCGGCCCAGCAGCCAGTCGGCGCCCAGCCGTGAGAGCTCGCGGTTGGCCGCCTCGTCCTCCGCGGCCACGCGTAGGGCCGCCTCCAGCACGGCGTCCCTCCCCCTCGCCATGAGCGGACGCACCTCGTCGACCCCCCAGGCCAGGTTGACCGCCGTCGGGCGCGCGTGCCTCACCCGGTCGACGGCAGCCTGCACGGTCGGCTCGTCCCAGCCCTCGCGCGCCCCTTCGTCCATCGCGACGACCACCCCCATGGCGCCGGCCACCCCGAGAGCGGGAGCGCCGCGCACGGCCAGTTGCGCGATCGCGGCGACGAGGTCGTCGGTGCGGTCGATGCTCCGGAACGACGTCTGGAGCGGCAACATCGTCTGGTCGAGCACGCGTACGGCGCCGCCGCCGGCGCGGCCCCCGACGTCATCCCACTCGATGGCACTCAACGGCATGCCGCCACCCTATGCCCGCCACGAGGAGCTGCTCCCCGGGGGTGCCACCGTGCACGGCCCACGGTCGCTCAGTCCCCCTCATGAGACCTGTGGCCGACGTCTCGTCCCCGGAACCCGCGACTCACGGCCCCGCTCTTGCGGAAGTGGGGTGCCCGTGCCACGGTCGAGATGTGGGCGCGACAGCCCGCGAAGGCCCGATCGGAGGAACACCATGTCCAGCGTCTCGCGCGTCGTCGTCGGGGTCGATGGTTCACCGCTCTCCCAGACCGCGGTCGCCCGAGCCGCCCAGTTCGCCAGCGACCGGGGCATGACCCTGCACGTCATGCATGCCTTCGCGACGGACCTGCCGATGCTCGGGTTCGGAGCGCTCGCCGACCGTGAGGTCATCCTCACCCACGGGAAGAGGCTTCTGGCCGAGGGCGCCGCGCGCGCCCACGCGATCGACCCGGACCTCACGGTCACGACTGCGTTGCGCGACGGCTACGCGAGCGAGGCGCTCGTTGCCGCCTCGCAGACGGCCGACCTCCTCGTGATCGGGGCGATGGGCAACGGTGTCTTCAGCCGCGCCAGCGTCGGGGCGGTGGCGATGCAGGTGGTCACGCACGCGAGATGCCCGGTGCTCGTCGTGCAGCACGAGCTCAGCGGGCGCCCGGTGACCGGGGGGCGGGTCGTCGTCGGTGTCGATGGTTCACCCGAGTCATTGAGGGCGCTGCGCACCGGCTTCCGTGAGGCCGCGCTGACCGGTGGCTCGCTCGACGTCGTGCACGCCTGGCAGGCCACCAGCGCAGAGGACCCGACCCTCGGACCGTCGTCCGACTGGGACGAGTACCAGTCCCGCGTGGGGTCCATCATCGACGAGGCGCTCGCCGATGCGCGACGGGCCCAGCCCGAGGTCAAGGTCGAGCAAGAGGTCGTGCGGGCCGACCCGTTGCGCAGCCTCGTGGAGCGTTCCGAGGGCGCCTCCCTCGTCGTCGTCGGCAGCCGTGGCTCCGGCGGGTTCCCCGGACTGCACGTGGGATCGACGGCCCTGCGGCTCATGGGGCGCAGCTACTGCCCGATCCTCTTCACCCGCTGACGCGTTCCGTCGCTCCGAGCCGGTCCAGGACGAAGGCCCACTCCCAGGCGATCTGCTCCCAGGCGGCATACCGCCCGCTCCGCCCCCCGTGCCCGGCCGCCATCTCGGTGCGCAGAAGCACCGGGCGGTCCACCGGGTCGCTCGTCGTGACCTCGCGCAGTCGCGCCACCCATTTGGCCGGCTCGACGAAGAACACCCGGGTGTCGTTGAGGCTCGTCGTGGCCAGCACCGCCGGGTAGGAGGCCGGCGACAGGTTGTCGTACGGCGTGTAGGAGCGCATGTAGGCATACACGTCGGGGTCCGCGAGGGGGTTCCCCCACTCCTCCCACTCCCCCACCGTCAGCGGGAGGTCGGGTCGCAGGATCGTGCTGAGGGCGTCCACGAAGGGCACTGCCGCGTGCGCCACCGCGAAGCGCTCGGGTGCGAGGTTGAGGACGGCCCCGACGAGCAGGCCCCCCGCAGAGCCGCCTTCCAGCCCGACCCGTTGGCGCGCCATCCACCCGGTGTCGACGAGGTGGGCGACGCAGGCGACGGTGTCGGTGAAGGTGTTGCGCTTGGCGAGCATCTTCCCGTGGTCGTACCAGTGCCGGCCCATCTCGCCGCCACCGCGAACGTGGGCGACGGCGAACACGACGCCACGGTCGAGCAGGCTGAGCCGGGCGACCGAGAAGTAGGGGTCCGAGCTGATCTCGTACGCCCCGTATGCCGTCACGAGGCCGGGGTGCGACCCGTCGGGCTCCATGCCCACGCGGTGGACCACAGAGATCGGCACCCGTACCCCGTCGTCGGCGGTCGCCCACAGTCGGTGCTCGACGTAGTCGGACTCGTCGAAGTCGCCCAGCACCGGCTGGCGCTTGAGCACCGTGCGCACCCCCGTCGTGAGGTCGACCTCGAGGACCGTGCGCGGACTCGTGAAGGACTCGACGACGACCTGGAGCGCCGTCGTCGCCGGCTCCGGGTTGTCCCCGACCCCGATCGAGTGGACCTCGTGGTCGACGTCGATGTCCCAGGGCCGCCCGTGTCCGGTGGCGGCGGCGGGGTCGCGGGGCAGCACCCGCACGGCCGTGAGCCCGTTCGACCTCAGCGACAGGACGCTCACGTCGTCGAAGGCGTCGACCCCGACGAACCGCTCTCCCGGCGCCGAGGCCAGCAGCGGCACCCACTGCTCGTGGCTGGTCGCCTCGAGCGGCGCCCAGGCCAGGTCACCGTCGGGGGCGTCGGTGTTGTGCACGATGAGCAACCGGTCGGAGGCCGGTTCGACGTCGTACTCGACGCCGTCTCTCCGGGGAGAGACGGCCCGCCACTCCCCCTCGGGGTCATCGGCCGACAGGAGGTGGACCTCCGAGGTCGTCTTCGAGCCGAGCCCGAGCAGCAGCCACCGCTCGTCCCGACTGGAGGAGATGCCCATCCAGAACCGCTCGTCGCCCTCCTCGTGGAGGAGGACGTCCTCTTCCGGGTCGCCGCCGACCCGGTGCCGCCACAGCTGGTACGGACGCCACGCGTCGTCGAGGCGGGTGTAGAAGACGAACCGGCCGTCTCGGCTGAACTCGCAGCCGTAGCCGATGCCGGTCAGGGAGCGGTCGAGCACCTCACCGGTCTCGATCACCCGCACGACGAGCGAGAAGCGCTCATCCCCTTCCGTATCGACCGCGAACGCGACGAGACGGTGGTCCGAGCTGACGGTCAGTGCCCCGATGGAGAAGAACTCGCTGTCCCCGGCCTCGACGTTTCCGTCGACGACGACCTGCTCCGCGACTGACGGCTCACCCTCGGGGTCCGGTCGCAGGGCGCGGTCGGTCAACGGCACGCGCACCTGGGCGGCATACTGCCTGCCCTCGGTGGTGCGGGAGAAGTACCACCACGGGCCGCTGGCCACCGGCACCGACAGGTCGGTCTCCTTGACCCTCGATCGGATCTCCTCGAAGATCTGGCCCCGCAGTGGTGCGAGGTGCTCGGTGCACGCCTCGGCGTAGGCGTTCTCGGCCTCGAGGTGGGCAACGACCTCGGGGGCCTCACCGTCGCGCATCCACTCGAAGGGGTCCTCGAACACCTCGCCGTGGTGCTCCCTGCGGTGGGTGCGGCGGTCTGGGGTGGGTGGGCTCGGCGTGGAGGGGCTCGGCATGGGCGCCACTGTAATCCGACTCCCACGCCCATCCTCGGGTGGAGGTGCCGTCCCGGCCGCTGGGACCGGGACGGCACCACGAGCCCGGACCGCGGCGAGGGCCGCACCCGTGCCGGGTGCGGCCCTCGCGCTCGTGCGACGTGCGGTGCTCGGTCAGAGCCCCGCGACGCGGTCGGCCGGGGCCGTGAGCCCGGGGTTGGCCTCGAAGTACGCGACCAGACCCTCGAGGTCTCCCGATCCACCGACGACGTTGGTGCCGGCGGCGAACCCGGTGAACAGGTCACCACCGTCGGCGAGGAAGTTCAGCGTGCCGACCCGAACGGTGTCGGTGTCACCGATGACGACGCCGTCGAGCTTCATCGACCCGGGCACCACACGCGAGCCCGGAGCCCGCGTCGCGTCCCAGGTGTAGGTGAAGCCCTCGGACACACCCAGGGCCAGCATCGGGCGTGAGCCGCGAGCGTCCACCTCCTGGTACTGCTGCTCAAGGACGGTCCTGAGCTGCGCACCCGTGAGGTCGAGCGCGACGTAGACGTTGCCGAATGGAGCGATGTCGAACGCCTCCGCGTAGGTGATCTCGCCCGGGTCCTCTCCGTACGTCTGGGCATTGAGGCTCGCCCGGACTCCACCGACGTTCATCAGCGCGATCTCCGCGCCGATGGACTCGGTGTTGTAGAGGATTGCGTCGGCGACGAGGTCGGCGATCGGGGTCTCCTGGCAGCGGCACTTGGGACCGTTGACACCGTCGCCCTCGATCGGCTCCTCGTGGGTGCCGACGACCTTGCTCTTCAGCGGCCCGGCGAGGACGTTCCACTTGTCGAGGATCTCGGTCTGCTTCGGGTCCGGCGAGAAGAGGCTTTGTTCGATGAGGATGTTCCGCGCGCTCGTCGCGGCACGGTCGACGTCACCGGTGCGGCGGTCGATGACGAGGTTGGTCTCGGTGACCACCTGACCGAACGACGCGGCGCTCGTGACCAAGCGCGGGTTACCCGCCGGGTCGTCGATCGAGCAGACGTACGGCTGGTGCGTGTGTCCGGTGATGATCGCGTCGACCTCGGAGGTCATCGTCTTCGCGATCGTGGCAATCGGGTCGGAGATGCCGACGCACTGGCTGAGGCCACCGGTCTGGTAGCCCCCCTCGTGGAGCAGGACGACGATCGACTTCACGCCCTGCTTCTTCAGGGCCGCAGCCTGCGCATTGGCGGTCTTCACCTCGTCCTTGAACTCGACGCTCGAGACGCCGGCCGGGTTGACGATGGTGGGTGTGGCCTCGAGGGTCATGCCGATGAAGCCGACCTTCATTCCGGCGATCTTCTTGACCCACGTGCCCGGAAGCAAGGTGCCCGTGCCGTCCTTCTTCACGACGTTGGCCGCGAGCCACGGGAAGTCGGCGCCACCGTACGGGTCGTCCTCGAAGTAGCAGCCGTCGACCGGGTGGCAGCCGCCGTCTTGCATACGGAGCAGCTCGTCGGTGCCTTCGTCGAACTCGTGGTTGCCCACGCTGCTGACGTCCAGGCCCATCGCGTTGAGGGTCTCGACGGACGGCTCGTCGTGGAAGATGCCGGAGAGAAACGTCGAGCCGCCGATGAGGTCACCTGCCGCGACGGTGAGCGAGCGACCCTTGGGCGCCTCGGCGCGCAGGCTCGTCAACGCGCTGGACAGGTACTCCGCGCCACCGGCCGGGGTCCTCGCGGAACCGAAGGTGTCTATGGCCTCGACGTGTCCGTGGTAGTCGTTGAACGAGAGCAGCTGGATGCTCTGCAGCGGTCCTTGCCCCTTGTCGGGCTTCCCTGGCTTGTCCTTGGCGACTGCCGGGGTGGTCACCGTGAGCGCGGCGAGGGCGCCCGCCGCGATGGCTGCGCCGAGAGCGCGCCGACGATTCGATGTCATGTTCTCTCCTGGGTTGGGGTGAGCGGGGTCCACCCTAGGTGGGGTACGCGGCGAAACAATGGGCAAGAACACACGAAAACGGAGCCGTTGTCAGGCGTTCACCGCCGTGACATCGCACCCGTCACACCAGGCACCGTGGGCCCAGGAGCACCTTGAGGTCACCGAACAGTGCCTCGTCGGCCTCCACGCGGAAGGCGGCGTCGAGGCGGATCTCGACCGAGCGCCCCGGCTTGACCAGCTTGAGGTGCACCTCGGTGGTGCCCGGGTGGTTGCTCAGCACCGTCTTGAGCTCCTCGATGCGCGCGCTGGTCGCCCGAACGGTCTCCATCGTCACCACGACCGGCCCCCTCGGCCCGTCGCTGATGTCGGGGAGGGTGAGCTCCTGGGCATAGATCGAGACGGCGTCGTCGCGCCGGTTGACCCTGCCCCGCACGACCGCCACGGTGTCCTGTTGGAGCATCGGGCCGACGGCGAGGTAGGAGCTCGGGAAGAACAGGCACTCGATCGCCCCGGCGAGGTCCTCGACCGTGGCGATGGCCCAGAGGTCGCCCTTCTTCGTGCGCTTGACCTGCAGGCCGGTGATCAGGCCGGCGACGGTGACGGTGGCCCCCTCGGGCCTGCTTCCCTCGTCGGCGGTCAGGGCGGCGATCTGGGTGTCGGCGTGCGCCGAGAGCACGTGCTCGACGCCGAGCAGGGGGTGGTCGGAGACGTAGAGCCCGAGCATCTCACGCTCGAAGGACAGCAGGGTCGCCTTGTCCCACTCGATGCCGGGCACCGGGGTGAGCCCCATGAGGTCGCCACCGGCGGAGTTGTCGCCGTCGTCGCCGAACGCCCCGAAAAGGCTGTCCTGCCCGATGGCCTCCTGGCGCTTGATGGAGACGAAGGCGTCGACGTACTCCTCGTGCACCCGCAGCAGGCCCATCCGGGTCTGGGCCAGCCCGTCGAAGGCCCCGCCCTTGATGAGGGACTCGATGGTCCGCTTGTTGCAGACCACGGCCGGCACCTTGGACATGAAGTCCTCGAAGGAGGTGAACGCGCCCTGGGCCGCGCGCGCGGCGATGATCTCCTCCACGACGTGGTGGCCGACGTTGCGGATGGCCTGGAGACCGAAGCGGATGTCGGTGCCGACCGCGGCGAACTGCCCGATCGAGTCATTGACGTCCGGCGGGAGGACCTTGATCCCCATCCGTCGGCACTCCCCGAGGTAGAGGGCCGACTTGTCCTTGTCATCGCCCACCGAGGTGAGCAGCGCGGCCATGTACTCGGCGGGGTAGTTGGCCTTGAGGTAGCCGGTCCAGTACGAGACGAGGCCGTAGGCCGCGGTGTGGGCCTTGTTGAAGGCGTAGTCGGAGAACGGGACGAGGACGCCCCACAGGGCCGCGATCGAGGCCTCGTTGAAGCCCTTGGCCTTCATGCCCTCGGAGAAGGGGACGTACTCGGCGGCGAGGACCTCCTTCTTCTTCTTGCCCATCGCGCGCCGAAGGAGGTCGGCGTTGCCCAGGGTGTAGCCGGCCAGCTTCTGGGCGATCTCCATGACCTGCTCCTGGTAGATCACCAGGCCGTGGGTCGTGCCGAGGATGGGGGCGAGCGCCTCGACCATCTCGGGCTGGAGCTTGCCCTCGAGCTGAGGGTCGAGCGGGATGATCTCCTGCTTGCCGTTCTTGCGGAGGGCGAAGTTGGTGTGTGCGTTCACGCCCATCGGGCCGGGGCGGTAGAGCGCGAGCGCAGCGGAGATGTCCTCGAAGCTGTCGGGCTGCATGAGCTTGAGCAGCGTGCGCATGCCGCCACCGTCGAGCTGGAAGACCCCGAGGGTGTCTCCCCGCCCGAGCAGCTCGAACGTGGCCGCGTCGGTCATGTCCTTGCTCAGGGCGTCGAGGTCGATGTCCTCGCCACGGTTGGACCTCACGTTGGCGATGGCGTCGTCGAGGATGGTGAGGTTGCGCAGGCCGAGGAAGTCCATCTTGACCAGCCCGAGCGCCTCACAGCTCGGGTAGTCGAACTGGGTGATGACCTGGCCGTCCTGGAGGCGCCGCATGATGGGGATGACGTCGATGAGCGGCTCACTGCTCATGATGACCCCGGCCGCGTGCACCCCCCACTGCCGCTTCAGCCCCTCGAGACCCTTGGCCGTCTCGACGACCTCCTGCAGGTGCGCCTCGGTCTGGACGAGCTCGCGGAACTCCTTGCCCTCGCCGTGGCGGGGGTGCTCGGGGTCGTAGATGCCCGAGAGCGGCACCCCCTTGCCCATGACGTCCGGCGGCATCGCCTTGGTCAGCTGCTCACCGACGGCGAAGGGGTGGCCCATGACGCGCGCGGCGTCCTTGACCGCCTGCTTGGCCTTGATCGTGCCGTAGGTGACGATCTGCGCGACCCGCTCGCTGCCGTACTTCTCGGTGACGTAGCGGATCACCTCGCCGCGTCGGCGCTCGTCGAAGTCGACGTCGAAGTCGGGGAGGGAGGGCCGCTCCGGGTTGAGGAAGCGCTCGAAGATCAGGCCGTGCGGGACAGGGTCGAGGTCGGTGATCTTCATCGCGTACGCGCACATCGACCCGGCGCCCGACCCGCGCCCGGGGCCGACCCGGATGCCGTTGTCCTTGGCCCACGTGATGAAGTCGGCGACGACGAGGAAGTAGCCGGCATAGCCCTTGGAGACGATGACGTCGGTCTCGTACTCGGCCTGGCGCTGGGCGTAGTCGGGGATGCCTTCGGGGAAGCGCCCTCGCAGCCCCGACTGCACCTCCTTGACGAACCAGCTCTCCTCGTTCTCCCCGGGGGGGCACGGGAAGCGCGGCATGTAGCGCCCCTCGTCCTCGGTGAACGAGATGTTGCACATCTCGGCGATCCGCAGGGTGTTGTCGCACGCCTCGGGGAGCTCGCGCCAGGTGCGGCGCATCTCGGCCGGGGACTTGAGGTAGAACTCGTCGGCGTCGAACTTGAAGCGCCCCGGGTCCATCATCGTCGAGCCCGACTGCACGCACAGCAGGGCTGCGTGGGCCTTGGCGTCCTCGGGGCTGGTGTAGTGCAGGTCGTTGGTCGCCACGAGCGGCATCCCGAGCTCGCCGGCCAGCCGCAGCAGGTCCTTCATCGATCGGCGCTCGACGTCGAGCCCGTGGTCCATGACCTCGCAGTAGAAGTTCTCCTTGCCGAAGATGTCCTGGAAGTCCGAGGCCGCCTGCTTCGCGGCGTCGTACTGCCCCAGCCTGAGCCGGGTCTGGATCTCACCGGAGGCGCAGCCGGAGGTCGCGATGAGGCCCTTGCCGTAGCGGTCAAGGAGCTCGCGGTCGACCCGGGGCCACTTCGCGTACACCTGGTCGAGCGACGCCTGGGAGTCCATCCGGAAGAGGTTGTGCAGACCGGTGTTGTCGCGGGCCAGCAACGTCATGTGGGTGTAGGCACCCGAGCCCGAGACGTCGTCGCCGGGGCGCGTGCGCTCGTCGCCCCACTTGACCCGGGTCTTGTCGGTGCGGTGGGTGCCGGGGGTGACGTAGGCCTCGACGCCGATGATCGGCTTGACCCCCGTGCCCTGGGCCTTCTTCCAGAACTCGTAGGCCCCGAAGACGTACCCGTGGTCGGTCGTCGCCAGGGCCGGCATCCCCATCTCCGCGGCGCGGGTGAACAGGTCACCGATCCTCGCGGCACCGTCGAGCATGGAGTACTCGGTGTGCACGTGAAGGTGGACGAACGAGTCGGAGCCCTTCTCTGGTGGGCTGCTGGGGGCGGCGGGGGTGGACATCGCGACCATCCTAGGTCGGTCCGCGGACACCCTCGCGCGTGTCGCGCCCGTGTCGCTCGCTAGAGGCGGTCGAGGGCGGCCTGGAGGTCCGCGGGGTAGCGGGACTCGAAGGTGACCCACCCTCCCGAGCCCGGGTGCTCGAACCCCAGGCCGACTGCGTGCAGCCACTGTCGCTCCAGCCCCAGCCGCTTGGCGAGCACCGGGTCCGCGCCGTAGGTCAGGTCGCCGACGCAGGGGTGCCGGACCGCGGCCATGTGGACGCGGATCTGGTGAGTTCGCCCGGTCTCCAGGCTGATCTCGAGCAGCGAGGCGTGCCGGAATGCCTCGAGCAGGGCGTAGTGGGTGACCGCCGGCTTGCCCGACTCCATGACGGCGAACTTGTAGTCGTGGCCCGGATGCCGGGCGATCGGCGCGTCGATGGTGCCCTCGATGGGATCGGGGAGGCCCTGGACCAGCGTGTGGTACGTCTTGTCGACCCGGCGCTCCTTGAAGGCCCGCTTGAGCACGGTGTACGCCCGCTCGCTCTTGCAGACGACCATGAGGCCCGACGTGCCGACGTCCAGGCGCGAGACGATGCCCTGACGCTCACTCGCCCCACTGGTGGAGATCCGGTAGCCGGCCGCCTTGAGGCCGGCGAGCACGTTGGGGCCGCTCCACCCCACGCTCGGGTGGGCGGCCACGCCCACCGGCTTGTCCACGACCACGATGTCGTCGTCGTCGTGGACGATCGCCATCCCCGGCACCGGCTCGGCGACGACGTCGAGGGTGACGCCGGACGGGGCTGCAGGGAGGAGGACCTCGAGCATGTCCCCCGCCGTGACCCGGTGGCTCTTCCCGACGTCCGTCGCGTTGACCCGCACGCCACCAGCGGCGGCGATGTCCGCCGCTCGGGTGCGCGAGACCCCGAAGAGCCTGGCGATCGCGGCATCGACCCGCTCGCCCTCGAGTCCCTCGGGAACCAGGACCGTCCGTTGGTCACCCATCGGCGTGCTCGCCGTGCTTGCCGTGCTCGGCATGGACGGCCGGGTGCCCGGGACCGCTCAGCGTGATTCCGCGGTAGGCGAGGACCGCGATCAGGCCCGCGGCCCCCACGATCGCGATGTCAGCGACGTTCCCGATGAACCAGCCGAAGTAGTCGATGAAGTCGACCACGTGGCCGCGTCCCGGGCCGGGCTCGCGCAGCAGGCGGTCCATGAGGTTACCCAGGGCTCCGCCGAGCAGCAGTCCGAGGGCGATGGCCCAGGGCAGGTTGCCCACCTTGCGTGCCGCGACGACGACCCAGGCGAGGATCGCGAGGGACACCACGGTGAGCAGCCACGTGGAGCCGTCACCCAGCGAGAACGCCGCGCCGGGGTTGCGGATGAGGTTGAGCCGGATCCACGGTCCGATGGCGTCGACCGGCTCACCGGGCGTCAGGGCGTTCAGGGCCCAGACCTTGGTGACCTGGTCGAGGACGAGCGTTGTCAGCGCGAGGAGCAGCAGCACGGCATACAGCCGCCGCCGGCCTCTGGTCGGGTCGGGGACCGGGGCCGGCGTGGGCGGACTGGGGTGGACGGGCGTCAGCGACGCTCCTGCTTCGTCTTGCATCGGATGCATAGAGTCGCACGAGGTGCCGCCTGGAGACGATTCTTGCCGACGGGGTTCCCACAGGACTCACAGATTCCATAGGTTCCGCTGTCCAGTCGCTCCAGGGCGTGCTCGGACTGCTGGAGCATCTCGCGGGCGTTGTTGGCCAGCGAGATCTCCTGCTCGCGCTCGTAGGTCTTGGCCCCGGCATCGGCCTGGTCGTCGCCCGCCCCGTCCCCCGAGTCGCGCATGAGGTCCACGAGGTCGGTCCGTGCGTTCTCGAGCTCGGAGCGCAGCTGGTCGATGTCGTGCTCGAGCTCGGAGCGGACCCCCTTGAGTTCCGCTGCGGTCCAAGGGGACTCAGTCCCGAGGTACGGCACCATGCTCGGGGTGGAACGGCGTGGAGCCTTCTTGGCCGGTGCCGCCTTCTTCACGGGCGCCGCCTTCTTGGCCGGTGCCGCCTTCTTCACGGGCGCCGCCTTCTTGGCCGGTGCCGCCTTCTTCACGGGCGCCGCCTTCTTGGCCGGTGCCGCCTTCTTCACGGGCGCCGCCTTCTTGGCCGGTGCCGCCTTCTTCACGGGCGCCGCCTTCTTGGCCGGTGCCGCCTTCTTCACGGGCGCCGCCTTCTTCACGGGCGCCGCCTTCTTGGCCGGTGCCGCCTTCTTGGCCGGTGCCGCCTTCTTGGCCGGTGCCGCCTTCTTCACGGGCGCCGCCTTCTGCCCACGCGGAGCGTGGGACCCGGCCGGTGCTGCCTTCTTCTCCGGCGTGCTGGGCGTGGCACCCGAGCCGGTCACCGCCTTCCGTGCCCCGGCGGCCACCTTCGACACCCGCTTCGCGGCGTCCCGAGCCAGCTTGGCAACCATGTCATGACCTGCTTCCGGAATGCGGCGAGCCCTGTCGGCCCGGCCGGTGCGTGGAGGATACGGCCTGTTCGGGCCAGCCTCAACGACGAAACGCGGTGCGAGACGCCCCAATCATCGACGAGAGCCGGAGCCCGGTGGTCCCGGGCCCCGGCTCTCACGCGTCGGGGGTCAGCCCTGGTGTTCGGGCTGTGGCTCCGCCTCGGCCTCCGCCGCGGCGTCGTCCTCGTCCCCGGAGTCCGATCCCGTGTTGTCAAGCTCCGCCAACTGGCCCTGGATGTAGGTGTGCAGCCGTGAACGGTAGTCCCGCTCGAAGCCGCGCAGCTCGTCGACCTTTCGCTCGAGCAGACCGCGTTCCTGACCGAGCTCCTCGAGGATGCCCGCCTTCTTCTGTTGCGCCTCGGCGACCATTCCCGTCGAACGCTCGCGCGCCTCGGTGAGCATCTCGTCACGCTGGGCCGTCGCCGTCGAGAGCATTTCGTCGCGCTGGGCAGTCGCCGTCGAGAGCATCTCGTCGCGCTGGGCAGTCGCCGTCGAGAGCATCTCGTCGCGCTGGGCCGTGGCGGTGCTGATCAGCTCCTCGTTCTGGGCCTTCCCCGAACTGACGAGCTCGTCGTGCTGGGACTGACCCGACCCGACCAACTCGTCGTGCCTGCGCTGGCCGGTGGCGATCAGCTCGTCGTGCTCGCGCTGGCCCGTCTCGATGAGCTCGTCGTGACGCCCCTGACCCTCGGCGATCAGCTCGTCTCGGCGTGCCTGACCAGCGCCGACGTGCTCGTCGTGCAGGCGCTGCGCCAGGGCGATGACACCCGCTGCGCTCGCGCCACCGCCGGCACCGGCGAGGGAGGCGCCGGCGCTGGCACCGTTGTCGGCCCCGGCCTGCGCGCGCTGCGCAGCTGCGGCCTCCTGCTCCGCCGCCTCGCGCTCCGCCTGCTCGGCCCGTGCCTGAGCGGCGGCGATTCGCTCCTGGGCGTCGCGCTCGGCCTCCTGCACCCGGGCGTCGAGGGTCGCGAGCTGCTCGTCGGCCTGGGCCCCGGCCTGGTCCTGGACGGACTGGCGCTGCGCCTCCTGGTCCTGCTTCTCGCTCTCGAGCTGGTTGGCCCTGGCCTCGAGGTCTGCCGCCTTCGCCTCGAGCTCAGCCACCCGGGCCTGCAGCTCGGCGTTGGCGGCCTCCAGCTCGGCGTTGGTGCCCTCGAGCTGAGTCACGGTGGACTGGAGCTCGGCGTTGCGCCCCTCGATGTCCCCGCTCGTGCCCTCGAACTCCCCCAGCCTCGCGGTCAGGTCACTGCGAGCGCCCTCGAGCTCGGACACCTGCGCAGCGAGGGTGGCGTTCTTGGAGCGCAGCTCCTCGAGCTCCTGGGCCGACGTATCGGCCTCCGCACGACCAGCGGTGGGAGCAATCCCCTTCTCCTGGCGGACGCTGTCCAGGTCCTCGCGCAGGTCCTCGGACTCCTTGGTCATCCGTCGCATCTCGGCGACGATGTCGTCAAGGAAGTCATCGACCTCCCGCTCGTCGTAGCCGCGGCGGAACTGCGTCTGGGTGAACGTCTTGTTCAGGACGTCCTCGGGCGTGAGCGCCATTGTCAACTCCTGGGCTGGCCATCTGGTCACGGTCGTCCGGGCCCCCGACACACGCTCCATCCACGCGTGGAGGAAAGCTCCGGACCGCCAGACTACGGGATCTCGCGCGCGTGGGCAGCACCGCTGCGCACGGTGAACACAGCACCGGCCCCGGCCTTGGCCCTCAGAGCAGGATCATCAGGAGGTAGACGGCGAAGAAGAGGACCATGAAGGACAGATCCAGCGAGACGCCACCCAGGCGCAGCGGGGGGATCACCTTGCGAAGCGCCCGCAAGGGGGGCTCGGTCAGGGTGTAGATCGGCTCCGCCACGAGGAGCACCACACCGCGCGGCCGCCAGTCACGGGCGAACATCTGGATCCAGTCGAAGACGACGCGACCGATGAGCACGAGGAAGTAGAGGAAGACGACGAATCGCAGAACCGCGAGGACGGCATTCATGGGATGAAGTGTGACCGACGCGTGCTCCGGTGGGAGCGGCGCCCCGTCAGCTCTGGTTGAACACGCTCCGCCCGGCGGTGGCAGGACCCTCTTCCGCGTTGACCTCGACGGTCTCGGGTGAGAGCAGGAACACCTTCGACGTCACCCGCTCGATCGAACCGCGAAGGCCGAAGACGAGCCCTGCCGCGAAGTCGACGAGGCGCTTGGCGTCGGAGTCGCTCATGTCGGTGAGGTTCATGATGACGGGGATGCCGTCGCGGAAGTTCTCCCCGATCGTCTTGGCCTCGTTGTACGTGCGAGGGTGGATCGTCGTGATCCGCGAGACACCGCCCGCCTCAGGGCTGCGCACCACCTCGGCGACGGTGTGCCGGGTCGGCAGGTGGGTGACCTCCGCACCTCGGTGCTCCGGCTCCTCCGCCTGCTGCTCGTCGTACTCCTCGTAGAACTCGTCGTCGTAACGACCTTGGTCCTCCGCGAGGCCGAGGTAGACCATCGTCTTGCGCAGCGCGCCAGCCATTGAGTGCTCCTTGGTCGTCGGCCCCGCCTCTTCGGCGCCGTGCGTCGTGACCGAAGTTACCGGTGGGGCGGACGAGATCCGAGGATTGCGGACCCGACACGCAGGTGTGTCGCACCAGCAGCGACCGCCTCCTCGAGGTCGGCGCTCATTCCCGCCGACACCCACGTCGCGTCCGGGTGGTCGCCGCGGACGACGGCTCCGACCTCCTGCAGCTTCTCGAACGCCGCCCCCGGATCGGCGTCGACGGGTGCCACCGCCATCACGCCTCGCAGGCGCAGCGACGGCGTGGAGGAGATCACCTCCGCCAGGGCCGGCACGTCGGCCGGGGCGCAGCCGCCGCGTCCGCCCGAGGTGTCCAACCCGACCTGGACGAGCACGTCGAGGCGCCGTCCCGCCGTCTCACAGGCTCGGCCGAGGGCACGCGCCAGCTTCACCCGGTCGACGGACTGCACGACGTCTGCGTAGCCGACCACCGAGGAGACCTTGTTGGTCTGGAGCTGGCCGATGAAGTGCACCGTCAGCTGCTCGCGGCGCGCCAGCTCCGCGCACTTCGCGGCCGCTTCCTGGTCGCGGTTCTCTCCGACGTTCCGCACACCGAGGTCGGCGAGCAGGTCGACGTCCGAGGCAGGGAAGAACTTCGTCACGACGACGAGCTCGATGCCCTCGGGTCGGCGGTCAGCGGCCAGTGCCGCCTGCTCGATCCGCTCCCGCACCCGGCCCAGGGACGCGGCCAGCTCCTCGCGGCGGGCGCTCATGACGGTCCCAGCAGGACCAGCCCGGCGAACCGCCCGGTCGTCCCGTCGCGGCGGTGCGAGTACAGCGTCGGGTCCTCGCGCGCACACCCGGGCAGCCAGCGCACGACGGCCCCGCCCCCGGCCAGCTGGTCCACGACCCCCGAGGCGACGTCGAGCGCCGCAGTTCCCGTCCAGGAGACCGCTGCCGAGACGGGCGATACGACAGCAACCTCATCGCGCATGGCCTCGGGCACCTCGTAGCAGCGAGGGCACACCGACGGTCCCACGACGGCATCGATCTGCCGCGCCCCCAGCTCCCGCATCGTGTCCAGGGCCCGCATGACGACGCCGCCGACCATCCCGAGGCGCCCCGCGTGGACAGCGGCGACGACGCCGGCGCCGGGGTCGGCGAGGAGGACGGGGACGCAGTCGGCGACCAGCGCGGCCAGCGCGAGGCCGGGCCGGTCGGTGACGAGCGCGTCGGCGCTCGGGGGCTGGGACGGCACGGCGTCGAGGACCTCGACGGTGGTGCCGTGACACTGGTCCATGTAGGCGACGGGCGCGCCGATGGCGGCGGAGAGTCGCCCACGGTTCTCCGAGACGTGCTCGGGCCGGTCCCCCACGTGCGAGCCGAGGTTGAGCCCGGCATACGTGCCCTCGCTCACCCCGCCACCCCGCGAGGTGACGGCACGGCGCACCCCGGCGCGGTCCTCCTGCCAGGCGAACATGACCCCACCGTAGACGGCGGCGGGCGGGCCGGATGTCCGGCCCGCCCACGTCGTCCGTGGTGCTCCTCGTGCCCCTACCTGAGGAAGTCGGGCACGTCGAGGTCGTCGCCGTCGTCGAAGGTCACCGTGCGCGGCGGCGCCGGCTGGGTGCGGGCCGGTTCGACCCGCGTGGCGTCGTGCTCGGTGCTCACCGCCTCGTCGGGTGATCCGCTCGGCTCCGCCTGGTCGTGCTGCTGCGCGTGAGAGGGCGCAGGGGCCTGGACCGGGGCGGCTTCCGGCGCCTCTGCGGCAGCGGCCGGGGCCGCCGTGCTGTGCCCCTGGATCGTGCCGAGCGCTCGGTCGTCATTGCGACGCACCGGGGCGCCGCCGTCGAAGCCCGCCGCGATGACGGTGACCCTGACCTCGTCGCCGAGGGCGTCGTCGATGACCGCGCCGAAGATGATGTTCGCCTCGGGGTGGGCGGCTTCCTGGACGAGCCGGGCCGCCTCGTTGATCTCGAAGAGCCCCAGGTCGCTTCCGCCCTGGATGGAGAGCAGGACTCCGTGGGCGCCGTCGATGCTCGCCTCCAGGAGCGGGCTCGAGATGGCGAGCTCCGCCGCCTGGACGGCGCGGTCCTCCCCTCGTGCGGATCCGATGCCCATGAGGGCCGAGCCGGCGCCCTGCATCACCGACTTGACGTCGGCGAAGTCGAGGTTGATCAGCCCCGGGGTCGTGATGAGGTCGGTGATCCCCTGCACACCCGAGAGCAGCACCTGGTCGGCGCTGCGGAAGGCGTCGAGCATGGACACGCCACGGTCGCTGATCGAGAGCAGTCGGTCGTTGGGGATGACGATGAGGGTGTCGACCTCCTCGCGCAGCGAGGCGATGCCCGACTCTGCCTGGTTCGCGCGCCGGCGACCCTCGAAGGTGAACGGACGGGTCACGACGCCGATCGTCAGGGCACCCAGGCCCTTGGCGATGCGGGCGACCACCGGGGCTCCCCCGGTGCCGGTGCCGCCTCCCTCGCCGGCGGTGACGAAGACCATGTCGGCCCCCTTGAGGACCTCCTCGATCTCCTCGGCGTGGTCCTCGGCGGCCTTCTTGCCCACCTCGGGGTCGGCGCCGGCGCCCAGGCCGCGGGTGAGCTCGCGACCGACGTCGAGCTTGACGTCGGCGTCGCTCATGAGCAGGGCCTGCGCATCGGTGTTGACCGCGATGAACTCGACGCCCTTGAGGCCGACCTCGATCATCCGGTTGATGGCGTTGACGCCGCCGCCGCCGATGCCGACGACCTTGATGACGGCGAGGTAGTTCTGGGGTGCTGCCACTTTGCGGGCCTTCCACTGGTTCACGGCGTTCGGTCGGGTGTTTCGCGCTCTTCCGAAACCCTAAACGTTTACTTGACAGTAACGGTTTGGTCACGGTTCGATGGGATGACGCTAGGTCGGGTCCCGGGCTCTGGCAAAGACGCGGCGGGCGTGTCGCGGCATCCTTCGAGGAAATCTTCGCACGGCGAGTCACATTCGCCTCATTCGCCCCAACATTCCCTCGCGCCACACGAGCCGCAGGCCGGACCCGGCTTCAGCGGGCCAGCGGCCCTACCGCGTGACGGGGGTGTCCGGCGCGCTGACGTCGATGGTCTTGGCCTTGGTCGCCAGCAACGCCTGGAGGATGGCCACCTTGCGGGCGCTCTCCTCGCCCCCACCCCACACCACCGTGCGTGAGCCGAGCGTGAAGGTGATGAGGTTGGCGCTGCTGACCCGCACCGAGGTCACCTTCTCGGCCAGGTCCGGCGGCAGCTCGTCGAGGAGCGCGAGGGCCGAGCGAAGCGCCTCCCGGGTGGTACCTCCGGACGTCGTGGCGGTGACGACCGGAATGCCCTTGGGCGCCTTCTTGACAACGCCGAAGGCGACGCCCGTGGCATCCACAACCTCTAGTTGACCTTCAGGGTTCTTCAGGACGATGGCCGGAGTCCGCCCGACGACGTCCACGGTCAGCGTGCCGGGCCAGGACCGGCGGACCGAGACCTCGGCGACGGTGACGCGCGCTCGCACGCGGTCCGCCACGGCTGCGGTGTCGACTCGCACGAGCGGGGTGTCCTCGGGGACCTCGACGAGGGCAGCCACGGCGTCGGCCTCGGCGCCGCTCACCCCGAGGACCTCCACGTCCTGGACGGCGAACACGGTGCTCCACCCCACGACCCAGACGAGTCCGGCGGTGACCGCCACCGCGGCGAGCGTGGCCAGCACGCGGCGCCAGGGTCGCCTCCGCCGGGCCAGGGACCGCTCCCGGAACCTGCTTGTCGAGGAGGAGAGGCCACGCGAGCCCTCCCCGGATCGGGTGTGGGTGCCGAGACTCATGGCTCTCCTCCCCCGGTGCGTCGTAGGGCCTCCAGGAGGAGCGGCGCCAAGGCCGTGACGTCGCCGGCGCCCACCGTGAGGACGAGGTCGCCACGTTCCGCTCGCGCGGCCACCCGGTGCACCACGTCGGCGGGCGCCCCGCCCACCTCCACCGTGTCGGGCCCGGGGTCCAGGGCCGCGAGCGGGTCGCCGATGAGGGCGGAGCTCACGCCCTCCACCGGACTCTCCCGCGCCCCGTAGACGTCGAGGACCACCACGTCGTCGGCCGGGGCCAGCGCCCGGGCGAACTCGGCGGCGAAGTCCCGGGTGCGGGAGTACAGGTGCGGCTGGAAGATCACGTGGAGCCTGCCGTCACCGCTTCGTCGCACCAGCGCGGAGGCCGTGCCCACGACGGCCGCGACCTTCGGCGCGTTGTGGGCGTAGTCGTCCACCACCGTCACACCGCGCACCTCGCCGCGGACCTCGAAGCGGCGCCTGGCGCCGGCGAACGTCGCCAGGCCGCCGAGCACGTCGTCGACATCGGCACCCAGACCGGTGCACGCCGCCAGCAGTGCCGCACACGCGTTCTCGACGTTGTGCCCTCCGGGCACCATGAGGTCGAGGACGCGCGGGACCCCGAGGTGACGGATGGTCGACCGGGTGCCCAGCCCCGTCTCGGAGGTGGCCTCGATGTGCAGGTCGGCGCCCTCGGACCGTCCGTAGGTCACGACGCGGGAGCCCCGGGACCGCGTCCGCTCAGCCAGGGCGCGGGACCCGGCGTCGTCCCAGCAGGCGACGAGCAGACCGCCGTCGGTGAGCGACTCGGCGAAGGCGGTGTAGGCGTCAACCAGCCGTTCGGTCGTCCCGTAGAAGTCCAGGTGGTCGGGCTGGACATTGGTGACCACGGCGATCTCCGGCCGGTACGCGAGGAACGATCCGTCCGACTCGTCAGCCTCGACGACGAAGGCATCCCCGGCCCCCAGGGCGGCGTTGGTGCCGAGCTGGGCGATCTCCGCTCCCGAGGCGAACGACGGGTCGGCACCGGCGTGCGTGAGGGCGACGGCGAGCATCGACGTGGTCGTCGTCTTGCCGTTGGCTCCGGCGATCGCCACCCGGCGCGACCCGCCCATCACCGCGGCCAGCGCCTGGGACCGGTGCAGCACGGGGACCCCGGCCGCTCGAGCGGCCGCCAGCTCCACGTTGTCCTCGGGGATCGCCGAGGACACGACCACGGTGTCGGCATCCGAGACCTGGGTGGGGTCGTGCCCGACGTGCACCCGAGCGCCCGCAGCCCGGAGCGACTCGAGGGCCGGGCCGTCGGACTGGTCGGAGCCGCTGACCTCCACCCCTCGCGCGAGCAGCAGCCTGGCGACGGCGGACATGCCGGCGCCGCCGATGGCGATGAGGTGCACGTGGCCCATCCGGGCGAGCTCGGGTACCGGCCCGGTGACGTCGAAGCGTCCGCCGATGACGTCCACGGCTCAGCGCTCCCGGGTCGCGAGGACCAGGTCGGCGAGCAGCTCGTCGCCGTCCCGCTCGCCCACCGAGGCGGCAGCCCCGGCCATCGCCTCGACGCCCTGGCGATCCAGCGCAAGGGGGACCACGACCCGCTCGACCCACTCACGGTTCACCTCGGCGTCGTCCACGAGGCGGCCACCTCCGGCGGCGACCACGGCCGCGGCGTTGAGCCGCTGCTCACCGTTGCCGATGGGCAGCGGCACGTAGATGGCGGGGAGGCCCACGGCGGTGAGCTCGCAGACCGTGTTCGCCCCCGAGCGCGCGACGACGAGGTCGGCCGCCGCGTAGGCGAGGTCCATCCGGTCGCAGTAGGACAGCACGACGTAGGGAACGGGCCCCCCGGATGGCGCCGCGACCTCCTTGCCGGCGCCGGTGATGTGCAGCACCTGGACCCCCGCGCCCGTGAGCGCTCCTGCGGCCGCGGCGAAGGCCTCGTTGAGCCGTTGCGCGCCGAGCGAGCCACCCGTCACGAGGAGTGTCGGCGCACCCCCGAGGCCGAAGTGGGCCAGGGCCTCCTCGCGGGACGCCGCCCGGTCGAGGGAGCCGATCTCGGGGCGCAGTGGCATGCCCGTGACCGTGGCGTGCCGCAGGGCAGTGCCGGGGAAGGTCACGGCCACGGCCGCCGCGAAGCGGGCGCCGAGGCGGTTCGCCAGGCCGGGACGGGCGTTCTGCTCGTGGACGACGATGGGGATGCCCCGACGGCGGGCGGCGAGGTATGCGGGTGCCGACACGTACCCCCCGAACCCGACGACGACCTCTGCAGCCGTGGAGTCGATGGCGTCCTCGGCCGCGCGGACCGCCGCCCTCAGGTTGCCCGGGAGACGCAGCACGTCGGCCGAGGGCCTGCGGGGGAAGGGCACCTTCGGGACCTCGAGCAGGGGGTAGCCCCGCTCCGGCACCAGGCGCGCCTCGAGCCCCGCAGCCGTCCCGAGCACCGAGATCGCGATGTCGGGGTCGCGGCGGCGCAGGCAGTCGGCCAGGGCCAGGAGGGGCGAGACGTGGCCCGCCGTGCCCCCGCCCGCGAGGAGGACCGCGCCGGGGCCGTTCCCGCTCACGCGCGAGCCCTTCGCCGAGAGGCCCCGGGGAGGATGGCGAGGGTGCGTCGCATCGCGGAGGGGCGCGCGGACAGCGCCTCGGCACAGCCGGGTTCGGCTCTGGCGAAGGACAGGAGTATCCCCAGGGCGAACATCGTCGTGACCAGTGAGGAGCCGCCGGAGGACACCAGGGGCAGCGGGACGCCGATGACCGGGAGCAGGTTGATCACTGCCCCGATGTTGATGAGGGCCTGGACGAGGATCCAGGTCATGATGCCGGCCGTGCACACCCGCACGAAGAAGTCCGAGGAGCGCGTGACCAACCGGTAGCACGCCAGCGCGAGGCCGGCGAAGAGGACGAGGACGGCGAGGGTGCCCGGCAGACCGAGCTCCTCTCCGATGATCGCGAAGATGAAGTCGTTGTGCGGCTCGGACAGCAGACCCCACTTCTCCCGGCTCGCGCCCAGACCCAGGCCGAACCAACCACCGTCGGCCAGCGCGTAGCGGCCGTGGATCGGCTGCCGGGCCGCGCCGAACTCGTTGGTGTCCCGCCCGAGCCACACGTCGAAGCGCCCGAGTCGGTTGGGGCTGGTCACGATGAACGCGACCGCCATCGCCACGAAGGGGGCACCGGCGAAGGCGAACCACCGCAGCGGGATCCCAGCGGCGAAGAGCACGCCGGCGACGATGGCCCCCAGGATCATCACGGTGCCCAGGTCATGGCCCAGGACGACGGACCCGACGGCCACGGCGACCAGCGGAACGAGGTAGGGGACGACGACGTGGCTGAACGAGGACAGGTGCTTGCGCTTGGCACCGAGGACCAGTCCGCCCGAGAGCACGAGCCCGAGCTTGATGATCTCGGAGGGCTGGACCGTGATCGGCCCCAGGCGGATCCAGTTGCGGTTGCCCTGGACCTCGACGCCGAGCGGGGTCAGGACGAGCAGCTGGAGGACGACGGCCACGACGAGCAGCGGCAGGGCGAGCTTCTTCCACCCCGCGACCGGGATGCGCGAGGCGACGAGCAGCGCCACGGTGCCGATGGCCGCGAAGACGAGCTGGCTGAGGAAGATCGAGTAGGCCGATGACGTCTGGTCCAGCGAGACGATGGACGAGGCCGAGAGCACCATGATCAGGCCGAAGATCACGAGCGCTGCGGCGACGCACACCAGCAGGTAGTACGTCGTCACCGGTGAGTCCATGCGGGCGAGCCACTCCCGGCCGCGGCTCCTGCCGCTGGTGCCTCCCGGCCGCGGGCGGCTCGGGGCGGTCGTGCTGCTCACTGCTACTCCCCAGCGGCGAGCCGGCGGACCGCTTCGACGAAGGAGTCACCGCGCGCGCCGTAGTCGGCGAACATGTCCATGGACGCGGCGGCGGGGGCCAGCAGGACGACGTCGCCCTCGCGGGCGAGCGAGAGCGCCTCCGTCACGACCCGGTCCATCGCACCAGTGTCGGTGTCGCTCACGTCGATGACCGGGACATCCGGTGCGTGTCGTGCGAGCGCCTCTGCGAGAGTTGCCCTGTCGCGCCCGATGAGCACGACACCGCGCAGCCGGTCGACCGCCCCGGCCACCAGGGCGTCGACGTCGGCGCCCTTGAGCAGGCCCCCGGCGATCCACACCACCGAGTCGTATGCCGCGAGGCTCGCCTGTGCTGCATGGGGGTTGGTCGCCTTGGAGTCGTCGACCCACCGCGCGCCCCGGATCGTCCCGACGTCGGCGATCCGGTGCGGCTCGGGGACGAAGGACCTCAGCCCCGCCCGAACCGCTCCCGCCGGGACGCCGTGCGCTCGGGCGAGGGCGGCGGCGGCGAGCGCGTTGGCGACGAGGTGCGGCGCGGGGCTGGGCCCGTCGCCGCGGAGGTCCTCGAGCGTGGCCAGCTCGGCTGCTGCCGTGGCCCGCTCCTGGACGAAGGCGCGGTCGGCGAGGACGTCGTCGACGAGGCCGAGCATCGAGAGCCCGGGCACGCCGAGGGTGAACCCGATCGCCCGACAGCCGTCCTGGACCTCCGCCTCCTCGACGAGGCGCTGCGTCTGCGGGTCGTCGACGTTGTAGACGCAGGCGACCTCGGTGCGCTCGTAGACCTTGCCCTTGGCCGCGGCGTACTCCTCGAAGGAGCCGTGCCAGTCGACGTGGTCGGGGGCGATGTTGAGGCACGCGGACGCGCGCGGTGCGATGGAGTGCGACCAGTGCAGCTGGAAGCTGGAGAGCTCGACGGCGATGGCGTCGAAGGGCTGCGGATCCAGCACCGCCTCGAGGATCGGCGTGCCGACGTTGCCGGCGCTGCACGCCCGCAGCCCGGCGGCCCGCAGGATCGCGGCGAGCATCTGCACCGTCGTCGTCTTGCCGTTGGTCCCGGTGACCACGAGCCACGGGGCAGCCCCCGCCAGGGGACGCATCCGCCAGGCGAGCTCCACCTCGCCCCAGACCGGGGTTCCGGAGGCAGCGGCGGCCGTGAGGAGTGGCTGGTCGGGCCGCCACCCGGGCGAGGTGACGACGAGGTCGACGGGAGACTGCGGCATCCGCTCGACCGAGGCAGCGCCGAAGGCCAGCTCGGCACCGAGGATGTCGAGGATCCGCGCCCGCTCGGCCATGAGGGACCCCTCGGCCGGTTCGGTGCCGTCGACGACGAGGACGTGCGCGCCTCGCTCGAGGAGGGCGTCGGCAGCGGCGAACCCGCTGACGCCGAGGCCGGCGACGACCACCCGCAGACCAGCCCAGTCGGCATCGCGGTGGGTGAGCGCCGCGACCCGGCCGGAGGTGCCGGCGCTCATCCGGCGCCCACCACCCACTCGGCATAGAAGAGCCCCAGCCCGAGGGCGACGAAGAGGCCCGCGACGATCCAGAACCGGATGACGATCGTGACCTCCTGCCAGCCGAGCAGCTCGAAGTGGTGCTGGAGCGGCGCCATCCGGAAGACGCGTTTGCCCGTGGTCTTGAAGGACACGACCTGGATGATGACCGAGAGCGTGATGGTGACGAACAGGCCGCCGAGGATGACGATGAGCAGCTCGGTGCGGGTGAGGATCGCCAGCCCCGCGAGGGCCCCGCCCAGGGCCAGGGACCCGGTGTCGCCCATGAAGATCTTCGCCGGGGCGGCGTTCCACCACAGGAAGCCGAAGCAGGCGCCCATCCCGCACACGGCGACGATGGCGAGGTCCTGCGGATCTCGGACCTCGTAGCACTTGGTGCCCGGGTTCCACTGGCAGTTCTGGTTGAACTGCCAGATGCTGATGAGGACGTAGGCCGCGAAGACCATCACCGACGCGCCGGTCGCGAGCCCGTCGAGGCCGTCGGTGAGGTTCACCCCGTTGGACGTGCCCGCGACGATGATGTTGGCCCAGATGACGAAGAGCACCACTCCGGCGAGCGCCCCCATGAACGCGAGGTCGAGGCCGGTGTCGCGCACGAAGGACACCGACGTGGAGGCCGGTGTGCGGAACGAGCTGTTGGGAAAGCGCAGGGCCAGGATCGCGAAGATGACCGCCACGAGGGTCTGTCCGGCGAGCTTCTCGCCGGACCGCAGGCCGAGGCTGCGCTGTTTGCTGATCTTGATGAAGTCGTCGAGGAACCCGACGAAGCCCAGCCCGGTCATGAGGAAGAGCACGAGCAGCCCGCTCGCCGATGGTGGGGTGCGGGTGACGATGTGCGCCACGGCGTATGCCGCGAGGGAGGCGCCCACGATCACCGCGCCACCCATGGTCGGGGTTCCCCGCTTCGTGTGGTGCGAGGTCGGACCGTCGTCACGGATGAACTGGCCGTAGCCCTTGCGGACGAGGTACCGGATGAAGATGGGGGTCCCGAACAGCGAGATCACGAGCGACACGACGGCCGCGATGAGCACAGCCTTCACGTCGGGTCCTCCTGGTGTGCGGTCAGCCGGTCTCCGAGCAACCGTAGTCCCGCATCGCGGCTGGACTTGAACAGGACGACGTCGCCGCGCCGGAGCTCGGCGCGCAGGAGCTCCTCGGCCGGCGCCGCGCCGGAGACCCGACGCACCCTCGTCACGACACCAGGCTCGGCGCGCGTGGCGAGCGCGGACTCGGCGCCGTCGGCCGTGGCGCTCGCGGTGTCACCCACCACGAGGAGCTCGTCGACGCCGCACGCGACGGCCTCGGCCCCGACCTGGGCGTGCAGTGCGTCGGCCTCCTCGCCGAGCTCGAGCATCGACCCGAGGACGGCCCAGGTGCGGCGTCCTCGACCGATCTGTTGCAGGGCCGCGAGGGCGGCCCGCATCGAGTCGGGGTTGGCGTTGTAGGCGTCGTTGACGACGGTGACGCCGTCGTCACGCTCGGTGACCTCCATCCGCCAGCGACTCGCGGGGCGGGCCCTCTCCAGCGCCGTGAGGGCCTCCGGCAGCGACAGACCGAGCTCGAGCACCACGGCGAGCACGGCGAGGGCGTTGCCCACGTGGTGGCGACCGACCAGGCCGAGGCGGACGTGCCCGCGACCGGAGGGCGTGACCACGTCGAAGGAGGGGCAGCCGTCGGCGCCGACCTCGACCGACTCGGCGCGGACCTGCGCGTCGGCCGACTCCCCCACCAGCACGGCGCGGCCCGCGCTCGAGGCAGCCATCGCACGGACGATGTCGTCGTCGGCATTGAGGACGGCGACCCCCTCGTCCGGGAGCGCCTCGACGAGCTCGGACTTCGCCCGGCCGATCGCCGCGCGGGAGCCGAACTCTCCCAGGTGGGCCGTCCCGACGTTGAGCACGACCCCGATCCGGGGAGGAGCCATCTCGGTGAGGTAGCGCACGTGTCCCACCCCGCGTGCCCCCATCTCGACGACGAGGTAGCGCGTCTGCTCGGTCACCCGGCAGACGGTGAGCGGCACCCCGACCTCGGAGTTGTAGGACCCCACCGGGGCGACGGTGGGGCCCATGTCGGCCAGCACGGCACCGAGCAGGTCCTTGGTGCTCGTCTTCCCCGAGGATCCCGTGATCCCGATGACCTCGAGCCCGGGAACCCTCGCCACGACCTCGCGCGAGAGCGCGGCGAAGGCGTCCTGGGTGTCGCCGACGACGACGCAAGCGGCCCGTTCGACGGGCCTGGTCACGAGGGCGGCGGCAGCCCCCCGTCGGACGGCGTCCTCGACGAAGTCGTGGCCGTCGGCGTGCTCCCCCACGCGAGCGACGTAGAGGCCCCCGGGCCCGGACTCCCTGGAGTCGGTCGCGACGGGACCGTCGATGATCGTGGCCGCTGCCTCCGCGTCGTCGATCCCCTCGACGGTGCCGCCCACGATCCGCGCCACCTCGGCGACGGACAGGCTGATCACCGCGGGCCCCCACCCAGGCCGTCGGCGGCGAGCAGCGCATCACGCAGCTCGCTCCGGTCGTCGAAGGGGTGCACGACCCCGCTGATCTCCTGGCCCGTCTCGTGCCCCTTGCCGACGACGGCGACGGTGGCCGTGGGGTCACCGGCGACGGCGGTGACGGCGGCCCTGATCGCGGCTCGTCGGTCGCCGACCTCGAGCACCTGCACGGGCCGGCCGGCGGACCGGATGCGCTCGACCCCGGCCAGGATCGCCGCCCGAATCGTCGCGGGGTCCTCGGACCGGGGGTTGTCGTCGGTCACCACCACGAGGTCGGCCACCTCCGCCGCCGCCTCGCCCATGCCGAGGCGCTTGTCGCGGTCGCGGTCGCCCCCGGCCCCGGTGACACACACGAGCCTGCCCTCCGTGGTGGGCCGCAGCGCGGTGAGGGCGGCGCGGATCGCCTCGGGGGTGTGCGCGTAGTCGACGACGGCGCGCGGCTCGTCCGCACCGCCGCCCGAGACCCGCTCCATCCGACCCGGCACGTGGGGGTCGCTCGTCACCGCCCGCTCGACGAGGCGCGGGTCCTCCCCCAGCATGACGAGCGCGGCCGCCGCCATCGCCGTGTTGGTGACGTTGAACGACCCCGGGAGGCTGGACCTGAGGTGGAGGTCGAGCCCTCGGCCGAGGAGGCGGAAGCGCGACGGATCCTCCTCACCCACGAGGATCTGCCACTCGGGGTCCCCGGTGGACCCGATGGTCTCGACGGGGACGGACGCAACCCGGGCCAGTCGCCGGCCCCACTCGTCGTCGGTGCACACCAGGCCCAGCCGGGAGCGCCTCGGGGTGAAGAGGTCGGCCTTGGCCTCGAAGTACTCCTCCATCCCCGCATGGAAGTCGAGGTGGTCCTGGGACAGGTTGGTGAACAGGGCGACGTCGTAGACCACGCCATCGACCCGGTGCTGGGCGAGTGCGTGGCTGGAGACCTCCATGACGCAGGTGTCGAGGTCGCGTTCGGCCATCACCGCGAGGATGGCGTGCAGCTCGGGCGCCTCAGGAGTCGTGCGAACACTCTCGAGCCGCTCGTCGCCGATCCGGGTCTCGACGGTCCCGATGAGGCCCGGTCGTCGGCCGAGCTCGCGCAGGGCCGAGTCGACGAGGTGGGCCGTCGTGGTCTTCCCGTTCGTGCCGGTGATCCCGATCATCCTCAGGGGGGTCCCCTCCGTGCCCAGGACCCGGGCTGCCACTTCTCCGAGCACCGAGCGCGGGGACGCGACGACGAGCACCGGCAGCGCGATCCCGGCGGCCGCCACGAGCTCGGCTCCGGCCGCGTCCGTGAGCATCGCCGAGGCACCGCTGGCCACGGCATCCGGCGCGAACTCGGCCCCGTGGGCCCGAGAGCCGGGAAGGGCGGCGTACAGGTCTCCGCGGCGGACGGCCCGCGAGTCGAGGGTCACCCCCGTCACGACGACGTCGTCGTCCGGCACCGAGGTGTCGAGGAGCGCCGCGAGGTCACCGAGAGCGGTGCCGCGGAGGGAGGTCGGTCGGGGCGCTGACACGTCGCAGGACCCTACCGCGCGACCCGGTCCCGGCCGTTCTTGAGCAGGGTCGGGTCCTGCTCGGCCTCCTGGGGATCCGCCTCGAGGGTGACGGGGGGCGGCTCCTCCCCAGTCGGCGGGATCTGGAGCTCCTGCAGGGCGTAGGTCGTGACGTCCTTGAAGACCGGGCCCGCCACGTAGCCACCGAAGTAGGGGTAGGTGGGCTTCTGGACGATGACGGCCACGACGATCTCGGGGTCGTCGGCGGGTGCGTAGCCGATGAAGCTCGCCGTGTGGCCGCTGTACTTGCCGACATTGGAGTCGAAGAAGGATGCCGTACCGGTCTTGCCCGCGACCCGGTAGCCGGGGATCTGCGCCTCCCTGGCGGTGCCCTCGGGGCTCACGACGCCCTCGAGCATCCGGCTGACGTCCGAGGCGGTCTGGTGCGAGACGATGCGGCTGCTCGTCGAGGGCGGCATCTCGGTGACGGTGCCGTCCCCGTCGGTGACGCTGGCGACCAGCCGGGGCTCGACGCGGACCCCGTCGTTGGCGATCACCTGGAACACCGAGGCAGCCTGGATGGCCGTCACCGAGATGCCCTGGCCGAAGGCCACCGTCGCCTTCTTGGTGCCGCTCCAGGTGTCCGAGGAGGGCATCAGCCCTCGGGACTCTCCGGGATAGCCGGTTCCCGAGAGCTCGCCCAACCCGAACTTGCGGAAGTAGGACTCCATCGTGGACGGCTCCATCGTCTCGCTGACCAGCACGGTCCCGATGTTGCTGGACTCGGCCAGGGTGCCCGCGACCGTGCGGTAGAGCGTCGGGTGGTCGTGGCTGTCCTTGAAGTTCGCGTCGTAGCGGCGCAGGCGGTTGGGGATGACGACCGGCGTCGACGGCGTGACGGTGCCCTCCTCGAGGGCAGCGGCGATGGTCATGATCTTGGCGGTCGACCCGGGCTCGAAGACGTCGGAGAACGCGTAGTTGCCCAGCTTGGCGCCCTCCTTGCCCACGTCGTTGGTGGGGTCGAAGGTCGGGTAGGACGCGACGCTCAGCAGGTCCCCGGTCTTGGCGTTCATGATGACCACGGTTCCGGAGGTCGCCTTGGTCTCCTTGATCCGCTGGGCGAGGGAGTTCTGGGCGTACCACTGGAGGCTCGAGTTGACGGTGAGGGTGACGTCCTGCCCGTCGACCGCCGGGATCGTCGTGGTCTGCGCTGCCGGGATGACCGTGCCGTCGCGGCCCTGCTCGAAGGTCTGCCGGCCGGGCGTGCCCTGCAGCTGCTTCTCCATCATGAGCTCGACACCGCCACCGGGCTTGCCGTCCCCGGTGACGTAGCCGACGAGGGCGGCCGTCGTGGCCCCCTGGGGGTAGGTGCGCTCGGACCGCGTCTCGCGCCGGTCGCGGTAGATCCCCGGGATGCCCAGATCGGCGATCGTGTTCCAGGTGAGCGGAGTGACCTCGCGGCTGAGGATGCGGTACCGGTTGGTGCCGGTGAGCTCCCCGACGAGCTCGGAGACGGACTGGCCGAGCAGCGGAGAGAGCGCCGTGGCCGCCCGCCGGACCGCCGCTGGTGAGGTGCGCGCCTCGCACATGCTCTTCCCGGTCTCGTAGGTGCAGACGGCCTGCTGGTCGGCGACGACGACCTCTCGAACGGTGCTGGAGGCCAGCACCGTTCCGTCGGAGGACAGGATCTGTCCCCGTGCCGCGGGGATGATCTGGGCCGCCTCCCGCTTGACCTGCGCCTCCTGGGCCACGGCCTGTGCGTCGAAACCCTGGATGCGCACCAGCTGGGCCGCGAACACGCTGATCACGAAGAGACTCGCCACGGTGAGGATCCGCATCCGCCGTCGGGGGTTTCCCGAGGGGGTCTTCGAGGACTGGCGGGGTGGGCGCGGGGGGCGGGGCGGGCCCGGGGTCTTCTTCGCGGGTGCGCGCTTCGGCCTGGTCGATGAGGTCGCCTTCTTCGCGGGTGCCCGCTTCGGGCCGGCCGAAGACGAGGCCTTCCGCGAGGATGCCGGCCTGGCCGGGGAGCCCGTCGCCTTCCGCGAGGATGCCGGCCTGGCCGGGGAGCCCGTCGCCTTCCTCGGGGCCGCCGACCCTGCCGCGGAGCCGGTCGCCTTCGCCGGACGCCCGGAGCCACCACGCCCGGTGCCTCCACGCCCGCTGTCGGACGCCTTGCGGGGCGCGGAAGGACGCGAACCACCGGGGGGCGGTGTGCTCCTGCGCTGGGTCACGTGGTCTCCAGGTCCGGGTGGGTCAGTGGTGGGTCAGCGGTTCGTGGACGTCGTGAGAAAGGTCGACGCCGTGGCGGGTGGAGTCGTCTCGGTCGGCTCGGGAACGGCCTTCGTGGGGGCAGGCGCGGTCTCGGTCACCACGCTAAAGCGGTCGTTCTTCTCGGCCGCCTTCGCCACGCCGAGAACAGCGCCGTCGGACAGCCGCAGGAAGGCCGGGGTCTCGGCGGGAACCATCCCGAGCGACTGCGCCCGCTTCGCCAGCGGCCCCGGTCCGGACACGGCGTCGATGGAGTGGCGGAGCGCGTCCTGGCTGTCGGTCAGCTCGTCGGAGCGCTGTTGGAGGTCGCGCATCGTGTACGACCCCTTGGCCATTGCGGTGTTGAGCATGAGGACGCCGATGAAGCCGGCCATCAGCAGCGCGACGCACAGCGCCACGAAGCCGGCGTTCCCCTGGCGGTCCGGGGCCGTGACCACGCGCAGGGAGCGGGGGACGGGACCGGTGCGCCTCGCCGCGGGACGGGAGTAGGGGCGGGCCGGGGCGAGCTGGCTCATCGAGAGGCTCCTGTCGTGGGGGCGATGCGTTCGGCGGCCCGCAGCCGGGCCGATGCGGATCGGGGGTTCGTTCGCTGCTCGTCGTCGGAGGGCACCTCTGCCCCGCGGGTGAGCAGCCGCAGGTATGCCGCGTCCTCCGGTCGTTCGACCGGCATCCCGTGGGGGGTCCGGGAGCGGGCTCCGGCGGCGAAGGCCTGCTTCGTGATGCGGTCCTCGAGCGAGTGGTAGGACAGCACCGCGATGCGCCCGCCCGTGCCGAGCACGCCGATCGCGGCCCCGACGGCTCGCTGCCACACCGACAGCTCGTCGTTGACCTCGATGCGCAGCGCCTGGAAGGTGCGTTTGGCCGGGTGGCCGCCGGTGCGCTGGCTGGCGGCCGGGACGCTCTCGCGCAGGAGGTCGACGAGCCGCGCGGACGTCGTGAAGGGCTCACGCTCGCGATCTCGGACGATCGCGGCAGCGATCCGCCCGGCGAACCGCTCCTCGCCGTAGGTGCGCAGGATCCGGGTGAGCTCGGCGGCGTCGTAGGTGTTGAGGACGTCCGCGGCGGTCTGCCCGGATGACTGGTCCATCCGCATGTCGAGCGGAGCGTCGTGGCGGTAGGCGAACCCGCGGTCGGCCTCGTCGAGCTGGAGCGAGGACACCCCGAGGTCGAAGAGGATCGCGTCGACCGTTCCGGATGTCTCGCCGGCGACGACCGAGGCGATGTCGTCGTACACCGCGTGCACGCCGAGGAAGCGGTCACCGAAGGTGGCCAGACGCTCCCCCGCGAGCGCAAGCGCCTCCTCGTCGCGATCGAGGCCGATCACCCTCGCCGACGGGCAGGCCCGGAGCAGCTCCTCGGCGTGCCCGCCCATGCCGAGAGTCGCGTCGATGCACACGGGTGTCGCACCCGAGAGCGCCGGCGTGAGGAGCTCGACGATCCGGTCACGGAGCACCGGGACGTGCCGCTGGGCGGCATCTCCTCGGTGGGTCATGCGGTGCTCCTGTTCCGGTGGCGTGACGTGGGGGGCCGTGGTGCGAGGTGAGTCATGTCGTCGGGTGTGGCTCGACCCGGCTGCAGGTCCCCATCCGAGCCGGGCCCGGCGCGGGGGAAGTCGCGTCGGGATCGGTCGGCTGGAGGCCAGCGGTCGGGTCGGTCGAGGTGGGCCGCGCATGGTGCGCTGGTGGTTAGGAGGGCTGCGTCAGAGGCCGGGCACCACCTCTTCGGAGTCCACCGAGTAGGAGGAGTAGGCGGGCATGACCTCGGCGAGGTAGTCGTTCCACGCCGCCGAGTCCCACACCTCGAGGCGGGCACCGTTGCCGATGACCGTGCAGTCCTTGTCCAGGTGGGCGTACGCACGCAGCGCGGCCGGGATGGTGACCCGCCCCTGCTTGTCGGGGGCGTCCGGGTGCGCGCTGGCCCGGAAGACCCGGACGAAGTCGCGGATGTTCTTCGAGGCCCCCGGAGCCGACTGCATGAGCGTGGAGATCCTGTGGAACTCGGCCGTGGGGAAGACGTAGAGGCAGCCCTCCTGGCCCGTCGTCACCACGAGTCCGTCGGCGAGCGCTGCCCGGAAGCGGGCCGGGAGGAAGAGGCGGCCCTTGTCATCGAGTCGGGGGGTGTGGGTGCCCAGGAACTCGTCCACCCGGTCCACCTCCTCGCCCTGTCGGTCCCATCCGGAACCGTCGATTTCCTCCACTTTACTCCACCAAGTGACCACCAGGCCCAAGAATTCGTGACGAGTTGCCGATCAGATCGATGAATGACCAGTTCACGGGTAGTGGAGGAAAGTGGAGCATAAGCGTCCGCGGCGCTCTACTCCGTGGCCACGAACGGCCCCCGAACCCCGGCCGGGGAACCTTTGACACCCCGTGGTGGAGGAGGCTGGGGAGCCAGCCCCTCACGGTGGGGCCCTGTGGTGAGGCACGATGAGGGCACCTCGGTTCGGGCTCGCACGTTGGGCCGGTACCACCGGACGAAGGGAAGACCTCGTGAGCGAGTTCGAGCACCAGCCCCGAGCCCCGCAGGAGGCCGACGACCGCGGTGCTCCCCATCGAGGCGCCTCTCTCGACCAGGTCCTGCAGGTGTCGGCCTCGCTGGCCGCGGCGATGAACTCGGTCATCGAGGGCAAGCAGTCCGTGGTCCGGACGGCCATCACCGTCCTCCTTGCCGAGGGGCACCTGCTCGTCGAGGACGTGCCCGGGGTGGGCAAGACCCTGCTGGCCAAGACCCTGGCCCGCACCATCGACTGCTCGGTGCGACGGGTCCAGTTCACCCCCGACCTGCTGCCCAGCGACATCACCGGCGTGTCGGTCTTCAACCAGGACGTGCGCGACTTCGAGTTCCGTCCCGGTGCGATCTTCGCCAACGTCGTCGTCGGTGACGAGATCAACAGGGCCTCGCCGAAGACCCAGAGCGCCCTCCTGGAGTGCATGGAGGAAGCACAGGTGACGGTCGACGGGACGACCTACACCCTGCCCCGACCGTTCATCGTCATGGCCACCCAGAACCCCATCGAGATGGAGGGCACCTACCCCCTCCCCGAGGCGCAGCGCGACCGGTTCATGGCGCGGATCTCGATGGGTTACCCCTCCGCGCGGAGCGAACTGGAGATGCTCGAGGTCCACGGCGGGGAGTCACCGCTCGAGCAGCTGGGGCCGGTGACCGATGCGGCCACCATCTCCGCCATGGTGGCCGCGGTGCGAGGCGTGCACGCCTCCCCGTCGGTCCGTCAGTACATCGTCGACCTGACCCACGCGACGAGGGCCAGCTCGGCCCTGCGGCTCGGGGCCTCACCCCGGGCCACGATCCACCTGCTGCGCGCCTCGCGGGCACACGCCGCCCTGGCCGGCCGGGACCACGTGCTCCCCGACGACGTCCAGCAGATCGCGGTGCCCGTGCTGGCCCACCGCCTCATTCCCACCGGCGAGACCCAGATGGCTCACCGCACGGCCGGGGACGTCGTGACCGACCTCCTGCAGCGCGTGCGGGTTCCGGCGCCCACCCGCTGAGGACACCGTGCGCGGCATCCGGCGTTCCCTCACCACTCGCGGCACGGCATTCGCCGGGTGCGGTGTGGTGCTCGTGGCGTCCGGGGTGCTGCTCGGACAGCGCGACCTCACGAGGATCGGCGTGCTGGTGCTGGCGCTCACCGCGGTCGCGCTCGCCCTCGTGGCCCGCCACGGGCTGCACCTCGACGTCTCACGGTCGGCGTCGCCGGCCCGTGTCGCCATCGGTGAGCGCGCCGTCGTCACGGTGCGGGTGCGCAACACCGAGGCCACGTCGTCGCCGGTGGTCATGGCCGAGGAGTCCCTGGACTATGCCCTCGGCGACCGGCCGCGCTTCGTCCTGCCCTCGCTCGCCCCCGGCCGGAGCCAGGAGATCCAGTACTCCGTGCGGTCCCACACCCGGGGAGTCCACCGGCTCGGGCCCCTGGGGGTGCGCGTGCGTGACCCGTTCGGGCTGAGCCTGCGCACGAGCGCGGTCAGCGGGCAGGGTGAGGTCGTCGTGCTCCCCCGCGTCGTGCCGCTCCCGACCGGCCGGGCCCTGGGGAGCGGCATCGGGTCCGAGGGCTCGGTTCCCCACATGGTGGCGCTCCACGGGGAGGACGACCAGACGGTGCGGGAGTACCGCGACGGCGACGACCTCCGGCGGATCCACTGGCCCGCGACGGCTCGCACCGGGGAGATGATGGTGCGTCAGGAGGACCGACCCGCCAAGCGCCGGGCCGTGGTCCTGCTCGACACCCGGGCTGGGGGGCATGCGGGGTCGGGGCGCAGCAGCTCGCTGGAGTGGTGCGTGACGATGGTCGCGTCGCTCGTGTCCCACGTGGTGGACCTGCGGTATGCCGTGCACCTGCTCACGGCCGACCCCGGCTCGGACGTCGGCGCCCACCATGACGAGACGGTTCAGGACGCCCTCGATCGTCTGGCCCGGGTGACCGCGGAGTCCGACGACAGCCTCCGCCCGATCCTGCACGCCGCGAGCGGCCTGACCGCCCAGGGCGGGCTGGTCGCGTACGTGGGCGGCGCCCTCAGCGACGAGGACGCCCGCACCCTGGCCGCGCTGCGGCAACCGGGCTCGACCGGTGTCGCCCTGGTGGTCGACGTCGAGTCCTTCGGTGGGCGCTCGAACGGCACCGACCCCACCGGGGCCACGGCCGCGGCGCTGGGGGCCTCGGGGTGGACCGTCACCCGGATCGGCGCACGCACCAGCCCGGCAGACGCCTGGTCGGCCGTGGTCGGAGGCAGGCCGGTGAGCGTCCGATGAACCGCGCGAGACCCGCCGAGGCTGCCCTCGCGGGGTTGGCCACCCTCGCCGTGAGCCTTCCCCTCGTCACACTCTTCACGCCGGCGACGTGGTTCCGCCCCAGCGTCCTGCTCGTCGCCCTGGTCGCCCTCGTCGGCATCGGGATGCGCTCGGTGACGTCGTCGCGGGTGCTCGTGGTGCTGGCCCAGACGGTGCTGCTCGTCCACGGTGCCGCGGTGCTCCACGGCCAGGGGCACCTGTGGCGAGGAGTCGTCCCGACGCCGGAGACGTGGCGTGCCTTCGGTGTGCTCCTCGAGCAGGCCTACACCACCGTCACGGACTACACCGCTCCGGCGCCCTCCAACCGAGGGACGATCCTGGCCATCTCACTGCTCATCGGCCTCACGGCGGTCGCCGTCGACGCGGCCGCGGTGACCTTCCGCAGCCCGGCCGCGGCCGGCATCCCGCTCCTCACCGCCTTTCTCGCATCGGCCACGAACTCCGGTGAGGGACTGCCGCTCTGGTATGTGCTGCCCCCCGCAGCCTGCTGGCTGGCGATGATCGGCGGTCAGAGCGTGCGGAGCCTGCGATCGTGGGGCACCGTCGCGCCCCGGACCACCGACGGGGCCGCGGCCGACCCGTCGAACTCGTACGCGACCATGGGCCGGGTCGTGGGTGTCGGGGCGCTGGCGGCGGCGGTCGTGCTGCCTGGTCTGGTCCCCCACCTGCCGACGACCTTCCTCGCCGACGGCCTCGGCCAGTCCGCGCAGGGGCGGGGCGGGTCCGGGAGCTCGGTCAGGTTGTCCTCCAGCGTCGACATCGCCCGCGACCTCGGGAGCCAGTCCACCGACCCCGTCGTCGTCTACCAGACCACGGCGTCGCGGCTCGTCCCGCTCCGGGTCGCGATCCTCGACTCCTATGAGAACGGCACGTGGGAGGCCACGTCGAACTTCACCTTCGTGCCGATCGACGGTCAGCTGCCGGCCCCCCAGGCGGCCTCGGACGTCCCCCGGGCCGAGGGCACCATGGTCGTGAGCGAGAACAACGTGGGCGTCCCCCAGGTGGCCCTGCCCACCGGTGCCGTCGGCTCACCCTTCCCCGCGGGCTCCTGGAACGTGTCGGTCAGTGGCTCCGTGCAGCTCACCGAGCGCGTGGACAACTATGCCGTCGACTTCGTCGAGCTCGACCCGACGGCGGAGCAGTTCCGTACGAACCGACGCACCGCGTCGGCGGCCGCCGACGCGGTCAACCTCGCGGTCGACCCGTTGGCGGAGCCCGCGCTCCGTGAGCTGCTCGACGAGCTGACCGAGCCCGAGGACAGCGCGCTCGAGGTGGCGCGGAAGGTGCAGGCGTACCTGCGGGGCAATGCGTTCACCTACTCCCTCGAGCTCGCCGAGGAGGCCGCCGACGGCACCAGCCCCGAGGAGCCGCTGGTCCGGTTCCTCGAGACCAAGCGCGGCTACTGCGTCCAGTTCACGTCCGCGATGGTCATGTTGGCCCGCTCCGCAGGGATCCCCGCACGGATGGCCGTCGGCTACCTCCCCGGGTCCCCCGATGGCGACGACCAGGTCGTCCGCGTCGCCGACGCCCACGCCTGGCCCGAGCTCTACTTCGCCCAGCTCGGCTGGGTCCGCTTCGAGCCGACCCCGGGCACCCGCAGCGGCACGGCGCCCGACTACAGCCTCGTGCCGAGCGAGACCGGTTCCAGCTCGGCCCCGACGCCCACCGCCAGCAGCGCGACGCCCACGAGCGAGAGCCGAGCGGGCCGGGAGGAGGACACGACGACGGGGTCCACCGGGCAGGACACGAACTCGACGACCGGGGGCGTCGGCGGCTTCCTCAGTGACAACGTGGCGATCGTCGGCGTGCTCCTGCTGGGTCTGCTCGGCGCGGCCGTCGTCCCGCTCGGCGCCTGGCTCGGCCGCCGCCGGGCCAAGCGGGTCTCCACCGACGATGCCCAGCTGGTCGAAGCGGAGTGGCAGTCCCTCCTGCTCCGGCTCCAGGACATCGGACTCGTGCCTCCGGACGGCGCCACCCCTCGGCAGGCCTCGGCCCTACTGGGCCGCGACGCCTACCTCACTGCTGACGAGAACGCCGCGCTGGGTCGGGTCGCGGCGACGCTGGAACAGGCGCGGTACGCACGCCCCGGCACGGCCCTGGAGTCCGTGGAGGAGGACTCCCGGACCGTGTGGAAGGCAGCCCTCTCGAGGCGCCGTCGCCCAGCCCGGCTGCGAGCGCTGCTGCTGCCGCAGGAGGGGCTGCAGCACTGGTCCGGACTCGCGCGGCGACTGTTCGGCCGCCGCGCCGACCAGGAGGACGAGGCCAGGTCCTCCGAGTAGTGGCGGATCGGGAGCGGCCCCGATGAAGCCACCGGCCAGTGACGGCGATCACGGGCTGCGGCTCCATCACCGTGACGCGGATCAACGCGGTGTTCGGGTTGCGGTCGGCCAGCGCGTCCAGGGTCCTGACACGGTGGGCCCCGCCGCGCGATCGGCGGTCCGGGTCAGCCTCCTTCGCGCGGCTGGTGGCTGAGCCATGCGGCGCAGCCGACGGGCACGAGGGCGGGGTCGCGCTGCTCATCGCTGACCAGGACGGGCCGGCGGTCGCTGCCATTGCGCGCAGGTGGTTGCGGGCCGCCCGTCCGGTGTGCACCGCCTTCGCGCCCAGCCGCACGCCCACCTCGTGCAACGGCGCCGGGTGGGCCGCGTACCGGCGACCGTTGACGGTCACCGAGCCAGCCGTGGGGTGGTCGAGACCGACGATCATCCGCATCGTCGTCGACTTGCCCGCCCCGTTGGGACAAGCCGAGGAGTGGGCTACGGCAGCGAGAGGTGACCCTCCCCCTCCTCGAGATGCACCACGGCCGCAAGAATCCGCTCGGCGAGGTACCGACCGTGGTGGAAGGGCACCATCAGGTCGGCGGTCCCCTGCCACACGAACGTTGGCACCGTCAGCTCCGAGAACTCGAACCCCCACGGAGTGGTGAACGCGAGATCGCCGTCGAGCCAGCCGTCCACGACCTCCGCACCCCCTTGGAGGCCCGCCAGCAGGTCGGCACCCAGCTCACCGGCGAGCACGGCCCCGGTCCACGTCAGGCAGCAGCGAGTCCATCCCGTCGAGGAAGCCGTCACCACCGTCGTAGGGCCAGGCACCGCAGATGCTGAGCACGCCCAGCACCCGATCCGGAAGGAACGCGCCGGTCGCCAACGCATGCCGGCCGCACCCGACGTGCCGCCGGTGAGACACCGCTCGGCTCCCAGATGGTCGAGCACTGCAGCGATGTCACCGGCGACGTCGGCGACGCTTCGGCCAGGGTTGCGGGTCGAGCGACGGGCCCCGGCGCGGCTGTGGGTGACGTACCGCAGTCCGCGCGCCTCGAGCTCCGCGCCAATGTTCGCCCGCTGGTGCGAGCACCCCGGCGTCCCGTGATGGAAGACGAAGGGCAGGCCGCCGGCGGGACCGGAGACCTCGATCTCGAGCGCCGTCCGTCCGGCAGGGTGAGGACCTCCGCAGGCATGACAGCGGAGCCCACGCCGCAACGGCTTTCCCGCCGGAATGCCGCCCCCGAAGCTCGGAGGGTTTCTGCGACCTCGGTGAGGATCTCGCACATCAAGGAGGCCCGAACCGTGTGTTTCCGGGCTTGCCGAGCCTGGACGTGAGAAGCCCCAATCAGTCCAGGTAGTCGCGCAGCGCCTGGCTCCGGCTGGGGTGGCGCAGCTTGCTCATCGTCTTGGACTCGATCTGCCGGATCCGCTCGCGCGTGACCCCGTAGACCTTGCCGATCTCGTCGAGCGTCTTGGGCTGGCCGTCGGTGAGGCCGAACCGCATCGAGACCACGCCGGCCTCGCGCTCCGAGAGGGTGTCCAGCACCGAGTGCAGCTGCTCCTGCAGCAGGGTGAAGCTCACGGCATCCGCTGGGACGACGGCCTCGGAGTCCTCGATGAGGTCGCCGAACTCACTGTCGCCGTCCTCGCCGAGGGGGGTGTGCAGGGAGATCGGCTCGCGGCCGTACTTCTGCACCTCGACGACCTTCTCCGGGGTCATGTCGAGCTCCTTGGCGAGCTCCTCCGGGGTGGGTTCGCGACCCAGGTCCTGGAGCATCTGGCGCTGCACACGGGCGAGCTTGTTGATGACCTCGACCATGTGGACGGGGATGCGGATGGTGCGCGCCTGGTCGGCCATCGCGCGGGTGATCGCCTGCCGGATCCACCACGTCGCGTACGTCGAGAACTTGTAGCCCTTGGTGTAGTCGAACTTCTCGACCGCACGGATGAGGCCGAGGTTGCCCTCCTGGATGAGGTCGAGGAAGAGCATGCCGCGCCCGGTGTAGCGCTTGGCGAGGCTGACCACGAGCCGCAGGTTGGCCTCGAGCAGGTGGTTCTTGGCCTTCTTGCCGTCCTGGGCAATCCACCAGAGCTCGCGCTTGAGCTTCATGTCGATCTTCTCGCCGCCGTTGAGCTTCTCCTCGGCGAACAGCCCGGCCTCGATGCGCTTGGCGAGCTCGACCTCCTGCTCGGCGTTGAGGAGCGCGACCTTCCCGATCTGCTTGAGGTAGTCCTTGACCGGGTCGGCGGTGGCGCCGGCGGTCACGACCTGCTGTGCCGGCGCGTCCTCCTCGTCGTCATCGCGGATGACGAAGCCGGCAGCCTCTCCCGACTGCGAGGCGGACTTGGCGCGGGCGCCCTCGCCGGTCTCTGCCGGCTGGTCTGCGTCCTCGGGGTCCTCGGCTGCGGCGTCGTTGGTGTCCTCGACCTCGGGGGCCGGCTTGGCGGCCGCCCGCTTCGCGGCGGCCTTGCGAGGGGCGGTCTTCTTCGCGGCGGCGGCGGGGGCATCGGCGGCAGCGGCCGCGGCGTCGCGGGTGGTGGCAGCCTTCGTGGCCTTCTTCGCCGGTGCTGCCTTCTTCGCCGGTGCTGCCTTCGCCGCGGTGGTCTTGGCAGCCGTCGTCTTGGTAGCGGTGGTCTTGGCGGCCGCCTTCTTGGCGGGTGCGGTCTTCGCTGCGGCGGTCGTGGCAGTGGGCTCGGCGTCCTCTGCGGCGGTAGCCGGCGTGCTCTTGGCGGCACGCTTCGTCGTTGACGAGGCGGTCTTCTTCGCCGTGCGCGTCGCTGCCGCGGCGACCCCGCTGGTGGCGGTGTCCATCGCGACGGTGATGTCGTGGTCCTGCAGGGCCCGCAGCACGACGCGACCGCGCGCCGGACGCACCTCAGCCGCCCGCAGTGCGTCAGCGACCTCCTGGCCCGTCACCGAACCGGAGGTCCGGCCCTTGCGCACAAGAGACTGGAGGGCCTTGTGGGTGAACTCCGGGGGAAGTGCGCTGGGAGTGGACGCATTCGGGGACACAGGCGACACCGACTACCTTTCGTCGCGGATGACCGAACCGGCGCGAGGACTCGCGAAACCGGTGTCGGCGAGGAGGGTCCTGTGCGACACCGCATCCGAGGTTCGAACTCCTCGCCTCGGATTCAGAGTTCCAAACTCTGCGTCCGAGCGCATGGAGCCGGCCCCTGACCGTGGCGCGCCCTACCATTATAAAACGCTCGGGCCCGGTTGAGCACATCCTCGGGGTCTCCCGCGGTTTCTCGAGCCGTCGCCGGCTGCCCCGCAGCGGGCTCTCAGGCCTTGACCGCGAGCACGGCGCACGGCGCGTCGAGCAGGATCCGCTGGGCGTTCGAGCCGAGGATGAGCTTGCCCACCGGAGTGCGCCGACGGAGGCCGATGACGATGAGGTCGGCGCCCGTCTCGTTGGCCACCGAGATGAGGTCCTCGGCCGGTTCGTTGCCACGCACGAGCTGGCGGACCTCGAGGCTGAGGCCCTCGCTGCTCAGCTCGTCGCTGAACTGCTGGAGCTCCGTCTCGGCAGCCCTGGTCGTCTCGTCGTCGACGTCTCGACCACCGCGGTGGGAGTTGATGACGACGAGACCCGTCTGACGGGTTCTCGCCTCGTCGACCGCGCGGGACAGCGCGGCCCTCCCCTCCTTGGTCGGGACGAATCCAACGACGATGGTCACGATGTCCTCCTGGGGCACAGACGTTCGGTCATGTGGACGGTACCGCAGACCTGCTCTCACCCGCTGTGCAGCGCGGCCGCGATGACCCGTCCCACCTGGTCGGTCTCGACGAGGAAGCCGTCATGACCGTGGCGGGACTCGATGACGGACAGGATGGAGCCAGGCCGTGCGGCGACGAGCTCCTCGGACAGGCGAAGAGGGTAGAGCCGGTCGGTGGTCACGCCGGCGACGTGCAGCTCACCGGTGAAGGGTCGCAGCGCGTGGCCGAGATCGCCTCGCCCGCGAGCGAGGTCGTGGCTGTTCATCGCCTCCGTGAGGACGATGTAGCTGTTGGGGTCGAACCGGCGCGCCAGCTTGGTGGCGTGGTGGTCGAGGTAGCTCTCGACGTCGAAGCGACCTCCCCCGCCGAGGGGGTCCTCGCCGGGACGAGCCCGCCGCCCGAAGCGGTCGTCGAGCTCGGCTTCCTGGCGGTACGTCGTGTGCGCGATGCGCCGTGCGATGCCCATCCCCGTGACGGGCCCCTCACCCTCCTCGTAGTAGTGGCCCCCGCGGTATGCCGGGTCGTTGCGGATCGCAAGGAGCTGCGGCTGGCACCAGGCGAGCTGGTCCGCCGTCGCGTACGGCGTCGACGCCAGGACCAGCGCCCGATCCACCCGCTCGGGGTGGGTGGCAACCCACTCCAGGGCCCGCATCCCCCCCATCGAACCGCCGAGCACGGCATGCCAGCGGGTGACACCCAGCACGTCGGCGACGGCAGCCTCCGCCGCGACCTGGTCGCGAATCGTCACGAACGGAAAGTCCCCGCCGTACGGGGCGCCGGTCGGGCCGATCGACGACGGGCCGGTGGTGCCCTGGCAGCCACCGAGGACGTTTGTCGCGACGACGAACAGGCGATCGGTGTCGAGCGGGGCTCCCGGACCGATGAGGCCCGGCCACCATCCCGGCGACGGATGGCCCGGCCCGGTGTCGCCGACCACGTGGGCGTCGCCGGTGAGGGCGTGCTCGACGAGCACGGCGTTGTCGCCGGACGGCGCCAGCTCGCCCCAGGTCTGGTAGGCCACCCGGACCGCGGGCAGCTCCTCCCCTCGTTCGAGCGAGAGGGAGCCGATGTCGGCGAAACGGCGCCCGCCCACCGGGTCACCCGGTCGCCACACCGCGGCGGTGGACCTCGTGGGGGTGGTCGTCATGACCGTGACTCCTCGGACTCGTGCTTGCCGCACCGGTGGGAGCGGCCGTGTCATCACCCGGGGCACCCCACCACGAGGAGGGTTGCCGCCCAGCAAACCGGGGTTTCGCGCTGGGACTCATGACCTGTCGACCATCGTATATCCGCCCGCCGGACCGGTCGCCGCTGTCCCGCAGTGCGGTCGACTGGACGTCGCCCCGCCCCCGTGACCGTCGTGGGTCAGGGTCGACCGGCTCGCTCAGCTCGCCCGTCGGAGCGTCCGGGCGTCTCCCGGGTCGGCTCCCGGCGACACCACCCGGACCCCGGTGTCGATGACGCGCTCGAGCAGCCGGGCGAGGCGGTAGTCCGGGGCGAGGCGGAGTGCCCGCTCGATCGCCGACCGGGCGAGCGCCCCGTCTCCGTCGGTCCAGCAGACGGCCGCAGTGACCGTGCACACTGCGGCAGCCTCGGTTCCGCACTCGTCCGGCAGCGCACGACACAGTCGCAGGAGGCGCTCGTGCAGCTCGTGCCGCTCACCGGGGGGTGCTGCTCGGCCGGCGCCGCCGTGAGCGAGGTGCGCCGGCCGCTCGGCGGGCAGGTCGGCCACCCCGGCCCCCATTCCCGCCCACCGTGGGAGGGTGCGGGCCAACCGCTGGACCACACGGCTGTCGAGGACCCCCGCGGGCAGCACCCCGGGGGCCAGCCAGGCGACGACCCCGTCACGCCAGGCGATGTCGGCCAGTCCCGTCGCGAGATCGGCGACCTCACGGGGCGACGGACCGGCGCCGGGTTCCGATGGCTCGGCCAGAACAACCGCCCAGGCGGCCGCGGCCCGCCGACGACGGTCCGTGATCCGGCCGGGGTGGGCGTGTCTCCGGGTCACCGCCTCGGCGACCCCGTCAGCGGCGAGGGAGTCGGGCTGGACCAGCGCCTCGATGTCCTCCCGCCGGGGAAACGGGGAGCGTCCTGCGAGGACGAGCTCGGCCACCGCGGGTACACCGGCCGGCTCCGCCACCGGGACGCCATCACTCGGGCAGCAGCCCTCCACGCACAGCGGGGAGTAGCGGCGTGCGTCTCGGACGACGAGCACGTCGAGCACCTCCGCACCCGCCCGCTCGAGGCCCTCGACGACGGCCAGCAGCATCGGGGTGCTGGCGTGCTCGCGGTCCTCGAACCCGAGCACGATGGCGCCCTGCGGCCGGTCGCGCAGGACCGGCCCGAGAAGGGCATCCGTGGCCTCGAGCACCCGGTCGTCGGGAGGGAGGTCGGCGCGCGCCACCAACCCCATGAGACGGTCTCGCAGGCACACGACGACCACGCTGTCGCGCGGGTGGTAGCCGAGCTGGTAGGGAAGGACGGCAAGCACGTCGTCGGGGCCACGGAGGGTGATGTCTGCTGTCATGCACCCACGCTGGCCGGATCCCGCTAGTCGGGCGAGGTCGACCGGGATCTGTGGACGGAGACGGTTCGGGAGCCGTCCTGTGGACGACCGTCTGGAGGAGCGGATCCCCCGAGGAGCCGGTCAGCGGATGACGTGTCCCGGCACGGTCTGCGCGTCCTGCGGGTAGCTGCGAGCCTGGGCCGGTCGAGGCCCCGCCTGCGCACCCTGGGCATGCTCCCAGGCGATGAAGTCCTCGGTCTCGGTCACGAGGCGGGCAGCCACCCAGCTGATGACGAACGCGTCGTCGACGAGCCCGAAGATGCCCAGCAGGGCCTCCGGCATGAAGTCCACCGGCGAGAGGACGTAGCCGACGGCGGCAACCGCCAGGAGCAGGCGCGTCACGGAGGTGCCCGGGTACTCGCCCCGGGCCGTGGCACCGAACAGCCGCGGCAGCGCGCCGAAGCGCTCACCGAGCGAGGGGCCACCGGGACGGATCGCGAGGCGCATCGCACGGAAGAGCGCGCCGAAGGACGCCAGACGAGCAGACGACGCAGACATGGGGCCTCCCGAACTCGATGGGCGCGGCAGGTCCGCCACCCTGATAACCGACGTGTTCAACGATCGTGGTCGCCGCAGGATTCCCGGCGGTCACGATTCCCAGCGGTTCAGGCCGATGCCGGGCGGGAAGCCGGGGGGAACTCCTCGCGGGCCGTGTCGGCGACGCGGTGCAGCATCCAGGCGTCGATACCGCCGCCGATGACACCGCCGACGACGGGAACGGCGCGCCCGAAGCGGGTGAACAGGTTCTTGCCGACCGAGGCGAGGAGCCGGAAGCCGACGCCCTTGCGGACGACCATCGCCGCCGGTCCGGGGAGCCGCTGCGCGGCGAGGTTGGTCAGGCCCCCGGACGGCGCCGCCATCCCCGCCTTGGCGAGCAGGTCGTCGGCGTCCGCCCCGACGAGCGTCAGCAGGACGGCCGAGCGGATCTGCTGCTGGTCGGTGTCGTACCCCCGCAGGTGCGCGACCGCGGCGGTCATCCGCGTCGCGAGCACGTAGAAGGACAGCACGTTGACCGGGAGCGCGATCGGCAGCGTGACGAAGCCGCCGAGGCTGGTGACGAAGCCCTCTGCGCCACCCATGAGGACGTGGTTGCGCACGACGGCCTTCACCGCCTCGTCGTGGTCTCCGCCGTGGGCCTCGAGTGCGGCGTCGGCGACCTCGGCGGCGGAGTGGAACCAGCCCCTGCCGTCGATGCCCACGTCGAGGACGCTCTCGACCACCCTGATCGCCTGGTTGCCGAGCACGCCGGCGTCCTCGGTCAGGTCGCTCGCGCGCTCGAGGGCGGTGCGGCGGTCCGTTGCCGCGTCGCTGGTCGGGTTCGTCTGGTCTCTGGGATCAGTCACGAGTGGCATCCTGCCACGCACCCGTGGCGCTGGAGGGACTCCACTCCGGGCGACGGTGCTCACCCCTAGGCTCCGGGGCATGCTCCCCGGTGACCACGCGGCCTTCGTCGTCGGGCCCCCGGTGGGCGGAGTGCGGCAGGCCGCCCTCCTCCACGGCGACGGATGCCGGCTGGGCCCGGCCGACGAGCTCGTCGCCGACGCCGCGCGGCTCGAGGCGACGCTCGGGCCCCGCTGGGTGTGGTGGTCCGCCGAGGTCGATGCGGCTCCGCTCGTGGAGGCGGGAGTCCCTCTCACCCGCGCCTGGGACGTCGCCGAGGCGCACCGACTCCTCCACGGCGGCTGGGCCGCCGAGCCCGGGGCCTGCTGGGCGGCGGCGCACGGCCTCCCGCTGGACGAGGTTCCCGGGGGCCCCACGGGTGACCTCTTCGAGTTCGCGGCAGGCGCGTCGGGCCCGGCGGCGAATGGCGAGGACGACCTCGTCGACGCTGCGGGCCACCTGCGCGGCGACGTGGAGCGCTGGCTCACCGACCCGGCGCGCCTGCCGGCGTGGGCCGCGGCCGCCGTCGAGACCGCCCACCGCCAGCATGCGGCGGCCGGGCAGACCTCGGCCCGGCTGGCCACGACGGCGATGTCGGAGTCGGCCGCCGCCGTGCTCTGCCAGGAGCTGCGCAGGGACGGCCTGCCCATCGACCGAGCACGCATGGAGGAGCTGGTCCGTGCCTCGGCGGGGCCACGCACGAGTGGTGAGGCGCAGGAGCGCGAAGCGCGGCGAGCCCGCGACCGTGCCGTCCTCCAGCACGTCCCGGGGCGAGAGTCGACCGACCTGCGCAACCCTGCCCAGGTGCGCGAGATGCTGGCGGCGGTGGGGGTCGACGTGCCCAACACCCGCAAGTGGGTCCTGGAGCCGTTCCGCGGGGTGCATCCGGTGGTCGAGGCGCTGCTCGGATGGCGCCGCGACGAGCGGATCTCCACGACCTACGGCTACCGGTGGCTCGACAGCCACGTCGGCCCGGACGACCGGCTGCGCGGACGATGGACCGCGTGCGACGGTGCGGCGGGACGGATGACGGCGGAGAACGGCCTGCACAACCTGCCGGCCGCGCTCCGGCCGGGCGTGGCCGCCCACCCCGGGCACGTGTTCGTCCGGGCCGACCTGGGGCAGATCGAGCCACGGGTCCTGGCCGTCGTCTCCGGCGACGCCGCCTTCGCGGCCGCCACCCGCGCGGACGACCTCTACGCCCCGGTCGCGGCCCGGCTCGGCGTCGACCGGCCGGTCGCCAAGATCGCCGTCCTGGCCGCGATGTACGGCCAGCGCAGTGGGGCCGCGGGCGAGGCACTCAAGGGCCTGGAGCAGGCGTATCCCGTCGCCATGGGGCTGCTGGATCGCGCCTACGCCGCCGGCCGGTCCGGGCACCCGCTGCGCACCTTCGGGGGCCGGCTCGTACCGACCGGTCGGTTCCTCGCCGAGCGTCCCGTCGGCAGCGACCCGGCGCTGGACGCCGCACGGGGGCGCTTCGCGCGCAACGCGATCATCCAGGGCGCCGCCGCCGAGCTGTTCAAGGCGTGGGCGGCGACGGTGCGCGCCACGACCCGCGACCTCGGCGCACAGGTCGTGCTGTGCCTGCACGACGAGCTGCTCGTGCACGTGCCGGCCGAGCACGGCGCCGACGCGGCGGAGCGCGTCGACCGAGCCCTGGACGACGCATCCCGCCGCTGGGCGGCGGGTGCGCCGGTCCGGTTCGTGGCCGACACCAGCGTCATCTCGCGCTGGTCCGACGCGAAGGACTGAGCGCGAGCTCGTCCGGCCGCGGGCGGATCAGGCCTGGTCGTCGTCGGAGACCGTGCGGAGGAAGTTCTCGAAGTCCGCACCGAGCTCGTCGGCCGAGGGGATCTCCGACGCCTCGGTGGCGAGGAGGTTGGGCCGCTGCTGACCCTGGACGTAGGCGTCGTACTGCTGTTCCAGGGCCACCACCACGGCCCGGGCCTCGTCGTTGCCCTCGACCTCGGAGGCGATGGCCCGCTGGTTGACGCCGGCCTTGGCGACGAGGTCGTCGTTGGGCAGGTTGAGCCCGGTCACGTCGACGATGGCGTTGAGCGCGGCGAGCGCCCCCTCCGCGAACTCCGACCCGGCCAGGTAGTGCGGGACGTGGATGGCGAAACCCACCGACTGGTGGCCCGACTCCCCGAGCCGCAGCTCGAGGAGGGCCCCGATCGACGCAGGCACCTGGACCCGGCCGAACGGCGAGCGCGTCTCGCCGATGAGGGATGGGTCGGTGGCGTGGGCGGTCATCCCCACCGGACGGGTGTGCGGGACCCCCATCGGGATGCCGTGCGTGGTGACGACGAGGGTCACCCCGAGGCGGACGACGAGCTCGCGCACGGCCTCCACGACGCGCTCCCACTGGAAGTCGGGCTCGGGTCCGTTGAGCAGGTAGTACGTCTGCCCGTCGCGGTCGGTGAGGCGCTGGAGGATCATCGTCGGGTCGTCGTACTCGGCCCACTGGTTGGTGTCGAAGACCATCGCCGGGCGGCGGGCGCGGTAGTCGAGGAGCTGGTCGACGTCGAAGGACGCGACGACCTCGGGGGCACCGGTCTCGATGAGGTGCTGGCTCAGCACCCGCTGGATCTCGCCGGCGTCGACGAACGCCCCGAGCGCCACCACGAGCACCCCGGGGCGCGGGGTGCTGAGGTCTGCGTCGGTCTCGAAGCGGTAGAGGTCTGACGGATTCTGCACGGCACAAGCCTTTCACGACGGGTGAGCTCGTCAAGGGTCAACGCCGCGGTACCCCCGGAGGATTCCCGTCGAGTGCCGCGATGGCGGCGAGAACCCGCTTCTCCGAGACCGGCTGCGCGGTCCCCAGGGTCTGGGCGAAGAGGCTCACGCGCAGCTCCTCCACGAGCCAGGCGACGTCGGCCACCTCCGTGGACCGCCGCCGCGCTTCCGGCATCCCGTCCAGCACATCGGCATAGGCCGTCTCCACCCGGTCGATGCTCTCCTGGAGGACCGCCTCGCGCGGGTTGGTCGCGGCCCGCTCGAGCCGGTGCAGGGCGGCGCGCAGGTAGCGCTGGAGGTCGCCGAGGCGGTTCACGCCGGTCGCGGCGACGAACCCCGGCCCGACGAGCCCATCGACCTGCGCCCGCACGTCCGCCCGGGTGGTCGCGGTGCGCGCGGACGCCGCGCCCGTCTCGAGCGCCTCGAGGGTGCGCAGGACCTGCGCCCTGAGCGCCAGTACCGGCTCGACCGCCTCGATGACCGACAGCACTCTGGTGGCGGCGTGGGTGCGCACCGCCGCCAGCGCCGCGGCGTAGGCCGCCTCGTCCCGGACCGGCCCCGTGACGCTGTCGGCGACCACGGCATCGACGGCGGCGTCGAGGCAGTCCTGGAGGAGGGCGGGCACCGAGCCGTGCGGGTTGTCGGCGAGAGCGAGCTTCTGGGCGTTGGTGAGCCGCGCCAGCACCCGCTTCCACGGCGCGCTGGTGCCGAGCAGCAGGAGCCGTCGCACACCGTCGCGGTGGGCGGCCGCGGCGGTCCCCCGGTCGGGAAGGACGCGGAGCGACACGCTCGTGCCCTCGTCGACGAGCGCCGGGTAGCCGACGACGCTCTGGCCACCCGCGCGGCCCTCGAAGGTCTCGGGCACGGTGCCCACGTCCCACGTGGTCAGCCCGGTGCGTTCCAGGGACTTCCCCGCTCGAGCCATTCCCTCGCGCACGGCGCCCCCGGCGCTGGGTCGCAGCGCCTCGAGGTCCTTGCCTCGGGCCACGACCTTCCCGCCCGGGCCCTCGATGCTGAAGGTGATCCGCAGGTGCTCCGGCACGCGCGCCACGTCCCACTCCCCCGGTGGGATCGCGATGCCGGTGCGTTCGCGCAGCACCCGAGCCAGCTCGTCGGTCAGCGGACCTCGTGCCGGATCGGCTTGGGCGAGTGCTGTCCTCGCGTGGTCCGGGGTGGGCACGAAGTGCCGCCGGGTCGCCTTCGGAAGGGACTTGAGCAGCGCCACGGCAAGGTCGTCGCGCAGGCCGGGCACCTGCCAGTCGAACCCTTCGTCGCGCAGCCTGTTCAGCACCGCGACGGGAACGTGCACGGTCACCCCGTCGGCGGCCTCCCCCGGCGAGAACTGGTAGGTCACCGCGAGCTCGAGGTCGCCCTGGGTCCAGGTGCGGGGGTAGTCCGAGGCGGAGACGTCCTCCCCCGCGTCGGACGTGAGGAGCTCCTCGGTCAGGGTGAGGAGGTCGGCGCGGCGACGGCGCTCGCCGCGCCACCACCGGTCGAAGTGCCGCTCGCTCACGACGTCGGGCGGGATCCTCGCGTCGTAGAAGTCGAACACCACCTCGTCGTCCACGACGATGTCCCGGCGCCGGGCCCGCTCCTCGAGCTCGGCCACCCGATCGAGCGTGCGCAGGTTCTGCCGCCAGAAGTCGTGACGGGTGTCCCAGTCCCCCTCGACGAGGGCGGACCGGATGAAGATCTCGCGCGCTGCCTCCGGGTCGATCCGCGCGAACTGGATGGTCCGGTCGGTGATGAGCGGGACGCCGTAGAGCGTCACCCGTTCGGTCGCCACCGCCGCCCCCGCCTTCTTGCTCCACCGTGGCTCGCTGACGTGGCGGGACACGACGTGGGCACCTGCCTGCTCGGCCCACTCCGGCTCGATCCCGGCGTTCACCCTGGCCCACAGCCGCGTCGTCTCCACGAGCTCGGCGGCCATGACGACGTCGGGTTGCCTGCGGAACAGGGCCGACCCGGGACTGATGCCGAAGCGTGCACCCCGCGCACCGGCATACTCCCGCTTCGCCTGGTCGCGCACCCCGATGTGGGAGAGGAGGCCGGCGAGCAGGGCTCGGTGGATCGTGTCCCAGTCGGGCTCGGCGTCCCGCCCGGCCGTTGCGGCATCCGGGTCGATCCGGGCCGAGCGACACGCCTGGCGCAGCTGGGAGTGCAGGTCCTGCCACTCCCGGATGCGCAGGTAGTGGAGGTACTCGTTCTTGCAGGCTCGCCGGAATGCGCTGTGCGACAGCGACTTCTGCTGAACCTTGAGGTAGTGCCACAGGTTGTGCAGCGTCGCGAAGTCGGAACGGTCGTCCTTGAACCGGGCGTGCGACTGGTCGGCCTGGGCCGCCTTGTCGACCGGACGCTCGCGGGGGTCCTGGATGGACAGGGCCGCGACGATGACCAACACCTCGCGGGTGCAGCCCAGGCGTCCCGCCTCGATGACCATCCGGCCGAGGCGCGGGTCGAGCGGCAGGCGAGCCAGGGTCCGCCCGGATGCCGTGAGCCGGCGCCCTCTCCCCCGGTGCCGGCCCCGTCCTTGGTCACCGGTGGCGAAGGCGCCGAGCTCCTCGAGGAGCCGGATGCCGTCGGCGACCTGTCGCGGGTCGGGGGCGTCGACGAAGGGGAACCGCGCGATGTCGCCGAGGCCGAGGGAGGTCATCTGGAGGATGACGGCCGCGAGCGACGTGCGCTGCACCTCCGGCTCGGTGAACTCCGCGCGCGCCTCGAAGTCCTCCTCGGAATAGAGGCGGATGCACACGCCAGGGGCGACGCGGCCGCAGCGGCCGGCGCGCTGGGCGGCGCTGGCCCGGCTGATCGGCTCGATCGGCAGTCGCTGCACCTTCGTGCGCTGGCTGTAGCGGGAGATCCGGGCAGTGCCGGTGTCGATGACGTAGCCGATGCCGGGAACCGTCAGCGAGGTCTCGGCCACGTTGGTCGCGAGGATGATCCGCCGGCCGGCGCCCCGGTGGAAGACCCGGTGCTGCTCCGCGGCGGAGAGCCGGGCGTAGAGCGGCAGCACGTCGGTCCCAGGGAGACCCAGTCCGGTGAGTGCCTCGGCAGCATCCCGGATCTCGCGCTCGCCGCTGAAGAACACGAGGATGTCGGTCGCGTCCGGGCTCGGGGGCGCCTCGGTCCACAGCTCGGTGACGGCGTCGACGACCCCGGTCACCTGGTCCCGCTCGGTGACGACGTGTCGACCGTCCGGGTCGAGCTCGACGAGGGGACGGTAGCGGTGCTCGACGGGGAAGGTTCGACCGGAGACCTCGATGACGGGGACCTCGCGCACCACCTGCCCGTGCTCGTCGGTGGCGAAGTGCCGCGCGAACCGGTCGGGGTCGATGGTCGCCGACGTGACGATGACCTTGAGGTCGGGGCGGCGTGGGAGGAGCTGCTTGAGGTAGCCGAGGATGAAGTCGATGTTGAGGCTGCGTTCGTGGGCCTCGTCGATGACGATGGTGTCGTAGCGGCGCAGGTCGCGGTCTCGCTGCATCTCGGCGAGGAGGATCCCGTCGGTCATCACCTTGACCCTGGTCGAGTCGCTGCTCCGGTCGGTGAACCGCACCTGGTAGCCGATGAGGTCGCCGAGCTCGACGTGCAGCTCCTCGGCGATCCGCTCGGCGACCGAACGCGCGGCGATCCGGCGGGGCTGGGTGTGCCCCACCTGGCGGCCGTCGGCGCCGAGCCCGAGCTCGAGGCACATCTTGGGCAGCTGGGTCGTCTTGCCGGAGCCCGTCTCCCCGGCGATGACGACGACCTGGTGGTCACGGATCGCCTCGAGGATGTCCGCGCGCCGCTCGACGACGGGGAGGTGCTCGGGATAGCGCAGCCGTGCGGGGTCGAGCGCGTCGACGGGCTGGGCACGCATGGGCCCAAGGATAGGTGGGCCTCACCCCGACTCACGGCGGGAGTCCGGCGCCGCACGATCGTCCGGGCGTGAGTCGACCACCTGTCGACCCACCCGCTCGGCCCCCAGGAGCGTCACGCCCCCGATGTACATGCGCTGCGGCCCCGTGCCACCGGCCATGGCCATCCGCAGCTGGTCACGGAAGGCCATGTCGGCCCGGGCCCGGGCAGCGTCCCTGACCCGCTGCACGGTGCGCACACTCGCGGCCCGCACCTGGGCCGCGCTGCGGGGTGCGTTGGTGACTCGTGCGAGCGGCGGCCCACCGGTCAGGTGGCTCGGGGTGCCCCTCCCCGGCGGGACGTCGAAGGCCTTGCGGACCTTGGCCACCCGCGTTCGCACCGTCGCCGCGCTGCCGAGGACGAGTCGCTCCTGGGTGCTGAGCGAGCGGGTGGCCCGGGCACCAGCACCGGTCATCTCGGCGCCCGCGGACGACCCGGAGCGCAGGACCTTGCCGGCCGTGCCCATCGCGACGAACAAGGCCGAGAAGCCCAGTGCCCTGAGGTCGCCCTCGCCGTAGAACAGCAGCAGGGAGGCGTCGGCGCCGAACCCCACGACGTCCCCGGCCAGGGCCACCGGGGCGACCTCCGGTGCGACCGGTGCCGCGATCCCCAGGGTGCCCAGCCCGCGACCGGCACTGCTCGCCGCGACGCAGAACCGGTAGACGAGCGGGTCGGCGACGGAGTCCTCGGCGAGCGCCGAGAGGGTTGCGGCGCACCGCCGGTCGGCGTCGTGGAAGGTGCGCGATGCCGCCTCGTGTCGGGCGCGGGCTGCGGCGAGCACCTCCGCCTGCTGGATCTGGAGGGCGCGCAGGGTGGCGACCTCGGGGTCGGCCTCCGAGCGCCCGGCCGAGACGAGGGCATGGACGCGGTCCTCGAGGACCGCGTACGCGTTCTGGGCCTCGTCGTGGTCACGAACGGACGCGCCGATCACGGCCTGGGCATTCTCCATCGCCGTGGCGAGCGAATCCAGCGGACCGACGGCGCCCCGGAACCGGTGGGCGATCGTCTCGAGCACCGAGGGTGCCTGCGCGATCCGGGCCCCGAAGGCCTCGCCGGCCGGCCCGTCCCAGACGGCGCCGTCGCGCAGGTGGGCGAGGGCGCCCGCGAGGGCCAGCAGCTGCCCCGCGGTGTCCGCGCACCGGGTGGCCACCAGCCGGACCGACCCGGGGTCCCCCGGGAGTGGGCGCAGCGGCGTCATCGACCACCCCCCGCGAGCGATCGGGAGACCCCGGCCTCGGTGTCGATGTAGAGCCCACCTGCCGTGACGGCGGCCGCGCCGAGGTCGACGAGCGCGTCGCCGAGGGCGAGCCGGGCACGATGCCAGCCACCGAGCAGGCCCTCCAGGGCCGGCCCGCTCTCCCCCGGCCCCAGGGCCCACCGGTCGGCCCCGGGGTCCCCCATCGCCGCCAGGTCGGCCGCGGCTCGCGCCAGGGCATCCCCCAGCGCGAGCACGTCGGCCGCCTCGACCCGGATCATCGCCATGGCGACCACCGTAGGCAGTCGCCACGCCCCTCAGCCGGAGTTGTCCACAGGGTCCCCCCCTGCCCCGCGACCTCAGCCGGTCACGTGGGCCAGCTCGCCGGCATCCTCCTGCGTCTGGTCGTCGGCGACACCGGTGGGCGGAGCCAGCGCCGCCGCGAACCCGCTGTCGAGGTCCTCGAGGATGTCCTGGATCGACTCGATGCCCACGGCGAGCCGCACCAGGCCGGGGGTCACGCCGGCAGCCTGCCGGTCCTCGTCGCCGCCCTGGCTGTGCGTCGTCGACGCCGGGTGGATGGCCAGTGAGCGCACGTCACCGATGTTCGCGACGTGGCTGTGCAGGTTGAGCCCCTCGACGAAGCGCTGTCCGGCCTCGAGGCCACCGGCGATCTCGAACGCGAGCACCGCCCCCGCGCCCTTGGGGGCGTACTTGTCGGCGAGCTCCTTGCCCGGCTGCCCTTCCAGGGACGCCCACCGGACGGCCTGGACCTGCGGGTGCGCCTGGAGGTAGGCCGCCACCTTCCGGGCGTTCTCGATGTGCCGCTCGACGCGCAGGCTGAGGGTCTCGATGCCCTGGGCGATGAGGAAGGCGTTGAACGGCGAGATGGCCGAGCCCAGGTCGCGGAGCAGCTGGACGCGTGCCTTGAGGATGTACGCGAGGTTGGCCCCCAGGGCACCGCCCACGCCGAGGTCCCGGGCGAACACGAGCCCGTGGTAGCTCTCGTCCGGGGTGTTGTAGTTCGGGTAGCGCTCGGGGTCCTGACCGTAGTCGAAGGTACCGCCGTCGACGATGACCCCCGCGATCGACGTCCCGTGCCCGCCGAGGTACTTCGTCGCCGAGTGGATGACGACGTCGGCGCCCCACTCCAGGGGCCGGATGAGGTAGGGCGTCGCGATGGTGTTGTCGACGACGAGCGGAACCCCGACCTCGTGCGCGACGGAGGCGACTCCCTCGATGTCGAGGACCTCGGCCTTGGGGTTGGCGATGGTCTCGCCGAAGAACGCCTTGGTGTTGGGGCGCACGGCCGAGCGCCACGCGTCGAGGTTCGCCTGGTCCTCGACGAACGAGACCTCGATCCCGAGCTTCTTGAAGGTGTACTTCAACAGGTTGACCGTGCCGCCGTAGAGGGCCGCGCTGGCGACGATGTGGTCACCGGCCTCGGCCACGTTGAGCAGCCCCAGCGTCGTCGCGGCCTGGCCGGAGGACACGAGGAGCGCACCCACACCGCCCTCGAGCGCCGCGATCCGCTGCTCCACGGCATCCTGCGTGGGGTTCATGATCCGGGTGTAGATGTTCCCGAACTCCTTGAGGGCGAACAGGTTCGCCGCGTGCGCGGTGTCGTTGAAGACGTAGGACGTCGTCTGGTAGATCGGCAGGGCACGGGCGCCGGTGGCGCTGTCGGGCACCTGTCCGGCGTGCACCTGACGGGTCTCGAAACCCCACTGCGAGGGCTCGGTCATGGCTTTCTCCCATTTCTCGGGTGCGCCGAGACGGTCCGCTCGGCACACGTCATCCGTGGCACTGCGGGAACTACCGGGGAGGAGTCCCGCGCTTGCGAGCAGCGGGTGCCGCTCGCCTGGTCCTCACCCGGGGCACCCCACCGCGGTTGGAGGGTTGCCGGCCAGCGAGCCGGGGCTTGACGCTGGCACTCATGACCAAGGTCGAGGATACGTCGCCGCCGCGGACCGGGTCACGTGGGTTCTGCCGATGTCTCACGGAGCGGTCGGTGCATCGCGGATGTTGCGCTGCCGAGATTCGGACCCGCACGTGGTGGAGGATGCGGGTATGACCTTCCACGCCGATGAGTACAAGGCCGCCGCGGGGCGCTACCGGGCGGGGATGCCGTACCGCCGGGTCGGGCGCTCCGGACTCGACCTCCCGGCCATCTCCCTGGGCCTGTGGCACAACTTCGGTGACGACGTGCCGCTGGAGCGCCAGCAGGCCATCCTGCGCCGCGCGTTCGACAAGGGGGTGACGCACTTCGACCTGGCCAACAACTACGGCCCGCCCTACGGCAGCGCCGAGCGGAACTTCGGCACGATCTTCGCCAGGGACTTCCGCCCCTACCGAGACGAGCTCGTCATCAGCTCGAAGGCCGGCTACGACATGTGGCCGGGCCCGTACGGTCAGGGCGGCGGCTCACGCAAGTACATCACCGCGTCGTGTGACCAGTCCCTGACGCGGATGGGCCTTGACCACGTCGACATCTTCTACAGCCACCGCTTCGACGAGACCACCCCCCTCGAGGAGACGATGGGCGCCCTGGACTCCCTGGTGCGTGCGGGCAAGGCGCTCTACGTGGGGATCTCGTCCTACTCCGGGGAACGTACCCGTGAGGCCGTGGAGATCCTCCGGTCGATGGGCACGCCGCTGCTGATCCACCAGCCGTCGTACTCGATGCTCAACCGGTGGATCGAGGAGGACCTGCTCGACGCGCTCGGCGACACCGGTGTCGGCTGCATCGCCTTCTCCCCCCTGGCCCAGGGCATGCTCACCGACAAGTACCTCAAGGGCATCCCCGAGGGGTCCCGCGCGGCACAGGGCAAGTCGCTCGACCCGGCGCTGCTCACGGACCAGTCCCTCAAGCACGTGCGGGCCCTGAACCGGTTGGCGAGGTCGCGGGGCCAGTCACTCGCCCAGATGGCGCTCGCGTGGGCGCTGCGCGACCCGCGGGTGACCTCGGTGCTCGTCGGGGCGTCGTCGGTGGAGCAGCTCGACGACAACCTCGCGGCGATGAAGAACCTGCGGTTCACCGACGACGAACTGGCACAGATCGACAAGCACGCGGTCGATGCCGGCATCAACCTGTGGAAGACCTCGTCCGACAAGTGAGTTGGACCTGCCTGACAGAACGACACACACCGAGGAGAGCACAGTGAGCGACACCGACTACCTCCCCAGCCCCTCGGGCTGGGTCCGCGACCAGGTCGAGAAGATCGAGGCCTCCGGTGACACGCGCGCCGTGTCCGTGATGGACCGGCCCGTCGTCATGCTCACCATGCGCGGCGCGAAGACGGGTGGGCTGCGCAAGGTGCCGCTCATGCGGGTCGAGCACGACGGGGTCTATGCCGCCGTGGCCAGCAAGGGCGGGGCGCCGGAGCACCCGCAGTGGTACTCGAACCTCCAGGCCGACCCGCGCATCACGCTCATGGACGGAACCCGGAGCTGGGCCGCGGTCGCCCGGGAGATCACCGGCGAGGAGCGCGAGCAGTGGTGGGAGCGGTGCGTCGCCGCCTACCCGCCCTACGCCGAGTACCAGGAGAAGACCCACCGCCTCATCCCCGTGCTGCTGCTCGAGCCCGCTCTCGCCGGCGGCGTCCCGCCCGTGGGAGGGTCAGCCGACCACTGACCGGCTCTCGCCCTCCGGGGCCTCGCGCTCGACGCGCCGGAACCACAGCAGTCCGAGCACCGGGAGCACGAGCGGCACGAAGCCGTAGCCCTGCCCGAAGTGCGACCACACCGTCTTGTCGGGGAACGCCTCCGGCACCACGAACGACGCGGCTCCGACGACGAGCACGCCGACGAGCTCGATCGAGCACGCGACGATGCCCACCCGGACCCAGCGACCACCACGCACGAGGCACCAGGTGGCGAGGATGTAGACGAGGGCGGCGAAGGCCGAGAGCAGGTAGGCCAGCGGGGCACGCTCGTAGTACTCGCTGATCTGGAGGATCGAGCGGCCCGTCGCGGCGAGTGCGAGCACCGCGTACACGACGACGAGGACGACGCCGGGGCCGCCGAGAGCCCGCCGGGTCGGCTCACCCATTGGCGTTCCAGATCTGCTGGAGGCGCGCCGTCATGACGGCGATCGCGAAGGCACCCACCGCGAGGGATCCCATCGCCCACCGGGACTTCTCCTTGATCGCGAGAAAGACGGTTCCGATGGGGATGACGGGGAGGGACACGAGGTATGCCGCGAACGTGGCTGTCTCGGTGGAGTCCTCGATGTGGTCCAGACCCAGGAGTCCGGTGACGAGCTGGACGAGGAGCACGACCTCGATGAGGGCCGCGAGCCCGAGGATCCAGTCGTCGATGAGGCGGTCCTTGACGGCATAGATGCTCGACACGACGAGGAGGAGAACGGACAGGCCCACGACGGCATACGTCAGGGCCTCGATCACGGTGACACCTTAGTCCGGCTGCTGCCGGGCGGTGCCGCCCGGCCTCGGGCCGGGTGCGACAATCGGCATCGTGACCACTGCAGAGCTCGGAGACGTGTCCATCGAGTACGAGGTGGACGGGCCCGACGACGGGGAGCCGATGCTCCTGATCATGGGCCTGGGGACCCAGCTCGTCGCGTGGCCGTCCGACCTGGTGGAGGGGCTCGTGGCCCATGGGTTCCGCGTGGTCAGGCTGGACAACCGCGACATCGGGCTCTCCACCAAGTCCACGAGCCCGGCGCCGACACGCGCGGAGCTGATCAAGGGCTTCGCCCACCGCCGCTACGCCCGGTCCGACTACCTCATCTCGGACATGGCCTCGGACGCCGCCGCGCTGCTGGACCACCTCGACATCGCCGCGGCCCACGTGGTCGGCGTGTCGATGGGCGGGATGATCGCCCAGCAGCTGACGATCGACTTCCCGGACCGGGTGCTGAGCCTCTGCTCGATCATGTCCAACACCGGGAACCGGCGCCACGGCTCGGTCTCGCCGAAGCTCCTGCCCACCATGGTCGCGTCGATGACGTCGCCGCGCCCCGAGGATCCCGCCGAGGCCGAGAAGGTCGGGGTGGAGGGGTTCAGGCTCATCGCGGGGCCGCACTTCGACGCCGACGAGGTCCGGGACATGGTGCGCCGCGCGATCTCGCGCGACATCAACCCGCTGGGCACCAGGCGTCAGCTGCAGGCGATCAGCGCAAGTCCGGACCGGACCGCGGCGCTGCGCGAGGTGAAGGTGCCGACCCTGGTCATCCACGGCCTGCTGGACCAGCTGGTCCTGCCCAGCGGGGGTGTGGCCACCGCTCGCGCGGTGCCCGGATCACGCCTGCTCATGTTCCCCGACATGGCCCACGACCTGCCGAGTCCCCGTCGGGCGGAGATCGTCGACGCGATCACCCGCAACGCCCACCGGGTGCGCGCCGACGCGTCGTAGCGGCCTTCCCCGATCGGGGTCTGCTGCCCGATCGGAGCCGTGCTGCCCGATCGGGGTCTGCTGCCGCTCGGGTCGGTCCCTAGCGGGCCTCCAGCGCCTCTGTCAGGGTTCGGCAGATGAGGGCCACGTCATCCTCGGTGGCGACGATGGGCGGGGCCAACCTGATGGTCGACCCGTGGGTGTCCTTGGCGAGGACCCCTCGCTCCATGAGGCGCGCCGAGAGCTCGCGCCCGCTGTGCCCTGCGGGGTCCACGTCGAGCCCCGCCCAGAGGCCCCGGACCCGGATCGCAGACAGCCCGTTGCCCACGAGGGGTGCCAGACCCTGCGCGAGCAGGCCCCCAAGATGCTCGGCCCGGGCCTGGAACTCCCCCTCGGCGAGCATCGTCACCACCTCGTGGCCGATGGCCGCCGCCAGGGGGTTGCCGCCGAAGGTCGAGCCGTGCGACCCGGGCGTGATGACCTCCATGACCTCCCGGTCGGCCGCGATCGCGGAGACCGGGTAGAGGCCCCCACCGAGGGCCTTCCCGAGCACGAAGACGTCAGGGACCACGTCCTCGTGGTCGCAGGCGAAGGTGCGCCCGGTGCGGGCCAGCCCCGACTGGATCTCGTCGGCGACCATGAGGATGCCGGCGTCGTCGCAGATCGCCCGGACCTCCCGGAGGTACCCCTCGGGCGGGATGACGACCCCGCTTTCGCCCTGGATCGGCTCGAGGAGGACGGCGACCGTCGAGTCGTCGACCGCCTGGCGCAGCGCGTCGGCGTCGCCGTAGGTGACCGACCGGAAGCCCGGGGTGTAGGGGCCGTAGTCGTCACGGGCCACCTTGTCGTCGGAGAAGCTGATGATGGTGGTCGTCCGCCCGTGGAAGTTGCCCTCCATGACGATGATGTTCGCCTCGTTCTCCGGCACGCCCTTGACCCGGTACCCCCACTTCCGGCTCACCTTCAGGGCCGTCTCGACCGCCTCCGCGCCGGAGTTCATCGGCAGGACCATGTCCTTGCCGGTCAGCGCGGCCAGCGCCTCGGCAAAGGGCCCGAGCTGGTCGTTGTGGAAGGCTCTGCTCGTCAGGGTGAGGCGCGAGAGCTGCTCATGGGCCCGGGCCAGGATCCTGGGGTGTCCGTGGCCGAAGTTCAGGGCGGAGTACCCAGCCAGGCAGTCGAGGTAGCGCCTCCCCTCGACGTCGGTGACCCACGCGCCGTCGCCGCGCGCCAGCACCACAGGGAGCGGGTGGTAGTTGTGAGCGGCATACCTCTCCACGGTCGCGATGTGCCGTGCCGTGGCTTCCGGGATCTGCTCTGCGGGGATCTGCTCTGTCGTCATCATCAGCCTCCTTCCCGGCAGACCCTAACCGAGAGCTTCGGCGCTCGTGGGACCGAGGTCAGGACGTGCTGGGGGCCAGGAGCAGGTAGCCCTGGGCCACGAGGATCACCACGATCGCGGCGATCTTGTCGGCCGGGAGGCTCGTGCTGTAGTGAATCTTGTCGATCACGACGATCCCCACCTGAAGGAGCACGATCCAGCCCATCGTGACGACGGCGAGCTCGGCGTACTGGAGCGAGGACGCGTAGACCCAGAACAAGGTGAGGAACGCGAGGAGACCCAGCCCCAGCGCGAGGGTGTTCTGCCGTTCGGCCCACTCCTTCGCCGCGATGGCGCCGAGGAGGTCGAGCAGCGCCAGTGCCGCCATCGCCAGCCCCGCGACGACCGGCAGCGGCCACGTCGACGGGAGCTTGATCAGCGGGAGCGCCTCAAGTGCTGCCATGGGACCTCCAGGGTCTGGGACCGCTCAACGCGGCCACCTGGGAGGAGTCGGCTGCCTCGCCCCTGATACCGCCGCCGGAGGGCGGGGGCAGTTCAGCCGTGCCAGACCTCGCCCACGCGCTGCGCGATCCGTTGACCGTGGACGCGGGCCGTCTCGAAGGTGCCTGCGCCACGACTCATGTCCAACGGGTTGGCGCCCATGGCCCAGAGGTCCTTGGCGTCGGGCACCACGAGTACCGTCCGGCTGCGGGGTCGCAGCGAGCGGAGCTGGACGGGGGGCATGTCCCGGACGTGGGAGGCAACCGGGTAGGGCGAGAGCGCGACGACCCGGTCGTGTCCGGCCGCGAGATCAGCATTGGCGATGCTCCGCAGGCCCCCGTCGACGTACCGCCGGCCGTTGACCTCCACCGCCGGAAAGACTCCCGGCACCGCGCAGCTCGCCGCGACGGCGCGTTCCAGGGGGACACCGCTCGTATTGTCGAACACGACGGACGTGCCCGTATTGGCGTCGACGGCGGTGATGTAGAGGCGACCCTCGGGCCAGGGCACCCCGGTCAGGCCGAGGCCGATGGCTTCGAGCCACTCCTCCTCCGTCGTCGTGCTGGCCTCGAGCGCTGCGCGACCGACGAAGGACCGGCCCGCACGCGGGTCGAGGTGGAGCTGGGCCTTGAGATAGCGGACGGCGTCGGAGGGACCCAGTCGCCCGTAGCTCGCCAGCGGAGCCCCGGACTGGATGCGGGCGAACGCGTTGCCCTCGTCGGTGCCCACGCGGAGGTGGGCCGCGACCATCGACCCGGCGGAGGTGCCGATCATCGTGTCGGCATCACGTACGTCGACTCCCGCGTCGCGCAGGCCGATGACGATTCCGGCCTCCCACGCGATGCCGGTGGCACCACCGCCGGCGAGGACGAAGGCGCGCTCGGTGCGCTCCGTCGGGGGGCTCCAGTCGCTGAACGGCTGCTCTGACCCCGCCACGGGAGGGTGTGGTCGCGCGATGTCGTCAGCCGTCGGTGCAGGAAGTGGGGTGCTCGCAGCGGCGTCACCGCCACGGTCACCCCCCGGGCTCTCGGGGTGGATCACGTGGTCACTCACCCCCTCATTGTCCGGGGACGACAGGGTCAGACTCCAATCCTGTCCGCGTGGGCGTCCTCACCCACCGACCGATGCCGGTCTCGAGCGGCATCGATCGGGCGGCGCGGGCGTCACAGAACACCGTGGACGTCGCCCTGGGCATCGCCTCCCAACTGCAACGTCACCGACCACAGTGGACGTCACCCAATCCTGAACGCCACGGGGTACCGCGGACGTCACCGAGCGACGGCGGACGACCGGGCTGCGACGACGTCGTGCACCGGCGCCACGCCCTCCAGTGGAAGGCTGACGAGGTCGTCGTCGATGCGAATCTGGCACCGGAGCGACCCGACGAGCTCGACTTCGCCGACGGCTCCCTGCCAGACGCCGGGGACGGTGACCTCGACGAGGTCTCCCAACCGCGGCAGTCGGATCCGCACGCGCTCAGTGCGTTCGCGCGCCAGCAACGCCAGCTGTTCGGCGTACCCCGCGGGCATCGAGGCCGGCCGCCCACGGTAGGTCCAGCTGAAGAGGTGATCGGGGTCGAAGCGGCGGGAGCACGTTCCGCACGACATCACGCGGGTCGGCGCGCGGTGCCGGTGCTTCTCGTGACCGGCCGGGCAGCGCCCCACCCAGTCACCCGGCACTCGTGGTGCATCGGCAGGAACACATCGCTGCCCCGACGAGCCCAGCTCCCGGGCCTTGGCGCGCCAGACGGCGTCGTGGCCGTGCTGGGGGCCCACGAGCGCGTGGGCGATCTCGTGGAGGATCGTGTCGAGCACCTCCTCCTCCGAGTGCAAGGTGGTGAGGGGTGCGCTGAGCCCGATCTGCCGCTTGGAGAAGCGGCAGACCCCCGCGCGGGTCTTGGCACGGTCGGCGACGACCGTCCACCCCCCAGGTCGTGCTCACGCAGGAGGCGACGGCCCATGGCGAGTGCCTTCGTCATCTCCATCTGCGCCTCCTCCGGTGCCGTGCGTGAGACGACACTAGGCGGGGCCACCGACATCCGAGTCCCGCGACCGGCCGATGGCTCGTCTCTGTGGACGACGATCCTTCACGGGACCTTCTGTGGACGGCGGGGAGCTCCGCCGGCGGTCAGCTCGTGTACAGCCGGGCCGTTGCCTCGCGGACGGTCAGTGTCGTGGGAGTGCCGGTCAGGTCGACCTCGCCCGGAATGTCGAACCAGTCGCTTCCTCCGACGCGGAACTGGCCCGTGTAGACGATGTCGGCGCGGACCTCGTGCGTGCCGGGACGGGTGTACGTGGCCGTGATGTCGCCACTCGGGTGGGGGCCGCCCAGGGAGGTGGTGGGGCCGACGGTCGTCTCGCCGAGGTGGTAGGTGATCGACTTCAGCCGCGGGCGGACGTCGATCGCGTAGCCGAGCAGCGTCGCCGGGTCGGGGGTGTCGACCTCGTCGGGACCGAAGCCGTCATCGGGGAACCGCACCTCGAAGAACGTCGGGAGGTTCACGAGGGTCACGTCGCCCTCCGGTTGGATGTTCACGGTGGGGAGGGCGAAGTCGGTGTTGTGGAAGGCCTCTTGGATCATGGCCATGGTCAATGCCCGTGACGCTCCCGGGTACCAGCTCCGGAAAGCATGTGACCCCGATCGTGCCGTCCACTGCGCCGTGTCGGCACTCGCCACCGGCTGACGCCGTTCGACGTCAACCTCTCGGCTGAAAATAGCCACAGCGGGCCGAGGCCCCTCGGCGACGTTGTCCTGCGCACATGACCACGGCTCCGCCGACACAGCCTGTCTGATCCGGCTTTGTCGGGGTACCCACCGCAGACGTGACACTGCGTCGTACTCGTACCACGGCGCCTCCGCGCTTGGCGTAACGAGGCTGGCTGTGAAGCACCTCTCAGCTCGTCGCGCGAACAGAAACACCCTGGTGCCGTCTTTGGTGCGTATCACCGCCCCAGCCATGCGCCAGGCTCGGCTACGGCTGAGGTTAGCACGACCAACGAGACGGCCACGAGCAGGAGGCCTAGGCAATGACCCCCAACGACCCATCTTACCCTCCCTCCAGAACAGCAGGAAGGTTCCACTCGAGAGCTCGATCAGAGCGATCTAGCGTCTTCACGATCGGCGCCCGACTCCGTCAACTACATCCACTTCATGCTGCTTGATGCAGCGCAGCCAACGTATTCTGCCGACTGCCGTGCGCCCGCCAATGCGTCGACCGAGACGACTGACGATCGGCGACGTCCGAGTACCTGCTGGCCGAGCCTCCTCGAGATCTCTGAGCCGTACTCGCCAGGCTCGCACAAGACTCACAGTCCTGGTCGCTGAGCCGCCTCGACCAGGTCAGCGTCGGGGTCGTCCAGGCTTCGTTGACTTGGTCGAAGAAGTACCTGACGAAGGCTTCGGCGCCGGCGTCGGACTTCTCGCGGGCGGCTGCCGGGATGTCGCTCGACGGTGTGGGCGACGGGCTCGGAGACGCCGAGCTCGCCGACGGACTCGGTGACGACGCGGTCGCCGTCGCGGAGGGCGTGGACACCGCTGAGTCGCCTGACTCGCAGCCCGACAACACCGTCGCACCAACCAACGCGGCGGCCGCTGCCGACAGCGACAGCGCGCGCCGCGGCACACCGATCGTGCAAAACGTCATACATTCCTTCCCCGGCCTCCCACCGTCGGCCCCGAGAAAACCGTAGCCAAAACAGGCGACTTCGCCAGTCGAGTTATCCACAGCGACGGGCGACGTACCGTGGAGCCGCGCCACACCTCCCGGAAGAGAGAGCACACCATGACCGACCTGCCTGCGCTCGCGGTCACCGGCTCGACCGGCGCCCTGGGCGGACTCGTGGCCCGAGGGCTCGCGGCCGACGGCCTCTCCCAGCGCCTCGTGGCGCGCGCCCCCGACCGCGCACCGGCTCTCGAGAACTCCGTCGCGGTCCGCGCCGAGTACGGCAACCGCGAGGACTCGCTCCTGGCCCTGCAGGACGTCACGACCCTCTTCATGGTGTCGGCGGCCGAAGCCCCGAACCGACTCGAGCAGCACCTCGACTTCGTCGACGCCGCCGCGGACGCGGGGGTCGAGCACATCGTCTACACCTCGTTCTTCGGTGCCGCCCCCGACTGCACCTTCACCCTCGGCCGGGACCACTTCGCCACGGAGGAACACATCCGGGCCCGCGGGCTGGCCTTCACGTTCCTGCGCGACAACTTCTACCTCGACTTCCTCCCGCTCACGGTCGGCGAGGACGGAGTCATCCGCGGTCCGGCCGGCGAGGGGCGCGTCTCAGCCGTCGCCAGGGAGGACGTCGCGGAGGTGGCCGCGCAGGTCCTGCGCGACCCAACCCCACACCGCGGCGCCACCTACGACCTCACCGGCCCGGAGGCGCTCTCGCTGAGCGACGTGGCAGGCATCGTCGCCCGGGCGACCGGGCGCGACGTCACCTTCCACGACGAGACCATCGAGGAGGCCTACGAGTCGCGCAAGTCGTGGAACGCGCCCGACTGGCAGAACGACGCGTGGGTCTCGACCTACACCGCCATCCGTGCGGGCGAGGTCTCCGGACTCAGCGACGACGTCCGTCGCCTCACCGGCCGCGACCCGCTCTCCCTCCGGGAGCTCCTCGCCCGGGGCTGAGCACCCCGGCGGAGCGGCAGGCCTCAGCAGGCCCGTGCGAGGTGCTCGAGGACGTCGGGGGTCAGCGCGTCGTCGAGGCACGCCTCATCGACCCCGCCGAGCCCGGAGTCGACCTCGGCCAGTTGGTATGCCGCCCAGTCGTGTTCGAGATGATCGCCATCGGCCATGTCCCCGGCCATCTCCCCGGACACCCGGGCGACGAGCTCTGCGAGCCGCTCGGGACCCAAGGGCGGCGGGTCGTTCGAGCACCTCTCTGCCCGGAGGTGTTCCAGGTGGGCGTCGTACCCGCCGGGGGTCAGGTCCCACACGACGAACCGGCCGAGGTCATCCGGCCTCTCGCGGACTTCGGCCCAGAGCCGCCGGGTGTGGACGGTGGTGTGGTGGCGCTGGCAGAGCAGCGCGGCGTTGTCGATGTCTGAGCGGCCGCCGTCGGCCCAGTGCAGGACGTGATGGGCCCGGGACCAGGCGGCCGGGGCGGTGCACCCGGGGTAGGTGCAGCCCCGGTCCCGCCGCCACAACCGGCGCCGCTGGGCCCGGGTGAACAACCGGACGACCCGGCCGAGGTCGAGGTCCTCCCCCGCGCTACCCAGCACGTGGGGGATCAGGTCGGCCTCGCACGCGACCCGACGCAGCACCTCGGGCGAGAGGATCGTCCCCGTTGCGGTGGACCCCAGCACCTCACCGCACCCGGTGCGCGACTTCAGATCCTCCAAGGACACGGTGACATGCACGGCTGCCGAGGATGCCCCCGCACCGTCCGTGCCGCACCCGCCGGCATCCAGGGCGCTGGAGCGGCGGCAGACCTCGGTCAGCGCCTCCACCCGGCGCTGACCCGCCGGGCGCAAATCGCGCTCCCCGGTCTCGCCGTTCGGGGCCGGCGCCGACAACGGCCCGATCGCCGCCTCCAACGCGGCGGCCTGCTCCGGGGTCATCACCACCTGGTACTCCGTCAGGTCCGCGGACTCCACGATCGGCGCGGACAACCGGGCCGCCGAGACCAGCCGCTGCTGGAGGTCATCGAACACCCCGGCCCGGCCGTGCTCGGCCAGCAACCGCGGCCGCAGCCGGCGCATCACCCCCGCACCCCACTGTGTCCCCAGGCCCAGCAGCGCCCGCGTCACCGTCGGCACCGCTTCGGGCACCAACCGGGGCTCGAGGCGCTCCAGCTCCCGCATCACCGCCGCCGCCAGAGCAGGAGACACCGACCCCGCCGACACCCCCGCCCACACGATCCCCACCGACGACTCCGGATCCACCCCACCGCCGTCCGGGCGCCACCGCGACACCCCCGGGGCCACCGCCTGGGCGACCGTCGCGACCGCCGCCGCACCCCCCTGCCGCAACGACGGCGCATGATCCCGCACCCACGCCGGCACATTCGACCCCGACTCGGCGACCTCCCCGCGAGTCACCGCCTCACGGGTCACCACCACCCGCGCCGCACCCGCACCCGCAGCCACCCGATCCGACAACACCATCAACTCAGCCAGCTCACCACCCGACGCCTGATGCAACACCCCACCCAGACCATCCAACGCCTCCGCCGCAGCCTCGAGCCGGGAACGACGCTCCCCCAGACTCATCGGCTGCTGGCCCATGCCTCCATTGTATTCGAACACGTGTGCTATACACAACGCCATACTGCTCGAGTTCGCTTACAGCAGAATGGTTTCCTGCGATCACGGTTCTGCCCGGCCCGGCATGAGCGGCACCAATCCACCAGGGAGCAGCGAACCATCGGCAACTGACCGGGCTATGGACCTCACGGTGCCCGATCCTCCATGATGCATTCGGGCGGAACCGCCCACTGCACGAGGGGGCTCGGGATGGCGATCGACACGGATCCTCCCGAGGACTCCGCAGGGGCGGCACGGTCAGCCATCCGGGAGACCTGGGCCTCTCTCCGGTCGGTCTTCGTGAACCCCGCCCTTCGCCGCATCCAGCTCGCCCTCGCCGGCTCCATGGTCGGCGACTGGGCCTACGCCACCGCGGTCGTGGTCTGGGCGTACGGGGCCGGTGGCGCACGACTCGTCGGCGTCTGGGGAGCGATCCGGCTCCTTCTCATGGCGTTCGTGTCTCCAGTTGGCGCCAGCCTGGCAGACCGCTTCCCGCGCAAGGCCGTGCTGATCGTCTCCGATGTCGGGCGCGCAGTCCTCGTCGGTGTCGCGACCGTGCTGCTGCTGGTAGGTGCGCCGATCCTCTCGATCCTCGTCGTCGCCACCCTGGTCTCGCTCATCGGGTGCGTCTTCCGTCCCGCCCAGACGGCGTGGCTACCCTCACTCACCGACAAACCGGCCGAGCTCACGGCCGCGAACGGTGCATCGAGCATCATCGAGAGCCTCGCGTTCTTCCTCGGCCCTGCCCTGGGCGCCCTCCTCGTCGCGACGACGAGCGTGGAGGTCGTGTTCGTCATCAACGCCCTGACCTTTCTCTGGTCGGCCCTGATGGTGATGGGGATCCACCAGCGGGCCGGCGCCACCGCGGACCCCGACGGTTCAGACGATGGTGGCGAAACCGACGACAGTCACAGAGAAAGCCTGCTCGCCGAGATGGCCGGCGGCTTCGTGCACATCGCCCGGGACCGCAACCTCACCATGGTCGCGATCCTCGTCTGCGCCCAGACGCTGGTCTCCGGCGCGACGATCGTGCTGGGCGTGGTCTTCGCCGTCGACATCCTGGGCACCGGTCCCGAGGGCGTCGGCCTCATCGACTCCGCGTTCGGGGTCGGAGCCGTCGTCGGCGGCTTCTTCGCCATCTCGCGCGCCACGAAGAACAGGCTGGCCGCAGACCTCGCGGTCGGCACCCTGCTCTGGTCGCTCCCCCTCCTCATCGTCGTGGCGTGGCCCTCGCCCGTCACGGTCTTCGCGACCGTGATCGTGCTCGGCTTCGGCAACCCGCTCGTCGACGTCAACTTCGTGACGATCGTCCAGCGGCTGGCGCCCGACGCGGTGCTCGGGCGCGTGTTCGGCGCCTTCGAAGGATCGCTCATCGCGACCATGGCCCTGGGATCGGCAGCGATGCCGTTCCTCATCGACGGCATCGGCCTCCGCTGGACGCTGGCGATGCTCGCGCTCGTGGTCGGCGTCACCGACGCTCCTGTTCCTCCCGAGCTGCCGGCGACTCGACGCGACGCTCCGTCCACCGGAGGGCACCGAGCTGCTGCGCGGCATCCCGATCTTCGCTCCGATGCCGTCCGCCGCCATCGAGGCGTTGGCCCGCGGCATGGGCCGCCGCCACATCGCGGCCGGCACACCGATCGTGAGCGCCGGCCAGGAGTCCGACCTGTTCTTCGTCATCGAGCAGGGCGAGGTCGAGGTCTCGCTCGACGGTGAGGTGTTGCGCCGCGAGGGCCGCGGCGAGTTCTTCGGCGAGATCGGCCTGCTGCGCGACATGCCTCGTACGGCCACCGTGACCGCGGTGGCGGACACGGACGTCGCCACCGTCTCGCGGGAGGACTTCCTCGAGGCCGTCACCGGCAGCGAAGAGTCCCTGCGCACGGCCAATGACGTCGTGACGCGGCGACTGGGCCGGATGTGAGCCCCCCTCCGCGCGACCAGCCGCCGCTCACGTTCTTCTCATTTTTTTTCGCCCCTCCAGGCGACTTGTTCGCAGTGCTCGTCCGTCCTCGCGCCGGGAGGGCGGTTCTGTAGCCAGTGCGGGACGCTTGCGGGAGCCGCCGCGCCCTCGGATGCCGGTGTTCCGGGCGGGGTCGCTCCTGTCTCCGAGCGACGCGTCTCCAGCGTGCTCTTCTGCGACCTCGTCGGGTTCACGACGCTGTCGGAGTCGCGGGAGCACGAGGAGAGCCGAGAGCTCCTCACGCAGTACTTCGACGAGGCGCGCCGGATCATCGGTCGCTACGGCGGGACGGTCGAGAGGTTCATCGGGGACGCCGTGGTGGCCGTCTGGGGAGTGCCCACCGCGCACGAGGACGACGCCGAGCGCGCAGTCCGGGCCGGGCTCGAGCTCGTGACGCCATCGGGGACATCGGCGCCGACCAGGGGCTGTACGGGCTCTCGGGGCGGGTCGGCATCGTCCCGGGGAGGTGGCCGTCACGCTGGGGGCGGTCGATCAGGGATTGGTCGCTGGCGGGCGGTCACACGGCATCCCGCGTGCAGTCGGTCGCCGTTCCCGGGCAGGTGTGGGTCGACGACATCACCCGGCTCCTCTCCTCCGCCGCGATCAGCTACACCGACGCCGGTGTCCCGACCTCTGGGCAAGGCCGACCCGGTGCTCTGTGGAGGCGCGCGCCGTGGTCGCCTCCCGGGTGGGGCCCAGCGTGCCGACGGGCTCGAGGCCCCGCACATCGGGCGGGAGCGCTTGCTGCGCCTCGTCTAGGAACTCTTCCACGCCTCGGAGGCGTCTCGCCGCCCTGCGCTCCTCCTCGTCGACGGCGAGGCCGGGGTCGGCAAGACTCGTCTGGCGTGGGAGTTCGAGATTTTCTTTGTCGGCTCACCAGCACGGTGATGTGTTTCTTTGCTTTGCGGCTGGCTGACGGCGAGGGGGTGGCGTTCTGGGCCGTCGGCGTGGCGGTCTGGGGGCGCCTCTCGGCCGACAGCGACGTCTCTGTCGTGGTCACCGTTGTCCTTCTGGCGGCGTCACTGAGCTTTCACGGGGTCAGTGGCGAAGGGCGGGGGTGGATGCAGCCGCGCCTCGTGGCGCTCCTCTGGCTCTCACGCGCCACTTCCCTAAGGTGGCTCTCTTCGCGGCCTGGACGGCTTTCTTCGCACGGGTCTGTGACGGGGCTCTCTCTGTCTTCTTCTTTTCTTCTTCGCCTGCTCGCCTTTTTTGGGCGCTGGAGTTCGTCTTTCTTTTTTCTCGTGGTCTTCTTTCGCGCTCTTACACATATTATAGGCTGCTTCTCTTTTCGGGGTCCCTGGCCATGCATCTCTCTTTGGGCCATGTCTCGGTCTCTTTTGCGGCGTGTCGTCGCTCCTCGTCGGTCTCGTCTCCGGCCTGCCCGTCTCTCCCTTCTGACCTCTTTCTCTTTCTTTTTGTCGTGATGCCGTGGTACGGTTCTCTCTCTTATCTTTGGCTCGTATTCTGCTCTTTTTCTACTTTCTGTGCGGTTCTCTCTCTATCTTTTTCATCTCTTCTCTTTTCTCGCTTCTCGTGTTTCTTACTTTTTTGCGTTCTCTTTTTCTTTTCGTCTCGCTGTCTCGGCCGCGTCTGATCCCGAGCTGTGCCTTGTGCGACGTCTCCCGTGTTTGTTCTCTTTCTCCTCTTTTTTCTCTTTCTCTTTCTTTTTTTCTCTTCTTTGTCGTCTAGTTCTTTTTCTCCCTTCTCTTCTCTTCTTTCTTTTTTTTTTTTTTTCTCTTTGCCCTTCTCGTCTTCTCTCCTCTTCTTCTCTTTCCTTTTCTCTCCTTCTCTTCTCTTTCTCTCTTTCTTTTTTTTCTTCTTCTTCTTTTCTCTTGTCTTCTGTTCTCGGCTGGTCGTCGCGGTCGCGTCTGGCATTTGTCTTTTTTTTTTTTTCTTTGTGCTCTTTCTTCTTTTCTGCCGCCGACCGGCGCCCGGGCCGCAGGAGTGCTGACCGACGGCGACTTCGTGGCGCCGCATGTGTCGCGGCGAGCGCCACGCGCTGGCCGGTTTCGTGACGCGGCGTTCTATCTCTTTCCTCTTTTTGCTTTCTTTCTTCTCTCTCTCTTCTCTTTTCTCTCTCTTCATCTTTTTAGCCCTTCTCTTTCTCTCCTATCTCTCTCTTTTCACGACCAGATGTGCGCTTTCTCTTAGGGCGTCTCGCCGGGCTCGCGACTCCATCTACCTCTCTTCTCACTCTGCTCTCGCCCTGCGTTACCGTGTTGCTTATTTTCGCCGTCACTCTTTCTCGTTCTCTTTCGCGGCAAGTCTCTCTTGTCGCCTCTCGGGGCGCGTCTCTCATCTGAACGATTCTTCCTGCCGTCGAACTGCGGCGACGTCGCCGGTCGTCGCACGGCATCATCTGTGGTCTCGTGGCCTATCTGACCACTTTCGCCTGGGTCAGGGCGACTGGGCCGGACGTCGACCTTCTCACGCGGTCAGCGGCAGTGAGCTCCCGTGGAGACGTCTAAGCGCCATGGCGATCGACGCCAAGCTCTCCTTCTGGGGGTGCGTGTCTACTTCTGTTCCGCGGAGTGTCATCTCCTTCTATCTCTCTCTGCGTGCGCGCGCAGCCTTCATCACGCACCCTCTCGCCCTCGCTGAGCTCTCCTCTCACCTAACCTACAGCAGCATCTCCTCTCTTTCACCATCTGTTCATCGCGGGACTGGGCCGTCTAGACCGTGACCGCGTCGAGGAGGCACTTTGCTCCCTCTGCACGTCAAGCAGCCCTCCCCCTGGCTGCGCGCACACCCGCGCTACGCGTGTCGCGCACCCTACGGCGCCGACTCGACGGTCGAGCAGCTCGCGGCCCTCGCCCTCTACGACGAGGGCGCCCTCGCCTTCCGCCCGTCAAGCTCCACGTTCAGCCCACGAGACGACCGCATCGCCACCGGCCCGGCCGGCGGCACGATCTGCACCGCCGCCCCGGCCGCGCCGGGATCGCCGTGGACCGCCACGCGTGCTCGCCGACCCACTCGGGGTCAGTGGCGAACCACCTAGGCCACGCGCCCCTGCGGTGCCGTCTCGGCCGTCTTGCCGGGGTCCTTCTCGACGATGTCGCCCAGCGCCTCGTCGATCTTCGCCATGAGCTCTGGCTCCAGCGTCACCCCGGCGGCCTTGACGTTCTCCCCCACCTGCTCGGGACGCGACGCACCGACCAGGGCGGCGGCGACGTTCGGGTTCTGCAGCACCCAGGCGACGGCGAGCTGCGCCATCGACAGGCCAGCCTCCTCGGCGATCGGCTGCAGGCGCTGCACGCGGGTCAGGACGTCGTCGTTCATGAAGCGCTTGATCATGTCGGCACCGCCCTTCTCGTCGGCGGCCCGTGAGCCCTCGGGGGGCTTCTGCCCGGGCTGGTACTTGCCGGTGAGCACTCCCTGGGCGATCGGGCTCCACACGATCTGGCTGATACCCAACGCGTCGCAGGTCGGCACGACCTCGTCCTCGATGACCCGCCACAGCATCGAGTACTGGGGCTGGCTCGAGATGAGCTGCACGCCAAGGTCCTTGGCCATCGCGTGACCCTCTCGGATCTGCTCGGCGGTCCACTCGCTCACGCCGATGTAGAGCGCCTTCCCCTGACGGACGACGTCGGCGAAGGCCTGCATCGTCTCCTCGAGCGGCGTCTCGGTGTCATAGCGGTGGGCCTGGTAGAGGTCGACGTAGTCGGTCTGCAACCGGGTCAGCGAGCCGTTGATCGACTCCATGATGTGCTTGCGCGACAGACCGGTGTCGTTCTTGCCACCCGGCCCGGTGGGCCAGTAGACCTTCGTGAAGATCTCCAGGCTCTCGCGCCGCTCGCCCTTGAGCGCCTCACCGAGCACGCTCTCCGCCTTGGTGTTGGCGTAGACGTCGGCGGTGTCGAACGTCGAGATGCCGTGCTCGAGCGCCGCCTGCACACACTGCGTGGCGATGTCGTTCTCCACCTGGGAGCCGTGCGTCAGCCAGTTGCCGTAGGTGATCTCGGAGATCTTGAGTCCACTGTTGCCGAGGTGTCGAAATTCCATACCCCCACCGTATGCCGGTGAGCGGCCACGAAGGATCCCCGACCCCGGCGGGCTCATCACGGATACCCCAATAGGTATGGTCGTCGAAGCTTCGAACGACGGCACACCCGGACGACACCCGATGAGAGGACGACCCGTGAGCACCCCGACGACCACCATCGCCACCTTGGAGACACCGAGCCTGGGCGACCGGTCCTACCTCGTCCACGACGGCACGGTCGCCGCCGTCGTCGACCCCCAGCGCGACATCGACCGCGTCCTCGACCTGGCCCGCGAGCACGGGGTGCGGATCACGCACGTGCTCGAGACGCACATCCACAACGACTACGTCACCGGCGGGTTCGCCCTCGCCGAGGCGACGGGTGCCGCCTACCTCGTCAACGCCGCCGACCACGTCTCCTTCGAGCGCACACCGATCCGCGACGGGGAGTCCGTCGACGTCTCCCCCAGCCTGCGGCTGCGTGCCATCGCCACCCCGGGCCACACCTTCACCCACCTGTCCTACGCCGTGGAGTCGATCGAGTCCGACGGCTCGGTCAGCACGGTGGCGGTCTTCACCGGCGGCTCGCTGCTCTTCGGCGCCACGGGTCGCCCCGACCTGCTCGGCGAGGAGCACACCGACGCCCTCGTGCGTCACCAGTTCGCCTCGGCCCACCGCCTCGCGGGTGACCTGCCGGAGGCGGCCCAGGTGCACCCGACCCACGGTTTCGGGAGCTTCTGCTCCGCCGGGTCGACGGGCAGCACCACCGAGTCGACGATCGGGGAGGAGCGCCGGTCGAACCCGGCACTGACCAGCACCGAGGAGGACTGGGTCGCCGAGACCCTCGCCGGTCTCGACGTGTTCCCGGCGTACTACGTGCACATGGGTCCGGCCAACAGCGCCGGCCCGGGCGCACCCGACCTGAGCGCACCCGAGGTCGTGGACAAGGCCCTGCTCGTCGAACGGATCACCGCCGGGGAGTGGGTGGTCGACCTCCGCACCCGCACGGCTTTCGCGGCCGGCCACGTGGCGGGCACGGTGAACATGGGGATCGACGGGCAGTTCTCCACGTACGTCGGCTGGCTCCTGCCCTGGGGCACGTCACTGACCCTGCTGGGCGAGAGCCCCGAGCAGGTGGCGGAGGCCCAGCGCGAGCTGGTGCGGATCGGCATCGACGACCTCGCCGGCGCCGCCACCGGTCGACCCGAGGAGTGGACGGACACTCCGCTCGGCTCGTTCGAGACAGTCGCCTTCGGCGACCTGGCGCAGGTGCGGAGCCACCGACCGGTCACCGTGCTCGACGTGCGTCGCGCCTCGGAGTTCGCCGAGGAGCACATCGAGGGTGCGGTGAACATCCCGATCCACGAGGTTCTCGACCGCATCGACGAGATGCCACCGGGCGAGCTGTGGGTGCACTGCGAATCCGGCTACCGCGCGTCGGTCGTCGCCTCGATCCTCGCTGCCCGGGGACACCACGTGGTGGCGGTGGACGACGACTTCGGCGAACACGCGGCATCCGCCGGGCTACCCATCGCCCGGGCCGCCTAGGAGGGCCTGGGTCGGCCGCCTCGGTGGGGTCAGGCGACGTGGGATCAGCCGCGGTGGGATCAGGCGTTCGTGCTCTTGCGCCCCTGGAACCACTCCCACGCGAGCACGCAGAGGATGGCGCCGATGATCGAGCCGATGATCCCGCTGGGGCGCAGGTCCAGGCCGTCCCCGGACAGCAGGCTGACGAGCAGACCGCCCACGAGCGAGCCGATGATCCCGGTCGCGAAGGCCATCGGCCAGTTGATGCCCGACGTCCCGCGACGCAGGATGAGCTGGGCGGCGGCGCCGACGATCATGCCGAACAGGATGATTCCGAGGATGAGCATGGCCGAAGCGTAGAGGATGTGTGGCGGGGTCTTCGCACCGCCACTGGCCACACCACCACCGCCGGCCGCGCGGGAACCGGTCAGCTGAGGATGCCGTGCCGCGCGTTCCACCGCTGGGCGCCGGTGTAGCCGTCGACCATCGACCAGATCCAGATCGCCGGGGCGAGCACCAGCCCGATCAGGGCCAGCACGAGCACCAGGCTCACGACGTAGCCGACGAGCATGAACAGGCCCTTGGCGACCTGCCCGTTCATCAGCTGGCCGAGTCCGGGCACGAAGAACGAGCCGAGCACCGCGAGCCCCGGGCTCTTCGGCGCGACGTGCGAGACGGCGACGTACCCCGCTGGGGTGTAGGCGAGCTGGGGCCGGGTGAGCGCGGCCGTCGGCGCGGGAGGGGTGCGCACGAGCGCCTGCCCGCGGGCCGTCGGCGCCCACTGCGGACGCACCTGGTCGCTCCATGCGGAGCCGGTCCAGAACCGCTGGGAGCCGTCGCCCTGGGCGTACCACCCGGCAGGTGCGGTGCGATCGTCCATCGTGTCCCCCTCGCAGGTCGTCTCCGCGCGAGCCTACGACCCGGGAACGGCTCGGCGCACCGCTTCGGTGAGCAACGCCGTGCCCGTCGCGAACGCCCGGCCGAGCAAGCTCTGCTGTCCACCGGCCCACTTCGGGTCGCCGGGCAGGGGCCCGATGGGGTCTCGTTCGGCGACGGGGGTTCCCTGGTCGGGCTCGGCGAGCGCCCTGCGGAAGGACTCCTCCACCCCGACGAGCTCGTGCTCACGGGGCAGCAGGTCCTGGGCGAACTCCATGTCGTGGCAGACCATGTCGTGTCGCAGGCTGTCGACCAGGGAGACGACCATCTGGCTCGGGACGTCGGTGATCGACCCCGCCAGTGCGCCCACGAGATCGGTGGGCAGGTGGGGCACGACCGCCCGGGGGCGAGTCAGCCCCGCAACCTCGGCGAAGGTGTCCAGGAGGCGCGTGTACGGCATCCGCTCGGGTCCCCCGACGTCGTAGGCGCGCGACGTCGGTGCGACCGTGCGCGCCCCGGCCAGCGCCTCGACCACGTCCACCACCGCGATGGGTTGCACGCGACAGTCCATCCAGTCCGGGATGGTCTGCACCGGCATCCGCTCACTGATCTGGCGGACGATCTCGAAGCTCGTGGACCCCGACCCGCTGACGATCGCCGCGCGCAGCGTGATCGTCGGGATGCCGGATGCCGTGAGGATCCGCTCGACCTCGAGCCGCGAGGTGATGTGCTCGGAGAGCTCGCGCTCGGGCACCTCGGGGACGAGGCCGCTGAGGTAGACGATGCGCGCGACGCCCGCGGCGACGCAGGCCGAGGCCATGGTCCTCGCCGACGCGCGGTCCCTCTCCGTGAAGTCCCTGCCCCCCAGGCCGTGGATGAGGTAGTAGACCGTCTCGACGTCGGTGACGGCGGCCGAGACGGCCTCCGGGTCGTTCACGTCCATCTCCACGACCTCGACATCGTCGGCCCACCAGTGCACGGCAGCCTTGGCGCGCCTGGTGACCGACGCCCGCACGGGGATGCCCTCACGCAGCATGCGCGGGACGAGGCGGCTCCCGATGTAGCCGGTCGAGCCGGTGACGAGCACCCGCTGGGCGCTCACGGGTCGGTCGGTCACGCGATCAACCTAGAGGTTCGCCCGGCAGTGGTGACACCGCGGCGCCCAAGAAGTGCCGACGGTTCGACGACCTACACCGGGCGGGTCGGATCGAGCCCTGACCGACGCGGGGCCGGCGAACCGTTCCCCGCGGGTGTCGCGAGCGGCACACTGTCGGGATGCACCTGCCGCGGCCCGGACTCCCGATCGGACTCCGGTTGCTGCGCGACTACTCGGGGCGGCACCTTCCCGCCGACCTGCTGGCCGGGCTCCTCGTCGCGGCGCTCGCCGTGCCGCAGTCGCTGGGCTACGCCGTGCTCGCCGGGGTGCCCGTGCAGGTGGGCCTCTACACGCTCCCTCCGGCGCTGCTCGCCTATGCGCTCTTCGGTGCGTCGCGGCTGCTCTTCGTCGGGCCGGTGTCCACGGTCTCGGTGCTCTCGGGATCACTCGTGCGGGCACTCGCCGGCGGCGACACCGACATCGCCGTCCAGCTCACGTCTGCGCTGGCCATCACCGCGGGCGTGGTGCTCGTCGTCGTGGGCCTCCTGCGCCTCGGGTGGGTGGCGCAGTTCCTCAGCGAGCCGATCATCACCGGCTTCGTCTCCGGCCTCGTGGTGCTCATCGTCATCGGCGAGCTGCCCGTGCTCGCCGGTCTCGCCACCCCCACCGGCGGGCTCCTCGAGCGCCTGCTGGCCCTGGCGCGAGGGGTGCCCGACGCCCACCTGTTGACGCTCGGCGTGGGGACTCTCGCCCTGGCCGTCCTGTTCCTCGGTCAGCGGCTCGCCCCTCGGGTGCCGTGGTCACTCGTCGTGCTCGTTGGCGGCATCGTGGCCTCCGGTCGCCTCGACCTCGCCGGCCGCGACGTCACGGTGGTCGGCGCCGTGCCCACCGGCATCCCCCTGCCCAGCATTCCGGTGGTCGACCCGGCCCTGTGGGGCGGCATCGTGACCGGCGGCATCGCGATCGCGGCCGTGGGAATCGCCGAGGGCCTCGCGGCCGTGCGCACCTTCACCTCCGGCGGTCCGATCGACGCGGAGCGGGACAACCGCGAGTTCGTGGCGCACGGCGCCGCCGACCTCGCCTCGGGCGTCTTCGGTGGGATGGGCGTGGGCGGTTCGCTGTCGAAGACCGCCGCCAACCGGCAGGCCGGCGCGTTCACGCAGGTGAGCAACGTCGCGGCGGCAGCGGTGGTCCTCGTGTTCATCGCCGTCGCGGCGGGGTTGCTCGCCGACCTGCCGCGAGCGGTGCTCTCGGCCATCGTCATCAACGCCGTGTGGGGGCTGGTGCGGCCGGAGGAGTTCCGGCGCTATGCCGCGGTGCGCCGCAACGACTTCATCGCCGCCGCCGTCGCGTTCGTGGGCGTGCTCGCGTTCGGGCCCATCAACGGCCTGCTCCTGGCTGTGGCACAGTCGCTCATGGGGCTGGTGTACCGCTCCATGCAGGTCGACGTCGACGAGATGGGGCGGGTCGCCGGGGAGAAGGCCGCGTGGGGGTCGGTCGGCAACGACCCGGACCGCCGCACCTTCGACGGGGTCGTGGTGCTGCGGCCCGACGGACCCCTCTTCTGGGCCAACGCGACACACGTGGTGCAGAACGTCCAGGCAAGCGCCCTGGCGCGGGCGCCCCTCGACGCGGTGGTGCTCGATCTCGAGGCGACCAACCAGATGGACACGACCACGGCCGACCGGCTCGCGGGCCTCCTCGCCGGGCTCCGCGCCGAGGGCATCGACCTCTACCTCGTGCGCGTGTTCGGCAACGTGCGCGACGTGCTCACCCGCTCCGGCTTCGTCGACGAGCTGGGACCGCACCACATGTGGCACTCGATCGCCGCCGGGGTCAAGCATGCGCGGCTCTCCGCCGCGCCGTCGAGAGGCCGACGACGACACCTTCATGAGGCATTCCTTTGCGTCCGACCGTCTCCGCGCAGCGGCAGGCCCACATACAACCGACGACGACCTAAAGCGCGGCAGGAGGGCGAGAGCGCGGTAGGCACACGGGCAGAGCGCGGAACCGACTCGACCTCGTCGAGGGCGAAGCGGGAGCGGGCAAGTCGACGCTGTTGGAGCGGGTCGAGTCCCAGCTGCCCGATGTCGCCTATCACTGAGGTACATTAAACACTCTCTTCACTACTCTTCCTCTCTCTCCGTTCGACGACATCGCGCAAGTCGTCGAGGGAGAGCAGCTCGTCGCGAGTCGCAGAGACAAATCGCTCGACGCGATGTTCATCGATCTCTAGCACGCCATACGAATCAATCTCAATCTCATAGACCTGGTCGTCGAGGACGTGCACTGGGCGGACGAGCGACCTGGACCAGCTGCGTCACACCGGGAGGCGGATCCAGAAGGAGCGCGCCCTCGAGCTCGGTCGTTCCGCGACGAGGGGTCGGCGATGTCGGGCCCCTGGACAGACTCGGTGAGCTGCCCGCAGCGGACGCGGCGGGTCAGTCTCTCAGCTCTCGCGCGCCGCGGTCGAGCAGCTGGTCAGCGGCACGCCGATCGACGCCGGGAGATACACACTCTCCGGGCAACCCGATCTTCGTCAGCGAGGTCCTGCGGGGCGGAGAGGACGTTGCGCGGCTCTGCACGCGACGCGGTGCTCGCGCGCGCGGCCACGCGGAGACGGGGCCGAGAGGGCGCTGGAGGACGCGTCGCAGGCGCGGAAGACGGTCGAAAGCGCGGACGTCGAGGCCGTCGTCGCGGCACCGAGCTCGGCGCTCGACGCGGTCGTCTCCACCAGGCTGGTCGTGCCGGACGAGCACTCGCTGAGGTTTCGCCTCTGATCGCCCGTCTCGCCTTTTCCTTTTCTTTCCTCTTTCCGAGTTTCGTCTCTTTTCTCTCTCTTTTTTTCTTCTCTCTCATTTCTCTTTTTTTCCAGGACGACGCTCTTTTTTCTTTTCTCTCCTAGGTCTCCGGCGATAGCGTGGTCTTGTGCTTCTCTTTTATACAGTCGCTCTTCTTGTCTTCTTTCTCTTCTCTCTCCTTTAGGCTGCAGCTCACCTGAGCAGGCACTCACCGCTCTCTATCACTTTTTCTCTCTTTCCATTTCCCTTCTGCTCTTCTCTCTTTTCTTCTAGCTTTTTTTTCTCTTTCTCTCTATCTTTGTCTTTCTTCATTTCTCGTTCTCCCTGTTTCTCTTTCTCTCCCTCTTTTATTCTCTTCTCTTCTTTTTTTCTCTTTTTTGCTCTCTCTTTCTCTTTTTCTTCTCTCTCTCTTCTCTTTCTCTCTTTCAGCTTTCTTCTTTTTCTTTCTCTTTCTCTTTCTCTTCTTTCCTTTCTCCTTTTTTTCTCTTTCTTTCTTTTTTCTCTCTTTTTCTCTCTTTTTCTTCGTCTATCTCTTTTTTTCTCTTCTCTTCTTCTTTCTTTCTTTTTGTTCGCCGAGCAGTTCTTTTTTCTCTTCTTTCTCTTCTTCTTTTTGTTCACTCTTTCTTTCTCTTTATGTCGCTGGGTCAGGACTGTTTGTTTCTTGCGTCGCTATCGTCGTTGCGTTGTCTTCCGGGTGCCTCGAGCAGGTCAGTCTTCTATTGAGCTATACGGCTCGTTGTTCTTTTTGGGTGGTCTCTGTCTTTGTGCGTCTTCCTCGTCGGTCTCTCTTTGCGAGGACCTCGAGGTGTCGTCTTTCGTCTTCTTTTTGCGCTCCACTCGTGTCTAGTCCCTTTTTTCTACCGGTCTTTTTAGCGACTCTAACCGGCTCGGTTTTACCCAGCTCTTCTTCTCTCGTTCTCTCTTTTCTATCTTTTTCCTTCGCGCTGAGCCTCGTTCGCATCTCTTTGCGGCTGTGCGAGGTCTTGCCCGACGTCCTGCTCGAGGACGCGGTGGCGGCGTGCGAGTGCGCCGGCGGTCGCAGTGTGTCTTCCTCTCTCTTCTCCTTTTCTTTTATCTTTTCTATCTCTCCTTTCAGCTTTTCTATTCGCTCTTCTCTTTCTCTTTTTCTCTCTCATCTTCTTTCTTCTCTTTTTCTTTCTTTTCTCTTCTCATCTCTTCTTTCTTTTTTTCTCTTCTTCTCTTTCTCTTTTTTTTCTTCTCTTTTTTTTCTCACTTTTCTTTTTTTTTCTGTTGCGTGTTTACTTTTCTTTCTTTTTCTCTCTTTTTTTTTCTTTTTTCTTTTTCTTCGAGTTTTCTCTCTTTTTTTTTTTTTCTTCTTTTTTCTCTCTTTTTTTATTTTCTTTTCTTTTTCTCTACTCTCTTTTTTCTTGCTCTTTTTGTTTTCTTTTGCGACTTCTTCTGGTTGTCTTTGTGCTCTCTTTTCCCGGCGCAGCACGAGCCCCACCCGTGAGCTTCGTCGGGTCACGACCGGCGAGTATGGTCCTCGTCTAGTTTGCTCGGTCTCTCTATCTTATAGATCTTCTTTCGTCTCTTCTTCTCTTTCTATATCTTTTTTCTTTTCCTTTTTGTGCTCTCTTATCTCTCTTACTCTTTCTCCTTGTCTCTTTCTCTTTTTTCCCGGCTATATCTTTTCTTCTCTTCTTTCTTCTTTTTATCTTCTTCTCCATCTTCTTCTCTCTTTCCTTTTTTTTTTTTTTTTTTTCTTTTTCTTATTTTTTTTTCTTCTTTTTTTTTTTTTCTCTTTTTTTCTCTCTTATCTTCTTTTTCTTTTTTTTCTCTTTTCTTATTTTATTTTTTTTTTTTTTTCATTTACTTTCATAGCCGACGGCGAAAGCGCGGACGTCGAGGCTGCAGACCTCGAGGAGCATTCCAAGTACGATGTTTTCTTCTTTCTCTTCTTTTTTTTCTTTTTTCATTTCTATTTTTTTTTTTTTTTCTATTTTTTTTCAGTCTACTTCTCTTACTTCTTTCATCTTTATTCTCACTTCCTCTTTTTCTTTTATTTTTTTTTTTTCTTTTTTTTTTCTTTTTTTCATCCTTTTCTTCTTTCTCTTCTATCTCCTTTCTCGTTTTCTCTCTTTTGGTTTTCTTCTTTTTTTTTTTCTTTTCTTTTTTCTTATATTTTCTCTCTATTTTTTTCTCGGCTTTTTTATAATTTTTTATTTCTCTTCTTTTTTTTTCTTTTTTTTTTTTTTCTTATCTTTCTTCTCTTTTTTCTATCTCGGATGTTTTCACTCCCTCGGCTCCGCAGCACGAGGGCCCCACCCGCTGAGGTCGGGTACGCACCGGCGACGGCCGTGACCTGGCCCGGGAGTCCTCCTCTTCTCCATCTTCTTTTCTTCTCTTTATCTTCTTTTCTCTTCCTCTCCTTCACTCTCCCGGCCAGCACGAGGCCCCACCCGCTGAGGTCTGCCCTTCTTCTCACCCTTCTCCCCGGCCGTGACCGGCCCGGGAGTCCTCCCTTCCTCCCCCCCCTCCCCCCCTCCCGGCGACGGGTACCCGCTTCGCCCGAGCTGTCACAGACCGTTGCCGGGGCTCCCCGGGGAGGAGTTCACTGGACCGCAGACGCTCCCGCAGCGTTGCGGCAGCGAGGACTCAGAGGGAGTTGCGCGATGCCGGTCATCGAGGTCTCCGAGCTGCACAAGACCTACGGCGGGGTGAATGCCGTCGACGGGCTCGACCTCGTCGTCGAGTCCGGGGAGGTCGTCGCACTCCTCGGCCCGAACGGCGCGGGAAAGACGACGACCGTCGAGATCCTCGAGGGCTACCGCGAGCGCGACGGCGGGTCCGTCTCGGTGCTCGGGTTCGACCCGCAGGCCGGCGATCGGGGGTTCCGCGACCGGATCGGCGTCGTCCTGCAGGAAGCGGGCTTCGAGGAGAACTTCAGCCCGCGGGAGCTGCTCCGCCTGCATGGGGCGTACTACTCGCAGCCACGCGCCGTGGACGATGTCATCGCGCTCACCGGCCTCGAGGAGAAGGCGGACGCCCGCGTGCGGACGCTCTCGGGCGGGCAGCGCCGCCGGCTCGACCTGGCCCTCGGGATCATCGGGAGCCCCGAGCTCCTCTTCCTCGACGAGCCGACGACCGGCTTCGACCCCTCCGCCCGACGACGGGCCTGGGACCTCGTGGAGGGCCTGCGCGACCTCGGCTCCACGATCCTGTTGACGACGCACTACCTCGACGAGGCCGCGCACCTCGCTGACCGGGTCGTCGTCATCGACCACGGCAGGGTGCTCGCCGAGGGCACCCCGGAGTCCCTGGCCGCGCGGGCCGGGGCGGAGACCGTCATCTCGTTCCGCGTCCCTCCGGGCCTCCAGGTGTCCGATCTTCCGACCGTCGCCCGCGAGCACCGGGCGGCCGGGAACACCGTCGAGCTACGGACGACGACTGCCACGGCCGACGTCGCGACGCTCGCCGCATGGGCCGTCGACCGAGGTGTCGAGCTCGACGCGCTGACCCTCTCGCGCCCGAGCCTCGAGGACGTCTACCTGGACCTCGTCGGCGAGGCCGGTGCCGACACCGGCGACGACCCCGGTGGTGCCGACGATGCCGACGCGGTGGGCGACCCCCAGCGCGAGAGCAGCGGACGATGACCACCGCCGAGGCCCTGGTCGGGAACGAGGCACGGGCTCGGCTCCCGGGCTCCGCTCGGCTGCTCGCCCGGCAGTCCCTGCACGAGGTCGTCAGCCTCTCGAGGGTGCCGATCACGCTCATCCTCAGCATCGGCCTGCCGCTCCTCTTCTTCGTCATCCTGGGCGCCCTCGTCGGGAACGAGGTGGTCGACCCCAGCACCGGCGTGCGACTGGTGCAGTTCCTCGCTCCGGGCATGGCCGCGTTCGGCATCGTCATGGCGACCTTCTCCTTCCTCGCGGTCGGACTGTCCGAGGCCCGCACGACCGGGGTGGTCAAGCGGCAGTCCGGCACGCCGGTCCCCCGCTGGGTACTCGTCGGCGGCCGGATGGGCGCCGCCCTGGTCCTCGGACTGACGGCCACGGCCCTCGTCCTCGTCACCGGGGTGGTCTTCTACGACCTGCAGGTGCCGCAGCGCTCGCTCGGGGCCCTCGTGCTCACCATCGTGCTCGCATCGGTGTGCTTCAGCGCCCTCGGCCTGGCGATCGCGTTGGCCCTGCCGACGACGCAGATGACGCTGGCCGTGACGAACGGCCTCGTGATCCCCCTCGCGTTCATCTCCGACATGTTCATGTTCGGCACGCAGATGCCGACCTGGCTCTCGACCATCGGCTGGATGTTCCCGCTCCGGCACCTGGCTGCGGCCCTCGCCGAGGCCCTGGACCCCTACGGCTCGGGTGCCGGCCTGGCACCCGAACACCTCGCCGTCATCGTGGCCTGGGGCCTGGCCGGGGCCCTCGCCGCGACCTGGCTCGTCCGCCGCGACCGCGAGAGCTCGGCAGCCACCGCCGGTGGGCGGGCCGGGTCCCCCCGGGTGCATGCGACCGACCGGGCGCCCCGCGCCGCCGGAACGCCGTCGGTGGTGCGGCTCACGTGGTCCCAGGTGCAGCACACCCGGACCATCCTCTGGCGGGACTCCTCGGCGGTGTTCTTCGCCGTCGCCTTCCCGGTCGTGCTCGCCGTGATCATCCCCACGGTGAACGGTGGCGGTGACGCCACCCTGTCCGGCGGGCAGCCGCTCGGGACCTTCTACGCCGCGACGATGGCCGTCTACGGGGCTGCCGTGACGGGGTTCGTCAGCATGCCCGAGGGCCTCGCCCAGGACCGGGAGCGAGGAGTGCTCAAACGGGTTCGGGCGACACCCCTCCCGGCGGTCGCGTTGCTCGTCGGCCGCGTCGTGGGGGCGCTGGCGGTCGCCCTGAGCACCGCGGTGGGCATCGCCCTGATCGCCGTCATCCTGTTCCGGCCCGTGTACCCGCCGGGCCTCCCCGCCGCGGTGCTGACCCTCGTCGTCGCGGCGGTGTGCTTCGCCGTGCTCGGGCTCGCGGTGATGTCGCTCGCGCGGTCGGCGCAGGCCGGTGTGGGCCTGGCGCTCGGCACCCTCCTCCCGCTCGCGTTCATCTCCGACATCTTCGTCATCGGGGCGGACTTCCCGGGGCCGCTCGACGCGGTCGCTTCGTTCTTCCCCCTCCGACACGCGGCGCAGGCCATGACCACGGCGGTCGACCCGGGCGTCGCCGGGTCCGGGCTGTCCCTCGACCACCTCGCCGTCCTGCTCGTCTGGACACTCGCGGGTGCGGCCGTCGTGGCGGTCCGGTTCCGCTGGGAGAGCAGTGAGCCGGCCAGAAGGGGCAGCCGCTCCCGTCGGCTCGGCCGGAAGGCCTCGTCGACGAGGAGGTAGGAGTGCACCCCCACCGGCCACGAGGCCGGAGGTCAGACCCGGCCGCGGGCGAGGCCGATGAGCCGGTCGAGGATGCGGCCGCCATCGGTGCGCAGCCCGTTGTGGTGGTACTCGTCGGTGACCCAGCGTCGCATGCCCGGCAGCAGGTCGGCGGTCTCCTCCGAGAAGGCCCGGTCGACGAACGCGTCGTTCACGTAGATCGCTGCAGCACAGGGGACGTCGACGGCCGAGAGCACCTCCGCATCCCACAGCCGCGGCCACTCGTGCGTCGCGAGCAGGGCCGCCACCTCGGCGTAGGGCACGAGCTCGGGGTGGTCCTCGAAGTGCCAGGGAAAGAGGTGCTCTGCGGTGAGCAGCGTCGAGTCCCCCAGGTAGTCGTCGGGAGCGACACGGGCGGCGGACCAGTCGGTGGTGCCGCCGTCCGCGTAGCTCGACTCGTGGAGCACGGCATACAACGGGTTGCGCCCGTCGAACGCGAGAAGGCCGGCGAGGTCGTGGCCGAAGGCCGGTGATCGCGGGTCGCGCTCGAGGAGGTAGTGGATCTCCTCGGCTCCCCCGTCCGCACCCAGACGGCCGCCGATCGCGCGGAGCAGCCGCCCGGTCACCGGGGAACCTCCTGGCAGGGTCACCGCTCCCTCGTCGCACAGGTGCAGAGCCCGCTCGAGCCGTTCGAGGTCGCCCGGGAAGCGGCGGTGGTGGTCACGGTTGAGCCGTCGCACCATCGCGAAGGTCGTGGCATAGACCTCGTCGAGGGGCCGGCCCACGGGCGGGAGCCCGCCGGTGAAGAATGCCTCGCGCACGGAGTCGGGTGACGCCGTGAGGTAGTGCACCGCGCAGAAGCCGCCGAACGACTGGCCGAGCACGCTCCAGCGCTCCACGCCGAGGTGCTCCCGGAAGCACTCGGCATCACGCACGATGGCATCGGCCCTGAAGTGCGTGAGGTAGGCCGCGTCCGCCACCGGGTCCGGCCCGGGGGGACCGTAGGGCGTGGACCGGCCGGTGCCGCGCTGGTCGAGCATGAGCACGCGATAGTCCTGCAGGGCCCGCGCGAGCCAGAGCGGGGATGACGGCCTGCCGGTGGGGCGGGGCGCCTCGTTGCCCGGCCCACCCTGGAGGAAGACGAGGAACGGCCGGTCGGCCCCGTCAGGGGAGGCGACCTCGCGGGCGAAGACCTCGATGCTGCCGGCGTCGGGAGCGTCGTGGTCGAGCGGAACCTCGAGCACGTGGTCGGTGAGCACCAGTCCCGGAACGTGCAGCGGCTGCGTCATCCCGCGAGGCTATCGGGGCCCGGATCGGGCCAGAGGGCGGACAGCTGCCGCAGCGGCTCCCAGGCCGATGACGGCCACCTCCGAGCACCCAGAGTGTCTCCAGCGCAGCCCACCGCGCCGCGTCAGTGGATCTTCGGCCTCTTGAGCGGCGCTCGGAGAACCCGGCATCATGGTCGACAGCAGGGGTCGCAGGCGCAGGTCGCCGACGCAGGTGGACAGCGTACGGTCGTCGGCGCAGGTCGCCAGCACGGTTCGAGGATGGAGGCGCGGTGGCGGTCGAGACCGATGGCCCCGAGGCCCGCTCACGCTCCGGGCGCGCGGCCCTGCGCGAGACGTGGGGGGCGCTGCGCACCGCCTTCGGCACGCCCGCGCTCCGGCGCATCCAGCTGGCGCTGGCCAGCTCGCAGGTCGGTGACTGGGCCTACTCGACAGCGGTCACGGTGTGGGCCTACCGCGTCGGCGGACCGGAGCTCGTGGGCCTCTGGGCGGCGGTACGACTGTCCCTGGTCGCGGTGGCCACGCCGCTCGGCTCGTCGGTCGTCGACCGCATCTCGCGCAAGACCGTGCTGCTCGTCTCCACCCTGCTGAGCGCCGCTCTCGTCGTGGCGGCCGTCATCGCGATGATGTTGGACGCCCCGACGTGGGTCGTCCTCGTCTTCGCGACCCTGGTCCCGCTGGTCGGGTGCATCTTCCGGCCCGCCCAGCTCGCCTGGATGCCGTCGCTGACGACGCACCCCAGAGAGCTCACTGCCGCCAACGGCGCCTCGAGCACCATCGACAGCCTGGCCTTCCTCATCGGACCGGCTCTCGGTGGGCTGGTCGTCGCGACGACGAGCGTCGAGGTGATGTTCTTCCTCACTGCTGCGATGTTCCTCACCGCCGCCGTCCTCGTGGCCCGGATCCACCCACCGGCCGCCGGGGGTGGGGATGGTGGTGAGACCCCGGATGCCGCCGCCGAGGACGGGTCGCCCGCAACCGGCATCCTGCGCAGCATGGGAGGTGGCTTCACGACCATCGCGCGGGACGGCAACCTCGTCATGGTCATGGTGCTCATCTGCGTGCAGATGGCGGTCTCCGGGGCGATGGTGGTGCTCGGGGTCGTGCTCGCCGTCGACGTCCTGCGCACCGGGCCCGCGGGTGTCGGTCTCATCGATTCCGTGCTGGGCATCGGGGCCGTCGTGGGCGGCTTCGTCGCCATCGCCCGATCGGTGCGGAACTCGATCGCGGTCGACCTCGTGACCGGCACGCTGCTGTGGTCGTTGCCGCTGCTCCTCGTGGTCGCGGCGCCCTCCCCCGTCACCGTGTTCGCGATGGTCGCCCTCATGGGGTTCGGCCTGCCCCTCGTCGACGTCAACTACGCCACCCTGACGATGCGCCTCACTCCCGACGACCGGCTGGGGCGGGTGTTCGGGGCGTTCGAGGGCACGTGCATCGGCGCCATGGCGCTCGGCTCGGCGGTGACCCCGTTCCTCCTGAGCCAGCTCGGCATCCGGGGCGTGCTCGGGGTTCTCGTGGTGCTCGTCGGGGTGCCGGCGTGCGCCTACATCCGCCGGGCCCGCCGCCTCGACGCGACGCTTCGGCCCCCGGCGCACACCGAGCTGCTCTTCGGCGTCCCGATGTTCGTCCCGCTTGCACCCGCCGCGGTGGAGTTCCTCGCGCGGCACCTGGGTGAGCGGTCCGCGCCGACCGGGACGGTCATCGTGCGCGAGGGCGACCCCGCCGACCTGTTCTACGTGATCGTGCGTGGCCGGGTGGAGGTCGCCCAGGACGGCACCGTCCTCAGGGTCGAGGGGCGGGGTGACTTCTTCGGCGAGATCGGCCTGCTGCGCCAGGTGCCGAGGACCGCGACGGTGACCGCGCTCGAGGACTCGGAGCTCGTCACGCTCACCCGCGAGGACTTCCTCGCCGCGGTGCAGGGCACGGACGCCTCGATGGCGGCGGCCTACGACATCGTCACGGGTCGGCTCGGCTGACGGCGACCGCGACGTCGCGGCCCCGTCTCATGGCTGGGGCGTTCGTGGTCGGGGCGATGCGGCTGGGCGTTCGTGGTCGGGGCGTTCGTGGTCGAGGCCGCCGCGAGTCTGCGATGTCGCGCCGTCGTCTCGCTCCTGCTGGCAGAGTGGAGGCACGCGTAGCGGACGCCCGCGGCGCCCCGAGGGGAGCAGGACATGGACGGATGCCAGGTCGGGTTGGGTCGAGTCGACATCACCCCGCGCGCGAGCGGGCCCACCATGGGGTGGGGCCCAATGGCCCGCAAGGACGCCGCCCCGCCCACCGACGAGTCCCAGCGTCTCTTCCTCACGGCGGTCGCCCTCGAGGACCCACGCGGTGAGCGGGTGGTCCTGGTCAATGCCGACCTGCACAGCGGCGGGCTGCACCTCTGGCGGGCCGCCGTGCAGGCCAGCGGGCTCGATGCGTCGCGAGTCGTCCTGTGCGGCACCCACACCCATGAGGGGCCGGGCCAGCGCTACGGCGGCCTGATGTACACCCTCGGTGCCGGGCCGTCCCCCTACGCTCCGTGGCCGAGCACCAAGAGGCTGGCGTTGCTCGTGCGACAGGCGGTGACGAGCGCGCTGGAGGCGCTGTGTCCGGGCGGCGTGGCGGTGACCCGCGTGACGGTCCCGGGCGTGGCGAGCAACCGGTCCGTGCCCGCGTGGGACCACTACGACGAGGCCGCCCGCACCGGCTTCCTCGACAGGTTCCCCAGTGCGAGCGACGCTCCCCGTCCCGACCGGCTCCGTGACCCCCGCGCGACCGTCCTCGTCGCACGGTCCGACGACGGGTCGGTCGACGCCGCACTCGCCTGGTACGCCGTGCACGGCACCGCGCTCGGGGCGCAGTGGCCCACGTTCGGCTCCGACCTCTGGGGCGTCGCCCGGACGGAGGCCGAAAGGGACGGCACGACAGTCGGATTCGGCGGCGGCTCGAGCGGAGACATCTCTCCCCTGCCGCTGGACGCCACGGGTGCGCTGCGAGCCGCCGATGACGGGCGGCCCGCCGAGCAGGGGCAGGGGCTTGCTGACGTGGTCGGCACCCGGCTCGGTTCCGCGGTGCGGTCGGCCATCGGGGAGGCGCGCGTGGGGCCGTTCAGCCTCGGGGTCGGCCACGAGCTGTGGGCGCCGAGGTCGTCAGGCCTGCCGAGCCCGCTCAGCGGTCTGGCACAGGCCGGCGGCGGGGTCGACGGCCCCACCCCGAACTGGCCGCAGGTGGGGGCCGGGATCCAGGCTCCGCGCTACCGGGACCAGCGGTCTCGAGCACACCCGATCGACGACGGCCAGGGCCCGAAGATCAGTGTGACGCATGCCGTGACGAGCATTCCCCTGCCGATCGGGTGGCTGGTCGCGCTGATCGCACCGAAACGCCTTCCGCTGCATGTGATCCGGGTGGGCGACCACACCTTCGCCACCGTGCCCGGTGAGCCGACGACGATGACGGGGGTCCGCATCGAGGATGCCGTGTCCGCCGCCTCCGGTGGCACCGGTGGCACCGCCTCGGTCATCGGGTTCGCCGGCGACTACGGCGGCTACTGGGCCTCGCCCGAGGAGTACCTCGAGCAGCGCTACGAGGCCGCCTCCACGATCTTCGGCCGCGAGGCGTCGACCCGCCTCGTCGAGCGGCTGGCTACCCTCGCCTCGTCCACTCGCTGACCGAGCGCAGCGACCCGGCACAGGGCGATGCGACGTGGGTGGCGGAACGGACGGCATCCGCCGTCACCGACTCCCGGACAACCATTTTCCTCCTCCGTGATCGAGATCACGGAGTGGTTCTCGAGACGGGCGAACACTCACTGCAGTCGCCGAAACCGTTCGGCGGCACCGCCCCTCCGGGGGTTGGAACCCAGTGGAGGAAGCCATGAAGAAGACCATCCTGACCGTCCTGTTCGCCACCGCCGCCGGCGCTCTCACGTTCGCCGCAGCCGCCTCGCTGCCGGTGAGCTCGGAGAACCTCGGCTCCGGCGGCACCACCGTCGTCTCGTGCGACACCGACGGTGTCGAGGTGTCCTACGACCTCGTCCCGCAGGCACACCAGCTCGTCGGCGGAATCACCGTCGACGGCATCGACCCGGCCTGTGTCGGGCAGACCCTGCACTGGGCTCTGTCGGACAGCGCCAGCGCCTGGCTGGCCGACGGGTCCGCGGTCGTCACGGGGGGCACGCAGTCGTTCGCGCTGTCGAGCGACATCGAGTCCGAGGTGATCGGCGAGGTCGCCGTCACCATCGCCGGCTGATCCGATGACCACTCCGTCGACGACGACGGGCGCCTGGGGGGTGGGTCGGCTCGTGCCGACCCACCCCGGTGGCGTCCGGAGGGTCCTCCTTCGGGTTGCGGTCGCCGCAGTCCTCATCCCGCTGTGGTTCGCCTTCCTGGCCCCCCGGACCATCGGCGGGCCACTGAGCACGATCTGGGTCAGTGGCACGAGCATGGAACCGACGCTCGTCACCGGCGACCTCGCCGTGCTCTACCGCGCCGACGCCTACGAGGTCGGCGACATCGTGGCGTTCGAGATCCCCGAGGGCGGCACCGTCATCCACCGCATCATCGAGGTGACGCCGGATGGGTATCGCTTCCAGGGCGACAACCGCGACTTCCACGACCCGTGGGTGCTGGGCGAGGGGTCGGTGCTCGGCCGCCAGGTGGTCAGCGTGCCGCAGGCCGCTCGGGTCATGACCACCGTGCTCCGCCCGGAGATCATGGCTGCCCTCGCCGTGGCGTTCGTCGTGTTCTGGCGCCTCCGGCGAGACGCCGCGGAGGCTCGGGCCGATGAGGGTCAGGCCGGGCCCGGCGGACCGGACCCCGACACGGAGAGCGCCTCGAGGGCATAGGCCACGATGTCGTGCCGCTCCATCGCCTCACCGTCCGCGAGCCACCGCGGGCCCCGCTCCCACGAGGCCACCTCGTCGAGCGCCGCCCGCCGGGCCGCGGTCGTGGCGCCAATCGCCGATGGCGGCCGCGGCATCACGTGGCCGAGCAGCGTGGCCGCAGCCTGCTGGGAGCGGCCGAGCAGGTAGGAGGCGCTCGTGCCGAGCACGAGGTCGAGCTCGAACCACAGCCGCGCGTCGTAGCTCGCCCGGAGCGCGTCCTGCAGCGCCTCGGGTGCCGCGGGGTCGTCGGCCAGCACGAGGCAGGTCGCCACCCCGCCGAGAGACCAGAGGCGCTCCGACGGTGCGTCCTCTCCCCCGACCTCCAGGGCCCGTCGGTAGTGCGCCAGCGCCGCCTCGACCTCCGGAGGCTCCGCGGAGAGGCGCCGGTTCGCCCGCAGCTGGGCCGTGCGAGCGAGAGCGACCGGGCTGCCGATCGAGCGGCACAGGGCCGCGAACGCGACGTCGTGCTCATCCGACGCGTCGGCGAGGGAGGCGTCGGTCAGTGCCATCCGGGCCATGAACTCGACGTCGAGGGGAATGGTGCGCTCCAGCTGCGCGGCCAACGCCGGAATGACACCCGTCGCCTCCTCGACGAGGTCCGCACCGAGCAGCGCGTAGAGCAGCCAGGCCAGGCACCCGCCGATCTCGGCGTGGTCGGGATGCCGGGCCACACCCTCCTGCGCGTGCCCGATCGCCTGCTCGAGGTCCGCGGCGAAGTAGTCCCACGCCGCGGCGGCGGCGAAGGTCGTGGGGTGGGTGGCGTCCTGCTCGACCGCCAGGGCCAGCGCCTCCGCCGTCCAGGCGCGGTGCTCGTTGCGCAGCCGTTCCAGCCCGTGCCAGGCCGTGGCGATGACGAGCGCCTGGGCATCGTCGGACCTCTCGGATTCGATCGCCCGACGGTGCGCCGCGCGCAGGTTGTCCCACTCCTGCTCGAAGGTGCGATCCGCCACGGGCTGGTTGCGGCTGAACCACTCGTCGTGCACCCGCGCGGCGGTGGTGACGTAGTGCGCCAGGTGCCGGTCGCGCACGGCCGACGTGTCGCCGCGCAGCTCCAGCCGCTCCGCGCCGTACTGCCGCAGGGTCTCCAGCACGCGGAAGCGGGTCGAGCCCTGCACGGGCGTGGCGGTCACCATCGACTTGTCGACGAGGTCCTCGAGCCGGTCGATGACCGCGTACTCGTCGCCGCGGTCGGACGGCTCGCCGACCACCGCCACCACGGCATCCAGGTCGAAACTCCCGGCGAACACGGAGAGGTGGTCGAAGAACCGTTGCTGCTCCGCGCTGAGCAGGGCGTACGACCAGTCGACCGTGGCGCGCAGGGTGCGGTGCCGGGAGTCGGTGAGCACGTCGGTGGAGCGCAACAACCGGAGCCGGTCGTCGAGACGCGCGATCAGCTCGGAGGGGCTCATCAGCCGTGACCGGGCGGCCGCGAGCTCGATGGCCAGGGGCACCCCGTCGAGCCGCCGGCAGAGGGCCTCGACCGCCTCTCGCTCCCCCTGCTGCCCGGCAGCGGCACCGGCATCCGGGGTAGGTCCGGTGGAGTCGGCGGCGCGGCTGCGGAAGAGCTCGGCACCTTCCGCATCATCGAGCCCGACGAGGGGCACGACGTGCTCGCCGCGCAGGCCGATCGGCACCTGGCTCGTGGCGAGCAGGGCGACCGTGGGGCAGCCGGCGAGGATGGCTGCTGCGAGCTCGGCCACCTTCGGCTGCACGTGCTCGCAGTTGTCGAGCACGAGCAGCATCCGCCGCCCGAAGCACCAGTCGACGACAGCGCCCAGGGTGGTGAGCCCGGGCTGGGGCTGGATCGACAGCGTCGAGGCGATCGCCTGCACCGGGTCACCGTCAGGCGGCACCGGGGCCAGCTCGGCGAGCCAGGCGCCGTCGGCGAAGTCGTCGACGAGCTGCCACGCCACCTCGGTGGCCAGACGGGACTTGCCGATGCCCCCGGGCCCGGTGAGCGTGGTGAGCCCACCCGGGGGGACGCTCCTGCCGAGCTGCTGAACCTTCGCCACGTCACCGACGAACGAGGTCTGCAGTCGCGGCAGGTTGCCGGCGGTGACCTGGAGCGTGGCGAGCGGCCGATCCAGCCACGGAAGGCCCTCGGCCGCGACGCCGACAACCTGAACGGGGTGGGCCGCGCCGCGCAGGATCACCGACCCGAGCTCGACGAGCTCGACGTCGGGGCTGGGCGGGAGCAGGGCCGCCGTGAGCGACGAGACGACGACCTGGCCGCCGTGGGCCGCACCCATGAGCCGGGCGCCGAGGTTGACTGAGGGGCCGTAGAAGTTCCCCGAGCGCTCCTCGGCCTCTCCGGTGTGGATGCCGGTCCGCACCCGGATTTCCACGCCCGGCGGCCACTGCTCCTCGCTCAGTGCCCGCTGGATGGTCAGGGCCGCGTCGAGGGCGTCGCCTGCCGAGGCGAAGGCGGCGCCGTAGCCGTCCCCGGAGATCGAGAACACGTAGCCGCCGCACCCCTCGAATGCCTGGCGCAGGATCTCGTCGTGGCGGGCCTGCGCTTCGCTCATGGCGACGGCCTCGGCATCCCACAGCGCCGTCGACCCCTCGATGTCGGTGAACAGGTAGGTGACGGTGCCGGTGGGCCGGGGTGCGCTGGTGCGGATCATCGGCCCACCGCTCTCACGCGCCCGCGAGCCGGGACAGCCCGACCGGGTCGAGGATCGTCACCGAGCCGCGGCCGAGGGTGATGAGGCCCTGCTCCTCGAGCTGGCGGAGCATCCGGGTGGCCGCCTCGCGGGTGACCCCGATCCAGTCGGCGAGCTCCTGTCGCGTCAGGCGGAGGGTGTGCTCGCCGGTCTCGTCGAGGTGGGTGGTGAGGAAGCCGACGAGGCGGGAGCGGAGGTCCTCGTTGCGCAGCGTGAAGCGGTCGGTGAGGGTGCGCAGCTGTCGGCTCAGCCGCCGCAGCTCGGCGATCGCGAGGTCGGGCTGCTCGCGCAGGAGGGTCTCGAGCTCGGCGGCGGTCAGCGCGACGGCGGTGACGTCGGTGCGGGCGGTGGCGGTGGCCGACCGGGGCGCGGCGTCGAGGGCCGCGAACTCACCGATGACGCTGCCCGGACCGCGCTTGGCGACGACGACGGTGGCGCCCTGGCTGGTGGTGGTCGTGACGAGCACCTCTCCGGCCACGACCGCGAAGCAGTGCGTGCCACCCTCCCCGTGGCGCAGCATCGGCGTGCCGGCCCGCAGGCGCACCGTCGTGCCGCGCCCGGCGATCGCTCGCCAGAGGGCGTCTCCGGATGGGGCCAGCGGGGCGGACGTCATCCCTGCCCACCCTAGTGAGCACGCCCTTGATCCGCTTGCCCACGTCGGGACGTCGTGCCCACTCCTCCTCGCTGCTGTCGGACGGGGGACGTCACCAGCTCGAATCCGCCGTCACGCCAAGGATCGGCAGAGGTGCCCTTGGGCGGCTCGCAGATCCGGAGGGAATGGGGTCGGGTGAGGTGTCCCGGGCGAGGCCACCACGATGACGGGTGCGCGGATCGAGGATGCCGTGGCCGCCGCGGCCGAGGCGGGCCCGCCTCGGTCCTCGGGTTCGCCGGGGACTACGGCGGCTGCTGGGCCTCGCCTGAGGAGTTCCTCGAGCAGCGCTACGAGGCGGCCTCGACGATCTTCGGCCGGGAGGCGTCGACCCGCCTCGCAGAGCGCCGCGTGGGCCGCGTGGGCCGGGTGGGCCGGGTGGGCCGGGTGGGCCGGGTGTCGACGGGGCGGTGACGCCCAAGTGGCTGCGCACCTCGGTGCGTCGGCGATACGCTCCGCAGCACGTATCGGTCGACGGAAGGCCACGTCATGCGCAGGACCACAACGGTGTGGACGTCCCCGAGAGCCCGAGGGACGGTGGTCGCCTTGCTGATGGCACTGGCTGCGATGCTCTCGACGGCCCCGGCACAGGCAACGCCCAAGGACGGCCACGGGCTCGTCGTCATGACCCAGAACGTCTACCTCGGCTCCAGCCTGGCGCCGGCGCTGACCGCGGCCACCCCGGAAGGGTTCGTGGGAGCGGTGGCCCAGATCTACGCAACGGTGCAGTACACCAACTTCCCGGCGCGGGCCGAGGCCATCGCGGACGAGATCGCGGCGCACGGGCCCGACGTCGTCGGCCTCCAGGAGGTGTCGACGTGGACCACCGAGGGGCTCTACCCTCCGCCCGGGTACGACTTCCTCGACATCCTCCAGTCCGCCCTGGACGCCCGGGGCCTGTCCTACTCTGTGGCGGCCGTCTCCGACAACGCAGACATCGGGCCGGCGCCGCTGGTGAGTGAAACGTGCCCGGTTCTCGATGACTCTCAGTTCACCTGCTCCGTGAGGCTGCAGGACCGTGACGTCATCCTCGTCAACGACGACACCCCTCGCCTGACCTGGACCAACGCCCGCAGCGGGCGCTACGCCGACCAGCAGACGTTCGACTCGCCCGTGGGACCACTCGCCTTCGACCGGGGCTGGGCGAGCATCGACGCGAGGCTCGGTGGCAAGCCGTTCCGGTTCGTCAACACCCACCTCGAGACCGAGGACTTTCAGCTGATCCAGCAGGCCCAGGCAGCCGAGTTCCTCGCGGGCCCGGCCAAGGGCGGCACCGTCATCGCCGTCGGGGACTTCAACTCCGCAGCGGACGGGTCGAACACCACCTCGTACGCGCAGCTGACGGCTCCGGGCAGGTTCCGGGATGCCTGGGACGAGGACCTGGTGGGTCCGGGCTTCAGCTGCTGCCAGGCCTCCGACACCCCGCCGCTGGCTCCGGGCGCCCTCAACAACCCCGTCTCGACACTGCGGAGCCGCATCGACCTCATCCTCAGTCGCGGAGGGGCACGCGCCGATGGCGCCACCGCCACCCTCGTGGGTGACACCCCGTTCCAGGCCGCGCCGCCGTTCTGGCCGTCGGACCACGCGGGCGTCGTCGTGACGTTCCGCCTCTAGGACGTCACGACGGCAGTTGACCTCCGACCGGCCAGTCCCCGGACGGGACCATGCCGGTCGGATCGCTGCGCGGGCACAGGCAGCGCATGCGGCTCGAGCCTGGCGGCCGGTCACGTCGACAGCTCGGCCAGGCAGGGCGCACGGAGCGTCGGACGCGGTCACGCGGACCGCTCGAGTGTGGCGAGGTAGTCGTCGCTCCAGACCTCGTCGAGCTCGGACTCGTCAGCACCCTCGTCGTTGTCAGGGCACGCCCCGCCCAGTTCGTACTCGGCCCGGCGATGCTCATCAGGGTCTCCGCCCGACAGGGCGTCGAGGAGGCTCCGTAACCGGTCGGGGGTGAGCGGTGGCGGGTCGTTCGAGCATCTCTCCGCTCGGAGTCGATCGAGGTGGCGGTCGTAGCTGCCGTGGGTGAGGTCCCACACGACGTACCGGCCGTGTTCGTCGGGCCTTTCGCGCACTTCGGCCCAGAGCCGTCGGGTGTGGACGGTGGTGTGGTGGCGCTGGCAGAGCAGGGCGGCGTTGTCGATGTCGGACGGCCCGCCGTCGGCCCAGTGCCGCACGTGGTGGGCCCGGGACCACGCGGCCGGGGCGGTGCACCCGGGGTAGGTGCAGCCCCGGTCCCGCCGCCACAACCGGCGCCGCTGGGCCCGGGTGAACAACCGGACGACCCGGCCGAGGTCGAGGTCCTCCCCCGCGCTACCCAGCACGTGGGGGATCAGGTCGGCCTCGCACGCGACCCGACGCAGCACCTCGGGCGAGAGGATCGTCCCCGTTGCGGTGGACCCCAGCACCTCACCGCACCCGGTGCGCGACTTCAGATCCTCCAAGGACACGGTGACATGCACGGCTGCCGAGGATGCCCCCGCACCGTCCGTGCCGCACCCGCCGGCATCCAGGGCGCTGGAGCGGCGGCAGACCTCGGTCAGCGCCTCCACCCGGCGCTGACCCGCCGGGCGCAAATCGCGCTCCCCGGTCTCGCCGTTCGGGGCCGGCGCCGAGAGCGGCCCGATCGCCGCCTCCAACGCGGCGGCCTGCTCCGGGGTCATCACCACCTGGTACTCCGTCAGGTCCGCGGACTCCACGATCGGCGCGGACAACCGGGCCGCCGAGACCAGCCGCTGCTGGAGGTCATCGAACACCCCGGCCCGGCCGTGCTCGGCCAGCAACCGCGGCCGCAGCCGGCGCATCACCCCCGCACCCCACTGTGTCCCCAGGCCCAGCAGCGCCCGCGTCACCGTCGGCACCGCCTCGGGCACCAACCGGGGCTCGAGGCGCTCCAGCTCCCGCATCACCGCCGCCGCCAGAGCAGGAGACACCGACCCGGCGGACACCCCCGCCCACACGATCCCCACCGACGACTCCGGATCCACCTCACCGCCCTCCGGGCGCCACCGCGACACCCCCGGGGCCACCGCCTGGGCGACCGTCGCGACAGCCGCCGCACCCCCCTGCCGCAGCGACGGCGCATGATCCCGCACCCACGCCGGCACATTCGACCCCGACTCGGCGACCTCCCCGCGAGTCACCGCCTCACGGGTCACCACCACCCGAGCCGCACCCGCACCCGCAGCCACCCGATCCGACAACACCATCAACTCAGCCAGCTCACCACCCGACGCCTGATGCAACACCCCACCCAGACCATCCAACGCCTCCGCCGCAGCCTCGAGCCGGGAACGACGCTCCCCCAGACTCATCGGCTGCTGGTCCATGCCTCCATTGTATTCGAACACCTGTTCGCTTTCAAGCTGCCGCGGATCGCCTGTGGTGAGTTTCGGGGGGGCCGCCGGGTCAGGACGACCCGTCGCGGGAGCAATGGTGACCTCCAGGGAGACCGCCATTCCGGAGAGACCGCTGCGCCGTCGAGACCGCCGACTCCAGGACACCGCCAGCCCGGCAGTGGGCTACCGGAACAACACCGCGCCAGGCAGTGGGCTACCGGAACAACAGGGCGTCACGCACCTGGCGGTGGAGCACCTTGCCGATGAGCGAGCGCGGCAGCTCGTCGACCACGACGACCCGACGAGGCACCTTGTACCCCGTGAGGTGCTCGCGCGACGCCTGGCGCACGGCATCCGGATCGAGCTCCACCCCCTCCTCGGCCACGACCGCGGCGACGACCTCCTCACCGCCGCCCTCGAGCGGCAGTCCGACGGCAGCGGCATCCAGGACGCCGTCGACCTTGCGCAGGGCGGCCTCGACCTCGGAGGGGTAGACGTTGAATCCTCCGGTGATGATGAGCTCCTTGATGCGGTCGACGATGGTCACGAAGCCGTTCGCGTCGACCTCCACGACGTCGCCGGTGCGCAGCCAGCCGTCCGCCAGCAGGACCCGCGCCGACTCCTCGGGCTGCTGCCAGTAGCCCGAGAACACCTGCGGGCCGCGGATCAGCAGCTCCCCCCGCTCGCCGTACGGCATCTCGATGCTCGAGTCGTCGCGATCGACGACCCTCATCTCGGTCGACGGGAACGGCACACCGATGGTGCCCGCCCTCCGGTTGGGCGATGCCGGGTTGCCGAGCGCGACCGGCGAGGACTCCGTCATCCCGTATCCCTCGACGAGGAGGCCGCCCGAGACGTCCTCCCAGAGGGCGACGGTCTCGACCGGGAGGGCCATCGCCCCGGAGATGCCGTAGCGCACGGAGGTCAGCGACACCCCGCGGTCGCGCGCCGCGACGGCGAGCTGCTGGTAGATCGGGGGGACCGCCGGCAGGAACGTCGCCGGCTTGCGCTCCATGGCCTCGAGCACCTGGTCGAGGTCGAACCGGGGGAACAGCACGAGCGTCGCGCCGATGCTCACCGCGAAGGTGAGGCACAGCGTGAGCCCGTAGGCATGGAAGAGCGGCAGCACCGCGTAGATGGTCTCCTCGCCGTCGACGAGACCCGGCACCCACGCCCGGCCCTGGAGGGCGTTGGCGAGCAGGTTGCGGTGGGTGAGGATGGCGCCCTTCGGCGTGCCGGTCGTACCGCCGGTGTACTGGAGCAGCGCCACGTCGGTGTGGCCCGGCCGCGGCCACGTGGGGTCGAGCGGAGCGGCCTTCGCCACGAGCTTCTCCCACGACGGGGCCCCGGGCGCCGGTGCCGTCATCGCGACTCGCGTCGCCCGGGCGGAGGGCACGGGGAGTCGGAGCAGGAACCGCTTGAGGCCGGGCAGCGCTGTCGTGAGGTCGACCGCGATGACGGTCTCGACCTTCGTCTGGCGCGCCACGTGCTGCACCACGGAGGCCGTCTTGTCCCACACGATCGCGACCCTTGCCCCGTGGTCGGCGAGCTGCACCTGCAGCTCGTCGGAGGTGTAGAGCGGGTTGTGCTCCACCACGATCGCCCCGAGCCGCAGCACGGCGTAGAAGGCGACGACGTGCTGCGGGCAGTTCGGCAGCACGAGCGCGACGCGGTCACCGGCCTTCACGCCGACGTCGTGGAGCGCCTGGGCCGCCTTCGCGACCTGCTCCCCCAAGGCGGTGTAGGTCATCGTGCTGCCGTAGAAGTCGAGTGCGACGTGGTCGCCGAAGCGCGTGACGGAGGCGTCGAGCAGGTCGACCAGCGAGTGGTCGGGGATGTCGACCGTGGCGGGCACTCCCGGGGCGTAGTTCTTGTGCCAGGGGCTTTCGGTCATCGTCGTCTCGCCATCCGTTTCGAGCCGGCCCGCGTCGCGGGCACAAGGGCCGACTCGACATTAACCTACGGTTGAGTAGGTTGTGCGCCCGGCGCCCGAGCGCCCCCGCCCCGGGGCCTCACCGGTGGCGACCGAACTCCTCCGCGAGAAGCGCGTACCCGACGGTGTCGAGCCATCGACCGGACCGGTGGAGTGCGCCCCGGACGGCGTGGGACTCGCGCCGCATCCCGAGGCGCTCCAGCAACCGCCAGTACGCGGTGTCGTCGAGGAAGCAGGACGCGACGACGCGGCGCACCCCGAGCTCCTCGACGCAGTACCGGATGAGCTCGCGAAGCGCCTCGGTGGCGTACCCGTGCCCGGTGCGGGACGGGTCGAGCACCCCGCCGAGCTCCGCCTGCACCCCGCCCGCCGCGTCGTCCGGCCCGATCTGGGCCCATCCGGCCTCCCGTCGGAGCATGAGGTCGCCGATGACCTCACCATCCGGCTGATGACCCAGCCGGATGACGACGGTGCCCGCGAGCCGTGCCGGCTCGACGAACTGTGCGCGGTAGCCGTCGATGGTGGTGGGGCACCCGGTCAGCCCCTCGCCGACCGCGGCGAGCCGGCGGAGCGCCCATGTGGCGTCGGCGTCGGCTGCGACGGCCGGGCGAAGGCTGAGCCGCGCGGTGGACAGGGTCCGTCCCAGGGCTGGAGGGGTCACCGGCGCCGCACCAGGCTCCACCCCTTCCGGTCGGACCGGTCGCACCGAGAGCAGGACGGCACCGATGTCGCGCAGCCCGCAGATGACGCCGTGCAGCTGGGCCTGGTCGGCGAGGGGTCCGGTGAGGACGGTGGCCCCGTCAGCTCGACGCGCGACCCGCAGCCCGGCGAGGCGTTCGGACCAGTGGTCGTCGAGGTGTCCCGCGACGGTGATCTCGTACACCGTCATGGTGTCGGGGCTCATCGCACACCCCCTGCCACCCGGGCGGCGGGGACCAGACGGGAGGGGGCCGGGGCGGCATCCCCCGGCGAGCGTCGGATGACCCACTCCGCGATGGCGAGGTTGACCACCCAGCCGGCGCCCTTGGCGAGGTCCGAGGCCACGACACCGTCACCGAGGAACGCCCCACCGAGGGGCTCGGTGAGCACCTGCGTCCCGGCAGCGAGCCCGATGGCGTAGCCGCGCACCATCCAGGCCCGGTGGGACGCGACGTCGCGGCGCCGGATGGCCGCGACCCCCACCACGAGGCAGGCCACCATCGCCGTGCCGAACACGACACGCAGGATGCGCAGCAGCTCACCGCTCCCGGGCCTCGGCTCGTACCCGACGGTGAGCCACAGCGCGGACCCGGCGACGAGGACTCCGGCGACCGCGATGACGCGGCCGGCCCGCCGGTGCCAGGTCAGGTGCCGGCGGCGGAACCGCGGGACGAGCTGGACCACCCCGCCGAGGGCAAACACCGCGGACCCGGCGATGTGCACGACGAGCGCCACCGGGAACCCGCTGAAGCGCTCGTCGGGGGGCAGGACCGCAGGTCCCCCGGCCACCTCGACCACCCGCAGTGCACCGGCCACCAGCGGGAGCACCGCCAGGGCCACCAGGGCGGCGGGGAGGGCGGCCGCGGGGACCCGGGTGCTCATCGGACCGCGGGCTGGTGCGCGGTGGCGGTCGCCTGCGGGGCCGCGGGTTCCTGCGTTGCCGCGGGCTCCTGCCGAGTGGCGGTCGCCTGCGGTGTGGCGGTCGCCTGCGGAGTGGCGGTCTCCGCCGGGGCGGCAGCCGTCCCGGCGGTGCCGACCGACCCGCCCTGGGCCTGGCGCCACAGCGACACCCCGAGCCCGATGAGCGCGATGCCCTCCGGCACCGCCATCGGTCGGTTGAACGCCTCGGGCAGCACGGCCAGCGCCGCCGTCGCGACGGTGCTCACGGCGAGCAGGGCCGCGGCCCACCGGGCGAGGATGCCGGTGCGGAACAAGGCGATTCCGAACACGAGTCCGCCGAGGATGTACCCGGCACCCCCGATGTCGAGGACGGCCTGGATGCCGCCGATGTCGCCGCTCGGGGTCCCGCCGACGGCCGCGGTGACGACGTCGTCGACGAAGCCGGGGTCGGTCTCGGTGAGGCTCGGCAGCACCGCCGCGGCGACGACCTCTGCGGCGAACATCGCGAGGTACCCGGCCGAGAACACGAGGTAGCCGACGAGACCGAGCACGCCCGCCTCCCGGTGCTGGCGCAGGTACATCCCGGCGATGCCGGCGAGCGCGAGCACGGCCATCACGGCCTTGGCGCAGCTGCGGGCCACCCAGGCGGCGGTCTCGGTGGTGAACGAGTCGGCCGGCGGGTGACCGACCTGGACGAGGACGAAGATGGCCCCGGCGACGGCGGCGGCGGCTCCGGCGGCCTTGGTGAGGGTGCTACTCGTGATCGGCATGACAGCTCCTGGGTCGCTGAGGGGCCGGGCGGATGCCGGGCCACGACCTGACGGTAGGAACCGACGTGGTGACCGCACATCACATCGTGATGTGACTGCGGTGGTGACTCCTGAGCGGTCGGCGACCTCAGAGCAGACCGAGCTCGGTGGCCCTGGCGACCGCGGCCCGGCGGGTCGTCACGCCGAGCTTGGTGAAGATGTGCTTGGTGTGGGTGCGCAGGGTGTTGACCGAGACGTACAGGTGCCGGGCGATGTCGGGGCCGGACAGGTCGCTCGCGAGGAGCCGGAGCACCTCGCGCTCCCGCTCGCTCAGCGCCTCGGTGCCCGGGCTGGACGTCGCGGCGGTGGTCACGGGAGTGGGCCGCCGTGGCCCGGTGTCCGCGCCCGGTGACCGTCCCCGCACCCGCGCCCGCGCCCGCGCCCGCAAGACCGTGCTGGCATGCACGGCCTGAGTGGCGGCCTCGGCCCCCTCCCCCGTCCCCTGACCTGCCAGGACGGTGAGGAGCCGCTCGGCCGGTGCGCCCTCGTCGAGGTAGAGCCGGCGGTAGCCGGCCGGCACTCCGAGGGCGAGCGCGTGGCCGAGGTCGTGGAGGGCGGCGTCGCGGTCGCCGGCGGCCTCGTGATCGAGGGCCCGAAGGAACGTCGCGTCGACGACGCTCTCCTGCCGGTGCCCGGCGCGGGCCGCAGCAACGATGGCGTCGAGCATCCGGCGCAGCGCCTCGAGTGAGCCCGCCCCCGCGCCGACACCGCTCCGGTGCTCGGCGAGCACGAGACGGGCCAGGGTGAGCTGGTCGAACTCGGCGAGGTGGTCCGGCTCGTCCTCGAGCGTCACCGTCCGCTCCGACGCCCATTCCCGGGCGTCGGCGAGGCGCCCCTGGGCGATGCGCAGCCGGGCGCGCTGCGCGGGGATCGGGCGCACCTCGGGGAAGAACCCGGAGATGATGTGGGCGGCGGCCTCGTCGAGCATCGCGACGGCACCGTCGAGGTCGCCGCGGGCGCGGCGGACGCCCGCCGTGGTGGTGTACCAGCGGTACCGGTTCTCGATGAGCGACCCCCGGTCCCCGAGCTCCGCCGCCAGCCCGAGGTGGTGCTCGGCCCCGTCCAGGTCGCCCTCCTCGCGCAGGACGTCCGCGAGCGCGACGTGGAGGTCCCCGGCCACCGTCGACCCCGCGCCGGGTGCCGCCGCCGCCCCCTCGAGCGCCCGCTCCAGGAGCCGGCGCGCCTCGTCCGGGCGCCCGCGGCCTCGCCACATCGCGGCGAGGACGACACTCGCCCCGAGGGCGTCGGTGGCGTTGCCCGCGGCACGCAGCTCCCCGACCGCGGCACCGAAGGTGTCGACCGCGGTCTCCAGGTCCCCCGCCGCCCACGCGGCCAGGCCGAGGAAGCCGCCGGCGGCGCCGCGCGAGAAGTGGTCGCCCGCGGGGGCCGCATCCAGGGCCCGTCGTGCGTGCGCGGCAGTCCCGGCGACGTCGCCCCGGGCCTGCGCCGCGGACGCGCGGTAGAGCGCGATCATCGCCGGAAGCCCGGCCAGGTCGTCGGCCCGGGCCCGCAGCACCTCGTCCGGCGCCGCCACCCCGTCCGCGCCACCCACGACGGTACCGCCCGACGGCGCCCGTCCCCTCCGTGGCCTCGAGGCCCGCCTCGGCCGCGTCGAGCCAGGCGTCCACACCGTCGAGGTCGCCCTCGGACAGCCGGACCCAGGCCACCTGGGCCGCGAGGACCGGACGGCGGCGGGTGACCTCATCGGGCAGCACCCGGAGCCAGCCCCGCGCCAGCCGGTCCTCCCGCTGCTTGCGCAGCCCGGGGAGGACGAGCTCGACGAGGTCGGCGGCCTGCTCGACGTCGTCACCGGCGATGGCGTGCGGGACGGCATCCACGAGGCGGCCCTCTCCCACGTACCAGCCGGCCGCGACGCGGTGCAGCCGGCTCATCCGCTCCGGGTCGTCCGCGCCGAGCCGGGCGCGCAGGGCATCGGCGAAGAGGTGGTGGTAGCGCCACCACCTGCGCTCGTCGTCGAGGGGGACGACGAAGAGGTTGGCCCGTTCGAGCGCCTCCAGCACCTGCTGCCCGTCGTCTCGGCCGGTCAGCGCGTCACAGAGGCTGCCGGTGAGCTCGTCGAGCACGCAGGTGTCGAGGAGGAAGGACCGGATGCCGTCGGGCTGGGTGTCGAGGACCTCCTCGAGGAGGTAGTCGAGGACGAAGCGGTTGCTGCCGGTGAACTCCTCGACGAACCGCTCGACGCCGCCGGGCCCGGACGCGGGGCGCCCGCCTGCCGAGAGCGCGGCGAGCTGGAGCCCGGCGGCCCAGCCCTCGGTGCGCGCCTCCAGGGCGGCGACCTGCGGCTCGGCGAGATCGAGCCCCATGACGTCGTTGAGGAACCGGCCCGCCTCGTCCCCGGTGAAGCGCAGGTCGGCGGCGCGCACCTCGACGAGCTCGCCGCGGGCCCGCAGCCGCGGGAGGGGCAGCGGCGGGTCGGCACGGGTCGTCATCGCGAGGGTCACCTGGGGCGGCAGGTTGTCGACGAGGAAGGTCACGGCCTCGTGCACGGCGGCGGCGTCGACCACGTGGTAGTCGTCGAGGCAGATCACCGTGTGGCCGGCCAGCGCGTCGAGGTCGTTGAGCAGGCTGACGAGGGCGTCGTCGGAGCGGAGCCCGGGGTCGGCCTCCAGGAGCCCGAGCGCCTTGGCACCGGTCTCCGGCCCGGGCGGTGGGGCGGCGCAGCGGACGGCCGCGACGAGGTGGGTGAGGAACCGGTGCGGGTCGGCGTCGCCGGGGTCGAGCGAGAGCCACGCGACCCGCAGCGGCAGCGCCGGCCCGGACCCCGCACCGTCCGCTGCGCCCCGGCGGTGCAGCGCCTGGGTGAGCATCGTCGTCTTCCCGAACCCTGCGGGGGCGGAGACGAGGACGAGCCGGGCACCGGACCCGATTGCCCCGGCGAGGCGCTCGGTGAGGCGGGGTCGGGCCACGAGCCCGGGCCGCGGCCGCGGCACGTGCACCTTGGTGCCCAGAACCGGCATGGCGTCAGCGTACGGCCGGCGCGACAGCCGACGCGGGGTTCGGCGTGGGGCCCCGCGGTTACAGCACCGGCACGGGGTCTGTGGACGGCGCGGCCGCCGCCCCCTCCACCGGAGCCGGTGGGCGGAACACGCTGCGACCGAGGGCCATGACGAGGTAGACCGCGGCCGCCGCGGTGACGCCCGCCATGACGGCGAAGATCAGGTGATAGCTGATGAGCGTCACGAGCAGCGCCCCCGCCGCGAGCGAGAGGGCCTGGGGCACTCCCATGGCGGTCTCGACGGCGGCGGAGACCCGACCGATGAGGGACTGCGGGGTGCGCCGTTGCATCAGCGTGGTGAACGCGATGAACAGCACCGGCACGCTGTAGCCGAGCGGCACGATGGCTGCGAGCATCACGCCGAGCGTCGAGGTCATCGCGATGACCGCCAGCGAGCCGGCCATGAGGACGAGGCCCACCACGACGGCGCCGGTCTCGCCGAGTCGGCGCACCCACTGGGATGCCGTGAGGCCTCCGGCGATCGCGCCGACGCCCTGCACGGTGACGACGACACCGGCGAAGGTCGCCGGCCGGTCGAAGCCGTCGAGGATGGCGAAGATCGAGGCCTCGGAGAAGCCGACGACGAGGAGCATCATCGCGAAGGCCACGAGAGTGTGCCGGAGCAACCGGTCGTGCACGAGGTGCCTCAGCCCCCCGGTCATCTCCCCCCACCAGCGCTGGGGCTCGCGCACCGGGAGCGACTCCCGCAGCGGAATCGCCGCGACGAAGGCAGCAGCGACGACGAAGGACACGGCATCCAGCACCGCGACGGCCCCGCCACCCAGCCAGCCGAACAGTCCGGCCCCCAGGAGCGGGCCGATGAGGCGGTAGCCCTCCTTGACGGTCTGGAGCGAGGAGTTCGCGTCGACGAGCAGGTCGTCGGGCATGAGCTCCTTGAGCAGGCCGTTGAGCGCGGCGGGCAGCACGATGAAGGAGATGCCGTAGCAGAACGCCACCGCCCAGATGACCCACACGTCGCCCGCGTCGCGCACGAGCAGCAGCGGCAGCACGACGAGGGCCGAGGCGAGGTTGCCCCAGATGAGGAGCGGCCGGCGGCGGAAACGGTCGATGTACATGCCGAGGAGCGGGGCGAAGAGCGCGGGCAGCACCATCCACATGAAGGTCAGGCCCGCCATCGCGTTGGAGCCGGTGAGGGTCTTCACCCAGATCGACAGGACGAGCAGCATGAGCGAGTCGCCGAGCATGCTCGTCGACATGCCGGCGAAGAGTCGCCGGAACCCGTTGACCTGGAATGCTTCTCGCATCACTGCTCCTCCTGCTCGTCGCGCCGCGGCTGTGGCGTCGTGTTCTCGTTCGTGTTCTCGTTCGTGTTCTCGTTCTTGGCGGCGGATGCCTCGGCGGCCTCCCCCACGTCCTCGGCCGTGACCGGCCGCCCGTCCGGGTGGTAGGCGGGCATCGCCCAGCCCATGACGGTGCACAGCCTCGAGCCCGGCGGTCGCAGCTCCGGGTCGTAGAGCCGTTCCATGAAGCCCGTCGCGAGCTGTCGCAGACCCTCTCCGAGCTCGGCGAGCTCCTCCTCGGTGACCCACATGGCGCCCTGGGCCGACCCGGCGGCCTCCTGCCACCCGAGATCGTCCTCGCCCAGCCACCGTCGCGCGTGGGCGTAGCGCGCCACTTCTCGCTCGACGAGCATGGCGGTGAGCGCCTCGCCCGCCAGCTGCCCCGTGCCGGAGGTGTCCTGCTCGCTCCACGACAACCCGCGCACAGCGGCCCGCCACGGCCTGGCCCGGCCGGTGCCGCCGCCGGCCTCCTCGACGAACCCGTGCTCGGCGAGCTTGCGCAGGTGCCAGGAACAGTTGGCGGGTGACTCGTCGATGCGGTCAGCGACCTCGGTGGCCGTCAGCGGCCCGAAGATGGTGAGCTGCTCGATGATCGACATCCGCACCGGATGGGCGAGCGCCTTGAGGTCGGACGGGTCTGTCAGCTGGCGAAAGGTGGGCGGCATGTTTCGAAGGTACTCTTTCGAAAGGTTCCTTTCAATAGGTCTACGCCACGAATCTTCTTCCCACCAAGAGCAGATTCCGGCGCTTCCCCCCGGCTCCTGCTTCAGCCCCGATCTGGACGGTCCCGGCGCCCTCCGCGCTGCCGGTCATCTAGACTCATCCACGGCTCACGAGAGACAGCGACAAGCCCTGGCTTGCTGTCCGGCAACCTCCCCGCTGAGGTGCCCCAGGTGACGAGCTGGTCGACAGACAACAGCGGATCTCCTGGGTCATCCCGAGGTCCGACGGACTTCGAAGGAGATGCGCCATGAGCACAAACCCCAACCCGCACATCGAGATCGGTGCCGGCCAAGTGTCAGAGCTCCTGACCGCGTTGGACAACGACGACCTGCTGGCCTACCTCCGCTGGTCGCACTGGGAGTGCGAGAACTCAGGCAAGCCGCCGTTCGTGCGCTGGGGCCAGGCCAAGCTCTTCGCTGCGGCCCGGCGCGAGCTGGTGAGCCGCGGGCACGAGGCCGACTCCTGGAACGACGAGCCAGCGTCGACTCCGTAGTGGGCATCGACGGCGGACCCGGTTCCTCCGCGCGGCGCTCACCCGAGACCCAACCGCTTGGCCACCTCGTGTCCGCCTGTCACGTGTGCATCGTGGCAGGTGGCACCCACATCTCACCGAGTGCTTGAGCACCTGAGCTCGTGGCGCCGACGGCTGTACGCCAACGAGGGTGCCCGAACCCGGACGCGAGCGGGGCCGGGGTTACCGACACGGGCCGGGGTTACCGACACGGGCCGGGCCTACGAACACGCCCCGGGGCTACGGACAAGGGCCAGGCCTACGGACACGCCCCGGGGCTACGGACACGGGCCAGGCCTGGGCTCGAGGTCGATCAGGCCGAGCCGGTATGCCGCCTACGGACTGAACAACACTGCGGCATGGCGGTGACCCCGCTCGTGGCGAGCGGGGTGCGGGGCGAGGTCACGCTGGTTCTCGCGCCGCCTCGACCGCGAGGAGCCGGTCGTAGGAGCCGACGGTGAGGTCCCACTCCACCCGGCTGCCGGCATCATCCTCGACCAGCACGCCCGCATACCTGCGCGAGTGCACGGTCGTGTGGTGTCGCTCGCAGAGCAAGCCAGCGTTCGACAGGTCGGACGGCCCGCCGTCGGCCCAGTGCACGAGATGGTGCGCGTCACACCACTGCCCCGGCATGTCGCACCCGGGATAGGTGCAGTGCCGGTCCCGCAGCCACAGGCGACGGGTCTGCGCGGCGGTGAACAGCCGCACCTGCTGGCCGAGGTCGAGCGCCTCGCCGGCGCTTCCGAGCACGGTCGGGATGATCAGCGCGTCGCACGCGAGCCGCCGCACCGTGTCCGGAGCCAGCAGCTCACCCGCCCCCGCTCCCCCCAACGTCGTTCCCGCACCGACAAGCCCGCTGCGCAGGGTCTCGAGGTCGACGCTCACGAACAGCTGGGACTTCACGCCCCTCGGCGTCGCGTCTGCGGCCACCACCGCCCGCCGCACCAGCTGGATGAGCGCCTCGCCACGACGCCGGTCGCTGGAGCGCAGGTCACGCTCACCGTCGACCGGTTGCGGCGCCGACAACGGGCCCAACGCCGCCTCCAGCACGGCCCGACCCTCGGGGTCGAGCGTCAGCCGATACTCGGCCACGCCGATGCCGTCCACGAACGGCTGCGACAAGGAGACGAAGCGCTTCGCGGCATCCTGCTCGCGCTGCAGCTCACCATCGACGCCGTACTTCGCCAACAGCTCGGGGCGCAGCTTGCGGCACTCGCGCGGGCCGTCCTCGGCCGCGATCCGGATCAACCCCGCCAGCGCCGTGGGCCTGGCCTCCTCGGCCAGCAGCGGCAACAGCTTGTCGGCCTCGGAGACCACCACCGCGGCACTGCGCACCGGTAGCACGCCTGACAGCACGGCATCCTTGACTGGCGCATTGCCACCGACAGCGAACGCCTCGGCGACCGCGACGACCTGCGCGGCCCCACCCGCCCGAGTCGTCGGCGCGTGCCGCCGCACCCACTGCACCGGCGTCAACGCCAGGGCCCCGGACCCGGTCTCACCCCTGCTCATCGCCTCCGCGAGGACCACGGCACGGGCGGCTTCCCCGGCCGCGACCATGCGGTCGGCCTCTGCCATGACCTCCTCGAGCTCGGCCGAGCCGGCCCGCCACAGCTCGGACCCGAGCCCGTCCAGCCCGTCGCACGCCGCCACCATGCGGTCGCGGCGCTCCTGGAGCGATGGTCCCCCTGCCATGAGATAACCGTACATGTGTCCACTGACAGGCCTTGCGGTTCATCCACAGGGTTCGCCGTCACCGCCACGAAGCCATGCCGACCGAGAACCGCGATCCGGCCGAGAACCATGCCGCCCGAGGGCCGCAAGCCGGTCCCGGCGGCCTGCCACCCGGGCACGCCACGTTGTCCCTGCCGTGCCGAGGAGGGCGATCTCGTGGTTGCATACTGTCGTGGCTCAGAAAGGCGGACGACGTGGCAAGCGACCACCCAAGCGGTCCGCGACCCGGGCACCCGAACGGCGCTCGCTCTCGTCGGTGGAGGCCAGCGGCGAGCACGACGACCTGATCGCCACCCTCCGCTCGGGACTGCGCTCGAAGGACCCAACAGCCTTCACCGCACTCATCTCGTCGATGTTGTCGGTGACCGACCTGTGGAGCACCGCGGAGCACGGTGCCGATGGTGCCTCGTTCGGCACCTACGAGCTCGTGGACTCATTCGTCCATACCCCCTACGCCGAGACGACGGCCGCGCTGCACGTCATCGCCGCGCTCCTCCCCGACGAGCTGGACGCGACGCGCGTGCGCCGCGCCGTGGCCACCCGACGGCATCCGGTGCCTCAGTCCGTGCTGGGGCTACGCGACGTCGAGGTCCAGCGGGCCGCGAAGCTCGGCGACGAGCTGGGTGACGGCGACAACATCGTCATCGGCCTGTCCTGGCCCGGAGTCGGTGGCGCCACCGTGGTCGCCTACGTCGACGAGGCGTTCGGCACGCGAGTCAAGGACGTCTTCGTCATCCCAGAGCCGTTCGACGAGGTCTGCACCCGCTACCGCGAGCTCCTTGCCGAGGGCGGACGGCGACCCTCCGAGCTGTACGAGATCACGACCGCCGACGCCCGGGCCAGCGTGGAGCGCGCCATCGACCTGGGCGACGCCGTCGACGCTCCGCTCACCCCGGAGGACTGGTCGGGCCCCGACGGTGACCCGCTGGGCTGGCCCGTCAGCCGCCCCTTCGTCGAACTGCTGCTGCGCCGGATGCCGCCCGGCGGGGCCTCGGTGCTGACGTCGAGCGCCCATCCGGAGGTGTCGGTGGCCGATGCGGTGGAGGGCTTCCTCGCCTCGCCGCACGCACGCAATCTCGACGCCTCGGGCGGCGACGAGGGCATCCACGACGGCATCCACGCTGGCATTCGCGACACCGCGACCCTGTTGGCCCGCGACGCCGAGGCGTCGGCCGGTCACCCGCTGCGCTGGTCGCCGGTGCAGGTCGAGCTGGCCCTGACCCAGCGGCTGCCGTGGGCGCTCGAGGCCAGTGAGGAGGCGCTCGACGGCGTCGGGTCGACGCTGCCCGCCTTCATCCGCTACGCCCATGGTCGGCTGGCAGTGCCGGCGGATGCGACCGCGGAGACCCTGGCCGCGGTGGACCAGTGGCTGCCCAGCTACGACGCGCTCCGTCAGGCAGGGCCGGCCGCCCACTGGCGAGAGCTGGGCTCGATGATCGAGGCCTTCGAGCACGGGGACGTCGCACCACTGACCCTGCACTCGCTCGCCGAGGAGGTCGGCGGCCAGGACGTCCTCGACACGCTCGACGCCGAGCCGCTGCCGCGGGAGGACCTCGTGCTCGACGGCCTGCCCCTCGACGTCCGTGACAGCGGCGGCCGAGATCGCCGCCCTCGCCGACCAGTGGCTCGACCTCCTCCCCCCGCGTGGAACACCTCGGCGCGGTGCGCGAGGAGTGGCGCACCGCCGCCCACCGGATGCTCGTCGGCGCCGCCACCCGAGAGCCGGGGTGGCTGCGGCGCCGCGCCTCCGCACCCGGCCGGGCCTGCGGGCTGCTGTGGGCCACCGGCTCCGTGAACCGGCTCGTCGGCCGGGATGCCGCGGTGCTCGGCAAG
>CAVSRM010000014.1:0-17218 GCA_963730365.1 uncultured Actinomycetota bacterium | reverse complement strand
GCTGATTGCAAGGCATTGGTCGCGAGGGCCCGAGCCTAGTGTGCGCTCGGGCCCTCGCGTCGTATGGGGCCGATTCGTCACAGCATGTCCTGGAACGCAACTGCCGCTTGGGAGTCAACCTGGCCCGACTCTCACGATAGTCGCCACTGAGTGAGCTGCGATCGTCCAACTGGGTGCTGCGCGAGACCACGGGTGCGGCGCGGACAATGCAAAGTTGAGGACGGTCACTGGCGTTGACCGTGGTCTCCTGACGGCATACGGTCTCGCCATGAAGGCCGTCGTGGGGGTCACCGACAACGACTGGGCTGCCTACTTGCGAGAACGACCGCACTTGACGGAGGCCAACTTCTGGTTGCCTTCAGCGAGGATGGGTTTCGCTTCGCTCGCAACCGGAGAACCCTTCCTCTTCAAGACGCATTGGCCAGACAACCAGCTAGTCGGTGGTGGCTTCTTCAGCGGGTTCACACGTCTCACAATCGAAGAGGCATGGGAGATCCATGGCGAGGGGAACGGCGTCGGGAGCCTTGCCGAGCTCGCCACGCGCATCGGCCACTACCGCAAAGCACCACCCGACCCCCGCATGGAGATCGGTTGCGTCCTCTTGCGCGACCTCTTCTTCGCTCCCCGGGATGCAACCCTTCCGGCGCCGAAGGACTTTGCGAAGAACATCGTCCGGTTCAAGTCGTACCAATTGGCTGCGAGTACAGCCCTAGAGGAGGGCCTGCAGGCGCTCCTTGAGAATTCTGCTGTGAGCGCTGACAATTGGGGTCCGTCGGCGGTCCCGGGCTCAACCCACGGGTTGCCGATTCTTACAGTTCCTCGGGTCGGGCAGCAGGCATTCAAGTCGCTGATCTTGACGTCTTACCACCGGCGGTGCGCCATCACGGGCAACAGAGTGGAACCGGTGCTTCAGGCAGCTCACATCCGTCCGGTAGCTCACGATGGCCAGCATCGCGTCGACAACGGCTTGCTCCTGCGATCAGACGTCCACATCCTCTTCGATCGGGGCTACCTGGGTATCGACGAGAAGCACCGCCTCCACGTCAGCCCTCGGCTTCGCAGCGACTTTGGCAACGGTGAGGAGTTCTACAGTAAGCGGGGGTCAGTCATCGCTTTGCCAGATCGCAAGATTGATCGACCGCACCGCGACGCTGTGGTCTGGCACATGGAAAGTCGATTCATGAGCGCGTGACCCGCCGAGTTCGTGGCCGATCGGCTCTGTTCTTCCTACGAGACCAGGCGTCGCAGGTGGTCATTTGTCTGGCGGTCCGTGGAGTAGATCGATACACCACGCATGCCTCGGGTCATCAGGACCTTGTAAACGTTTCGCACGAGGCGGTCGAACTCGGCGTCGCCGACCTTCGCTCGGTTGCGAAAGTCGGGGTCCTTGTTGGCGCCGCGCACCGCGACCCAATGGTCATCTCGCCACACGAGGTCAGGCCCGAGAATGACGCCGGCGTAGTCGTATTCGAAGCCCTGTGCGGTGTAGACGCAGCCGACCTGCCCAAAACCGGTGGGGTCAGTCGCCCAGAGCGCTGCCGCGGGGGCGCCACCGATCGAGCGGTCCCCCCTGAGGTTCCACGGCTTGGACCAGTCGCCGATCCGCACGTCGCTGACGAGCGTGCCTTCGGGCGTCGGGTCGCTCCAAGGCCAGCAATACCCCGCAGCCATTCGGGCGGAGTAGCCGGCGGCCTGACGTTCACTGAGGAGTTGCTCCATCTCGCTCGGGCTGTCGACGACCTGCACGTCGAAGTGCTCGTCACCGACCCACTCGGTGCGTCCCTGTTCGAGGGCGAGTAGGTGCTTGACCCATCTGATGTAGGCCTCCGATCCGCCGCACCGGAACTGCTCGTCGAGGTTGATCTTCACCACGGAGATGCCCTTGGTGTGGGCGTGCTCTTCGATCTCCTCTGCAGTACCCTGCTCGCCCGGTCGTACCACCTGGAACTCATCAAGCAGGAAGACCGGCACGCGAGCGGCATCCAGCAGCTCATCCAGCTGTGCTCTCCCACTGCGATGCTCCGCACGCGTCCACCGGTTGGCAGAGGTTTCGCGGATGCGGTGGGCCTCATCGAGGATCAGCGCGTCGAGCCCGTTCGGCTCGACGTTCATGAAGGAGTTGAAGTACTGAAACATCTTCTGCACCCGCGGGGCACGCTTGCCGGCGACTTTGCGAAGCGTCCGGGTGAACGAGCGGGAGCCGGTGGCGTGCAGCACCGACCGGCCCTGACGAGACAGCTCGCCCAGAAGCGAGAGGGCTATGACGCTCTTGCCGCTTCCCGGACCACCGGAGACGACCACAGCGGTCTTCGTGTTGCTCTGGCGCGCGCGCTCCACGGCGTGCAAGACGTAGTTGTACGCGTCGCGTTGCTCGTCAAGAAGGATGAACATCTCTCGTCGCTGCACCTCATCAGCTGCGACCGCCAGCAACTGCTTGGACGCTGCGATCCGACTCGAAAGGAGGGCGTCGGCGTACGGCGCCCCAGAGATGCCCGGTGCCAACCTCTGCTTGAGGAAGTCCTGGAACTCGCTGCGCCGCTGTGAGGTGAAGAGGCGACCGTGGTCGTGGCCGGGGAGTGTGAGGAGGTCCCGGACACCGTCGTCGGTGGCGTTGTGCAGGTATGCCGCACCCGCCAGAGCCTGTGGGTCCTCGGCCAGCGAAGAGGTGAACCCGAGCATGTAGTCGCAGTAGTCCCGGACCTGGAGCGCGGGGTGCGTGACTGGGCGCTCCCCGTACTGCTCGATGCGGACGAGAGTATCGCTTTGCTCGAACTGGGTGGCCTTGCTCCACTGCTTCAGCTCAATGACGACGTAGGAGGGCTTGCCTGTGCCGGGGTGCTCGCCAGCCAGCACCACGTCTGCCCTCTTGCTCGTCAAGGGCAGTTGGTATTCCACCAGCATCTCGACGTCACCCAGGCCGGCATCCAGGAGGTCTGCGCGAAGGGCCGGGATGCTCCGCTCCCAGGATCGGCGCTCGCCTGGGGATGGCGCATGACCCGTGCGGATGGACATCTGCTCGGCCAACAGGTCAGCGAGGTGGTGTTCGACGGCGGAGAAGCCGGCGACCGACGAGCGGAACAGCGTCACGGGTGGGATCCCCAGGCAGCACGAAGTGGTTCGTGCGGGTGGGGGACTGTCCTGAGGCGGATGCCCGTCGGGCCGCGATTACACCCCAGACTCTAGTAGGCGTCGTCGTCCGAGTCCGGACCGAGCGGCATACTCGGCTTCGTGTCTGACTTGATCGAGATCCGTGATGCTGCGCGTGCCTTCCGTGAGGAAAGGGACTGGGAGAAGTTCCAGGATCCGAAGTCGGTGCTGCTCGCGCTGGTCGGCGAGGTGGGGGAGTTGGCCGAGCTCTTGCAGTGGCTACCCGCGGATCGGGCAAAGGCGCTGATCGCGGACGAGCCACTGCACACCCGAGTTGCCGAGGAGCTGGCCGACGTTCTGGTCTACCTCGTCGGCCTGGCGGAGCAGTGCGGGGTCGATCTGGGTCCTGTCGCTCTGGCGAAGATCGCGAAGTCGGCGGACAAGCACCCAGTGTCAACCAGCAAGGGTGTTGCGCCCGATCGCACTGCCTGATCCAGATGTGGGGCGTCTTGTGAGGGTCTAGGTCACCGGTGCGACGAGGGATCACGAGCCCTTCCACATGGCCCGGCCAAACACCCGTCCTCGGTAGTCCCGAAGCCTGGCGTTCCGTGGCGAGGTGATCAGGGTCGCAGGCTCGGAGTACGGGCGGCGGAACGCTTGAGGGCGTACGTCCGACGGGGTCAAGGGCCCAACGTGCTGAAGCACACTCGGTGTGGCGCTAATGCCACCCGCCACGATGCATAGCCGACGGCACACCGAATGCCGGAATGCCCTCGGTTCGTGACCGAGTCCGATCTGCATCAACCGTTCGGCTAGTTCTCGTGACTGAAGTCGCCAGCGGTGAGCGACGTGGGTACCGTCTGGATTTCGAGCGCGACTCCGCATTCGGATCTTCCTGTCGCGCAAGGATACTGCGAGGGGATGGATTGTATGAGTAGCGCGCCTGCGGGTTGGTACCCGCAAAGTGACGGCCAGCAGCGGTACTGGGATGGCGAGCAGTGGACCGAGAACTTCGCTCCCGGCGCTCAGCGGGAAACTCCGGCCAGCGGCCCGGGCGCGGAAGCTGCCTCTGGCGGTGTCGACCCGCAGCCGTCGGCTCATGAATCAGCAGAGGGCGCAGGCCTCATCGGATTCGTCAAGCGCCACAAGGTGCTCTCCGGCATTGTCGTGGGGGTGCTGTTCTTCGGGATGATCGGGGCGCTGTCCGGGGGAGGGGATGACCCGACCACCCCTGTGGCCATCGCCACGACCGATGCCCCAAGTGAATCATCGGCCCCATCGTCGAGCCCGCCACCCTCGCCCACAGAGACGGCCGAGGAAGTTGCGGCAACGCCCACCCCCGCCCCGACGACGGAGCCCGAGCCCACGCAAGCGGCCGAGCCACAAGGCACGGCGGCGCAGATGAACGCCCTGCGCTCCGCTGAGGACTACCTCTCCTTCAAAGGATTCTCCAAGGCGGGTCTGATCGAGCAGTTGTCGTCGGAATACGGCGAAGGTTACGAAAAGGCGGACGCCGAGTGGGCGGTCGAGCAGCTCGACGTCAACTGGAACGAGCAGGCCGTGCGCGTTGCCCAGGACTATCTCGACATGAAGGGCTTCTCGAGGAGCGGCCTCATCGAGCAGTTGAGCAGCGAGTATGGCGAGCAATTCACCGTGAAGCAGGCCAACTACGCCGCCGACGAAGTCGGTCTCTGAACAACTGGGACACCAGTAGCCGCTAGGTCGATTCGCCCGCGGCTTTCCTTGTGTTGCTTTGAGCACCGGCGACGGATTGGAAAATCCGTTGGGGAGCCCGGCGGAGGCTCGAAGCGCGTCACGAGGGCCAGGGGTGCGAGAACGACCCAGGCCAAGGTCGTCATCGGCGGCCTCGTCAGCCCGGCGTGGCTGTGGCTACCCATGCGGTCCCGCCTCGCCGGGTCAGGGATGTCGGATCAGCCTGCCCCGAGATCGCGACTCCGGGCGGTCCGGTCAGCCCCTCCCGCCCGACTCCTCGCTCTCCCATCGATACAGCCACGTGAGGACGAGCAGCTCGGGACTGGTGACGATTCGATCCGGTGGCGGGTGTGGGCGGTGGCGTCGGCTCCGACTGACCCGTGGGCGGCTGGACGGCGCACGGCATCCTCGCGGTCCCTACGACCGATACTGGTCGCGCTGCGCGATGATCTGGGCGCGCCTCTTCGAGACGAGCAGACCTGCGTCGCCCAGCACGTCCGAGCCACCCCAGCGCTCGACGCCCCAGGCCCGGAACAGGGCCTCGGCCTTGGTGGCGGGCGAGCCGCTGACGCCGAACTCGGCGGCAAGGTCCTTGCCGAGCACCGCGGCATCCCGGCCGACGAGCCGGTTCGCGACGCCGGTGGCCCACAGCAGCCCGCAGGCCCGACCGTGCGCGGAGGCGCGGCGCCGCAGCCACCCCGGCTCGCGGGTGGCGGCGCCGACGAGCATCCGGTGGGCGGCGGTGCGCCACTCCTCGCGCACCGCGCCGAGGTGTTCCACGCAGCCAGTGACGCGAGGCTGACCGAGGTGTCGAGGTTGCCGGCGAGGTGCTGAATGAACCCGCTGTGGTCGACGACCTCGTGCAGTACGACGACCGCGACAGCAACGACGCCGGCGCCACACTCCTCTCGCGCGCTCGTGTATCTGCGGTCCGCCCGTCTTGGACGCAGACGCAGCGCGCCTGGCGAGAGTCGCGTCACCTCTCCCGGGTGCCATCGCAAGCGGTCTTTGCGTGGCCAATGGACCAGTTGGGTGAGGCGGTGGACGCCGGCGGTGCCCGGCATCCGGGACGAATCCTCTCAGCATCTGGAATCCTCCCGGAAGCGCGACCCAGCGCTGGCCTTTGTGGAAGGCTCGCGCTTGGGCAGGGGAGGCAAGCGCCTTCCGCGGGTCGACCGCCGGAGCCCGACCCCGATCAGTCCTCGGCGTCGAGGTCGCCGATGAGCTGCTCGTAGGCGTCCACGTAGTGGATGATGCCCTCGAGCACGGCCAGGATGGTCGCCGCCATCTCCGGGGGCGGGAGGTCGAGGTCGTAGAGCTCGGCCCGTTCCGGGACATCACTGATGAGCCGCCGCACGCGGCGCTGTTCCCCGACCGTCAGCTCGTAGTCCTGCAGCACCGACGTGAGGATGTCGCGTAAGCAGTACCTCGCCTCCTCCGAGCCGGAGGCGAAGGTGTCGACGGCGGCGCCCAGCCAGCCGTGTCCGCCGTCCTCGAGCGCTTCGGTGACGGTCACGAACAGCCGCTGGTGCACCATCATCGCGGCGGGGTGCACCCGCTCGTGCTCGTCGAACGGCAGCGCGACGGCCCGCTCCACGAACCGGCGCGCCCGGGCCTCGTCACCGTCGTCGAGGGCGCGCACCGCCTTGTCGAGGAGGTTCGTCGCCGCGGTCATCTGGGCGCGGCTGAGCGGTGCCAGTGCAGCGGTCGCGCGCAGCGAGATGTCGCCCAGCCCCCGGTTCGACTCCTGTTCCAGGAGCTGTCGGAGCCTGTCGGCGGTGTCACTATCAGCCACCTCGGCAACCTACCCTGCGGCCGCCCGCCGCAGCGGCCCCGGGCGACGTTGTCCGCGGCACCGCCTACCCTGTCGCACGTGAGCGAGACGACGACGGGCGCGGCCGTCGACCGGGTGCGCCTCGAGGCGCTCCGGTACGCGGTCAACGACGAGGCGGTGCAGTACATCGCCATCATGCGCCTGTTCACCTCGGGCCTCACCGGGCTGCTCTCCGACCAGTCCGCGGCCGAGGTCACGACGCGCCTCGCGGATTCGGGTCTCGACATCGACGAAGACACCGTCGAGGCGCGACTGGCCTACCTGGTCGAACACGGCAACCTTGCCCGGAGCCCCCGCGAGACCGAGGCGCGCAGCCTGTCCGATTACCTGCGCAACCGAGCGCGCTATCAGCTCAGCCAGCGCGGCGAGCTCGTGCATCGGCACGTCGAGGAGCTGCTCGGCCACTCCGAGGCGGCCCGCGAGGTGAGCAGCGAGATGCTCGGCGGCATCCTCGCCGGGCTGGTGACCCTGGCCCGATACACCCCCGACACGATTGCCGTCGCCGACCCCGACTCCCTGGCCCGCGACATCGCGACGATCTTCGCCCAGTTCGATCGGCTCGTGCACAGCACTCGCGAGTTCTACGCCTACCTCACCCAGGTGCTCACGCGCTACGACCTCGACCGCGGTGAGTTCCAGGCATTCAAGACCGCCCTCGTCGATTACCTCCAGCGCTTCGTCGAGGAGGTGCAGCGCCACATGCCTCAGATCGCCGACCGGCTCCGCGACGTCGAGCCGCAGGTCGGGCCGCTGTGCGCTCGCGCCAACAGTGGGCAGCGACTTCTCGACCTTCAGGGCCGCACCGCCCGGCGCGCCGCTGGGCTCGAGCCCGCCGACTGGCAGGGCCTGCATGCGTGGTTCTCCGGCGACTCGACCCGCTCCAGTGATGCCGATGTCGTCCGGCAGCTTGCCACCGAGGCGATGCGGGCCCTGCTGACGAACCTGCGCCGCATCGCCTCGAGCGGCGCGGTGGAGCACGGCCGGTACACCGATCTCGTGCGTCTCGCCGGCTGGTTCGACACCGCGCCCGATGACGACGCGCACGCCCTGTGGGCGGCCGCTTTCGGCCTCTACCCAAGCCGTCACGTCGGCTTCCTCGCCGATGACGCCGAACGCCCGGCGCCGCCGACCAGCTCGTGGTGGACCACCGCCGGTGCCGAGGTGCCGGTGATGCTTCGCCGGAGCGGCAAGCGCAGCGTCGTCGGGCGAACGTCCGCCACCGTCGACTACTCCGCGGCCAAGGCCGCGCGCGTCGAGGAGCGCGAACGCGCCGAGACCCGCCGCCGCGCAGCCCTGGACGAGCTCGACGCCCACCGGGGCCCGCTCGACCACGTGCGCCTGTCCGACGGCGCCCGAGACGAGCTCCTCGACGTCTACGCATCCTGCCTGGCGCGAGCCGAGAGGGGCGTCGGCGACGAGGTGCGCGCCCTCATCCCCCTCACAGGCTCGGCGCTGCTGGTCGCGCAGACGGCGGGCCACGACACCGCGGTGCTCGGCACCTCCGGGCGGATGACGTTCGTCGACCGCACGCTCTCGGTCACCGACGCCGTGGCCCGGCACGACACCGGGGCCCGGCACGACACCGGGGCCCGGCACGACACCGGGGCCCGGCATGACACCGGCGCCCCGCACGGAGAGGGTCGGCACCGCGCCGAGGGAGCCGCCTCGTGAGGCCGACCACCGCCGAACGCCCACCGCTCGCCGAGGACCCAGGCGAGGTCGCCGAGCGGGTCATGGCGGCGCGGCACCTCCTGCGCCACCCGCTCGTGCCCTCGCGGGCAGCCAACGCCACCGTGCTCCGAGCGATCCGCCGGCACCAGTCCGAGCTCACCCGGCTCTTCGCCGATGGCACCGGGTACCGACTCCAGGTCGACCCGAGCGGGGCGCGGCTCTTCAAGGCCGGCCTCGGCCACGACGCGACGCGCCCGGTGCGCCGCCGATCGGGTGCCCCGTTCACCCCGCGCACCTACGCGCTGTTGTGCCTGGTGCTCGCGGCGCTCACCCGCTCGCGCACCCAGCTGCTCGTCGACGAGCTCGTCGCCCAGGTGCGCTCGGCCTCGGTCGACGCGGGCGTGGACGTCGACCTCGACGGCATCTCCGACCGCCGTGCGCTGCACGCCGCGCTCGCCGCCCTCATCGACCTCGGCGTGCTCAGCGAACGTGACGGCGACCTCGAGCACTGGGCCGACAAGCGCACGCAGTCCCTCCTCGACGTTCGCCGCGACCTGCTCACCCTGCTCGTCGCCGCGCCGCTCGGGTCCGCGCGCTCACCCGACCAGCTGCTCGACGTCGCGTCCCTGCCGTCCGCCGTCGGCGGCGCTCGCGTCGCGGTCCGCCGACGGCTCCTCGAGTCGCCCGTCCTCACCGTCGCCGACCTGCCCGAGGAGCACGCCGAATGGTGGCGTCGCAACCGCAACCGCGAGAGTGAGTGGTTCCGCGACCGGTTCGGCCTGCACCTCGAGCTGCGCGCCGAGGGCGCCGTTGCCATCGATCCCGACGACGAGGTCAGCGACGAGGAGTTCCCCGGCCGCGGCGGCACCCGGCACCTCGCGCTGCTCTGCCTCGAAGCGCTCGCGGATGCCGTGCGCACCGGTGCCGCTCCCGGCGAGCCGTGGCGCGGCATCCCCCTTGACCAGGCGTCGACCCGGTGCCGGCACGTGCTCGACCGGTGGTCCGAGGCGCTACGCCGCGACCAGCGCGAGGACCCCGAACGGGCCGTCGCCGACGCGCTCGCGCTGCTCGTCTCGTTCGGCCTGGTCCGGCACGTGCCGTCCACGGCGGGCGCCCCCGTGCTCGAGGTGCACGCGGCCGCCTGCCGCTACGCGCCGGCACCGGTGCTCGTCGAGCGCTCCGGCACGGGCGAGGTCTCCTTGTTCGACGTGGAGGTGCACGACGATGACTGACCCGCTGCGCTACCGGCTCGACCGCTGCGGCGTGCTCAACGTGTGGCAGTACGACCGGCAGGTTTTCGAGCTCGCCGACGGCCGGCTCCTGCTGCGCGGCGCCAACGGGGCGGGCAAGTCCAAGACGATGGAGATGCTCCTGCCGTTCGCGATCGACGGCGACAAGGCGCGGCTCACGGCATCCGGCCGTCACCACACGAGCCTGCTCTGGCTCATGCTCGACGGCTATGAGGGTCAGGCCCGCACCGGGTACGTCTGGGTGGAGTTCTCACGCACCAACACCGATGGTGAGCGCGAGACGCTGACCTGCGGCGTCGGAATTCGCGCGACGCAGGCCGCGCGAGCGGCGACCGCCTGGTTCTTCACCTCACCCCACCGGGTCGGGGAGGGCCTGGTGCTCGAGGACGAGGCCGGCCCGCGCAGCCGCCAGCAGCTCGAGGCCGACCTCGTCGACGGCCGCGGTAGCTTCTTCGTCAGTGCGGCCCGCTACCGCGAGCACGTCGGGGGCCTGCTGTTCGGGTTGCCTGCCGACCAGTACGACGACCTGCTCCGCCTCATCTACTGGCTGCGCCAGCCCCAGGTCGGCGAGGACATCGACCCGCGACGGCTCGCTGAGCAGCTCGTCAACGCCCTGCCCCAGCTCGACGACGACGCGTTACGGACGGCCGGGTCGACCTTTGACGAGCTCGAGGCGTTCGGCGAGCAGATCGAGGGCAGGGCCCGTGCGGCCGAGGCCCTCGGCCGGTTCGTCGAGGTGTACCGCACCTACGCCCGCACCGTGCTGCGCGACCGCGGTCAAGCCCTGCTCGACGCCGACGCACGGCTCCGCACGGCCGTCGCCGACCAGCGGAGCACCGGCGCTGAGCTGACGCACGTCCGGGCCGAGCTCGACACCGTGTCCGGGCAGCGGCGCGACGCCCAAACGGGGCTCGACGCGGTCCGGCGCACGATCGCCGCCCTGGAGTCCGGGCCGCAGGCGCGGGCCCGGGCCACCCTGCGGCAGATGGCACGCACTGTGGAGGCGCTCGAGGCCCATGCCCGCGACACCGGCCGGCACCGTGACACCGCGGCCGGTCGCGCAGGTCGCAGTGCCACCGCGGCGAAGTCGGAGGCGGACGCCCTCACCGATCGCTGTGGCGTCCTCGCCGCCGGGGTCGGCGACGTCGCTCGCAGCCTGGCCGACGCCGGCATCGACACGCGCGCGCAGCTGCTCGCTGCGACAACCGTGCTCGCCCGAACCGGTGGCCTGCTCGTCTGGGACGACGCCTCGAGCGCCGCGCCGGTGGACCCGGCGCTGGCGGCCACCCAGGAGTGGCTGGCCGCCTCCGACAGCGCGGTGGTCCAGCGGCAGGCGGCGCTCACCGTCGTGCGCGACGCCCTCGAAGCGTCCGTCTCGGCCCGGCGAGTGGCCGACGAGGCCGGGCGCCGCGAGACCGACGCCGAGGCCCGCACCGAGACCGCTCGCGACCTGCGAGACCGGGCGCACGCCGACGCCGCGACGCAGGAACAGGCCTTCCGCGCCGCCGTGTCGGCCTGGTGGCACGAGGAAGTCGGTGGCGAGCCGCCCGCGCTGGACGCCGACCTTCCAGGTCTCGGCGCGCTCGCCCGGCGCGCCGTCGACGACGAGCTGAGGACCCACACCACCGAGGTGGGCCGGGCGAGCGCCGACCACCACGACGCGAAGGCCGAGGTCACGGAGCTCAACAGGCTCCGCGATGCCGTCACGGCACAGGTCGACCCGCACCCGGCGGAGCCGTCCTGGCACCGAGCCCCTCGCAAGGACCGACCAGGTGCACCGTTCTGGCGCCTCGTCGACGTCGGCCGGGACCTCGGTGTGGCCGAGCGGGCCGGGCTCGAAGCCGCGCTCGAGGGGGCCGGGCTGCTCGACGCGTGGGTGCACCCCGACGGCCGGGTCGACGCCGACCTGCTCGACGCACAGCTGTCCGCAGTTCCGGCGGACCCGGCGGCCAGCACGCCGCCGCCCGGCCCGGTCGTGCCATCGCTCGCGACTGTTCTCGCCCCCGACCCCGCCGGCGCCGAGTCGGCGGGCGTGGCGGTCGAGCTGGTGCGTGACCTACTCGACCGCATCGGTCTCGACGACGGCTCGCCGGAGCTGGATCCTGCACAGCGTCCACCGGTGTCGGTCGCCAGCGACGGGTCGTGGCGGGCCGGGCCGCTGCACGGGCGGACGACCAAAGAGGCCGCCCAGTTCATCGGCGCGGGCGCCCGTGAGGGAGAGCGCCGCCGGCGGCTCGCCGAGCTCGACGTGCGGATCGGTGATGCCACCGGGCGCGCCGCTGCCGCCGAGCAGCGACGGCGCCTGGCGCAGGGCCGGCTCGACGGCATCCGTCAGTGGCTGGCCGGCCAGCCCAGCCACGAGGCGCTCGTGCGCGCCTGGGCCGCGGCCGACGAGCGCGAGGCCGCGCTGACCCGCGCCGAGGCGGAGCTCGGCGAGGTCGCATCCGAGGCCCGGGACCGTCGCGCGGAGGCAGCCCAGAGCCGGCGCCACCTCGATGGCCTCGCTGCGACCCATGGGCTCCCGGTCACCGACGAGGGGCTGCGTGCGCAGTCGGCACGGCTCGGGGACATCCGTCTCGCGGTCGACGAGCACACCCGCGCCGTCGCCGCCGCCGCCGGAGACCTCGGGCGGTGGCAGCGGCTGGCCGACGAGGCGCGGTCCGGCGCCGCCGAGTGCGCCGCGCTCGCCGAGGCCGCCACCCGCGACGAGTCGGAGTGGGAGGCCCAGCGCGCCGAGCACGCCCTGCTGCTCGAGGCCGAGGGAGACGGTGTGCGCGAGCTCGAGCTGCGCCTGGCGAGCCTGCGGCACGACGACGAGGAGCACGGCCGCCGGATCCGCGACCTCGGTTCACGGCACGACGACCTCACCGGGCGCGCCGGCGCGCTCGGCGAGGCGACGAGGGCCGCCGACGAGCGGGTCGAGCGGGCTCGCCCCGAGGTCGACACGGCACGGGCCTCGCTGGCCGCGCTCGACGACGTCGCCGGATTCCCCGACAGCCTTGCCGGCCTGCTCCACCCGGTGCCCACCGGCTCGGACGACGCCGGGGCGCAGGGCGACCCGTCCGCCGCACCCGGCCGAGTGGCCGCCTTGTCCCTCAGAGACGTGCGCGGCGTGGTCGCGAGACTCGGTGGCGAGGGCGACGCCGAGCGCATCCGCAACGCGGTCCTGCAGGGGGCCACCGCGCTGCAGAGCAGCGACGCGGCGGCCTACGAACCTCGGCACTTCGAGGACGGTGGCGTGCTCGTCGTCATCGGCCGTGACCGATAGCGGCGACCTCCCCGTGCTCCGGCTTCACGACCGGCTCGCCACCGCGGTGGCGCGTGACCGCGGGTTGCTCACCGCGCGCGAGCGCAAGCTGTTCGAGGACCACGTCCTCGGCCAGCTCGGCGAGGCGCTGCGATCGGTGCGCCGCAAGTCCGACGACCTGGTCGAAGCCATGAACGAGCAACTGCGCGGGGTCACCACGTCTCAGGGCATCCGGGTGCGGCTGCGGTGGCGACTGCGCGACGAGCTCGCTCCCGAGGCCCGCCGGGCGGTAGAGCTGCTGCGCCAGCCGCTCGGGTCGCTGCTCCCCGAGGAGAAGGGAGAGCTGCGCGACAGCCTGCACCGCCTCATCGACGCCTCCCGCGCCGAGGCGCCGGAGGAGTCGTATGCGGTGCACCTCGCAAGAGCGCTCGACTACCGCCAGTGGAATGCGTTCACCGTGCAGTACCACCGGCCCGAGACCGGTGACTGGCGCGACCTCCAGCGGCGCACCGCCCTGTCGCAGGGGGAGCAGAAGGTGCTGTGCTACCTGCCCCTGTTCGCCGCCGCTGCGGCCCACTTCACCTCGGTGGCCGGGGCGGCCCCGCACGCGCCGCGGTTCGTGCTGCTCGACGACGCCTTCCCCAAGATCGACGTGCGCACCCATCCCCTGCTCTTCGGCCTGCTCGTCCAGCTCGACCTCGACTTCGTCATCACGAGCGAGCGGCTCTGGGGGACGCACCCGACCGTGCCACGCCTGGCCATCTACGAGGCGCTTCGAAGCCCCGGGGAGCGCGGAATCGCCCAGTACCAGCACCGATGGGACGGGCACGAGCTCACGGCGGTGGGAGCGTGACCGCCAGGACCGGTGCGTCGCACGACCCGGCCACTTCCGCTGTCGCGCCCGTCGCGTCCGAGTCGGACCCGTGGTGGCGCGTCCCCGACCTCGCCGGGGTCTGGCGGACGATCTGCGACCGGTTGGAGCGTCGCGGTCTGGTCGCGGAAGGCCGGGTCGTCCTCCGTGGCCTGGATCGTGCCGAACGGCACGCGGTCGGTGACCTGCTGGGCCGGCCCGTCGCGGCCGAGCGGGTGACCATCGACCTCGCGACCCTCGACGCACGCTTGGGTGAGCGGGCGGGGCTGACGCTGGTGGAGGCGTGCGCGCAGGCGGTCGGCAGTCCGCTCGTGGACCGCCGTGCGGCTGTCCGGGCGGGCCAGGCGCGGGCGGCCGCTCCTCGGGAGGCGGCGGAGCGCTGGCTCGCGGATCACCCGGAGGTCGACTGGCCGTGGGTGGACCCATGGCTGGCCCGGCTGCGTCGCGACGGCCACCTCGGCCGGGACGGCGACCCCGCAGCGACGGTGAGGTCGGCTCTCGAGGTGCTCTGGTCCCGGCGGGGTGCGCTCGCCGCGTCGCCGGCAGCGACGGTCGCACGGACCGACCTCGCCGCGGTCACGTGTCACGACGCGCATGCGCTCGACGACGACCGCCGGCTGGGCGTCTACGTGCTTCGGGCGGTCTCCCTCGCGCGAGGTCTGGACGTTCCCAGCGACGCCTTCTCTCGCCGGGCCGCGTGGGCCGAGATCGGGGTTCTGCCGGACTCGGTCTCGGCCACCTGCCTGGTGTGGCACCTGTCGGTCGGGTCCACGGACGCCGACGGTCGCCCGGTGCCGCTCGATACGTCGATGCCGTTCCACCTCACCTGGTGGCATGTCCGGGCCGGGCTGCGCATAGAGGGCGGCGGCCGGGTCCTCGTCTGCGAGAACCCTCGGGTGCTCGAAGCCATCGCCGAGGATGAGGTCGACGACCTCGGCGTGGTGTGCACCAGCGGTCGGCCGAACCTCGTCACGCAGCACGTGCTCGCGAAGTTGGCCTCGTCGAGCACTCGGCTGCTCTACCACGGCGACCTCGACTGGCCGGGCGTCGCGATGGCGAACGACGCTGCAGCGCGATGGGGTGCCAGGCCGTGGCGGATGTCGGTGCACGACTACGAGGCGGCGCCCGGGGCGCTGCCCCTCGGCCATCGGGTCGTCGATCCGGCCTGGGATGACGAGCTCGGTGCGGCCATGCGGCGGCGCGGCGTCGCCGTGCACGAGGAGGCCGTCCTCGACGAGCTGCTCGCCTCCCTGTAGTCAGGGTTCACCGAAGCCGCGACGGTCCATGACGTGCGTTGTTCCCACGAGGTCTGGGCACCTCAGCCAGGCGCTGCGGAGCGGAGTGACCACATCCGCGGGACACCGGGCCGGAGCCGAGTCGTCACCGAGGTTCCGTGGATCGGGCACGGCGCATCGGGTCGCGAGTCGTGCGCCGGACGTGGTGGGGGAGGGTGGTGGTCGGCTTCCTGCGTCGGGTGAGAAGGACGGCGGATGCCGTGAAGCGGACGCTGTGGAGCGCATGTCCCGTCTGTCCGTCGTGTTGTCCACAGCCCTTGCATAACGAACACCTGTTCGAATATGATGGAGGCATGGACACGCAGCCGATGGGCCTCGAGGAGCGACGCTCCCGGGTCGAGGCTGCCTGGGAAGCCCTGAGCGGGCTGGGGTCGGTGCTGCACCAGGCCAGTGGCCCCGAGCTGTGCGAGCTGATGGCGATGGTTGACGAGGTGACGGCGCAGGGGGCAGCGGCTCGGGTGGCGATCACGGTGGAGGCGGTGAGCCGGGGTGAGGTGGCGCAGTCCGGGGTGAACCCGACGGCCTGGGTGCGCGATCACGCGCCGTCGCTGCGCCAGGGGGGCGCGGGCGACGTCGCGAAGGTCGCTGACGCGGTCACTCCTGCCGGGTCGCAGTGGCGGCCGGAGGGAGCCGAGGTGGATCCGGAGTCCCCCCTGGGCATCGTGTGGGATGCCGTGTCACGGGGTGAGGTCTCGCCGGGTCTCGCGGCCGCCACGATGCGTGAGCTGGAGCGGCTCGCCCCGCTGCTGCGGGACGAGGCGAAGCCCACCGTGGTCCGGGCGCTGCTCGACCTGGGGACGCAGTGGGGGCCGGGGATGATGCGCCGCCTACGGCCTCGTCTGCTGGCTGAGCACGGGCTTCCCGGGGTGCTCGACGACCTGCAGGAGCGGTTGGCGCCAGCGGCCCGGCTGTCCTCGCCCTTCGTCGAGTCAGGTGACCTGACGGAGTACCAGCTGCTCATGACTCCCGAGCAGTCGGCGGCGCTCGAGGCGGCGATCGGCCCGCTGAGTGCGCCGGCCCCGAACGGGGAGACCGGTGAGCGCGACCACCGCCCTGCGGGTCAGCGGCGGGTGGAGGCGTTGACGGAGGTCTGCCAGCGCTCGTCCGCGATCGACGCGGACGCGTCGGGAGGCGCTGACGGTGCGGCCGGTTCCGCGTCCGCGGTGCACGTGATGATCTCCTTGACCGACCTCGAGGCGCGCACCGGCTGCGGTGAGGTGCTCGGGTCGAGCGCGACCGGGACGATGCTGTCCCCCGAGGTGCTGCGACGCATCTCGTGCGAGGCCGACCTCATCCCGCACGTCCTCGGCACAGCGGGGGAGGACCTCGACCTCGGGCGCGTGGTGCGCCTGTTCACCCGCGCGCAGCGGCGTCGGTTGATGCGGCGGGACCGGTGCTGCACCTATCCCGGGTGCACGGCACCGGCGGCATGGGCCAAGGCGCATCACGTGGTGCACTGGGCCGACGGCGGGCCCTCGGACATCGACAACGCAGCCCTGCTCTGCCAACGCCACCACACCCACGTGCACAAGCGGCGACTCGTGGCGCAGGTGCGACGCACGCCGGACGGCCTGGGCAGGTACGTCGTCTGGGACCTGAGCGAGGGCAGCTATGACCGGCACCTCGAACGGCTCCGAGCCGAGCGAAGAGCGAACGACCCACCGCCGCTCACGCCCGAGCGACTGCGAACCGTGCTCGAGGCCGTCAAGGGCTCGGACCCTGACGAGGAGCGCTGGGCCGGGTACGAGCTCGAGGATCCACCACCGTGCGAACCCTGGTGGGACGAAGCGGACCCCGAAGGTCGCGTCTGGCACGACGCGTTCCCCCATGGCTACCCGGTGTCGGCCTGACCCCGTCGTCGCGTGCGCGGGACGGACCAGACGCACGACGGACTACGGACGACGAGCGCCCGGAGCGCCTACCCGCTCACCGGTGGAAGAGCGCCCGGTGCCTCTACTCCCTGGCGGTGCCTCTACTCCTCGGCCGGGGAAGAGCGCCCTGGCGCCCCTATCCGCTGGCCCGTGACAGGGTGAGCGAGGCCGGCGGGGAACTGCTCGCGCACGGCATCCGGGCGGTCCTCACGACCGGTATCGGTCGCGCTGCGCGATGATCTGGGCGCGCCTGCTCGAGACGAGCAGGCCTGCGTCGCCCAGCCGGTCTGAACCACTCCAGGGCTCCACGCCCCAGGCTCGGAACAGGGCCTCCGCCTTGGTGGCGGGCGAGCCGCTGACGCCGAAGTCGGCGGCAAGG
>CAVSRM010000013.1:0-50869 GCA_963730365.1 uncultured Actinomycetota bacterium | reverse complement strand
ACGGGGAGTTCTCGGTCAGCGAGAACCACGGCAGCGACCGTCGGCAGTTCCGGGTCAAGGTCTGCTACGACGACGGGCGGCTGCGGGTCAAGGAGGGCCAGGAGACGTCAATCCTCCTCGGGGGCAACGGGTTCCCGATCGACATCCAAGTCGACCTCACCGACAAGGACTGGTACGAGATCCACAACGACAAGACCGCCGAGCCGGACGGGCGCCGGGCCGGGACGCACGACCTGGGCACCCTGCGGATGAGCACGCGACGCTCCCGCCAGCTGGGAGACATCTGGACCCTGCTCTCGATGACCCTCGACCGGCTCGAGGGCATGGGCGAGGACTTCGGGAAGAGCGGCACGAGCGTCGTGAAGTTCCCGATGGGTACTCCAGGAGCCACCTCGGCGCACCGCTGAAGCCGTCGGAGCGGAACCTCGACAACGTCGACTTCACCGAGCGCGGGTGGTTCGGCCTGTTCACGCTGCTGATGTACGACCGGGTGCGCTTCCTCGACCTCAACGTGTCCGGTACCTACGCCGCCAACCTGCGGGTCGTCCCCGCGAACGGCAGTGACGTCGACACCGACCTCACCTTCCGCCAGGTCCTGGACATCCTCAACACCCACCCGGAGATCCCGCTCGCGGCACGGAAGTGGAGGAACAGCAGCCTCAATTTCGACGACTTCCTCGCCCGCGCCAAGGCCGTCCGCCCCGACCAGCTGAACGACGAGGTGGTCGCCACCGTGCTCACCTGCCTCGACCCGAACGCCACCGGAACCCGGGCGCTGCATCGGGCCCAGGGTTGATCCTGCGCGACGCCAGGCCCGGAATCAGGCAGTTCCGCGTTCCCAGCTGAGCGGCTCGGCCCGGGGTGTCTCGCACCCGACCCGGCCGGCGCCGTACACGCCGGCCGGCCGGGTGCAGCCCCGTAGCCCTCGCGGGGCCCTTGCCAAGGCCGCCACGGGGGAGCACGATCACGACATGCGCCGCACAACCCGGATTGCCACCGTTGCCACCATCGCCGCTGGGGCTGCTGTGGCCCTGCCGTTGTCCGGGGCTGGGGCCGCTCCCCCCCAGGGTTTCCGAACGACCCAGCCGGCGATGCTCCAGCCTGTGATGGCCGACGTCGCCATCACGCCTCTGCTCACGGTGGGTGAGACCCTCCCCAACGGTTACCGCTTCTCGGCGATCCCCGACGGCATCGCGCTCGCCAAGCGCAACGGTCACCGGGTCGACGCCTACGTCAACCACGAGACGTCCCGGGTCCCGTTCCCGATCACCGGTGACCCGGCTACGACGCTCAATGACTTCGACAACTCGCAGCTGAGCCAGTTGACCATCGACCTCAAGAGCACAACGGTCCTCGAGGGCCGCGACGCGATCCCCTCCAGCGCCAACTATCAGCGCTTCTGCTCGAACTACTACGTGAGCCACGAGCAGGGCTTCAACCGACCCATGGTGCTGACCGGCGAGGAGGCCACCGACTCGGTGAACCGCACCGGCGACGCCTACCCGGCGGGGCCCGAGGCCGAGCAGGCCGGCGTCTCGGTCGCCTACGACGTCAAGTCCGGCGACTACCGCACCATCTACGGCATGGGACGCCTCAACCACGAGAACGAGGTCGCCCTCAGCGGCTACGACGGCATCGCCGTCCTCACCGGCGACGACACGTTCTCGGCCCCCTCCTCCCAGCTGTACATGTACACCGCGCGCAACGCCTCCCAGCTCTGGGCCGATGACGGCCAGTTGTGGGCGCTGGTCTCGGACGACGCTGCCGTCAACGACTACGGCGACCTCGCCGCCGGCGACTCCGTGAGCGGTCACTTCATCCCGGTTCCGGAGGACGTCGCGAAGGGTCCGCAGACACCCCTGGAGACCTGGTCCAACGACAACAACGTCTTCCAGTTCATCCGGGTCGAGGACATCGCCACCGACAAGACCTCCCCCAACGTCGTGTACTTCGCCGACACCGGGGAACCGCGGGCGGTCCCCGACCCGAGCACCGGTCGGCTGCGGCGAGCCCCCTCGGGCACGGAAGGCGAGTACATGAACGGCAGGATCTTCCGCATGGAGCTCGACCCGGTCGACCCCTCGGTGGTCCTGTCGCTGTCCGTGCTCGTTGACGCCGACGCGGGTGGCTACGGCAACCCCGGCGTGCTCCACCAGCCCGACAACGTCGAGACGACCCCCAACGGAGTCCTCATCCAGGAGGACCCGGGCAGCCACAACGGTGGGACCGGGTTCAGCAACGCCCGGGTCTGGTGGTTCGACTTCGCCAACGAGTCGATGACCGTGGTCGCCGAGGTGGACCAGTCCGCAGACCCCACCGCCAAGCCGGGGAACTGGGAGTCCACGGGGATCGTCGACGCTTCGGCCTCGTTCGGACCAGGGTCCTTCCTCGTCAACGTCCAGGCTCACTCGATCATCACTGAGACGCTGCAGGAGGCCGACTGGCTCGACAAGCGGGAGGGCGGCCAGATGCTGCTCATGACGATCCCGGGCACCTCCTGACCCGGCAAGCGGACCCGGATGCCGGGAGCCGGCCCGTGGCGTTCCGGCGCCTACCATGCCGCTCATGGGCACCGACCCCCGCCGGCTCGACGGCCTGAGGAGCGACGAGCGTGCCGCCGCGCTGCTCGTGGAGCAGGCCACCGGTGCCACCGCCCGGGCCCACGACGTGGCCGGACGACAGGCGGCATACGACGTCGACCTCCTCCACCCCGACGGCAGGACCGGCGCACTCGAGGTCACGACCCACGCAGGGCCGGCCCGCCGCGACCGTAACGCGCTCCTGGCCCGCGACGTCACCAGCTGGCCGAATCCCGGCCGGTGGTGGTGGGCGCTCGACCTCGCCGACCCGGACGAGCTTCCGCGCCTCCGTGCGGCCTACGGTCGCGCCATCGAGGTGTGCGAGGCGCACGGCCTGGAGAGCCCGGCGGCGCTGCCGACCACCGCGAAGGCCGCCGACCCCGAGGTCGCCTGGCTCGCGGAGACCGCCCGCTCGAGGCTCGTCGGGAGACGCCCCGTCTCCCCGGGCTGGAGGCCACCGCCGGTGACCGTGCGCCCCGCGGGCGAGCCACGTGACGTGGACATGGGAATGGGCCTCCTGGGCCTGCCGGGCGCGGTCACCGACCTCCTGGTGGTCCCGCACGTGGCGCGACGAGCAGCGAAGGTGGCAGCGGTCTCGCGGGTCGACGAGCGGCACCTCTTCGTCGGCCTGGGTGTGGGCGCCGTGCCCTCGGCGATCCACCTGGTGCTCAGCCGGCCGGCCCGGTCCCTGCCCACCGAGGACCCCGACGTGCCCGCGGGGTTGACGCACCTGTGGCTCACCACGGGATGGCGGGGAGCGCCCCTGGTCCTCTGGACCCGGGAGGACGGCTGGCGGACTCACCCGGCCCGGGGCTGAGCGCGCAGGAAGGTCGCCGCGGGTTGTTCCGACTCGCCGGCGCACACATCGGCCCGCCACAGCGACATCCCCGCGCTCCCCGCCACCCGGGTGAACCCGGGCTGCCCGGTGACGTCGAGCCCGGCGTACCGCTCGCGTCCCGCGGCAGCCGCACCCCTGCGGCCGGATGGCGACCGATCCGCCCGCCTTGCACCGCTGCGTCGAGAATGAGCGAAAGCACCCTGTGGACTTGGCGCACCGTGCCGCGACGCAGTCCAAGGTCCGACAGCTCGGCCAGACGGCCGGTTCGGGGAGCCGACTCCCAATCTCTGCTCATGCGATGTGGTGTGCGCTGCGCCCACCAAGGCGACAGCGTCTCACCGATTCGTTCCACTGGAAGCCCGCATCGGGGCAGATGGTCCGGGAGGCGGCGACCCTGCGCCAATCTGCGGCGCTGAGCTGGAACACCTGACAGTCTCTGTCCGGGGCGAGACGTCTTTCGTGACCGGCCGGTCGCATCCACCTGCATCTCATCCTCGGGGGATGATGTGCGGTTCGTTCGACGAGACGAGTCTCATGAGCGCCCGGATGGAGCGACGTGGAGAGTGTCATGGGAATTGTCGAGTACGAGCCCGGGACGCCCTTTCCCGGTTCCATCGGTCGCACGACGGACGAGTCGAGCCCAGCGTGGCCGGCGCAGGTCCGGGCCAGGCAGGGTGCGCCCAACGTGGTGACGATCGTGCTGGACGACACCGGCTACGGCCAGCTCGGCTGTTACGGCAGCCCGATCGCGACGCCGAACTTCGACGCGCTCGCGGCTGAGGGGCTGCGGTACAGCAACATGCACACCACAGCCTTGTGTTCGCCGAGCCGGGCGTGCATCGTCACCGGCAGAAACCATCACAGCAATGGAATGGCCGCCATCACCGAGCTCGCGTCCGGCTACCCGGGCTACAACGGAGTCATCCCGTTCGAGAACGGCTTCCTCTCGGAGATGCTGCTCGAGCAGGGTTACAACACCTTCATGGTGGGCAAGTGGCACTTGACCCCGAGCAACGAGGAGACCGCCGCCGGCCCGTACACCCGCTGGCCGATCGCGCGCGGGTTCGAGCGCTTCTACGGGTTCCTGGGCGGCGACACGAGTCAGTGGTATCCCGACCTGGTCTATGACAACCACCAGGTCGAGCCGCCGAAGACCCCCGAGGAGGGCTACCACCTCACCGAGGACCTGATTGACCGGTCGATCCAGTTCATCGCCGACGCCAAGCAGGTCGATCCGGTCAAGCCCTTCCACCTGCACCTGTGCTTCGGCGCGACCCACGCCCCGCACCACGTGCCCAAGGAGTGGGCGGACAGGTACGCCGGAAAGTTCGATGACGGCTGGGACGCCTACCGCGAGCGGGTGTTCGCCCGGCAGAAGGAACTCGGCATCGTTCCCGCCGACACCGAGCTGTCCCGCCACGATCCGGACGTACCGGGTTGGGAATCACTGTCAGACCCGGCGCGCAGGCTCTCTGCCCGGATGATGGAGGTGTTCGCCGGCTTCCTGGAGCACACCGACCACCACCTGGGCCGGCTGCTGGACTTCCTGCGGGCGCAGGGAGAGCTCGAGAACACCATCGTGATGGTGGTCTCGGACAACGGGGCCAGCGCGGAGGGCGGTCCCACGGGGACCACCAACGAGGCCCAGTTCTTCAACAACGCCCAGGAGCCGCTGGAAGAGAGCCTGCAGCTGATTGACGAGATCGGCGGGCCGGCGCACTTCAACCACTACCCGTGGGGCTGGACCTGGGCGGGCAACACCCCGTTCCGGCGATGGAAGCGCGAGACCTACCGGGGTGGCTCCACCGATCCGTTCATCGTCTCCTGGCCCGCGGGAATCAAGGCCAGGGGCCAGGTCCGCACCCAGTACGCGCACATCATCGACATGGTGCCCACGCTGCTCGACCTGCTGGGTCTGCAGCCTCCCACCACGATCAGGGGCGTCACCCAGTCGCCGATGCAGGGCGTCAGCTTCGCGCACACCTTGGACGACGACGCCGCCACGAGCAAGCACCACACCCAGTACTTCGAGATGCTCGGCCACCGCGCCATCTACCACGACGGGTGGCGCGCAGTGTGTCCGTGGCCGGGTCCCTCGTTCACCGAGGCCGGTGGTGGGTTCGGGCAGCCCATCTCCGCGGACAAGCTCTCCGAGCTGGACGCCACCGGATGGGAGCTCTACCACATCGCCGAGGACCCCACGGAGAACCACAACGTCGCGGCAGAGCACCGCGACCGGCTGATCGCCATGATCGCGAACTGGTACGTCGAGGCCGGCAAGTACGACGTCATGCCCGTCGACGGCAGCGGCCTGGCCCGGATGGTCGCCGAGAAGCCCCAGGCCGCCCCGCCGCGCAACAGCTACACGTACATGCCGAACACCCAGTCGATCCCCTTCTTCGCCGGTCCCCGGGTCCTCAACCGCCCACACAGCATCACCGCGTCGGTCCAGATCCCCGAGAACGGCGCCGAGGGCGTGCTCCTCTGCCAGGGCTCCGCGGCCGGAGGCTACTCGCTGTACATCAAGGACGGCCGACTCCACTACGTCCACAACTACGTCGGCCGGGAGCTGCTTGGAGTCTCCTCTCCGGAGGAGGTCCCCGCGGGCACCCACGAGCTGCGCTTCGAGTTCGAGCCCACCGGACCGCCGGACATGCCACAGGGCAAGGGCGCCCCCGGGCGACTGCAGCTCTACGTGGACGGCGACCTCGTGGCCAATGCCGAGGCCCCAGTCACAACACCTTTCATGCTCAACCCCGGAGCCCTCACCTGCGGCGCCAACCCAGGCTCACCGGTCACCCCGGACTACCCGAGCCCGTTCAAGTTCACCGGCACGATCCACGAGGTGACCGTCGATGTCAGCGGCGAGCTCATCCACGACCCCGAAGCCGAGCTGCGAGCACACATGGCACGCCAGTAGCCAGGGTGCCCGAGCAACCCGCACGCCGCGGCACAGGCGCGCACGGGGTGTGCGGGGTGCCCGCGCCGGGTAGCGCAGGGTGAACGCATCGCAGCGGTGGGGCCCGGCGCCCTCACGCCTGCGCGGCCCGCGTCACACCCGGTGCGGCTTCAGGACGACCTTGACCATGTCGTCCTCCTTGGCCTGGAAGGTGGCGTAGGCCTCCGGGGCGTCGTCGAGCGGGAGCCGGTGGGTCGCGAACCCGTCCACGCCGAGCGGGTCCTCGTCGCCCAGCAGGGGAAGGATGTCCGGGACCCAGTGCTTGACATTGGCCTGTCCCATCCGCAGCGTCACCTGCTTGTCGAACATCGTCATCATCGGCATGGGGTCCGCGGCGCCGCCGTACACCCCGATCAGCGAGACGGTGCCGCCCCGCCGCACGGCGTCGACCGCGGTCCGCACGGCGGCGAGCCGGTCGACCCCTGCGGTCTTCGCCAGCGGTCCGCCGACGGCATCCGGCAGCGCGGCGGCCACCCGCTGCATCGCCTTCGCGACCGGTGCACCGTGGGCCTCCATCCCGACCGCGTCGATGACGGCGTCCGCTCCGCGCCCGCCGGTCAGGTCCCGGACGGCTGCTGCGACGTCGTCGACGCGCTCGTCCATCGTGAGCACGCCGCGGTCCCGGGCCCGCCCGAGCCTGGCGCCGACCCGGTCGACCCCGATGACGTTCTCGACACCCTGCTGGCGGGCCACCCGACAGGCCATGTCGCCGATCGGCCCGAGGCCGAGCACGAGCAGGGTGTCCCGGGGGCCGACACCGGCGTACTCGACGGCCTGCCACGCCGTCGGCAGGACGTCGGACAGGTAGAGGAACCGCTCGTCGGCGGGCCCCTCGGGGACCTTGACGTGGGTGTAGTCCGCCTGCGGCACCCGCAGGTACTCGGCCTGTCCGCCCGCGAGCGACCCGTACAGGCTCGAGTAGCCGAACAAGGTGGCCCCGGTGCCCTGGTCGCGGACCTGCGTGGTCTCACACTGGCTCTGCAGTCCGTGGCCGCACATCCAGCAGTGCCCGCAGCAGACCTGGAACGGGATGACCACCCGGTCGCCCGGCGAGAGGTCGCGGACCTCTGGCCCGACCTCCTCGACGACGCCCATCGGCTCGTGCCCGAGGACGTCGCCGGCGTCCATGAACGACCCGAGCACCTCGTAGAGGTGCAGGTCCGACCCGCAGATCCCACTGCTCGTGACGCGGATGACGGCGTCCCCGGGCTGCTCGATCCGTGGGTCCGGGACCTCCTCGACCCGCACGTCCCGGTGCCCCTGCCAGGTGACTGCTCTCACGGCTCTCCTCCTGTCGTCGCGTGGCTTCCTGGATACCCGGGTTCGGCCGGTCGAAACGCGCCCGCGCCACGACGCTGCGGCCCGGGGTGTGAACCGCGGCGCGCGGGGAAGGCCAGCGACGACCGACCCCACCTCGGGTGGCGACGAAGGAGAGGCCATGAGCGGAACCGGCTTCAGCGTTCTCGTCACCGGTGCGACAAGCGAAATCGGCCTGGCGTTGGTGCTGGCGCTCGCGCGCGCGGGGTCTACGGTCGGTGCCGTGACCCGCTGGGCGGAGGCGCTCCGGAGCCTGGTGGAGGCGACGGCGGCGAGCCGGGCACGGTGCTGCGGACCAACCTCGGTGGAACGGTGGTCGTGGCCGAGGCGACGCTGCCGGCGCGGCGAATCACCCGGTCGTGGGGCAGCTCGTCGACCTGAGCGAGCGCCTCGTCGAGGTCCGCTGAGCGCCTGCCCCCCTGGCCGACCACCTGGCCGATCCGCGGCTGAGGCATCACCCGAGGACCTCCACATCACCGTCGCTGTCGATGCCCCAGCGATCACCGGCACAGATCACGCCGCACCCCACCCTTGGCGAACCAGTCGTGGCATCGTTTCCACTTATCGACGAAAAACCTTTGGTACTACACTCGACTCGAATCGAACTCGGGTCCACACAGGCGTCGTGAGCTCGAGATGAACCGGACGGGGGCAGAGGAATGCGCAATGACGGGCCCGGAGCAGCTGATGACCTCGCTCAGGACTCCAACGAACGGTCCCGCCCGCCCGAGCCGGGTCGTGATGGAACGACGGACACGGAACGGGTGCGCCCCGAGCGCCCGGCGCTCGCTGGTCAGGCGCCGGCGCCGCTCAGCGGTGCGGTCGCCATCCCCGACGTCGTGGCACGCACCCTCATGACGTGGAACGTGTCCCTGGCGCTCACTGGCTTCGCCATCGTCACCATGCTGATCGGCCGAGTGGGGATCGCCACCCAGCTGAAGGAGTCGCTGCTCGAACGCGACCCCTCGATCTCGGTCACGACTCTCGACACGGCAACTCCGCGCATCGTTCTTGCCGTCATCGGCGCCCTGACGCTCGTGGTGCTCCTCGAGCTGGTGCTCGTCCGAACCTTCGCCGGCAGGCGCTCATGGCCGAGGCTGGCCCTGGTCCCGATCGTCATACTCCACGTGGTGGTCGCGCTGCTCGCCTCGCTGCTCGTCCCGGAGACCGCGTGGCAGGGATGGGTGCTCAGCCTCGCCCTGTACGCCGGCACCCTGGCGGCGCTGGCCGCGATCGTCCGGTCGTTCTTCCCGAGCGTCTCGGCATGGGCACGTGGCGCGCGGCCCGAGCCGAACCTCAGCTGACGAACCAGGGGTCGGGGGCGGTGCCCTCCGCCGCCCCGTCGGCGTCGTCAAGCCGCACGACCAACCCCTCGAGCGTGCGGATGACCGTTCGCGCGGCGGAGACCTCGACCTCGCCGAGCCCGGGATCGCTCGCTGTCGACCGCCACTCTCGTAGCTGGCCAAGCGCCTCACGGAGCAGTTGCTCACGCGACAGCCCGTCCGACACCCCGAGACGACAGCTCGTCGAGGTGCCCATTCCGCCGAGCACCCGGTCGGCGGCCACGAGGGCTGTGGCCCCGAGAGCGGGTGGCTGTGATGTCCGCAGCTCACCGAGCAGGCGCATCTCGTTGAGCTCGTGCACGTCCCGCAAGGCCGACTCCAGGTCCTCACGGAGCTCATCCACCTCGGGTCCATGCCCCGTCAGCTCGCGACGCAACGTCAACAGGGCGGTGCGGCCCTTGAGCGCGTCCGCGCGACCGGCGAACTGGAGGGTGAGGATGCGGCTCACCTGATCAAGCCCGCTGCGCCGGACGAGCTCATTGGACAAGTCGGTCGCGGTGTCGAAGCCGTCGCGAACGAGGACGGTGCCGAGGCGGATGCCGAACACGCCGAACTTCGCCAGGAGGGCGGCACGCAGCTCACTCGGGAGGTCCAGCTGCTCGAGCGGCTCGTTGGCGAAGCGGTCGGCGGATATGAGCAAGTGCTCCCGCTCCGCCCGGCTCAACCCGGACAGCACGCGAAACAGCTCGAAATCTGTCTGCCGCATCGTGCGAGCGCCTTCGGCCAGCAGCCCGGCTACGGGAACGACGTCGATGCACAAGGTCCGCACCGTCGGGTCGTTGCGGTAGCGATCGGCGACGGTGGCGGCGCCGAGCAGCGCGTCGATCCGGCCGGCGCCGACCTCGTCTGCGCGTGCCAGCACCCCGAGCGTCGTCGCGGGAGCATTCGACAGCCCCTGTCGTTCCCTGAAGGAGCTGAGGAAGTCGGCATCGCTGGCGTGGAGATGACGCAGCAGGTAGACCACGGCATCCACCTCCGATGCAGAACGCTCCGGCACGAGAGCGTCCATCGAGTGCGCGCTCACCTCCTCGGAGAGGGAGGCCAGGCCGGGTGTGTCGATCAGGGTGAGGTGCTCCAGCGCCGGCGAGGGCCAGTCCACCTCGATCCGGAGCACCTCGCCGATGTCGAGTCCCGCGGTGTCCAGCCGCAACGCCCCGTCCACTCGGTGCACGGGGCGCTCGATCGGACTGCCGTTGCGCGGGACCACCCGCACCCGCGGGCTCGCTCCGCCGCGGTACCACGTGACGACCTTCGTGCACTCACCGGTGTCCGTCGGCGCAACCTGCTCACCGAGGAACGCGTTGATCAGCGTTGACTTGCCGGCCTTGATCCGTCCGGCCAGGGCAACCCGGATCGGCTCGTCGAGTCGGTCCTTGGCTGCACCAACCCGGATCCGGGCGTCGTCCTCGTCGTCCATGACGTCCAACGCCCGCTCCAGCAAGGCCCTCGCACGACCCCCCGCGTCGTACGAGCTCATGCAGACCGCTGCCTGGGCGCGCGCGACTGCCCGACTGCCGCGCTGAGCTCATCCAGCTCGCGTAGCGCCGCACGTACGGTTACGAGGCGCGCTTGGCGTTCGGCGGTGCTGGCCTCCGCATTCCTCTGGGCGCTGGCCAAGGTCTCGGCGATGCCGCGGGCCATCTCCTCTGCCACCTCGGTGTAGTGCTCGCGCACGGTGCGCTGCACGACACGCATCCGGTCCCGCAACTGCTTCCCGACGTAGAACACGACGTCGTCGGCGTACTTCCTGACGAGCTGTTTGGCCTCGGCGTGTCGTCGGTTCAGTCTGTTCTGGGAGTCCTCCCGGTAGGCCTTGGTCCCGAGCAGGATGCCGGCACCCACCGATATCGGGTTGACCAGTGCCATGCCGGCGAGGCCGGTGAGAAGGCCGAACATCAGCACTCCACCATAGGATCCTCGCATCCCGATGAGCACCTTCTGCATGACATTGAGATGGCCGTCATCGACGACCCCCAGTGGGTGCACCGGGTCGATGAGGCCGCTCGTGTCGCGCAGCCGGAACTGGGGGGTGGCCACCTGCGCATCTGCCGCGAAGTGCTCGCCGACCTCCTCGAGGAGCCACATCGCGTTGCGGTCGAGCCAGAGGAAGGTGTCGGCCAGGCCGGTCGAGACCCGCTGCTCGAACCAGTCGCTGAACTCGTCCCACTTCTCGGCCGGGTCACCCGCATCGATGGCAACCTCCGCCTCACGCACCGCAACACGCACACGGTCGCGCAGGTCGTGCTCGAGGTCGGCGTTGAGGTCAGCCATTCCGTCACCCAAGGTGGTCTGCCACCGTGAAGAGCGGCGCTTCAGCTCTGCGACCCGCTCCTTGGCAGCGTTGAGCCCCGCCACCATCTCAGGGACGGAGTCAGGGTTCTCGATGGCCTCCGCCTCCGCCGTGAGAGCGGAGCGCAACCCTCCGATCACGGCGCGGATGTCGTGGGCGGTCGACGCGGCGAGCAGGTCGTCGCGGCGAGCGAGCACGCTGGAGCGCAGTTGCCCGATGAGCTCCGGGAACCCGGAGTCCGCGTTGACGCGCGCATCGTTGCTCCTCGTGGCAGCGAGCCGCATCGTGGACGACACCGGAATGATGGGCGCCGCGATCCCCGCACGCTTCAAGTGCCCCGCGTCGATGTCCAGAACCCGTCGCCATGCAGGGAAGAGGTCCGTCTTCGACAGCACCACAGCGACCGTCGGGCACGCCAGCAGCGCCTCCTTGAGGAAGGAGATCTCCGGGGCGGTGAACTCACTCGACGCATCGGTCACGAGCAGCACGGCGTCGGCCGAGGGCAGCGCAGCAAGGGTCGAGGCGGCGTGCGCCGAGGCGCGACCGCCGACGCCCGGCGTGTCCACGAAGACGAGCCCACTGCGCAGGAGGTCCCTGGGGAGCTGGGCACGGGCTCCCACGACCCGCTGCCCATCCACCCGGCTCCGATGCTGCAGGACGTAGCTCGTCAGCGTCTCGATCGGAACCTCTCGGACGTCGGGGACCGGCACCTCCTCGGTGAGCTCGTCCGGGGCCAGCAGGATGTGTGCCGACGGGGTGTCGCCGTAGGCCACTTCGGTGGGGATCGCGGTCGCGATGTCGTCATCGACCGGGCACACCGGAGCGTTCACGATGGCGTTGATGAGCTGGCTCTTGCCCTGTTTGAACTCACCCACGACGAGCACGCGCACGGCCGGGTCGGCAAGCCGGCGACGGGTGTGCTCCAGTCGGGCGAGCAGGTCCTTTCGGTCGTGTGCCTGGCACACCGCGGTCGTGCGCTCGAGCAATCCCCCCGGCGTCAGCGCCTGACGTGCCACCTGTGTCCTCCACCTGCCTGGTCCCTCGGATCGCCCCGACCCCTGGGGTCGCGTCGCCCACGAACATAGCAAGCCGCTGACCCGGGCGTGAAGGTGCTCTCCCGGCTGTGGGGACGCCAGACGGCCCGGCGGAGGCCGCCGGGCCGTCTGGGTGTGCTGCGCGCGTGCTGCTTGGGACTGGGTTTTCAGTCAGTCAGCGGCAGCACTGCCTCTCAGACAACGTCGATGAAGTCATTGTCCTCGTTGCCCACGTCCTGGACGTCGACGGTGAACGAGTCGTCGACAGTGAAGGAGTTGTCGGTGTCGAAGCCGTCGTTGTCGCCACCGTCGTTGTCGATGCCGTCGTTGTCCTCGACCGAGTTGTCGTCGTTCGACGAGTTGTCGTCGTTCGACGAGTTGTCGTCGTTCGACGAGTTGTCGTCGTTCGACGAGTTGTCGTCGTTCGACGACTGGTCCCGGTTGTCGGAGTTGTCGTTGCCCGAGTCCTCGATGGTGAAGGAGTCCTCGATCTCAACCGAGTTGTCGGTGTTGCCCGAGTCCTCGATGTCGGTGTTGCCCGAGTCATTGACCGAGTTGTCCGAGTTGTCGTTGCCCGAGTTGTCGGTGTCGATGCCGTCGTTGTCGCCACCGTCGTTGTCGATGCCGTCGTTGTCCTCGACCGAGTTGTCGGAGTTGTCCGAGCTGTCGTTGCCCGAGTTGTCGATGTCCGTGCCGTCGTTGTCGCCACCGTCGTTGTCGATGCCGTCGTTGTCCTGGAACGACCCGGTGATGTTGAAGGCGTCGTTGAGCGAGTTGTCGGAGTTGTCCGAGTTGTCGGTGTTGAACGAGCCCCAGGCGTTGTTGGAGTTGTCGGAGTTGTCCGAGTTGTCCGTGTTGAACGAGCCCCAGGCGTGGTTCGAGTTGTCGGTGTTTCCCGCCGCAACACTGCCACCGGCCGCGATCGCACCGTCGCCGGAAGCGATGATCGCGTCGTTGTCGAAGAACTGCGCGACGTTGCCCTCTGCCCAGATGTTCTGGTTGACGGACTGGTCGTTGATGGTGTCGCGGTCGTCGATCGTCGTCGAGTACGTGTAGTTGTTGACCATCGACGTCAGCTGCGCCACCGCGTGGCTGTGGTCGCTGTCGTGGCCACCGTGACCGCCGCCATCGTGACCGCCACCATCGTGACCGCCACCACCGTGACCGCCACCACCGTGACCGCCACCACCGTGACCGCCACCGTCGTGGCCGCCGTCGCGACCGCCGTCGCGGCCGCCCCCGCCGCCACCGCTGTGACCGCCGCCGCCGCTGTGACCGCCGCCACCCATGCTGGGTGATCCGTCGCCGTAGGACACGCTGTTGCCGGTCTCATACGCACGGGCGTGTCCACCCTGGTTGACCTCGGCGTAGTCGAGGACGACGGGGCGCACCGCGTCGACGTCCTGACAGGTGACGTCCCCGTGTCCGGCGCGCGCCAGCGCGGCCTCCGGGTCGTCGTTGAACTCGGCAGCGGCGGAGTCGTCGCGCAAGAGGTTGAGGATGAAGTCGAGCAGGCTGGCTGAAATTGCCATGAAGGTTCCCTCCCGGTGATGCATGTGAATGAATGAGTCTTGGGACTGATTCCCAACGCAGACGCTACGGATGGATGCCGGGACCCGCATCGGTGCGACCTCCCCAGCCCCTGTTAGGGGATTAGGGGGTGAAAGAGCGGCGGATCCGAGGGATTAGGGGGTCGGGCACCCGGGGCGAGGCCATGACCTCGCCCATTGGGGGTGACGTATGCCCGTCCTTGCCCTACCGTTGTGCCCGTAGCACGCTGGGATCCAAAGCAGGGGTAGGGGCAAGGGCACATGTGCAGCGACAACGATCCCGACGCGGACGACGACATTCAGGTCGTCGTCGAACTCGGGGAGACGAACATTTGGGTCACGTTGGTGACCAAGCGGGGTCGGCACGCGCCGTCGGAGCTCACGCGGGTGGGTGACGCAGGTTGCGTTCCCGCTGGTGTCGCGGTGGACACCGACGGCACCTGGCGGTGGGGGGTCGATCGCCACAGTTCCGACGCGGGCGCGCTCGTCATCGGTGGTTTCCTCTCGCGAGTCGATGACGTCGTGCCGCTTGTCATCGACTCCGTCCGGATTCCAGCCACCGAGCTGGTAGCCGGTCAGGTCAGCCACGTCGTCACGCTCGCCACGACCGGGCACCGGGAGCCAAGCCTGGTCACGATCGTCCACCCGGACGAGATGTCGGCACGCGCGCGCCAGGCCATCGGCACCGCCGTGTCCGTTGCTGCACCGATCCGCTGGGTCGGTCGGGCGGAGGCCGCGATCGCCGCCGCATGCGCCAACGGTGACCTCGAGCCGCACGACGTCGTCGCCAGTCTCCATGTCGGGGGCTCGACGTGCGTGGCCTCGGTGTGGTCCTCGGAGCTGCCACCACGCCGACTCGGTCCGTTCCGCACCGAGTCCGCCTGCGCGGGGTCTGCGCTCGACGATCGCCTCGTCGGCACCCTCATCGCATCGCACACCGCGCCTACGACGCAGAGCAGGATTGCCTTGTGGTCCGCGTGTTCCGAGGCCAAGGTCTTGCTATCGAGCCAGACGTCGGCCGACCTACGTGTGGGAGACACTCCGGTGCGGCTCGTCCGCACCGAGCTCGAGGAGATCTCGGCACCCCTGCGCGAGCGCCAGCTGGAGGCGCTCGCGGATGCCTTGGCACTCGCCGGCGTCGAGACCTCTTCGCTGCGCACCGTGCTCCTCACAGGTGGGGCCGCGGCGGCTCCCGGCGTGGTCAGCGCTGCCGGCGCTCGCTTCGACGCGCCTGCCTGGGTCGTCGGGCGCCTGGCCGCAACCGTTGGCCACGATGCGCAAGCCGCCACAGTTGCCGCTGAGCGGACAGCCAAGCGGCGCGCCCTCGAGGAGGCCTCGCAGACGGCAGCACTCCCGTTGGGCGTGACCGAGAGGTTCCGGGCAGCACTCGATCGGCTGGGCGCACACGTCTCGCTGAGTCCTTCGTCCGGTCAACCTCCGGCGCGGGTCCCAGTGGCCCTGGCGCTCACCGCCGTCGTCGCTCTCACGACAGTTGCCGGCGCTGCGGCGATGCAACAGGCTCGTGTCGTGGGAGTGCTCGCGTCCGCCCTCGGGTCGGGGGGAGGCGACGTCCGGGACGCGCCGCAAGCCCTGGCACGCGGGGTCCTTGGCCCACTGGTGGCTCCGGGGCCGATCATGCGGGACCAGGTGCGGGCCGTGATCGAGACAACCACCGAGGCTGTGCGTGGCGACGCTCCAACCGACAGGACCGACCAGGCTGCCGGATCGGGTCCTCCCGGTACCGCGTCCTCGTCGGGTGACTCAGACGCCGCCGCCCGCTCAGACCCCGGAAACCCCGCGAACAATTCCGGGACGGCGGCCACGACGTCCTCACCGTCGGGCTCCACCACCCGACCTTCCACGACCTCGTCGGCCCCAGGCACCACTCCCACCACCAAGCCGACGAGCAGCACTCCCACCACCAAGCCGACGAGCAGCACTCCCGCCTCCACGCCGACGAGCAGCACTCCCGCCTCCACGCCGACGAGCAGCACTCCCGCCTCCACGCCGACGAGCACCACTCCCGCCTCCACGCCGACGAGCACCACTCCCGCCTCCACGCCGACGAGCACTCCCACCCCGGCGCCATCGAGTAACCCCGCCCCCCCGGTCGAGCAGAGCCCTCAGGCAGACCCTGAGCCGCAGGCGACGTCGAGTGCAACCGCGTCCAGCGAGCCGACGCAGGCCTCCGCCGAGGCGAACGGGCCGTAGTCCCTTGGACACCCCGCACGACTCGCCTTCCCGGGCCGTCTCCTCACACGCGGCCCAGAATGCACGGGTGGTGACCACCGACGCGCTCGTCGAGGCCTGCGAGCATGTGGCTCACGGCCACGGCCACATGCTCCTCGTCGGTGCACCCGGCTCCGGAAAGTCCACGACGCTGCGGGCGATCGAGGCACATGCCGCCGAGCGTGAGGTCCCTGTCCGGCGGGCGGGTGCCTCCCAGCAACCGCACCCGAAGACGGACACTGGCGACCCACCGACCCGATCCGGAATCATGATCGTGGACGACATCCCCCTCCTCACGACGGAGGATCTCGAGCGCTGCCTGCAGACCGTCACCAGTCTGGGCGCGACCTTGGTGGCCAGTATTCGACCTGGCGATCTCGATGGGGCAGATGGACCGCTGCTGCACCTGGTTGACCATGCCCGCAAGATCGTGCTGGAGCCGTGGAGCGAGAGCGAGGTCCAGGCACTGCTCCAGCTTCACCCGGAGGTCGCGCTGGATTCGCGGGAACTGGCCGGAGCCAGCGGTGGCCTGCCCTGGCTGGTGGTGGAGAGGATCGAGCAGGCGGTTCCGGGTTCCCCCGGCGACGCTGCCAGCCCTGATGGAGTGCGCAGCACCACCCTGACCCGCTTGGACAGGCACGTGCTGCGCCTGGTGCGCGACCTGCCCGACCTCGAGGCTGACCTGGTGCTCGCCATCGCTGCCGGCTACCCCAGCCACGGCGAGCCTGCCGCCCCGGCGCTACGGGGACTGCCACACGATCGGGTTCGCTCGGTCTCCAACCGACTGTGGCACACGGGCCTGGTCACCATGCACGGCACGTTGCCCGAGTACGTCCGCGACGCACTCCTGCGCCACACACCTGCGCGCCGCCTGATGCCCCTGCTGACCGAGCTCGTCGACGACCTCTGTGCCATGGGCGCCAGCCTGCACGACGTCGCCCAGACACTCGTGGGCCTGGGCCTCAAGGACGCCCGCCTCGCTGAGACGGTGGCGTCGGACGCTTCGCGTCACCTCGCAACCCGTCCGGACGTGGCCGCTGAGCTCTACGCCACGGCGCTCTCGGCCGGAGGTGAGGTCACGGACCTGGCAGCTCCGTATGCCGAGGCTCTCGCCCTGTCCGGCGACCTCTCGGGAGCGTCGCGGGCTCTGACACGCACCACTCCGACGAGCCTGTCCTCCGATGGTGTGCGCGTTGCCCTGACGTTGGCTGTCCTCGGGGGACAGCCCCGGCAAGCGGCGAAGATTGCCCGCTGGGGGCAGGGCCGCGACGTCCTCGACGCCTGTGAGACGGCCTGTGCCTGTGCAGCTCTGGCGTTGGCCGGCGTCGGTGACTCCGGGGCGGCATCGGCACTGCTCGCTCGAGGCTCCGGGACCGGGACCGGGCCCCCGCTCGTCGCGTCCCCGCTGCCGGAGATGGCCGAGGCCGTGCTCCACTCCGTCGGGCGGCACCACCACCTCGCACTCCCCACTCTGGTTCGCGTGGCTGCCTCCGCCCCGGCGCATCACGGACGCGAGCTGCTGCCCGACCTCCCCGCAACCCTCGCCGCGGTCGTTGCACTCCACTGCGGAGACCTGGCGATCGCGGAGTCCGTGCTGGCCGACGCGGGTGCTCAGGGCGGCGTCGACGGCGATCCCGACATGGTGGCCTCGAGCGCCTCGCGCGTCAACGCCCTGCAAGGTTGGGTGAGCATGCTCGCTGGTCGATACCAGGAGGCTCATGCGTACCTTGAGCAGATCGACTCCCGGGTGCCGCGAGACCAGCCATGGGCCTGGGGCCTGCGGCTGGGTCTTGCCAGGCGTCAGGACGACGTGCGGGGTCTGGCCGCCCTGTGGCCCCAGGCTCGAAGCGCCCTGGTCGGGTACCCCGTCGACCTCTACTCCCTCCTCCCACTCGGCGAGATCGGCTTGGCTGCGGCACGCATGCACGAGCCCGAGCTCGCAGCTCCGGCCTGGGGCGAGGCCCTGGCCCTCCTCGCCGAGCTCGGCGACCCTCCTCTGTGGTCGGCTCCCTTCCACTGGTATGCAGTCCAGGCGGCAGTGCTCACCGACCGGCCGGATGCCCTGGCACCGCACGCGCGAGCTCTGGTCTCGGCCGGGCGCACGCATCGGGTCGCCGCCACGTACGCAGCAGCGGGCCGTGCCTGGGTCGCCGTCCTGGGCCGCGACGTGGACCCCGCTCCGGTGATCGAGTCAGCGCGAGCGCTGGCAGCCTTGGGCCAGCCCTGGGAGGGAAGCAGGCTGGCCGGGCACGGTGCGGCCCGGAGCGCCGACCGCAAGGATGCCGCGCTCCTGCTCGAGTGCGCACGCGACCTGCTCCACCCCCCGGACCCGGACCACTCCCTGGTTTCTGCCAGCCGTCCGACACCGTCGGAGATCAAGGCCGGCGTGGTGGTGATGAGCGAGCGCGAGATGGAAGTGGCCAAGCTCGTGTTGGCCAACCTGACCTACCAGCAGATCGGCGACCAGCTGTTCCTGTCGCCGCGCACGGTGGAGCATCACATGGCGCGGATCAAGGCGCGCAGCGGGGCAACGAGTCGTGCCGACCTGCTCGCGCGGCTGTCGGTCACGATCAACGCCCACGAGGATGCCTCGCACAGGTCGGTCTCCAGGCACTCGTCGACCTGAGTCCACTGACCGGCCCCGGGCCTCAGCTGTCGAAACCCACCCCAGCGGCATCGAGCCCACGCAGCCAGAGGTTGCGCTTCCCGGTGCGGTCCTCGGCGGCGAGGGAGGCCCGGGTCGCCCGCACTGCGGCATACCGGATCGGCTCCGGCGGGAAGGGCATCGGCTTGCGGCGCACCATGGCGAGCCGGGTCACCTCGGTGTCCCGGACGTCGACGAGGTCGAGGGCGACCCGCGCACCGAAGCGTGTCGAGGCGACGCCGAGCCCGGTGTAGCCGACGGCGTAGGACAGCCGACCCCCCAGGGCCGTGCCGAACACAGGGGTGAAGCGGGACGTCGTGTCGATGACCCCGGCCCAGCGGTGGGTGAACCGCAGCCCTTCGAGCTGGGGAAAGATGTCGAAGAAGTGCTCGGCGAGCAGGTCGTGCGACGCCGACTGCTCCAGTGACGCGTCGATCCGGCCAGGGAAGTGGTAGTTCGCGTCGTACCCACCGAAGAGCACCCGGTCATCGAGGGTGCGACGGTAGTAGTGGAACTGGTTTCCCGCGTCGGTGAGGCCCTCGCGCCCCTTCCAGCCGATCCGGCCGAGCTGCTCGGCTGACAGGGGCTCCGTCATCAGCACGTGGTCGTAGACCGGCAGGGTGTACAGCGCCAGCCTCTTGAGCACTCCCCGGAACGCGCCGGTGCCCACGACAACCTTGTCGGCGCGCACGCTCCCCCACTCGGTGCGCACCAGCACGGAGCCGTCCTCGCGGTCGAAACGGGTGACGGCGGTGTCCTCGTGGAGCCGCACACCGAGCCGTTCGGCCGCGGCCGCGAGACCCCAGACCAGGCGTGCAGGGTCGACGAGGCCGACGGTGGGGTCCAGGAACGCGGACAGGTAGCGAGGAGAGTCGACACGGGCGCGCACCTCGGCCGCGTCGAGGTGCTCGACCGGGATCCCGTGCCGGCGGTGGAGGTCGTACGACTCGCGGACCCCTTCGCGCTGGTGCTCGGTGATCGCCATGGTCAGCTCACCGGGAACGTGAAAGTCCGCGTCGATCCCGTACCTCGTCAGGCTCTCCTCGAGACCAGCGAAGTTCTCCGCGCCCAGCCGCTCGAGGGCGGCGATCTCGGTGGGCCAGGAGCTGAGTCCCTGAGCCAGTCCGTGGGTCAGGGACGGGGACACGAAACCGCCGTTGCGTCCGGAGGCGGCGACGCCCAACCGGCCCTTCTCGAGCACGACGACGTCGCGCGCGGGGTCGTCCTCCTTGGCCTGGACCGCCGCCCAGAGGCCGGTGAAGCCGCCACCGACGATGACGAGGTCGGCACGATGCCCCGAGCCGGTCAGCGCGGGGCGTGGCGTGGGGCGCTCGGCACGGTCGGTCCAGAACACGTCGGGGGTGGCGTCGGCGAGAGAGGCTCGCACGGCCGCAGGGCTCGCGGTCATGACGCCATCATGCCGGTGGCATCATCGGCGCATGACATCGCGCCTCCTCTCGGCCGACCTGCGCTCCGCGGCGCTCTCCCCCGAGCCCCTTGCGTCCGAGGACGTCGTCGAGGGGTCGCCGACCACCGCGGCCCGCACCATCGGCACGGTGGGCGGGGTGGAGGTGGGGGCCTGGGAGATGTCCGAGGGCACCGCCCGCGACACCGAGGTCGACGAGGTCTTCGTCGTTCTCTCGGGCCACGGAACGGTCACCTTCTCCGACGGCGAGCGCCTCGACCTTGCTCCCGGGGTCGCCGTGCGGCTCACCGCCGGTGAGCGCACCGAGTGGACCGTGACCGAGACCCTTCGCAAGGTCTGGGTCGCCTGAGGCCCGGGATCCGACCCCGCCCCGGCCTGACGGCATACCGGCCGGTATTGGTATCGGTTCGGTCTCGATACCCCGTCATGGCGCGCGAGTGGTTGACCCGATCGACGACGTCGTTAGGTTCGAGACATGACTGAGCCTCTCGTCGTGATGGACGGCGTCAACAAGCACTTCGGCGACCTCCACGTCCTCAAGGACATCAACCTCACCGTGGGCAAGGGCGAGGTGGTCATCCTCATCGGCCCCTCCGGGTCGGGGAAGTCCACCCTCTGCCGCACGATCAACCGCCTCGAGGCCTACGAGGAGGGGTCGATCACGATCGACGGCAAGACCCTGCCCGAGGAGGGCAAGGAACTCGCCGCCCTTCGGGCCGACGTCGGCATGGTCTTCCAGTCCTTCAACCTCTTCGCGCACAAGACGATCCTCGAGAACGTCACCCTCGGCCCGATCAAGGTCCGCAAGATGAAGAAGGCCGACGCAGAGAAGAAGGCGATGGAGCTGCTCGAGCGGGTCGGCATCGCGCACCAGGCCCAGAAGTACCCCGCCCAGCTCTCCGGCGGCCAGCAGCAGCGTGTCGCCATCGCCCGGTCCCTGGCCATGGACCCGAAGGTCATGCTCTTCGACGAGCCGACCTCGGCACTGGACCCCGAGATGATCAACGAGGTGCTCGACGTCATGGTCGGGCTGGCGCAGAGCGGCATGACGATGGTCGTCGTCACCCACGAGATGGGCTTCGCCCGCAAGGTCGCCAACCGCGTCGTCTTCCTGTCCGAGGGGCAGATCGTCGAGGAGGCTCCCCCAGAGCAGTTCTTCACCAACCCCACGAGTGACCGGGCCAAGGACTTTCTCGGCAAGATCCTCACCCACTGACCACCGGTTTCACACCACAGGAGGAACACACGAATGACGACACGACGGATCACGATGGTGGCCGCAGCGGCCGTCCTCGCCCTCGGGCTCAGCGCCTGCGGCTCGGACGACGGCGGCGGCTCCGATGACTCGGCCAGCTCCGGCGACTCCGGCAGCACCGAGAGCCTCAAGGTCGGTATCAAGTTCGACCAGCCCGGCCTCGGACTCAAGCAGGGCAGCGACTTCACGGGCCTCGACGTCGACGTCGCCAAGTACGTCGCCGCCGACCTCGGGGTCGACGAGGCCAACATCGAGTTCGTCCAGGCTCCGAGCGCGCAGCGTGAGACCCTCATCGAGACCGGGCAGGTCGACATGGTCGTCGCGACGTACTCGATCACCGACGCGCGCAAGGAGAAGGTCTCCTTCGCCGGACCGTACTTCGTCGCCGGCCAGGACCTCCTCGTGAAGTCGGACAACTCCGACATCATGAGCAAGGAGGACCTCGACGGCAAGAAGCTCTGCTCGGTCACCGGCTCGACGTCGGCCCAGAACGTCAAGGACGACGTGCCCGGGGTCAACCTGCGCGAGTTCGGCACCTACTCCGAGTGCGTCACCGCCCTGGACTCCGGCGGCGTCGACGCGGTCACCACCGACGACACCATCCTCGCCGGCTACGCCTCGCAGCCGCAGTACGAGGGCAAGCTCAAGGTCGTCGGCGCGCCGTTCTCGGTGGAGAACTACGGCATCGGCATCGCCAAGGACGACACCGAGCTGTGCCAGCAGATCACCGACTCGATCAACAAGATGATCGAGGACGGGTCGTGGCAGCAGGCTGTCGACGACAACCTCGGCAAGGCCGGGTACACCCCCGGCGAGGGCAACCCGCCCACGCCCGAGCCCTGCTCCTGATCCACCGGACCACCCGGTATGCCGTCCGCCCAGCAGGGCGGGCGGCATACCGCCGGTCGGCCCCCCACGAGAGGTGACGCATGGGCGACATCCTGAGCAACTACGACGTCCTCGGCGCCTTCTGGGCGACCATCCAGCTGTCGATCCTGTCGGCGATCGGCTCCCTCATCCTCGGGACGATCGTCGCCGTGCTGCGGGTCTCGCCCGTGACTGTGCTGCGCGCGATCGGCACGAGCTACGTCAACGTCGTCCGGAACACCCCGCTGACCCTGCTCATGGCCTTCAGCATCCTCGGGTTGAGCATCATCCTCCAGCTCCAGATCAGCGACGACCAGCAGAAGGACTCCTTCTGGTGGGCGGTCATCATGCTCTCGATCTACCACGCCGCATTCGTCTGTGAGGCCCTGCGTAGCGGGGTCAACACCGTGCCGCCCGGGCAGGCCGAGGCCGCCCGGTCGATCGGGCTGACGTTCGGCCAGTCGATGCGCGAGGTCCTGCTCCCGCAGGCCTTCCGCGGCTCGATCGCGCCGCTCGGCTCCACCCTCATCGCCCTCATCAAGAACACGACCGTCGCCGCGGTCATCCTCGGCACGTACGAGGCAGCCGGACTCCTCGCGGAGATCACCGAGAACGAAGGAGCCAGCTTGCCGACGTTCTTCCTCTTCGCCATCGGCTTCGTGATCCTCACCCTCCCGATCGGGGTGCTCACGACCCACCTCTCCCAGCGCCTGGCGGTGAAGCGATGAGCGCCCAGAACGTCCTCTTCGACGCTCCCGGGCCCAAGGCCCGCCTCCGTCACCGGATCCTCACCGGTGTCGGCATCGTCATCGCCCTCGGCCTCGTGTGGGTCGTCATCGCCAGGATGCGCACCGCCAACCAGCTCGAGGGAACCAAGTGGACCCCGCTGGTCACCGACCCGGAGGTGTGGACGCAGTACCTCATCCCCGGTCTGATCGAGACCCTCAAGGCTGCGGCGCTCTCGGTCGTCTTCGCCGGCCTCTTCGGCCTTCTCTTCGGCATGGGGCGCCTCTCGACGAACCGCTGGCTGCGCTGGGCGTGTGGCGTCGTCGTCGAGTTCTTCCGCTCGGTGCCGGTGCTGCTGATGATGATCTTCTTCTTCTTCGGCTGGTTCGCGACGGCCGACTGGCTTCCCAACGAGTACGCCCCGCTGTTGGGAGTCGTGCTCGCCCTCACCCTCTACAACGGCTCGGTCATCGCCGAGCTGGTGCGCTCCGGGGTGTACTCCCTGCCCAAGGGCCAGGCGGAAGCGGGTCTGTCGATCGGTCTCTCCCCCGGTCAGGTGCTCCGCTCGATCCAGCTCCCCCAGGCCCTCACCGCGATGCTGCCGGCTCTCGTGGGCCAGCTCGTCGTGGTGCTCAAGGACACCGCCCTCGGGACGATCATCCTCTACCCGGAGCTGCTCACGGCCGCCAAGACGCTCGGGTCGGCCTACGGAAACACGGTCCCCGCCTACCTCATCGTCGCGGTGATCTTCATCGTCATGAACTACGCGCTCACCCGGCTGGCGCGCGCCCTGGAGCAGTACCTCAAGCAGCGGGGTACGACGTCGGGCGCGATGACGACCGAGGTGCCCAACATCGTCCAGGGAGGGGCCGAGCCGGGCGAACCGGCCGCGGCCGGCGGTCGCATGGTGCGGGGCCGCGCCAAGCGCTGACCGACGCCCACCCGGCAGAACGGCACGAGGAAGGGCCCGGACCATCACGGTCCGGGCCCTTCGTCATGGGGGTGCTCCCCCGCTGGGATGTCAACCGACATCGACTCCTGTTGTTCTCCGCGACCCGGCTCCGGATTCGACGCGGCAGCCCGGGCCGGATGGACGCGACCTGTCCGGCCCGGAGCATCACATGGATCACCCGGCACGGGTGACGCGGCCCCAGACGCCCTGTGGCGTCGATCGTGCAGTCGCACCCCACTCCCCCGAACTGCGAAGACGCAGGTCCAGGGGCCTACCTCGCAGCACGTCCGTGCCATGCGCCGGCGACCTCCTGCCCCCGGCAACGACGAAGCGGTACCGGACCTGTGCGGCATCCGGCTCCCGACCAAGCGCGGCCCGGGAGCGGTTGGCGTTCGGGCTCCGCCTCACAACGCCAAAGATCAGGTGTCACCTATCGGTGCAGCAGTCCCAAGGCTTCAGCCAGGACGCCCTGTTCTCCGGAAGGAACCGGCGGTGCTCATCGGGCCAGTAGTCCCCAACCCAAACGACTCCGGTGTACTCCTCCCCCGGCTCGAAGCCGAGTCCGCGGAGCTCCGCCACGCCCGGACAACACCGGCTCCCTCCGGCGAATGAGGCTGGATGGCCGAAGGGCGACCACGGCCTCGTCCGGCAAACTCGATGCCCGGATCCTCAGCTCGGCCCAGCCAGCGCAACAATCGAACACAGCGCGACCAGTACAACGGTCACCCCGCCGAACAGGTAGCGCTCAACCCAGTGCTTGCCCACGAGGTTCGTAGCGGTGTTGACGGCCATGAACGCCACGGTCACCCACGACATCACCATCACCAGCGCGCTGTCCCCCGAGGTCCCGATGGCCCCTCCCCTGAGGAGGATCACCACAGCGAAGAGCACCAGGAGGGCAGCGGCAAAGACGCTGGAGAGGCGGTACGTGGGCGCGAGCGTTCCATCATCGGCCACCGCGCGGCCGCCGTACGCGAAGCTCCCCCAGGGGGCTCCCAGTGCCAGCGCCACCTGGAACAGGGCTATCGCCCCGAAGAGCACGGCGGCAGCGATGGCAACGGTCGCAGCATCCATCACCCGCAGCATAGTGAGGGTCCCTCCGGCCACGCAGGCGTGAGCCACCAGGCGAAGCAGCTGGTGGCCCGGCGTGTGCGCGTGCAGCGGAGTCGGCTCGCAGGGGGTTCGACGCCTCGGATTCTGACCGTGAGTTCGTCCACCGTGCCGCGCGCTCCGCCTTGATGCACGTCCCAGTGGGCGCTTAGACACTCCTGATGGCGCGGGGTACGCGGCGGTGTGTGGCAACTCCAGCCAAAGTCTGGCGGGGTTCAGCCGGCCCGGGGAGCGGTGCCTGCTCTGATGCGGTCAGCGATGCCCGGGACGTCATCGAGCTGCCCTGCCGCGACCTCGATGATGAGTTGGTAGGCCCCGTCGTTGGTGAGAGTGAGCCGGTGCCCATTCAGTTCCGAGAAGGCAATCGTGGCGGCGAGAGCCAACCGCTTGTTGCCCTCGACGAGCGCGCGGTTGCGGGCCAGTGAGTGCAGCAGCGCGCCGGCCTTGTCCTCGAGACTCCCGTATGCATCTGCGCCGAACGCGGTCGCCCGGGGCCGGGCCAGCGCGGACTCCAGCAACCCGTGGTCACGGACCGGTACGTTGGGGCCGAGTGTCCGTTCGGCGACGTGCAGCAGTTCGGGCAGGGTCAGGTAGATCACTGACCGAGCCGCTCCAATGCTTCCGCGTACCGAGGCAGCTCCTCGTTCAGGACCTGGTCGAGCAGCTCGGCCCGGCTGTGGCTCTCTACGTACTCCCGTACGGCTGCTCGGGCCACGTCCTGCGTCGACCGGGACTCGAGCTGCGCGCGGCGGCGCAGCGCATCGGTCTCCTCGTCCGTGAGCCGTAAGGTCATTCGGACATCACCTACGGCAGCACATGGTCGGGGTGGGTGTACGTCGCGTTCGTCGTCGACGCCTAAGCCCGCCGGATTCTCGGCTGGCGTACCGGCACCAGCATGAGCACCCAGCTGGTCCTGGACGCCCTCGAGCAGGCCGTGTGCACCCGCATCCTGTACGGCGCCGACCTGGGATCGGTTGTGGCACATACCGACCGCGGGTCGCAGGGCGGATTCAACTGGTCGTCGCAACACCTTGATCACGGAGGTGTTGGATGGGACGACCGAGGAAGCAGCTGCCGCAGGCGCCGACCGGAGCGCGACGGCAGTGGGCGGCGGACCGGGCGATGCGGGCGCCGATGCGCTCACAGGGGCGGCCGGAGCCCTCGCGTGCCGTGCAGCGGGAGTTCTGGCGGTCCGTTGCAGGTAGCGTCGCTGTCGGGGTCCATATTCTTGTCCAACCTTCCTGAGGCCGCCGGCGGAGCTCAGCAGATGGCCAAGAACCGGTCCAAACCCAAAGTGCTGGGGTTGTGGGCCGCGACCGCCGGCCTGCTCTCGGTGGCGGCGCTGGCGGGAAACTGCTGCTGGCCGGTGTGCCTGACCCCGCATTGGTGTTGATCCGCTGCTTCGCCGGGGGCGCGGTCGTGGCCTCGCTGGCGACCGAGCTCTTCCCCAAGGCATTCAAGGAGGACAGCTACACCAGCGGTATCGCGACCGCGCTCGGGCTGGTCCTGGCGGTAGCCTTGGAACAGTTCGGCTGACCACCCTTGGCCGGGGGGGTCAGGGGGTGATGTCCTCGTACTCCGAGCCTTGCGGGCCTGGGGGCAGCACCGGGACAAGGACCAGGCTCGTCCCAGAGGCCGCGGTGCTCACACTCAGCTGCACCATCGCCCCGGGTGGTTCGGGGATGGGTCCGAGGTCGACGTTGGAGGGGATGGCGGTGATCGCGTCGGCGGCGGCGGGGGCGATGGTGATGGTGGTGGGGGCGGCACCGGCCACGGCGAACGTCACTTGGATCGGCTGACGGGTTTGATTGACCGCCTGCCCGACCAGCACACCGCCGGCATCCCTGGCAGGTGCGACGATGACGAGGTTCTCGAACTCGATGTTCGTGGTGGTCAGCGGTACCCCATCGGCCTGGATGTACTGCTCGTCGGTTTGGACCGGGGAGAAGATGGCGCACCCGTTCAGAGCGACACACCCCACGATTGAGACCACGATCAGCGCACGCTGCCACCTGGAGCGGGCGTCAGCGGCTGGTCCGGTGGCGCACCCGGGCGCGGAGGACGCGAAATGGGTGTAGGGGGCGGTAGCGGTACGCGGCACGGCGATCCTCATTCGTCGACGGGGGCGGCCGCACTGCTGGACCAAGGACAGTCATCATCGCTGTGGGCACGGGGCCGACGGCGTGAGCATCCACCCTAACGGCCCAGGGCCGGCAACGCTGGGACGGGCGACGCGCTGGGGCCGCACCGACCCCATTGTCACGGGAAGGGCTGTGTCTCGCTAGACGATCGTCATCGCACGCTGTCCCCGCTTCGACTGGGACTCGTCGGAAAGTAGCCCGAATCAAAGAGCCGCGGAGTCCGCGAATGACCGAGGCAATCGCGTGGGTCGCGTGGGTCGCGTGGGTCGCGTGGGTCGCGCCAAGAGTGACCGCGCGGCAGCAGTGCAGCAATCGCGGCAGCAAGGGGCAGTTGCCCGTCATCAGCGATGCACCTCAGCTGAGGAACTCCGCGATGGCAGTGCCGACCTGATCGACGTGCCCGAGCCAGGGAGTATGACCGGCCCTGACTGTGAGCAGCCGCCCGTGCGGAATAGCGGCGATTGAGTCGTGGGCCGCGTCCGGGGTGAGGAACGCATCGTCCTCACCCCAGACGAGCAGAACGGGTGCCTGCACGTGCGCCAGGTCGTGGGGAAGGAGCCGCGCCTCGGGTCGTACCTTCGAGCCGGTCACGAGGCTTCGGAAGAGGGCTGCTGCCCCGGCAGCGTTCGCTCGTCGGCTGGTGACTGCCCTGGTCGCAGTCCGCAGGGCGGAGGTCTGGGTCTCCATGACGCCCTCCCCTACTGCCTTGTCGGCGAACCGCCGACGAGCGGACTCGGGCCTCGGAAGCAGCATCAGGAGCGGGCCCAGGATCGGAGTGGCCATCAGCGGGGTGAGTGGAAGGAGGCCCGTGCCCGGCAGGCAGGCGCCGGGGGCGCCCAGGACCACCAGACGGCGGACCCTCCCGGGATCGTCGATGGCCAGGTAGAGGCCGAGTTGCGCGCCGAGGGAATGGCCGACGATGTCGACCGTGACACAGCCCAACTTGGCAAACATGGAGCGGAACAGCTCATGGGTGTAGGACCTGAACGCATCCGGCCAATGGGGCAACGACGGGGGTCCGGACAGGCCGTGCCCCGGCCAGTCCACGAGAATGACGTGCCACGCCACCGCATGGGGCAACAGTGGCCGCAGTCGACGGAGGCGACGGAGGCGACGACGCCAGCGCACCGGAACGGCGACGGCGCGAGGGTTCCGTAGTCGTCCCAGTCCTTGGTGGGCTGCCGTGGGGACCATCGCGCGCGCTTCGCGGCACGAGCGGACGTTCTCAGCGGACGGCGCGCCGGCCAGCAATGGTCCCGGGCGTGTGCCTGTGAGCTGAAGAGGTTTGCGACGAAGTGGAGGTTGCCTAGCGCGCCTTGGAGGAAGAGCAGCACGGATCACCACAGGGGCTTGAGGCTGATGCCGCACCCAACTCCGACTGCGCCAACGAAGAGTCGCTCGACAGATAGCCTCGGTGCGACAAACCAAAACTCGCGTGTGGACAAGGCGGCCCGAATTGGACCAAGCACCAAGCATTCTGTTCCGTAACGTTCGCGTCTTCGACGGTATGAAGACTCGGTTGTCTTCCGCGAAGGATGTGCGGGTCGATGCTGGGGTGATCGCCTCGATCACCGACGCTCCTCTCCCGGCGAGTACGCAGGACAGCACCGGTTCTCCCTCGTCGGCCGTTGTCATCGACGGGGCTGGACGGACGTTGATGCCGGGACTGATCGACATGCACACGCACCTGTCCTTTGCCGGTATCAGCCAGGTCGCCGCCCTGACCGGGAACGTCTACTTCTTGGCGGTCGCTGCTGCTGCGGGTGCCGAGCAGTCACTTCTTCGCGGATTCACCTCTGTGCGCGATCTGGGCGGGCCGGTGTTCGGGATCAAGCAGGCGATCGACATGGGCTTGGCACGGGGGCCTCGGATCTTCCCTTCCGGAGCGTTCATCTCGCAGACCGGGGGGCACGGAGACTTCCGCCTGCCTTTCGAGGTGCCTCGTGGCTCACACGGCCATTTGAGCCACTCGGAGCTGCTCGGGGGTTCAGCCATCGCTGATGGGGTGCCAGAAGTCCTTCGCGCCGTGCGGGAGCAGTTGATGCTCGGGGCCAGCCAGATCAAGGTGATGAGTGGCGGTGGGGTCACCTCTCACTATGACCCGTTGGACGTGACCCAGTACACCGAGTCGGAGATGCGGGCCGCGGTCGAGGCGGCCGAGAACTGGGGCACCTACGTCACCGTGCACGCGTACACGGCACGCGCTGTCCAGCAGGCGGTACGAGCGGGGGTCCGGTGCATCGAGCACGGTCAGCTCATCGACGACCAGACCGCGTCCCTCATGGCAGAGCAGGACGTGTGGTGGTGCCTGCAGGCGTTCCTCGATGACGAAGACGCCACACCCACCCAGGGTGCCAATCGGGTCAAGCAACTTGAGGTGGCTGCTGGTACCGACACCGCCTTCGAGCTGGCCCGCACACACGGGATCAACGTCGCTTTCGGCTCCGACGTCCTGTTCTCACCAGCACTGTGGCGACGGCAGACACACCGGCTGGCAAAGCTGGTCCGATGGATGTCTCCGGCCGAGGTCCTGATCATGGCCACGTCGCGCAACGCCGAACTGCTCGCCATGTCCGGCCCGCGCAACCCCTACCCCGGCCGGCTGGGGGTGGTTGCCGAGGGAGCACTGGCGGACCTCTTGCTCGTGGACGGTGATCCCCTGCAGGACATCAGCGTCATCACAACACCTGAGCAGACGATGCCGGTCATCATCAAAGCCGGCGCGATCGTCAAGAACGAGAGCTAGGCCGATGGGGATGGCGTCCGGCACGTTGCGCGGCACGGCCGCGAAGATCCATGAAGAACGTCTGGAAGGACCTGCCTTCGCCACGTTCGGATCCATGACCAGCCGCTGGAGGTCGGTCACCTCATCGAGCAGGTCCGATTTCCCTTCGTGATGCGGTCGTCATTTCAACCGACAGAGCCGGAGTGCGGCAGAAGCGGACGTTTCGAGAGTCCCTCGGGCCTGAGCGGCAGATAGCCGAATCGCGGCGATGTGACCGCGCTTCTTGACGAGCCGCGAAGCGTCCGAATGCGGGACCGTGATGCGGAGCTTCTGTGCGGGGTGAACCCGCGGTCAGCCTTTCTTGAGCTCCTCGGCGAGCATCACGATGATGCCGCTGGGACCCCGGACATACGTCAGCTTGGAGACGTCCTCGTAGGTCGCCACGCCGCGCAACGGGTGTCGCCGCAAGGCCGAACGGCCAGCCGACGAGCGACTCCAGGACACCCAGCAGTAGGAGGCCCCGCCCTCACTTCCACAACGAGGAGGGGGTTGAGTCGACGCGTCGACGTCGAGGACCGCATCTCCGTACCGCGCTCCGAGGCTGAGGCTGCGAAGCGGGAAGCGACCAGCGAGCGGCCCGCCGCGGGAGGGCAGAGGGCCGCTGCTGGTCGTAGTAGGCGTCGGTTGGCAGGGGCGTCAGCGGCGACGCAGGGCGAGTCCGAGCCAGGTGAACCAGAGGATGAGTCCAAGCCCGAAGATGGATGTCGCGACTTCGGAGGCGACCGGGATGACCGTGGCCATGCCTGCGGCGGCCAACCCCAGCGCGAGCCCGCCGAGCCCCGCCGGGAGCGCCCTGCTGCGGAGGGCAGCGAATCCGACAACACCGACCCAGAGGGCGCCGACGACCTCGATGCCGCCACCGAGGGCGTCTTGGACCACGCTGATCGAGACCCACGTGTTCAGGGCCAGGTCCGGGTTCTGCGCGTGCAGCTCGACGGCGGCATGTTGCCCGACGAGTGCGATGCTCCCGCTGGCGACAAGCATGCCCGACCAGATCAGTCCCAGTGCGGCAGAGGCTCTGGCCTGCGCCGGGACCGGGGCGAGTCGCTCGCCGACTCCGAGGGCAACCAGGGCCATGGCGGCTCCGCCCAGGAGGTAGAGCACGAAGTACCAGCCGGACAACTCAGCTTGGTGTTCCATCAGGAAGCTGAGCGAACCAGACGGGTCGTCCAGGGGGGAGGAGAAGCCCCTGGGGACCAGGTAGGCGACCATGGCGAGGAAACCGACGACGTAGGTGCCCGCGACGACTTCGGCGGCGATGCCGCCAGCGCGGGCGAGGACGGGTGACGAGGGAGCGGAAGCCGGTGATGAGGCGGCCGTGGTGGATGCGGAAGGTGTGGTGGCGGCTGTGTGTGGTGTCATGCCTCCACCTTCTTCGAACTGACTGTCCGCTACATCGGAGCAGGGGCCATCTTCGTCTCATCCCGCAGGCTGACCCGGATCGGCCTAAAGTTCCATCCGGTCGGCTGCCCGTTCGTTCCAGGGCGTGTCTGACGGACGTCGGGGGCTGGGTCGGGCGGGGTGCTGGGCGCGGAGACGCGCCGTGTGCTGACTGATGGGATGTGGGACCAGTTGGAGCCCTTGCTGCCGGATCGCTCGCCGAAGCGGGGTGGTCGGTGGCGGGACCACCGCGAGGTGGTGGAGGCGATCATCTGGCGGTTCCCCACCGGCTCGCCGTGGCGGGATCTGCCTGAGGACTTCCCGGCGTGGCAGACGGTGTGGTGGCGGTTCGACCGGTGGTCCAAACCTGGGCAGGCCGGAGACAACCCCGAACTGATGCCCGTGCTGGCCGACATCGCCGTCCCCACCGGCGGGCGGCCGCGGTCCCGCCCGTCGACGGTGACCGCGGACAAGGCCTACTCCCACCCGACCACCCGAACAGACCTGCGCCGCAAAGGCATCCGGGCGGTCATCCCGCAGCGGCGTGACCAGATCGCGCGCCGCCGGGCCCGAGGCTCACGAGGCGGACGCCCCCCACGTTCGACCCGCGGACCTACAAGGGCCGCAACGTCGTCGAACGGGCCTTCGGCCGGCTCAAGCAGTGGCGCGGAATCGCCACCCGGTACGACAAGCAGGCACTGAACTACCGCGCCGGCATCATCCTCGGCACCATCGTCATGTTCTGGCACCAACGAGATCCATCCGACAGGCCCTAGTCTTTGGTGATGGTCGGAGGTCCGCTGCGTGCGCTCTGGAACGAGCCGCGAGCCGTCGCGCCTGCGGGAACCACGCGCTGGGATCGGGCTCTGGTCGCCGGACTCATTCCGCTGACGGCGCTCGAGGCCGGGCTTCGCTCCGACATGGTCTGGCCTGTCTGGCATGCCGCGTGGGCGCTTGTCTGCGTCGCCACCCTGCTGTGGCGGACCCACCGCCCGCTTTAGATGCTCATCCTCGCCTTCGGAGCTCAGACAGTGGCCGGGGTTGTCCCAGATCTGGCGGGGGAGCCGAACGCCGTCCTGAACACCACTGCCGTAGTGCTGCTGCTGGCGTACTCGTTGGGTCGCTGGGCCAGCGGGCGGGGTGTGGTCGCGGGCAGCTGCTTCCTACTAGTGGTGCACCTGGCTCGAGAACCGCTCTACGACTCCAGCGGCGCCTCGATGCTCCTCGGGGTGGGGGCGCTGATGCTGCCGGTGGCACTCGGCGCGATGATGCGCTTCTGGACTCTGTCTCAGGTGCGGACGCGCGAGGAGATCAGGGTCCGCGAGCGCGAGCAGTTGGCCCGCGATCTCCACGACACCGTCGCCCATCACGTGTCCGGCATCCTGCTTCACGCCCGGGCGGCCAAGGTACGCGCCCGGACCGACCCCGCCGCCGCCGAGGCCATCGACGAGGTGGAGGACGCGGCCGCCCGGACACTGAACGACATGCGCGCGATGGTGGCGGTGCTACGTCACGACGAGGAGGGGGGCCACGGGCGTGCACCGACGTACGGCGTCGGCGACATCCCGCTGCTGGGCCGCGATGACCACGCGGGCCCGCGCGTGGTCATCGAGACCTCCGGCGACGTCGAGCGGCTGCCGGCGCCTTTGGGAGCGGCACTGTTCCGAGCGGCGCAGGAGGCCGTAACGAACGCCCGCCGGCACGCGGTGGACCCCACCTTGGTTGCAGTCAAAGTCAGCCGGGACGGGTCGACAGTGCGGCTGCGGGTCCACGACGACGGGGGGCCAGCCATCCCGGGCCGCGGGCGACGGGCCAGCCCGTCCTACGGGCTGGCCGGCATGCGCGAGCGATTCTCGCTCTTGCCGCGATGCGTGCAGGTCCGGCGCTCTGGAGCGGCTGGATGTAGTCGAGTTCGCCTCCAAGGCGGTCCTTTTCGATCTCAAGGTCGTAGCGGGTCTGAAGGTTGAGCCAGAACCTGTCGGTGGTCGCGAAGAAGCGGGCCAACCGCAGCGCGGTGTTGGCCGTGATCCGTCGCTTGCCGTGGACGATCTCGTTGATCCGCCGCGGGGGGACACCGATGGAGACAGCCAGCCGGTGCTGGGTGACCTCCAACGGAACGAGGTCCTCCTCGAGGAGGACCTCCCCGGGGTGGATGGGCGCAATGGCTGCCATGTGTGTGCCCCCTTATGGTGGAACACGACGATCTCGACGTTCTCGGTGCCGGCCGGGGTCCCGACGAACCAGGTCCGCCTCTGCTGGTTGATTCGGATGCTGTGCTGTCCCGCGCGGTCGCCCATGAGCGCTCCGAGCCGATTCCTGGGCGGGACCTTGAGGCCGTCGAGGACTTCGGCAGCATCGAGCATGACGAGCTTGCGTAGGGCGGTGCGTTCGATCCGGGGGTCCAGCCTCTTGGTGCGTTGTCGTGCCCAGAGCCGCTCGGTGGGTGCGTCCCCGAACAACTGAACACCCATCGAGCACAACGCGACGGGATATGCCCGTTCACCTGTGCAAGACAGCGTGTGGGCAGGCCTACGGCGGCCTCCCCGATCTGCGGCACGGGAACGATGAACGATGCATAGTCGCTGCAACCACCAGCAGAAAGGCCCCCGAACTGGCGTTTCCGCAGTTCAGGGGCCCTTTGGGACTGCTCCCCCGGTTGGACTCGAACCAACAACCTGCCGATTAACAGTCGGCTGCTCTGCCAATTGAGCTACAGGGGAAAGGCCGCCGCGGGATCGCCGCATCAGCGCCCGGCAACGATAGCAAGCGGCGACCTCCACGAGGAAATCGGGGTGCTGCGTGCGCCCTCAGTCGAGCCCGACCTGTTCGCGCACCCGTGCCAACCCGGCGCTGACCTGCTCGTCCACGCCCGGATCGGAGCTCCGGACACCCTTGCCGAGCACGGCCTGGGAGACGAGCGCGTCGGTCTCGAGAACCCGTCGCACGACCACCCGGGCGGTGCGCCGCCCCCCCAGGTCGAGGGTCTCGGCGATCACCACGGATGCCTGCACGCGCTCCCGAAGGGTCTCGGGGAGCAGGCCCGGCTGGGTCAGCGCGAAGCGAACCGGCGGCTCGCCGTCGACCCAACTGACGGAGAGCAGCGCATCCTCGCCGCTCCAGCTGCCCGCGTCGACGAGGTGCCAAGGACGCGACAGGGCCACGACGGGTCCCTCGGGGCCGGGACCCACGGCATAGAGGCGGTGCCGGCCCGCGACGACGGTCGTCCCGGATGCCGACTCGACGGCCCAGGCAAGGAGCTTCTCCTTGCGCGCGGGGTCGATCGCCGAGGCGACCGCCAGGGGCACGGGCTGCTTGCGGGGAAAGGAGCCGGGAAGCCTCATGAGGTGGCCTCGCGAAGCCGAACCCGCTCCAGCTCGAGCTGGTGCAGGACCATCGTGCGTTCCAGGAGGTCCCCGGCCGCCGCCTCGGGGTCGTTCTGCACCCGCCGCACCGAGGCCATGGCATCGGCGATCCGCCGACTGAGGTGAGCGTCCTGGACACCCGCCAACAGGGCGTCGAGGTAGCGCTGTGGAGGAAGGCCGGTGGAGGGGTCGTAGCGCGTCGGCAGCGGAGCGACCGAGAGCTCCGCGACCAGACCGCGCACCGCCACCGGCGCCCCCTCGGTGACCGCCGTGACCCACGCTGCTGCCGAACGACCCGGCACGGACGGGTCGGCGATCCGGATGCCGTCGAGCACGGCGCGGTGGGCCGGTGCGGTCAGCGCCTCGCTCGACAGCGTCGACACGGCGACCGGGTCGAACTGCTGCGGATACTGCACGAGCGCCTGGAGGAGCTGGCGCTCGGCGAAGACGAGCGGGTCCCTCAGGTCGGGGGTCGGCAGCGTCACACCCTCTCCCGGACCGGGCTCGGGGACCTCGTCGGTGCCGGCCGGGGTGCGTGCGTGGTCGGTGGAGTCCTCGGTGCGCAGCCGCCCCGCACGCTTGACCTCTCCGGCCAGCTGCTCGACCTCGACCCCGAGCCACCCGGACACGGTGCGGGTGTACTCGGGTCGCAGGCTCGTGTCGCGGATCGAGCCGATGATCGGCGCCACGGCCTTCATCCCCTCGACCCGTCCCTCGGCCGTCTCGAGGTCGTAGCGGGCGATCGTCGTCCGCACGGCGAACTCGAACATCGGCACGGCACCGTCGACGAGGGCCTTCACGGCGGCATCACCCTTGGCCAGGCGGAGCTCGCAGGGGTCCATCCCGTCCGGTGCGACGGCGACGAACGACTGGGCCGCCCAGCGCTGGTCCTCGCCGAAGGCCTTCATCGCGGCCTTCTGCCCGGCCGCGTCACCGTCGAAGGTGAAGACGACCCGCGCCGGGGAGACGTCGGCCTCGTCACGCATGATCCGCCGCAGCACCTTGATGTGCTCGACCCCGAAGGCAGTGCCACAGGTCGCGACCGCTTCCCCCACCCCCGAGAGGTGGGCCGCCATCACGTCGGTGTAGCCCTCGACGACGACGGCGCGCCGGCCCGTGGAGATCGCCTTCTTCGCGGCATCGAGTCCGTAGAGCACGCTGGACTTCTTGTAGATGGGGGTCTCCGAGGTGTTCAGGTACTTCGCGGCGATCCGGTCGTCGTCGAACAGGCGCCTGGCGCCGAACCCCACGGTGTCCCCGGTGGTGTCGCGGATGGGCCAGACCAGCCGGCCGCGGAACCGGTCGTAGAGGCCACGGCTCCCCCGGCCCGAGAGCCCACCACCGACCATCTCGTCCTCCGTGAACCCGCGCTCGCGCAGGTGGCGGGTGAGCGCCTCGCCGTCACGAGGCGCGAAGCCGACGCCGAAGCGCTGGGCCGCGCTCGAGTCGAAACCGCGCTCGCGCAGGAAGTCGCGCCCCGCGCGTGCCTCGGCGCGGCCGGTGTCGAGCAGCAGCCCCTCGTAGAACTCCTGGGCGACGCGGTGCGCCTCCAGGAGCCGGGACCGCCTGCCGAGGGACACCCCGTCGCGCCTGGGCCCGTCACCGTCCTCGTAGCGCAGCTCCAGGCCCAGCTTGCCGGCCAGCCGCTCGACGGATTCCGCGAAGGTGAGGTGCTCGACATTCTGCACGAACGAGATCACGTCCCCGCCCTCGCCGCACCCGAAACAGTGGTAGCTACCGACCGAGGGGCGGACGGTGAAGCTCGGCGTCTTCTCGTCGTGGAACGGGCACAGCCCCTTGAGCGAGCCCACCCCCGCAGGGCGCAGCGAGACGTGGTCCCGCACGACGTCCTCGATGGACGTGCGCTCCTTGACCGTCGCGATGTCCTCGGCCCTGATCCGACCCGCCACTGCACCTCCCTCGGTATGCCGCGAGTCTAGGCGGCGCGGCCCGTCACCCGGCTGCCGGTCTGCACCAGGAGCGGTGCAGCTGCAGGGCTCGGACGTCGGTGAGCGAGGCCACCTGGTCCAGGACCACCCGAAGCGCCGGGCCGTCGTCGGCGGCGTCCTCCCAGTCCGGTCGCAGGTCGGGGTCCAGGCGAGCGGGGTCGGCCTGGTAGGCCGCGACGAGCTCGGCGACGACATCGCGCTGGCGCACGTAGAGGTCGACCCGCTCCGCGGCGTACATGACGTAGTGGGCGGCCACCGCCTTGAGCACCGCACACTCGGCACGCGACTCGACGGGCACCACGAGGCTCGCGCCGTGACGGGTCATCGGCCCCGAGCCGTGCTGCGCCCGGGTGGCCCGCTCGACCGCGACGACGAACCGGCCGATGAGGCGTGAGGTCATGTCCTTGAGCGCGGCGAGGGAGCGCCGCGAGCCGTCGTAGGAGTCGGGAACGGCCCCGGTCGCGAGCACGCGCTCGAGCCCCGCCCCCAGCTCCTCGGCGGTGAGACCCGGCTCGTAGACCTCCCCGGCCACCGCCAGCACCGCCTCCACGTCGGCCGCGTCGCGCAGCATCCGAGGGTCGAGCCACCCGGAGGCGATGGCATCCTCCACGTCGTGCACCGAGTAGGCGACGTCGTCGGACCAGTCCATGACCTCGGCCTCGAAGGACCTGCGCCAGACCGGGATGCCGCCGCGGAACCACTCGAAGACCTCGAGATCGTCCTCGTAGACACCGAACTTCACCGTCGGGTGGGGCCCCTGTCCGCGTCGCCACGGGTACTTCGTGGCCGCGTCGAGAGTGGCCCGGGTGAGGTTGAGCCCCGCCGAACGCCCGTCAGGGTGCTGGCGCTTGGCCTCGAGCCTGGTGAGCACCCGCAGCGTCTGGGCGTTGCCCTCGAAGCCCCCGATGTCGGCCGCCAGGGCAGCCAGGGCGGCCTCGCCGTTGTGGCCGAAGGGTGGGTGGCCGAGGTCGTGGGCCAGGCAGGCGGTGTCGACGACGTCGGCGTTGCAGCCGAGCGCCGCGCCGAACTCCCGTCCGATCTGCGAGACCTCGAGGGAGTGGGTGAGTCGGTTGCGCACGAAGTCGTCACTGCCGGGCTGCACCACCTGGGTCTTGGCCGACAACCGGCGCAGGCTGGCGGAGTGCAGCAGCCGGGCCCGGTCCCGGGCGAAATCGTCGCGGTCGGCCCGCTTGTGGGCGGGGTCCTCGGCGACCCAGCGCTCACGATCCCGCGCGGTGTACGTCACACAGCGAGCCTACGGTGCCGGGATCCCACTCGATCCGTCCTCTCCCGAGCTGCCGGCAGCCCGGGCCGCGGCAGCGGCCCGGTCGAGCCATTTCGGTGGGGCGCCGTACCGCTGGCTGCGGATGAGTCGTCCCGCCGCGGAGTCCTCGACGAGCTGGTCCATCCGCGACTCGCGCGTCTTCTCCTGCTTGGCGGTCATCACCCAGTTGACCGCGACCTTGCGATAGCCCGGTGTCGCCTGCTCCCAGAACGCCGCAGCCGCGGGGTCGGCCGCGAGACGGTCGGCGAAGTGCGGGCTCAGCTCGAGCTCACGGTTCTCGTAGGCGTACACGCCCGAGCGGTCCTCGCGGCGTCGCTCGAAGGCGGCCAGGCCGCTCGGCTGCATCCGCCCCTGGGCCGTGAGCTCGGCGACCGCGGTGATGTTGATGGTCGACCAGGTGCTCGTCGGCTTGCGCGGGGTCCAGCGTTGACGGCGGGTGTGTTCATCGATGCCCTGCGCCATGCTGTCGATCCAGCCCCAGCACAGGGCCTCGCGGACCGCGGCCTCCCAGGTCAGCCCGGCATCCGGGTGTCCCTTGCGATAGAAGCCCATCCAGAGCTCCTTCTCGGTGTCGTGGTACGCCCGGAGCCACCGTCCGAACTCAGCCGCGTCGGCGAAGAAGACACAGGGCCGCTCCGGCGTTCCGCCCGGGGTGCCCGTGGACCCGTTCATGGGCCCATCCTGCCCGGCCCGTGCGACACCCCTCCCGAGGGAGGTCGCGGCAACAGTCCGACCCCCCGGGTGGACTCGAAGATGAGGCTGGTCTCCGCGTGCACGACCCCGGGTCGGTTGGCGATGTTGTCGAGCACGAAGTCGCGCAGCGCATCGGACCCGCTCGCCGCGACGTGGACGAGGTAGTCCTCCGACCCACTCGTGTTGTACGTCGCGAGCACTCCCGGCACCGTCGTCACCTCGTCGCGGAAGGCCTCGACGTGCCCGCGCACGTGACCGCCGAAGCGGACCGCGACCATCGCTTCCACGGTGAACCCCAGGGCTGCCGGATCGAGCTCGGCATGGATGCCGCGGACCGTGCCACGCTCGAGCAGGCCCCGGACCCGACCGGCGCACGTGGACTCGGCGAGCCCGGTGTCGCGGGCCAGGGCGGCGACCGAGCGCCGCCCGTCGACGCTCAGCGCGCGCAGCAGGGTCACGTCGACGTCGTCCAGGGCGGGGGGCACGCGCGGCGGTGGGCCCGGCGTGAGGTGTCGGCGCTCGGCTCGCTGATTCCGCGGCATGACGACCAGCGTAACCGCTCTCACGTCGTGGAATCCACGTCCATCCTGGCCCGACCCGTGGCTTCCGTCAGACTCTTGCCGACGGGTCGCGGATACGGCGACGATGGGCCGCACCAGCACCCAGGGCCCCCGCCCCGCCCAGACCCGCACCGGAGGACACCGTGCCCGCCACCAGCCTCGACACCCGCTCCGTGCACGCCGGGAGGGAGGACCTGCGCGCCCTCGGCGTGCACGTGCCGCCCATCGACCTGTCGAGCACCAACCCGCTGCCCGACGTCGAGAATGGCGGTCGTGCCTACGAGGTCCTCGCCACGGGAGGCCGCCCCCAGCCGGGAGACAGCCTGGTCTACCAGCGTTTGTGGAACCCCACCGTGGACCGGTTCGAGCAGGCCGTGGCATCGCTGGAGGGAACCGAGGAGGCGGTGGCCTTCGCCTCCGGCATGGCGGCCCTGAGCGCGGCCCTGCTCGCGACCGTGACTGCCGGCAAGCCGCACGTCGTCGCGGTACGGCCGCTCTACGGCGGCACCGACCACGTGCTCGCCACGGGCCTGCTCGGCACGACGGTCACCTGGGCGACGCCGGCGACCGTCGCCTCCTCGGTGCGGCCCGAGACCGGCCTCGTGGTGCTCGAGACGCCGGCGAACCCGACGCTCGACCTCGTGGACATCGGGGCCGTCGTGGCCGCCGCGGGATCGGTTCCCGTCCTCGTCGACAACACCTTCGCGACCCCCGTGCTCCAGAACCCCGCCCGGCACGGGGCGACCCTCGTCCTGCACTCGGCGACGAAGTTCATGGGCGGCCACGGCGACGCCATGGGCGGCGTCGTGGCGGGAACGCCGGAGTGGGCCCGTCGCCTTCGCCAGGTGCGGGCCCTGACCGGGGGCCTGCTCCACCCGCGGGCCGCCTACGACCTGCACCGGGGGTTGCAGACCCTCCCCGTGCGGGTGCGTGCGGCCCAGCAGGGTGCCCAGAAGGTCGCCGCGTGGCTTGAGGAGCACGCCGGCGTCGCCCGGGTGCACTACCCCGGACTCGACGACCCCGCCGGTCTGGTCGGCAGACAGATGCGCGGGCCCGGATCGATCCTCGCGTTCTCGGTGCGCGGCGGCTATGCGGCCGCTGCGGCCGCCGCGTCCGCCTGCACCCTCGTGACGCACGCGGTGTCCCTCGGGGGCGTCGACTCCCTCATCCAGCACCCGGCGGCCCTCACTCACCGGCCGGTCGCACCCGACGCACGACCCCACGACGACGTGCTGCGCCTCTCGGTGGGGCTCGAGGACCCCGACGACCTCCTCGCCGACCTCGAGCAGGCCCTCCGCGCCAGATGAGCCCTTGGCCAGCCGCGCGAGGGTCGACTGCCGGAGGGTCAGCCGCCGGAGACGCTGAGCTCGGCCTGGGCCACCGCGGCGTGCTGCGCCGCGTCGAGCTCGCGGGAGCGCAGCCAGTTCTCCGGCAACGCGACGACCCGCGGTGATCCCGCGCGCCCGCGCTGCCCCTCGGCGGCGTCACCGGGCCACGGCGCGTCGAGGTCCATGGTGCCCACCAGATCATCGAGCGCCTGGAGGCTGTCGACGAGGGCGAGCTGGTTGCGCACCGTCGACCCCGCGGGGAAGCCCTTGAGGTACCACGCGATGTGCTTGCGGATGTCCCGGCAGGCGCGCAGCTCGTCGCCGTCGTAGAAGTCCACGAGGTAGGCCGCGTGCCGCCGCAGCGTGTCGGTCACCTCGCGAAGTCCGGGTCGCACCCGCACCGGGGACCCCGCGAACGCTGCCGCCAGGTCGGTGAACAGCCATGGGCGGCCGAGGCAGCCGCGGCCCACGACGACCCCGTCGCACCCGGTCTGCGCGACCATGGCGAGCGCATCCTCCGCCGACCAGATGTCGCCGTTGCCGAGCACGGGCACCGTGGTCACCGCCTCCTTCAGCCGCGCGATCGCCGACCAGTCCGCGCTGCCGGAGTACGCCTGGGAGGCGGTGCGGGCGTGCAGAGCCACCGCCGCGGCACCCTCCCCCTCGGCGATCCGCCCGGCGTCGAGGTAGGTCACGTGGTCGGCATCGATGCCCACGCGCATCTTCACGGTGACCGGCACGGCATACGGCTCGGCCTCACGGACGACGGCTGAGACGATCGAGCGGAACAGGTCGGTCTTCCAGGGGAGCGCCGCGCCGCCGCCCTTGCGGGTGACCTTCGGCACGGGGCACCCGAAGTTGAGGTCGATGTGGTCGGCGCGGTCCTCGGCCACGAGCATCCTCGCCGCCAGTCCCGCCGTGGCCGGGTCGACGGAGTACAGCTGCACCGACCGCGGGTGTTCCTCGGCGTCGTGGGAGATGAGGCGCATCGACTCGGGGGTGCGCTCGACGAGCGCCCTTGAGGTGACCATCTCCGAGACGTAGAGGCTGCTCGCTCCCGAGGCGGTCCCGCTCTCCTGGCCCACGGTGCCGTACTCGCGGCACAGCCGACGGAAGGCACGGTTGGTGATGCCGGCCATCGGGGCGAGGACGACCGGGGAGTCGATGGTGTGTCGCCCGATGCGCAGGGGTGGCAGGACGGGCGTGGGGGGGCGGGTGGTGGTCGGAGCAGCCATGATGCCGCCCATTGTCCCCGATTGCGGTGTCCTCCGGTTCAGCTCCCGGATCCGACCGGGACACCGTCGACGGAGCGCCGCCAGGCCGGGAACATCAGCGCTGCGCCGACGAGGAAGCACAGCGCGCCGAGGAGGGTGCCGGCGACGGCCACACGGGTGTTGGCGACCTCGTCCGTGCTGGGCAGGACGTAGCTGGCCAGCGCCGAGGCCATGAACAGCACCGAGCCGATCATGTTGAGCCAGGCCATCCTCCACGGGAGTGACCGCGGCTCGAAGCTGAGGAACCGGCTCGATACGACGAGCAGGGCGAAGGCGCTCGACACGAGGAAGAGGACCGAGCCGAAGAGGTCCGGCCGCCAGACGTAGCGGTCGGACTCCGCCGCGGTGGCGTTGTGGGTCAGCGCCGCGACGGTGCTGATGTTGAAGAAGAGGGTGCCCGGGAACTGGGTGGCAGCCGCGAGCCACGCGCGGTCGTGGGGCAGCCAGGCCCACAGCCTCGTCGGTGCCGGCTCGTGCTGCGCGACCCGGTCGACATCGGTCGTCGCGGGGCTCTGTGCCTGGGTGAGCTGCAGGAAGGACGCGATGGTGAAGAAGACCGATCCGACGACGTAGGTGATCCCGTCGAACCACCCGCCGACCGCATTGAGGTAGGCCGGGACCGACCCCAGGACGAAGCACGCCGACCCGACGATGAAGAAGACAGCGATCGCTGAGTTCAGCCGCGCTGGACGCACCGTCATCCGGTTGGCTCCTTGACGGAGGTGGGCCGGTCGGGGGTCAGTGGCCCGGCCCGACGACGATCTTGGCGCGCTCGCTCGGGTGCGCTCCGCCCTTGGCGGCGAGCGTCGTGCACGCATCCTCGATGTCACGGGCCAGGGTGTCGACGTGCTCGCGGCTCATCGTCTCCTTGACCAGGGCCCGCATGATCGTGACGTCCTGGGCGTCGGGGGGCAGCGTGTAGGCCGGCAACATCCAGCCTCGTTCGGCGGAGAGCTGCCAGGCGATGTCGAACTCGTTGTATGTCTCCTCGCCGGCGAGGCGGAAGGCCCGAGGGGGAGCCGCTCCTCGTCCCGCCCGATGATCTCGAAGCGGCCCATGGCCTCGAGCTTGTCGGCGAGCACGCGGGCGTTCTCCTGCATGTTGCGCATGATGTAGGTGTAGCCGGGCCTCCCGTACCGGACGAGGTTGTAGTACTGCGCGAGCACCATGGCGGAGCCGGTGGAGAAGTTCAGCGTGAAGGTCGCGTCGGTCTTGCCGAGGTAGTTCTCGTTGAAGACCAGATCCGGGGCGAGGTCGGACGTCTCCCGGAAGATGAGCCAGCCGATACCCGGGTAGACCAGCCCGAACTTGTGCCCGGACACGTTGATCGAGCGCACCTGCTCGAGCCGGAAATCCCACCTGGAGTCCGGGTACAGGAACGGCCAGACGAAGCCGCCGCTGGCGCCGTCGACGTGCAGCGGCACGTCGAGCCCGCGCTCGGCCTTGATCCGCACGAGCAGGTCGTTGATCCCGACGATGTCGTCCATGTGACCCGTGAAGGTCGTGCCCAGCACCGCGGCGACGCCGATGGTGTTCTCGTCGACGTGCGGTGCGACGTCATCCGGCCCGATCGTGTACTTGCCGGGGCTGAGCGGCACGATCCGCGGCTCGACGTCGAAGTAGCGGCAGAACTTCTCCCAGACGACGTGCACGTCGCCGCCGAAGACGAGGTTCGGGCTGGTGGTGGACTCGCCCTTGGCCTCACGGCGCGTGCGCCAGTTCCACTTCAGCGACAGCGCCCCGAGCATGATCGCCTCCGACGACCCCTGGGTACGGGCACCGGTCGTCTCACCCGGGGCGTGGAAGAGGTCCGCGAGCATCCGGATGCACCGCTGCTCGATCTCGGCGGTGCGCGGGTACTCCGCGTGGTCGATGAAGTTGCGGTGCAGGTTCGCGGTGATGATCCGCTGGGCCTCGGGCTCCATCCACGTGGTGACGAACGTGGCGAGGTTGCGCCACGGTTCGCCCTCGAGGGCGAGGTCCTCGGCGACCAGTCGCATGGCGTCCGTCGAGCTCATCCCCGCGTCGGGGAACTTCCGGCTCGGGACCTCCGCCGTGGCGAGCGGTTGCCGAACAGCGCAGCATCGGCGTCGGACGGGGTGAAACTCGCCATGGGGGTCTCCTTGGGCTCCACTGGTCGACTCCATGCTGCACCACGTGGGCGCTCCTGGTCAGAACCGTATCGGCAATCACGTCCCACGGTCCCCGACTCGCGGAGGTTCCCGGGCTCCGCGCCGTTTCGGGGACCGGTAACGAGTTGCCACCCGCGACGGCGCGAGATCGCCGCGTCTAGGCTGGGAGCGTGAGCGCGCAGCACGACGTCCGTCGCGAGGGCGTCCGCGCCACCTGGCTCGGCCACGCCACGGTCATCCTCGACCTCGCCGGCGTCCGCATCGTCACCGACCCGGTGCTGCGACGCCGACTCGGAGTCCTCCGCCGCCGCGCCGACCTCCCGGTGCACCCGCACGTCACCGATGTCGACGCGGTGCTGCTCTCGCACCTGCACCACGACCACGCCGACCTCCCCTCGTTGCGACGCCTCGGGCACTCCCCCGTTCTCACCGATCCGGAGAACGCCGTCTGGGCCCGCGCGCACGGCCTCGTGGCGCCGGACCTGGAGGCCGACTCCTGGCACGACGTCGCCGACGGCGTCTCCGTTCACCTCGTGCGTGCCGACCACGTGTCCCGGCCGATGCCCCACCGCCCCAACGCTGCTGTGGGGATGCTGGTCCGAGGCTCGGGCGTGACGGTGTGGTTCGCCGGCGACAATCGCTGTACCCGGAGATGGCCGACCTGCCGCAGATCGCCGGGGCCGCGATCGACCTCGCCCTGCTGCCGGTCGGCGGTGGGGCCCGCGCCTGTCCCCCGGACACATGGGGCCCACCGAGGCGGCCGAGGCCGCCGCCGCCTGCGGCGCCCGGCACGTCGTGCCGATCCACTTCGGCACCCTGCACCCCACCGCCTGGCCGAGCGCCCGGCTGACGTGGACGACCACACCGGGAGATCGCTTCGTCGAGGTCCTGGGCGCCTGGTCGCGGGCCACGCCCCACCTGCTCCCGGTGGGGGGCGCGGTCACGGTCAGGCCCGAGCCGCGCTGAGGAGCTGCCCAGTGCGGCGGCCACCTCGTGGGGATGGGTCAGGGGCACCACGTGCAGACCTCGGGGGATGGTCACCGTGCGCACCCACCGGGCCGACGCCGCGGCCCGGGCGAACACCCGCGCATCCACCCGGAGCTGGTCCAGCTGACCGTTCACGAGGAGCACCGGCGCCGTGACGTCAGCGAGCATCTCCGGCCGGCCGCTGCTCATCACCCCGTCCAGGGCAGCGGGGATGCCGTCGAACCCGTACCCGGCCTCCTTGAGCACCGCGGCGAACTCCTCGGGCAACAGGGCGTCCCACTGCCGGTCCAGGGTCGGGAGAGCCGGTCGACCCCGAGCCGCTGCTCCACCACGGCGATGAGCCGGTACAGGGCCGCCCCCGGGCCCGCGGGCACCGCGGAGGCGCCGATGAGCCCGAGGCCCGCGAGCCGTTCCGGGTGACGGGCCGCCCACGCCATCGAGAGGTAGCCGCCCAGACTGTGGCCGACGAGCACCACGGGGACACCGGGGAGCCCGCCCTCGACCGCCTCGTCGAGTACGGCGAGGGCTCCTTCCCAGGTGAACTCCTCGTGACGGCGTGCGCCGTGGGCGGGCAGGTCGGGCACGACGAGGTCGACGTCGGGACCCAGCAGAGCGGCATACCGCCACCACTGGGCACCACTGGCTTGACCCGTGGACCAGCACGAGACGGACCGGGTCGGACATGCCGTCGATTGTCCCCCGCCGCGCCCCGGGGTTGGATGGGAGGGTGACCGCCCTCATCTCGGCCGCCGAGCTCACACCGCCCGATCCGCGGCGAGGTCAAGGTGCTCGACGTCCAGTACGCCCTGGTCGGGACCTCCGGGCGGGAGCTGTATGCCGCGCACACCTCCCCGGGGCGCCCCACCTCGACCTCGACCTCGCCCTGGCCGGGCCGCCGGGGCGCCGTGGTCGACACCCGCTGCCCGACCCCGACGTGCTGGAACGAGCCCTGCGAGCGTGCGGGATCGATGACGGCGACGAGGTGGTCGTCTACGACCAGCACAGCTCTCTCGGCGCCGCGCGAGCGTGGTGGGTGCTGCGCTGGGCCGCGCACCCCCAGGTCCGGGTCCTCGACGGCGGCCTCGCCGCGTGGCAGCGCGCGGGGCTTCCCGTCACCTCGGCGGTCCCCTCGCCGAGCCCGGGTCGGTCGTCGTGCGGCCCGGCTCGGTGCCCGTGCTGGATGCCCGAGGCGCTGCCGACATGGCGCGCGCCGGGGTGCTCCTCGACGTGCGGACGCCCGAGCGTCACCGCGGCGAGGTGGAGCCCATCGACCGGGTGGCGGGCCGCATCCCGGGCTCGGTCAACCTGCCGATGAGCGACCTGATCGCCGACGACGGCACGTTCCTCCCCCCTGCTCGGGTACGTGCCGTCGCGGCGGGGGTCGGGGTGCACCGCGACACCCCGGTCGGGACCTCGTGCGGGTCCGGGGTGACCGCTGCGCAGATGGCACTCGCGCTGCACGAGGCCGGCATCGACGCGGTCCCCTACATCGGCTCGTGGAGCGAGTGGATCGAGGATCCCTCGCGCCCTGTCGCGCGAGGCTAGGCCAGACGACCCGGGCGGCCGAGCCCGCCGCCGCGGTTTCCCGGCTGCCCCGTCGCCCGAGGCGTCAGCAGCCGACGAGGCGCTGGGCCAGCCACCCCTCGACCTGGTCGAGGGCGACCCGCTCCTGGGCCATCGTGTCGCGCGAGCGGATCGTCACCGCCTGGTCGTCGAGGGTGTCGAAGTCGACGGTGATGCAGAAGGGGGTGCCGACCTCGTCCTGGCGCCGGTAGCGACGGCCGATTGCCCCCGCGTCGTCGAAGTCGACGTTCCAGTTGCGCCGCAGCGTGGCGGCCAGGTCACGCGCCTTGGGCGAGAGGTCCGCGTTGCGCGAGAGCGGGAGCACCGCGGCCTTGATCGGGGCGAGCCGCGGGTCCAGGCGGAGCACGACCCTCTTGTCGACCCCACCCTTGGTGTTGGGTGCCTCGTCCTCGGTGTAGGCGTCGACGAGGAAGGTCATCAGGCTCCGGAGAGGCCGGCGGCGGGCTCGATGACGTAGGGGGTGTAGCGCTCGCCGCTGGCCTGGTCGAAGTAGACGAGGTCGGTGCCCGAGTGCTCGGAGTGGGTCCTGAGGTCGAAGTCGGTGCGGTTGGCCAGCCCCTCGAGCTCACCCCACTCGGAGCCGGCGAAGTTGAAGCGGTACTCGATGTCGACGGTGCGCTTGGAGTAGTGGGAGAGCTTCTCCTGCGGGTGCTCGTAGAGCCGGAGGTTGTCGGGGTCGATGCCCAGGTCCGTGTACCAGCGCTTGCGCTCGGCGATCCAGTACTCGTGCCACGCCTCGTCCTCGCCGGGCTTGACGAAGAACTCCATCTCCATCTGCTCGAACTCGCGCGTGCGAAAGATGAAGTTGCCGGGAGTGATCTCGTTGCGGAAGCTCTTGCCCGTCTGGGCGATGCCGAACGGCGGCTTCCTGCGCGAGGCCTGCATGACGTTGAGGAAGTTGATGAAGATCCCTTGCGCGGTCTCGGGGCGCAGGTAGTGCAGGCCGGACTCGTCCTCGATCACCCCGAGGTGGGTCTTGAGCATCATGTTGAACTCACGCGGCTCGGTCCACTGACCGCGGGTGCCGCAGTTGGGGCAGGCGATGTTGCCGAGCGGGATCGAGTCGGGGTCGACCTGCCTGCCCTTCTTCGCCTCCTTGTCGGCGAGCGCCTCCTGCATGTGGTCGACCCGGAAGCGCTTGTGGCAGGACTGGCACTCGGTGAGCGGGTCGGTGAACTCTCCGACGTGACCCGAGGCCACCCAGGTCTGGCGGGGCAGGATGATCGAGGAGTCGAGCCCGACGACGTCCTCGCGCGAGGTGACCATCGACTTCCACCACTGGCGCTTGATGTTCTCCTTGAGCTCCACGCCGAGGGCCCGTAGTCCCACGCGGAGCGGGTCCCGCCATAGATCTCCCCACAGGGGAAGACGAAGCCGCGGCGCTTGCAGAGGGATACGACGGTGTCGACGGTGGAGGTCTGGGCCATGCGCGCAAGGCTATCCGGGCGGACACCCTGGGGCCGAACCGCCCGAGCGGTGGCGGCTAGCATGGCCCACCGTGTCCCCGATCCGTGAGTCCATCGAACGCGCCAGCCTGCCGGCCCTGACCTGGCTGAGCGGACTCCCCCGCGCCGTTCCCTTCCTCATCGTGCTGGGCCTCGCCCTCGGCGGCATCCTCCTGCCCCGCCCGGGTGGTTGCTCATCGCCCTCGTCGCCCTGCTGCTCCTGTGGATCCTGTACCTCGCGTGGCCGCGGCTGACCCTCTGGAGCGCCTGCTCCGGATCGCCGTGATCGCGATGATCGTCGCCGTCACGATCACGCAGGCCTTTCCCCGCTCAACCTCACTTGACAACGATTCTCATTACAGTTGAGAATCATTGTCATGAAGCGCTTCGTTGGCCTCCTCGCCGCCACCTCCCTGCTCGGACTCGCCGGGTGCGGCTCCACGGACACCTCTGAGGCCAGGTCCGCCGGCGACGGCCGGCTTCCCGTGACGGCCTCGTTCTACCCGCTGGAGTGGGCCACCGAGCAGATCGGCGGCGACCACGTCGACGTCTCGAGCCTCACGCCTCCCGGTGCGGAGCCGCACGATCTCGAGCTCAGCCCCAAGCGGGTGGGAGAGCTGAGCGATGCGGCGCTCCTGATTCTGCCTCGGGCTTCCAGCCGGCCGTCGACGACGCCGTCAGCACGGCAGCACCGACGACCGGCTTCGACGTGGCGCCCGACGCCGAGCTCACGATCGCCGCCACCGGTGAGGAGGCAGAGCCCGGCGCCCCGATCGACAACGCCGTGATGGACCCGCACTTCTGGCTCGACCCTGTGCGGTTCGAGGCGGTGGCGCTGGCCATCCGTGACCGGCTCGTGTCAGCCGACCCGACGAACGCCGCCGACTACGAAGCCGGCGCCGACCGGCTCGTGGCCGAGCTCACCGCGCTCGACGAGGAGTTCGAGTCGCGGCTGGCCGACTGCGCCAGACCTACCTCGTGACCTCGCACACCGCGTTCGCCTACCTCGCCCAGCGCTACGGACTCCAGCAGGAGGGCATCTCGGGCGTGAACCCCGACGTCGAGCCCAGCGCGGCGACGCTCCGCCAGATCACCGAGCTCGTCCGGGAGAAGGGGATCACGACCATCTACACGGAGACCCTGGCGAGCCCCGCCCTCGCCGACACCGTGGCTCGCGAGACCGGTGCCACGACGGCGGTGCTCGACCCCGTCGCCGGGCTGACCGACACCTCCGCGGGCTCGACTCCTTGAGGTGATGCGCAGCAACCTCTCGACCTCGAGGAGGGCCAGCAGTGCCGGTGACCAGCGTCGGGACGCCGCTCATCGAGCTGTCGTCGGCGTCCTTCGGGTACGGCGAGACCGTCGTCGTCGACGACGTCGACCTGAGCGTGCACCGTGGCGAGGTCCTCGCCCTGCTGGGCCCCAACGGCTGTGGCAAGTCCACGCTCGTTCGCGGAGTGCTGGGACTCGTCGAGCAGCAGCGCGGGGCCGTCCGGCTCTTCGGGGTCCCCCGCGACCGGTTCCGGGACTTCACCCGGATCGGCTACGTGCCGCAGCACCACACGCTCACCGCGGCCGTGCGCGCCACGATCACCGAGGTCGTCGAGGTCGGCCGACTGCCCCACCGGCCCTGGTGGCGGCCGCAGAGCCGGCTCGACCGCGACGTGGTCCGCCAGTCCATCGCCGCCGTGGGTCTGGCGGATCGCGCCCACGAGGAGGTCGCCCGGCTCTCCGGGGGTCAGCAGCGGCGGGTCCTCATCGCGCGCGCCCTGGCCGGCCAGCCCGACGTCCTCATCATGGACGAGCCGACGGCCGGCGTCGACACGGCCAGCCAGGTGGCCCTGGCCGAGGTCCTGCAGCGGCTCGCCGTCGACGGGACCTCGATCATCGTCGTCACCCACGAGCTCGAGGCCCTGCGCGACGTCGTCACCCGGGTGATCTGCATGGAGTCCGGGCGCGTGGACTTCGACGGCACCGCGGGGGAGTACACGGCGCACACCCTCTCCCACGCCCCGGGGTCGAGCCACCACCACGACCCGACCCACGACGCCCCACCGGAGCCGGTGCTCGGCGCCCCCCTCGACCGCAGTGGCCCGGGAGGACCTCGTGGGTGAGATCCTCGCGCTCGACTTCATGCGTCAGGCCCTGCTCGCCGCCCTCTTCGCAGGGATCGCGGCCCCCCTCGTCGGCGTCTTCCTCGTCCAGCGACGGATGTCGCTCATCGGCGACGGCATGGGCCACGTCGCCCTCGCCGGCGTGGCCGTCGGCATCCTCTCCGGGCAGGCGCCCGTGTTCACGGCTCTCATCGCGGCCGTGTTCGCCGGCATCGCCATCGAGCTGATCCGCGCCTCGGGTCGCACGAGCGGGGACGTCGCCCTCGCGGTGATGTTCTACGGCGGCATCGCCCTCGGCGTCGTCCTCATCGCACGCTCACGGCGGGTACCCGGCGAACCTCACCGCCTACCTCTTCGGAGCCATCCTCACGACGAGCAGCGGCGACCTCGTGGTCCTCGGCGTGCTCGCGGCCGTCGTCCTCGTCGTCACCCTGGTTCCGGCAGAGGTTCTTCGCCGTGGCCAACGACGAGGAGTACGCCCGTGCCACGGGCATGCCGGTGCTCGGCTACAACCTGCTGCTCGCCGTTCTCACGGCCGTCACCGTCGTGGTCTCGATGCGCGCCGTCGGACTGCTGCTCATCTCGGCGCTGATGATCATCCCCAACGCGACGGCCCAGCTGCTCGCCCGCAGCTTCCGGTCGAGCCTGTGGTGGGCCGTCGCGATGGCCGTCGCCTCCAGCATCGGGGGCGTGCTCCTCTCCTACCAGGCCGAGACGCCCTCTGGAGGCAC
>CAVSRM010000012.1:0-12330 GCA_963730365.1 uncultured Actinomycetota bacterium | reverse complement strand
CGGGCTCATCGAACTTGACCGGGCATCTCGCTATTCGTAGCTGAGGCTCGCCGGTGTTGACGAGTGCAGGCCCAGCGTATGGCGCGTCGGTGGTTGTGCACGTTGCGGTAGCCGAACGCGTTGCGGCCTTGGTGTTTCGCGAGCCGGTTGTACCCCTCGGATCGGGCGTTGGAGTAGTCGGTCACGATCGCGGCCTCGATGGCCGGCCACCACTGCTCGATGGTCGCGGCGAAGCGGTGCACCTCGGGCGAGGTCGAGGTGGCGGCCTGCTCGTAGAACGCCCAGAGCCGGTCCCGGATGAGGGAGCGTTCGGGGTTGGTCCCTGACAGCGCCAGGAGGTGGCGCAGGTTCTCTTTGACGGTGTACGCGTGCAGGATCTCGATGCCGGGGTCGCCGGCGTCGATGAGGGCGTTCCACAGCTTCGCGAAGGCGGCGCGGTCCATGCGTTCGTGGCCGATGAGGAGCTTGCGGCGTCCGGCCCACTCGGGGTCGCGCTTGCGGCCGCGGCGTCCGCGCACGTCACGAGTGGCGTGCTGACGGACCTCGGTGAGCATGTCGTTCGCGAGCCGCACCAGGTGGAAACGATCGGCGACGACGACCGCGTGGGGCAGGGCGTCGGTGACCGCCCGCAGGTAGGACGCGGACAGGTCGATCGTGACGTGGGTGATCCCGGCCCGCCACGAATCGGGCTGCTCCGCAATCCATTCGGCGACCTTGGCGGCGGTCCGACCGTCGATGTGAGCCAACAGGCCGCCGGTGCCGCCGGCGTCGACGATCCCGGTGTGCCACCGGTCCGCGAGCACGAACCACCGCCCGGTGTCGGGGTCCTGGCCCCACTTGACCTTGCCGCGGCGGGTCTCATCGATCCCGAGCACGGTCACAGACGGAAGCGGGCCTGCCAGGACGGGGTCGACGTGCGCGATGAACGCGCGGTATGCCACGGGCCAGGACACCGCGTAGTGCTCCGCGCCGGCCTTCACGCAAGCGAACCGGCCAGCGATCCCGGCACCGCACTCCGTCCGCAGCCTGCTCGTCACCCTGGCCCTGGGCGGGACCGCGGGCAGCGACTCGGTGAACGACCCGCGAGCGCACGCGACCTCACGGCAGCGCCACCGCCGCTTGTGCCACACCAGATGCAACGGCGCTTGCCCGTAGGGCACATCCCTGGGCCTGGTGACGGCGTGTCCCTTGACCGAGGTCGACAGCACCCCACACGACGGGCAGCCCGCCGCGCTCTCGTCGTCGGTGACCACGTGCACCACCCGGCCGCCCTCGTCGTCGAGCTCGACCTGCGCCACGGCCAACCCCTCGAGCCCGAGGAGCAGTGTCGCGTCCTGCCCCGACCTGTCGTCCTGCCCTGCCGTGTCGTCCTGGACCGCCTGAAATTGCGTACGCTGAACCAAGCCCGTGACCTCACCTTCGTGACCATGAACTGCCTTGACAACAGCCACGATCACCGAGGTCACGGGCCCTACAGCGTCACCACGCAGGGACCGCGTGCCCGGTCAAGTTCGAAGAGCCACTTCACGACGCTCTTGCCGCTCTTCCCGAAGTTCTCGCCCATGCCCTCGAGCCGGTCGAGGGTCATCGAGAGCAGGGTCCAGATGTCTCCCAGCTGGCGGGAGCGTCGCGTGCTCATCCGCAGGGTGCCCAGGTCGTGCGTCCCGGCCCGGCGCCCGTCCGGCTCGGCGGTCTTGTCGTTGTGGATCTCGTACCAGTCATTGTCCGTGAGGTCGACTTGGATGTCGATCGGGAACCCGTTGCCCCCGAGGAGGATTGACGTCTCCTGGCCCTCCTTGACCCGCAGCCGCCCGTCGTCGTAGCAGACCTTGACCCGGAACTGCCGACGGTCGCTGCCGTGGTTCTCGCTGACCGAGAACTCCCCGTTGCCTCCTGGGGCTGGTGCCCTGGACCGAGGCCGTCGGCAGGGCCGTGACCCGGCGACGCTGAAGCGCCACTTCGGTGTCAGCGAGGGCGTGCTCCCGTTGTGGGTCGCCGAACCCGGCGTCGACCTCTCGCCCGAGGTGACACGCGCCCTACGGTCTCGGGCCGAATCCGAGGTCGAGATCGCGAGGGGAGCCAGCGAGACCGTCGAAGAGAACCCAACGGACCCGCTGAACACGCCGGAGACTGTGAAGTGCCGGTCCTGCCCAATAGATCCAGGCGGCGATTGGTGCACCGAGTGTCCATGGCCATGAGAAAGTCCCCACTGGTGGCCAGGTGAGGTCCCCGCTGGTGGCCAAGTAGAAGTCCCCACCCCTTGCTCGAGGAGTCGTGTCGATCCGGAGCGTGAGCCCCTGAGCGGTGGACGGTGGCGGTGTCTAAGCCAGCCACTGCCACCGCTCAGGGAGAGCTCCATTGAAGAGCATGAGGGAAGAGATGGACATTGTTGCTGCCTACCAGCTGGTGGGCTCCTACCGTGGTGCCGCGGAGATCTGCGGCACCACCCACAAGACCGTCAAGCGCGTCATCGAGCGGACCGCTGTCACCGGGGCCGGTGAGCAGCGTCCGGTCCGGGCGCCGCGCCCGAGCAACTACGAGGTCGTGCGGACCTTGGTCACCGGCGCGGTCATCGCCGGGAAGGGCCGGGTCAGCGCGAAGCGGTTGCTGCCGAAGGCGCGGGCGGCGGGGTACGCCGGGTCCGGCCGCAACTTCCGGCGCCTGGTCGCGCAGGAGAGACGTCGCTACCGACGCGTGAACGGGCACGCCCGACGCCCGGCGGTGTGGGCTCCGGGTGAGCACCTGGTCATTGACTGGGGCGTCATCGCCGGGGTCCACGTCTTCTGTGCGGTGCTCGCGTGGTCGCGGGTGCGGTTCGTGCGGTTTGCCGCGGACGAGAAGCAGGACACCACGCTGGGCCTGCTCGCGGAGTGCTTCGAGGTCCTCGGCGGGGTCCCGGGCGTGGTGCTGACCGACCGGATGGGCTGCCTCAAGGGTGGGGTCGTCGCGAACCGGGTCGTGCCGACCCCGGACCTGGTGCGGTTCGCCACGCACTACCGGTTCCGACCGGACTTCTGTGAGGCCCACGACCCCGAGTCCAAGGGCCTGGTCGAGAACCTCGTCGGCTACGGCAAGGACGACCTGCTGCGGCCCCTGATGCTCGAGCACGCCCTGCACGACGGCGCCGTGATCGACGAGTCCCGTGTGACCGCAACGGTACTGGCTGACCTGTCGGCCGCCAACGCGCAGGCCGCGACCTGGTGCGCGGAGGTCAACGGGGCCGTGCACAGTGAGACCTGCGCGGTCCCGGCGCAGCGGTTGGAGCGGGAGCGGGAGCTGCTGGGCCCGTTGCCGTCGCTGCGGCCGAGCATCGGCCCGCCGCCGGTGACCCGCAAGGTCGACAAGCTGGCCACGATCCGCCTCGGCTCGGCCCGGTACTCCGTCCCGAGCGTCCTGCGGGGAGCCATCGTCGCGGTCGTGACCGACGGCCCGCGGGTGAGCATCCTCGACCCCGCTACCGGGGAACTCCACGCCCAGCACCCGCTCGTCGCGCCCGGCGAGGCCTCGATCCTCGACGCCCACTACGGCGGCCCCCGGACCGCACCCCGCCGGGCGGTACGACCGAAAACCGCTGCGGAGAAACAGTTCTGCACGCTCGGACCTGCCGCGGAGGCGTTCATCACCGGCGCCGCCGCGGCCGGGCACACCCGCCTCGGACCCGAACTGGCTGAGCTGAACACGATGGCCGCCGCCCACGGCGAAGCCGTGTTCATCGCCGCGCTCGAGCGGGCCACCGCGTTCGGGCGGTGGCGCGCCTCGGACGTCCGCTCCATCCTCGCCGCCGGCACCGGGACCCCCCACCCCCGAACGGCCGGCGACGCGCTCGTCATCGACCTGCCCGTCAGCTCGGGCCGACCCTTGAGCGACTACGCCGTCGAACCACCGACCGTGGCAACGGTTTCCGCACGAGAGGAGGTGTCATCGTGACCGCGAAGACCCCGCCCGAGCTGCCCGCCGACCTCGCCGCTGGGCTGCGCCGGCTCAAGCTGGCAACGATCCGCCAACTCGCGCCCGAGCTGCTGCTCACCGCGAAGACCCAACGCTGGGCCCCCGAAGAGGTCTTACGGACCCTCGTCGAGGCCGAGGTCGCCTCCCGCGACGCCTCGAACACCGCCGCCCGCCTCAAGGCCGCGACGTTCCCCGTGACCAAGACACTCGAGGAGTTCGACGTCGCCGCGTCCTCGATCCCACCGCCGACATGGGCCCACCTCACGTCCCTGGAGTGGATCCCCGCCCGGGAGAACCTGGCCATGATCGGGCCCGCCGGCACCGGGAAGTCGCACACCCTCATCGCCCTCGGGCACGCCGCGGTCCATGCGGGGTACAAGGTCAAGTACGCGCCCGCCGCCGACCTCGTCGAGACCCTCTATCGAGGGCTGGCCGACAACAGCGTCGGCAAGACCATCGAGACCCTGCTGCGCCACGACGTCATCCTCGTCGACGAGGTCGGGTTCGCCCCGCTCGACGACACCGGCACCCAGCTGCTCTTCCGGCTCGTCGCCGCCGCCTACGAACGCCGATCACTGGCCATCGCCTCGCACTGGTCCTTCGAGGACTGGGGCCGGTTCCTGCCCGAGCACACCACCGCCGTCAGCCTCCTCGACCGGCTCCTGCACCACGCCACCACCGTGGTCACCACCGGCCAGTCCTACCGCATGCGCGAGGCCAAAACCCGGACAGGAGGCCGCCCCAGCACCTGAACATCACCGCAAGGGGTGGGGACTTTCACTTGGCCACCAGCGGGGACCTGAGCTTGGCCATTGACACCGAGGACGCCCGTGAGAACAGAGACGCTGATCTCTTGCGCTTTGGACAATTCGCGGAGCATCGAACCTCCCAGGAGATCAGGCGCCGTCGAGATTTCTCCCGCTCGGCCGCATCATTCCCTCGCGGACGGTGGCACGCTGACTCGCGATGACCTCGTGACCATGGTCCGGGCCGTGCGGGACAGTCCTCGAGGTGCCTCGACTCACGTTCCATTCGCTCCGGCACACCCACGCGACCCTCCTGCTTCGCGAGGGCGTCCCTGTCCACGTCGTCGCCAAGCGGCTCGGTCACAAGGACCCCAGCGTCACCCTCTCCGTCTGTCCAGAGGCCATTCCGGACGACGACAGCCGCGCAGTCGAGACCTTCACCAAGGCTGTCTGAGGCACGTGACCCCGGCTTGGCGTTGGCAAATCGTTGGCTGCGACGGCGCTTGGGGCTCGTCGTCGTTGTACTTGTAGGGCGCTGACCTGGGCAAATGTTGTGGGGCGTGTGGGGCTTGAACCCACGACCGACGGATTATGAGTCCGCTGCTCTGACCGGCTGAGCTAACGCCCCTGGCCCGAGGGCGGCCGCCGTACGACCGACCTCGGCACCGCGGCGAGCCTAGCGGTGCCGGCCGCGACGCCCGGGTTCGGCACTCATGGGCCGAAGGCGCGGACCGAACTCGTGCGAGGGCGGTGACGACCACATGTGTACCCAGGACCAGGGGCCCATCTCCTACACCATCGGGTTCACGGCTTCCGCCACCACGTACTCACAGACGGACACCGACATCCCCTGGGATGGCGACGGCAACACGGCCGCGGTCTCGTACACGGCTGGCTCCGTCCGGCCTGAGCTGTTCTGGGTGGTGAGTTTGGTGGGGGCGGCGTCTCCTGCGTGAGGGCGACCTGACCGTTGCACAGGTGGCACAGAGGTGCGGGCCAGCGCCGGCACAGTGGCTCTCTTGATGGTGGTGGCTTCACCCCACACCACGAGGAGGAGCTCATGGAGAAGAAGCAGAAGACCATCGCCGTCGCGGGGGCAGGGATCGCGGCTGCCGCGGCCCTCGGTATCGCCGGCGCGAACCTCGCGAACGCCGCCGACACCACGGTCGTCGGGGTCCCCGGCTACGACCAGGCAGCAACGGGGAACAATGGCGAGGGGACGGGCACGCCCGCGGGCGGCGGCAAGCAGATGCGTGACGGTGGCGGCACCCTCACCGAGGACGCCGCGTCCAAGTCCGTGGCCGCCGCATCGGCGGAGGTCTCCGACGGCACGGTGAGCAGTGTGCGCGCCACGTCCGACGGCGGCTACGTCGTGGACGTCACGAAGACCGACGACACCCACGTCCACGTGCTCCTCGACTCCGACTTCGCCGTGACCTCGGTGGAGGAGGGGGGCATGCGCGGCTCCGGGGGGCCCAGCGGTCGCGAGAGGCCCGGGGGCACCGACTCGAGCACTCCGAGCGATGCCAACGGCTCGAGCGCGACGGCGACCCCGGCCACCTGACCTGACCCGCCGGCCGGCGAGGTCCCAGGACGCGTCCGCCACTCGCTCCGCGGCGGCGCGTCCTGGACCTCGCCGGCTCACATGTTGGTGGGACCCATGAGGTCTGAGTAGCGCTCTGGTGCAGGCGGTGCCGATGAGGCACAATGTGACGAACAACAGCACTGAACGTGCCCACAGAGCAGCCACACGGCATACCGGATCGGGTCACCGATCGCCCGGCAGACCAGCTGGCCACACCGCGTGCAACGGCGTTGGGGAAGACGTCCCTCGCACGCGAAGGAGGCCAGGATGTCTGTTGCGATGCCGCGTACCGTCACGCGGGGGGTGGTCTATGTCCACTCGACCCCCAAGGCGCTGTGCCCGCACATCATCTGGGCGATCGAAGGTGTCCTCGATGGCCGGGTCAGCATGGACTGGACCCCACAGCCCGCCAGTCCCGGGCTGGTGCGCGCCGAGCTGAGCTGGTCGGGGGAACCGGGCGCCGGCGCTCGGCTCGCCTCGGCCCTGCGAGGCTGGGACAACCTGCGCTACGAGGTGACCGAGGAGCCGAGCCGGGGGTGCGACGGCTCGCGCTGGTCGCACACGCCCGGCCTGGGCATCCACCACACCTGGACCTCGGCCAGCGGCGACGCGGTCATCAACGAGGACCGCCTCAGGGAGGTCATCACCCTCGCCCAGGGCAGCCCCGAGGCGATGCAGGAGATGATCGAGGAGCTCCTGGGCGCCGAGTGGGACGCCGAGCTGGAGCCGTTCCGGTACGCCGGCGACGGAGCCCCCGTGCGCTGGCTCCACAAGGTCGGCTGAGAATCCCCGCTCAGACGCTCTTCACGACGAGGGCCACGTTGTGGCCACCGAAGCCGAACGAGTTGTTCAGCACTGCGATGTCGCCGTCGGGGAGGGCCCGGTGCTCGCCGCGGACGACGTCGAGGTCGATCTGCTCGTCGAAGTCGTCGATGTTGATCGCGGCGGGCGCCACCCGGTAGTGCACCGACAGCACCGAGAGCAGGCCCTCGAGGGCCCCGGCAGCTCCGAGCAGGTGACCGGTCATCGACTTCGTGGCGCTCACCGGCATCCCGTCGGCGGCCGCGCCGAAAGCGCGCCGGATGGCGTTGGCCTCGGCGACGTCGCCGACCGGGGTGGAGGTGGCGTGGGCGTTGATGTGCACGATGTCGGCGTCGGTGAGGCCGGCACGCTCCACGGCCTCACGCATCGCGCGCGAGGCTCCGGCGCCCTCGGGCTCGGGGGCCGTGATGTGGTGGGCGTCGGCCGACATGCCGATGGAGGCGAACTCCGCGTAGATCCGGGCTCCGCGGGCCTTCGCGTGCTCGTACTCCTCGAGCACCATGACCGCTGCGCCCTCGCCGAGGACGAAGCCGTCCCGGCCGGTGTCGTAGGGGCGTGAGGCCGCGGTGATGTCGTCGTTGCGCGTGGAGAGCGCCTGCATCTGGGAGAAGCCGGCGAAGCAGATCGGGTGCGTGGCGCACTCGGTGCCGCCCGCGACCACCATGTCGGCCCGACCACCACGGATCATGTCGTACCCGGTGCCCATCGACTCGGCTCCCGACGCGCAGGCCGAGACCGTGGTGTGCGCACCGGCGCGGGCCCCGAGCAGCAGGGACACGTTGCCGGCAGAGGTGTTGGGCATGAGCATCGGGACCGCCAGCGGGAAGACGCGGCGGACGCCCTTCTCGCGCAGGTTGTCCCACTGGTCGAGGAGGGTCCACACGCCGCCGATGCCGGTGCCGATCGCCACACCGAGACGCTCCGGGTCGACCTCCGGGGACCCGGCATCCTCCATGGCGGCCAGCGACGCGATGACGGCGTACTGGGCGCTGGGATCCATCCGCCGCACCTGGACCTTGGTGAGGACCTCGAGCGGGTCCTGGGCGATGGTGCACGCGAAGTGGACCGGCAACTCGTAACGGTCGAGCATCTCCTGCTCGAGGGGCTTGGCCCCGGACCGGCCCGCGAGGATGCCCTCCCACGTCTCGGCGATCGTGCCGCCGAGGGGAGTGGTGGCACCGAGTCCGGTGACGACGACGCGACGCTCGCTCATGGGTGGTGCTGCTCCTTGTGGGAAGGGACGGGAGGCTGGGGCCCCGCAACCACCTTCCCCGACGTCGTCCGTCAGATCGCTGCTGGCGACGGCCGAACACGGCGGGTCGCCGGACCTGGACGGGCGAGGTCGGGGAGAGGGGTGGGGAGCGGGGTCAGGACTGGTGGGACTGGATGAAGGTGACGGCGTCGCCGACGGTGGTGAGGTTCTTGACCTCGTCGTCGGGGATGCGGACGCCGAACTTCTCCTCGGCGTTGACGACGATCGTCATCATCGACAGGGAGTCGATGTCGAGGTCGTCGGTGAACGACTTGTCGGACTGGACCTCTGCCTGGTCCAGGCCGGTCTCCTCGTTGACGATGTCGGCCAGGCCGGCCAGGATCTCCTGCTCGCTGCTTGCCATGCTGTTCTCCTTCTGTGGTTCGGATCGGTGTGCTGGCCCGGGTGACCCGTGGGCCACGGGAATCTCGTGCTGGGCGGCGGTGTGGTCTGTGGGTGGACGGACGGTGGTCAGGGGATGACGACGACCTGGGCGGCGTACGACAGGCCCGCACCGAAGCCGATCTGCAGCGCGAGGCCGCCGCGGGGAATCTCACCCTGTCGCACCATGCGCTCCATCGCGAGCGGGACGGATGCGGCCGAGGTGTTGCCGGTGTAGGCGATGTCGCGGGCGATCGGCACGTCGTCGGGGATGCCGAGCTGCTTGGCCATGGCGTCGACGATGCGCACGTTGGCCTGGTGCGGGACGAAGGCGTCGAGCTGGTCGACGGTGATGCCGGCTGCGTCGAGGGCCTTCTGGGCGACCGGCGCCATACCCCACACAGCCCACCGGAAGACGGTCTGGCCCTGCATGCCGATATGTGGCCAGTCAAGATCCTTCTCGTGCACGTCGATCCAGCTGTCGGTCTGCGAGATGGCCTCCCACTTGTCGCCGTCGGAGCCCCAGATTGTCGGGCCGATGCCCGGGGTGTCGCTCGGCCCGACGACAGCGGCCCCGGCGCCGTCACCGAAGATGAACGCCGTGCCGCGATCGTCGCGGCTGGTGAAGTCGGAGAGGCGCTCGACGCCCACCACGAGGACGTGGCGGGCCGTGCCCCCGCGGACCATGTCCGAGGCCAACGCGATGCCGTGGCAGTAGCCGGCACAGGCCACCGAGATGTCGAATGCCGCTGCCGTGCTACCGAAGCGCTGCGCGAGCAGCGGGGCGGCGGCCGGCGTCTGGTAGGGCCAGCTCACCGTGGCGAGGATGATGACGTCGAGCTCCGAGCCGTCGATGCCGGCCATCTCCAGGGCCGCCCGGCTGGCGAACTCGGACATGTCGACGACCGACTCGCCCTCGCCCGCGAAGCGGCGCTCGATGATGCCGGAGCGTTCCCGGATCCACTCATCGGAGGAGTCGATGCGGTCGACGATCTCGGAGTTGGGCACCACGCGACGGGGACGGTAGCCACCGATGCCCAGGATCCGCGCATGCGACGCCGGGGTGGAGACGTGGAGGGAGGAGGCGAATCCCTTGCTCGAGGTCATGCGCAGTGCTCCTTGATGAGGGCGCGGGCGGCGTCGAGGTCGTCGGGGGTCTTGACCGCGAGCAGCTCGACGCCCGTGAGGGCTCGTTTGGCCAGGCCGGTCAGGGTGCCGGCCGGGGGGAGTTCGATGAGGGCGGTGACGCCCAGGCTGCTGAAGCGCTCCATGCACAGGTCCCAGCGCACCGGGGTGGAGACCTGGGCGACGAGCCGGTCGAGGACCTCACGCCCGTCGGTGACGATTCCGCCGTCTCGGTTTGACACGAGGATGACACCCGGGTCGGAGACGTCCTGCTCAGCCGTGGCCGAGCGCAACACCTCGACCGCGGGCTGCATGTAGTGGGTGTGGAAGGCGCCCGCGACCTTCAGCGGGACGACCCTGGCTCGCGGCGGTGGGTCGGCGGCGAGCTCGGCCAGGGCAGGCAACGACCCCGCGGCCACGACCTGGCCCGCGCCGTTGACGTTGGCGGGGGTGAGCAGGTGGCGTCCGATGGTGGCGAGCACGGCGTCCGGATCGCCGCCGAGCACGGCGCTCATGCCGGTGGGGGTCGCGGCGCTCGCCTCGGCCATCGCGCGACCTCGCAACGCCACGAAGCGCATCGCGTCGGCCGCGGACAGCACCCCTGCACCCGCGGCGGCGGTGACCTCGCCCACCGAGTGACCGGCGAGCACGGCGTCCTCGGGCACGGCACCGGAGCTGCTCGACCCGTCGCCGAGTGCCCGCAGCGCGAGCAGTCCGGCTCCCACGAGGAGCGGCTGGGCGACGGCCGTGTCCTTGATCGTCTCCTCGTCGGAGGTCGTGCCGTGGGCGACGAGGTCGACCTGGGCGGCGTCGGAGAGGGCGACGAGCTGCTTACGCAGGCCCGGCACGTCGAGCCACGGACGGAGGAAGCCCGGGGTCTGGGAGCCCTGACCCGGGCAGACGATGGCGATCACGCTCCTAGCGTGGCGTGGCAACGCCACATGCGCGCGACGAGGAGAGACGAACCTCGGGTCGCTGTTTTGGAGGAAACCTCCAAACCCTGCACGGATCAGACGCGGGGGGTGGCGCGCGCCACAGGGCCGAGGCGGTGCACGGCCAGGGCCGTCCGGACCGTCTGTGCGTCATGGGGTTCGCTGAGGTCGTATCCGGTCACCCTCGCGATGCCGGCGAGGCGGTACCGCACCGTGTTGGGGTGGACGATGAGGGCGCGGGCCGTCGCCTCGACGCCGAGGCCCCCGTCGAGGTAGGCAGCCGCCGTCTCGAGCAGGGTGCCGCCGGAGGCCTCCTCGAGGGGCCGGATGATGCGGGCGAGGAGGGCGCCCCTGGCCGGCAGGTCCCCGAGCAGGGCCCGCTCGGCCAGCAGGTCGTCTGCTCGCACCGGCCGGGGAGCCGCGGGCCAGGCGGGTGCCGCGGTGTGTCCGGAGATGGCGGCCCGGGCGCTGCGCCCGGCAGCGAAGAGGTGCGGCACGGTGGGCCCGATGACCAGGGGGCCGTCGCCGAGGTGGCCGTCGAGGGCGCTCGCGAGGGCGAGTGGGTCGCTCACGCCCCCGCCGATGCAGATGACCCGGGGGCCGTGGATGGCGACGAGCAGCTCGGCACCGGTGCGGCGCGCGGTGCGGTGCAGCTCTCCCAGCACCGGGCCGGTACCCCTCGACGGTGTCGAGCCGACGACGACGACCACGCCGGTGACTGAACCCCACCCGAGCGCGGCGGCTCGGGACTGCATGGACTCGTCGGCCTCCCCGCGGATCACCGCGTCGACGACGAGCGACTCGAGCCGGGCGTCCCACGCGCCCCGCGCCTCCGCTTCCTGGGCGTAGACCTCGGCGGCGCTGAAGGCCACCTCTCGGCTGTAGCGGAGCACCGCCTCCCGGGCGAGGTCGCCCTCGCCCGGTGCGGCGAGCCCGGCGATGTCGCGTTCGGTGACCGCGATGACGGTGCGGATGAGGTCGAGGGTCTGGGCCAGGGAGATCGACCGGGTCAGCTCGCGCGGCGCGGTGCCGAAGACGTCGGCCGTCAGGGTGGGGCTGGACTGGTCGCCGCCGAACCAGTCCAGGAAGGAGGTGATGCCGGCCTGCGCGACGAGCCCGACCCATGAGCGGTCCTCTGCCGCGAGGGCACGGAACCACTCGTGGTCGGCCTCCATCTGGCGCACCGCGGAGGCCCCCAGCTCACCGGCCGCCCGGGCGACCCGTTCGCGAGTGGCCGCGGACGGCGTGGGTCGGGTGGACGGCATACGGGGGAGTCTATTTGTCTGCCGCGCACAATCCTGCCCCACCGGGCTTTTCGGGGTGACCCCGAAAAGCCCGGTGGGGCAGGGGAAGGTTTCCGCTGTCTCGCCGGGGTTTCACCAGCGTGAGGCGCCGGGGGGGATCAGTCGGTGCCGAACTCCATCGCAGCGCTGTCCAGGGCCTGCTCCTCGGTGCCCTCGACCGTGGGGTTGTCGGTGATCCGGTCGTAGCCACCAGCAGGCAGGTCCCCGAACAAGGTGCCGTGCTCGACGAGCAGCT
>CAVSRM010000011.1:0-211109 GCA_963730365.1 uncultured Actinomycetota bacterium | reverse complement strand
CAGATCGCCGTGCTGACCGCACTGCTCCTCACCGTCCGCAGCGCGGCGCTTGAGTACACCGGGGCTTGCGAAGGAATTCCGAGGGTGGGGCTCGGGCTTGTGGACTTCGGCATCAACACCGACCAGCTTCGGATGCCCCGATGGCCCTACGGCGAGCTGCCGCCGGTCGGGCTCGCTGCCGACGGGATCACACGATTGGTCGAGGTCGCCCGACGGACTGCGGATTGACCTGACCGAGCTACCGACACCGAGCTCGTCCGGGCCCTGCTCCTCGCCTCCGCTCGCCCGGGGGCAGGACTCGAGCCCCACCAGGTAGGCGCAGGGGAGGTCTCGCCCGGAACGTCAGCGACATTTCTCGCGACAATGACAGTCGGTGGTTTGCTGCGCCTCCTTTCGCCGGGGCAGACCGACGTGCATCGAGAACTGTCGCGTCATGACAGCGTCATGCTCACCGATGAAACCATCGTTACGGCGCTGCGCATTTGGGCCTTGTCAGAGTATTGGTGGGTGTGGGACTTTCGAGTTGCCCGACAGGTCTTCGGGCTGACGTTGTCGTCCGATGAGGAGATCCGGAATGCCTGAGAGAGTCGTCCTGAAGAAGACTGCGCCGCTGCCGCTGAGTACCCCGCTGCGTTGCCTAAAGCGCGACGACCGCTTCGACACCGTCGAGGGTTTCGAGGTCAAGCCACTGCCAACGCCGGGGTTGCAGTCACCGTCTCTGGTGTCGTTGGCTCACGGCCCGATCAGGCACATCATGCTGTGGTATGCGGGATACCCCGCGTATGAAGACGGCACCGTACCCCCTCACCGCCACACCTTCGTCGACCTCCTGCAGCAACTACCGGCGTCAACCCGTGTCACGTTCGCGGTGCACCCCAACGGTCTCGAGGAGCTGCAGGAGATCATCAAACAGGCGGGAGACAGCCGCGAGATCGAATTGGTCCAGACCCCCCACCACCTCGCCTTCAGCATTTGGGCTGAGGATGCGTGCACCGTGGTGACGGACGCCAGCAGCGATGGTGTGGTCGAGACCTATCTGGTCGAGCCATACAGTTTCCCGCGGTACGGTGACGGCCTTGTGGCGGACCTAGTGGCGGAGGCGTCCCCAGATCTGGCGTCCACACAGCTCCCCCTCTCCTTTCAAGGCGGGAACATGCTGATCGGTGACGAGTTCGTTCTGATTGGGCGTGACGACTTGGACGAGTCGATCATGACTGCGATTGAGGAGGATGCGATACGGGACTTCCCTATCGGCGACCGCGATACTCAGGAGCGGTTCATCCGGCAGCTATTCCGCGATGCCCTTGACCCCAGCAAGGAATTCCACTTCCTCGAGTCCCAGCCCCTGTCCCGGCCGCCCGACAAGTTCGTATCGGAGTATGGGGGCAAGATGTACCTAAACGAGCTGGGCGGGGAAGGGCTACGCCAGCCGATCTTCCACATTGACATGTTCGTATCCCTCGCCGGTCGGGCAACGCCTGACGGCCCGTACCGCGTCCTGGTCGGCGACCCTGGCCTAGCAGACGAGCTCTTGGGCGACTCGACGCGGGCGTTCAACATGCAGTCCGAGTACGACGACATCGCTGCCCAGCTCGAAAGTCTGGGCTTCCAGGTGATCCGGACGCCATTGCCGCTCGTCCCAGCGCTGGTGGACGACCGTGCTCGTCGGGTCGAGATCGAGGGTAACGTCGTCGCGGTTGAGGGAACGCTGCGGTGGTACCACGCCACGTCGAACAATTGTCTTGTGCAGATTGACGGCGACAGTCGTGATGTTTGGCTGCCGACTTACGGACACGGAAGTAGCGCCCCTCTGGCTACTGTGGATGCCAAACACCGCGAAATCTGGGAAGGGCTCGGCTTCACCGTCCACCAACTCGCCGACTTCAGCCACCTGGCTATCGCCCTGGGCGCACTCCACTGCATCAAAAAGTACCTGTCCCGCTAACGTCCGGGGTTCCCCTCTCTGTCAGCCTTGTGTGAGGCACCAGGACCGTCCTGATCAGTGCCTTGGAGGGCGGGGAAGGAGTTCCCCTGATGACGACGACAGTGCCGCAGCCGGTCGAGGCGAGGCAATCTGGAGTGGTGAGTGATGTTCCTGATCCCGAGGTCCCCGAGCGGGCACGCCGACGGACCTACACCGCGGCGTACAAGCGTGACGTGCTCGCCGAGTATGAGGCAGCCGACCGGGCCGGCAAGGGAGCGCTGCTACGCCGCGAGGGCCTGTACACCTCGCTGATCAGCGCCTGGCGCGAGCAGCGCGACAAGGGCGCCCTCGCGGCGCTCGGGAAGCCGGGCGGGGCGGCGCCGGCCGACCCGGCCCAACGTGAGGCAGCCCGGCTGCGCAAGGAGAACCAGCGCCTCGCCGCGGAGCTGGACACGGCACGCCGCGTGATCGAGGTGCAGGGAAAACTCTCGGCTCTGTTGGACACCCTCGCGACCGACAGCAGCAGGAACGACAGCGAGCGATGACCGACGGGGCGATCACCGAACTCGAGCCCCTGGTGGGTGTGGCGGCTGCCTGCGCCGCGGTCGGGCGACCCCGCGCGACGCACTACCGGTGGCACCGCAAGAGCCCGCCCCCGGCCCAGGCGGCACGTGAGCCCCAACCCCAGCCGCGGGCGCTGACGGCTACCGAGCGGACCGAGGTCCTCGCGGTGCTCCACGAGCCCCGGTTCGTCGACCTCTCCCCGGGCGAGGTGTACGCGATCCTGCTCGACGAAGGCCGCTACCTGTGCTCGGAGTCCACGATGTACCGACTCCTGCGCCGGACCCACGGCGGCGTGCGGGAACGGCGCCGCCAGGCAGTGCACCCGCCACGGGTCAAGCCCGAGCTCGTCGCGCACGGCCCGAACCAGTGCTGGTCCTGGGACATCACCAAGCTCACCGGCCCGGCAAAGTGGACCTACTACTACCTGTACTCGATCATCGACATCTACTCCCGCTACACCGTGGGCTGGATGGTCGCCACGAAGGAGTCCAAGGAGCTGGCCGAGCGGCTGCTGGGCGACACGATCGCCAAGCAGAAAGTCGAGCGGCACCAGCTGACCATCCACGCCGACCGCGGTTCCTCGATGGCCTCGAAACCGGTCGCGTTTCTGCTCGCCGACCTCGGCGTCACCAAGTCTCACTCGCGTCCGCACTGCTCCAACGACAACCCGTTCTCGGAGTCGCAGTTCAAGACCCTGAAGTACCGGCCCGACTTCCCCGAGACCTTCGGATCCCTCGAGGACGCCCGAGCGTTCTGCAGCATCTTCTACCGCTGGTACAACCAGGACCACCGCCACTCCGGGATCGGGATGCACACCCCGTTCGACGTCCACCACGGCCATGCCAGCACCGTCCAAGAGGCCCGCGCCAAGACCCTCAGCGTCGCCTACGCGACGAACCCCGAGAGGTTCGTCCGCAAGCACCCCGAACCCCCGAACCTGCCCGGCACCACTTGGATCAACAAGCCAGACCCAACCGACTCAACAACCCGAACGAAGAACTGACCCAACGAGGTTGACAGGTTCCGGCAAGCCCGGAGGCTTGGGCGCTGTGACGCTGCCCCACAGTGGGCGAAGTGACCCACCCATCGCCCGGGGCCATTCCTGTTCGACCTCGCTAGGCTCACACGCGTCGGTGAGCCGTGGCGGGGGCCGTTGACCCCAGGGTCAGGCGACGCTAGACCCAGATCTCCTCGACACTCGGATCGTCGAAGTACCGCTGCAGTGCCCCGAAGCCGGCCACGGTGTCCCAGACCGCCCGGGAGGCTGCCTCGATGTCGGCGAGAACCGGCATCCCCCCGTGCACTGACCGTTCGTCGTAGTCACTCACCGCGTCGCGCACGAGGCGACGCACCTGAGCCTCATCGTGGGCAGGGTCGAGTCCGGAGCGCCGGATGAGCTCCCTCACCTCGGTCTCGAGCGTCCGGACCGCGTCCACGGCCATCCCCTTCCCGATCAGTGGCCACCCCCTCGGGGCCTCACGACCCGCCTAGCGAACCGCACCCTCGGCCGATCCGCACCCCGAGCAGCGTCACCTGTGGATAAAGGGGGACCGTGCCCTCGGGTCTGCGTGCCACGACGAGCGGTAGCGTTCACTGCGAACGCTCAGCGGAGCCGCGAGGTTGGGCAACGAGGCGATCGACGGCCCATCCCTGGTTGCCCGCTGGCACGCCGTCGAGCTCCAGCAGGAGGCGCCAGTGTTGACGACCGGCCCCGGGGCGACCCCCGAAACGAGCCGTGGCCTTGGAGACCGGTGCCGGCAGGCGCTTGGGGCCCTGACGAGGTGGGCCGGCTCCGCGGTCGCCGCGACCGATGCCCTTCAGGTCGTCAAGGCCACCACGGCGGCGGTTCTGTCGTGGGTGCTGGCGGACAGCGTCCTCGGGCTGCACCAGCCGTTCCTGGCCCCCTGGGTGGCGCTGCTGACCGTGCATGCGACGGTGCAGCGCACCGTGCGCCGTGGAGTCGAGACCGTGGCCTCCGTCGCGGCCGGGATCGTCCTGTCCTTCGTGGTGCTGCAGGTGTTCGGACCGTCCACCCTCGCGCTCACGATCGCCCTCCTCGCCGGGCTCGCCCTTGCGCGACTGCCGTGGGTGCGCCATGAAGGGACCCTGATCGCCACCACTGCCCTCTTCGTCATCACCACGGGCGAGCAGCAGTCACAAGGAGCCGCCATCGACCTGCTCCCGGACCGTCTTCTCGACACCGCCCTGGGCGTCGGAATCGCCCTCCTCGTCAATCTGCTCGTGATCCCACCGTTGGACGACAGGAGCGCCCAAGCGCAGGTGGACCGGGTGACCCGTCGCCTGGGAGACCTGCTCACCGACATGGCGTCCGAGGCCCTCCAGCCCACGGAGGGCTCCGCGGAGGACGACTGGATCGAGCGGACCCGGTCCATCGACGGGGACCTCGACCGGGCCTGGTCGCTCGTCTCCTTCTCGGACGAGAGCCGACGCCTCAACCCACGCCGCCGCCTGCACGACGACAGCACCCCGGCCCATCTGGGTGACGTCCTCATCCGCCTGGAGGAAGGGGTCGCACAGGCCCGAAGCATGGCCAGGCACATCGTCGAGACCCGCCGCGCCGGTCTCGAGTGGGACCCGAGGTTCCGCGACCGCTACCTCCCGTTGCTGGCCGCGCTCGGACGCTCGGTGGCCGAGCCGAACCCCGACGTCGCGCCCCTGCGTCAGGATGTCGGCGACCTGGTCGCCGACCTGTCGGACGGGCAGCTACCCCGGATCTCATGGCCGGTCTACGGGGCACTGCTGGCGAACACCCGGACGATCATCGAGGTCGTCGACGACGTGGCCAGCGCCGGGCCCGTGCGCACGTAGATTTCAGAAGGCACCGTCGCGGCGGCATCGGACGGGCAAGACCTCGACCCACCGTCGGGGCCCGCCTGCCCGGCGCATTCGACAAACAATGGATGACGCACGTGCATTCTCTCGGGAAGGGGTGGCGCCGCGCTCCGAAAATGGAGAACTCACCCGGTGGCCCGAGAACTTGTCGAATTGCGTCAGGTCAATTCATCAATCTTGGTGGTGCCGGCGTTGGGAGGTGCTTGCGTAGCCTTGCGTACGCAAGTCATCAGCAGGGGGCAGAGGTGCCGGGCGTGGGCATCCAACCCTCCGCGTCTTCATAGGGAAAGAAGTGAGAACCTTGAGCAAAAGCTCATATCTGGCCGTCATCGCGGTCGCAGTGGCGGGGCTGGTCGGGGTCGCTGGACCGGCATCTGCCGTAAACACCACGACCGTGACCGTGAACGAAGACAGCCTCGGCGACGGATGGACCCTGTCCGCGTCGGGCGGCGCCAGCGGGGCCTTCGTCAACGGCCCGTCGACTCCGCCGATGGGCACGGGTAGCTTCGAGTTCAACGTCCCCGACGACGGCAAGGTCACCCTGTCCACGGGCACCGTGTTCGGGCAGCCGCTGAGCGCGGTCAACGCCGTCAGCTACGCGACCTACCGGGCAAGTTCATCCACGATGCCCGGCAACGTCGCCCCGTCACTGAACATGGAGATCTGCGCCGGAGGTGTATCCGGCGGGACCTGTGACACGTACACGACCCTGGTCTGGGAGCCCGTCTACGCCTACGGCACCACGGCCAACACGAACAACCCGGTCGTGAACGACACCTGGCAGACGTGGAACGCACTCGGCCACACCAGCTCCTCGTACACCGGTGGCTGGTGGTCGACCCGCACCATTCCGGACCTTCCGGCGTTCGACCACTTCGTGTCGCTTGCCGAGATCCAGGCGGCAAACCCTGACGCCGTCATCCTCTCGTTCGGTGTGAACGTCGGTAAAGGGCCGGCGGGCACGTTCAGCGGCAACGCGGACGCCCTGACGCTGGGACTGAACGGCGACACGACCGCGTACGACCTCGAACACGCAGTCACGCTCGCGGGCAAGGACCAGTGCAAGGACGGCGGGTGGATGACCTCCACGAGCCCGACCTTCAAGAACCAGGGCGACTGCGTCTCCTTCTTCGCTTCCGACGGAAAGACCCATCCGAACCACTGACGCACGCCCGCCGGGGAGGACAATAGGTCCCGACCGCTCCGTGGGACACCTGGAACCGGCCCGCTCCTCACCGGGAGTCGGGCCGGTTCGGCTGTCCCGACACGTTCCCCACCGTTCAGGCGTCCGCCGCCGCCGCGAGGGGCGGTTGGAGAGATCGGCCAGCGGTGGTGGCCCCGCGGTCGGTGTCGCTGCCACGGTGCTGCTCCCCTTTCCGGGCATCGCCCTGACGCTCATCTTCGCGTTCCTTCGCCGTTGGGACCGACCGGTGATGATCTCTCTCCTCCTGGTTGGCCTCCTCAGCCTGCTGTGGCTGAGCTTCATCGCCGCCGTGGGCGGCGACTGATACGTCAGCAGCGGCTGACGAGCGGACCGGAGCTCGCTGAGGACCCCAACGCACCCACTCCGCGTCAGGTGGTTGCCGCCGGTCGAGTCCACACCGAGACGTGGCTCGTGCTCTCCGCCGTGAACGGGCACCGGTGCCAGTCTGACCAACGACCGGTGAGCTCCAAGCCCGCCAGCCGGGCCATGAGGTCGCACTCGGCCGGCCAGATGTAGCGGAAGTTGCTCGTGGAGTATCGGTAGGTTCCGTCCTCCGCCCGGGTGTAGTGGTGTGACGTTCCCTGCTGCGTGGTCATGTCGTAGGTGTCCACGCCGGTGTGCTGGGTGCTGACCTCGAAAGGCACGGCACTCTGGCCCGGGGGAAGCGGCGTAGTGTGGGAACCCCGAGCTCGATCACGAAGTGACCTCCGGGCGCGAGGTGCCGGGCGGCGTTGCGGAAGCAGTCGACCTGCTCTTCCTGGGTCCTCGGGTTTCCGATGGTGGTGAAGACCAGGTACACCAGCGCGTATTCATTGGCAACCACGGTGGTGGCCATGTCGCCGACCTCGACAGGAATGTCCAGGGCGCATGTCTTGCGGCGGAGCTGGTCGACCATCGGCTCCGAGAGTTCGATGCCGCTCACGGGCACGCCGCGCTCGGCAAGGGGGATGGCAACGCGTCCGGTTCCGATCGCGAACTCCAGCGCTGGCCCATCTCCGGCGAGGCTGGCAAGGAAGTCGACGGTCGGCTCGAGGATCTCAGGGCTGAACATGCGTGAGGACGGATCGTCGTACCCGGGTGGCGGCGTCCACGTCCCACAGGTCACTCGACGTCATGCCCCGAGCCTGTCCCTGCGCTCCCGGCCTCGCAAGCGAATCTCGTTGCAGGCGCTCGGTCGATGGCTAGGCTGGACCGGGTGTCGGCAGATCGATGCTCCATCCGGGTCAAGGTGATGCTGATCGCGCCGAACGATGACCTCACCGCCCATGCCGTCACCCTCAACGCCCCGACCACTGAGAACCCGCACGGCTATCACCGCCTCGTCGGCGGGGGCGTCGAGTTCGGCGAGAGCCATCACGACGCGGTCCTGCGCGAGGTCGACGAGGAGCTCGGAGCCACGGTCCAGAACCCTGCCTTCCTGGCCAGCGTGGAGAACATCTTCCGGATCGATGGGGTGACTGCGCACGAAATCGTGTTCGTGTACTCAGGCCGACTCGATCCTCAGCCCGCTGCCAGGAACGCCGTCCTGACGGAGAGCGATGGCAGCGTCGTGCCGGTCGTCTGGCGCTCCTTCGACGACACGAGGGAGCCCTTGCCCCTGTATCCCACTGCGGTGATGCCCTGGATCCGCTCTCTTGCCGAGCGGCGGTAGCGGGGAACCACCCAGCAGGTGCGGGGCACGCTCAACGGCGTGAGCGCACGGGATCGGCCGTGAAGGATGGCGGTCGCTGCGCGGAGATGCACAGCGGAACACCCGTGGACGACGCGGCACCCGTACCAGGGCGGGACGCGCGTGAGGGCGTCAGGCGAGCACCGCGGCCGGGGCGGGGAACGGCGTGCCGTTGGCGACCCGGAGCTGGCGCCGCGTGTGGCCCACGAGGTCGGCAAGCTGCCTCGGGCTGAGACGCTCACAGACCCAGTCCCAGTGCAGCGAGCACCAGTCCCCGGCCCGAACCGCGCCCGCGAGGGCGTGACCGTCGTGGTGCAGCACCGCCACCTCGTCGTGCGCATCGGCGAGGAACAATCGGTGGCCGTCCCACCGCAGGGGCCGGGCCCGGACGACTGCCGTGGCCCCGCACACCGACACGACCTGTCCCCAGCGGACCCGGCAACGGTCGAGCACGTGGAGCGGCTCCTCGACCCGTCCCTCCCGCAACAGGCCGAGCCAGGGGTAGACCCCGAACACGTGGAACGAGTGGTGCGGCAACGCGCCCGCCGGCACGGCGTCGACCATCCTGGGCCAGGACCTCCCGGCCCGGGAGCGGAACCGGCTCTCGAGGGAGTCGCCCATCAGCCGGGGCCCGACCTGGCGGAGCAGGTCGTTTCCGACCCAGTAGGCCTCGACGACGCGGGGGTCGAGGGCGTCACCGATCCCGTTGGCGGCGGCGATGAGCTCCAGATAGGGCCAGGCACCCTCGAAGCCACGCGCTAGCCCGCGCAGGTCCGGGTCGTCGACGCCGGCGGCCACCTGCTCGAGGAGCTGGTGCGACGCGTCCGGGCCGCAGTAACCCAGGGCGTTCGGGGGGTAGGCGTAGGCCGCGAACCGCAGCGCACCGCTGATCGGCGAGGGCATCGCCCTAGCCGCCCGCATCCGCCAGGGCGGGCCCGGCATCCACGGCGGTGCGTCTGCCAGCGAGCCAGACCACCATCGCCCCGCCGAGCAGGAGCATCGCGAGCCACGCCGCCTGAGGGGCGAGGGAGACCCCGTTCACCGCCGCGTTGAGGCCGGCCGTGACGGGGGCGGCAAGGACGAGCACGGCGGTGACGTCGAGTGCCTGCGCCCGCGACAGGGCCGCGAACCAGGTGCCCACGTAGCCGGCGAGCAACATGCCGGTGAGCAGCGCCCACCCGGCCTGTGCGGCCGTCATCGTGAACAGGCCAGCGAGCTGACCGCGCACGGCGAGCCAGCCGAGCAGGGCCACCGACCCCAGCCCCATCCTTGCCAGCCCGACCGTCCACGACGAGACGTCGGCGAGCAGCCTCTTGGCCACGACGACCTCGACGGACCACAGCACCGTGGCGGCGAGGATCAGCGCCCCGGGCACCCCGAACGCGCTCGGCAGCCCACCGGCCAGGCCCACCTGGCCCACGACGAGGAGCCCGATGGCCAGCCAGTGTCCCCACTGGAGCCGCTCACCGAGGAACGGGATCGCCAGCAGCGCCACCCAGAGCAGGAGCGTCTTGTGGATGAAGGCCGCCTGCGGGGAGGAGGCCTGGGCCAGCCCCTCGAAGAACAGCACGAACGGCACGCTGCCGCCGATGATCCCGATCGACACCAGGGCCAGCCACTGCCTCCGGCCGGTGGGACGGGTCAGCCGCGCGCCGTGGCGGGCGCCGAGCATGACCACGGCGAGGAGCACCCCGGCGGCGACGAGGTTCTTGGCCGACGTGTAGACCGTTGCGCTGCCGAAGGCCCTCACGCCGAAGGAGTTGAGGAACACCGCGACCCCGCTGATGGCCGCCGTGATCAGGGCCAGCAGGATGCCGGTGCGTCGCGTTGCGTTCATGGTGGGTCCTTCCTCGTCATGACAGGGGGTGCGGCAGGCCCCGCCTCGGTAGCGGAGGTCGGGGCTGTGGCGGTCGCTGCGGTGCGGGTCGCCGCAGCGGCGGTCGCTGCGGTGGAGGTCACGCCGGGAGACGTCGTTGGGGCGGAGCCGGCGACGGTGCCGGTCGTGGCCCGGATGGAGGACGCGGCGCGGGCCTCCTCCGCCGAGACCCGGCCGAGCGCGAAGCCGGAGTGGCAGACCAGCCACTCCCCCATGGCGACCGGTCCGTCGAGGGTCAGCAGCGACACCCGGGAGTCCCGCTGCGGCGAGCGGACCAGGGCCGTGCGCTCCGGCCCGACCTCCACCACCCGGGCGATCTCACCGAGGCACATCGGCCCATCCCCTCTCGTAGGTGACCGGGGTGGCGAACGCGTCCGCGACGACGTCGAGCACGGCGCCGACCGCGGCGGGAACCGCAGCCGCGACGGGCGGCGACAGCGGCGCACCCTGCGCGAAGCCCGCCGCCTCGACGCCGAGCACCGTGAGGTGGCCCGGAAGGCGGTGCAGGGCCCGGGCCAGCTCGACGGCCGTGGCGAGCCCGAAGGCGTGGGTGCCGCCGCGGCCGGTCTGCTCCCACGCACCGTCGGTCCAGGGATCGAGGCCGGCACCGGTCTCGAGCAGCGTGAGCGTTCCCGGTGGGACACTGCCGGCCGAGCGGACGGCGTCCACGACCACGACCCGCTCGCGGTCCCTCCAGAGCTCGACCAGGTCAGTGGGGTCACCGTGCTCGACGACCTCCACCCACGGGTCCCCCTGCGCGGCGATGCCCCGGGCGACGTGCAGGCCGACGGCGTCGTCGCCCCGGTCGGGGCTCCCGAGCCCGACCACGAGGACCCTGCCCGGGCTCATCGTCGGTCCACGGTGAGGTCGAGGAAGTGGGTCGCGCAGGAGATGCACGGGTCGTAGTTGCGGATGGCCTGCTCGCAGCGGTGCTGGAGGGCGTGGTCGTCGAGCCCCGACCAGGCCTGGACCATCGTGCGCAGGTCGGCTTCGACACTGCGCTGGTTCTGCGACGTGGGCGGGATGATCTGCGCGTCCCGGATGATCCCACCCTCGTCGAGGACGTAGCGGTGGAAGAGGGTGCCGCGCGGGGCCTCGCTGGCGCCGAAGCCCTCCCCGGCCCGCGGCGGCACGGGGACACTCGGCACGGAACCGTCGGTCCAGCCGTCGATGATCCGCAACGCCTCGACGAGGGCCTCGACGAGCTCGACACCCCGGACGACGATCGACCGGAACGGGTTCCGGCAGGTCGGGCCGAGCCCGGCATCCGCAGCCGCCTCCTTCGACAGTGAGGAGAGCCGGTCCGAGTTCAGGGAGTACCGGGCGAGCGGCCCGACGGAGTAGGGCTCCAGCGACCCGTCGAGGCGGGCGTGCAGGGCGTTGGAGTGCTCGACGTGGAACTCGCGGATGTGCTCGCCGACGTCACGCACGGGGAAGGCCCCGCCCGACGACGTGACGACGCTGCCGGCCTCGATGGGGTACCCGCTCTCCGGCCGCAGCGACAGGTACTCGTAGGGCTGCTCCATGTCGGGAAAGTCGAACCCGGCGACGAGGTGCACCGTCGCCAGCGCATCCTCGAGCGCGCGCTCGAGGCGGCCGCGCACCGCCCGGAGCTCCTCACGGGTCGGCATCCGGTAGAAGCCGCCGACCCGGACGTTGACGGGGTGGATCGAGCGGCCGCCGACGACCTCCATGAGGTCGTTGCCGGCCTTCTTGATGCGCAGCCCTCGTTCGACGACCTGGGGATGGTCGGCCGCCATCTCGATGGCGCCGTCGTAGCCGAGGAAGTCGGGGGCGTGGAGCAGGAAGATGTGCAGGGCGTGGCTCTCGACCCACTCGCCGCAGTACAACAGCCTGCGCATCGCCCGGATCTGCTCGGTCACCTCGACACCGCAGGCGTCCTCGACCGCCCAGCAGGCGCTCGTCTGGTAGGCCACCGGACAGATTCCGCAGATCCTCGCGGTGATGTCCGGTGGCTCCGTGTGCGCCCGGCCCCGCAGGAACGCCTCGTAGAACCTCGGGGGCTCGTAGATGCGCAGCTGCACCTGTGAGACGACGCCGTCGCGGTACTCGATGTGCATCGCCCCCTCCCCCTCGACGCGGGCCAGGGTGCCCACGTGCATGACCTGACCTCCGTCGGTGAGCTTGTGCGTCATCGGCCCGCCTCCTCGGTGGTTCCCGCCCGCTTCGCCGGCTCGTGCCGCTCGCTCTCCCGCCGGAACGGCTCCGCCGCGGCGTTGAAGGTCCGGAAGACCCGCATCACCTCGTCCTCGCCCATGCCCAGCTCGGTGAGCCGGGCGGCGATGCCCGAGGTGTTCGGGGTGTCCTGGGGCCCGAAGCAGCCGTAGCAGCCCCGCTCGAAGGTCGGGCACAGCGCGCCGCAGCCCGCCTGGGTCACCGGCCCGAGGCACGGCGTGCCCTGAGCGACCGTGACGCAGACGGTGCCGCGTCGCTTGCACTCCACGCACACGCTGTGCGAGGAGATGTGGGGTCGTCGGCCCTGGATGGATGCGGCGAGCACCTCGAGCAGCTGGTGCTTGTCCACCGGGCATCCCCGCAGCTCGAAGTCCACCGCGACGTGGGCGGAGATCGGAGTCGCCCGGGACAGCGTCGAGAGGTACTCGGGGTGCGCGTAGACGATGGAGCGGAACTCGGCGACGTCACCGAAGTTGCGCAGCGCCTGGATGCCGCCGGAGGTGGCGCACGCACCGATCGTGACGAGCCGGTGGGACACCTCGCGGACCTGCTGGATGCGCTCGAGGTCGCCCGGGGTCGTGATCGAGCCCTCGACGAGGGAGACGTCGTAGGGCCCCTCGACCACGGCGCGGGTCGCCTCGGGGAAGTAGGCGATCTCCACGAGCCCCGCCACGGCCATCAGCTCGTCCTCACAGTTGAGGAGGGTCAGCTGGCAGCCGTCACAGGAGGCGAACTTCCACACGGCCAGCGTCGGTCGCCTCCGCGTGGTGCCGGCGGGAAGCAGGTCGTGGCTCTCGGTGAAGGACATCGCTACAGCTCCGCTCTGGCCATGAGGGGTTCGAGCACGTCGTAGGTGAGCACCGGGCCGTCGACGCAGATGAACAGCTCGCGCAGCTGGCAGTGGCCGCACAGGCCGACACCGCACATCATGTTGCGCTCCATCGACAGCCGCAGCCGGGTGGGGGGCACGCCGCGCTCGGCCAGCGCCGCCCCGGCATACCGCATCATCACCTCGGGCCCGCAGACGAGAGCCAGGGTGTTCGTCGCATCGAACCCACCCCGGGCGATGAGCTGGGTGACCAGGCCGACCCGGCCCCGCCAGGCGTGCTGGCCGTTGTCGACCGTCACCTGGACGTCGATCTCGTGGTCGCGGCCCCACCGCTGGAGGTCGTCGCCGAAGAGGACGTCCTCCGGAGTCCGCGCGCCGTAGAGGAGCAGCACCCGTCCGTAGTCGGACCGTGAGGCGCACACCTCGAGGACGGCCGGGCGCAGGGGTGCGAGCCCGATGCCACCGGCGACGAACACGACGTCGCCGCCGCGGCCCGAGGCCACCTCCCAGCCGGTGCCGAACGGACCCCGGATGCCGAGCTCGGTGCCCGGCGCGGCCCGCACCAGCGAGCCCGTCACGGCGCCGACGTCGCGGACCGTGTGCTCGAGCCGTTCCGGATGGGCCGGGTCACCGCTGATGGAGATGGGGGCCTCCCCCACGCCGAAGGCGAGCATCATCGTGAACTGGCCGGGTGCGAAGGTCAGCGGAACACCGTCGACCGGGTCGAGCACCAGGGTGTACGTGTCGCGGGTGTCCTGGCGCCGGCGCCCGACGACGAACCGGCGCGGCAGGAAGGGGTCCTCCAGCGGGGGCGTGCCGGTGACGCGGCCGGTCGACGTGGTCATGTCCGGGCCCCGTAGAGGTCGAGGAGTCGGATCCGCGCCGACTGCACCCGGGCGGACATCACCTTCACGACCCGCTGCATCAGCGCGTAGCCGACGGCCGGGTCAGCGGCGGCCTTCTCGCGCAGGCAGGCACCGTCGAACGCGATCGCGCTGGTCTCCTCGGTCGCATGGGCGTCGAAGGTCCAGCGGTAGGGCGGCACGATCCAGGACCACCCCACGACGTCGTCCTCGTGGGCGGTGTCCACGACCACGGCCGGCCCCGCGGGAGTGTGCACCTCGAGGGCGACCCGGCCGCGCCGCACGACGTAGAACGTGTCTGCGGGCTGACCCTCGTGGAAGAGGTGCTGGCCCGGGCGGAAGTGCACGTTGCGCGCGCACCCCGCGAGGAGGGCGGCCACCGACTCATCGAGCCCCTGGAAGAACGGGTGCTGGGGGAGGTACTCCGCGATGGTCTGCACGACTGCTCCTTCACACGCCTCCGGGAACGACCGGGGACGGGGTGTCCTCGGGCAGGTTCGACCCGGGAAGCCCGCGCAGCGAGGCGGCCTCCGCGGTGATGTCGATCGCGGCCGGGCACCACGTGATGCAGCGGCCGCAGCCCACGCAGCCCGAGGAGCCGAACTGGTCCTGCCAGGCCGCCAGCTTGTGCGTCATCCACTGCCGGTACCGCGACGATGACGACTCGCGAACGGTGCCGCCGTGGATGTAGGAGAACGCCGAGGTGAAGCACGAGTCCCAGACCCGGTGCCGCTCCACCTCCTCGCCCGAGAGGTCGGTGACGTCCTCGACGGTGGTGCAGAAGCAGGTGGGGCACACCATCGTGCAGTTCGTGCACGACAGGCACCGCGACGCCACCTCGGACCACTGCGGGCTGTCGGCGCTCGCGTAGAGCAGCTCCTTGAGCCCACGGGTGTCGAGGCGACGACCCATCCGCCCGGCGGCCCGGTCGGTCACTGCATCCGCCGCGTCGACGTCCCGCCGGGCGGCGGGCCCGGCGCCCGCGGCGTCGAGGACCTCTGCTCCGCGCTCGGTGCCGACCTCGACGACGAAACGGTGCCCGCCGTCGAGCACCTCGGTCAGCGACAGGTCGAACGGGGCGCCGCGGCCCGACTCGGGCCTCGGCCCCGTTCCCATCGAGGCGCAGAAGCAGCTGCCACCCGGTTCGGAGCACGCGACCGCGACGATGAACGCCTCCGACCGGCGGCGGGCGTAGTGCGCGTCACCGAAGCCGCGCCCCGACAGGACGGTGTCGTGGATGCCCACGGCGCTGAGGTCGCAGGACCGCACGCCGAGGAGCGCGTAGGGCGGGCCGTCCCCCGCCGCGTCGGCATCGGCCCCCACCTCCGGGTCGACCTCCAGGCCGCGGCGGTCCGGGGTGCGCCGACCCCGCCACAACACCTGCTCGGTGGGGAAGAAGACGGGCTTGGCCGACTGGGCAGGGGCAGCGAAGCCGAACAGGGCACCGTCGTCACGGCGGCGAAGCCGATAGCTGCCGGGAGCCTGCTCGTCCCCCCACCCCCGTGGCAGGTCGTCCAGTCCGCGGATCGGTGCGTTGACGATCGCTCCGGACCTCAGCGTCGGTCCGATCACCGTGTACCCCATGGTGAGGAGGCCGTCGATGAGCGACTGCAGACCATCGACGTCGATCAACCGGGTCTCCACCATCACGCCTCCCGGGCGGTGGGGATTGACATACACCTCTGTCTCCACGGTAGACCCGGTGGACCGATGTGGGACTGTGACATTGGGCATGCCGCGACCTGGGCGCCTTGACGTCCGGCGTCCACCGGACGGACCCCCACACAACGGCACCCGCGTGGTTCGACGACCGGGTGCGTGGGCTGTGGACAACATCATCGCGAGGTCGGCGGTGGCCAATACCGTGGCGACGTGGAGATGGTCCTGACCGTTCACCTGCCGCGACGCCGTTCGCGAGCAGTGGACCTCGTCGTGTCGTGGAGCGGCACACGGTCGGCGACGCACCTCTGCGACGCCCTCGCCGAGCACCTCGCCGAACCCGTTCCGTCGTTGTGGTCGCGCGGCCAACCGGTTCCGGCCGACGCACGCGTCGGGGTTCCGCCACTGGTGCACGGAGCCTCCGTCGCCGTGCTCGGGGGGCGGGAGTCGACCAGCGGCGGTGGCCCCGGCGTCCCATCCCCACCGGATGCCGGGGGCGGCCCGCCGTCGCCTCGTGCCGGCGCTCTCGACGTCGCGGTCGTCGGCGGTCCGGACTCCGGCCGCTCCGCCCTGCTCGCGCCGCCGGGCCTGGCCGTCGGGAGGTCGCCCGGCGTGGGTCTGCGGGTCGCGGACGACGCCATGAGCCGCGTCCACCTGACCTTCGCGGTGACCCCGTCCGGCGTCACCGTGGACGACGGAGCATCGACCAACGGTGTCGTGGTCGACGGCCGGCGCACCGAGGGGCCGACCAGTGTCGACACCTCGTCCACGATCGTCGTCGGCGCCTCGACCCTTGCCCTTCGCCGTCGCCCGGGCGCGGGGTTGCCCGTGACCAACACCGGGGACGGTCGGCTGACCGTCCGGCCCAGCCACCTGCCCCGGCCGGTGGACCCCTCCCCGGTCGTCACCGCGCCGGTCGATCCCGGTGACCGCAGACGCACCCGGGTCCCGTGGGTGGGGGCCCTGGTCCCGATCCCGGTGGCCGGGCTGCTGGCCGTCCTCCTCGGTCCCCAGATGCTGGCGTTCGCGCTGCTCGGGCCTACCGTCATGCTCGGCAGTGCGCTGGCTGACCGGTTGGGCGCCGGACGCGAGCACCGCGAGGCCCGGGCGGCGCACCGCGTGGCGACGGCTGAGGCCCGCACTCGCCTCGACGCCCACCTCACCCTCGAGTGCGCGCGACGTCGGGACAGCAGGCCCGACCCCCACCGCGTCCTCCAGACCGCTGAGCACCGGCACCCGGGCCTGTGGCAGCACCCGGGCCCGCAGCGACTGCGGCTGGGGCTGGGTGACCTGCCGGCCGAGGTCACCTGGGTCGAGGGGCCGACCAGCACCCGTCCGACGGCTCGCCTCGTGCCGGTCACGGTTGACCTCCTGAGGGCGCGGCGCCTGGGCGTCGTCGGCGACCGTGGCACCACCGACCGCGTCATCAGCTGGCTCATCGGACAGCTCGCGGTGGACGTGCCCCCGTCCCTTCTTCGGATCGGCGTCGCGACGTCGGACCCCTCATGGAACTGGGTGCGGCTCCTCCCGCACTGGTGGGACACCTCGGATGCCGTTGACGCCGCCGGCACGGACCACGCCGCGGCGCCGGTGACCTTTGTGGTCGTTGCCCCGGACCCCGGCTCCCTCGAGGGCGCACCGTGGGCTTGGCGACCGGTTGCCGGTGCGCTGGTCATCGTCGCCGCGACCACCGGTGCGGCCTTGGCCGGAGGGTGTGGCGCCGTCCTCACCCAGCGTCCGGGACGGTGGCGGTTGGAGTCCGACGGCGGCGAGGTGTCCCTCTCCGCGGACCTGGTCGGCGCGTGGTGGGTGGATCGCCTGGCACGCGCCCTGGCACCACTTCGGCCCGCGGCCGAGCCGGGCTCCACCAGGGCGCTCCCGAGGTCCGTGAGCCTGGCGGAGGTGCTGGCGGTGCCCGAGGTCACGGCCGAGACGGTGGCCGCATCGTGGGGCCCGGTGCAGCGGTCGGACCGTGCCACACCCCGGCCGCCCGTGGCCCCGGTGGGCCTGTCGCCCGGCGGAGTCCTGGCCATCGACCTCGTCCGCGACGGCCCCCACGTGCTGGTCGGGGGCACCACGGGATCGGGCAAGTCCGAGTTCCTGCGCACCCTCGTCACGTCGCTGTCCGTGCGCTGTCCGCCGGAGGACCTCACCTTCGTCCTCGTCGACTTCAAGGGTGGCTCCGCCTTCGGCTCCTGCGCGAGGCTCCCTCACGTCGTCGGGGTCGTCACCGACCTCGACGAGCAGCTGGTCGACCGCGCGCTGAGGTCGCTCGGCGCGGAGCTGCGGCGGCGCGAGAGGCTCTTCGCGGATGCGGGTGCGCGGGACCTCGCGGAGTTCCAGCTCCGTCGAGCGGCCGACAGCGAGCCCGTTCCCCGGCTGGTCGTCGTCATCGACGAGCTCCGGGCCCTGGTCGACGAGCTGCCCCACTTCGTGTCGGGGCTCGTCCGCCTCGCAGCGCTCGGCCGGTCGCTGGGGGTGCACCTCGTGCTGGCCACGCAGCGACCCGCCGGCGCGGTGACCGCGGAGGTGCAGGCCAACGTCAACCTCCGGATCGCGTTCCGGATGCGTGACCGCGCCGACTCGATGGACGTGCTCGACGACGTCGGGGCCGCCGAGCTCCCCTCCGACGTCCCGGGCCGAGCCATGGCGCGAGGAGGCGACGGCCACGTGGCGACCTTCCAGGCCGCAGCCCTGTCGCACTCGGCCGCGGCGACCGGGCCATGGCTGCAGGTGCGCCCGAGTGACCCCACCGACCGGAGGCGGAGCAGCAGACGGACGACCGGATCCCACAGGTCGGTGGGTCCAGGCAGTCTCGACCACGCCTTCTCGCTCGACGCCGTGGACGTCCACGCGGCACCGGACGTGCTCGACCCTGCTGGCTCGATCGTCGACGCCATCGTGGCGGCCCACTCGGGTCGCGGCGGACACCCGCCGAGGGCCCCGTGGCTCGCTCCGCTTCCCACCGTGGTCGGCTTCTCGAACGTCCGGGAACCTGGTGGGTGCAGGCAGGGGGTGGCGCTGCTCGACCAGCCCGACCGCCAGCTCATCTCCGCGCTCGGACCACCGCAAGGCACGTGGCTGCTCTCCGGGCCGCCCGGGTCGGGGAGGACGACCGCTGCGCTCGGGGTGGCCCTGGCGTCGGCAACGGCCGAGCCGGCGACGGATCTCCACCTGCACGTCATCGGCACCGGCGGAGCGCTGCGGGACCTCGACGGGCTGCACCACCTCGGCACCCGACTGAGGGTCGGGGACCACACGACGATCCGCCACCTCGTGCGGCGACTCCGCGCCGAGGTGGACCACCGCCTGGGCGCCGCCCGGGACCACCAGACCCAGCCGCCACAGCCCGCCATCCTCATGGTGGTCGACGGGTGGGACCAGCTCGTCGAGTCGCAACCCGACGCAGACCACGACCAGTTGGCCGACGACCTGGTCCGGCTGCTGCGCGACGGAGCCTCCGTCGGGGTGAGGGGCGTGGTCACCGGTGGGCGCTCGCTGCTGCAGCCGCGATGGGCCGGGCTGGGCGCCGACCTGTTCCTCCTCGGCGCGATCGACGCGCTGACCGCTGCCCTCGCCGGCGTGCCCGCCCGCGACCTGATCGCGGACCCACCACCCGGCCGGGCCGTGCGCGTCGCCGACCGTCTGCACCTGCAGTTCGCGCGACCTGGTCCGGGCGACGTGGCCTCCGTGGCCGCTGCATCGGCCACTGCTCCGACCGCCCGGCCCCCGCTGCGGCTTCGCCCACTTCCCACCCACGTGCGGCGCTCGGCCGTGCTCGCCCTGCCTTGCCTGCGGCCCACCGATCGACGTGGGCTGCTGCTGGGCGTCGCCGGCGACGAGCCCCAGCCATTCTCGATCGTCCCGGACATCATCGGACGGCGGCTGGCCCTGGTGGGGCCTCGTGGCTCGGGCCGCACGACGGCCCTCCAGGCTCTGGCTGGGTCCGCGCTCGCCAGCAGCCGCACCGTGGCGGTCCTGTCGTCCAGCCCCGCCGAGTGGCAGGGCGTGCCGGGGTGCGTGGTGGCGGAGCACTCGGCTCCCGGTCCGCTGGTCGACCTGCGGCGGCGCTGCCCCGACCTCGTCCTCCTCGTCGACGATGCCGACCTGTTGGACGGGTCAGCCGGGGAGTCGGTGGTGCGGGAGGTCGCGGAGCTCGCCGACCGTGACGACGGCCTCGTCGTCGTCGCCACGACCCCACGCGCGGTGGCCACACGGTTCCGGGGGGTGGACGTCGAGGTGTGTCGCGAGCGCGCCGGCCTGCTGCTCCGCCCCCAGCCCGGCGACGGGGACGCCCTGGGGGCAGCAAGCCTCCACGGCATCCCGGCAGTTCCGGGTCGAGGCCTGTTCATCGCGCACGGATCCGTCACCGAGGTGCAGGTGCTCGCCGATGGGGCATCAGCCGGCGGTGTCGCCCTCGGTCGGGGGGTGGTCGGGTCGGGAGGAGAAGGCGACGAGGGTCGCCACGACGGCAACGACCAGCACGGCCCAGCCCACGGCGAGCAGTCCGGACTGGACCAGGGTCCAACCGACAGGGAGCAGGAGCAGGTTCCACACGACCGTCGGGGTGCGCGGCCACTCTCCGGCACCGAGCCAGCCCCGGGCGAGCACGGCGAGGGCGATGGCCGCGCCCAGGATCAACAGGGCCGACATGACGACGCGACCGGTGTCACTGCCCTCGCCGATGACCAGCTCATAGAGGTAGAACGCTGCGAAGCCGGCGAGCGCGAGGGACTGCACCGCCGTGAGGGCGGCGGCGATGCGGCGGGCGCCGCGTGAGGACGGGACAGGCACGCCCGGAAGCCTAGGTCACCGGTCTGCCGCCCGGCCCGAGCACGGCGGGAACATGGAGTCGGCCCCCTCCGTTGACGGAATGTCGAAGTTGTGCCCAATGACGGATCCACGGCACCGTGGCGCGACTCACCCGCGGCTATGGCTAGCCCGATTGGGTAGGTCACGGTAGAGTAACGCCACGGACGTCTGTGCGTAACACGTCCGTATGTGGCTGCAAGGATGCACCGCTGCTCTCCTGCACGCCACCCTGCAGGTGCTCGACCACCCGCTACCCCCTGACAAGGAGCTTCATCCATGGACTGGCGCGACCGCGCTGCCTGCCTCGACGAGGACCCCGAGCTGTTCTTCCCCATCGGGAACACCGGCCCGGCGATCGCTCAGATCGAGGAGGCCAAGGCTGTGTGCCGTCGGTGCGAGGTCACCGACACCTGCCTGAAGTGGGCGATCGAGTCGGGTCAGGATGCCGGTGTGTGGGGCGGGATGTCCGAGGACGAGCGCCGCGCGCTCAAGCGGCGCAACGCACGGGCCCGCCGCGCGGGCTGACCACGACCGGTCCGCACGCTCAGCGGTGGACCGAACGAAGCTTCGCCACGAACTCCACCTTCGTCCCGCTGGGCGACTGCTTGTCCCAGCGGATCCGCCCCCGCAGGTCCTGCACGAAGGACGTGACGATCCGGGTGCCCAGACCCGCAAGGCCGGGCCGGAAGCCCGCGGGTAGCCCCACTCCGTCGTCGGTGACCGTCACGGTCAGCAGCTCCTCTCCGTCCTCGCCCGGGTCGCGTCGCACGGCGACCTCGATCGTCCCGTCGCGGTGTGCGAGACCGTGCTCCACGGCGTTCTGGACGAGTTCGGAGATGACCATGGCGAGCGCCGTGGCGTCCTCCGCCCGCACCCGCCCGAAGTTTCCCTTGAGATTCGACTCCACCCGGTTCTCCTGGGTGGCGACCTCGACGACCGCGCGCAGGCCGCGGAGCGCGATCTCGTCGAAGTCCACCATCTCGTCGAAGCCGTGGCTCAACGTGTCGTGGACCAGGGCGATGGTCCCCACCCGGCGCACGGCCTCGTCGAGAGCGGCCCGGGCGCCCTCATCGGGCACCCGGCGTGCCTGGAGGCGGAGCAGCGCAGCCACCGTCTGGAGGTTGTTCTTCACCCGGTGGTGGATCTCTCGGATCGTCGCGTCCTTGGTGAGCAGCTCCTGCTCGCGCCGCCGAAGCTCGGACACATCCCGGAGCAGCAGCATCGCGCCGGTGCGGGTGCGGTCGACGAGCAGCGGGATGGCGCGCAACGTCACCACCGCCGTCTCGGTCTCGACCTCGGAGCGCCAGGCGGCGCGGCCCATCGCCACGACCGCGAGCGACTCGTCGATGGAGTGTCCGCCCCGAGCCGCGACGTCGGCGACGATCTGGGCCAGGACCTCCCCCACCACGTCACCGAGGTGGCCCATCCGGTGCACCGCGGACACCGCATTGGGGCTCGCATAGCGCACCACACCCTCGGCATCGAGGTGCATGACCCCGTCGCCGACCCGCGGGGCTCCGCGGCGCATGCCCGTCGGGGCGGAGACCGAGGGGAAGTCCTCGGCCGCCACCATCCGCATCAGGGCATCGGCCAGGTCCCGGTAGGTCAGCTCCAGACGGCTCGGTGTGCGGCCACCCGTGAGGTTGGTGTGCCGGGTGATGACGGCGATGGCGCGGCCGTCACGGACGACCGCCACGGCATCCTCACGGATCGACATGTCCTCGCGAAGGGTGGTCACCGGCTTGGCGACCATCGACTGGCTGCGGGCGGCCTCGTCGAGGATCGCCGCACGGGCGCGGCTCGACGTTCTGCCCACGATGTCGTCGTAGAAGACCATCGGCCCGGTGTTGGGACGCACGTGCCCCACGGCGCGCCAGCCGTCCGGGCCCCCACGCACCCACAGCACGAGGTCGGCGAAGGACAGGTCGGCGATGAGCTGCCAGTCGCCGATGAGCAGGTGGAGCCACTCCGACTCGGCAGGCTTGAGGTCGGTGGTCTTGCGCAGCATCTCGGCCAACGTGCTCACGCGCCGCAGCCTAGGTCACGGCACCCCGGGGGCCCGGCGCACCCACCCGGGACCGGGACGCCGCCGGCCACCGGACCCCGGGCTCCCCCTCGCTCGCGGAGGGGAGAGCACCGCGGCCACCGGTCAGGAGGAGGCGCCGACGCGGATCACCGAGCGCAGCGTGCGCAGCGCCACCGACAGCGCCGCGATGTTGGGGTGCTCGAGGCGCCGGATCGCGGAGAGTGCCGTCTTCGACCGCTCCATCGACTCGGCGTTCGCCTCCTCCCAGGCGCGCCACATCGCGTCCGGGTCGTCACCGACGTCGCCGGACGCCTCGATCACCGACCGGGTGAGCGACTCGAGCACGGCATACAGGTCGTCGCGCAGGGCTCCGCGCGCCAAAGCGTCCCACCGGTCGTCCCGCGGGAGCCGGGTGACCTTCGTGAGCATGGCGTCGATGCCGAAGCGCTCGGACACGTGGTAGTAGAGCGGCGCCACGTCGGTCGGCTCACGGCCGGTGTCGCTCGCGATGTCGATGATGTCGAGCAGCGAGTACTGGTCGAGCAACCCAGCCGCCCGTAGCGCGAACTCCTCGGGGACCCCGACGTTGACGAGCTCCTCGGCGCGCTGGGCCAGGCGCTCCTCCTCGTCGCCGCGGAGGAGCTCCGGCACCCGCGGCGCCAGCTCGCGCACGACGCCTGCGAACCGGTCGACCTCGGCACCGATGTCGAGGGTGGCCGGCCGCGAGGTGAGGAACCAGCGGATGGACCGGTCGAGGAGCCGGCGGAACTCCAGGTACAGCGCGGTCTGGGCAGAGGTCGGCACGACGTTGTCGAGCTGCTCGACCTCGCGCACGTACTCGGCCAGGTTGAAGACCTCGCGGCAGACGACGAAAGCCCGCGTGACCTGCTCCGCCTTGGCGCCCGACTCCTCCTGAGCACGGAACGCGAAGGTGATGCCACCGCGGTTGACCATCGAGTTGACGATCGAGTTCGTGACGATCTCCCGGCGGAGCGGATGCTCGGCGAGCTCGTCGGCATACTGCTCCCGGATGGGCGGCGGGAAGTACTCCCCGAGGGTGGCCTCGAAGTAGGGGTCGTCGGGGATGTCGCTGGCGAGGATGTCCTCCTTCAGGGCCAGCTTCGCGTAGGCGACGAGCACCGAGAACTCGGGGCTCTTCAGGCCCAGGCCCTCGTGAGCGCGCTTCTCGAGCTCGGCGTCACTGGGCAGGAACTCCAGGCCACGGTCGAGGTCGCCGCGGTCCTCCAGCCAGTGCATGAGCCGCTCGTGCACGCTGGCCATCGAGTGCTCCTGGGCGCGCGCGTTTCCGAGCAGGACGTTCTGCTCGTAGTTGTCGCGCAGCACGTGGTCGGCGACGTCGTCGGTCATCGACGCAAGGAGCTCGTTGCGCTGCTCGGTGTCGAGGTCGCCACTGCGCACCACCTCGCCGAGCAGGATCTTGATGTTGACCTCGTGGTCGGAGGTGTCGACACCTGCGGAGTTGTCGATGGCGTCGGTGTTGACGCGCACGCCGCTGAACGCCGCCTCAATCCGGCCGGCCTGGGAGAGACCGAGGTTGCCTCCCTCCCCCACGACCTTCACGCGCAGCTCCTTGCCGTCGACGCGGATGGAGTCGTTGGCGCGGTCGCCGATGGAGAGGTGGTCCTCCGTGCTCGCCTTGACGTAGGTGCCGATGCCGCCGTTCCACAACAGGTCAGCGGGCGAGAGCAGGATGGCGTGGATCAGCTCCGACGGGGTCATCCGCTTGGTCCCCTCGGGGATGCCGAGGGCAGCGGCCATCTGCGGGGTGATGTCGATCGACTTCAGGCTGCGCGGAAAGACCCCTCCTCCCTTCGAGATCAGGCTGGTGTCGTAGTCAGCCCACGAGGAACGAGGCATCTCGAACAGGCGCTTGCGCTCGGCGAACGACTCTGCCGCAACCGGATCCGGGTCGATGAACACGTGCCGGTGGTCGAAGGCAGCAACCAGTCGGATGTGTTCGGAGAGGAGCATGCCATTGCCGAACACGTCTCCGCTCATGTCCCCGACACCCACCACGGTGAAGTCCTCGGTCTGGGTGTCGACCCCCATCTCGCGGAAGTGCCGCTTGACGGACTCCCACGCGCCACGCGCGGTGATGCCCATCGCCTTGTGGTCGTATCCGGCCGACCCACCCGAGGCGAACGCGTCGTCGAGCCAGAAGCTGTAGGACTGTGCGACGCCGTTGGCGATGTCGGAGAACGATGCCGTCCCCTTGTCGGCCGCGACGACGAGGTACGGGTCGTCTCGGTCGTGGCGCACCACCCGCTCCGGTGGGTGGATCTCTCCGGTCACCCGGTTGTCGGTGATGTCGAGCAGGGCGGAGATGAACATCCGGTATGCCGTCTTGCCCTCCTCCAGCCACGCATCGCGGTCGACCGCGGGGTCGGGCAGCTGCTTGGCATAGAACCCACCCTTGGACCCCGTGGGCACGATGACGGCGTTCTTGACCATCTGGGCCTTGACCAGGCCGAGCACCTCCGTGCGGAAGTCCTCACGACGGTCCGACCAGCGGAGCCCGCCGCGGGCGACGGGGCCGAACCGCAGGTGCACCCCTTCGACCCGGGGGCTGTAGACCCAGATCTCGAACTGCGGGCGGGGGGCAGGCAGGTCGGGGACGGCCTTCGGGTTGAGCTTGAGCGAGACATATGTCTTGTGCTCGGCGTCGCCGTCACCCGACTGGTAGAAGTTGGTGCGCAGCCCCGCGCGGATCACGCCGACGAAGGCCCGCACGATGCGGTCGTGGTCGAGTGAGGAGACCTCGTCGAGCGCGTCGATGATGCGCTCGGCGACCGCCTCCTCCGCCTCGTCGCGCTCCTCGCCCGCCTCGCCGGCGAAGCGCTCGGGGTCGAAGCGCGTCTCCCACAGCTCGACGAGGTCGCGGGCGATCTCCGGGTGCGTCACGAGGGCATCCTCGAGATAGGTCTGCGAGTAGGTGGCCCGGGTCTGGCGGAGGTACTTGGCCACCGTCCGCAGGACCACGACGCGGCGCCAGGCCAGGTGGGCCGCGAGCACGAGCTTGTTGAAACCGTCGGACTCCGCTCTCCCGTCCCACACCGCCGAGACGGCACCCTCGAACAGGTCGCGGAGCTCGTCGTGGCTGACGGCATCCCAGATGGAGCCGTCGGGGACTCGCAGCCCGAAGTCGTAGACGTGCAGGGGCAGGCCGTCGGAGCGCTTGACCTCGAACGGCCGCTCGTCGACCACCTCGACGCCCATGTCGCTGAAGATCGGCAGGATGTCGGTGAGCGAGAGCGGGTCGACGCGGAAGAGCTTGAACCGACGGATGTCGTCGGGCGCGCCGGCGGGACGGTACAGGGCAACGCTGGTGCCGCGCTCGTCGCCGAGCCGGTCGAGGTGGTGCAGGTCGGCGAGCCCCTGGTTGACCGTGAACGTCTCCTCGTATGCCGTCGGGAACGCCCGGCCGAACCGGTCGAGCAGGCCGTCGCCGGCCTCCTCGCCGTAGGCACTGCGCAGCACGTCGCCCAGCCGGTCCGACCAGGTGCGGCTCACTTCCACGAGGCGCTGCTCGAGAGCATCGACCTCGGTGCGGTCCAGGCTCCGGATCCGCTTGTGGCGGGCGACCCTCACGACGAACTGCACTCTGGCAAGGGCCGACTCGCTCACCCTCGCCGAGAACTCGACGTCCTCGCCGCCGAAGGTGTCCTTGAGGATCTCGGCCATCCTCAGCCGGACCGAGGTGTTGTAGCGGTCACGCGGGATGAAGACGAGGCAGGACGCGAACCGCCCGAAGTCGTCCTCGCGGATGAACAGCTTCGTGCGGCGTCGTTCCTGGAGTTGGGTCACCGCCATCGCCGTGTCGTAGAGCTGGTCGAGAGACGCCTGGAACAGCTCGTCACGCGGGTAGCTCTCGAGCACCTCGAGGAGGTCCTTGCCGGTGTGGCTGTCGGACGCGACCCCCGCGCGTTCCAGGACGGCGTGCACCTTCTCTGCGACCAGCGGCACGTTGAGGACGGACTCGGTGTAGGCGGTCGAGGCGTAGAGGCCGAGGAAGCGACGCTCCCCGACGACGACTCCCTCCTCGTCGTAGGCCTTGACCCCGACATAGTCCAGGTGGGTGACCCGGTGGACGGTGGACTTCGAGTTGGCCTTGGTGAGCACCAGGATGTTCGCCTCGTGCGCCTTCTCGGAGGCCGCGCGGGTGAGGCGGTCCGGGTCGGCACCGGCCGGCGGGTCCGAGCGGAGCAGTCCCAGGCCCGACCCGCCCACGGGTGCGATGACCTCGCCGCCGTCGAGCTCGCGGAGGACGTAGTCGCGGTACCCGAGGAAGGTGAAGTGGTTGTCGGCCATCCACCGCAGGAACCGGGTCGAGGAGGCGACCTCCGCCTCGTCGATCCCCACGGGGGGTGAGCCCTCGAGCTCGGCCGCGAGGACGAGGCACTTGCTCCGCATCTTGGGCCAGTCCTCGACGGACTGCCGCACGTCCTCCAGCACGTTCCTGACCTGCGCCTCCAGGGCGGCGCGGCGCTCTTCGTCGCTCTCCCGGTCGATGGACAGGGTCATCCACGACTCGGCGAGGTTGTCGAGGCTGCCGCCCCGGGTTCGACCCGTGACCTCGCGGGACTCGACCCGCTGGAGGACGCCCATGGCGTCGCGGCTCACGACGAGCTGCGGATGGACGATGAGGTGGATGTCGATGCCGGCACTGACCAGGCAGCCGGTGACCGAGTCGACGAGGAAGGGCATGTCGTCGGTGACGACCTGGATGATCGTCCGGGGATTGGTCCAGCCGTCGACCTCGGTGCTGGGGTTGTAGACCCGCACGTTCGACACTCCGGGCGGCCGGTTTCGGGCCAGCTCGAGGTGGCTGCTGGCGGCACCGGCATACGTGTCGGGGTCTCGCGTGGTCAGCTCGTCGAGCGGGACGTGCCGGAAGTAGCGATGGACGAAGTCGGACGCACCCCCATCCAGACCGGCGTCGGCGCACACTGCCGCGATCTTCGCGAGGAGGTCCTCGCGGGTCCTGGCCTGGGGCTTCGACATGGTGCGCTGGCACTCCTTGCTCGGGGCGTCACCGGGGGCCGGTGGGACACCTCGTCGTGTCCGTCTCCGAGACTATCCACCCTGACCAGTCCGCGGGAGCAGGCACTCCCCGGATCTCTCCTCAGCCGCCGATCCACCCCACGACGAAGCCGGTGACCACGACCGAGGTGATCGTCACGGTGGAGAAGCCGGCGACGATCATCTTGGGCAGGATCTCGTGCTCGATGGCGGCCACCTCCTCGGGCGACTCCCCGGCCCCCCTGGCCGCCTCCTGCGACAGGATCATCGTGCCCGGGAAGCCGTAGAGCGAGGTCAACCCGATGGCGATGGACATCGGGACCGAGTACCCCACGAGCTTGCCCACGAGCCCCGCGAACGCCGCGATGCCGGCCACACCGAACACGAAGGCGAGCAGGAGCGGCACAGCCAGCTCGCTGACGTCGGAGGGCGTGACCGTGGCGAGCGGGCCGAAGATGAGGATCATGATCGCCAGCATCATCAGGCCGAACGCGTCGATGCCCGACAGCACTGACGGCTTGAAGATGCCGAAGGTGCGCAGGGCGATGCCGAGGATGAGCGCGACGACGAAGGTGTTGAGGATCCCGTCGGTGAGGTCGTTGACACCCATCGAGACGAGCACGACCACGCCAACGACGAACAACGTCCCCGCCGTCGTGCGGAACGCGGCGGGGAGCCGGCCCTCCTCGGTGCTCTCCTCCTGCACCTCCTCGACGACGGTGGCGAGGTTCCCGGCGCGGTACTCACCCTTCAGCCGCGTCGCCTCTCTCCGCAGGATGATCGAGGTGAGGGGGAAGCCGACCAGGCCCTGCAGGGCCGCGATGAGCACGGGGAAGATCGCGATGCTTGTGAGGCCCACCCCCAGCGCGGCCTCCTGGATCAGCAGTACCGAGATGGTGCCCCCGCTGAGGGCCCCGGTGCCCGCGGCCACGAAGTCGAGGGCCTGGGCGTAGCCCTCCTCAGCCGTCCCGGAGATGCTGCCGCCGAAGATGATGCTCGCGACCCACAGGGCGATACCGATGCCGACGACCGTCGCGAAGCCGATGAGGAAGGTCTTCCACTGCTTCTTGAAGTCCTCGAGGCTGATCATCGTGCCGAGGTGGACGATGATGAAGCCGACCACGACGCCGGCGAGGGCCAGGAGCGAGGAACTGGCGAGCAGGTCCTCGGGGAAGATCCCGGTGAGGAAGCCGACCAGGAAGATGATCGAGGCGACGAAGAGCGAGGAGAGCAGCGACTGCGTCTTCTTCGCGACGTAGTCGCTGACCGTCCAGACCAGCATGACGACCACGAACGCAAGGACCGGGTTCACGACGACCTCCTCCTGACTGGACGCACTCGCCGAATCAAACCACCGGCGGATGCTGTTTGTCCGCACCTTCGACGTGCCTCCCGGCGCGCCCGGCCGGCGACGCTGTCACAGCGGCCACACGACGGGGACGTAGAGCACCGCGACGGCGAGGAAGAGCAGCGCGAGCGGGAGACCGAGCTTCCAGTAGTCGCCGAACCGGTAGCCCCCCGGCTCGAGCACCATCGTGTTCGCCGGGGTCGCGACGGGGGTGAGGAAGGAGGCGGCTCCGGAGATGGCGAGCGCCATGAGGAACGGGAGCACCGAGGTGCCCAGGTCCCCGGACACAGCCAAGGCGATAGGCACCATGATGAGAACGGTCGCCGTATTGCTGATGAGCTGACCGAGCACCATGGTGATGACGCAGATGCCGAGCAGCGCGAGGCGCGGTGAGGAGTCGCCCACCACATCGAGCAGGGCGTTGCCGATCGCGTCCGCCGTGCCGGTCGAGACGAAGGCCGTCGACAACGGGATCATGCCTCCGACGAGCACGACGGTGGTCCACGAGACCGCCCGGTAGGCCTTGGTGGGGGTGAGCACCCCGGTGAGCACGATGGCGCAGGCTGCCAGCAGACCGGCGATCACCGTCGGCACGACCCCGGTGGCCAGGAGCACGACCATGGCGAGAAGGATGACGATGGCCCGCCTGGCGCCGACACCGAGCGGCACGCCGCGCCGCACGGTCGAGGGATCGACCACGGCGAGCACCTCCGAGCCCGCGGTGTTCTCCTCGAGGGCGTCCCAGGTGCCGCTCACGAGGAGGGTGTCGCCGGCCCGCAGCACCGAGTCGCGGTCCCTGAGGTCCTCACCGCCCCGCTGCAGGCCGATGACGACGAGGTCACCGCTGGGGGTCACCATGCCCGGGAAAAGGTGGCTCCCGATCAGCTCCGAGCGCGGCGAGACGACCACCTCGGTGATGCCACGCTCGGCGCTCACCAGCTCGGTGTTCTCGGGCAGCGCATACTGCTCGCTCAGCTCGCGGGCGTGCTCGGAGACGTCCTGCGGGAGCATCGTCGGGGCCCGAACGGGGAGGAGTCGCCGGCCGAAGACGATGATGACGAGCAGCGTGCCGGCGAGCAGCGGGATGCCCACGAGGGCGAACTCGAAGAAGGCGAAGCCGCCCTCCCCCGCCGCCTCGGCGGCGTCGCTGACGATGATGTTCACGGGAGTGCCGGTGAGGGCGAGCATCGAGCCCGCGTGCGCCGAGAAGGCCAGGGGCATGAGCATTTGCGAGGGCGGGAGCCCGACCTTGGTTGCGACGACCACCACGACGGGGATGAGGGCCGCCACAGCGCCGTTCACGCTGATCAGCGCCGTGACGAGCGCCACGAGCAGGCAGACCGAGAGCAGCAGCGGAGTCCGTTCCTCGCCGCCTCGCTGGATCACCTGCTGGCCGACCCAGGCGGTGACGCCGGTGGAGTCGAGGGCCTCGCTCACCACGAAGAGGGTGGCGATGAAGATCACCGTCGGGTCGCCGAACCCGGCGAGCGCCTCGCCGAGCTCGAGGATCCCCGTGGCCCACAACGAGATCGAGACACCGATGGCGACGATGCCGATGGGCAGACGGCCGGACATGAAGGCCACCACGGCGACGGCGAGGATGAGCAGCGTGATCGAGATCGGGCTCATGGCACCCTTCCGGACGTGTCTGTGGCGGGCGCCCGGGCCAGAGGCGGACCACGCCGACGCTAGCGCTTGCCCGACGGAGACGTCAGCCGATGTCGAAGCCCGGGATGAACGCCTGGACGAGACCTTGTGCAGCGGCAGCCACGACTGGGACGCTTGTGCAGTCCTCCAAAGACGGGGGCCCTGGCCCAGGAGAATCGCGTGAATGCCACCCTGCTCGCTGCCCTGACACCGAACGAGCGGTTTCTCGTCTCCCAGACCGAGAAGGACGCCCTCGCCGAGCTCGACGAGGATGCCGTGCTGGAGCTGCACCAGCGCATCCGTCGGGCCCGGAACAAGTACGTCGGGCAGTACCGCCGCAGCGCCTCGGCCCGGGTGCCGGCCAAGGGAGCACGGGGCAAGGCGCGACCGGCGAACACCAAGGCCAAGACGCGGGCCGAGGCCTTCGAGGAGGCCCTCGCCCGGGTCAGCCGTCGCCTCGCGGTCCTCGCCCAGCAGGCATCACGAGAGCTCAAGGCCGAGCGCCTCGAGGCGGCGCGGTCGGTGCGCTGGGGGGTCTCCAGCGGGGGCGCGGAGGGCGAGAAGGGCTCCGACCTGTCCGGCTCCGACCAGGTGTCGAAGCCGCGCGGTGATCGTTCCACCCGTGGGCCACGCACGGAACGCAAGCGGGCCCAGACCACGGCATCGGGCGCACGTCGGCAGGCCAAGCGCGACAGCACCTGACGGTCCCGGCCTCCCGCACTCCCCTGCAGAAACCGTTCCCACTCTTCCCGCTTACCGCTCTTCCCGCATCGCCCACCGGCTGGCAAGGACCTCGGAGGTCATCATGCGCTCAACCCCCCACCACCCCCGCGCTGCCCTGCTCGCGAGAGCAGTGAGCGGCACGGCGGCCCTCGCGCTCGGGCTCAGCGGTTGTGGCCAGGAGTCGGTGGACCTCGCGGGGCGGTCGTTCACCTCGACCGAGGTGTACGGCCACGACCTCGTCGAGGGCAGCGAGGTCACTCTCTCGTTCGAGGCCGACAGCCTCGCTGCCCGCGCCGGGTGCAACACCATCGCGGGCGGCGTGAGTACCGATGACGGCACACTCGAGTTCGACTCCCAGGCCGCATCGACCATGATGGCCTGCGACCCGGCCCTCATGGACCAGGACGTGTGGCTCACCGAGCTCCTCACGTCCTCGCCGTCACTCGCTCTCGAGGGCGACACGCTGACCGTGGGCGACGACACCAACGGCATGGTCCTCACCCAGGACGGCGGATCGTGACCCGGGGAGCAATCGCCGCGGTGCGCTTGGCGCACAAGCCTGTTCAGCGGTCTCGTCATCACCAGACCGACGAGCGGACGGCGACCCCGGCGGCGCCGTCCCCCGACCCCAGGAGCCCAGATGAGCTCGGTCACCGACGTGCGTGACGTCGCACCCTCACTCCGTCACCACGTGGCGGTCACCGTCGTCGACGAGGAGTCCCAGTTGTCCGGGGCCGACGCGGTCAGCGTGCCGGTGACGTCCTCCGGCGACGTGCCCGATGTTCTCGGCGTCAGCCTCGAGGCCCTGGCCCGGGCGGGCTTCAAGCCCTCCATCGGGTCGGCGCTCCCCTTCCCCACCGCGAGCGGACCGACCCTGGTGGCCGTCGGGCTCGGCGACGTCGCGGAGATGGATGCCGCCGCCGTGCGTGACGCCGCCGCCGCCTTCGCCGCGGCCGTCCCCTTCGACGGAGACCTCGCGACCCGGGTGCCACGCTCGCCGAGGATGACGGTGGCCGACGCGGCTGCCGCGATCGTCGAGGGCGTGCTCCTGGCCCGCTACCGCTTCAGCCTGCGCAGCAAGGAGTCCGGTGCGGTGCGGGTCGACTCCCTGACCGTGCTGGCTCCGGAGGGTGAGCGGCAGGCGGTGGAGGAGGGTGTGCGCCGGGGCTCGATCCTCGCCCGGGTCGGCATGCTGGGCCGGGACCTCGCGACCTGCCCGGCGGGCCTGCTCACCGCCAGCGCCATGGCCGACCTCGCCGTCGACCTGGGGCCCGAGTCCGGCCTGAGCGTCGAGGCCTTCGGCAAGGAGCAGCTCGAGGAGATGGGCTGCGGCGGCCTGCTCGGGGTCAACCGAGGCAGCATCGAGCCACCCCGGATGATCGTCATGAAGTACGTCCCGGAGGGCGAGTCGGCCGGCCACCTCGCCCTCGTGGGCAAGGGCATCATGTACGACTCCGGGGGGATCAACCTCAAGCCGAGCGACGTGTCGCACTCGCAGATGAAGAACGACATGTCCGGCGCCGGCGCCATCCTCGCAGCCATGACCGCACTGAAGGAGCTGGGCTGCCCCACGACCGTCACGGCCTACCTCATGTGCACCGACAACATGCCGTCGGGCTCGGCGATGCAGCTCGGTGACGTGCTGACCATGCGCAACGGCATGACGGTCGAGGTGATGAACACCGACGCCGAGGGCCGGCTCGTCATGGCCGACGCCCTGGCCCTCGCGGTCGAGGAGGGCGTCGACGGCATCGTCGACCTGGCGACCCTCACCGGGGCCTGCCTGCGCACCTTCGGCACCGAGGTGGCCGGGTTGATGGGCAACGACCGGGGCCTGGTCGAGCAGGTCAGGGCTGCCGGAGCGCGCACGGACGAGCCGGTGTGGGAGCTCCCCCTGGTCAAGTCCTACCGGGCCCAGCTCGACTCGATGGTCGCCGACATGACCAACCTCGGAGGTCCGAACGCCGGGTCGATCACGGCGGGCCTGTTCCTCCAGGAGTTCGTCGGTGGCTTGCCGTGGGCGCACATCGACATCGCCGGCACCGGCCAGGCCGAGGCGACGACGCGATGGATCCCCAAGGGCCCCACGGCATTCGGCTCACGACTCCTGGTCGAGCTCGCCCAGCACTTCACCCCGACGAGGTAGTCGACCTCCGTGGGGCCGGTCGGTTCTGTCGGCGGCGTCGGCTCGCACCGTCCGCGGCCCCGGGGCGTCGCGGAGAGCTCCGAGCGCTTCGTCTCCTCCGAGGCTGACGCCCGTACCCTGGCCGTGATGACCACGGCGGGCATGTACGAGCGCTCGGGCGAGTGGCTCGTGCGCGTCGCACTGCCGGGGAAGAGCGGCATCGGCGGCGGCATCGTCACCGCCGCCGCCGGCAAGGGGGGTGTGGGCACCTGGTCCCCGCCTCTGGACCACGCGGGCAACAGCGTGCGCGGGGTGCTCGCGGCGCAGCGGCTCTCGCGGGCCCCGGGGCTCGACCTGTTCGCCTCGCCGGTGGTCCCGCCGACGACCTCACTCGATGACGACGTCCAGCGTGCGCACCGAGGGGTCGGCGGCGTAGGCGATCCGGCTTCCGGCCGCCCGAGCCTGCCGGAGCACCTCGACGGTCTCGGTCGTGATCTCCTCACCGGGCGCGAGCACGGGGATCCCGGGTGGGTACGGCGCGACGAGCTCGGCACTCACCCGGCCGACCGCACGGGCGACCGGCACCCGCTCCCGGGCCGCGAAGAACGCCTGCCGCGGCGACAGCGCCGGCACCGGCTCGATCGCCCACACCCCCGACGTGCGGACGGGGCGGGCCGGGCCGCGGTGCCGGTCGATGCTCTCGGCGAGGGCCACGGCGAGGTCCCCGAGACGCCCCGGGGTGTCGGCCACCGTCACCATCGCCACCACGGTGTCGCGATCAGCCATCTCGACCGGCATCCGGTGGCAGAGCAGGTCGGCCTCCACGGCATTGCCGTCCGCTCCCGTCCCGGGAAGCACGAGCACCAGACGGAGCGGGTCGACATCGGGGCCGTCGAGCACCACGAGACCGCGGATGCGGGCGAGCCGCGCGCGCATGGCGGCGACCGCGTCGATCACCGGACCCAGCAGGGCCTCGCCGTCGCGCTCCATCAGCGCGCGGGCGGCGTCGACGCTCGCGAGGATGCCGCCCGAAGGGCTCGTCGTGGCGGTGGCCTCGATCGCCGCGTCGAAGCGCGACCGCTCTATGCGGCCGGTCCGGGCCAGCACCAACGCCCCTTGGGAGATCGCCGGCAGGGTCTTGTGCACGCTGGTGACCAGCGCGTCGGCGCCGGCGGCGAGGGCATGAGGTGGAAGCGCCGGGTGGAAGCCCAGGTGAGCGCCCCAGGCCGCGTCGACGACGAGCGGCACGTCGTGGCGGTGGGACACCTCGGCCAGCGCCCCTACGTCTCCCAGGGTGCCGACGTAGGAGGGCTCGCCGACGAAGACCGCCACGGCGTCGGGGGCCGCGGTCAGGGCCGCGTCGACCGACGCCGGATCCACGCCGATCGGCAGCCCGTGACGAGGGTCGACCTCGGGTCGCACCCACACGGGCTCCAGCCCGGCGAGGGCGAGGCCCAGCAGCATCGAGCGGTGGAGGGTGCGCGAGACCACGACGCGGTCGCCGGGGCGCCCCACGGCGAGGGCGAGGGCCTGGTTGCCGTGGGTGGAGCCACCGACGGAGAAGCGTGCGAGGTTGGCGCCGAACAGCCGCGCGGCCCTGTCCTGCGCGTCCCCCAGGACCCCGCGCGTCAACTTCATCGTGTCGAGGCCTGCAAAGAGGGGCACGTCCCCCGCGACGACGTCACCGACGAGGTCGAGGCGCTGCTTGTGACCGGGGATCGTGAAGGGCGTCGGCGCCTCCTCGTGGAAACGCAGCCATGCGTCGAGCAGTGGGGCGTCATCGCGAAGCCCACGGGGGTCAGTTGGCATGCTCGGCCGCCCACTCCTCGACGGCCTCGGTGAGGGCCGCGGCATACCGCCGGACCTGCCCGAGGTCGACCCACTCGTCTGCTGCGTGCAGGCCTCCGCCGGCCGGACCACACACGAGAGCGGGGATGTCGGCCGCCTGCCAGAGCGGCGCCTCCATCCAGTAGGGAGCGTGGAACCCCTGCCCGGGTGCGTCGGGGCCGAGAGCGGCGCGTAGTCGCGTCGAGAGGGTCGCGGCGGGACCGTGCTCGTCCATCCGCCACGCCTCCCGGGCCGTGAGGAGTCGAGCCGACGCCTGCACGGTGGGGTCAGTCGCGCGGAGCCCGTCGAGGAGCGACTCGACCTCCGGCAGGGCGTCGGCGGCCGGCTCGCCGGGAACCGTGCGCCGCTCGATGACCACGCGCGCGGAGCGCGCCAGCACGAAGGGCGACTCACCCCCCTGGGCGACGGTGGCCATGAGCGATCCCCCACCCGCGGAGACCTCGACGCCGCGGGTCTCGACCGCGGCCAGGAGCCGACCGAGGTGCGCGACGGCGTTGACCCCCTGTTCGGGTTGCGAGGAGTGGGCCTCCCTACCGGTGAGGAGCACCTCGACCAGGGCGTAGCCCCGCAGGGTCTCGGTGAGGGCGAGCCACGTCGGTTCTCCGACGACGGCGACATCAGGGCGAACCCCCGCTCCGGGAAGCGCCTCGAGGACGGTCTCGGTGCCGAGGCTGAGGTCCTCCTCGTCGGCGACGAGGGCGAGGACCACCCGGGCTGCGGCGCCCCGTCGAGCGAGCTCCTCGGCGGCCACGACCATCGCCGCGGCTCCTCCCTTCATGTCGCACGCGCCGCGCCCGATGAGCCGGTCGCCGACGACGCGTGCCTCGAGCCCGTCCGCCATGCTGCCCACTCCGACCGTGTCGAGGTGCCCGGTGAGCACGACGGTGGGGCCCGACGGACCGGACGGCGGCACGGCGAGGAGGCTCGGTCGCTCGGGACGGCCGTCGGGAGCGAGGACGTGCGTGACGAACCCCGACGCGTCGAGCCGGGAGCGCAGGTGCTCGACGATGGCGCCCTCGCCGGCAGCCCCCGCCACCAGCCCGGGGTTGACCGAGTCGATGCCGACGAGCTCCGCGGCCAGGGCAGCGGCAGACGCGCCGATGGCCTCCCGCCCCTGTCGGTCCTCGTCCACGCGCCGACCATATCCCCGAGTCGGGTGCTGGATCGGTCGCCGGAACAGCCATCCGGTCGGCCGTGCGAGCACCCGGCCCGCGGTGGCGGGCCCTGTGGATGACCTCGAGGCCACCTCGTCCGCACGGCCTAGAGTGGCCGGGTGACCCTCGGCCCCGAGCACGCACTCGCCCAGAGCCTGGTCGCGCGGCTCGACGCCCTCGGGGTCCTGGTGGCCCGGGCCGAGGGCGATGTGCTGGCGTGCCTCGTCGTCACCGGTGAGCCCCGACCGCAACGCGTCCTCGACGACTGGCTCGACCAGTCCGCCGACACGCTTCGAGCCATCGGTGAGGCCGTGAGTGACCTCAGCCCCCGACTGTCCCGCTGGACCGGCTCGCCCGACGCCTCGTCGCGCTCCACCGCCCCCCGCGACGAGGCGGACGCCGCGCACACCACACCCCCTCCCGACGCCCCGGTCGAGGCCGATCGATGACGCTCGTCCCGGGCGACCCGGCATCACTGTCGGCGTGTGCCGGCACCACACAGCGGCTGTCGGCCGACCTGGCGAGCCTGGGGGTCGGCATCCGGGCCGACGTCGAGGCGCTCGAGCAGCAGTGGCGCGGGCGAACCTCGGTACACGTGCGTCAGCACGCGTCGAGCCTGGCCGGAGCCACCGAGACTGCCGCGGTGGAGCTGGGCCGCGTGGGCCGCGTGCTGCAGGACCACTCGACCGAGCTGGCCGAGCTCGTCGCGCGAGCGCGGACGATCAGCGAACGTGCGACCGCCGCGGGGCTGGAGGTGCGCGGCGCCGATGTCGTCGTGGCGTACGGCGTCCTGGGCACGGCCGACCTCGAGCAGTCCCGCGCCCGGGACCAGCGACGAGCCGAGCTCCAGGCCGACCTCTCCCTCGTGCTCGCCCAGCACCGGCGCCGCCGGGACTGGGTGCTCGGCGTGCTGCGCGACTCGAGCACCACGCTCGCCGCACTGTCCCACGGGCTGCGCCAGGGGTGAGAGGATCGCCGCACAGGTGACCCGAGAGAGGATGCGACAGTGCGAGTGACCACGCGCGAGGAGTTGGCCGGGACCCCCGAGGAGGTCTACGCCTTGCTGACCGACCAGGCCTTCCAGGAGGCCAAGTGCGAGGCCACGACGGTCGGCGGTCCGTACACGGCGGAGATCGGCGAGAGCCGCAGCGGCGACCGGGTGACCACGCAGCGAGAGCTCCCCGCCGACGACCTGCCCGACGTGGCGCGGTCCTTCGTCGGTGAGAAGCTCACGATCATCGAGGTCCTCGAGTGGTCCGCGGCCGCCGACGACGGGTCGCGAACGGCCGCGGTCGACATGCACGTCAAGGGCGCTCCGCTCACCCTCAAGGGCACGGTGCGCCTCGAGCCGTCGGCAACGGGTTCAGTCGAGATGCTCGACGCCGAGCTGAAGGCCAACGTGCCGTTCATCGGCGGGAAGATCGAGCAGGCTGCCTCCGGGCCGATCCGCACCGCCATCGACATCGAGACCCGCCTCCTGCGGGAGTGGCTCGCCCGCTGACCTCCTCCCCCGGTGTCGTCGGGCGGTGTCGGTGACACGCGAGCCACGGCTCCGACCAACGACGTCGGGGAAGGGTGTCGAGTCAGCCCATGTGCGGGTAGGTGTGGTTCGTCGGCGGTACGAAGTTCTCCTTGATCGACCGCGTCGAGGTCCAGCGCATGAGGTTCGCCGCGGAGCCCGCCTTGTCGTTCGTGCCAGACGCTCGCCCGCCACCGAAGGGCTGCTGGCCCACGACCGCTCCCGTCGGCTTGTCGTTGACGTAGAAGTTGCCCGCGGCGAAGCGCAGGCGCTCCATGGCGTCCGCGACCACTCCGCGGTCCTGCGCGATGATCGCACCGGTGAGGGCGTAGGGGGCGAAGGACTCCATCTGGTCGAGCACCGAGGAGTACTGCCGGTCGGGGTAGACGTGGACGGAGAGGATCGGCCCGAAGTACTCGGTCGAGAACATCTCGTCGGTCGGGTCGCTGCCCTCGACGATGGTCGGCCGCACGAAGTAGCCCTCGGAGTCGTCGTAGGTGCCGCCGGCGACGACGTCCAGATGGCTCGTGGCGTGGGCCCGGTCGATCGCGGCCTTGTGCTTGGCGAACGCCCGGTCGTCGATCACCGCGCCCATGAAGTTCGAGAGGTCGGTGACGTCACCCATCGGGATGCCGTCGGTGAGGGACACGAGGTCTCCCTTGATCTGCTTCCACAGCGACCGCGGCACGTAGGCGCGGGAGGCCGCGGAGCACTTCTGCCCCTGGAACTCGAACGCGCCGCGGATCATCGCGGTGCGCAGCACGTCGGGGTCGGCGCTCGGGTGCGCGAGGATGAAATCCTTGCCGCCGGTCTCGCCGACGATGCGGGGGTAGTGCCTGTAGCCGGTGAGGTTCTCACCGATCTGGCGCCACAGGCCCTGGAACACCGGCGTCGAGCCGGTGAAGTGCAGCCCGGCGAAGTCGGGGTGCGCGAGCACGACGTCGGAGACGACCGCCCCGTGACCGGCGACGAGGTTGATCACGCCCGGCGGCATCCCGGCCTCCTCGAGCAGCTCCAGCGTCAACTGGGCCGCGAGCTGCTGGGTGACCGCTGGCTTCCACACCACGGTGTTGCCCATGAGCGCGGGCGCGGTGGGGAGGTTCCCGGCGATGGCGGTGAAGTTGAACGGCGTGATCGCGTAGACGAAGCCCTCGAGCGAACGGTGGTCACTGCGGTTCCACAGGCCGCGGGAGTTGGCCGGCGGCTGCTCCTCCATGATCTGGCGGGCGAAGTGGACGTTGAACCGCCAGAAGTCGATGAGCTCGCACGCCGCGTCGATCTCCGCCTGGTACGCCGTCTTGCTCTGCCCGAGCATCGTCGCGGCGTTGATCCTGGCCCGCCACGGACCGGCGAGGAGGTCGGCCGCCTTGAGCAGGACCGAGGCACGGTCGTCGAAGGACAGGTCGCGCCAGGCCGGCGCGGCGGCGGTGGCGGCGTCGACCGCGGCCACCGCATCGGCCTTCGTCGCGCCCTTGGTGACCCCGAGCACCTTGCGGTGCGCGTGCGGCTGGCGGACCTCGATCTTCTTCCCGTTGCCCATGACGCGCTTGCCGCCGATGGTGTGCGGCAGCTCGTGGCGCGTCGAGCCGAGCTCGGCGAGCGCGAGCTCCACCTCGGCGCGCTCCTGGCTGCCGGGGGCGTAGTCCAGGACGGGCTCGTTGATCGGTGCGGGGACGTGGGTCACGGCATCCATGCGGGGGGCTCCTCGTGCGGGTCGAGATCTCGGGTGCTGCCCACACTCTTGCTCCCCCGCACGATCCGCCGCAACCTCACCCCGCCGAGAGCACCCACCGGATCGAGCTGTCGGCGCTCGCACATCCGTGCACCATCACCTCGACCGCGCAGCGACCGCGCCGGGCGGGAAGGTCAGGAGCCGGCGACCAGCGAGCGCACCTCGTCGAGTTCGGTGACGTCGAACCACAGGAGGTCCGTCGCAGCCGTGGCCCCGAGTGTCTCGTCGACGTGGAAGGAGACGACCCAGCGTCGCTCGACGGGCGTCGCCACCTCGACGCGCGAGGCGACGTCAGCGGAGCTCGGCTGGGCCACCTCGCCGGAGTCGACGTCTGCAGCCGCGACGACCCGCCGACTGGCGCCGCCACCGGTGAGCTGCACCGCGTCCTCGACGGCGGCGAGCCACGCCGTGTGCTCCAGCTCCTCCTGGTCGGTGGTCAGCCCGGGCTTGCCGAGGGCCGCCGTCACCGCATGCGCCGGCAGGGGCGCCGGTCCGAGCGTGCCCCCCTCGGCCAGGGACGAGAGCTGGTCGGCGGTGACGGCCATGTAGACCCTGGTGAACGGCATACGGCGGTCCTTCCTGCGTCAGCGGCGAGCGCCGACTCGTGGGGCCTCCAGGAGCTCCTGGAGGGAGTCCACGACCCCGCGGCCGAGGACGTCGGCATCCGGCATGGCATCGCGGTCGGCATAGAGGCCGTAGTAGACCCCGCCGTCGTAGGACGTCATGCCGATCGAGAGGGCCTGGCCCGGGCTCAGCGGGGTGACGGGGTAGGTCGAGACCATCCGGGCACCCGCCGCGTAGAGGGAGGACTGTGGTCCGGGCACGTTGGTGATGACGACGTTGTAGAGGCGGCGCGACACCATGCCGCCGAGTCGGGCCCCGAGCGCGTGCATCGTCGGCGGCGCGAACCCCCCGAGCCCGGCGAGGGTGTCCGCTCCCACGGCTCGTCGGGACCCCGCCTCCATCTGCTGACGCATCGAGAACGCGATCTGGTGCAGGCGCATCCCCGGGCTGGGCTCCCCCACGGGGAGGTCGACGAAGCAGGCCGTCACCTCGGCACCGGTGGGGGCGTCGCCGCCGCTGTCGTGCACCGACACCGGCACCATCGAGCGGATGGTCGTGCCCGGGTAGACGGCCTCTCCGCGGGTGAGCAGCCAGGAGCGGAACGCCCCCGAGATCGTCGCGAGGATGACGTCGTTGACGGACACCTCGTCAGCGAAGGCGCCCCGACCGAGCCGGGCCCTGACCGTGCGGTAGTCCTCGAGGTCGGTGCCCACCATGACGTAGCGGCGGGCCCGGCCCACGGTGGCGTTGAGCGGGGACCCCGGGGCCGGGCGCGCGGAGGCCCGGGCCAGGGTCGAGAGCACGTCGCCGGCGACGGACGCGACCTTGCCGACCGTCTTCTTCACGTCGGCCACCCCGGTCTGCACCGTCTCGACGACCTGGCTGGGGGTGCGCACGGCATCCGAGAGCGCACCCACGAGCAGCTCGGCGGCACCCGGCTCGGGTCGAGCCCGCCAGGCCGTGCTCACGCCGTCGGCGGCCGTCGGGTTTCCGTCGACGAGGACGTTGCCGATGTCGACGGCGGTGATGCCGTCGACGAGGCTGTGGTGGCTCTTGGTGATGACCGCGAAGCGGTTCTCGTCGAGCCCCTCCACGAGGTAGACCTCCCAGAGCGGGCGGGACCTGTCGAGGGGTCGCGGCTGGATCCGCGCCACGAGCTCTTCGAGCTGCTCGTCGGAGCCCGGCCGCGGCAGCGCACTGCGACGGACGTGGTAGCTCATGTCGAAGTGCCGGTCGTCGACCCACACGGGGTTGGCCAGACCGCCCGGGACGTTCTTGATCTTCTGCCGGTAGCGCGGGACGAAGGCGATCCGCTCGCTGATGAGGGACACGAGGCTCTCGTAGTCGAACCCGCCCACGGGCGCGTCGAACACCATCACGCTGCCGACGTGCATGGGCGTCGTCGCGTCCTCGAGGTGAAGGAACGAGGTGTCCAGGGAGCTGAGCCGGTCTGCCACGGACCCATCGTGTCAGACGCTCGCCGGGTGGCCCCGCCGAGTCAGGACACCGGACACCCGAGTCGGGTCACAGGGACCCGGCGATGAGCGCGACGCCTCCGACGACGGACACCCCGAGCACCCCGGCCCGCGCGACCCTGGCGGGCAGGCGCGGCGCCAGGAGCATCCCGGCGGCGGTGCCGACGGCGAGCGCGGCGACCTCCTTCCACCCCGGCATCACGAGGCCGACGACGGCCACGGTGACGACGTTCTGCGCGAGGAAGAACGTCTGGAGCGTGGCCCTCGTGTGGTGCGGGGCCCAGTCGGCGTTCGCGGCGTACAGGCCGATGGGAGGTCCGCCGACCCCACCGACGACGTTGAGCGTGGCACTGCTGAACCCGGTCGCGGCCGTGCCCGGCAGTCCGGCGAGCCGGGGCGAGCGCCAGCCGGAGGCGAGCAGCGCCACACCGGCGAGCACGCCCACGCCGGCGGCGACCGCGAGCCACCGGGTGTCGGCGCCACGCAGCAGGAAGGCGACGACCGGGGTGAGGAGGAGGGTGGGAACGAGAAGTCGAGAGGCCTCTCGGGGGCGGCTGTTGCGCCAGTCCCGGGTCAGCGGGAGCACCGAGGCGAGCACGGCGAGCGCGAGCACGGTGGCGACCCCGTCGCGCGGTCCGACGACGAGGATCAGGGCGGGCGCGGCGACGAGGGAGAACCCCATCCCCGTCGCCGACTGGGCCAGCCCGCCCAGCGCGACGGCGAGGACCGCCACGGCCTCCACCGGGATGCCGGTGAGCGCGTTGGTGAGGGCCGCCATCACGACGTGCTGGTCACGGGCGACCGGTCCAGGTGGTAGCGCCGCTGGAAGGACATCGCCACGAGCATCAGCGCCGCAGGAACGACGGTGAACCCCAGGAGGAGGGCGGAGATGGCCGAGTCGGACTGGGTGACGGACTCCCCGGCCGTGCTGGAGACGAACCCGCCGAAGCCGAGTACCGCGGCGTACACGTAGGGACCCAGCGCCGTGCTCGTGGAGTCGGTCGCGGTCCAGACGCCGGTGTAGGCGCCGGCCTTGGAGACACCGGTCTCCTCGGCAGCGGCCACGGCGTCGGGCACCATCGAGAAGGCGAACAGCTGGAGACCGGCGAAGGCGATGCCGAGCGCCATGATGACGGCGGCCGTGACGGCGACGCCCACGGACGGGCCCAGGAGCAGCGCGAGCGAGCCGACGACGAAGATCGACTGCGAGAGGAGCAGTCCGCGCTGCTTGCCGATCCGGCGGGAGAGGGCCAGCCACGCCGGGCCCGCGAACACGGCGGGGGCGAGGAACAGGCCCATGAACAGCGCGGTGAGCTTGCCGTTGTCGAAGACGTACGCGGTGTAGTACGGCACGGCCGCGAGGAAGAGGTGAGTGGTCATCCCGGTGAAGAGGTAGGACAGCACGAGCATGCGGAACTGCCGGTCTGCCCAGGCCACCTTGAGGTCCGCGAGCGTTGAGTGCCGCGCCGAGGCGGTGGGCACCCGGGTGCCCACCGCCTCGGTGAGCCGTCGGGTCCCGATGAGGGCGACCGTCGCCGATACGAGCATGACCACCGCGAGCAGGGTCGCCATGAGCGTGTAGTCGCCGCGTCCACCGGCGGAGACCAGCGCGGGCGCCGCCACACCGGCGCCGAGCAGCCCCAGGGTGAGGAACAGCATCCGGAACATGAACACCCGGGTGCGCTCGTGGTAACCGATGAGCAGGTCGGAGGGAGTCGTGATGTACGGGACCTGGAAGGAGGCGAAGAGGAGGTTGCCGAGGACGAACCAGCCACCGACCCACCACGCGGCCACCGCCCCCTCGAGGCCGGCCGGGACGCTGAACATCCCGATCATGGATCCGCCGAGGAGCAGGCCTCCGCGCATCATTCGGCGACGGTGGCCGGTCCTGCGGGCCTCGCGGTCCGAGCGCGAGCCGAGCATCGGGTGCACGACGATGTCGACGACCTTCGGGAGCAACAGGGTCAGGCCCGCGATGAAGGCCGGCACCCCGAGCACGTCGGTGAGGAAGTACAGCAGGAGCAGGCCGGGCACGGTGACCCAGATGCCCATGCCGATCGAGCCCGAGGCGTAGGCGGAGAGCTGACCAAAGGTGGGGCGAGCGCCGGTCGATCCGCCGCCGGTCGTGCCCGGCGCGGTGGGGCGCGGGTCAGCGAGCGGGGATGCCCTCTGCTGGGCCGTCACGGAGGTGAGGGGTCCGGCATCCGGGGCGGCCTGGGGGGTCGTGCTCATGAACGACCACCCGCGGTGACGGCAGCGTGCCGGGAGACGACACCCTCGGCGAGCGCGGCGCCGGCGAAGGCTCCGTCAGCGGTGCGCGCGGCCAGGGTGCGGGTGACGACCAGGTCGGTGAGCGCCGGCAGGTGCCGTGAGAGGAAGAACTCCACGGCCCCCTTGCGCGTCGTGGTGACGTCCCGGCGGGCGGCCTTGGCGAGGGAGGCGGTGAGGATCGCCTCGACGACGCCCTCGAGTGGCTCGTAGACGCTCATGCCCTCGAGGCTCAGGCCGGCCGACTTCGTCGAGTCGTGGATGGGGCTCTTCACGGCCGAGGGGTAGACGCAGGTCACGGAGACGTGGGTGCCGAGCTCGAGCCGCAGCGCGTCGGCGTACGCGACCATGGCCCGCTTCGATGCTCCGTAGGCAGCGGCGAGGGGCAGCTGCATGACGGCCATCCGTGAGGTGACCATGACGACCCGGCCGCGGGACCGGACCAGGGCGGGGACGGCGGCCGCGGTGACCCGCCACGTCCCGAGGAGGTTGATCTCGAGCTGACGGTGGACCTCGTCGCTCGGGGCGAGCTCCGCGGGGGCCGGGCCCCCGATGCCGGCGTTGTTGACGAGCAGGTCCAGGCCGCCGAGTCGCTCGATGGCAGCTGCGGTGCCGGCGGCGGCGTCCTCGTCGGAGGTGATGTCGCAGGCGATGACCTCGATGGGGTCGTCGTCGCGGGGAGCGAGGTCCAGGCCGACGACGTGCGCCCCGAGGGCGGTGAGGCGCGTGGCGAGCTCACGGCCGATCGTGCCCGAGGCGCCGGTGATGATGACGCGCATGCCGGCAGCGTCCTTGCGGGCACCGGTCAGGCGGTCGAGCAGGGAGACGGGGTTCATGCGGACAGCTCCTCGTGGGTGGCGGATGCGGCGGTGGGAGCAGCATCGACGGTGGGGGCGGGGGTGAAGGTGGGGGCGGGGGTGAAGGTGGGGGCGCCGGCTGCGGCGCGGCGCACGCCGGCCTCGACCTCGCGCGGGAGCGCGGTGACGAACTGGTCGAAGTCGATGCGCATCATCGGGCGCTTGTTGCCCCAGCGGCTGACGGCCGCGGCGTGCGCGCCGTCGACGAGCTCGCGCTGGCGGTCGGTGCCGGGCAGGGCGTAGCGGCCCGAGAGGTAGGCCGCGGCGAGCTTGGCCTGCACCTCGACCACGGGCAGGGCGGCGCCGGTGGACTGCATGAGGCCGACGAAGGTGAGGGTCGGGTCGTCGAGGTGGAAGACGCGCTGGTAGAGGGGCATGGCCTCGGGGTTGGTGCCGAGCCACTCGGGGGCGAGGAAGGGAATCGTCACGCGGTAGCCGGTGGCCCAGACGATGATGTCGACCTCCTCGCTGGTGCCGTCGGTGAACACGACGCGCGAGCCGTCGAAGTGGTCGATGCCGGGCTTGGGCAGCACCTCGCCGTGGGTGAGGCGGTGCATGATCGTGTCGCTGATGGTGGGGTGGTTCTGGAAGAGGCCACCGGCGGGCGCGGGCAGGCCATAGGACTGCGGGGTGCCGACGGCGAGCTTGAGCATCGTCTCGGCCACCCTCTGACGGACCTTCCAGGGCAGCGCGGCGATCGCACCACCGGTGGCGTCGGCCGGGCGGCCGAACAGGTACTTGGGCACGATGTGCACGCCGTGGCGCGCGGAGAGGAGCACCGGGCCGGAGGAGACGTAGGAGGCGTCGACGGTGATGTCCATGGCCGAGTTGCCCATGCCGACGACCATGACGCGCTTGCCCCGGAACGTGTCGGCGGAGCGGTAGTCGTGGGCGTGCATCTGCTCGCCGTCGAAGGTGCCGGGGTAGGTGGGGTCCGGGTAGCGGGGGTCCCAGTTGTGCCCGTTCGCGACGACGACGGCGTCGACGAGCTCGCTCGTGCCGTCGGCGAGGGTGACCCGCCACTGGTGCTCGAGACGCTCGACCGCGCTCACCTCGGCGCCGAAGACGATGCGCTCGGTGATGCCGTGGGTGTCGGAGTAGTCGGCGAGGTACCCGGCGACGTGCGCGGCCGACGGGTAGTCGGGCCACTCCTCGGGCATCGGGAAGTCGGCGAACTCCGTGCGGCCCTTGCTCGTGTTGAGGTGCAGGCTGTCGTAGGCCGGGGAGAGACCGCTGCTGTTGTCCTGCGCCCACAGGCCGCCGGGGCGGTCCCCCTTCTCGTAGACGACGACGTCGACGCCCTCGTCGAGCAGGGCCTTGGCGCTGGCGAGGCCGGCGGCTCCGCCGCCAATCACCGCGACGCGGGTGGGGTGTGCCATCTGGGTCCTCCTGGTCAGTTCTGGCTGTGGAACAGCCCTCTATCAATCGCATGATGGAGGGCGCTTGAAACTAGTATGCCCAAATCCAGGCTCTCCGTCAAGTGATTGACTAACGGTCCGACCCGTCCTATCCTCGTTGCATGACGACGGTCACCGATCCCGCCACGGCCACCAGCCGCGAGCGCATCCTCCAGGCAGCCACGGAGCTGTTCGCCGAACGCGGCTATGACGCGACGAGCACGCGAACCATCGCGGAGGCCGTCGGGCTGAACATCGCGACGGTGGCCTACCACGTGGGCGGCAAGAACGAGCTCTACCTCGAGGTCATGCGTCAGGCCCACCAGTCGCAGGGCGAGGCGATGGCCGCGCCCCTCGCCGAGCTGCGCGCGGCCGGCGGGTCACCCACGCAGGTGCGGGCCGCCCTCGGGGCCTTCGTCGATGCCTACCTCAGCTTCTGCATCGCCAACCCGCACGTCCCGGCGCTGTGGATGCGTCGCTGGCTCGCCGAGGGCACCGACGTGGCGCAGCTCGAGGAGGACTACGCGGGGCCGCTGGTGCGCGAGGTCTCGACCGTGGTGCGCGGGCTGCTCGACCGGGCGGGTCTTGCCGCAGCGCTCGACGTGGACATGCTCGTGTTCACCATCGTGTGGACCTGCCACTCGTTCGTGAGGGCCGGGATCATCGACCACTCCGGGCGGCGGCTGGAGCCGCACGAGCTCGCCATGCTGGACCGCTTCCGCCGGCACCTGCACGACGTCGTCGACCGGCTCGTCGACCGCCCCTGAGCGGGACCACCCTCGGGTCGAGGGCGACCGCGAGGTCGCCCACCGCCAGGCTCAGCGGGTCGTGGGGAGCCACTTCGTGCACCGACCTCCCCGCGAGGAGCGCGGCGTCGCACACCTCGGGAGCCCACGGGAGGAACCGCACCCGTTCCATGCCCGCGAACCGGCCGAGCACCTCGGAGATCGTGCGCTCCGGGTGTGCGCCCGCCACCGACGCGCGCACCTTGTTGACGACGACCACCGGCTCCGGCGAGGGCACCACGGCGACGTCCTGCACCGCACGGACCAGCCGCTGCAGCCCCACCGGGTCAGCGGCGCCGACGACCACGAGGTGCTCCGCGGCCTCCAGGGCCGTGAGGGACGCGGCGTTACGTCGCGGAGCGGCCGTGTCGTAGCTCAGCTCCTCGTCGTCCTCGATGGCGAAGCCGACATCGACGACGACGTGGTCCACGACACGGCGCGCCAGGCGCAACACGTCCTCGACGGCACCGGGTCGCAGCTCCGGCCACCGCTCCGCCTTCGGCAGCCCGGTGAGCACTCGCAGGCCCGGGACGACCTCGGGCGCCAGCCGAGCCAGGCCCACGACGTCGAGGTGGCCCTGTTCCGAGGCGCGAGCCGCCGCGGCAACGCCCGGTGCCTCGTCGACCATCCCCAACGCCTGCGCGACGCTCGCACCCCAGGTGTCGAGGTCCACGAGCAGGGTGCGCACTCCCCCGGCGGCGAGACGGGCCGCGAGCGTCACGGCCACCGTGGTGCGCCCGGGGGCACCGGTCGGCCCCCAGACCACCGTCGTCGTGGCAGGGGGGCGATCGCCTCCGATCTCGGTAACCGGGCCGGGCGGCAGCCCGCTGGCGTCTGGCGTCACCAGGTGCCCTGGCTCCTGGGCCCGCCCGAAGGGTTGACCCGACGTGGTGGTCCCGGCGAGCGCTCCGAGCGCCGCCGACACCGCCGCCGCGTCGTCGTCCGGGGCGAGGATCGTGGCGACGCCGAGCTGGCGAAGCCGTCGCTCGCCGGTCTCGTCGCCCGACGAGATGTGACCGGCCACCCGCACGCCGTGACCCGCGAGGTGTCGCAGGGCGTCCCGGTCGAGACCCCGGAGGTCCGCGGAGACGACGGCGATGACGGCGACACCTGCCGCGCCCGCGGAGAGGAGCTCGGCCACGTCGGCGCAGCGTCGGACGAGCACGACGTCGCGGGCCTGCTCGAGCACACGGACGAAGTCCGCCTCGTGCCGGTGCGTCAGCGCGGTGAGGACGGTGATCATGCGGCCGAGCCGGTGGTCGTGCCGGGCACGGGAACGAGCGTGATGCGGGCCCCGATGTCGACGTCGGCCACGAGGTCGCGCACGGCATCGCTCGGCACCATGACCCGCACCGCGCGCGTCTGGGCCGAGCCCCCGAGGACGCCCTCGTCGCCCGAAACCTGGACGACCGACACGGACCCCAGGGTCTTCTCCGGGCCGACGTAGGTCGGCAGGCCGACCGAGGTTCCCTCCGAGGGTCGGTTGACGTAGACGTCCACGACCGACCCCGCGCCGAGGGCCGCAGCCGAGGTGGCGTCGACGAGCAGCGAGACCTGCTGCACCTCCACCCGGTCTGCGGGGCCGATGCTGGCCTCGGGGATCAGCTCGCCCTCCCGCAGCTCACGGATCGTCCACAGATCGGGCGGCAGGGGCTCGTCGGCCGGGAGGTAGGTGGCCACACCGTCCCCCAGGCGCACCTCGACCCGCACGACGTCGTCGGCCGTCAGCGGACGCCCCGGCGCGATGGCGCCCTTGGCGGCGTACATCGGGACGCGGTCGTCCGCCCTGGCCACCACGACGGAGCCGAGGACGGTGGCGAGGAGGACCAGGAGCACACCGACGATGAGGCGGGAGTCACGCCACGACGGGGCTCTCAACCGGGAGGCAGTGGGGGTGGGCAGCTCACTCATGGGGCGACATTCTGGACGAGTCGAGCCGTCCCCGCCTGTCGAGGAGATGGCCTGTGGACAACCTCCCCGGCGCTCCCGACCGCGAGTGGCACACTGTCGGCGTGGCGCGTCGGTTCATCCCCCTCACCGAGGTCTCCGAGATCCTCGATGTCTCTGCCGCACAGGCGTACGCCCTCGTGCGCAGCGGCGACCTGCCCGCGATCAAGGTCGGCGGGCGGGGCCAGTGGCGGGTCGAGACCTCCGAGCTCGAGGCCTACATCGAGCGGATGTATGCCGAGACGCGCGAGTTCGTCACGACGCGCACCGAGCGCGACGACGACCAGCACCCACCCGCCTGACCCGGTGCGTCAGCGCCGGCTCTCGACGCCGACCAGCGCGGCGAACGGCAGTGCCAGGGTGCGCCGCACGTTCTCGGGGCGCCGCACCTCCCCCTCGTGGTGCTCGGCGAGGTCGAGGTGGTCCGCTCCCACGGCGTCGATCGTGCCGATGACGGCGGGCACGCCGAGCAGCGAGACCGCGACGGTTGCCCGGTCTCGCGACAACGCCCGCAACGCGTAGCCGAGCCCGAACCGGCGTGCCGTGCGGGCCTGCGCGGACTGCCCGCCCAGACCCTCGAGGGCCACCACGGCCGTCATCGGCACCAGCACCTCACGCCCACCCGCACCCGCCCCGACGCCGGTGCGCAGCAGCACCCAGTCCGCGCCGAGGTCGGCCACGGACCCCGCGACGCGGCTGCCACCGGCGAGGGTGACCACCAGCTCCGCATCCGTCGCCGCCAGTCGGGCGCCGAGCTCGACGAGGGCCCGCTCCCGACGGGTACGCTCGGCGACCTCGGAGTCCAGCTCGCGTCGCTCCTCTGCCGCCAGCTGCCCCTCGAGGTCCGCGAACAGCCCCTCCCACCTCATGACCACAGCCTAGGCACCGCCCGCTGCGGCGGCCCGGTGGTGAGCCTCGGACCACGGCACCTCCGCCCCGCGGGTGGGCTCCCCGGATCCTGCAGAAGGGGTGGCGACCACATGCTCGGCTGGAGGATAGTGTCGGGATGGTGGGGCAGCCGGGGGGCCGAGTGCTGCGGGTCGAGGACGCCGCACTGGTGCGCGGTTCGAGCGCCTTCACGGACGACCTGGAGCACCCCGGCGCCCTCCACGCCGTCTTCGTGCGATCGCCGTACGCGCACGCGAGGATCAGGGCGGTCGACGTGTCCGCCGCGACCGCCCTCCCCGGCGTCGTCGGGGTCTTCTCGGGGGCCGACCTGGGTCTGGAGCTGCTGGGTGCCGACATGGGCCCGGAGTCGATGCGGCGGGCCCCGATCGCTCATGACGTGGTGCGCTTCGCCGGTGAGGTCGTCGCCGTGGCGGTGGCGGGACGTCGCGCCGAGGCGCTCGACGCCGCCGAGCTCGTCGACGTGACCTACGAACCGCTCGCGGTGGTGCTCGACCCCGCCCACGCGCTCTCGGCGGACCAACCGGCCCTCTTCGCGGGTGCGGCGGACGGCAACCTCGTGGCCGATGGTCACGCCGGCAACTGCGACGGCGACGCGCTCGCCGGTGCCGAGGTCGTCGTGCGGGCCAGCCTGGTCAACCAGCGCCTCGCCGCCGTCCCCATGGAGCCCAGCGCCGGCCTCGCGGCTCCGGACCCGGAGCATGAGGGGTCCTTCGTGCTCTGGTCGCCCACCCAGAACCCGCACGCGCATCGCGACGCGGTCGCCGCGTGCCTCGAGCTGGACCCGCAGCGCCTGCGCGTCATCTCACCCGCCGTCGGCGGAGGCTTCGGCGCGCGGATCGCGACGTGTCCGGAGCCCGTGGTCGCCGTCGCCCTGGCGCGACGACTCGACCGCGCGGTGCGCTTCGTCGAGACCCGCTCCGAGACCATGGTGACGATGACCCACGGCCGGGGTCAGCTCCAGGAGGTGGCCCTGGCCGGCACGCGCGACGGCACGGTCACCGGCCTGGAGGTGAGGGTCATCGCGGACGCCGGGGCGTACCCGGCTTCCGCCACCGCCCCGCCCTACCTCACCGGCCTCATGGTGTGCGGCGTCTACGACATCGAGAAGGTGGACTTCCGTCACCAGGTCGTCCTGACCAACACCCCGCCGATCGGTGCCTACCGCGGCGCCGGCCGCCCCGAGGCCACCGCGCTCATCGAGCGGGCGATGGACCTGTTCGCGCTCGAGCTCGACCTGGACCCCGTCGACGTCCGTCGTCGCAACCTCGTGCGCACCCTCCCCCACACGACGCCCACCGGTGCCGACTACGACTCCGGGGACTACGAGGCGGCTCTGGACGCCGTGCTCGCGGCAGCCGACTACGGCGGGCTCCGCGCCGAGCAGGCGCACCGACGCGAGAGGGGCGACCCTCTCCAGCTCGGCATCGGCGTGAGCGCCTATGTCGAGTGGACGGGTTTCGGCAGCGAGTTCGCCGCCTGCGAGGTCGATGACGACGGATGCGTGACGATCCTCAGCGGTACCGCCGCTCAGGGCCAGGGCCACGAGACGGCCTACGCGCAGCTGGTGTGCGGGCTGCTGGGGGTCGCGATGGAGGACGTGCACGTCATCCAGTCCGACACCGCCCGGGTGGCACGGGGCACAGGGACGGGGGGTTCCCGCTCGCTCCAGGTCGGTGGCAGCGCCGTCAGTGGTGCCACCACCATGGTGCTCGACCGGGCTCGGGAGGTGGCGGCCCGCCTCCTCGAGGCGGACCCGGATGACATCGGCGTGCACCGCGGCCATGGCCTGGGTGTGGTGGGCGCACCCGACACGGCCATCTCCTGGGCCCGCATCGCAGCGGCAGCCGGAGACGGTGGTCTCCGAGCAGAGCTGGACTACGCGCCCGACGGCTCGACCTACCCCTTCGGTGCGCACCTGACGGTCGTCGAGGTCGATGTCGAGACCGGGGCGACCCGGCTCGTGCGGCACGTGAGCATCGATGACGCCGGCCCCATGGTCAACCCGGTCATCGTCGAGGGCCAGGTGCACGGCGGAATCGCGCAGGGTCTCGGTCAGGCACTCTTCGAGGAGGTCCTCTTCGACGAGAACGGCACCAACGTCACCGGGACGCTCGCGTCGTACGCGATCACCGGGCCACGCGACCTGCCCAGCTTCGAGACCTCCCGTACCCAGACACCCACTCCGCGCAACACCCTCGGCGTCAAGGGAGTCGGTGAGGCGGGGACGACCGGCTCCACCGCGGCGGCGTGGAACGCCGTGGCCGACGCCGTGTCCCACCTCGGGGTCCGCACCCTCGACATGCCGGCCACCCCCCAGCGCGTGTGGGAGGCGATCCGGGAGGCTTCGGCGCACAGCACGTGACTCGTCACGCCGTGCCGACCCACTGACCCGGCCCGATCGCGTCGATCACCCCCCGAGAGCTCAGTGGGAGGGCGATCTTCGCACTCTCGGAGGACTCCGTTCGCTGTCCACAGGGCGACCTCCTCCTGTTGCAGCCACCGAAACACGTGGTTACGGTCTAACGCATGCAAACGACATCAAACGTCACCCAAGCGATGAAGATGACCGCTGTGGTGGGTGCTGCGCTCCTCGTGGCCGTCGTCGTCGGCGGGTGGCTCTGGAGCGTGCTCGGCACCGCCATCGAAGCGCCGCGCCGGGGAGCGCCCATCGCCGTCGACGAGGCCCTGCTGTCCACCGCGGCCGCGGTCAGCCTGGCCGTCCTGGGGTGGCTGACGCTCGGGGTGGTCCTCGAAGCCGCCGCGCTGGTGCCCGGCCAGGTCGGCCGCGTCGCCCGGCGGGTCTCCGCCGCGGTGAGCCCTGTCGTGGTGCGGCGGGCCGCGACGCTCCTGCTCGGAGCAACCCTCGGCGCGGCGCTCTCGCCCGGCGTGTCGATGGCATCGACCGGTACGGTCGTGGGTTCTGCCATCGGGGTGACCGCCTCCCCCGGGCCCGGAGCGTCGGTCCAGGAGTCGCAGCCGACCACCGGTCCACCGGACTCCGCGTTCGCGACGCTGCCGGACCCCGGGTTCGGCCCGACCGGTGGCCCGGCGCCCGAGACCTCCACGGCACCGGACGCGTGGTCCGAGGCGATCGAGGAGCCCTTCGTGGCCGAGCCACCGGTGGTGCGAGCGCAGCCCGACGTGTCGGCGGTCGCGGCCGCCGACCGCCGTGCTCCCGACGATGTCGCGGATGCCGGCCACGAGGTCGTCGTCCACCGCGGCGACTCGCTGTGGTCGATCGCGGCTCGACACCTGGGCCAGGACCCGTCCGACGCGCAGATCGCGGACGAGTGGCCACGGTGGTATGCCGCGAACCGCGCCGTGATCGGCGCCGACCCCGACCTCCTCCTGGCGGGTCAGGTGCTCACCGTGCCGGGCGGAACGCGCCCATGAGCTCGGGCGCACTCCACGTCGTCCCACGCCAGACGACGCTCCCACCGGCCATCTCACTCGCTGAGGCGCTACGACGGTCCCGCGAGGCGGGTGACGCCAGGACCGGCTACGTCCAGGACGCCCTGGCGGTCGACTTCACGTCTGCCTCGGACGACGAGGTGTTCGGACCGCAGACGACGTCGCGGGTCGACCTGCCGGACCCGGCTGCGTGGGCAGCCCGGCTGGGACAGGCGATCCTCGAGGTGATGACAGGTTCGCGCACCGCACCGCAGATCGTCCGATGGACCACTCCCGAGGTGTACGCCGTGGTCGCCCGCCGTGGGGCCCTGGTCGCCCGCCGCCGCGCCCAGGGAAGGCCCTTGCAGCGGCAGCGCATCCAGGTGCTGAGGGTGCGGGTGTGCGAGCCGGCGAACGGGGTGGCCGAGGCAGCCGTCATCCTGCGGCAGGGGAGCCGGGTTCGCGCGGTGGCGATGAGGCTCGTCGGCCAGGACGGCAAGTGGCGGGTCAGCGCGCTTCAGGTGGGGTGACCTCGTGCGAGCCCCGGGGGTGGTGGTCGACGCCCGGCTCGCGAGGCAACCAGTCGTAGACCACCGTCGTCCAGAGCACGAGATCCTGCACCGAGCGGCGCTGAGGGCTGATGACGCACCAGAACAACCCGATGGGGAAGAACACGCAGAACGCGGCGCGCACCAGCGCCCGCAGCGGCCCGAGCCGGCGCCCCAGGCGCCCGTGTACCCGCAGCCCCAACACGTGCCCGCCGTAGGTCCTGCCGGCCAGCCACCAGGCGAGCCAGAAGTACACGGTCGTGACGCCCATCGCTGCCGTGAGGCTGAAGAGCAGGGAGACCGAAGGGAACTCGAAGGACCGGGGGTCCCGGAGGAACACGACACTCGCCCAGCCGATGTAGCCGACCCCGAGAGCCACCGCGACGACAAGGGCATCGAGGATGTTGGCCACCACCCTCGTGACGACGCCGGCCGGCGCCCCCTGGTAGGGCCGCGCCTCGCGCGGAACCGGTGAGATGTCGCGGGTGCTCATTGGTCGGTTTCCTCACGGGCAGCCTGGCGCCGACGTCGGAAGAGCGCCCGGTCGACGACCCGGGAGATCGCGTCGTCGGCGGTGATGCCGGTCATCCGCACGCCGTGCACCGTCTCCGAGGCCATCGAGCCGGTCGAGTCGCGGATGATCGCCGGCAGGTCGAGCTCGTCGAGCACCTCGCCCACGATCCCGACCAGGTCGATCCGGTCGATGATGGCATCGAGGTCGACCAGGGCAACGGCGCCATCCAGGTCCACCCGCGCCACAGCCGCATCGAGGTCCACCCGCCCGACGGCGGCGTCCAGGTCCACCCGCGCCACGGCGGCGTCGATGTCCACCAGGGCAACCGCGGCATTCAGGTCCACCCGCGCCACGATCGCGTCGAGGTCCACCCGCGCCACCGCGCCGTCCAGGTCCACCCGCGCCACTACACCGTCGAGATCCACCCGCGCCACCGCACCGTCGAGATCCACCCGCGCCACCGCACCGTCGAGATCCACCGTCGCCACGAGGGCGTCGAGGTCGACGTGCTCAGCGACGAGGTCGTTCAGGTCGAGGCGAGCCACGACCGCCTCGACGAGTGCTGGGGCCAACGCATCGAGCAGCAGCGCGGCCCGGCGGGCCAGGAGATCCCGGTCCGCACGCCCGGCACGGGCCGCGGCGGACACGAACGAGGCGGGCTGGAGCGAGCGCGGCACGAGCGGCGGACGCCAGAGGAACCGGGTGACCGGTGCCGTGGCCCGCGCTCCGGTCCTCGCCACCACCACGGCCGCGCCGAGGGCGGCACCCAGCGTGCCGAGCGCAGCATCGACGGCGACCTGCGCCTCGGGCCGCAGGTGCGGCCCGATGACGGACCGCGGACTGCGTTCCAGATCCTTCGTCACCACCGCCGCCTTCCGTGGCTCGCCGTGGAAGTCACCGTACGCGCCCAGTGCTGGGGTCCGCTGAAGTTCGCGTGGTTGCCGCTAGCGCAACCCTGGTGCGGCACCCGGACCGGCGCCACCAGAGCCGGGTGCGCTGCCGTCGGGAACCGAGGGTCGATCCAGGTGCGGTGCCGGCCCCCGGGGGCGTGACCCTTGGGTCACTTCCGTCCGTGGCACATCTTGAACTTCTTGCCGGAGCCGCAGGGGCAGGGCCCGTTCCGCTTGGCCCCGGCCATCTGGTCGTCGGTGAGGTCGTCCTTGCGGCTACCGGCCTCGTCGCGCTCCTCGACCTCACCGGTCTCGGTGGGTGCGGTGTAGTGCAGGTGGTCGGTGCGGGGACGTCCGACGCCCACACCGGAGACCTGGACCCGGGGGCCCGACCCGTCGCCGCCCTCGGCGCCGGGGCCTGAGTTGACCGGGGCACCGACCGTGACGGGCTCGGGCTCCTCCGCGTCAGGCACCTGGTCACTCGTGTCGATGTCGGCGGTGGCCTGCGGGGCACCGGCCATGGCTCCGAGCATCTGGGCGACGTGCACGGGCTCGACGGTGGGCTCGTCGGCCGCAGCCTGCTCGGCAGGCTCGTCGACCTTGACGTCGACGTGGAAGAGCAGCCCGACGGACTCCTCCTTCACGGCCTCGTTCATGGTGGTCCACAGTGCGAAGCCCTCGCGCTGGTACTCCACGAGCGGGTCGCGCTGCGCCATCGCGCGCAGCCCGATGCCCTCCTGGAGGTAGTCCATCTCGTAGAGGTGCTCACGCCACTTGCGGTCCAGCACGGAGAGCATGACGCGGCGCTCGACCTCGCGCATGACCTCCTCGCCGAGGGCCTCCTCGCGCTGGTCGTAGGCGTGGTGGGCGTCGGAGAGGATCTCCTCCTTCAGCAGGTCGCTCGTCAGCGCGCTGCGACCACCCGCGGCCTCCTCGATCTGCTCCGGCTCGATGGAGACGGGGTACAACCCCCTGATCGCGGTCCACAGTCGCTCGAGGTCCCAGTCCTCGGGGAAGCCCTCGGCGGTCTCGGCCTCGACGTAGCCCTCGATGACGTCGTTGACGAACAGGCGGAGCTGGTCCTGGAGGTCCTCACCCTCGAGGACCCGGCGCCGCTCCTCGTAGATCACGGTGCGCTGGCGGTTGAGGACGTCGTCGTACTTGAGCACGTTCTTGCGGATCTCGAAGTTCTGCGCCTCGACCTGCGCCTGCGCCGAGGCGATGGAGCGGGTGACCATCTTGGACTCGATGGGCTGGTCGTCCTCGAGCTTGGCCGTGGTCATCACCCGGTCGACGAGGCCAGCGTTGAACATCCGCATGAGGTGGTCCTCGAGCGAGAGGTAGAACCTCGACGCGCCCGGGTCGCCCTGACGGCCGGAACGGCCACGGAGCTGGTTGTCGATGCGTCGCGACTCGTGGCGTTCCGTGCCGAGCACGTACAGACCGCCGAGCGAGGTGACCTCGTCGTGCTCGTCGGCCACCGACTTCTCGGCCGCCACGAGCGCCTCGTCCCAGGCTTCCTCGTACTCCTCTGGCGTCTCGTGCGGGTCCAGGCCACGCGACTTGAGCGCAGCGATCGCGACCATCTCGGGGTTTCCACCGAGCATGATGTCGGTGCCTCGCCCGGCCATGTTGGTGGCCACGGTGACGGCACCCTTGCGACCGGCATCCGCGACGATGCTGGCCTCGCGCTCGTGGTGCTTGGCGTTGAGCACCTCGTGCTTGACGCCGTGGCGCCTCAGCTGCTCGGAGAGGTACTCGGACTTCTCGACCGACACCGTACCGACGAGCACCGGCTGGCCGTGCTCGTGGCGCTCGACGATGTCGTCGACGACCGCCTTGTACTTGCTGGCCTCGGTCCGGTAGACGAGGTCCGCCTGGTCGTCGCGGACCATCGGCCGGTTCGTCGGGATCGGCACGACGCCCAGTCCGTAGATCGAGTTCAGCTCCGAGGCCTCGGTCATGGCCGTGCCGGTCATGCCGGAGAGCTTGTCGTACATGCGGAAGTAGTTCTGGAGGGTGATCGTCGCGAGCGTCTGGTTCTCGTTCTGGATCTTCACCCCCTCCTTGGCCTCGATGGCCTGGTGCATGCCCTCGTTGTAGCGGCGACCCGACAGCATGCGGCCGGTGTGCTCGTCGACGATGAGGACCTCGCCGTTCATGACGACGTAGTCCTTGTCGCGGGTGAACAGCTCCTTGGCCTTGATCGAGTTGTTGAGGTAGCCGATGAGCGGGGTGTTGGCCGACTCGTAGAGGTTCTCGATGCCCAGGTGGTCCTCGACCTTGTCGATGCCGGACTCGAGGATGCTCACGGTGCGCTTCTTCTCGTCGACCTCGTAGTCGCCGCGCCCGGACTCCAGCTCGCCGCGCTCGAGTCGCGCCGCCACCTTGGCGAACTCCTGGTACCACTTGGTCGGCGCGTCGGCCGGGCCGGAGATGATCAGCGGGGTGCGCGCCTCGTCGATGAGGATCGAGTCGACCTCGTCGACGATGGCGAAGTTGTGGTCGCGCTGCACGAGCTCGGCGGTGGACCACGCCATGTTGTCGCGCAGGTAGTCGAAGCCGAACTCGTTGTTGGTGCCGTAGGTGATGTCCTTCGCGTACTCCGCGCGCCGCTGCTCGGGGTTCATCGAGGAGAGGATCACGCCGGTCTCGAGGCCGAGGAAGCGGTGCACGCGACCCATCAGCTCGGACTGGTACTCGGCGAGGTAGTCGTTCACCGTGATGACGTGCACGCCCTTGCCGGACAGCGCGTTGAGGTACGAGGGCAGGGTCGCGACGAGGGTCTTGCCCTCACCGGTGCGCATCTCTGCGACGTTGCCCAGGTGCAGCGCCGCGCCACCCATGATCTGCACGTCGAAGTGCCGCTTGCCGAGGGTGCGCTTGCTGGCCTCACGAACGGCCGCGAACGCCTCGGGCAGGATGTCGTCAAGGGTCTCGCCGTCCTCGAGTCGCTTGCGGAAGACGTCGGTCTCGCCGCGCAGCTCCTCGTCGGTGAGCTTCTCGAAGTCCTCCTCGATGGCGTTGACCTGCGCCGCGATGCTGTCGAGCTTCTTGAGGATGCGGCCCTCACCGGCGCGCAACAGCTTCTCGACGATCTTCACGAGTGGAACTCCCTTGGCGTGACAGCGTGTGACGGTGCAGCGTCCGGCGGTCGCCCGACCGGGACCTGCCTAGGGTAGTCGAGCGGCATGCGCCCCACGGAACGAGCCGGAGGCACCCAAGGGCCAACGAGGCACACGGCGGAGGGAGTTCCCACCACCCCCTGCGCGGTGGTTGGGTGGTGCTCATGACCGGTATGCCGTTTCCGGCCTGCGTGCCCGAGCTCACCGACGGCCTGGCGCTGCTCAGGGCGCACCGTCCCGAGGACCTCGACCGAATCGTCGAACAGAGCCGCGACGCGCAGAGCCTGCGCTGGACGACGATCCCGCGTCCCTACACCGAGAAGGACGGGGGGGAGTGGCTCGCGCTCATCGAGGCGGGCTGGAACGACGAGCGAGGCAACCGCCACTGGGCCGTGACGTCGGCGAGTGACCCCGACTCGGCGTACCTCGGGACCATCGACGTCAGGCCGGGCCCGGGGATGGCGGCAGAGGTCGGGTACGGCCTGCACCCGGCGGGGCGAGGCGCGGGGCTGATGGCGAGTGCGCTGCGGCTGGTCTGCCAGTGGTGGTTCGGCCAGGGCGGCACGCGCATGCACTGGCAGGCCGAGCGGGGGAACTTCGCGTCGTGGCGGGTCGCGTGGTCGTGCGGGTTCACCTACCACGGCACCGTTCCCGGCTCGCTCCCCGCGGCGCAGGGCCCACCGGTCGACGCCTGGAAGGCGAGCCTCGGCGCCGACGACGTGATGGAGGCCCGCACCCCGTGGGAGGACCCACCCGTGCTCGCCTCGGCGGAGGCGGGCGGCATCCGGCTGCGCCCGTGGCGCGACGAGGACGTGCTCCACCTCGAGTCGCGCGACCAGCCCGCCCACCACATGCCGGCCCGCGGGGTGCTCGACGCCGACACCTTCCCCGAGTGGCTGCTCGTGCGGCGCGAGTTCATGGCGCGCGGGTCGAGCATGAGCTGGTGCGTGGCCGACGAGCGCACCGATGCGGCCCTGGGCGAGGTGCTCGTCTTCGTCAAACAGGGCACCCTCGACGACGATGCCGCCGAGCTCGGCTACCAGGTGCTCCCCAGCGCCCGCGGACGCGGTGTGGCGACCGCCGCCGCCAGGGTCGTGATGCACCATGCCCTCAGGTCGCGGGGAGAGGGCGGTATGGGCCTGCGCCGCCTGGTCGCCGGGACCGCGGAGGACAACCTCGCCAGCAACACGGTGCTCGACCGGCTCGGCTTCAGGATCTGGGGGCACGAGACCGCCGCCGACCTCCTCCCAGACGGCCGCACCGTCGATGCCCTGCACTGGGAGCTCCTCCGCCCCTGACCCCGGCCACTGCCCTCCAGTCTCGACACGCCGATCACCGGCCTCGGCAGCCCCTTACCTCGGCGCGACGCGTGGCTGCGGCACATGTGGGAGTGGCGGGACGGACGGCGTCGAGGAGGTCAGGGGCGAGGGTGAGGGTGAGCCAGTGCGCCACGGCCGTGAGCTCCTCGGTGAGCTCGCGCTGGTCGTCCGCTCCCCCACGACCCGGCTCCCAGGTGCACTGCCGCACGCGGAGCACCCCGGCAACCCGGTCTGCCTTGAGGTCGACGCGAGCGACGAGGTGTTCACCGAGCAGGAACGGCAGCACGTAGTAGCCGTGCACGCGCAGGTGCTCGGGCACGTAGATCTCGAGCCGGTAGTCGAAGCCGAACAGCGCGCGGGTGCGGTCCCGCTGCCAGATCAGCGAGTCGAACGGCGAGAGCAGGGCCCGCGCCTGCACCCGCCGGGGTCGGCGGGCGAGGCGGTGGAGGTATGCCGGGCGCCGCCATCCCTCGATCGTCGCCGGCAGCAGGGTGCCGTCCTCGACAAGTGAGGCGATGGCGGGGCGGGCCTGCTCCGGGGCCAGTCGGAAGTAGTCGCGCAGGCACTGTTCGGTCCCGACGCCGTGGGCGCGGGCCGAGATCTCGATGAGCCGGCGAAAGGCCTCCCCCGCCGATGGACGGGCATCCGGGTCCAGGGCCTGCTCGCGCAGCGCCGGTGGGAGCACGCGGGCCGGCACGGCGTACCGCCGTTCGAACTGGCTGGTGCGCCCCGCACTGCTCACCTCACCCGCCCAGAAGAGGTGCTCGAGGGCGTTCTTGACGAGCGACCAGTTCCAGCCCCACTCATCGCGCTGGCGGGGCAGGTCGTGCGCGAGCGCCTCCTCGACCTGGCGGCTGGTCAGCGGCCCACGGCGAGCGACCTCGTCCAGGACGGCCTCGACGAGGTCGGGATGGTCGCGCGCGACGCGCTGCATCCCGCCCCACGCGTCCGACTGGGCGCGGCGCATCCGGAAGTCGAGCAGCGGCCAGGTGGCCGGAGGGACGAGCGATGCCTCGTGGGCCCAGTACTCCACGACCCGGCGTGGGGCGACATCACGTGCCCGGTCGAGCAGGGCCCGGTCGTAGGGGCCGAGGCGGGAGAAGAATGGGAGGTAGTGGCTGCGGGAGAGCACGTTGACGCTGTCGATCTGCACCACGCCGACGGTGTCGACCACGCGCCGGATGTCCCGCGTGCCCGGAACGGCGGGCCGAGCACGGGCGAACCCCTGAGCGGCCAGGGCGATCCGGCGCGCCGCTGCCGTGCTGAGCGGGACCGCAGCGGAGGGCTCAGCCATCCTCGGGCAGGAGGCGGAGGCGGTGCGCGTAGACGGCCGCCTCCACGCGCGAGTGGAGGTGGAGCTTCTCAAGGATGTTGCGCACGTGGTTCTTGACGGTGTTCTCCGAGATGACGAGGTCCTGGGCGATCTCCCGGTTGGCGAGGCCGCGCGCCACGAGCCGGAGCACCTCGACCTCGCGCTCGGTGAGCTGCGCTCCCTCGGGTGGGGCCGCCTCAACGCTCAGGCGGCTGAACTCCCCGAGGAGCGTCGCGGCCATGCTCGGCGGGATGATCGCCTGGCCGTCGTGCACGCGCGAGATGGCGTCGGCCACCTCCTCGCCGGGAAGGTCCTTGAGGAGGTAGCCGCTGGCGCCCGCCTTGATCGCCTCGAAGAGGTCGCTCTCGTCGTCGGACATCGTGAGCATGAGGATCCGCGCCGACGGCACGGCGTTCTTGACCTGCTGGCAGGCCTCGATCCCGCCGAGTCCCGGCATGCGCACGTCCATCAGGACGACGTCCGGGGTCAGGCTCACGCAGAGCTCGATGGCCTCGGTGCCGTTGCTCGCCTCGCCCACCACCTCGGCCACCCCGTCGAGCTCGACGACGATCTTCATGCCCTGGCGGTAGGAGCGGTGGTCGTCGGCGATCACGACGCGAATGGGCTCGGACGCACCACGACCCGAGAGAGACGATTCGACAGCCATCGTTACCACGGGCCCATGGTGTCAGGTCGGACCCGCACACCCAAGCACCGGTTGTCGGATGCGGTTCACGACGCGGCTGCTTCGACGCCCTCCTCCCCGGAGGTCGATGGGGAGTCCTCCGGGTCCGCCAGGGACCCGTCGAGGTCGAGGTGCAGCACGCCGTAGGACCAGCCACGTCGCCGGTAGACCACGCTCGCGCGGTCGGTGTCGAGGTCGTGGAAGAGGTAGAAGTCGTGCCCCACGAGCTCCATCTCGCTGAGCGCGTCGGCCAACGTCATCGGCTCCGAGCGGTGCACCTTCTCGCGGACCTCAACCGGCGAGTCGGCGAAGGGCTCGCCGGCCTCGCTGGGTGCCTCGGTCGCGGTCACGTCCTCGCTGGGCGCGGCGATCCGCGCGGTGGCCCGCGCCACCGATTCGGGGGTGCGCCGTCCGCGGTGGACCTGTCGCCTGTCGTGCTGGCGCCTGAGCCGCTCCATCAGCTTGTCGATCGCCATGTCGAGGGCGGCGTACTTGTCCTCGACGCACGCCTCGGCCCGGACGACGGGACCCTTGGCATAGCAGGTGATCTCGACCCTGTCGCAGGACTTCGCCTGGCGCTTGTTGGGCTCGTGGCTGATCAGAACCTCCACCCGTCGCGTGCGCGGGGCGAGCTGCGTGACCTTGGCCAGCTTCTCCTCGATGTGCGCGCGAAAACGGTCGGAGACGGTCAAGTGCCGTCCGGTGACGACAACGTCCATGTGGTCCTCCTCGGTGCTGTGCGAATTGGCTCTGCTCACGACGGATCCGGCGTCTGCACATCACCTCCGGAGGACTGGGGGCTATACATGGACGCTAGTCGGGGAGTCACCGCCCCACAAGGGGAACGGACGCCCGTCGAGGGTCTGCCTCGTCACGTCTGCTCGGTGTCGCCGCCACGGTGACGGCGACGACGGCGGAAGCGCCTTCCGCCCGGATGGCCCGAGCGGCCTCGCAGAGCGTGGCGCCCGTGGTCACGACGTCGTCGACCAGCAGGCACGGCACTCCCGCGATGACGTCCCGCCACGCCGGATCGACACTCAGTGCACGGTTCAGGTTGCGTGCCCGCTCCTCTCGTCCGAGACCCGACTGGTCTGCGACGGCGCGCACGTGGCGCAGGGCAGGGGCGACGACGAGGGGCCCGGCCGCGTGCCGCACCACCCGCCGGCCCAGTGCCAGCACCGGGTCGTCGCCGCGTCGTCGCCTCGAGGCTCGCGACGCGGGCATCGGCACGACGGGCACCCGGGCGCCGACGGAGACGGCGTGCCGCAGGTCAGGGTCGGCGCCCAGGGCACAGGCGAGGCTCGAGGCGAGATGGCCCGCCAGAACGGGAGCCAGGTCGCGACGGTTCTGGTCCTTGTAGGCCGTGACCACCGTGCGGAGCGGCCCGTCGAAGCGGGCGGCCGACCAGCACGGCGGCATGCCGGCCGGCGCCGGGTCGAGGGTCACCGGCCGGGGTCCCCCCGCGAACCCGACATCGCGCACTCCCCCGCGGCAGTCGTGACACAAGGGCCCCTCGGGGGCAGGGCAGCTGGCGCACCGTGCCGGGAGCACCAGGTCGGCCGCAGCCAGGACCGCGGACCACACGCCACCCCAGGCGCCCGTGGACAGGGCGGGCGCGCGGGACTCGTTCATCACTCCATGCTCGTTCCACGGGGCCACGACCTGCCGCCTCGACCGCAGCCTGTGGACGAACCCACCATCGGGTCACCCGTGTGGAGAGGCCCGACGGGGCCGACACCGCAAGGTCGTCAGCCCGCGGCAGCCGACAGGTCCGTGGCCGGTCCGCTGTCGAGCCACTGCGCCCCGGAGCGGCCCAGCAGGCGACCGTTGGTGGTGATCACCCACAGGTCGCGTTCGCCGCCGGTGGCCGTGATCGACTGACCGTTGGGCACCTCGGTGAGCGTGCGCACCTCGCCGCCGACGGTGAGGATCGTCGGGCTCAGTCCCGAGTCCCCGAGGGCCCCGAGCACCGCGACGGTTCGGTCATCCACCCAGCTGAGCCCCCGCACCTGCGTCAACGACGACCCCAGCTGCAGCGGCAGGGCGAGATGCTCGGGGACGCCACGCTCCCCGCGCACGATCCCGGTGAGGTCCACCCGCGGGCTGGAACCGTCGGGGAGGGTCGACAGGACGACGACCCGGTCGCCGTCCGCTGCCACCCGCGCCTGCTCGACGCGCCGGCCGGACAACCAGTCAGCACTCACCGGGGTGGCCCGACTGGCTTCCGGGTCCGCCGGGTCGGCACGGGTGTCGACCGCCCACAGCCGGACCGGTTGCCCCTCGGCGGTGCCCACCCCCCCGGCCCAGAGGAAGCCTCGCTGGTCATAGGCCGGATGACCCACGTCGGTCCCGAACTGCGGCACCTCGTATCGGTTGCCGTCGCGCCAACGTGAGAGCTGCTCACCGCCGGGATCGACCGCGGCGAGCTCGGCACCATCGGCGGACTGCGCCAGGTCGCGGTAGTCCGCGGCCACCTGCGGGTAGTCACCGGCATCCTCGGGTTCACGGGGGTCGGGCTCACCGAGACGGGTCGTGTCGAAGGCGACGACCTCGCTCCCGCGCCGCACGACGGGCGGGGTGTTGCTGCGGGTCGGCGAGGGCGGGAAGCCGACCTGGGTGAGGCTGCTTGCCGAGCCGTTGAGCCCGGGAAGGTCGACCGGCACGCCCTCGACCGAGAGGGAGACCCGGGTGACGGCTGTGTCCTGGGTGAGGGTCGCGACGAACTGCGCCCAGAGGTCCTGGCGGGCGGTCGGGGTGGGCTCCAGCTGGCCGGAGATGAGGTCGACGGTGGCGACGCCTCCGTCGATGGAGACGGCGTCGCCGAGGAGCCGCGAGCCCACGGGGACGGCCGTGGAGGCGGCGTCGGCGAGGTAGTCCGGCACGGGGTCGAGCTGGGCGCGCGCCAGTCGGGTGGCGAGCTTGTCGAGCGGGAACCACCGCACGTCCGGCACCACGTCCTGCGCGCTGGTGGAGATGTAGTGCACGGGGTACGGCTGAACGAGGCGGCTGACGTCGTTGCGGGAGATCCAGCGGCCCATGCCTTCGGGCAGCGAGCTGATCCGCCACTGGCCGCCTACGCTCACCACGCCGAAGGTCTGGCTCACGGTCGCGCCGGGGGCGGCCGCGGTGAAGCGCCCGTTCACGTCGATCGTGCCCGCGGCGCCCGCCGTGACCTGCACGGTGGCCGGGTCGAGCAGCGTGGCCGACGGCGACTCGTCCCCGGAGAGCAGCACGATGGTCTCGTCGGGGTTCCACACCTCACTCATCTGCGAGGTGAGGAACCTTCTGGCGTTGTCGTAGACCCCGTCGCTCGCCGCCCCCGCCCGGATGAAGCCGCGCACGATGCTCTCCTGGCTGGCCCCGTCGACCGGCCCGGGGAAGACGACCCGCAGGTTCTGGGGGTCGTTCGAGCCCACCTCGAGGCCGGGCTCGACGGGGCCGCTCGTCGACAGGCCGCCGCACCCGGCCAGGATCAGCGTCACGAGGAGCGCCAACGGACCCACGAGAGCGGCGGCGCGCCACCTCACGGGCCCTCCACCGCGCTGGTCGCTACCGGGCCCGGAGCGTCCGACGGGCTCAGCGGCAGGGGCGAGCCCTGGAGGGCCGCGCCGTTGCGCTGTGGCAGGGTCAGGCGGAAGCGCGAGCCCATGCCGGGCTCCCCCCAGGCCTGCAGCCAGCCGTTGTGGAGGCGGGCATCCTCGAGCGCGATGGAGAGGCCGAGCCCGGTGCCGCCGGTGGTGCGCGCCCGCGCCGGGTCGGCGCGCCAGAAGCGGGTGAAGACGTTCGCGGCATCTCCCGGCCGGAGCCCGACTCCCCGGTCGACGACGAGCACCGCCACGGCCTCGTGCCCGACCTCGATCCACACATCGATCGGGCGGCCCTCGCCGTGCTCGATGGCGTTGACGACGAGGTTGCGCATGATCCGCTCCACTCGGCGCTCGTCGACCTCGGCCACCGCCGGCTCCGCGGGCGCGTGGACCGTGACGGCACTGCCGCGCCTGACCGCGAGCGGGCGGGCTGCGTTCACGACGGCCGCGAGGGTGCCCCGCAGGTCGACGGGCTCGACGTCCAGCGCCGTCGCACCCGCGTCGAAGCGGCTGATCTCCAACAGGTCTGCGAGGAGAGCCTCGAAGCGGTCGAGCTCGCCGGCCAGCAGCTCTGCGGAGCGGGCTACCGAGGGGTCGAAGGTCGTGCGGGAGTCGTGGATGAGGTCGACGGCCATCCGGATCGTCGTGAGCGGCGTGCGCAGCTCGTGCGAGACGTCGGAGACGAAGCGCTGCTGCACCGCCGAGAGCCCCTCGAGCTGGCGGATCTGCGACTGCAGGCTGTCGGCCATCGCGTTGAAGCTGCTCGCGAGCACGGCCAGGTCGTCCTCGCCACGGATGGCCATCCGCTCGTTGAGCTTGCCGGCCGAGAGTCGCTGGGCGACCTCACCGGCGCGGCGTACCGGCGCGACGACCTGGCGGGTGACGACCCACGCGACCGCGCCGACGAGGAGGGTGAGCGCGATTCCGGCGAGGATGAACGCGTTGCCGATGAGGTCCATCGTCGCGACCTCCTGCTCCATCGGGTAGATGAAGTAGAGGTCGTAGGGTCCGGCATTCGGGATCTCGACGACGCTGCCGACGATGACGGCCGGGATCTCGGTGCCACCGATGGTCACCTCGGTCATCTGGGTCTGCTGCCGGTCCGGCGACGTCGCGACGGCGGCCTGCAGCTCGGGACTGACCGTGTCGATGTCGACGGCGGCGCTGCTGGTGAGGCCGGCGAGGACGATGTCGCTGTCGTTGCCGGCCGAGCGCTCCATGACGACGTAGCGCCCCGAGCCGGGGACCGCGAGGATGCGCAGCATGATGTCCTGGGCCGACTGGTTGAGCTCGTCGACCGAGGTGGAGGTGGAGTTGCCCCACTGGGACTGGGCCGTGGCGGTGAGGGCGAGCGCCTCGGCCTGCGAGCTCTCGATGCGGTCGGCCTCCAGGCCCCGGGCGATCTGCGTGTAGAGCACGCCACCGAGGAGCGAGACGGCGGCCAGGCCGAGGACCATCGTCGTCACGACGACCCTCAGCTGAAGGGAGCGCCGCCATCGGTGGCGGAGGGATGCCGACGCCGACCGGCCCGCGGTCGCGAGGTCGGCGGCGTGGTCGGAGGCTCGGCGGCGCAGGCCGTCACCCCCGGCCTCCGTGGAGTCCTCGGACTCCCCCGCAGGTCCGGCGCCCCCGGCGTCGAGCGCGCCCGGGGCTCCGACCGTGGCGGATCCGGACACGGTCAGCCCGTGCCCGCCTTGTAGCCGACACCGCGCACCGTGACGACGATCTCCGGGTGTTCCGGGTCGGCCTCGATCTTGGAGCGCAGCCGCTGCACGTGCACGTTGACGAGCCGGGTGTCACCGGCATGGCGGTAGCCCCACACCTGCTCGAGCAGAACCTCGCGGGTGAAGACCTGCCACGGCTTGCGGGCGAGCGCGACGAGCAGGTCGAACTCCAGCGGCGTGAGGTTGAGCGGCTCCTCGCCCCGGGTGACCGAGTGGCCGGCGACGTCGATGGAGAGGTCGCCGATCGTCAGGCGCTCGGCCTCGGGCTCGCCGTCGCGGCGAAGCCGGGCCCGCACCCGGGCGATGAGCTCCTGGGGCTTGAAGGGCTTGACGACGTAGTCGTCGGCGCCGCTCTCCAGGCCGAGCACGACGTCGAGGGTGTCGGTCTTGGCGGTGAGCATGACGATCGGCACACCGGACTCGCCGCGGATGGCCCGGCACACTTGCAGGCCGTCCATGCCCGGCAGCATGACGTCGAGGAGGACGAGGTCGGGCCGGTGGTCGCGGAAGGCATCCATGGCGGAGGATCCGTCGGCCACGTGCGCCACGTCGAGGCCCTCGTTGCGCAGCACGATGCCGAGCATCTCCGCCAGCGCAAGGTCGTCGTCGACGACGAGCACGCGACCCTTCACGTCAGTCCGCCCTTTCGATCACCGTCTGGCCTGCTCACACAGGCCGGTCCATCATCACACAGCAGGCTGCGAAGTCTCTGGGAACGACGGGATGCCGTGGCCGCCCAACTACGCTGACGACGTGAACCCGCGACCCCGGCTCCTCGTGCTCGATGTGAGCGCGAAGATCCGCCTCGCCTTCGCGGTGCTGAGTGGGCTCATCGCGGTGCAGACCGGCTCCTTCGTGGAGGCCCTGCCGTGGCTGCTCCTCGTGGTGGTGCTCGACCTCGTCGCCGCCGCACTCGATCAGTCGAGCCGGGGCAGGCGGGGGGTCAACGACCCCATCGCCCTCACCGTCCTGTCCCTCGCAGCGGCTGCGGCCGGGGCCGCGTTCGCCGTGAACGAGCTGGCAGGCGCCCTCCTCATCCTCATCCCGGCCTTCCATGCGGGCACGAAGTACGGCCGCTTCGGGTATCTGCTCGCCTGTGTCATCGGCACGGGCTCCTTCGGGCTGACCCACCTCGTGTTCACGCACCACGAGGGTGCCGCGCAGGGCTTCCTCGCCTGGCTCGGAGCGGCGATCCTGCTCGGCATCATTGGCGCTTGGAACCAGCGCCTCACAGCAGAGCAGGAGGGTGAGCTGTCCGACCCGGCGGCGGTAGAGGCCATCGACCTGATCCAGCGCCTCCAGGACCTCTCCAGGCGGATGTCCACCGGGCTCGACGCGCCCGCGGGCGCCTCCTTGGCCCTCGACCTGCTCTCCGCCGACGTGCCGTCGGCCCGCAGCGCCGTGCTCGTCACCGCCGACAAGCAGCACCTCGTGCCGGTGGCCCTGCGCGGGTCGACCAGGGCCCCGTGGCACATCGCCGACGACGTGACCGCCCTGTTGCGCACCAACCCGGCGTCGTGGACGCCGACCGAGATCCAGTTCGAGAACGACCTCGGAGAGCGGTGTGCCCTCGTGGTCCCGTTCGCCCTGGGCAACGGCTCGACGACCGTGCTGGTGGCGGAGCGATCCGGACACCAGCCCTTCACCAAGGCCGAGCGAGAGACTGCCACGCGGCTCACCCGCCGCATCGCGCCGACCCTCCAGGCCGGCCTCCTCTTCGGGTCGCTGCGTCAGGTCGCCAGCCTCGAGGAGCGAAACCGCATCGCCCGCGACATCCACGACGGCATAGCCCAGGAGCTCGCTGCGCTGGGCTACAGCGTCGACGCCCTGCGCGCCAAGGCCGGCCCTCCCGGAACCGACATGCGGGACAGTCTCGACGAGCTGCGCGGCCGTCTCGGGGAGGCCATGGCCGACCTTCGGCTGCACATCACCGACCTGCGTGTCGCCGAGAGACCCGACACCGGGCTGGGGGCCGTGCTCGGCTCTGCCGTGCAGAGCTTCGGCAGCGTCTCAGGCGTCCGCACGACGATGACGGTGAGCGAGGGGCGCCGTCGCCTGGACCCCCGCGTCGAGCTTCTGGTGCATCGCCTGGTCATGGATGTGCTGGCCGATGCGCAGGCCTCGGGGGCTCACAGTGCCTGGGTCACCCTCTCGACCTCCGTGGGCGGGCCGGCCACCGTGGAGATCTCGCACGACGGATCGCCGGCTCGCGCCCGCACGACGTTCACCGATTCGGCGTTGGAGGGGCTGCGCGCCGATCTGAGGATCCGGACCGATCGTGCCGGGCGGACCACCGTTAACCTGAGCGTGGAGGAACCGAGGGTGACCCGAGCCCTGGGCACCAGGCCCACCTGAGCACCTGGAGGAGAGGACCTTGCCGATCCATGTGGCGCTCGTCGACGACCATGCCGTCGTCCGTGAGGCAGTCGCGGGCATGCTCGCCGCACAGGACGACCTGACCGTGATCGGTCAGGCCGGCTCACTCGCGGAGGGTCAGGCCCTCGTCCACCGGATCGTCGATGACCCACCCCCCGGCCCGGTCGTCGCCGTGATCGACGTGACGATGCCCGATGGCAGCGGACTGTCGCTGGTACGTTCGGCACGCCAGGAGTCCAAGACTCTCGGGCTCGTCGTGCTCACGATGCACAACGACGACTCCGTTCTCCTCGAGGCCTTGGATGCCGGGGCGTCGGCGCTGGTGCGGAAGAGCGCACCTTCCGAGGACGTCATCGCCGCGGTCCGTCAGGCGGCGCACAGCCCGGGGGCCTTCTCGGCGAGCGGTCTCGCAGAGGCCATGCGCCGCCAGACTGAGGCACCGCAGGCGACCCTGACCTCTCGAGAGTCCGACGTGCTGAGACTGTTGGTGGAGGGAGCATCGGTGGCGCAGATGGGACGTGACCTCTTCATGAGCCCGTCCACGGTCAAGACCCACATAGGCAAGATCTACGAGAAGCTCGGCGCCCACAACCGCGCCAGCGCCGTCATCGCTGCCGTGCGCCTCGGCCTCGTGGCCGACGTCGACAACTAGCGAGAGTCGCCCGCGATCGGCGACGAGCGCCCGGATGCGGCGTCGAACTGTCAGCCGAGGGTCACGAGGGCGCCCACGATGATGATGGCGGCGATGAGAGCGACGAGCAGGCCGTACTCCACGACGGTGACGCCCTCCTCTCTGCGGAGGCGGGTCGCGAGCGTCATGAGGGCCTTTGACATGAGTGATCCTCTCGAGCGCTCAACGGGTCGACCCGTTGACGCCCCACAAACACTGTCAGCCGTCGGCACCCCGCACCATGGCCCGATCGTGCCTCCGCGGGCTCCGAACGTTCGGTGCAACCTCCTCCGTTCAGCCGACCCCGGGTGCCGCTCTCGCGCGCAAGGAGCGGTATGCCGAGTCGTCGCCCCGGCATACCGCTCCTCGAGTCTCGTCGGCGGCCTGACCCGCGACGCCTCGTCAGTACCGGTAGTGCTCCGGCTTGTACGGGCCGGCGACGTCGACGCCGAGGTACTCGGCCTGCTCCTTGGTGAGCTCGGTGAGCTCGACGCCGAGCGCGTCGAGGTGCAGCTGGGCCACCTTCTCGTCGAGGTGCTTGGGCAGTGTCTCGACTGTCGGGTTGCCCTCCTCGTCGATGTACTCGTCGTTCTTCCCGAACAGCTCGATCTGGGCGATCGTCTGGTTCGAGAACGAGTTCGACATGACGAAGCTCGGGTGGCCGGTCGCGTTGCCGAGGTTCATCAGGCGGCCCTCGCTCAGCACGATGATCGAGTCACCGTCGTCGAAGGTCCACTCGTGCACCTGCGGCTTGATCTCCTGCTTCTGGATCCCCGGCACCCTGGCCAGGCCGGCCATGTCGATCTCGTTGTCGAAGTGGCCGATGTTGGCGAGGATCGCCTTGTTCTTCATCTTCCGCATCTGCTCGGCGGTGACGACGTTGAAGCAGCCCGTCGAGGTGACGATGATGTCGGCCTGGTCGACGACCGAGTCGAGCTGGGCCACCTGGTAGCCGTCCATCGCCGCCTGCAGCGCACAGATCGGGTCGATCTCGGTGACGATCACGCGGGCGCCCTGGCCGCGCAGCGACTCCGCACAGCCCTTGCCCACGTCGCCGTAACCGGCGACGACGCACACCTTGCCGCCGATGAGCACGTCGGTGGCGCGGTTGAGGCCGTCGATGAGGCTGTGCCGGCATCCGTACTTGTTGTCGAACTTGCTCTTGGTGACCGAGTCGTTGACGTTGATCGCCGGGAAGAGCAGCTCGCCGGCCTCGGCCAGCTGGTACAGGCGGTGCACGCCGGTGGTGGTCTCCTCGGTGACGCCCTTGATCTCGGCCGCGACCGTGGTCCACTTCGTCGGGTCCTGGGCGAGGGTGCGGCGCACGAGGGCCTTGAAGACGCCGAACTCCTCGGTGTCCTCCTCGGTGGTGGGGGGCACCTGACCGGCGGTCTCCCACTCCTTGCCCTTGTGCACGAGCATCGTGGCGTCGCCACCGTCGTCGAGGATCATGTTGGCGCCGGCACCGCCGGGCCAGGTGAGGATCTGCTCGGTGCAGTCCCAGTACTCCTCGAGGGTCTCGCCCTTCCAGGCGAAGACCGGCACGCCCTGGGGATCCTCGGGGGTGCCGGAGCCGACGACGACGGCCGCGGCCGCCTCGTCCTGGGTGGAGTAGATGTTGCAGGAGGCCCAGCGCACCTCGGCGCCGAGGGCCGTGAGTGTCTCGATGAGCACCGCGGTCTGCACGGTCATGTGCAGCGAGCCGGCGATGCGGGCGCCGGAGAGCGGCTTGGCGTCGCCGAACTCGGCGCGCAGCGACATCAGGCCGGGCATCTCGTGCTCGGCGAGTCGGATCTGATGGCGGCCGGCCTCGGCAAGAGTGAGGTCGCGGACCTTGTGGTCAACGGGCATGCGTGAGCTCCTTGGAGTCAAGACGGTGTGGTTGACCCGGCGTCGCCCTTCTGGGCCGCACGTGCGTGGAGGGTTATCACCCGCGCCGGCAGTCTCGTCATTCTAGCGCAGGCCCGCGGGCCTCCCGAGGCCCTGAGCGGTCAGGGCTGCTGCCCGTCGCAGTCCCACAGGACCACATGGATGCTGGATCACCGGGTTGGCGCGAACCGCTCACGAGATGTGTGGAAGGTTCCGCCAGACCGCCTTCTTCATTCTGCTCAGGCGATTGCGTCCTACTACTCACCCCAACTTCTAATGCTTTCGCCAACTCATTCTATCTCCAACATCTCTTATCCTTTACACACCGTTATTCCATAACTTCGTTGTTGGCTCACCGTTGGCGCTGGCCATCGCGCTCCTGTACCGGCGGAGGCGGCCCATTCCGCCGCACTCCGCGTCCCGACGCCTCCCCTGGCGCCGTGCCGACACCGGTGGTCACTGACGCGCCTTCGGACGCGCCGGCCTCCGCCGGCTCGTCGCGGCGGATCCGCCTTCCCTCGGCGGCGGGCGCTCTCGTCGCTGGCTCGGGCGACGTCGGTCTCGACGTCTCCCCCCGCGGCGCGCGGCCCTCTCTCGGCGGCCTCGTCCGCGGCTCTCTGACTTCGTCGTGTCGGTTCTTCCCTGGACGTGCCTGCTCCTCGCTGCCTCGTGGGGGACTTCGTTCTTCTCCGGGGTTCCCGGTACGTCCTCCGCTACCGTCGCGTTCTCGCCGTCTCGTCGTTCGTCCTGGTCTCGCGCTCGTCCTCTCGGCCCCCGGCTCTTCGCGTTCGTCCCGGTCGGTGCCCGTTCGCTTCTTGCTGCGGGTGGCGGCTTCTCCCGGCTCGCCCGGGCCTCGTTCGTCGGGGCGTCGCCGCTGCTGTCGGCCGCCTCCCCTTTCTCTCCGGGCGCTCTCTGCCTCTTCCTCTCTTTCTTCGTTCTTTTCCCGTCTTCGTCTCGCCGTCTTCGTCGTCTTCCTGCGTCTCTTCTTGTGGCGCTTTGGCGGCGCTCGCCTGGCGCGTCGGTCGTCGTCTCTCGTGTTCGTCGGGCTGGGCGTCGCTTCTTCTCGGGTTTCGGGGTCTCCCCCTTCGCGCCGGGCTCCCTCTGGTCGGTGGTGTCTTTGTCTGCCAGCGCTCCTCTCGCGCCTTCGCGGGCTCGTCTCTTTTCCCTCTCGACCTCACCTTCCACGCGTGCCAGGGCGCGGTCACCGAGGACTTCTACTTCCCGCGCGCACCACCTGGGGCGGGACCGTCGCTCTCCCTCACGGTCGACACCGGTCTCGTGACGCTCAGCTCGGCGGGTCGTCGCGTGTTCGGTGTCGTGCTGGCGGTGTGCTCCTCCGCTTCGGCTGCTGCCTTCTCTCCTGCTTCTCGTCGTCTGGTGTCCGTGCCGGTCCTTGTGGCGTTCGTTCGTCTCGTCGGCCGGTCGGCTCTCCTATCCTCACGCCGTTCACACCCTCTACCAGGTCATCCGCGTGGGTCCGTCGCGCCACGCTGTCGCCGTGGGCTTCTCGCACTTCTACCCCGGCTCGGCGGCGTCCTTTCCTTCCTGCCTGGCGGCTGGTGCGTGGGGTGTTTGCGCCGCGCGGTGGTCGGTGTCGTCGGCTCCGGCTCTCGGGCGTTCGCCCGCGCTCGGCTTCCTCTTCGCCTCCCGTCCCGTGGTTCGTCGGCCTTGGCTGTGCGGCGTCCTCGGCTGGTCGTGGGTGGTTCTTCTCGCTGCTCGCTTTCTCCTTCCTTCCCCGCCTCTGCGTCGCGTCGCCGACTCGGTGCTCGCCTCCCTTGTCACCGTCGGGTTCTGCGCTTCACCTCTGCCTGCTTCGGTCGCTTCTCGCTCGTCGTGGGCGTTCCGCGGGTTCTTCGCTCGTTTCCGTCTTCCCTCGCGTCGTCTCCCCACGCTGTCGTCACCTGTGCCGCGTCATCGACCGCTCGACCTGCCGGCGTCGTGTGCTCTCACCGGCCCGACTCTCTGGTCCGTCGCCCCGGGTCTTCTTTGCCGCCGGGCGGCTTCCCGCTCCTCTCTCTCCCCCCCCTCCCCCTCCCCTCTCTTCTCTTCTCTCCTCACGCGCCTCGGCTCCGCCCCACCACCCCCTCTCTCTCCCTCTTCTCTCTCTCCCCTCTCCTCTCTCTTCCCTCCCCTCTCTTCTCTCCCTCTCTCTCTTTCCCCTCTCTCCTCTCTCTCTCCCTTTCTCTTTTCTCTCCTCTCCCCTCTCTCTCTCTTGCTCCCCCCCCCCCCCCCCCCCTCCCCCCCCCCCTCTCTCCCCCCCCTCCCCTTCCTCCCTCTCTCCTCCCTCTCTCCCCTGCTTTCTCTCACTCTCTGTCCTCCTCCGCCGCCGCCCCCCCCTCCCCCCCCCCCCCACCCCCCCCACCCCCCCTCCCCCCCCCCCCCCCTCCCCTCCCCCCCCCCCCCCCCCCCGTCTGCTGCGGCATCCGTCCGTTCGCAATCCCCCTGCCGCGGCCGATCCGGGGTGCAATGGAAAGACGTCCACAACGGAGGGGAATGGAGACGATGGCAGAGAACCAGCCGACCCAGGAGCAGCTCGACAAGGCCCGGCGAGAGCACGAGGCCGCGATGCAGGAGAAGGACGCCGCCACCCGGCAGGAGTGGTCCGAGCAGGCCGCCGAGATCGAGGAGGGGATGGCCGAGCGTCAGCGCCAGGCCGAGGCGATGGGCGACCACGTGGAGCCGATCGTGAGCACGCCCAAACCCGACGTCAACGACCCTCGCAACGTCGCGCGCTGAGCCGCCTCGCAACTGCCACCAGCGGCACGGCATCCGGCTGTCATCAAACCCCCGTCAGGGCCCGATCTGCGGTGTAATGGGAGGGCAAGTACTAGGGAGATGAGCACAATGGCCCATCAGCAGCCAACCGAGGCGCAGCTGGACAAGGCCCACGCCGAGCACCACGAGGCACACGACCACAAGGACGCGAAGAAGCGCCACCACTGGGGTCACAAGGTGGAGGAGCCCACCGAGGGAGTGGGCGACGCCAAGCACCGGGCAGAGATGGTGGGTGACTACGTCGAGCCGATGGTTCGCACGCCGAAGCCCGACATCAACGACCCGCGCAACATCGCCCGCTGAGGCACACCCCAAGCGGCACGGCGGTCAGGGAGCGCGCGGAGCCTCACCGGCATCCGCGCTGTCCTCTGACGCCGGGACAGCGGTCCTTCCATCCGCAGGCACGCCGGACGCCGGTTCCTGCGCTCGGCGGTCGATGTCGGGCTCGAGGTAGAGCAGGAGGGTGAGGTCGGGCACTGCGGCCCGCGCGGCCTGCTCAGCCTCGTCGATCGCACTCGCGACCTCACGCGCCGAGTCGGTGGCGCCGACGGCGAGTTTCGCCGCCACCAGCACCTCCTGGGGCCCGATGTGCATGGTCTTGCTGTGGATCACCCGGTCGATGGCCTCGGGGCTCACCAGCGCGGCCCGGATCGCCTCGCGATGGACCCGCGTCGCGGACTCCCCCACGAGCAGCGAGTTCATCTCGATCGCGAGGAAGATCGCGACGCAGACGAGGAGCAGGCCGATGCTGGCCGAGCCGAGGACGTCGAAGATCGGGTTGCCGGTGACCAACATGAGCGAGACGCCGAGGAACGCCATCGACAGACCGATCAACGCCCCGAAGTCCTCGAGCAGGATCACCGGCAGCTCCGGCGACTTCGAGCTCTTGACGAAGCGCAGCCACGACTTGTCGCCGCGGGTCTTGTTGGACTCGCGCACCGCGGTGCGGAAGCTCAGCCCCTCGAAGACGATGCCGAGCACGAGCACGACCAGCGGCACCCACCACCAGCGCGACTCGAAGGGGTCGTAGTCGCTCTCGCCGCGGGTCTCCTGGAACTTGTGCCACGCCTCGTAGAGGGCGAACAGCCCACCGAGCACGAAGAGCACGATGGCGACGATGAACGAGTAGACATAGCGCTGGCGCCCGAAACCGAACGGGTGCTCGGGCGTCGCCTCGCGCTTCGACCTGTTGCCGCCCACGAGGAGGAGCACCTGGTTGCCGGAGTCCGCTACGGAGTGGATGCTCTCGGCGAGCATCGAGGAGAACCCGGTGAGCAGGAAGGCGATGAACTTCGTGACGGCGATCGCCATGTTGGCCGTGAGGGCCGCGAAGATCGCTGTTTTTCCACCCTCAGAAGACATGCGGCCGATCCTATGGGTGTGCTGGGACTCCACCGGCCCGCGACGACGGACAACTCGGCGGAGACGGATGGATGCCGCTGCGCGCGCGGGCGGGGTGGCTCGGTACCGCGGCCGAGCGGTGGAGATGGAGCCCCGGGCCTACGCTTCACGACATGGGGCGGAGGGGTGGTGCTGCCGCTTTCGCGGTGCTGTGGGTCCTGGCCGGACTGGTCGTGTGGAGCGTCGGTGTGCTCGGCATCGCCCGCGGGCTCGAGGACCGCTGTTTGGGTGCCGCCGACGATCGGGGCTACGGCGCGACGTCGCAGTCGGTGTCCGCGTGGCCTCCGGCCTTCACGTGCGAGCTCACCGGTCCCGACGACCCGGCTGGCGAGGACCCACTCGAGGTGAGCCAGACGGGTGTGGCGATCCTTCGGGCCGGGTGGTTGCTCGGGGTTCCCGTGGCGTGGCTGGTTCTGGGGACGGTCGTGCGTCTGCGCATGGGCGACCACCCCAGCGGCGGAAGCCGCGAGAAGCGCAGCTGCTCCCGCCCCCGTGATGGCCGGTGAGGGGGCATCCGGACGGGACGCTCATCTCTCGCGGTCGCGGCGGCCCGCTGGTATGAATGGGCCACCTGTCCGGGGAAGAAGGGGGCGACGTAATGCGCCGCACGATAGTCACCGCACTTGCCACATCGGCCATGATGCTCGCCACCGGGCCGGCCTTCGCCCGAGCGGATCCGCCGTTGGAGCCCGCGAGCTGCTCAAGCGCCACCTTGGTCGGAACAAACGGGGACGACGTTCTCGTCGGAACGCCTGGGCCCGACGTCATCAGGGCTGGTTCCGGCGACGACGTCGTGTACGGCCTCGGCGGTGATGACGTGATCTGCGGAGAGAACGGCATCGACCGTCTCTTCGGCGGTCCCGGCGCCGACGCCATCGACGGTGGGAACGGGAACGACCTCATCGTCGGCGAGGACGGCGACGACGAGGGTCACGGCGGCCGCGGGGTGGACACGGCGTTCGGTGGGGGCGGTGCGGACACCCTCGAGGGCGCCAACGGCGATGACGTGGTGGGCGGTGGCACGGGGGCCGATCGAGTCGCCGGGTCGGACGGGGCCGACCTGCTCGTCGGCGGCTCCGGGACAGATACCGCCACGGGCGGCCGCGGGTCCGATACGTGCGCGGCCGAGGTGGCTGAGACCTGCGAGGTCTCCGGCCCGGAAGATGAGAACGTCGACGTCGACGTCAGCGCCCCAAGCACCCCCGTGCGCGACCCCTTCGCGGTCACGGTCACCTCGAGCGCATCACGCGGCGTCGCACTCGTGCTTCTGGAGGTGAACGGCGTCCTGACAGCCGACAGGTCCGTCACGCCGGCAGCACCGTCGGCGACGACGGAGTTCACCCTGGACCCCGCTGACCTCCCCAACGGGCGGGTCGGGATCACCGCCGTCGCCTACGACCGCGACGGCAACGAGGTGCGCAGCGACCCGACCGTCGTCGTCGTGGACCGGTTCCTCGGCTACGAGGGCCCCTCGACGTCGGCCCGACTGGCCTCACCGACCCCGCTGAGCCAACTCGCACCGACCCTCCGGGTCGTCGGCGCCCCGGTCGTCGAGTTCCGGCACGTCCGGCAGGCGGCCGAACCACTGCTCGTCCCGCGCCAGGTCGACGAGCGCGCCGCGGCGCGCGGGGTGACGGTCGACGAGGGCGGCACCGACCTCATCGGTGGCTTCTCCGGCCGCGGACTCGGTCTCGAGGACCAGCTCGCGTTGTACGCCGGGTTGTCGAAGGAAGCGGACGGCGACCCCCGCGTCACCGGCATCCGCTTCGAGGGCGCCCTCGACGACCGACAGCGAACACTTCTCGGGTCACTCGTCGAGTCGTATGCGACCGTCCCGGGCCACACCGTGGACGAGCCGGACACGATCGACGGGGATGGGCCCGCCGAGGCCGGCCCGACCGCGCGGAGCCGCACCGCACCACCGAAGCCGACCGACCTCGATGAGGCGTATGACAGCGACCCCCAGCCGGCGCCGCGGACGGCGACGCGCGCGGCCGGAGACGTCGTCTCCGACGTCGACGAGCAGGTGTACTGGCCGACGTTCGGGCAGCTCGACACGACCGAGTACACCGAGCACATCAACCGTCCGCTGTGGTTCGACTCGGACAACGACCGTGTCGAGTTCAGGCACGACATGGTGTGGGTGCCAGGGGTCCTCGACAACTTCGGGACCCTCAACCGTGCCTACGAGCACGACCTCAAGACGAGCACCGGTGCACTCACCCTCGGCTCGCGAGGCGTCGGGTGCATCTTCGTCAATCCGCTCAACTCCCTTGACGACGCGTTCTACGCCTACCGCGAGGACGGGGTCGCCTGGGAGACCAACGTGCCGGGCGACGCGGACCCCTACTTCGACACCGACCTGTCCGACGGGTGCGGAGCCGAGGACCTGTCGGTCGGCATTCGGAAGCCGGAGATCCTCGACGACGGCCTGGCCGAGGGCCACTCGACCCACTACTGGTTCACCGTCGACAGCGCCCGCGGCAACCCGGACGCGGGGGACTTCACGTACGCGGCGCAGCGGCTCACGCGCCTCGGCGACGCGAGCTGCTGGTTCCTGGGCACGGCGTACTGCACCGGCCTCGATCAGGGCGAGACGGTGAGCGGCTTCTTCGTGCGCACCGGCGGTGAGCTCGTTCCGGGCATCACGCTCCCGGTCTGCTTCACCTGGGAGTGGGACGCTGACCCTGCGCTGGAAAACAACGAATCCGGCTCGCGGTGCGGCGGCGACTCCGACGGCGACGGCTGGGACGACACCGTGGACTGCGCTCCGAACGACCCCGCCGTCAACCCGGGAGCAGTGGACATCCCGAACGACGGGATCGACCAGAACTGCGACGGGTCGGACCTCGTCGTCGGGGACGGCACCCTGCGCTTCACCCTCCTGTGGGACAACGACAACGACCAGGACCTGCACGTCATCGAGCCCGACGGCTCCCGCATCTGGTACGCCTCGCCCGGCCCGTCGACCACCGGCGGGCGACTCGACCGCGACGACAACGTCGGGGTCTGCGGGGCGGACCCCGAGCCGGGCGGTGTGGAGAACACCTACTGGCCGGCGGATCGCGCGGCTCCCTTCGGGACCTACACGGTCGAGGTCCGGCAGTACAACAGCTGTGGGGCGCCTGCCGAGTGGACGCTCCTCATCTACGCGAACGACGTCCTGCAGGTCACCTCGAGCGGGACCGGGAGTGGAGTCGTGACGTTCGTCTGGGACGGGCAGTAGGCGCCAAGGGCGCAGCGACGCTCGACGCCTCGGGACTCGACGCCTCGGGACTCGGCGCGTCCTGCGATGGGCCGACACCCGGAGGGCCAGCACCCGGAGGGCCGCACTGGGGGCCCGCACCCGGAGGGCCCGCACTCGGGGCCAGCACCCGGAGGGCCGCACTCGGGGCCCGCACCCGGCCGGGCCGGTTTGCACCGCGGCACAGGTCACCCGGTGACACGAGCGCCCGGCACCTCGGGCGACAGCTCGTTTTGTTGCCGTTTGTCCACAAGCGGGGCGGTTTGGTGTTGTTTTCGTATCTTTGTTCGATTAGTCTGTTCCCATGACATCGACCACCGCGCTCCCCGCCACCGGCACCGTGCCGGTCATCGAGGGTGTCCGGCGCGTGCACCACGTGCTCGACTCGGTGGAGCCCGGGCCGATCCATGGGCCGGTGACGGGGCCGGACATCGCGTCGGTGGACCGCGCGATCGCCCGGCTCGAGTCGATGAAGCTGTCGATGGTCGCCGCCGCTGACCGCGGTGGGGTCGCCACGACTGCGGGGATGACGGGCACGCCGGCCTGGTTGGCTGCCCACACTCGCAGCTGGGGCGGAAAGGCAGCAGCCGACGTCTCGCTGGCCACTGCCCTGGACACCTCGCTCCCGGCCACCAAGGAGGCACTGGCCGCCGGTGAGGTGTCGACGGCGCACGCCGCTGTCATCGCCGGTACCACCTCACGACTTCCCGAGAGCCTCACCCCCACCGAGGTGACCCGCATCGAAAGGTCGCTGGTCGCGCAGGCCAAGCGGGTCGACCCCGCCAGGCTCAGGCGCGCCGGGCGACGGGCCCTGCTGGCGGCCGAACGCACAGCGGAGGAGGCCCTGGCCCACGAAGACGCCGAGCTGCGTGGCGAGGAACAGCGCGCCGAGGCGACGGTGCGGCTGACGATGCACGACAACCATGACGGCACCGTCACCGGCCACTTCACCGTGCCGACGCTGGCTGGGGCGATCCTTCGCAAAACGGTCCAGCAGCTCGCCTCGCCCCGGCGAGCGGCCCTGCGGGCCGCGGGCGGTGGCGGCCTGGACGGAGCTCAGGCCGCGGCCTCCGGCGCCCACACCTGCGTCGACGGCGCCCGGGCCACAATCGACCGACTCGGGGCTGCAGCAGAGGGTTCCCAGCACAGCACCGTCGGCCAGGCCACAGTCGTCGGCCAGGCTGGGCCCGCTGCTGGTTCCCGTGGCAGGCTTGCCGAGGGCGGTGACTGGGCGCAGCGCTACGGCGCAGCCTTCGTCGAGCTGCTCGAGCACCTCCCCACGGACCGGCTTCACGGCAAGGTCGCCGCCACGGTGGTCGTCACCATCGACCACGACCGGCTACGCGAGGGTGTCGGGGCCGCACACCTCGACACCGGCCACGACCTGTCGGCGAGCGAGACCCGCCGGGTGGCCTGCAACGCCGGCATCCTCCCCGCAGTACTTTCCGGAGGCTCCCTTCCTCTCGACCTGGGGCGGTCGAACCGGTTCTTCAGCGAGGCACAACGGGTCGCGCTGGCCACGGCGTACGACGAGTGCGCCGCAGACGGGTGCGATCGCCCCTATGCGTGGTCAGAGCTCCATCACGAGGACCCGTGGGCGAAAGGCGGAGCGACGGACCTCGACCTCGCCGTGCCCCTCTGCCGGTGGCACCATGCCCGGGTGCACGACCCGAGGTACGAACACCGGGTGACCAGCGACGCGAGACATCGGAAGTCCGTCACGCTCCATCGCCGACCCTGAGCCGGCCCTGCGCCGAACCAATCAACGAACCAATCATTGAGTAACGACGCTCACGAGCGGCAACGACCGAGGGCCGCGGTGAGAATGTCACCGCGGCCCCATGTCAGAGCACTCCGGACCAAACCGACATCAGCCGGGTCCGGTCGGTCTCAAGAGTCACATCGCCCAGCGGAGTTCAGCCGTTCATCCGGACTCAGCCGAGGATCTTGGCCTTCTGGGCGGCGAACTCCTCGTCGGTGAGGATCCCCTGCGCGTGCAGGCCGCCCAGCCGCTCGAGCGCCGCCATCATGTCGTCGGTGCTGGAGGCCGAGGGTGCCGGCGCGGGCGGCGGAGCGGCAACGGCCTGGGCTGCTGCGGCCTGCGCCTCTGCCGCTTCTGCCTGCTGTTGCTGCTGGTAGGCAGCGGCGTCGGCCTCCTGCTGCGCCGAGGCCGCCTCGCGTGAGCGCGAGCGACCGCTGACGGCACTCGCCGTGCCGACGACGACGGCGGTGCGGGCTGCGGTGCCGACGAGCCCCGGACGTCCCCGACGTCTCCTCATGACTGGTCCCCCATCTCGGTGATGACGTCGACGATGGCCTGCACGTCGGCGGCGGGGATGCGCTCCATGACAAGGACTTCCCCGTCGAGCTCACGAATGCTCTCGGCGATCTCGGCGGCCCAGGTGTTCTCCCAGGCGATGACGAGCACGGTGGAGTTCGGCGCCATCTCCTCGGCGATCGCCAAGGCGTCCTCCTCGCCGATCAGGTCGGGCAGCTCGGTGGCGAAGCCGAGCAGCTCCTCGTTGTCGCCACCGGCCTCGGCATCGAAGAGGAGCACGTCGCCGTTGCCGTCCTTGCGGACCAGCAGCACGTCGAGCACGGCCACCGCGCCCTTCTCGACGGCATCGGCAATGGCCTGACGCACTCCGCCTTGGCGGAGCTCTCCGGCGAAGCCGATCACGGCGAGGTCGACCGGGCCAACCGGTCGTGTTGGTGCGGGGCTCATGGGCCCTCCCTTCGTTGGGGTGCGGTGCATCCTCGCACCCGCACGGGCGCTGGGCCAGACATTGTCCGCGGGCGGTAGCGCCCTGCCGGAACAGGGTCTGGACCAGACGTTGTCCGCGGGCGGTAGAGCCCTGACGGGCCGTGCGCCGCGCGCATCTTGTTAGGTCCTCGCGCAGCCCGCCGCGGACGTTCGGAAGAGTCCTGGCGCAGCCTGCCGCGAGCGTTTCGGTAGCGTCGGCGGTATGCCGTCTGCTCGTGGAACGCTCGCCTGGTCACCTGCTGCTGACCACCCCGACCTGCTCGCCGACGCGGTGGTGGAGGCCCTGCCCGCGGTGCCCGGGGCGCTCGTCGCATCCATCGACCCGGATGTGGCCGACACGGCCGCTTTCTGCACGGCCTACGACGTGGCCCTGGCGGCGAGCGCCAACTGCGTCGTCGTCGCGGGGCGACGCGCGGACGTCACGACCTATGCCGCGGTGATGGTGCTCGCGACCGACCGGGCGGATGTCAACGGCATCGTGCGCCGGCACCTCGGGGCGAGGAAGATCTCGTTCGCGCCGATGGATGATGCCGTGGGTCTGACCGGCATGGAGTTCGGTGGCATCACCCCGGTCGGACTTCCCGCCGGGTGGCCGGTACTCGTCGACGATGCCGTCGTGGCGGCGGGCGAGGTCGTGATCGGGAGCGGGCTTCGCCGCAGCAAGCTGCTGCTGACCGGTGAGGACCTGCTGACGCTCCCCGGCGCGCAGCGACTCGCCCTTGCCCAGCCCGCAGCGACGACCCCTCGCGCAGCCCGCAGCGACTGAGGCTGGCCCAGCCCGCGGGGTCAGCGCCCGCCCAGCACGGCGACCTCCTCGCCCAGCCACAGCGGCTCCCCCTCCCCAGGCCCGCCGGGCAGGCGACCACCCCGCGCACGACGAACCCTCACCCAGCCCACAGCGGCTCCCCCTCGCCCGGCCCGCAGGAGATAGGGGCACGCCCTGGCCAAGCATCCGCGCCGAGGCGCGGCGGAAATGGCCCGATATAGCTATGGACAGACGGGGAACGAGTCGGGTTGGGTGGACGTGAGGCCCGCTCGTGGGCGGCTCGCCATCAGTGCATGGTCGTCGTCCGTGGGAGCCCTCGACGCTCCCCAGCCCGTACCCCCACTCCAGAGGTCGCTCATGGACCAGCGCCGATCCCCGTTCCACCGACCCCTCCCCCAGGGCCCCGAGGTCTCCCGGCGCACGGTGATGCGAAGCGCCACGATGACCGCCCTCACCGGCGCCGTCCTGGGTCAGGGTGCACTGCGTTCCCTCCCCGCCCGGGCGGCTGCAGCGCTCCCCCTCCTCACGACGCCGCAGTCACCCTTGGCGCTCCCGATCCTCGGCGACTCCGTCAACATGGATCAGCCGAAGTACTACGACACCCTCCAGGCCGGCTCACGGCGGGTCAACCGCACCCGGCAGAGCGCCGACCTCGACGGGGACGGGTCCGACGAGCTGGTGCTGCGCGGACCGGGCGGCATCCTCGCCTACCGCTTCGACACCGCCTCGGGGCAGTGGTGGGACCTCCTCGGCGACTCCCCCGTGTGGTCGGACCTGCAGGGCTGGGGTGAACCGCAGTACTACGAGACCATCCAGACGGCCGACCTCGACGGCGACGGTCGCGCCGAGCTCATCGGGCGGGGGCCGAACGGGCTCGACGTGTGGCGCTACGACCCGGTCCCCCAGGCCGGGGTGTCGGAGTGGACCCGGGTGGAGAGCGCCAGCGGGGCGCCGCTCCTGGACGACGACGTGTGGCGCAAGCCCGAGTACTACTCCACGATGCAGTGCGCCGACATCGACGGCGACGGCCGTGCCGAGCTGCTCGTGCGAGGCCCCGACGGCCTGATGGCCTGGCGCCTCGAGGCCGACGACACCTGGACGCCGCTGCCCACCCTCACCGACCTGTCCGACGCGAACGACTGGTACCTGCCCGCGAACTACCTCACCATCCAGTGCGCCGCCATCGACCCCACCGCCGGGGCACACCACGCCCAGGTCCTCGGCCGGGGGTCCGACGCCCTGCTGGCCTGGACGTTCGACGGAACCACGTGGAAGCCCCTCGCGACCCTCCCGGGCCTCTCGAACGCCAACGGCTGGGCCGACGCCTCCCTCTACTCCACCCTCCAGTGCGCCGACGTCGACGGCGACGGCCGCGACGAGCTGCTCGGCCGGGGCGGTGACGGGATGCACACGTGGCGGCTCACGGCATCCGGCTGGGTGGAGCTCGCCTTCCTCCCCGGCCTGGACGACGCCGCCGGATGGGACGAGCAGCCCTACTACGCCACCCTCCAGTGCACCGACATCGACGGGGACGGACGCGCCGAGCTGCTCGCGAGGAGCGCGGCCGGCATCCGGGTCTGGCGGTTCACCGGCTCACCGGGATCCGGCACGGGTGCCTGGGAGACCGGGCCGGACGGGCCGCCGTGGGACGACGCGCAGGGCTGGGGCCAGGTGCAGTACTACTCGACCATCCGGACGGCATCCGTGGCCAGGGACTCCGGCCCGGCCCGGGCGGTTCTGCTCGCCCGTACCTCCTCCGCCATCGACACCTGGGAGCTCGTCGACGCCGGGTGGCGACGGGCCTCGGCCGGCTGGCCGGCGATCGCCGCCGACCCCGCCACCGAGCAGGCCATCATCGCGGCCGTCAACGCGGGGCTGGGACTGGAGGACCCCAACGGACCCCGGGGGCAGTACGACAACAGCGTGCACAGCGGCGACTGGGTCAGCTGGGCCGACTCGACGCTGGGCAGCATCCCCAGGTCGAGCAGCGTGGAACAGGGCGTCTGGGACGCCGCCATCGAGCAGTTCCGCTCGGAGTTCGAGTGGGTGGCCGCCGTGCAGACGTGGTACTCGCTGCTCAGTCAGCTCCTCGACAGCGTGTACGGCCAGGACACGGTGTCGCTCACGTCGATCGCGGGCGACCTCACGCTGTCGGAGGAGGTGACGTCGAGCACGAGCTGGATCCTCGACGTCGTCTCGCTCATCACCGACATCGGGGCCTCCCTCATGGGTTTCGGCGAGGTCTTCAAGGCCGCCGAGAAGGCCTTCACCGCCGCCGAGGCCATCGCCGGCACGGTCAGCGCGGTCTGCCTCACGGCCTCGGAGGTGCTCGACAGGGGGCAGGAGAGCGACGGCACCATCTCGGGCACCCTCACCGTGCTCGAAGGGGACCTGCTCACGCTGTGGACGCGGTCGAAGGCGGTGACCCTGGAGCAGGCGGGGGCCATCACCGGAGGGTCCGACCCGGGCACCAACACCCTGCGACCCGGCGACTACGGGCTGCTCGCGGCCATGGGCGGGCAGATGCGGGCCGGCGTGGCCCCCAAGTGGACGTGGGACGACGGGGCCTCGGCAAACGCCCTGGTCGGGATGCTGCAGGGTTACGCCACCAACGCGTGGCAGATGCTGGAGCCCGAGACCAAGTGGGCGTGGTCGATCAACCTGCAGGAGTGCCGCTTCACCGACCCGAGCTACGCCGACTACGTCAACGGCGGGTGGTACTGGTGGCCGATCCCCGACGCCCGGGTGCAGCAGCCGTTTCTCACCAACAAGTGTTCCCAGTACTTCGTCGTCGACACCAAGACGGGCGACCTCGTCGAGTCGGCGCTGCTCGAGAAGCTCGCCGGGACCCGCGGCACAGAGACGGTCTACCCGCTCGGCGTGTCGGTGGAGGAGGTGCTCCGGGCTCGCCAGGGGTGGAGCCGCCTGTACTGGGCCGGCAGCTGCTCGGTCACCAAGTTCAGCACCGACCCGCCGTGCGGCCCCACCCGGCCACCCAATCCGTGGGACCTCTACGTCGAGGGCACCTACGCCCCGATCCCGCCGGTCGCCGCGGGGAGCACGGCCGTCGCCGGTGCTGCCCTGGCGACGTCGACCTCCGGTTCGTCGACCAGCACCGAGCCGAAGGGAAACGGAAGGGGAAGGGGAAGGGGAAGGGGAAGGGGAAGGGGAAGGCGGCGGGACCGACGGGACCATCCTGGGAGCTCTCGCCCACGGCACTGGACGCCGGCGTCGAGCTCGAGATCCTCCCCCTGCTCAGCCGGAACGAGGCAGGCCAGGTGATCGTGGAGCTCGAGGTGACCAACCGGGGTCGCACGCCGGCCACCAACGTCGAGGTCACCAGCCTGAAGCTGCGGGGGCGACCCGCGGCGGGCTATCTCCAGGCACGACACATGCGGGTGGATGCCGGGGACACGGTGCGCTTCCACCACCGGCTGTCGTCGATTCCGGGCAAGCCGGGCCAGGTCGGGCAGCTGCAGGTGCGGCTGAGCCACCTCCAGGGCTCGGGGGTGGAGCGCTTCGACGTGCTGCTCCCGTGAGGGCTCAGGACGTGCGGTCGCGCAGCTCGGTGACGTGGCGCGACACGGAGGGGTCCAGGCCCAGCCCCAGCGCGAGGTAGGTGGCGGCGAAGTCGGTGAGCGCCATGAGCGAGGCCAACCGCTCGATCGGCTCCCCCGGGTGGGCCTCCTGCTCCCACACGGTGACTCCGGCCTCCCGAGCCGACCCGATGACGGCGTCCGCGAGTGCGACCTCGGCCGGGTCGAGGTCGGGGTCGCGCAGAGCCAGCAGACCGAGTCGTGGCGTGGGCGGTCCGTCGAGGTAGGGGTCGGCGAAGATGTCTCCGCCGTGCGGCACCGGTTGCGCCCCGGATGCCGGGTCCGCTCCTCCGCCGTAGGGACCGTCGAGGCAGGCGACGACCTGGGCCGCGGCATCCGGCAGGGCGCCGTGGGTGGCGGGCACTCGGGCCGTACGGGAGAGCATGGCGGCGGCACGACCCGCCGCAACCCCGGTCAGCGGGCCGTCACCGAGGACCACCGGGATGGCGGACGCGAGCCCGGTGGCGAGCACCTTGGCCGGGTTGACGAAGGACTCCGACGAGGGCCGGCACTCCTCGGCGACCTCGTCGAGCACGCTGGCAACGCGCTCGAGAACCGCTGGGGCACACAGGATCAGACCGAGCGCATCCGCAGCGATGAGCACCGGCGTGAGCAGCGACCAGAGGGCCGTGCGGGACGACGGCGCGGGGAGCGCGACCTCGACGTGCACCCCCCGGGCTCGCGCGCAGACCTCCGCGAGCGGGGAGTCCGCGGCGCCGACGGTGAGGAGGGACGCGCCACGACGCGCTGCCTCGGCCGCGAGGGCGAGCGGCCCACCGGCGCGGCCTGACTGGGATACGGCGATGACGAGGTCGAGCGGGCCGACCCACCCCGGGAGCGGGGCGTCGCGACGACACGTGACCGGCACCGGCGAGCCCGGCTCGGCGAGGAGGTCGAGGACGTCGCCGACGACGGCCGAACCGCCGAGGGCGGCCACGAGGACCGACCGGGGACGGTCCCCCTGAGCCGCCCTGGCCGCGCCTGCCTCATCGGCGGCGAGCATGGCCCGGCGCACCTGTGCGCCGGACGACGCGAGCGACAGGAGGCTGTGTCTGGTGTCGAGCCCCTCGAGGATGCTGGGGTCGTCAAGGCGTGTCTCGTCGAGCCAGGCCATCAGTGCCTCCTCGGTGCGGGTCCCGCGCGCGCCGTCAGCGCCCGTCGGGGTGGTGCGGGCCGGCGGCCGCCGGCCCCGTGGGTCACGAGGGCTTGCGCGCCTCGTCGATGAGCAGCACGGGCACGCCGTCGTCGATGCGGTAGGCGAGGCCGCACTCCGAGGAGGTGCAGACCAGCTCGGGGCCGGCCTGACCGACCTCGTCACGCAGCTCGCTGCGGCAGTTGGGGCATCGGAGGATCTCGCGCAACCACGGCTCGATCGTCGACACGGGGGTGTCGTGCTCGCTCATGCGGTCCCTTCCGGGGGTGTTCGGGTTCGAGCACGATCCTCCCACACGGTGTCACGTCACCTGGCGCTGAGCAGGCTTGTTGGCCCTCGGGTCGTGGCCGAGAGGACGCTCAGCCCGTGGCGCGCACCAGGGAGAGCACCTCGTCACGCACGAGCACCATGGTCTCGGTGTCGGCGGCCTCGACGTTGAGCCGCAGCAGCGGCTCGGTGTTGGACGCGCGGAGGTTGAGCCACCACATCGGGTCCCCCGTGCCGCCGGCGTGCACGAGGGTGAGCCCGTCGAGCTCGTCGACCTCGACGCCCTGGTCCCTGGCCCACTCGCGCACCTGCTCGGTGCTGGCGCGGGCGTCCTCGACCGTGGAGTTGATCTCGCCGGACGCGGCATAGCGACTCAGGTCGGCCATCACCTCGCTGAGCGGAGCACCCTGCTCGCCGAGCGCGGCCAGGACGTGCATCGCGGCGAGCATCCCGGTGTCGGCGAACCAGAAGTCGCGGAAGTAGTAGTGCGCACTGTGCTCGCCACCGAAGACCGCGTCGTTGCGGGCCATCTCGGCCTTGATGAAGGAGTGGCCGACCCGGGTCCGCACGGCCCGGGCACCCGTGCGCGCGATGACCTCGGGGACCTGGGCGGAGGTGATGACGTTGTGGACGATGGCGACGTCGGCAGCATCCGCGCCCTCGGCGACGGCGCGCGCGACCTCGCGGCGGGCGATGAGGCCGGTGATGGCGCTCGGGCTCACCGGCTCGCCGCGCTCGTCGATGACGAAGCAGCGGTCGGCGTCTCCGTCGAACGCGAGACCGAGGTCGGCGCCGTGCTCCCGCACGGCAGCCTGGAGGTCGACGAGGTTGGCGGGGTCGAGGGGGTTGGCCTCGTGGTTGGGGAAGGTGCCGTCGAGCTCGAAGTAGAGCGGGATGACGTTGACCGGGAGCGCGGGAAGGCCGGCCCCGGTCTCGAGCACGGCGGGCACGGTGTGGCCGCCCATCCCGTTGCCCGCATCGACGACGACGGTGAGGGGCCGGATGCCGGTCAGGTCGACCAGGCCCCGCAGGAACGTGGCGTAGTCGGCCAGGACGTCGCGTTCGGTGAGCGTGCCCGGGGTGTCGAGGTGTGCGGCCGCCGCGGTCCGGGGCGCTCCGGGGGCCGGCGGTCCGGCATCCGCTGCGATGGTGGCCTCGGTGGTGGTGGCTCCGGCGGCGAGGAGCTCCTCGGCCCGCTCGCGGATCCGGTCGAGGCCGGTGTCCTGGCCGACCGGGCGGGCGCCGGCCCGGCACAGCTTGATGCCGTTGTACGCCGCCGGGTTGTGGCTCGCGGTGAACATCGCACCGGGCAGGTCGAGGGAGCCGCTGGCGTAGTAGAGGCCGTCGGTGCTGGCGAGGCCGATGAGGATGACGTCGACGCCGCGGCTGCGGACACCGTCGGCGAAGGCACTGACGAGCACGGGGCCGGAGTCGCGCATGTCGTGTCCGATGACGCAGCCGGGAGCCGGCTCGCTGCTCGTCGATTCGCTAGGGTCTCCGGGGGCCTCTGCCAGGACGACGACCTCCGCGAACGCCGCGCCCAGGGCGAAGGCGACGGGTGCATCGAGCTGGTCGGGGACGGTCCCCCGCACGTCATAGGCCTTGACGATGTCGGCGAGGGAGCGAGAGGTCACGGCAGGTGAGCCTACGGGAGCGGTGGAGTGCGCCGCGGCTCTGTTCGGCCTGTCACGGCTCAGGCCATGCGGTCTTCCGGAGCCCCGATGGTCGAGGCGATGACCGCCCCGCGGGTGGGGCTCAGCCCTCGGCGCTGCCTCGCAGGACGCGGAGGTGGCCGCGACGGCCGACCTCGTCGGTGACGGTGCTGGCGGGCTCCATGGCGCGGGGCCTGACCGCCGGGCTCTCGCTCAGGCGGGGCCTGGCGGCCTCTCGAACGGCGTCGGCGAGCGCCAGCAGGTCGTCGGTGCTCGGTTCCGGGTCCGGGTAGTCCGTGGTGAGGCGCACGACGTCCCACCCGAGCGGGGCGGTGAGACCGGTGGCGTGCTGGGAACACAGGTCGTAGGTGTGCGGCTCGGCATACGTGGCCAGCGGCCCGAGGACAGCCGCGCGGTCGGCGTAGACGTACGTCAAAGTGGCCACCGCCGGCTGGCGGCACGCCGTTTTGGAGCACTTCCGCGAGAGGTTCACTCTGGCGACTCTATGCCGGGTTGCGAGGACCCCGGGGAGGCACGCCGTAGCATGCCGATGGTGAACCGAGCGCGATCCAGGGACCGCCACGGGCGGGGCGTCCGTGGACCGTTGGCATGGCCGGCCGTCCCGGCGATGGCGACCCGCAGGCAGCGCTTCGACGACCTCGTGCTCGACGCAGCCGACCGGATGCGGCCCTTCCTCGGCAACCGCTACGCCGGGGTCGAGTTCGCCGTCGAGGACGTTCCTCCGCAGGACCCGGCGCCCTGGGAGGAGCAGGCCGCCGCGCTCGGCCGGCTGCTGCGAGCGACCGCGAGCCGGCAGCACCGGGTGGTCGTCTACCGGAGGCCGATAGAGGCCCGCGCGCAGGACGAGGAGGACCTCGCCGACATCGTGCGTGAGGTGGTCACGGAGCAGGTGGCTGCGCTGCTCGGCGTGCCGCCGCAGGAGCTCGACCCGGGCATGGACCCCGGACGCTGAGAGCCGCGGGGGTCGGGAGATCTCGCGGTCCAGCGGGATGCGCGGGCCTGTGCCCACTGCTCCGTGCCACTGCTCGGTGCCACTGCTCCGTGAGGCGGGGCCCTCAGGGCAGGGGGAAGGCGCGGCTCACCGGTGAGGCGAGGACGCTCTCCTCGAGGGGCATCGCCGAGATCAATCGCTCCGCTCCGGTGCCCGAGGTGCTGAGCACCATGCCGCGGAGCTCGCCGCTTCCGCCGGTGCGCTGCACCCAGACCGACGTGGCGTCGCCGAGGCGGACCTCCGCGGCGCTGTCGGCCAGCACGGCCAGCCGTCGGGTGACGACCTGGCCCCCCTCGACGGTCAGCACGTCGGCCGTGGATGCTCCCCCCGTGGCCACCAGGCTGAGGGTGCGCTCGACCCCCTCGGTGCTCGGCAGGGCGGCGCCGGCCACGTCGTCCACGGCGTCCGCGGACGGGCTCCAGGCGAAGTCGCTCGAACTGCTCCCGTCACCGACCCGGCTCAGGGCCGCGGCGACGACGGGGACGTCGGCGCGGACGACCACGGCGTACGTTCCCGGCGGGGCATCGAGCAGGCCGATCTCACCGACCGCCCCGGCCGAGACGTTCGCGACGGTCTCTCCGGCGAGCGGCACCAGACCGTCGGGCGAGAGCGCGGTGAGGCGCACGACGGCACCCTGCTCGCCCGGCACGGCGACGCGCACCGAGGTCGGGCCCTCGACGAGGACGCCGGGGATGACCTGGACGGTGCTCGGGGCCGAGGAGGGGGCGACGGTCTCGGCGCCCAGGGCCGTACTGCCCACGACCCACGTGTCGGTCAGGGTGGCGTGGAGTCCCCCACCCTCGGCGCTCACGTGGACGACGGGCTGCTCCTCGCCCGGGGCGATCGCGTCGAGCAGCAGGCTGACCCGACCCTCCGCCGGAACGCTCAGGACTCGCGGGTCGCCGATCGGGCCCGCGGCGCCGTGGACGGCGACCTCGGCGCTGACCGGGTTGGCCCCGGGGTTGGTCAGCACGAGGCGCTCCAGCCGACCGGGATCCGACCCTCCGGCGAGCAGCCACTGGTCGGTGGCCCCGTCGGCGCAGGGCGCGGTGGCCAGCCCCCTCAGGTCCTTGCCGTCGAGCTGCCACTCCTGGGTCACCGTGACGCCCGGCGCCAAGGCACCCCGGCCCGCGATCGGGACCGGGCCGGATGCCGGGAGCGCGACCTCCCCGCCCGTGTCGCGGGACGTGTCCTCGAGGAGGGTGTCCGACCCCGAGAGGAGGGTGACCACCCCGGCGCCCGTGGTCGGGACCGGGAGGACGTCGGGGGGCGCGAGCGCAACCGCGATGGTGCCGGTCACGGGGACGTCGGGAACACCCTCGATCCCGGTGAGCTCCGGCCCCGGACAGATCTGCGAGACGCTCGTGGCGAGCGCCGTGCCCACCACCGGCCCCTGGTCCTCGCCGACCGCCGCCGCGAGGTCGACGTCCACCGGTGACGTCGAGGCGACGTGGACGAGGCCGACGGCGGCTCCGGTGACGACGAGGACGCGCACCGGACCCCAGACGTTCACCCGTCGCAGTCCGCTGAGGTTGAGGTGAGGCCTCTTCACGACGGCCCCACTCTCGACTCGCGACGGCCGAACGGCACGGCCAGGAAGGCGAGGAGGAGGAAGCCGGCGAGCTGCGCGGTGTGCCACCAGCGGGCCGGGTCCTCGACCGAGATGGACAGGCGGGTCTGACCCGCGGGCAGGGCATACGTGGGAGTGGTGGTCTCGGGGAGCGGCTCCAGCACGACCCCGTTCGCCTCGACGACGGCGTGGTCGGCCCATCCGGTGGGCTCCGCGACGACGAGGCGGCTGTCGGCAGGGGCGGAGACCGTGGTCTCGGTTGCCGCGTGCATTCCCGTGGTGGTGACCAGGCGCGTCCCGGTCGGGGTCTCGAGACGCAGTCGCGGTGGAGCGACGAGGTCGGCATCGGCCGACCCCTGCGCCGCGGGATCCGCGCCATCGGTCGCCGTGTCTCCTGCCGCCGCGTCAGGGGTGTCACCTGCGACCCCCTCCTCGGCCGCTTCGGCCGCAGCGGTCGCGCCGTCGGGGCTGACCCGCCACATCTCCCACCCGTCGCGCGGCGCGATGCGCTGCAGCCCGGCGGTGGAGTCGAGGCGGCGCGCGACCTCCGGAACGACACCCTCCTGGATGGCGAGCAGGTCGGTGGCCGTGTCGGCGAACAGGGCGCGCCCGGACGCGGCATCCCCGAGCAGGACGGCGACCGTGGGGGCCACCGAGCCGTCGGACTCGGCCACGGACGGGAGCGGCCTCACGACGACGGCTGCCTCACGGCCGATGACGTGGTAGCCGGCACCCTGGTCACCCGGGGCGACGAACAGGGAGCGGGTGGCGAACGCCCCCTCGGCCTGGTCGATCGAGACCGCAGGACGGGGGTCCTGCCACGGCGCGAGGTCGGTGCCCAGCGTGGCGGCGACCACCCCGCCGGCGCCGACGAGTACGGCACCGCAGGCCAGGACGACCGCGCCCCACCTGGCCGTGCTGGTGAGCCGGGCCCGCACGGACCGTGGGGCCGGGGCCGGGGCCGGGGCGTCGTCGGGACCCGCGGCCAGGACCTCGGCGGCGGTCGGGATCGAGATCGGGGCCCGGTCGTGAACCGGAGCCGCGGCGCGCAACGGGATGCCGTCGAGGCCGCGCGCCAGGGAGATGACGAGGACCAGGGCCAGCGGAAGCAGGAAGGTGCCCGGCCACAGCGTGATGGGGTCGCCCGTGCCCTCGAGGCCGGCGGGGATCGTGCCCAGCCGCACCGACGGGCTCACGAGCGCTGCGGCGAGGAGGACCACCATGAGCAGTCCCAGCACCACCTGGGGAGAACGCCAGGAGCGCCCGCGGGCGAGGGCCAGGACGCCCACCACGACGAGCGGAAGCGACGTCCAGACCAGCGCGGAGCCGGGACCACCGGGGTCGAGGAGAGCCAGCTGCCAGGGCTCGGGGGTCGATCCGCCCCACTGGGCCAGGCCGACGCCGCCCAGCAGCACGGTCCAGGACGACTCGGCCGACCGGACGATCCACGGAGCCAGCAGGGCGAGCGGCACGACCGCCAGGGTCAGGGCGTGACCGCGAGACCCGCGGCGCACCACCGCCAGGAGCAGCGCGATGACGGCCACGACGACGAGCAGCACCGGGGCGAAGGCGCCCAGCACGACGGCGGCCAGGGAGGCCGCGAACGCGGTGGTGGCCGTGGAGCGCCGGGTGGCCATGAGCCACAGGGCGGAGGCGATCGGCGGCAGGAGGATGAGCGAGACGACCGCTCCGAGGCGGCCCTGGGCGACGGTCGCAGCGGCGACCCCCGTGCAGGCCCAGCCGAAGGCAGCCACCCCGCGGACCCAGGGGGTGCTCGCGACCGGCCGGAGGGCGAGGTAGGCGCTCACCGCTGCGAGCGGCATACCGAGGAGCAGGAGCAGGGCGACGACGAGACCCGCGGCTGAGGTGGGGTCCGGGACCAACGGCACGTGCGCGACGAGCCAGGCCGGAGCCGCGAGGAGGGCGGTGTGTGGGCCAGCGGGGTCGGGGCCGCCGAGGCCGGCGCCGGTCCAGCCGTCGGTCCAGGCGTGCCAGAGGGCCGAGGCACTGGCCGTGTTGCCGACGAGCTCGCCGCCGTCGAGGCCGGAGCCGGCGCCGGTGACGACCTCGGTGCCGAGGGAGCGACCTGCCGCCACGGCCACGGCGGTCGTCGCGGCAGTGGCCAGGACGCCGGGGTTGCGCAGGACCGTGGCCATCCACGACCTCGGGTTGAGCTCGTTGGCCTGGTCGCCGATCGGGGCACGCGGTGAGACGAGGGCATCGTGCACGGCGTCGCCGAGCCCGGTGACCACGGTGCGGCGGGGCTCGAAGAGGGCTCGCAGGTCGCGTCGGCGTACCTCGCGCGGCTGACGGGTGCGGCGGCGCGCGAGGGCTCCCCGGAACGGGTCGACGGAGACGAAGGACGCGAGCTCGGCCCAGGCGGCGCGAGGGCGCTTGAGGAGGATGAGGCCCAGGGCGGCGAGCACGGAGGTGACGAGGATCCACAGCGCGAGGAACGGCAAGGCCCACCAGGGAGCGCGGGCGAGCGCGACACGGCGCGCAGATCGGCGGCGTGCGGGAGTGGTGCCCCCGACGGGGGCCACGCCCAGTTCGGTGCGAACGCGAGCGCTCGGGATGACGACCACCCGTCGACCGGCGATGTGCGCGCGCCACCCGAGATCGAGGTCGGCGCCGACGTCGCCGAAGAAGGGCTCCCAGCCGCCCAGCCGGAGCAGCAGCGAGCGCTCGATGAGGGAGCCGGCAAGGGGGACGGCGAGGACGTCGGTGGTGCGGTCGTACTGACCCTGGTCGGGCTCGCCGGGGCGCGGTCGCGACGTGAGCCGACCACCGCGGGTCGTGCGGATCGACAGCGCCCGCAGCACGTGGGGATCCTCGGCGTCGACGTGCTTGGGGCCGATCAGCCCTGCTGACGGGGAGCGACGCCACTCGTCGACCAGTCGCACCAGCGTCCGGTGCTCGGGGGTCGCACCCACCGGCAGGGTCCAGATGAGCGGCTCCCCCGGGGCGTCGGACTCCTCGTCGACCACGGTGTCCTGCACGGCGGTGCGATCGGGGGTGGCCGGATCGACCACCCGCACGGTGACCGGGATGCGATGGGTCGAGGCGACCGCCTCGACGATGTCGGCGAGGCTGGGCGGCGCCGGGGTCTCTGCCGGCGTCTCTGCCGGCGTCTCTGGCGTGCTCTCCGGGGTGGTCTCTGTCGTGCTCTCCGGGGCCGTCTCCGAGATGGTCCCGGAGTCGGCGAGAGCGGCCTCGGTGTCGCTGTCGGAAGCGGCATCGCTCGTGGGGGCGGTGTCGGGGGTCGTCCCCGCCTCGACCTCGACCTCGGTGTCGGCGGAGGTCTCGGCCTCGGCGCCGGTGGAGGTCTCAGCGTCGACGTCAGCCTCGGCATCGGCGGCGGCCTCGGCCTCGACGTCGAGGGCAGCCTCAGCCTGACCGTCGGTCGGCTTCTCGGCCGCAGCGTCGGCGGAGGTCTCGGCGCCGGAGTCGCTGTCGATCTCTGTTTCAGGCTCGGGACTCGCGCCACTCTCCGCGTCCGCGCCGCCCCCGGGCCCCGCCACCGTGCGGTCGATGACGATGACCTCGTCGGGCGGCAGCGCCTGCGAGAGGACCGCCCCCAGGAGCTCCCCCATCCCACTCGGGTCCTGTCGGCTGAGGAGGATCGCCGTCACCCGCGGCGGAGCCGAACCAGCCGCCCCGACCGGGTCGGTCGGGGCGGTCGAGTCAGGGCGTGTGGGAGCCAGTGTCATGCGTCTCGGCTGGTCGGGGGCCGACCCCCGCTCACACCGCCCGCTTCTTCAGCTTGCGGCGCTCCCGCTCGGAGAGGCCACCCCAGATGCCGAAGCGCTCGTCGTTGGCGAGGGCGTACTCGAGGCACTCGGCTCGAACCTCGCACCCCACGCACACCTTCTTGGCATCGCGAGTGGACCCTCCCTTCTCCGGGAAGAAGGCTTCGGGGTCGGTCTGGGCGCACAGCGACCGCTCCTGCCACGACAGGACGCCGTCCTCCCCCTCACCGCCGTCGAGCAAGTCCTCGACCACATAGAGCTCGTGCATGGTTCCCTCCTCGACCCTCGACCCGACGCACACCGGCCGGGCAGCTCCGGAGTACATGCATGGAATTACACGCGTGTCATGCACTCGGCGTCAAGCCAGATGGTGCTATTGCGCAAAGAAATATCGATCCGGCCCCGAAGCGTCGCCCGCATTTCGCGTGGAACCCCGGCACTGGAAGACTCCCCACATGCGCATCACTGCCCTCGCCGGTGGGGTCGGCGGCGCCCGGTTCGTCCGAGGTCTGCGCCACCACCTCGACACCACAACGGGCCTCGCCGATTCCACCATCACCGTGGTCGCCAACACCGGCGACGACATCACGCTCTTCGGGCTGCGGGTCTGCCCCGACGTGGACACCCTGCTCTACACCCTCGGCGGGGGCGTGCACGAGGACCAGGGCTGGGGACGGGACCAGGAGAGCCACCGCGTCCAGGGTGAGCTCGCGGCATACGGGGCCGAGCCGCAGTGGTTCGCCCTGGGCGACCTCGACATCGGCACCCACGTCGTGCGCTCGCAGTGGCTCGGGCAGGGTGCCACCCTCAGTGACGTGACGGCGCGGCTGGCGGCCAGGTGGGGGCTCCCCGAGCGCCGGATCACGCTGCTGCCGATGTCGGACGTGCCCGTGGAGACCCATGTGGTGGTCGAGGACCCCGACGGCGGCGAGCGCGCGATCCACTTCCAGGAGTGGTGGGTTCGTCACCAGGCGGCGATCGCCGCGAGCCGCTTCGTGGTGGCCGGCATGGACCGTGCCACCCCGGCGCCGGGCGTGCTCGACGCGATCCGACAGGCCGACGTGGTGCTCCTGCCACCGAGCAACCCCGTCGTCTCGATCGGCATCATCCTCGGCGTGCCGGGGGTGCGCGACGCACTCCGCGGGTCGGCAGCGCCCGTCGTCGGCGTCTCACCGCTCATCTCCGGGATGCCGGTGCGCGGCCACGCCGACGCCTGCCTCCGCACGATCGGGGTCGACTCCACGTCGGCGGCCGTCGCCGGGCTCTACGAGGACTTCCTCGACGGGTGGCTCGTCGACCCGGCCGACGCCGACACCCGGCTCCGGCGGGCCCGGGTCGAGGTCTTCGACGGGCCGTTGCTCATGACCGACGTCGCGGCCACCGGACGCATCGCCGCGCACGCCCTCGACCTGGCAGGGACGCTGCGCTCGTGACGCGCTCCCGTGGGCCGGGTGGCGCGGTCACCGTCCTCCCCGTCACCGGCATCCCCGAGGTGGGGCCGGGCACGGACCTGGCCGGCGTGCTGGTCGAGGCCCTGGAGCGCCTCGGAGCCGGGCTGCGGGCGGGCGACTGCCTCGTGGTCTCGAGCAAGGTGGTGTCCAAGGCGCTCGCCCTGACCTGGGACGGGACCCGTGAGTCGGCGGTGGCGGAGCACACCGTGCGAGTCGTGGCGGAGCGCGAGACGGGAGCCGGTGTCACGCGGGTCGTCGAGTCCGCCGCGGGGCCGGTCATGGCTGCCGCGGGTGTCGACGCATCCAACACCGGACCGACGGGGAGGCCGCTGCTCCTGCCCGAGGACCCCGACGCGGAGGCGCGGGCCCTGCGCTCGACGCTCCTCGAACGGCTCGCCCTGCCCGTCGGGTCGGCGCTCGGCGTGGTGCTCAGCGACACCGCAGGACGACCGTGGCGAGCGGGGCTCACCGACTTCGCGCTCGGCAGCGCCGGGGTCGCCGCAGTGGACGACCTGCGCGGCGGGACGGACCACGACGGGCGGGCCCTCTCGGTGACCCAGCGGGCCCTCGTCGACGAGGTGGCGGCGGCGGCCGACCTCGTGAAGGGGAAGGCGGACGGCATCCCGGCGGCCGTGGTGCGGGGTCTGCCGGAGGGGTGGTTCCTGGCGGACGCCGGGGGCGCACGCAGCATGGTACGCACCGGCCCGAGCGACTGGTTCGCCCGCGGACACGTCGAGGCGGTCCGGGCCGCGCTGGGGGTCGAGCCCGGCTCCGCGGACTCCGACTCCCTGGGGCTGAGGTCGGTGGGTGAGGAGCCCCTGGGTGACCGGGTGGCCCGCGTCGTGGCCCTGGCCCTTTTCGCGGTCGAGGACGGCTCGGCCGACGTCGGGCCCGGCGCCCGGCCCGGCACGGCGGAGGTCACGCTGGGAGCCGCCGACGACTACGAGCTCGGGCGGCTCGCCACCCGGCTGGAGGTCGCGGCGCACTCCGAGGACCTGGTCGCCGAGGTCACCGCCCACGGAGCCGGCTCGGTGACCTTCCGCCTCGCCTGAGCCGCTGCGGGCGTGCCGGGTGGCGTCCGGTAACCCGGTTGCCGTGCAAGGGTTCTGCCACTCGCGGGTGGTGAGGTCGCGCGGGAGCTCGGTGCGCGGGTCTTGTCAGGCGGCGGCCCGGAACGCCATGATCGTCTTGCACGGAGCACGGCGCACGGCATCCGCCAGGAGGCACGCGGCCGGCCGACAGGAGGCACCATGGCGATCCCCACCGACCCCGACCTGACGATGAACACCGTGATCCACCGCGCGCTCCGGCGCGACCTCGAACGTCTCGAGGTCGTGACCCGCGAGCCCGTCCCGGACGCCCAGCGACTGGCCTTGTGCCGGCACGTGACGTGGATGCTCGACATCCTCCACCACCACCACGTCGCCGAGGACGAGGGCGTCTGGCCGCGGCTCGTCGCCAAGCGCCCCGACGCCGCGCCGCTCGTCGAGCAGATGAATGCTGAGCACCACACGCTGGCCGAGGCCTCCGACGCCTTCCGGGCCGCCGCGGACGCCTGGTCCGCGGACGCGTCGGACGACGCCCGGCGACGCGTCCACGACGCGGTGGTGACGCTGCAGGGCGCGACCATCCCCCACCTCGACCACGAGGAGCGCGAGGCCATGCCCGTCGCCGTCGACGCCTTCGACGAGGCGGACTGGGCCTACTTGAACAAGAACTACTTCCGCAAGGGGCTCTCCCTGGCGGACAACGGGTGGTCGCTCATGTGGTTCATGGATGCCGTCAGCCCCGAGTACGCGGCCGTCGTGCGCTCGGAGATACCTCCTCCCGTGCTGTGGATGATGACCCGTGGGTTCGGGAAGCGCTACGACCGCGAGGCCGCGGTCCGCTGGGGCCCCCTCGCCGGGACCCGCGCCTAGGGCAACCGCCGGCGGGGGCCCGCTCGCGCCGGGCGTCCGGCGGTGGCACGCCGGGGCGGGCCTCACTCGGCGCAAGACCGTGCCCCACGGGGCCCAGGGCCCACTGGGCTGCGGTGGGAGCAGGGCCCAGGCGACGTGGGAGCAGGCCCCGGCGACCGGATGGGCACCGAGACGCTGGTGCTGAACCGCCGGCCCCGGTGGGCCATACCCACAGGTCGGGGGGATGACTCACCGTTCGGGCCAGGCCGACATCGTCCGTTCGGACAGGGATGGAAGTGCCATGTCACGAACCCCCGGTGGGCCTGCCGGACACGTCTAGCGTCTCGCCCCGTTGCGTCCTCGAACGGGTCGCGACCCATCCGAAGAAGGGAAAGAACAACGATGATGAAGAGACTTGCGGTCGCCCTGGCCGCGGGAGCGACCGTCTCCACGCTGGCCTTCGCGTCGGCGTCGCTGCTGACGGTCGACGGGGGCACCATCCAGGCCGGCGTCGACACGACGCTCGGCTGCGACGGGAACGGCGTCAAGGCCAACTGGGGGCTCGAGACCGACGACAACACGGTGCGCTTCGTCCGGGTCAGCGGGATCGCCGCAGCCTGCGAGGGGGCGGACATGTTCGTGAGCGTCAACGGGGCCAATGCGACCAAGGCGACCATCGCGGGTGACAGCGTGTCGGTGCCGTTCGGCTCGCCGTACCCGAGCGCGGAGTCCATCAACGACATCCGCATCTGGATCGAGGGCTGAGCGAGCTCTCGGACCGGGGGTGGGGACGGCGCTGCTCGTGCCGTCCTCACCCCGCCGGTCGGGGCGCACCGACATGAACATTCGACGCATCCTCTCGATTCTGGCCCTCACGGTGGGGGCTGTGCTGTGGGCCCTGCTGCTGCGCCCGACCGCGCTCGGCGGACCCACGACGCTCGTCATCGTGAGCGGAACGAGCATGGAGCCGACGCTGCACGGCGGCGACCTCGTCGTCACCAGGGCCCGGGGGTCCTACGACGTCGGCGACGTCGTCACGTTCCGGGTCCCGGAGGGGGGGCCCGGTGCCGGCGACCTGGTCATCCACCGCTTGACGGGCGGCACGCCGGAGGGCGGCTTCACCACGCAGGGTGACAACCGCGACCGCCCGGACGACTGGACCCCCACCGAGGACGACGTCGTGGGGAGCGAGTGGTTCGCGGTTCCCGGGGCGGGATCCGTCCTGGCGCGGCTGCACGACCCCACGCTGCTGGCGGCGCTCGCCGGCGGGATGACGGTCACGGTCGTGCTGATGCGCGGGCCCGGAGAGTCGGGACGACACGGCGCCCGGCGGGGTGCGGAGCCCGCGGCGGCCGATGTGACGACCTGAGCCCCTCGGGCGGTCCGGGGCGGCTCGTGGCCGGGGGTCGTGGTGGGGTGTTCCGGCTCAACGACCTCTGGTCGGCAGGTGCGTGGGCAGCGACATGCGAGGTCCCCGACGGGGGCGGTGGTGCCCGGCGAGGCCCAGGAGTGCCTGCACGCGGTAGCGGTGGCCGACATACGGCTCGAGCAGCTCGGCCAGTCCGTCGTCGTCGACCGGGGTGCCGGTCAGGGCCCAACCGATGTCCTTGGCGACGTGGTAGTCCCCGAAGCTCACCTCGTCGGCGAGCCCGAGAGCGCGCTGGGCCACCTCGGCCCAGGTCCAGGCCCCGACCCCGGGGAGGGCTCGGAGCCTTGCGTGCGCAGCGTCGCGCGGGAGGTCGAGGCACTCCTCCAGGCGGCCTGCATGGCCCACGGCCCGGACGACGGTGCGCGAGCGTTGCGGGTCGACCCCGGCGCCGAGCCACTCCCAGGACGGGATGGCGGCCCACCCGGAGGGGTCCGGAGGCACGCGCATCGACATCGCCTCGCCCGGCCCGGGTGCCGGCGCACCGAACCGCCAGACCAGGCGCCGGTACCCGGCGAAGGCCTCCTTGCCGGTGACCTTCTGCTCGATGATCGTCGGCACGAGGGCCTGGACGACCATGCCGGTGCGGGGGACCCGCCAGCCCGAGTGGGCCCGCCACGCGGCCGCGACCGGCGCGTGGTGGGCAACGAAACCGATGGGGTCGTCGCGCTCGCCGACCAGGTCCGGCACCCGCTCGAGCATCCATTCGGCCCCGCTCCCCCACGCCGTCGCCGCGACCTGGTCCGGCTCGGCCGTCGGCTCGAGGCACAGGGTCACAGGACCCGTGGGCGTGCGCCAGGCGAACCACCACCGGCCGGAGTCCTGCCGGCACGTGGGGTCTCCCGCCCCGCGCCTGAGGATGCCCAGGACGGCGCCGAGCGGCACCGGTCGCGAGGCTCGCACGAGCCGCCGCGCCCCCGGCTCGGAGCTCCCGCTCACCGCGTCGGCCCGCCCGCGTTGAGGTGCCTCGGGGGAACCCGCAGCGTCGGCCCCGCCGGGACCGACGCGCCCTTGAAGGCCGCCCAGACGTAGGTCGGCACGAGGGGCAGGGCAGCAGCCAACGCTCGCGGCGGGATCTTCGCGGCCCACGCCGGCACGTTGTCGCCGGCCGAGAACGCCGCGGGGTCGGCGAGGACGGGGAGCGTGTAGTCCCAGACGTCGTAGGCGGCGAAGAGGCGCCTCAGTCCGGCCGGCGTGGCGTAGCGCTCGTAGTAGTGCTCACCCTTGCCGGTGGCACGCAGGTAGCGGTCGGCGGCGCGCTGCGGCAGCCACGACAGGAAGGGCAGCCGGTGGTGCGGCTCGATGACCTGCCAGCGGTGCCCGACCCCGGCGTACAGGACGCCTCTCGGGGCCAGCACCCGGTGGATGTCGGCGACGACGGCCTCGGGGTCGACGACGTGCTCGTAGATGTGGTTGAGCACGACGACGTCGACCGACTCGTCGTCGAAGGGCAGTGCCTCGCCGCGGGCCACCCGGAAGTCGACCCGGTCGCCGAAGCGCTCACGTGCCTTCGCCAGCCCCGGCTCGTCGATGTCGACCCCGGTCGTGGTCGCGCCGGCGAGCGCCAGCTCGTCGGCGATGAACCCCGCGGAGCACCCGACGTCCACGGCCCTGAGCCCGGTCAGGTCGTTGACCCCGAGGGCGTGCCTCAGCACCGCGATGAGCTTGGTGGCCTTCTGGCGCCGACCTCGTTCGTCGAGCATCTTGGCCATCTGCTCGGAGTAGGAGAGCTGTTCCTCGCGGTCCGGTGACTCGCTCACGTCGCCGCTCCCACCAGGTGGTGCCGTCTCCCCCAGGCCCACCCGGCCGCCGCGAGCCCGAGGTCGGCCAGCACGGCGAGGAACCGCGCGACGACGACGACCGCCGTGGCCGCCGAGAGCGGCATGAGGGTGACCAGGAGCAGGGCGAGGACCCCGTCGCGGACTCCCACGCCTGCGGGCACGAGGACGCTGAACATGCCTGCGGCAGAAGCGAGGGCGAACCCGCAGATGCTCGCGACGAGCAGCTGGCCGACCGGGGCGCCGGGCGCGACACTCCGGGCGAGGAGGAACACCCCGAGGCCCGTGGAGACCCACGCCCCGGCGAACCAGGCCACGGTGAGCGCCACCGCACGCCCCGACAGGTCGTGCTCGAGCGGTTCGCGCCGGATGAGTCGCAGCCCTCGGGCGATCACGGCGTTGAGCAGTCGCGGCCACAGCAGCACCGCCCCCAGCCCGGCCGCGAGGACCACCCACCACCACGAGAGGGCACTGCTCTCGCGGTCGACGAGGGGAGGAACCGCGGGCAGGCCCATGAGGGAACCGGTGAGCACGGCGAGACCGATGGCCAGCAGCCCCGCGACGGCCATCCGGCGCCGGGGCACCTTGAGCCGGGCACCCATCTCGGTCTGCACGAGGATGGTCCACACCGACCCGGGCAGGTACTTGCCGAGCTGACCGACGAAGAAGATGCTCGCGGCCGGGGCGGGGTGGAGGTCGCTGCCGAGGTCGGCGAGGAGCACCCGCCAGCCCATCAGGGTCACCGCGGGCGCGAGCACGGTGAGCGCGAACGCCCCGACGAGCACCGGCCAGCTGATGAGGACGAGCTCGCTGGACACGGCATCCCAGTTGCGCCACAGGGCGATGCCCACACCGACGAGGATCACGACCAGCAGCCCGATCCGCACGACGTCGAGCACCCGGGAGCGGTTCATCGCCGGGTCACCGCCGGCGGAAGGTCAACCGCAGCACGGCGTATGCCGGTGCGTCGCCTCCCATGGCACTCGTGCGTGCCGTGCGGATCCGGTCCAGGACGTCGCCGTCGACATCACCGACGAGCTTGAGGCCGAGGTCGTCGGCGCGCGCGAGCACTCCACGGACGTCCGCGGGTCGCACGGCGAACTCCGGCTCCTCGTCGCCGATGGGCACGGTCAGCACGAGCAGCCCGCCCGAGCGCAGCGCCCAGGAGGCCTGCCCGATCGCGTGGTCGACGTCGGTGGCCGTGCACCCGCCGGGGTGCAGCCGGGTGATGACGTCGAGGCTGGCGGTGTCGACGTCGAGTGCCTCGACGGCAGCCCGGCGCCCGGTGAGCTCGAGCTCGACGGGCGCGAACCCCAGGGCACGGGCCCACCGCGAGAGCGGGCTCCCGGTGCCGGACTCGTCGACGATGACCGACGAGCGGTGCCCGTCGTCACGGATCCGCACGATCGCGGCGAGGGCGCCCAGGGCGGCCCAGGCAGCGACGGGCTCCCCGGTGCGGGGTAGCCCCAGCACCCGCGCGGTCGCCACTGCCTCGAGCGCGTCGGCGTCGACGGCGAGCACGTCGGTGGCGCGGACCCGCTCGGGGAAGTCGCCCGGCACCAGGTCGAGCACCGGGCCGCGCCGGGCACGTAGCGCGGCGGCCCGGCCCCGCAGCCTCGAGACCGGCCCGGTCGGCACGGGCACCTGGCTCGTCGTCCGCGTGCGGGTCGGCCACGGGGGCGGCGGCGAGGGCTTCGAGACTCCCGACGTAGTTGGCCCACGGACCGGACAGGTCCGGCGGTCGCACCGCCTCGCGCAGCCCGTCGGCGTACCCGGGCTCGGCCAGCCGGCGCAGCGCAGCGACGAGGGCGACCCGGTCGGAGGGCGGGACCAGCACGCCGTCGACACCGTCGCGGACCTGGTCGGGAAAGCTGCCGACGGTGCTGGCCAGCACGGCGAGCCCGTGCTGGCGGGCGAGGAGGGCGTTCTGCGACGCGGTCGCCGAGCGGTACGTCAGCGCCATGACGTCGTGGCGCGCCATGAGCTCGGCGAGGCGGTCGGCGGGCACGTAGCCGCCGTGCACCTCGACCCGGCCCTCGAGGCGCGGGTCGGCCGCCAGCTCGCGGACCCGTCGCCCGGCCTCACCCCACAGCTCACCGGCGACGGTCAGGCGGAGGTCGGGAACGTCGCGAAGTGCGTCGACGAGCAGGTCGACGCCCTTGTAGTCGCGCACGATCCCGAGCGACAGCAGCCGCGCGGGCCCGTCATGGGGCGGGCGCCGCGCCGGCTCACCCCCCGGCAGGTGCGGCGGCAGCTCGAGCTCGCGCACCTTGGCGGCACCGAGCCCGGCCGCGATACCCGCCTGCTCGGAGGTGTGCACGACGACGGCGTCGACCCGCCGCAGCAAGGACTCCATGAGCTGCCGGTCGCCGGGACGCGGTTCGTGAGGAAGGACGTTGTGGGCGATGACGACGGAGCGTGGCCCGCCCGGGCGACCTGCCCCGGCCGCCCGGAGCAGCGCGAGGTGGGCCGGGACGACCGCGGGGATGACGTGGACGACCACGATGACGTCGACGTCGCGGAGTCGGCGCCCGGCGCGCACCCACGTGTCGGGGCGGGCCCAGGACAGCACCCGCAGGGTCCGCGGGAAGGGCTCGACGTCGGGGGCGCCGCCGGGCACCGCCTGCTCGCCGAGGTAGAGCAGCGACGGGTAGAGGTGGCTCCACGACACCAGCGTCACCTCGTGCCCGGCCGCCACGAGCTCGTGCGCGAGGGTGGTCGTGTGTGCCGCCACACCGCCCTTGAAGGGGTGGGTCGGGCCCACGAGCGCGACGGTGAGAGCCGCACCGGACCCCGTGGACGGCATCCCGGCGCCTGGCCCTCCTCCGCTCTCAGACACCGTCTCTCGACCTGACGACGAGGTCGGACAGCAGCGCGAGGGAGGCGATCATGATCCCGCTGACGATGAGCAGCACCGTGCTCGCCGGGAAGTAGAACGGGTGGCGGACCATGTCGACGACGGCCTTGAGCACACCGAGGACGATCATCCACAGTGCGGGTGGCATGAGCACCTTGAGCGGGTCGAAGTACATGACCATGCGCAGCACCTGGAGGATGTAGCGGTAGGCGTCGCCGACGAAGTGGAACTTGCTCACGCCGGCGCGCTTGGCGTAGCTCGTCTCGACGTACTTGATGTCGTGCTGGTTCGACAGGAACGCGATGGTGATCGTCGTGACGCAGGAGAAGCCGGCCGGCAGCAGCCGCAGGTAGGGCAGGGAGACGTCGCGGCGGAACGCCCGCAGCCCCGAGTTCAGGTCGGGGATGCGCGTCTTGGTGAGCCACTCGGCAATCTTGCGGATCAACCACTTCGCGGGCACGCGGGCCCACTTGTGCGTTCCCTCCTCGGTGGTGCGCGCACCGACGACCTGGTCGTAGGTGGGGTCGTCGCGCAGGATGCGCACGAGCTCGGGGATGCGCTCGTTCTCGTAGGTCATGTCTGCGTCGGTCCACACGACGATCTCGCCGCGGGACTGCTGGGTGCCGATGCGGCGCGCGGTGCCCGACCCGCCGTTGCGCCGGAACGGGAGCACTCGCACGTGCGGGTAACGCTGTTGCGCGCCGCGGAGCGCCTCGAGGGTGTCGTCGGTGCTCGCATCGTCGATGCAGAGGATCTCGTAGGTCAGCTCGCTCGCGAGCATCGTCTCGGTGATCCGGTCGATCTCGTCGAGGACGTGAGCGCCCTCGTTGAAGCACGGCAGCACGATGGTCACGTAGGGCACCGGGCCAGGGCCGTCGCGCGCGTCCTCGATGACGTAGGCCGCGTGGCCAGCCCGGGCGCCCGCGGCATCCTGACCCGGCCGGATGCCGGTTGGGGTCGCGGGGTCGTCGCTTCGCCCCGCCATCTGTCCCGGGCGCACGGAGATCCGCTCGGTCGGAGCGGCGTGGAGCGCGTCGTGGTCGAGCGGGCCCGCCCCGGCCGGTCTGGGGTCTGGATCGCCGGGGCCCGCAGGCGCCGCGTGGGGGTTCTCGCTCATCCCGAGCGAGCCTACCCGCGGGGCACCCGCTCCTCGTCCCGCCACAGCGCGCCGCAGCCCAACGGACCCGCGAGGTGGGCGGCGGCCCCCAGCCCCCGGCGTCTGGCCCTCAGGCACCCCGGCGTTTGGCCCCAGCCACCCCCCGGGCGTTTGGCCGCCATGGTGTCGAGCTGCGTGGATGGCGTCGAGATCTCGACTCCATCCACGGGTTTGGCCACCATGGCGGCGAAACGGGCGGCAGGCGGGCGTCAGTCGGCGCCGTCGATGAGGCGAGCGACCGCCTTCTCCACCGCGGCCTGGCGCGTGTCGGCGTTGCGGTGGCGGCGCGCGAGGGTGGGGGCGATCGTGACACCGGCCTCGTACTCGTCGATGACCCGCGGGTCGATGTAGCTCGCGCGCGCCACGGTCGGGGTGTTCCCGAGGTATGCCGCGACCTCCTCGACCGCCGCCTTCACCGCTCGCTTCTTCGAGGCCTTGGTGCCGCCCGGCTCGTCGGACTCCGCCAGTGCGACCGCGGCCAGCACGGTGGCGTGCCAGGTGCGGAAGTCCTTGGCGGTGAGGTCCTGCGCGACCATGGTGGAGATGTAGGTGTTGACGGCCGAGGCGTCCAGGTCGGCCCACCGCGACTCGCCCTTGTAGGCCAGCAACCGTGAGGAGCCTCCGCGGCGGGCCCGCATGAGGTTGAGCGACTCGATGACGTGCGGGTCGCTGATCGTGATCGAGTGCTCGATGCCGGACTTGCCGACGAAGGAGAAGACGAGGTCCTTGCCCTGCCGGCGCACGTGGCGCCGCTCGAGCGTGGTGAGCCCGAAGGACCCGTTGGCGTCAGCGTAGGCGTCGGACCCGATCCGGAAGTAGCCGAGGTCGAGCAGCCGGGTGGCGGTGGCGGCCGCGCGGGCGAGCGGCATCCCCTCGGCGCGCAGGTCCTCGATCATCTGCTCGCGCGCACGGGCCAGCCGGGCACCCGCCATCTTGACGCGGTCGAACTTGAGCTGGTCACGCTTGGCCCGCCAGTCAGGGTGGTAGAGGTACTGCCTCCTGCCCGCATCGTCAGTGCCGAGAGCCTGAATGTGACCGTTGGCCCACGGGCAGATCCAGACGTCCTTCCACGCCGGGGGGATCGCGAGCGAGCGGATCCGCTCGACGTCCTCGGCGGGCAGCCGGATGCCGTCCCCGTCGAGGTAGGTGAACCCCTTGCCCGCGCGACGTCGCGTCCAGCCCTTCATCTGCGGAGACACCCGCCGCAACCTCGCCATGGCGCAGAAGATACCCGCGCCGAGCCCGGGGAACCCTGTGGGGGAACAGGGTTCGACGAGGTCAGGCGAAGATCATGCAGGTGCTCGTGGCGTGTGCCACGAGCCGTCCCTGCTCGTCGGTGAGCTGCGCCTGCGCGAGCGCGGTGCGGCGCCCTCGCTGGATGACGGTCCCTTCGCAGGTCAGTAGGCCCGAGTCGACGGTGACCGCGCGCAGGAACTTCACCGTGAGGTCGTGCGAGGTGTACCGCTCCCCCACTGCCAGGGTCGAGTGCACCGCGCACGCCGCCGCGGTGTCGAGCAGCGTCGAGAGCACCCCGCCGTGAACACCACCGAGCGGGTTGTAGTGGAACTGGGCGGCCGGCATCTCGACGACGACCCGGCCCGCCTCGGGCCGGAAGTCGGTCATCCCGAGCGTGGACATCACCGGGGGCGGCGGCATCTGACCGGTGACCATCGCCTCCAGCTGCCCGAGCCCGTCGAGAAATCCGAGGTGATGCGGGTCGCCCTGGCCGGGACTGGCCCAGGCCCGCCAACTGCACCATCGGCCGGGCCATGGACATCCTCGGCGAACGGTGGACCTTCGTCGTGCTCCGGGAGGTGTTCAACGGCATCCGGCGCTTCGATGACATGCGGCGCCACACCGGCATCCCCCGACAGGTCCTCACCGACCGGTTGACCCTGCTCGTCGAGCAGGACGTGCTGCGACGCGAGCCCTACCGTGACCCGGGCCAGCGGGAGCGTCACGAGTACCGGCTCACCGAGAAGGGGTTCGCCCTCTTCCCCGTGATGGTCGCGATCGCGCAGTGGGGCGACCGCCACCTCGCCGGGCCCGAAGGCCCTCCGATCGAGTTCGTCCACCGCGGATGCGGGGCCACGGCCGAGGTGCACCTGCGCTGTGCCGACGGACACCCGCTCGACGAGCCCCGCTCGATCGCGGGGCAACCCGGCCCCGGGATCCGGCCGACCACCACCTGACCGGACGGGAGCCCGGCACGAACCCGCTCGGGTAGCGTCGACGGTGTGACCGACCTGACCGCCGCCTTGGAGTTCGCGCACGCCCGCCATAAGGGGGTGCTCACGACGATCCGCCGCGACGGTCGCCCGCAGCTGTCCAACATCGTCTTTGCCACCTCCCCCGACGGGTCACCGCTCATCAGCGTCACCGACGACCGCGCGAAGACCCGCAACCTTCGTCGGGACCCGCGTGCGGCCCTGCACGTCACCGACGACTCGTTCTGGCGATACGTCGTCCTCGACGGGACCGCCGCGGTCAGCGGCGTGACCGAGTCCCCGCACGACGCGGTGGCCGACACACTCGTCGAGATCTACCGGCAGGTGAGCGGCGAGCACCCCGACTGGGACGAGTTCCGCGCCGCGATGGTGGCCGAACGGCGGTGCGTCGTCACCCTCACCCCCAGCACGGCATACGGCCAGATCGGGTGACGCGGCCCCGTCTGCGCCGGCCGTGCTCGCGGCGCGTCCCGCGCACCGCTCCCGGTGTGCGATCGTTGAGCCATGCCCGGCCTGTCGACTGACGCGGTCCTCGACCTCATGCGCGAGGTCGCCGCAGATGTGATCACCCCCCGGTTCAGGTCGTTGGCCGCCGGCGAGGTGATGGAGAAGAACCCCGGTGACCTCGTCACCGTCGCCGACCGCGAGGCCGAGGTGCTCATCACCGACCGGTTGACCGCCGCCTACCCGGATGCCGTGGTGCTCGGCGAGGAGGCCCACGCGGCCGACCACACCCTCATGGACCGCTACCTCTCGGCCGACCACGCGTTCACCGTCGACCCCGTCGACGGCACGAAGAACTTCGTGCACGGCTCCCCCGACCACGCGGTGATGGTCGCCGAGACGCTCGGCGGCGAGACGGTGCGCGGCTGGATCTGGCAGCCCGAGCACGAGGTGGCCGTTGTCGCCGAACGAGGTGCCGGCACCTGGCGGAACGGGACGAGGGTGCACACCACCCCCGTGGCCCCCGGCCGGGAGCCTGCGGGAGTGACGTCGATCTGGTCCCTGAAGGGGCATGCCCTCGACGGGATGGGCCCGATGGGGCTCTCGTGGGTCTGCTGCGGCGTCGACTACCCGCACGTCATCGCAGGCGACGCGGACTACATCGTCTACAGCCGCTCGAACCCGTGGGACCACGCTCCGGGTGCGCTGATGGTGCTCGAGGCCGGCGGCGCCGTGGGCCACCCGGACGGCACGGCCTATGGCCCGCGGTCGACCAGACCCGGTGTGGTCGTGGCCGTCGACCACGTGACGTGTTCCGCGGTGCAGCGACGGGTCCGCGACACCTTCGCCGAACGCTGAGCGAGCGGGCCGGTCAGGGATCCGACGGTCCCACCGGTGCCAGCCAGACGCGGATCGGCAACGGATCGGTGCCGTCGGGTCGCCGCTCGAGGACGTGCTGGTCCTCCTGCACGATGACGTCGACGACCGGATCGGCCGCGACACCCAGACCATCCAGCGCCTCGGACGAGTCCGCGGCGAGGAGCACCAGGCGCCCCCCCGACGCCGACACGGCGGCCTCCACGTCGTCGACGAGGGCGCGCAACGCCGTGGGGTCGCGTCGCACCGCAGAGACCGCCGCCAGGCTCGGAACGCCACACATGCCGCGGACCACCTGCGTCCACTCGTTCGCCGACCGCGAGTCCACCATGAGGACGACGTCGTCCGGTGCCAGGGAGTCGCACACCCGGCCGGCCGCGGCGAGCGAACCGCGCTCGACGCCACCCGCTCGGTGCGGCCAGGTGGCCACGGCCGCCGGCCCAGCCACCGCCAGGACGAGGACGGCTGCCAGAACCCTTGCCGCGGTGGCCTGGCCGCGGGCCCGTGCCCGTGACGTGATCCAGGCCGCGGCGACGACGTCGAGCATGACGACGAGGGGCAGCGCGATGAGCAGGCGGCGGTCGGCCCACGGATGGTCGGGCGTGATCCCCGGCCTCAGGAGCGTCAGCAGCGTCGACCCGCCGGCGACCACCAGTGCGGGGAGCCAGGCCGGCAGCTCACCGGCGCCCAGCCGCAGAACGGCATGGCGCAGCAGCGCCGCCAACGCCACGAGCGCGACGAGCAGCGCCACCGGACCCACGTACCAGGCCAGCCACGTCACGGTGTGCTCGGCGTAGGTTCGCCCGCCGTCGATGGCCAGTCCTTGACGGGCCTGCATCCCCGCCACGTAGCGCGCACCGGGGTCGTTCGGGTCCTGCCGCACCACCTGCCACAGCGGCCGGCTCGCGAGGTAGAGCCCCAGGAGGACGGTCACCGCGGCCACGGCATTCGGCAGCGCAACGGCGACCCTTTCCGGCATCCGGTGACCGCGGTCCCACAGCACGAGCAGCCCCCCGCACACGCCACAGACGAGAACCGCCAGCGCGACCAGGGGCACCAAGCTGTCCGCGATGTCTCCGAGGTAGCGGTAGGACAGCGCGACCGCGGCCAGCGCAGCGGCGGCCAGCGAGATGCCGAGCCCGGTCGCCAGGGGCCGCACCCACCGGCTGCCGAGCGCTGCGCCCAGGCAAAGGACCGGCACCACGAGCACGACCTCGCGGAGGGCGTCGACGCGGACGAAACCGGTGCCGCCCAGGAGCACACCGGCCACCAGGGCGATCCGGGCCAGCACGTCAGGTGTGACGCCCTCGTCGGCCCGCTTCACCCCCGCGACCAGGGTGAGGGCCAGCAGGCCGCCCGCGACGGTGAGCATCGCCAGCGGCTCGGAGTAGGTCGCCCGGGCCGTGTGCACCACCGGGAAGACCACCGCCACGAGGGCGGCCGCGACGACACCCCACCAGGCCCCGACCACCCGAGCGGTGAGCAGACCCAGGGCCAACAACGCCAGGCCCATCGCCAGCGCGGGAACAAGCATCGCCGCGGTGCCACCACCGAGCCACCAGCCGAACGAGTAGACGACCGCGGGCCCGATGACGAACTGCGGCTGCACGGAAGGCTCCCGGCTCGACCCCTCCGCGTAGAACGCCGGGCTGCCCAGCGTGACCCGGTCGTCGAGCACCGCCGACCCGCCCAGCGACTCCGGGTCGACCGAGACCACCCGCTGGCCCGTCGTCGCGAGAGAGACCGCAGCCTGGACGTTGCTCGCCGCGTCGCGCCGAGGAAGGACCTGTTCGGAGTGCGTGGCCCCGACCCACACCGTGAAGACCGCGACGACCAGCACGAGCACCCCCGCTGATGCCGGTCCCGCGCCGCGGACCGCCGGAACCGCCCGGACGCACCACGCGCTGAGCGCCGCCAGCACCAGGGCGACCGGCCAGGCGACATACGGCGTCCACCAGCCGAGCCAGGACATGGCCGCCCCAGCGGCACTGACCAGCACGACCCACAGGCCCGCGCCGACGGTGATCGCGGGTAGGACGCGGCCCGCCTTCACGACCCCAGGCTGGCGATGTGCTCGATGATGCCCGTCGTCGACACCGACGGCGTGCGCGGCAGGTAGACGACCTCGCAGACGTCGGACACCCAGTCGAACTTGCCCGCCCAGTCATCCCCCATGACGAGCACGTCCGCACCCTGCTCGACGATGTAGTCGCGCTTCTGCTCGAGGGACTCCTCGACGAACACCCCGTCGACGCAGCGCAGGCTCGAGACGATCTCCATCCGCTCGTCCTGGGTGTAGACCGGCGGCCGACCCTTCTTCGCGATGTTGAGGGCGTCGGCGGAGACCCCGACGACGAGCCTGTCGCCCAGCTCCGCGGCGCGCTGGAGCACCCGGATGTGCCCGACGTGGAAGACGTCGAAGGTTCCGAACGTGATCACGGTGCGCTGAGCCATGCGCAGGAGCCTAGTGCCGAGGGGACGCGGCCCGGCCCACCCTCCCGCTCCTCGTTGCTAGGGTCCGACGATGAGCACCTCGCCGCAGTCCCCATCGGCACTGCTGCGCCGCGTGGCCTCCTCCGACCCGGGACGGCCGCGGATCACGGTCTACGACGACACCGACGGGGCCACGCAGGGCGAGCGGATCGAGCTGTCGGCGCGGGTCCTGGCCAACTGGGTGGCCAAAGCGGCCAACCTCATGCAGGAGGACCTCGACGTCGGGCCGGGGACGGTCGTCCACCTCGACCTGCCACCGCACTGGCGCACCCTCTACTGGGCGTTCGCGGTCTGGTCGGTGGGCGGGTGCGTCGAGGTCGGGCCGCCGGATGCCGGTGCCCCGCCGGACGTGCTGGTCACCGACGACGCAACGCGTGCCGCGGGGACCGGCGCGGAGCACGTCGTGCTCGTCACGCTCGCCGGTCTGGCGCGAGCCGCCGTGGTCCCCGTGCCGGCGGGCGCGGTCGACGAGGCCCGCGACCTCGCCACCCACGGCGACGTGTTCGAGTCCTGGGACGAGCCGGCCCCTGGCGACACCGCACTGCGCAGCGCAGCGGGCAGCACGCCATACGACGACCTGTTCCCCGCGTGGTCGGCGGCGGCACCACGGGTGCACACGACGACCCGCGACACCGCTGACTTCCTCGCCCTCGCCCTGCGGGTGATCGCCGACGACGGCTCCATCGTGCTCACCCGCGGCCACCCGGGCGAGGCCGCGCTGGAGTCGCGGCTGGCCGCCGAGGGGGTCACCGCGTGCGCCTGACCAGCGCCTGCGGCACCAACCTCTGCTAGCAGAAGTTGGTGCTCCAACCACAGAGTGCAACCTGTGGATGGAGCACGAGAATCTGCTAGCAGAGTTTCGTGCGGTGTCGCGCGGATCCGGGTTGTGGGGATCAGCGGGTCATGCGGGCCTCGACGGCCTTCCAGGTCACGGTGCCGACGACACCGGTCTGGGTGAGCTTGGCCGCCTGCTGGGCCGTCTTCACCGCGGCCTCGGTCTTGGGCCCGAAGGCACCGTCGGCCGTGGTGCGAAGGGCCTTCTGCAGCGCCACGACCGCCGCCCCGCTCGAGCCCCTCTTGAGCACCGTGCCCCAGTAGGGGTGCAGCGGGTGGACACGGAGCTCGAGCGCATCCCACGTCTTGCCGTCGACGACCCCGGTCACGGAGAGCTTGGCCGAGGTCTGGAAGGCCCGGACGGCCTCGAGGGTCCGCGAGCCGAACGCGCCATCGACGACGATGCCACCCAGGCCACGCTGGAGGGCCTTGACCGCGGCACCCGACGACCCGACCCGCAGCGTCGTGGCCTTGTGCGCAGTGAACTCGGTGGCGGTACTGCTCGTCACCGTCGGCGTCGTGCTCGTGCCGCCGCTCGACGAACCCCCACCCATCAGCGCGTCCCAGACCTTGGCGTCGGTCACGCCGGTCACCGCGAGCCCCTTGGACTTCTGGTACTCCTTCACCCGGGCCTCGGTCAACGGACCGTAGGACCCGTCGACGGTCAGCTTCCCGATCGCCTTCTGCAGCGCCTTGACGGCCTCCCCCTTCGACCACAGCTTCAGGGTCAACGACGAGTACTTCTCCAGCGGGTCCGTCGTCGTCGTGCTCGGCGCCGGTGCTGCCGTCGTCTTGCCCATCAGCGCGTCCCAGACCTTGGCGTCGGTCACGCCGGTCACCGCGAGCCCCTTGGACTTCTGGTACTCCTTCACCCGGGCCTCGGTGCCGGGGCCGTAGGACCCGTCGACGGTCAGCTTCCCGACCGCCTTCTGCAACGCCTTCACCGCGTCCCCCTTCGACCCACGACGCAGCGTCGTCCCGGCGTACTTCTCGAGCGAGTCCGTCGTCGTGGCCGGCGGGGTCGCCGTCGTCTTGCCCATCAGCGCGTCCCAGACCTTGGCGTCGGTCACGCCGGTCACCGCGAGCCCCTTGGACTTCTGGTACTCCTTCACCCGAGCCTCGGTGCCGGGGCCGTAGGACCCGTCGACGGTCAGCTTCCCGACCGCCTTCTGCAACGCCTTCACCGCGTCCCCCTTCGACCCACGACGCAGCGTCGTCCCGGCGTACTTCTCGAGCGAGTCCGTCGTCGTGGCCGGCGGGGTCGCCGTCGTCTTGCCCATCAGCGCGTCCCAGACCTTGGCGTCGGTCACGCCGGTCACCGCGAGCCCCTTGGACTTCTGGTACTCCTTCACCCGGGCCTCGGTCAACGGACCGTAGGACCCGTCGACGGCCAGGTTCCCGATCGCCTTCTGCAGCGCCTTCACCGCCTCGCCCTTCGACCAGAGCTTCAGCGTCGTCCCGGCGTACTTCTCGAGCGAGTCCGTGGACGTCGTGGCGGTGCGGCTCGGCACGGCTCCGAGACTGACCATCTTGGTCCACGTGGCGTTGTCGAGCTCCTTGGTGACACTCACCCCGTTGCTCTTCTGCCACGCTGCGAGCGCTGTCGCCGTCAACGGGCCGAACGACCCATCCGCAGTGGTGCCGATCACCTTCTGCGCCAACGCCACGTCGGCACCCGTGGCCCCCTGCTTGAGCAACGGGTACCCGCTCGCGGTCATGACCGCCGGCGCCGGCGGGGGCGAGCTCAGCGGACCGGTGAGGTAGTTGGTCACGGCCGTTCCGGTCCACCAGGAGTTGCGCGCGTACGCGCCGTCCCAGGTGAACGAGAAGTGGATGTGGTCGGTGTGCGGCGAGACGCCGTAGTAGGGGGCCCAGCCGCGGGAGGGGTCGTAGGCACGCCACATCTGGCGGTTCCAGATGATGTAGTTGATGCCGAAGCGGCGCGCCATCGCGCCCTGGCGGCCCTGGCTGTCGGGGGCGGCGAGCCAGCGGGTGAGGGCGTTGCCCAGCGCCAGCGAGGTTGAGTCGTTCGCATTGAGCATCCAGTCGAGCGCCCGTCCCTCGCCGTGCTCGGCGGCACACGTGCGCAGGATGCCGTAGACGTGCTTTCCGTAGGTCTCGTTGAGCAGCTTCGCGAACGCCACCGGACCAGGCTGCGCCGAGCTCAGGCAACGGGTGCCCTTCTGGTACGGAGGAGCAGCGTCGAGGGCGTTCGGGAGAGCCCGTGTCGGCTTTGGCGTCGGGATCGCAGCCTGCGCTCCGGTCGCCATGAGCGGCAGGGCGATGACCGAGGCCGACAGCGCCCCGAGGGTGCGCACGGTGAAGTTGCGGGAGGCCGGTCCGGGGTCACGGCGGGTGTCGGCGAGAGGGAGGGACACGACGGGGGACTCCTCGAACAGGGGGGCGCCTCACCGGCGGCGCGGCGAGTCACAGGGGCGGAAGAACTCGGCCACCTCCTCGCCACAGACGTCACATCCGCAACTTGAGTAGACCGAGCCTCACTGTTGTCCCACCTGTCACGGGCTCGCCGCAAGGGCTTCGCGTGAATTACAGAGATGTACTTCGATACGCTGCGCGCATCGCCGCAGATTCTTCCGTCAGGAGTTCTTTGGGGCGCAAATCATGCGTGAAGACCGCGTCATGCGACGCGACCGGGCTGTCACTAGAGTGCGGTCATGGACAAAGTCGTCGCCAGTCTTGCCGAGGCCGTGGCTGGGATCTCCGACGGGGCAACGCTGGCCGTCGGTGGGTTCGGGTTGTGCGGTATCCCGTCGGTGCTCATCGCCGAGCTGCATGCCAACGGCATACGGGACCTGGAGGTCGTGTCGAACAACTGCGGTGTCGACGACTGGGGTCTGGGCATCCTGCTGGGCGCCCGGCAGATCCGGCGGATGGTCTCCTCCTACGTCGGGGAGAACAAGGAGTTCGCCCGGCAGTACCTCGAGGGCGAGCTGGAGGTGGAGCTGACCCCGCAGGGCACCTTGGCCGAGCGGTTGCGCGCTGGTGGGGCGGGGATCCCGGCCTTCTTCACCCCGACCGGGGTGGGGTCCCAGGTCGCCGACGGTGGCCTGCCATGGCGGTACGCCGCGGACGGGACCGTGCAGGTCGCCTCCCCCGCGAAGGAGGTGCGGGTCTTCGAACGCGACGGCATCTCGCGTGAGTACGTGCTGGAGAACGCCATCGTCGCCGACTTCGCCCTGGTCCGGGCGTGGAAGGGTGACCGGCACGGGAACCTGGTGTTCAACAAGTCCAGCCGCAACTTCAACCCGTTGTGCGCGATGGCCGGGCGGGTCACGGTGGCCGAGGTCGAAGAGCTCGTCGAACCCGGGGAGATCGACCCCGACGAGGTACACCTGCCGGGCATCTACGTCCAAAGGGTGCTGCGCCTGACCCCGGAGCAGGCCGCCGACAAGCGCATCGAGAAGCGCACCGTCACCGACACCGTGGAGGCCTGAGCATGCCGCTGACCCGCCAGCAGATGGCCGCCCGCGCCGCCGCCGAGCTCCAGGACGGCGCCTACGTCAACCTCGGCATCGGACTGCCCACCCTCGTGCCGAACTACGTCCCCGACGACGTCGAGATCGTCCTGCAGTCCGAGAACGGCATCCTCGGCGTGGGCGCCTACCCCACCGAGGACGCGGTCGACCCCGACCTCATCAACGCCGGCAAGGAAACCGTCACCGTTCGCCGGGGCGCCTCCTACTTCGACTCCGCCACCTCCTTCGGGATGATCCGCGGCGGGAAGGTCGACGCCGCTATCCTCGGCGCCATGCAGGTCAGCGCCACCGGCGACATCGCGAACTGGATGATCCCCGGCAAGATGGTCAAGGGCATGGGCGGAGCCATGGACCTCGTCCACGGCGCGAAGAAGGTCATCGTCCTGATGGAGCACCTCGCCAAGGACGGCACCCACAAGATCGTCCGGGAATGCACCCTGCCCCTGACCGGCAAAGCCGTCGTCCAACGCATCATCACCGACCTCGCCGTCATCGACATCACCGACCACGGCCTGGTGCTGCGCGAACTCGCCCCCGACGTCACCGAGGAGCAGGTGCGAGAGGCCACCGGCGCTTCGCTGAGCACCGAGCTGGGGTGAGGGTGAGGCACGCGCCCGCGCGGCAGGCCCGCCCCCGACATCGCCCGTGCCTAGCTCACCGTCCACCAGGTGCTGCGCAGACCCACGGCTGCGCGGAACGCGTCGCCGGTCACCGTCACCGACCCCTTGGACCCCTCGACGGTGATACTCGTGGTGCGTCCCCCCCACGTGGACACTCCATCCCGAGAGTTGACCCGCACTGCTTTCAGCGTCCCCGTCGTGGGGTAGGCCGCCTGGATGCGGGAGACCGGCAAGGACGCCGACCAGCGGCTGGTGGACCCGGACGGCACGGCGTCGTAGGGGTCCTGCTTCGCCACCTGGTAGCGCAACGAGGACGCCCGGGTGTAGCCACCGTTGGATGAGCCGAACTGGGTCAGGGCAGGCGCCCCTGCGTACATCAGCCCGAGCTTCGTGGTGCGTGAGACGGCTGCGGTTGTGGCCGCGTTCTCGAACGGGGTCAGGTTGCCACCGCTGGCGGAGTATCCCGCAAGTCCCTTGAAGACCTGGCAGGCGGTGCTGTCACAGGTGTCGAAGAGGGACGTGGAGGGCTGGGCCCGCTTGGAGTACATGGCGAAGGTTCGCGCCGCGACGGCCTGGGCCTCCAAGGCGGCGGAGGACCATGAGGCCGGCATCTCCGACGGGACGACGCTCTGTAGGTAGTAGTTCAGAGACAGGACGTTGACCGTCATCGCCGCCGAACCGAATGCATGGGTGCTCACCGTGCGTCGGTAGTCTCGCTGGGTGCCGCCGGGCATCACCACGCGGATCTTGTTCACCTTCGGGTTGACGAAACTGAGGCTGGCCCCGCGCCAGCTCGAGGTGCTGCGCCATGACCCCTTCTCGAGCCACTGAAGCACGAGCCCGGAACCGCTACGCACCACCCGCCAGTCCTGCCGCACCGATCCGTCGGCGTTCTTGGCGTACAGCGACCCGACCTTGCTGCCAAGGCGGACCGTCAGCCCGGACTGGTACTTGACGCGTGTGCCACCCGAGCCCACGGCGGTGAGCCGGACCCGCAGGTTGGAGTTGCCCATCGAGGGCTCCAGGCTGGTGCCGGGGTAGTAGAAGGCGAGGATTTCAGCGCTCTTCAGGCCCTTCTTCGCAGCACCATAGGCGCCGTACTGGCTCATTCCGTAGCCGTGGCCGTAGCCTCGGCCCGACAAGGAGTACGCACCGCTCGCCGGGCGGCTGTAGACCTCGCTGCTGGTCGCTGCGGCCGAGGCGGGCGCAGGGGCCGCGGTCGGGGCGGGCGCAGCGGCCGCGGTCGGGGCGGGGGTGGAAGTCGTGGAGGCCGTGGAGCCACCCCCCCGGTACAGCGAGGACGCCGTCGACCGGATGCCGGCGAGCGCCGAGTAGGCGAGGTCACCGGGACAGGACGTCTCGTTGAAGTCCCGGTGCCCGCTGACCCGGGGCTTGGTCACCACCTTTCCGGCGGCGTACTTGGAGTTCCCGGCCGAGGTGAAGCTACCTGAGGATGCCGGGTCCCAGCCGTTGCTCGAGGCCCTCCAGCCGATGACCCGGCCGATGGCACCGAGCACGTCCGATGACGGCGTGCTCGCGCCGGTCACCGTTGACTGGTGGGTGCCGATGGACGCGACCCCGACGGTCTGGGAGTTGAATCCCGCCGCGTGCGCCCCGACGACGTCGTGGTCCCCCGTGCCGACGCGCCCCTCATAGGAGCGCCCGAACCTGTCGACCAGGTAGTTGTAGCCGATGTCGCACCAACCGTTGGAGGTGGTGTGGTAGGCGTAGATGCCGCGCACGATCGAGGCCGCCTGGGACGCGGTGTAGCTGTTGGCGTTCACCGTGTGGTGGACCACGGCACCGGTGGTCTTCGTGACCGTCTTCGTCGCGCAGTTGCGAAGGCTCTCATCGGCCCCCCACTGGGCGCGGCTGATGATGTCGGGCCTCGCCACGGCCGCGCCGGCCGAGGCGGCCGGCCCGGCTCCCAGAGCGGTGTCCGCATCGCTCGTGCCTGCGTCGACGAAGGTGGCGGACAACCGGTCCATGCGTGCCCCGCTGGCGCTCCGCACCCGCACCTGGACCTCGTCCGACCCGGTGACGCCCACCGGCTCGGACGTGGGCTTGGAGCGTTGGGCCTCGCTGCTGCCCGGGTCGGGAGCACCGTCACTCGGCTCGGCCGTCGTCCACGGCCCCCACGTGCGGCCCACCCGGGTCCGCACCGACACCTCCGCAGATCGTGCGGTCCCGGAATCGGGGAAGCTCACCCCCACCACGTCAGCGCCGTCCGTCGCGCGGGCGAGGACGCTCTGGGTCCCTTCTGCGTCAGCCGCGGCGGAACCGTCGCCGGTCGGTGCAGGGGTCGCGCTCGGGGAGGGAGCGACGCGACCCCGCGGCTTCCCGCTGACGAACGGCGAGCCGGCCGGCATCCGCACCACCTTCACGGTCGGCTCGACCCGATGGGGCGTGGCTCCCACGCTGACCACGGGCACGACGACGGCGACGCCGGCCAGGAGGGTGGAGGCGGTGAGGAGGGGAAGAGCTCTCATGATGGTTCCCAGCGCTAGTGGTGGTCGAACATCTGACGACACGCCGACGCCGCAATCCACGGATTCAGGTGGGCCATCGCGGATAATGCCGCAAAAATGGCCCCGAGAGAATACTTCAGCACCTCTGGTATCAGAAATAGGACCCCGGGCGCTCGGTATGCTGGCCCGATGCCGAGCAGCTCGCCCGCCCGACACCGGCTGAGCCCTCGCATCCGACCTGATGTCACGCAGGGCCTCTCGGCCCCGATCCGCCGACCGGGCCACCGGCGGTGACGTCCCCGCCTCCGACCCCTGAGGAAGCCGGGGGTCAGCGCCCTCGTGACACCACCAGCCTGCGCGGGCGGGCCGCCCTGAGCACCTATGCCACGGCCGTGCAGGGCCTGGCTCGGCTCGGATACGGCTTGATCATCGGTCACCTCGGGTCGCGCGAGCTGCTCGGCCAGACCAACACGTCCCTGTCGCTGTCGGTGCTCTCCAGCCAGCTCTGGGCGGCGCCTGCGGCTGTCGGAGGGACGCGCTTCGTCGCCGCCCGCGCTACCCTCGACGACGCCGAGGGGGCGGCCACGGTCGCCCGCCACATCGCCCTTCGGACCGCCTTCATCAGCATGCTGCTGCCGACCGGGATCGCCCTCGTCGGCTCACTGCTGCTCGGCTTCGGCCCGGCCCAGACCATCGGCACCGTGCTGCTCGCGTTCGCCTACTCGATGTACGTGACCCTCCGGGGGATCCAGTACGGCGCGCTCCGGTTCAGGCACGTGGCCCTGTGGGACACGATCGCCGGGGCGGTGGCGCTGGTCGCCGTGGTCGTGGTGCTGGCCCTCGACCTCACGTACCTGGCGCTGCTGCCCCTGGCGCTGGGCTACGCACTCTTCGCCGTCGTGTCCTGGCCCGCCAGGGCGAACGGACGGGTGGAGCGCGGCCTCCGCCGACAGATCGACCAGTTCGTGCTCTTCGGTGCGTTGAGCGGCGTGGCCAGCGGCGGACTCCTCCAGGTGTCCCAGATCGCCGCCCACGCCTACGTCGGCAGGGCTCAGGCCGGCGACTACGCGGCGGCCCTCACGCTCGCCACACCCGCATCGATGCTCTCGATCGCCCTGAGCACGGTGTTCGTGCCCCCTCTGGTGGCCGCGGCCGGGCGGGGCGACCGCCGGGGCGTGCACGCGCAGAGCGACGCGATCGCCCGCCGGCTCACGGCCATCTTCGTGGGTCTCTTCGGGGTGCTCGTCATCGTCAGCCCCATCGCGATCTCCGTCATGTGGGGGCCCGAATTCGCCGCGGCGGCAGACGTGCTGCCCGTTCTGCTCATCGCCGTGATGCTCACCTCGATCGCTCTGGGGGGCGCGACCACCCTGCAGTCGACCCGGCTCCGGGGCCCGCGCGCGGTGGCCTACATCAACCTCACCGGTTTCGTGTTGAGCGTGGCCGCGTGGCCCCTTCTCGTGCCCGCTCTCGGGACGACCGGCGTGGCCCTGGGCTACCTCGTGGGCTCCGGGGCTGCCTCGCTGGGGATCCTCGCCGCGGTGTGGCGGGTCGAGCGGCATCACTGGTGGGGTCTGGCGGCCAAGCTGCTCGGAGGCACCGCACTCGTCGTGGCCCTCGCAGTAGCGACCCGCGACCTCGCGGGCCTCGGTGGGGCGGCGGTCCAGGTCGGTGCCGCCGTGGTTTTCGGCCTTCTCTGGGTCGCCCTCAACCGCAGCGACGTCCTCGCGCTGTGGGCCACCCTGCGAGGTCGTCCCAGCGCGGTGCCGAGCACCTAGGATCGACCGGTGACCCCATCCGTGACCGTGCTGATGACGACCTACGCCGGGACCTCCGTCGAGGAGCTGGAGCGCTCCTTCGACTCCCTCCTGGGACAGACCCTCCCCCCGACGAGCTGCTCGTCGTGGTCGACGGACCGGTGCCGGGTGACCTCGACGCAGCGATCGCACGCCGCGCACAACACCCTCTCGTGACGGTGGAGCGACTCCCCCACAACGTCGGCAGCGGGCTCGCCTCCGCGCATGGTCTGGAGGCTGCGAGCGGTGACTTCGTCGCACGTCACGACTCCGACGACATCTCCCTGCCCAACCGGCTGGAACGGCAGATGGATGCCGTGCGCTCGCGAGGTCTGGACATCGTCGGCTCGGCCATGACGGAGTTCGAGGGAAGCCCGGAGAACGTCGTCGGTGTCCGCACCAACCCCCGGACCCACGACGCGATCCGCGCCCGGATGCGCCTCAACAACCCGATCAACAACCCCACTGTCGTCTTCCGGCGCCAGCTCGCGCTGGACGTCGGAGGGTACGCCGACCTTCGCTACATGCAGGACTACGACCTGTTCGCCCGGATGCTGGCGGGGGGTGCCCGCGCCGAGAACCTGCCCGAGCCGCTCGTCCTGTTCAACGCCGGTGACGGCATGATCTCCCGGCGCTCCGGCTGGTCGATGGTGCGCCTCGAGTGGGCGATCCAGCGTCGACTCCTCGCCTGCGGCACGATCGGGCCCGTGCTGCTGGTTCGAAACATGGTGGTCCGGTCCTCCTTCAGGCTCATTCCCCCCGTGCTGCTCAAGCGGGTCTACGGCCTGCTGTTCCGACGGGGTCACGCCACCCAGCCCGTGGGGAACGACGCATGAGCTCCACGCCCGCGCGGGGGCGCCTCACCTGGGTGATCGTGTCCTATGGAGGCGTGGACGACGCCAGAGCGCTGGTGGCGTCCCTCGGAGCCACGACCGACGTCGACATCGTGCTCTGCGCGAACAAGCCCGGCGACGCCCGTGCGGCGGAGCAGGCCTTCGCGGGCGACGCGCGAGTGCGGGTGATGTCGGCCGAGGACAACCCCGGATACCTGCCCGCACTCCAACGCGCGCTTCCCGACATCGACACCACACGACCTGTCGTGCTCTCCAACTGCGACCTGGTCGCGGAGCCCGGCTGCGTCCAGACGATGGTGGACGTCTCCGAGGCGAACCCCGGCGTCGGATCCTTGGCGCCGGCCGTGATCGGCAGCCTTGGCGTGGACCAGAACCCCAACCTCCTGGCGCCGCCGTCGGCTCGTCGGCTGCGCATCCTGGCGGCGATCCACCGGTTCCCCCGGGTCACCGACCTGCTGCTGCTGCGCCGTGGTGGCCACAGCTCGCGAACCATCACGGGGGTCGAGCCGGGCGCGAGCATCTTCGCAGGACACGGTTCGTGCGTCGTGCTCACCCCGCGCTTCTTCGCCCTCGGTGGGTCGTGTGACTACCCGTTCGCACTCTTCGGAGAAGAGCTCTGGCTGGGCCAGGAGTGCGCCCGCCTGGGCCTGACCGTGCGCTACACCCCCGAGGCGGTGCTCCGGCACAGTGAGCACGCCGCCACGGGTCGTACCCGACGGGGGGCAATCGCACGGGTGAAGTACGACGGCCTGCGGTACTGGGCGCAACGAGCACGGGAACTGGGATGGTGAGCTCGCCACGCCCACACCCACCCTCAAGACGGGCCGGATGCCGGTGGTGATCGTAGGCTGTCCGCGATGACCACCACGCAACGGGACACTCATGACGTCTGGCTCGTCGTCCCACTCTTCAACGAGGGCTCGGTGATCGCCGATGTCGTCAGCGGCGCCCGCAAGAGCTTCCCGAACGTCGTCGTGGTCGACGACGGGTCCTCCGACGCCGGAGCGGATGCCGCCGCGGCCGCGGGCGCCGTGGTGGTGCGTCACCCCGTCAACCTCGGCCAGGGGGCCGCCCTCCAAACCGGTTTCGCCTACGCGTGCTCGGTGCCGAGCATGCGCTGGGTGGTGACCTTCGACGCCGACGGACAGCACCAGGTCGATGACGTGCTCGTCATGCTCGACAAGGCCCGCGCCGAGGACCTGCAGGTGGTGTTCGGCTCTCGCTTCCTCGACGACCGCACGAAGGCCGGCTTGGCGAAGCGCACCGTGCTGCGGATGGCGGTGGGATACACCAACCTGACCACTGGCACCCGACTCACCGACGCCCACAACGGCCTCAGGGTGATCCACCGTGACACGGTCGAGCGCCTCGACATCACCCAGAACCGGATGGCCCACGCCTCCGAGCTCGTGGCACAGATCGGCGAGATGAAGGTCCCCTACGGCGAGAGCCCCGTCCACATCCTCTACACCGACTACTCCAAGGCCAAGGGCCAGTCCCTGTGGAACTCGGTGAACATCCTCGTGGAGCTGATGTTCCGATGAAGATGGTTCTCATCCAGGTGCTGCTGATCGCGGTCGTCATCGCGATCGTCGCCCGACTCTTCCGATCGCGCGGAGCCCGAGCGCAGGCGATCCGGCGAATCGGGCTGGTGATCTTCGCGGCCTTCGCAGCGGTGTCGATCCTCTTCCCCGACGTCTGGAACAGCATCGCGTCGATCGTCGGAGTCGGGCGAGGAACCGACATGGTGCTCTATGCGCTCGTCGTGGCCTTCCTGAGCTTCACGGTGACCACCTACCTCCGGTTCCGTGACCTGGAGGTCCGCTACACCAAGCTCGCACGGCAGATGGCGCTCGAGGACACCCGGCGCCGGCCACCCCCCACACCCCCTGACCCGCCGGGCGCCGACGGAGACGGCTGAGCGGGAAGGGCTGCGCCCGAGGGGATCGAACCGGGGGGTACGACCCGCGCCCCGGTGTGGTCAGGCCCGTTGAGTGCCCTGGTCCTCGTTGTAACGCTCGAGGACGTCCTCCATGGGCCCGTCCATGGCCAGGGAGCCCCCCTGCAGGTAGAGGCCGCGCGTGCCGAATCTGCGGAGGTCCTTCTCCGAGTGAGAGACGAGGAAGAGCGTTCGCCCCTCGGAGAGCAGGCTCTCCATGCGGGTGTAGCACTTCTCCCGGAACGCCTTGTCCCCGACGGCCAGCACCTCGTCGACGAGGAAGATCGGCTCATCGAGGGCCGAGATGACGGCGAAGCCGAGGCGAACCTGCATCCCCGATGACAGGTGTCGGTAGGGCCGGTCGAGGGCGGCACGCACCTGCGGCCCGGCGAAGTCGACCATGCTCTCGAAGCGCTCGTCGATCTGGTCCTTGGACAGCCCGTGCAAGGACGCCTGCACGTAGAGGTTGTCCCGGCAGGTCAGCTCTCCGCGAAAGCCACCCTTGAGCTCGATGAGGGGCGCCACCCCACCGGTGACCGAGACCTCGCCCTCATCCGGAAGGAGAACCCCGGCAATGAGCTTGAGCAGCGTGCTCTTGCCGCTGCCGTTGCCGCCCACGAGGCCAACCGCCTGGCCGGCCTCGATGTCGAAACTGACGTCGCGCAGGGCCCAGAAGGTGTCGGACGACCTCGTCCGGGACTTGCCGTGGAAGAGCAGGTCGCGCACCTGCAGCCGTCGACGACGCGAGGTGTAGAACTCCACGCCGACCGACTGGGTGCTGATGACCACGCTCATCGACTCAGATCTCCTTGAGGACCGCTCGCTCGAGCCGCGCGAACACCGCGAGCCCGATGACGAGGAGGGCAAGGGCGATAGCGGCGCTCACACCCACGTCGACCCATGAGACGGACCGTTCGAACAGTCCCGCGCGATAGAGCGACAGGATGCCGTTGAGCGGGTTGAACACCAGCACGGCCCGGAGCGTATCGGGCACCGCGTACGCCCCGTAGAGCACCGGCGAGAGGTAGAACATGAAGCGCAGCACGATGCGCACGACCCGTTGCATGTCGGTGGCCAGCACGGTGATCGGGGCGAGCAAGAGCCCGAGTCCGACCAGCAGCAGGAACTGCAGGACCAGTCCGAGCGGGAAGAGCGCCAGCTCCCAGTCGAGGTGTGCCTGGCCCACCGCGACGTAGTAGATGACGAATCCCACGAGGACCGGCAGCGCCAGGATGAACTCCAGCCCCTTGGCCACGACGCACCTGATGACCCACACCTCACGCGGCAGGTTGGTCGACCGCACCAGCCGGGCCTCCTGGATGAGGCTCTTCGTCGTGTCGTTGACCGATCCCGTGAACCACTGCCAGGGAAGGAGACCCGAGAGCAGGTAGAGGAAGTACGGGGTGTCGGCCACCCGGCTGCCCGCGTCGAACACGAACGTGAACACGACGAAGTAGACCGACGCCATGAGTAGTGGGTCGAGCACGGTCCACAGGTAGCCGAGCGCGCTGCGCGAGTACCGCACTCGCAGGTCGCGCCGCACCAGGGTCCAGAGCACGTCGCGCCGGCGCCACACCGCCGTCGTCCGCTTGATCAACGGTGTGACCTCGATTCGGCGGCGTGCTGTGGGGCGGGACGGCGTGGCGTGCAGGCCGACAATACGGCACCCCCGTGGCACGGCATGCGAGGAGCCATCAGATCAGGTGCTCCAGCGCGAGCACCCCACACTCGTCCCGGAGGAGCCCGTCGGCCACGAGGGTGGCCCGCAGCTTCTCGAACTCCTGGGGGTCACCGTCGGAGAAGTGCGCCAGGCGAGTGAGAAAGAGGGCGATCGACCGGAAGCTGCGGGTGATGACGAGGTTCGGGGTGCCGGTGGTGCAGTTGAAGTCCGTGACGGGGGTGCGCCAATCGCCGTAGTTCTCCGTGAGGTAGCGGTCCGCGTGGGCGGGCCCGAGCACGTCGACGCCGGCCAGCCGATACTCGGCGAGGTCGAAACGCGAGTTCTCCCACTGGTGCAGCGAGGACCCGTGCCACATCATCTCGCCGGCGTGGTGGTGCACGAACACGTCGACGTTGATGCCGTTCGTGTGGATGAGCTTGATCAGCGCGAGTGAGCGCTGCACGGCATACCGTCCCTCCCCCGCGGGCACGACGGACTGCGCGTCGTCGACCTTCTTCACGACGAACTGCGGATCGGCCTCGAGAGCCGCGATGAGCGCCGGGATCGTCTTGGCGTCGTAGGTGATGCCGACGTCGATGTCGTAGTCGTGCGCGAGAAAGCCGCCCTCACGCACCAGCCCGAGGAAGGTGCCCGAGATGACGTACCACGGCCACGTCTCCACCGGCAGCGCGGACGCGAGGTCGGCCAGCGCGACTCGCGCGTCCTCGACGTCGAAGTCGCCTTCTCGCGGTGCGCGGGGCGGGGGCAGCTCACCCGTGGCACGGCTGATCAGCGGCAGCAGGGCGTCGGCACGGTCGTAGAAGTCGGCCCGCAGGTCCTCGATGTCACGGGCTCCGGCATCGAGCTGGGAGTGGATCCGTGCGGCCCGGACGAAGAGGTCGTCGGCCCGCCAGAGGTGCTCGGGGAGCGAGCGGCGGCGCGAGGTGATGAACCGGTCGAGCGCGTCGAGGTCGGCGGGCTCGGCACCCAGGGTGAAGTCGAAGAAGTCGTCCGGCACCGTCTCGATCCCCGGCCAGCCACGACGCAGCACCCACCCGGCCAGTCGGAAGGCGTACTTCGTCTCGTCGTCGATGAACTGGGTGCGGACCAGTCGCGCGATCGAGGGTCGGCCACTGACCGTGAGGGTCCCGGCGTACGCCGCTGCTCCCACCCCGTGGCGGAACGCCGGAGAGTGGGTGCGGTTGAGGAAGTTCAGCAGGGAGTAGGACTTGTTCAGCATCGACGGCCTATCGGGTCTGGGGCGCGGCGGTGACGCCTGGCCGGCCGGACGGGCCGAGTCGGGGGTCACGCACGACGTGCCAGTATCCCAAAGCGGACCGGATGGCTCGAATCGTCGGCGCCGGGCCTCGTCGAGTCGGGCCCATCGGGGGTTCGGTTCCGGACGGGAGTCATCCGGCCGAGCAGACGTCCGCGAGGTCGCTCGTGGAGGCATCCGGGTCGCTCCCCGGCCGCTCCATCACCGCCTGCGGAGTGGGGTCCACCGTGGTCGAGGCAGCCGGCGACGCGCTGACCGACGGTGCGGCCTCCTCGGGGGTCTCGTCCTTGGTTTCGGACGCCTCGGAGGCCTCGGACGCCTCGATCGCCGTCTGGACCCCCCGGTGCACGACAGTGGGGTCGTAGTCCCACGGGTCGATGAGCGGCGGGACGAAGTTGACCGAGGTGATCTTCTGCTGCTTCGTCTTGACGGCCACCTCGGCCAGGCTTGCGAGCGCGGACTGGGGGATGTCGGTCTGGAAGACCCCCTTCGTCGCCTCGGCGATGGCGCCGAAGTTGAGGACCACGGTCGGGGGGTCGATCTGGCGGACCATCGCCGTGACCACGCACCGCTGTCGGGCCATCCGCTCGTAGTTCGTGGAGTCGGCTCGGCTCCGCGCGTACCAGAGGGCGTGGTAGCCGTCGAGGTGCTGGCTCCCCGCCTCGATCCACCCCTTCTCCCGGCCGCTGTCCACCTCCGCCTGCGAGCCCATGGGGGTGCGCCGTTGCACGGTGATGTCGAGGCCGCCGACCGAGTCGACGAGGCTGCGGAAACCCTTGAGGTCCACGAGCACGTGGTACTGGATGTCGAGTCCGGAGAGGGCCTCCACCGCCTCGGTCGTGGCCAGCATCCCCGGCTGCTCGGTCCCGGCCGGGAAGTCCGCGGCGTGGTCCTCGGCCCAGGTGTACAGCGCGTTGAGGAGGCACTCGTCGCCGCAGGTCCACCCCTCTGGTAGCAGCCCGGCCATGACCGACCCCGGGCGGAAGGTGATGTTCTCGGTCTCCCGGGAGAAGCCGAAGAGCACGGCGCGCCCGGTGTCGGCGTCGACGCTGGCGAGCTGGATGCTGTCCGGCCGCAGTCCGGTGCGTCCGGCGCCGCTGTCACCGCCGAGCAGGAGGATGTTGTAGCGGCCGTCGACGGCGCCGGCTGCCTCCCCCGCACCGAAGACCGAGGCCATCGCCGAGCGCGCGGCACCGACGTTGACTCCGGCGTACGCCGTGCCGCCGGGCAGCACCAGGAGGAGGGCCAGGAGTGCCACCAACAGGATGCGGCGGTCTCGCTGCGGGAGCAGGTCGGGGCGCCCCAGGCGCCACGCGTCCACGAGGACGACGGCCCACAGTGCCGCCACGCCGAGGAGGACGATCTGGAGGACTGTCAGGACCCACCCGTGGGTCAGCAGGGTGAGGACCGCCGACCGGCTGACCAGGCCCAGCAGCGCGACGAGCGCCACGATGGCAAGGAAACCCAGCCAGACGCGTAGCGCGAAGCGGCCCAGGCGCCGGTTGCCCGCGACGAGCTGTGCCGTGCCCGGCAGGAACACGCTCATCGCGAGCAGCGTCCACGCGCGGCGACGCCCGCGCCGTGAGTCACGCGGCGTGCGGGTGTCGACCATGATCGACTCGTCGACGTTCGCGCGGTCGATGACGGCGGCGCCGCGCTGGGATTCCATGACTCACGAGTATCGGGGCGGTCGCCTCGCTGCCGTCCGAGGCGCGCCGAGCCGTCTGCCGGGGGCGACACCCCTGCGGAGTGGGGTATCGCGCTCGGCTCTTGGCACACTGGTGTCCCTGCCCCGACCCGACGACCGAGAGCCGCGACAGCCGATGAGCGAGGACGAGCACGCCCGCCCGATCCCTCAGGGGAGACGGCCGCGACCCTCGGACGACGAGATCTACGTCATCGACACGCGCCGCAGCGGCAGGAGCCGCCGGGGCGGGGGCTCGACGGCCGGCCCGGCAGCGCCCCCACCCCGACACCCGGATCCTCCCCCGTCGGCACCGCCCGCCCCGCCCCCGTCCACGGCGCGGGCGTCCGGGGACCACACGGCATACGACGAGCTGGGCCGTCCCGTTCAGGGCGGTCCCCCACCCGGGCCGCCGCGTGGCCCCGCCCCTCGGCCGGCGCATCCGCCCCGCCGCCGCGGACGCGCCCGCCGAGGCCTCACCCTTCTCCTCGTCGCGGTGGTCGCGTGGTTCGGCTACACCGTGGTCACGCCCTTCCACGCGTGGTCGAGCGTGACCCGCGAGGACACCACCCCGGAGGGGGACCGTCCGCCCGGTGCCGACGGGCACACCTACCTCCTCGTCGGCACGGACAGCCGTGAGGGCCTCAGCGCGGAGGAGCGTGCGGCCCTCGGGGTGGGCGGTGACGCCGAGGGGCGGCGCACCGACTCGATCATCCTCGTGCACACGCCCGGCGGGTCGGGGAAGCCCGTACTCATCTCGGTGCCGCGCGACAGCTACCTCCCCATCCCGGGCCACGGCAGCAACAAGGTCAACGCCGCCTTCGCGATCGGCGGACCGACGCTGCTCGTCGAGACACTCGAGCAGGCGACCGGGCTGCCCATCGACGGCTACGTCGAGATCGGCTTCGGCGGGTTCGCCGGCGTGGTCGACAGCCTCGGCGGGGTCGAGGTGTGTGTGAAGGAGGACATCAAGGACGCCAAGGCCGACATCGACCTCACGAAGGGCTGCCAGGTGCTCGGGGGCAAGGACTCGCTCGGCTACGTCCGCGCGCGCTACTCCGACCCCCGGGGCGACCTCGGGCGGGCCGAGCGGCAGCGCCAGTTCCTCGGGGCGGTCATGAGGGAGGCAGCCACCCCGTCCACCGTGCTCAACCCCTTCACGTGGTGGAACTTCACACACACGGCCGCGTCGAGCGTCATCGTCGGCGAGGACACCTCCCTGCTCGACAGCTGGCGGATCCTGTCGACCATGCGCAAGGTCTCCTCGGACGAGGCACTCAGCCTCGTGGTGCCGCTGTCGTCGACCAACACGACGACGAGTGCCGGGAGCTCGGTGATCTGGAATACCGAGCGAGCCGACGCTCTCTTCACGATGCTGCGTGACGGGACCCCCATCGACGAGCCGCCACCGGGCACGGACGGGCAGCCGAGCGGGGGGTGAGGACGACCGGGTCGCCCTCCGCGGGCCACTGGCGCTCGCAGGAAACGCTCAGACTCCCCCCGTAGAGTGGAGTGTCGCGGACCGAGGTGTCCGGCGACACCATCGGGACGAGAGGCGAGGGGCAGGCACGTGGGCGGCAGTGACGAGCAGGTCACGCCGCCCTCCGACCCCGAACGGCCCGCCCCGAGCGTCCCGACCACACGGCGCGAGATCCACGGTCACCGGCGCTCCGGTGACGCAGGGTCGGGGACGGACGGCCGCGGCTGGCGCCGCTGGACCGTGGTGGGCCTTGTCGCGGCCCTGGTGCTCGTGGTCGGCGGAGTGGCCGTCGCCGCCTGGCACCTCAACGCCAACATCAACAAGCTCGACGTGTCAGCGGGCATAGGCACCGACCGACCGACCCAGGCCGCCGGCACCACCGGCGCGGTGAACATCCTGCTCATCGGCTCCGACACCCGAGACGGCGAGGGCAACGACGGCTACGGCGACAACGACGGCCAGGCCGGCGACCACTCCGACACCAACCTGCTCGTGCATCTCTCGGCCGACCGCACGTGGGCCACGGTGGTCTCGATCCCTCGCGACTCGATGGTGTCCGCACCGCCGGAGTGCTCCGCCACCGCGCCGCTGGACGACTGGGTCATGCGCCAGTGGAACCACAACTACTCGATGGGAGGCACCGGCTGCCTCATCCGGACCCTCGAGGGCAACACCGGGGTCTACGTCGACCACTACGCCGTCGTGGACTTCAGCGGTTTCAAGGAGATGGTCGATGCGCTCGGCGGGGTCGAGGTCTGCACGACCGAGGACATCAGCGACCCCAACACCCACCTGGAGCTGACGGCCGGCCGCCACACCCTCGACGGGAGGGTGGCCCTCCAGTACGTCCGTGCCCGCAAGTCGATCGGTGACGGGTCGGACCTGGGCCGGATCAACCGTCAGCAGGCCTTCCTCTCCTCCGTGATGCAGGAGGCCACCTCGACCGAGCTGCTGCTCAAGCCCACGCGGCTCTACTCGTTCCTCGACGCGGCCACCAGGTCCCTCACCACGGACCCGGAGTTCGGTGTGGGCACCATGCGGGACCTCGCGTCAAGCGTCAAGGGCATCGGCCTGGACAACATCGAGTTCGTCACCGTTCCCAGCGAGACCTACCCACCTGACCCCAACCGGGTTCAGTGGAAGGCCTCCGCCGACCAGATCTGGACGGCGCTGAAGGAGGACCGGCCCATCAACGAGCCCGAGGAGCCCACGACCGCCACCCCGTCCCCCACGAGCAGCCCGCTGACCGTGGCCCCCGAGGAGATCGCGGTGCAGGTCGTCAATGCCTCCGGGGTCTCCGGGCTGGCCGCACAGGCACGCGAGGAGCTGACCGTCCAGGGGTTCCCGGGAGTGACCACGGCGAACGCCGCGCCGAGCGATGGCGGAACCCTCGTGGAGTACTCCGCCGGGAACGAGGAGGCAGCCCGCACCGTGGCCGCTGCGTTCCCCGGTACGACGCTGCAGGAGACCACAGGGCTGGGGTCCCTCGTCCGAGTGACCCTCGGCACGGCGTCCGAGCCGGTCGTCGAGGTCCCGAACCGGCTGAAAACCGCTCCGTTGCCGACGCCGTCGATCACGACCTCGCCGGCCGAAGACGAGCAGATCGAGACCCGCACCGCCGACGCCGACATCTGCGGCTGACCTCGGCGAGCACCGGCACGCCCGTTTCTCTTTCGCCCCCGAGCCACCGTAGGATCTCAGCCGATGGGCACGACATCTGAGGCTGCGACCGCCACCGTGCCGCGGACGACGGGGGACGAGCGCACGACCCTGGATCCGTGGCTCGGCCGAGCAAGTAGAGCACTCGTCACGAGCGCGATGGTGGCCTTCGCGGCGTGGACGATCGGCTACCAGGTGGCCCTCGCCCTCGGGATCAGGGCCCTGCCGACCCTCGGTGTGGCCATCATCGCCTCCGTGGCGGTTCTCGCGGTTCTCCTCCCCGGCGCACGCCTGCAGCCGATGGGCCTTCCGAGACGATCCGAGATTCCCGGGGGGCGAGCAGCCCTGGGCGCGCTGGGCGCGACCGCCGTGGCGATCCCGCTGGCCCTGACCGGTCACCGCGCGTATGCCCTCCTCCTCGCAGGCCTGAGTGGGCTGATCGCCCTGGTCGTCATGGTCCGCCAGCCGGCAGAGAACGCCGAGCGCGCTCCCGAGCCCGGCCCGAGCGCGTCGACCACCACCTCTCGGTGGCTGTGGCCCACCGGATGGACCGCCGCGATCATCAGCGCCTACGGCTCCACCCGGATCGCCCGGACGGACGGTGACGACGCCTACTTCCTCAACCTCTCGAGCTGGGTCGCCGACCGCGGCTTCTTCCCGTTGAACGACACGATGATCAGCCAGAACATCTTCCCCCCGAACGGAGCCCACTCCCCGCCCACGCACTCCGTGGAGGCGCTGATCGGCACTCTCGCTCGGCTCACCCAGGTCGAAGCGGGAAGCATCGCCTACCTCGCGGTCCCCCCGGCCCTCACCCTGCTGGGGGTTCTCGCGCTCACCTGGGCCGTCGAGGAGTCCCGGATCCCCACGTCCCCGGCTGCTGTGGTCGCGGCCGTGGGCTACCTCTGGACGACGGGCGGCACGGGCTACAGCTTCGGCAGCTTCTTCGCGGTGCGCTTGTGGCAGGGCAAGGCGATGCTCCTGTCGCTGGCGGTTCCGCTCATCATCGTGCTCGGCTCCCGCCTGCTGCGCTCCGGCGGCTGGCGCAACCACGTCCTCTTCGGTGCGGCCGTCATCACCGCGGTCGGGTTCTCGAACACCTCCGCTTTCCTGGTGCCGCTGCTCCTGGGGGCGATGTTCGTCGCGGGGCTCGCCCTGCGCCGACCCATGGGTTCGTTCCGGGTGCTCCTGTGGGCGCTGTACCCCGTGGCCGGCGGCGTCGTCTCCTTCCTCATGGCGCCGGAATCGGCGACCGACGCCCAGCTCTCAGCCGAGGGCTTCGCCACGGAACGCGGGCCCTACGTCAACCCCTTGGTCACGGTGCCGGGCCGTGACGGCATCCTCGTGGCGACCATCCTCGCCATCGGTCTGGGCGCACTGGGCATCGCGAACCGGACGGTCCGGGCCGTGGCAGCCGCGACGATCGTCGTCACCGCCATCACCTTGCTACCACCCGCGCGGGACGTCTTCGCGGACGTGGGCCTCGGTGCCGTCGTCTGGCGCCTGTGGTGGCTCATCCCGGTTCCCCTGCTGCTCGGCGGGGTGGTCGGCGCCGTGGCGGGGCGGATCCCCCGCCACCCTGCGCTGGTCGCGGCCCCCTTGGCGGTCGCGCTGGCCCTGGTTCCGCTCGTCGGGGGCAGATGGGTGGGCGCCGAGACGGACCGGACGCGCATCGTGAGCCCGACCGCGTGGAAGGTGAAGCCCGGCGCCCTGACCACGGCCCAGTACGTGCAGCAGATCAGTCGACCGGGCGACACGGTCCTCGTGCCGTCGTCGACCTCGAGCGCCCTCGCGGCCCTCACCGTCGACGTGCAACCGGTCTCCGCCCGCGTCTACTACCTGCCCACCTATGCCAGTGCTCCCGAGGCGCACGCCGGCGCCCGAGGCCGGCTCCAGCACTTCGTCGACCGGGAGACGCCGACCGACGCCAGCTCCCTCGTCGAGGAACTCGCGCTCCTCGACGTGCGTACGGCCTGCCTGCGCAGCACGCGCGATGGAGGGATCGAGTTGCTGGAGGAGGCCGGGTACTCCATCGTGGGAACGGTGCGCAACCTGACCTGCCTTCAGCGATGACGCTCGACCGGCGGCCCGTCGGGCCGCTCCTGCCCGACACCTCATCGTCCGACCCGACCGGCCTCATGTCCGCCCGTGCGACAGCGCCGGAACCCCACCACCACGTACCGAGAGCGGTTCACCCGTGAAGTTCCCCGCCTCGAGCTCCCTCGGCCGGCGCTGGTCGACCGTGCGCTCACGGGCCGCTCGGGTGAGCCAGACCTCCACCGAGCCCCAACCCCCGAGCACCCGTTCCCGCCTCCGGCTCGTCCAGGACGGCTCCACGGTGCTGGCCCACTGCATGATCGATGCTCCCGACGCCGCCACCGCGGTATGGGCGGAGTGCGGAGGAACATGGTTCTCCCTCGGGGCCGTCAGCACGGGCCGCCAGAAGGGGAGCTCCGTGGAGTACGTGGCGAAGCTGGACCTCGAGGAGGTCGCGGCGCAGGTCGCGCAGATACCCCGTGAGATGTCGGTGCCTGACGACCAGGCGGGGGCCCGGGTCGTGTTCTACCTCGAGGTGACCGCTCCAGGCGGTGAGATGCGCCGGCAGGGGCGCCCGATGGAGCTCACCGAGGCCGACGAGACGCGGTCGGGGGACCCTGCGTCGCCCGTCGACTGGGCCGGTGACGCACCTTTGAGGTACCGGGACGCGCTCGGCGGCTACGACCGGACCACCATCCCGACCTTCTTCGAGGTCGAGACCCCGCACGGCACGGTCTCCCCCTACCTGAACCGCCAGGGGCTGCTCGCGGCGATGGTCGGAGCGCCGCTGCCACCCGCAGGGAAGGTCACCAACGACGGCCTCCGCGTCCACGGAGGCGTCGTCACCCTCAAGGGGACCATCGAGGCTCGTCACGTCCCCGTCGCCGAGGCGTCCCTGGTCGTCCAGGGCCGGACCACCGGGTTCCGGGGGATCGCCCCCGCTCGGTTCGAGCTGGACCGGGATGCCAGCGAGCGAGCCTACGGCCTCCGGATCTATCACTTCAGCGCACGGTACGACCTCACCCCGGACCTGGTGTCCGGCAGGCTCAGCGACGACGTCGCCGACCTGTTCCTCGAGCTTCGCGCAGAGGGCTCACAGGAGCTCTACAAGCGACGGGTGGGGCGCAGCCGCTACGTGGTCCGGCTTCGCACCAGTGGTGACTCCGTGACCCGAGGCGACCGAACCCTGGCCATCGAGCCGTACTACACGTTCAAGGCCAAGTACCCCTCGCTGCACCTGGAGCTGTTCGACGCCGGCACCTACCGCCACCTCCAACAGCGGCTCAGCCGCGTCCGCCCGCTGTCAGGCCGCCGGCCGGCCGGTGCCCGACCCGTCTGGGTCATCGGTGAGCTTCCCTACAAGGCGCAGGACAACGGGCTGCACTTCTTCCGGCACATGCGCGACCACCACCCGGAGCTCGACGCCTACTACGTCATCAAGCCGGACTCGCCAGAGCGACGCAACCTGCACGGCTACGAGGACCACGTCCTCGACTACCGCTCACCGGAGCACATCGATGCGGTCCTGGCCGCCGAACGGATCGTCGGCAGCCACGATCCCGACTTCCTCTACCCCACCCGCGCACGACGCTTCCGGCGCCGGGTGGGGGCGAGCCCGGTGTTCCTCCAGCACGGGGTGACGGCGGCCAAGTGGATGGTCCCCAAGTACGGGAAGCAGGCCAGCGGCTTCGACACCTCCCTCGTCTGTGTCTGCTCCGAGCGCGAGAAGGAGTTCTTCGTCAAGGACTTCGGTTACGCACCCCACGAAGTCGCCATCACGGGTTTCGCTCGCTTCGACGCGCTGTTCCACCCGGACGTCGTCGTCGACCGACGCCAGCTCCTCATCATGCCGACCTGGCGGCCCTGGCTGCAGGACCTCGAGCGTTTCACCGAGTCGGACTACTACCACCACTGGAGCGAGCTTCTCTCCGCACCAGAGATGCGCCGGCTCCAGGAGGACGTCGGAGCCGAGGTCGTGCTGTGCCTGCACCCCAACATGCAGCAGTACAGCCACCACTTCACCTCCCCCCACGTCCGCGTGGTCTACCAGGGCGACGTCGACGTGCAGCACCTCATCAAGGAGAGCGCCCTCATGGTGACGGACTACTCCTCCGTCGCCTTCGACTTCGCCTTCCTCAGGAAGCCGGTCATCTACTACCAGTTCGACTCCGAACGCTTCGACCCTCCGCACGCGGATCCGCGGACCGAGTTCCCCGGGCCCGTGGTGGAGTCCCGGGACGGGATGCTGCGGGCCCTGGGCCGCGCCTTCGACCAGGATCTGGTGATGGAGCAGCAGTACTGGGAGCGCGCCCAGCGGTTCTGCGCCAACATCGACGAGCAGAACTGCGAACGGATCTTCGCCGCGGTGCGGGACGCCGACCGGAGTCGGTCGCTGCGCGCGCGCGTCCGGACCAGCACGCTGCCCGGGCTCGTGACCCGGAAGATCCGCAAGAACAAGCACTACCTGCCGACCATGCGCAAGCTCTACGCGGCGTTCAAGCGGCTCCCGATGGACACCGACCTCATCGTGTTCGAGAGCGGTCAGGGTCGCCAGTTCGCCGACTCGCCCCGCTACATCTACGAAGAGCTCCTGCTCCGCGGGGACACCCGGAAGAAGGTGTGGATCTACACCGGCAAGCTCCCCGTGGCGGATGAACACACCCTCGTGGTCCCCCGCCACTCCGTCGGCTTCTACTGGTACCTCGCCCGTGCCAAGTTCTGGGTGAACAACCACACCTTCCCCGACTACATCACGCGGCGCCCCCACGGGGAGTACATCCAGACCTGGCACGGCACCCCGCTCAAGCGGATGTTCCTGGACCAGCGCGCCTGGTTCGGCCGTGACGCCGGCTACAAGGCGCGGATGACGAGGGCGGTGCGTCAGTGGAGCGTGCTGGTGTCACCAAGCCCCTACGCGACCGCGTGCATGCGCTCTGCCTATGACTGGACAGGTCCTGTCCTGGAGGTGGGATACCCGCGAAACGACGTCCTCGTGGCTCCGGGTGCGGACGAGCGGGCCGCGCGGGTGCGCGAGAACCTCGGGATCCCCCCGGGGAAGCGCGTCGTGCTCTACGCGCCCACCTTCCGCGACAACCGCCCGACGCGGCGTGGACGCTTCTCGGCCGAGGTCCCCCTCGACCTGGCGGAGTGGTCGCGGCGCTTCGGTGACGACCACGTGCTGCTCATCCGCACCCACGTGCTGATCAGCAACCGGGTGGCCATCCCGGACGAGGCCCGGGCCCACGTCGTCGACGTCTCGCGGTACCCCGACATGCAGGAGCTGCTCCTCGCCAGCGACGTGCTGGTGACCGACTACTCCTCCTCGTTCTTCGACTACGCCCTCCTGGGCCGGCCGATCATCTTCTACGCCTATGACCTCGAGGAGTACGCCGAGCAGCTGCGGGGCTTCTATCTCCCCTACGACGACTCACTCCCGGGTGAGATCGTGCGCGACGAGGCGGCCCTCCTCGACGCGATGGAGGCCGCAGCCCACCGAGCCGTCCCTGACGACCGGGTCGTGCGCTTCGCAGCGACCTATGCACCTCGCGATGACGGGCAGGCTTCCTCACGGGTCATCGACGAGCTGCTATAGCGGTCGAGACGGCACCGTCGCCCCGCCGCAGCGGTCGAGGGGGCGGCGGGTGGTGCGCGGCCGTCAGCCCTCGAGGAGCTGGCGGGCCATGACGATGCGCTGGATCTGGTTCGTGCCTTCATAGATCTGGGTGATCTTGGCATCGCGCATCATCCGCTCCAGCGGGAAGTCACGGGTGTAGCCGGCACCGCCGAGCAGCTGCACGGCATCGGTGGTCACCTTCATCGCGACGTCAGAGGCGTAGGCCTTCGCGGCTGCGCCGAAGAACGGGAGGTCGGCGTCGCTGCGCTCGGACTTGGCCGCGGCGACATAGACGAGCTGGCGAGCCGCCTCGAGCTCCATCGCCATGTCGGCGAGCATGAACTGCACGCCCTGGAACTCAGCCACCGACCTGCCGAACTGCTGGCGCTCCTTGACGTAGGCGACGGCCTGGTCGAGCGCCCCCTGGGCGATGCCCACGGCCTGCGCCCCGATCGTCACGCGGGTGTGATCCAGGGTCTGTAGGGCGATCTTCAGCCCGGCTCCCACGTCGCCCACGACCCGGTCGCCGGGGATGCGGCACCGGTCGAAGTGCAGCTCCCGCGTCGGGCTTCCCTTGATGCCGAGCTTGCGCTCCTTCTCCCCGAAGGTGAAGCCCTCGTCCCCCTTCTCGACGACGAAGGCCGTGATGTTGTTGCCGCGCGCGCCGTCCGGGTCGGTCACGGCGAGGACGGTGTAAAAACCGGAGATCCCGGCGTTGGTGATCCACGACTTCTGGCCCGAGAGCACCCAGTCGTTGCCGTCGCGGACCGCCTTGCACGACATCGCCGCGGTGTCCGAGCCGGCCTCGCGCTCGGAGAGACCGTAGGAGAAGGTCGTCTCACCCGCTGCGAGCGGGGTGAGGTAGCGCTTCTTGACGTCATCGCTGGCCGCGAGCACGAGGGGCATCGACCCGAGCTTGTTGACCGCCGGGATGAGCGAGGCGGACGCGTCGACCCGGGCGATCTCCTCGATGACGATGCACACCGCGAGCGCGTCGGCTCCCACCCCACCGAACTCCTCCGCGACGTGCGGGGCGAAGAAGTCGCTGACCACGAGCGCGTCGTGGGCCTCCTGGGGGTAGCGGGCGTCCTCGTCGACCGCGGCGGCGTACGGCGCGATCTTGTCCTCCGACACGGCTCGCACCGCCTCGCGGATCGCCTCGTGGTCCTCGGAGAGCCGATAGGTGTCGAAGTCGGGGTTGCCACTCATGCCGCAAGATTACCCGTCGGTAGCAGCGGCTGGGTCACTCACCGTAGAGAAGGTGCCAGAGGTGGCCGTGCTGCTCCCGGTCGACGATCTCGGGCAGGACCTCCCGCTCGAACAGCTCGAGGCCACTGAGGTCGTAGGCCTGCTCGACGAAGTACGTGATGGCATAGGTCATGCCGCGCGACTCCAGCTCCCGCAGCCGCTCCACGACCTGCTCGGGGGTGCCGACGAGCGGACCGTCCTCGAAGGACCGCACGGTCGACTCGACGACGTCGTCGGGCATGCCCGCCGAGGCGTAGTGGTTGCGGATCCACCCGATCCGGTCGCGGACCTCCGCCTCGTCTCGCCCGATCACGACGTTGTAGTTGGCGCTGCGCACGATCTCCGCCGGGTCCCTCCCGACATCCGCGCAGTGCGCGTCGAGGATCGCGCTCTTGGCGCTGAACTCCTCGGGCATCCCGGAGAAGTTCGTGTAGTCGGCGTACTCCGCGGCGATCCGCAACGTCTTCTTCTCACCGCCGCCAGCGACCCACAGGGGGATGCCGTTCGCCCGGCTCCCCGGGGACGACGTCCCCTGCAGGGGCTGGGGGAAGCACATGGCGCCGTCCACGGAGTAGTGCTCACCGGCATACGTGCCGTAGCCGGTGGTCCACATCTGGCGCATGATCTCGACGCCCTCGCGCAGTGCCTGGAGCCGGTCGCCCGCGCCGGGAAAGCCGTAGCCGTAGGCGCGCCATTCCTGCTCGTACCACCCGGCGCCGATGCCCATCTCGAGGCGGCCCTCCGAGATCACGTCCACGGTGGCCGCGACCTTCGCGAGGTAGGCCGGGTTGCGATAGCCCATGCAGGTGCACATCTGGCCGAGCCGGATGCGCCCGGTCACTCCGGCGAGCGCCGCCATGAGGGTCCAGGCCTCGTGGGTGGCCTCCTCGGTGGGGCGAGGCACGGTGTGGAGGTGGTCGTAGACCCAGATCGAGGCCCAGTCCGCGTTGCCGTCGACGCGGCGAGCCAACCCGGCCATGACGCCCCAGTGCTGACTGGGGTCGATACCGACGAGGTCGTGGCGCCAGCCCTGCGGGATGAACAGTCCGAACTTCATGGGGGTCCTCTCGAACGCGTCGACCGACGGGTGCTGTGCGCCGCCGCTTTCTCAGGGCTCAGCCTTGCACGACGGGACGTGCTGCGCGCGGACGCCTCCCCGTATCGTTCCCCCATGACCCCCACCATCTGTGTCGTCGGCACCTCCTACGTCGGACTCTCCGTGGCCGTCCTGCTGGCGGAAGCGTGCGAGGTCCGGGCGTTCGACATCGACGAGAGCCGCGTGGAGATGCTCAAGCGTCGTGAGAGCCCGATCACCGACCCGGACATCGAGGAGCGCCTCGCTCGCCGTGACCTGCGGCTGAGGCCGACGGCGGACAAGCACGAGGCCTACGCGGGAGCCGACTTCGTCGTCGTGGCCACCCCCACGAACTATGACGAGCAGACGAACTACTTCGACACGAGCAGCGTCGAGCAGGTGATCGCCGACGTCATGGAGATCAACCCCGGAGCCACGACGGTCATCAAGTCCACGGTGCCGGTGGGCTTCACCGCGGGCCTTCGAGAGCGCCTCGGCACCGACAACATCGTCTTCTCCCCCGAGTTCCTGCGCGAGGGCCGCGCCCTGCACGACAACCTGCACCCCTCCCGGATCGTCGTGGGCGACCGTGGCCAGCGGGGGCAGCGCTTCTCGCGGCTGCTCGCCGACGCCGCTCTCGACGACGACGTCCCCGTCATGCTCACCGACAGCACCGAGGCGGAGGCGATCAAGCTGTTCGCCAACACCTACCTCGCCATGCGCGTGGCGTTCTTCAACGAGCTCGACACCTACGCCGCCACCCACGGCCTGGACACGCAGCAGATCATCGAGGGGGTCAGCCTCGACCCGAGGGTCGGTGCGGGCTACAACAATCCCTCGTTCGGCTACGGCGGCTACTGCCTGCCCAAGGACACCAAGCAGCTCCTGGCCAACTACGCCGACGTCCCGCAGACACTCATCGGCGCGATCGTCAGTGCCAACACCACGCGCAAGGACTTCGTCGCCGCGGACATCGTCGCGCGCGAGCCCCAGGTCGTCGGCATCCACCGGTTGATCATGAAGGCGGGTTCGGACAACTTCCGGTCCAGCAGCGTGCAGGGTGTCATGAAGCGGATCAAGGCCAAGGGCATCGAGGTCATCGTCTACGAGCCGGAGCTCGACGACGATCACTTCTACGGCTCCGAGGTGGTCCGCGACCTCGAGGAGCTCAAGCGGCGCAGCGACCTCATCGTGGCCAACCGGCTGGTCGACGAGCTGCGCGACGTCGCCGACAAGGTCTACACCCGCGACCTCTTCGGCGCGGACTGAGCGGAGGCTCGGAGGGCGACGGACCGAACCCACCGAGCGTCCCCGCCGCGCCGTGCGCGAGGTCCCCGCAACAGCCAACCGCGCGCTCCGGTGGGTCGGGACCTGAAGGCCGGTGCCGTCCTCCCACCGGCGGCGTGTCGACGGGCATGATGGCGACATGGCCCTGCACCACCAGAACGACCCCGACCTCGTCCGCGCGCTCCTCATGGACCCCGGTACCTGGGCGGTCGTGGGTCTGTCGACCAACAGCGCGCGCCCCGCACACGGGGTGTCCCGATGGGTGCAGGTGGAACTGGGGAAGACCATCATCCCGGTGCACCCGAAGGCCGAGGAGGTCCACGGCGCGCAGGGCTACGCGACGCTGGCGGACATCCCCGACCAGCACGTGAAGGTCGTCGACTGCTTCGTGAACTCGGACCGCGTGGGGGACGTCGTCGACGCGGCCATCGAGCAGCGGGACCGACTCAGGATCGACGCGCTGTGGCTCCAGGTCGGCGTGGTCGACCAGGAGGCCGCCGAGCGGGCCCGGGGGGCCGGGCTCGGCGTCGTCATGGACACCTGCCCGAGGATCGAGTGGCCCAGGCTGCGCAGCGGGGGCATGCAGCGCTGACCCTCCCCCGCGCACAAACCTCTGCTAGCAGAGGTTGGTTGCGGAACCGCACCCAGGAACCTGTGGCGCGACAACCAACCTCTGCTGAGCGCCCCGTCAGCGTCAGGAGCCCGCGCGGCGGCGTTCCCGGAGGGCGTCACCCTTCGCGCGCGCCTGGTCGCGCAGGTCCGAGCGGAAGTCGTCCATCGCCCCCCGGACCCGCGCCGCGTCCGCGCCCTCGCCAGAGCCCAGGATGCGCGCGGCGAGCAGGCCCGCGTTGCGCGCCCCGCCGACCGACACGGTGGCGACGGGCACGCCGGCCGGCATCTGCACGATCGAGAGCAGGGAGTCCATCCCGTCGAGGTACTTCAACGGCACGGGCACGCCGATCACCGGCAGCGAGGTCACCGAGGCCAGCATTCCCGGCAGGTGTGCCGCGCCACCCGCCCCCGCGATGACCACGCGCAGGCCGCGCTCCTGGGCGGTGCGGCCGTAGGCGAGCATCTCCTCCGGCATCCGGTGCGCGGAGACGACGTCGACCTCGCACTCGATCCCGAACTCGGCGAGAGCGGTGACCGCAGCCTCCATGACGGGCCAGTCGGAGTCCGACCCCATGACGACTCCGACGACGGGCCCGTCCGGCGAGGTGCTCACTCGGTCACCACTCCCCTGATGTAGTCCGCGGCGTGCCCGGCCCGCTCGCGCAGGTCGGCGAGGTCGTCGCCGGACACGTTGACGTGTCCGATCTTCCTCCCCGGCCGCACGTCCTTGCCGTACACGTGCACCTTGAGCTCGGGGTCGCGTGCCATGACGTGCCGGTATGCCGGGTACAGCTCCGCGTGGTCCCCACCGAGGACGTTGGCCATCACCGTCCACGGCGCCCGCGGCAGCGGCGACCCCAGCGGGAGGTCGAGGACCGCCCTGAGGTGCTGCTCGAACTGGCCGGTGACCGCACCGTCCATCGACCAGTGACCCGAGTTGTGGGGGCGCATGGCGAGCTCGTTGACGACGAAGGCCGACCCACCATCGGGTGCGTCGACCTCGAAGAGCTCGACCGCGAGAACCCCCGTCACCTCCAGGGCGCCGGCAACCCGCAGGGCTGCGGCCACGGCGCTCGCGGCGGTGCCGCGGTCGAGGTCGGGTGCCGGAGCGAGCACCTCGGTGCAGACGCCGTCGGTCTGGACCGTCTCGACGACCGGCCACGCGGCCGCCTGGCCGGACGGGCTGCGCGCCAGGAGGACGGCCAGCTCGCGGCGGAAGGGCACGCGCTCCTCGAGCAGCAGACCGTCCGGCTCGGCGCGGGCGAGCCAGGCGTCGAGCTCGTCCGCCGAGTCGATGACCCGCACCCCCTTGCCGTCGTATCCCCCCCGGGGGGTCTTGGCCACGATGGGCCACCCGACCTCATCGCCGAATGCCGTGGTGTCGGCTGCGCCGTGGGCCCGGACCCATCGCGGGCACGGAATGTCCAGCGCGGCCAGTCGCTCGCGCATCGCGAGCTTGTCCTGCGCGAACAGCAGGGCGCCGGGCGTGGGGTGGAGGACGACGCCCTCTGCGACCAGCAGGTCCAGGACGTCGGCCGGGACGTGCTCGTGGTCGAAGGTGACGACGTCGCACCGCCGGGCGAAGTCGAGGACGGCCCGGGCATCGGTGTGGTGGCCGACGGGCGAGCTCGGCACGACGAAGGCGGCGCCGGCATCCTCGGACTCGGCGAGCACCGACAGCGTGATCCCGAGCTGGGCAGCGGGGCCCGCGCACATCCGGGCGAGCTGACCTCCGCCGATGATGCCCACGACGGGGAAGCCTCCGGGCGCGCGTCGAGGGATGCTCACCGGGAGAGGATACCGAGATCGCGTGTATAGGCTGCGCGAGTGCCCACGCCCAGTTCCGGCCCGACGGGGCCTGTCACCCGCGCCGTGGGCGGGGCCCGCGAGGCCATCGACGTCATCTACCGCGAGATGATCAAGTTCGGGGTCGTCGGCGCCATGGCGTTCGTCATCGACCTCGGCCTGGCGAACATCCTGTGGCAGACCGTCCTGCAGGACAGGGTCACAACCGCCAAGATCATCTCGGGCGCCGTCGCCACGCTGTTCGCCTGGGTGGGGAACCGGCAGTGGACCTTCCGACACCGGCGCAGCAGGCCGGTCGCCCACGAGGTGTCGCTCTTCTTCGGGGTCAACATCATCGCGCTCGGCATCTCGGCGGCGACGCTGGCCGTGTCGCACTACGGCTTGAACTTCACGTCGATCCTCGCGGACAACATCGCGACGATCCTCGGCATCGCGCTCGGCACCCTCTTCCGCTTCTGGGCCTACCGCAGGTTCGTCTTCGTCGGCGAGCCCCTCTGACCGCATCCAGCCTCACGGCATCCCGGCACCGACCTAACCTCTGCTAGCAGAGTTTACGAACAGAATCACAGGGTGAACCCTGTGGTTCGAGCACCAACCTCTGCTAGCAGAGGTTCGTGCTCGCGGTGGGAGGCATCAGTCGGGGGCGGCCGACAGGAAGAGCGCGAACACCGGCGGCTGGGCGCTGACCAGCTCCAGGCGCCCCCCGGCCGCCTCGGCGAGGTCCCGCGCGAGCGTGAGCCCCAGGCCGCTCCCACCCGAGGACACCGAACGCTCGAAGATGTGGGGTGCCATCGCGCGCGAGACCCCGTCGCCGTTGTCGCTGACCTCGATGACGACCGAGGGCCCGGCTCGACGAGCCGAGATCTCCACGGTGCCGCGTCCGTGGGTCAACGAGTTCTCGAGGAGGGTCGTGAGGATCTGGCCCAGCGCCACGGGGGTCGCGCGCACCCGCACGCCACGCTCACCGCTGACGTGGATGCTGCGCCGCGCCGTCGCGAAGGCCTGCTGCCACTCCCGTTGGAGGGAGGCCAGGACCGAGTCGAGTGACACCGCCGGGCTGGCGTCCACCCCGCTCCGGGTGCGGCTCATCAGGTCGTCGACGACCCCGCTGAGGCGCTCGACCTGCGCAATGGCGATGCTCGCCTCCTCCGCGACGACGGCGGGCTCGTCGGTGACCGCGATCTCCTCGAGCCGCATGAGCAGCGCCGTCAGCGGAGTACGCAGCTGGTGCGACGCGTCGGCCGCGAAGTCCCGTTCGGTCGCCAGCCGGAGGGCGCTCTGGCGGGCGCCCCGGGCGAGGGCGGCGTCGAGGCGGTCGACCTCCTCGATCCCCGACGACAGCGGGACAGGGCGGGAGTCACCGGCGCCGAGGCGCTCCGCGCGCGACCCGAGGTCGTTCAGCAGCCCGCCCACGTGGTCCGCCCGTCTGGCCGCGGCCCACCAGCTGACCGCCAGCGCGACGACGGTCCCCACGAGGACCACCAGCGCGAGGACGAGGGCACGCTGGTCGCCCACGGCGACGCCCGGCAGGTCGACCTCGCCGCCACCGCGCAGCCACAGCTCCGCCAGGAGCACGGGCGCCACGACGAAGACCAGTCCGGCCCCCACCCCGACCGCCGCGGTCCGCAGCAGGATGCGACGCACGGGGCGTCAGTCCTGGGGCGCGTCGAAACGGAAGCCGACGCCGCGGATCGTCGTGATGTAGCGCGGGTTGGCCGCGTCGTCGCCGAGCTTCCGCCGCAGCACGGAGATGTGCATGTCGAGCGTCTTGGTCGATCCGTACCAGGCGCTGTCCCAGATGTCGCGCATGAGCTTCTCGCGAGAGACGACCTTGTTCTCATTCGCCACGAGCAGCTTGAGCAGCTCGTACTCCTTGCCCGTGAGCTGCACCTCTTCCTCCCGCACGAAGACCCGCCGACCCTCGTGGTCGATCCGGACGAGCTGGGCCGGCGGCGCGAGGTCGGTGACCCCCCGGCGGAGCAGGGCCCGTGCCCTGGCCAGCAGCTCGGCGAGGCGGAAGGGTTTGGTGACGTAGTCGTCGGCGCCGGCATCCAGGCCGACCACGGTGTCGACCTCGTCGGCACGCGCCGTGAGCACGAGGACCGGCACCGTGCTGCCCTCCTGGCGCAGGCGGCGACAGACCTCCAGCCCGTCGAGCTTGGGCAGGCCGAGGTCGAGGACGAGCAGATCCGGCTGACGGAGACCCTGCGCGAGAGCCGCCTCGCCGTCGGTGCACACGTCGACGTCGTAGCCCTCACGGCGAAGCGCCCGCGCGAGCGGGTCGGAGATCGCCGGATCGTCCTCGGCGAGGAGAACTTTGGTCATGAGCCGATCGTAGTCATCGTGGCGCGCTCCGCGCGGTGGAGCCACGACCTCCCGGTGCCCGCTGCAGCTCGTGCAGGCCGACGACCCCGATGCCGCGCAGCATCCGGCTGCGGCGCTCGACGGCCGTGAACCCCGAGATCGACCTCAGCACCCGGGCCATGTCCTCGTCGACGTAGACCATCCCCGACGGCGTGACGGCCGTGATCCGACTCGCCTTGTTGACGGTCTGCCCGAACACGTCCCCGAGCCTGGACACGACCCTGCCGTGCGCCATCCCGACCCGCACCGGCGGCAGCAGCTCGTCCTCGGCCATCGCGTCGACGAGGTCCAGGGCGATCGCCGACGCCGCGGCCACGTCGGTGTGCACGAAGATCACCTCGTCCCCGACCGTCTTGATCACCCGCCCCCCGTGCTCGGTGACGACGTCACTCGCGAGGAGCTCGAAGCGCTGCACCAGACGGGCCAGCTGCCGCTCGCTCATCCGCCGGACGAAGGAGGTGAACGACACCAGGTCGGCGAACCCCACCGCCCGGACGGGCGCCGAGGGGTCCGAACGGACATCGGGGTCGGCGTCGGCGAGCATCCGGTGGATCGCGTTGGTCAGGTGGCGGCGCCAGACGTAGACCAACAGCGGCTCGATCTCGTCCGTCAACGACGCGAGGACCTCCGCGGCCTCTGCGGCGATGCCCGGCTCCGGCACCGACCGGCTGTCCTTGCCCTCGAGCTCCTCCGACAGCGGTGAGGTGAGGGACTCCGCCACCAGCTGGGTCTGCCAGACGGCGAGGCGGTCCGACGTACGCGCCAGCGCCCGGGTCATGCCGAGCGCGAGCTCCTCGCTCACCCGCCCGTCGTCGACCAGCGCCACCACGCGCCGCAGGGCCTCGCGGTCAGCCTCGGTGAACATCGCCTCGTCCTCGACGATCTGGAAACCCATCGCGTGCCAGAACCGCCGGGCGGTCGCGGCAGGCACCCCCGCGCCCTCCGACACCTCCGTGCGCCCCAGTGAGGCGTGCCTGCCGAGGAGGTCACGCTCGATGCGCCCGGGAAGGTCGCTCGACGGCACCGGGATGACGGGGGAAGCGTCGTCGTCACCGGACGGCCCGTCGTCCCGCGACGGGACGGCGGCGCTGGCCTCGCTTCCCATCTGGCTCCTCTCAGCGTGACCGGACGTGAACGACGTCGCCGGCCGACACGGCGTAGGTCACGGTGTCGGTCTGCACGGTCAGTCTGCCCGCATCGTCCAGCCCCGTGGCGACACCGGAGCGCAGCACTCCCCCGGGCTGGCTGACCTCCACCGCCCGACCGAGGGTCGAGCAGGCCGCCCGGTAGGCCGTGGGGCCGGCGCCGCCAGGACCCGTGTCGTCGCGCAGGAGACGGGCCAGGTGGCTCAGGTATGCCGTGAGCAGGCTCTCGCGGTCCACCCCCGGGGCTCCCGCGACGCGCAGGGACGTCGCCGTGTCGATGGGGAGCCCGTCCCGAGGGGCGTCGACGTTGAGGCCGAGCCCCACGACCACCCCCTGCTCGGTCCACTCGCACAGCAGCCCCGCGAGCTTGCGGTCGCCGTCACCGGGCACCAGCACGTCGTTGGGCCACTTGAGGCTGGTCACGACACCGGCGACCTCGGTCACGGCCCGGTGCACAGCGAGCCCGGCCAGCAGCGGCACCCAGGAGGGCCCCGAGGAGGGAGGGAGCACCAGGGTCGAGACCGCCAGCGCCGTCCCGGGCGTCGTGGTCCAGGCGCGCCCGAGTCGTCCGCGCCCCCCAGACTGCCGTTCGGCCACCACCACCCGCCACGGCTGCGGGCGCGACCGCACCTCGTCGTTGGTCGACGTCACCTGCTCGAAGGTCTCGATCGGGCCCCACGGCTCGCCGGGTGTGACAGATGACGCGTCCACCGGGCGTGGTTCGTGCGTCGGGGTCATGGGCCCAAGGCTAGGCTCGGTTCATGCCCACGAGCGACTCGCAGACCATCGGCGGCACCGACGTCCCCACCGACATCGACACCTCGAACACCGCTGGCAAACTGGCCGACCTCAAGCGCCGGGTGGCGGAGGTGGCGAACGCGGGGTCGGACCGGGCCATCGAGAAGCAGCACGCCCGGGGCAAGAAGACGGCGCGCGAACGACTCGAGATGCTCCTCGACGAGGGGTCCTTCGTCGAGATGGACAAGTACGCCCGGCACCGTGCCAGCGCGTTCGGGCAGGACCGCAACCGGCCCTACGGCGACGGGGTGGTGACCGGCTACGGCACGGTCGACGGGCGCACCATCGCCGTGTTCGCCCAGGACTTCACCGTCTTCGGCGGATCGCTGGGGGAGGTCTTCGGCGAGAAGATCTGCAAGGTCATGGACTTCGCGATGAAGGTCGGCTGCCCCGTGGTCGGGCTGAACGACTCCGGCGGTGCCCGGATCCAGGAGGGCGTGGTCTCGCTGGGGCTGTACGGCGAGATCTTCCGCCGCAACGTGCACGCCTCGGGGGTGATCCCGCAGATCTCGCTGGTCATGGGGCCGTGCGCGGGTGGGGCGGTCTACTCCCCCGCGGTCACTGACTTCACCGTCATGGTCGACCAGACGTCGCACATGTTCATCACGGGACCCGACGTCATCAAGACGGTCACCGGCGAGGACGTCGGCTTCGAGGAGCTCGGAGGGGCACGCACCCACAACACCAAGTCGGGTGTCGCGCACTACATGGGAGCCGACGAGGACGACGCCATCGAGTACGTCAAGGCGCTCCTGTCGTACCTGCCGTCCAACAACCTCGAGGACCCGCCGGCCTTCGGCGGCGAGAACGACCTCGAGATCAGCGACGACGACCGGTTCCTCGACACGATCATCCCCGACAGCCCCAACGTCCCGTACGACATGCACCAGGTCATCGAGCGAGTCGTCGACGACGGTGACTTCCTCGAGGTGCAGCCGCTGTTCGCGCCGAACATGATCATCGGCTTCGGGCGGGTCGAGGGCCGGTCGGTCGGGGTCGTCGCGAACAACCCGATGCAGTTCGCGGGCACCCTCGACATCGACGCCTCCGAGAAGGCTGCGCGGTTCGTGCGCACCTGCGACGCGTTCAACGTGCCGGTGCTCACCTTCGTCGACGTGCCGGGCTTCCTGCCGGGCACCGGGCAGGAGTGGGACGGGATCATCCGACGCGGCGCCAAGCTCATCTACGCGTACGCCGAGGCGACGGTCCCGCTCGTCACGGTCATCACGCGCAAGGCGTACGGCGGCGCGTACGACGTCATGGGGTCCAAGCACCTCGGCGCCGACATCAACCTCGCGTGGCCGACGGCCCAGATCGCCGTCATGGGGGCGCAGGGCGCGGTGAACATCCTCTACCGCAAGGAGCTCAAGGCGGCCGGAGAGCGCGGGGAGTCCGTGGAGGAGGCCCGTGCGACCTTCATCAAGCAGTACGAGGACGCGCTGGCCAACCCGTACGTCGCCGCCGAGCGCGGCTACATCGACACGGTCATCACCCCCTCCAACACCCGGATGAACGTCTCGAAGGCGCTGCGGGCGCTGCGCACCAAGCGTGAGGCCCTGCCGCCCAAGAAGCACGGGAACATTCCCCTATGACCTCCTCGCAGGCTCCGAGCTCAGGGGGACCCCGCCCTATGACCTCCTCGCAGGCTCCGAGCTCAGGGGGACCCCGCCCTATGACCTCCTCGCAGGCTCCGAGCTCAGGGGGACCCGACCCCGTTCCGTCAGTCGTCGTCGCGGGGCCGGCGACAGCGGAGGACGTGGCGGCGGTCGTCGCGGTACTGGCCGCGGCCGCCGGTGGCTGGCACGAGCCCGCCGTCGAAGCAGGCTCGCCCTGGGCGTCCCACGAGGCCGCGCTGCGCCGACAGGTGGGCCACGGCCCGGGCGCCTGGCGTACCAGCCTCCGCTCCTGAGCGAAGCCACCGACCGACCGACCGGTCGGGTCGTCACCCGGGTGCGGGGACCCCGCACCGGAGGATCAGCAGCCGACGGCCTCGAGGACCGTGGCCACGGCGACGACGTTGTACTCGCCGGTCCGTTCGTCGAGGCGTTGGTCCCGCGCGAGCGCGATGTCCGCCTCGAGGTTGTCGAGCCCTTCTCTCAGCGTGCCGAACACCTCACCCTGCGCGTCCTGGTGCGGGCGCAGCAGCGCGGCGTACGCCTCCATCGTGGTGAAGCCTGCCTCGCCGATACCGAGGTCGACCGCTTCGGGCTTGTCCAGGACGGTGAACATGTTCACCGTGGAGACGTAGCCGGAGTAGCCCTCCTGGAGCGCCTGGCACTCGGAGTCCGTTGCTCCGTCGGCGGCCGCCGACGATGCCCCGCTCTCCTGGGTGCCTGCGTCCTCGGAGTCCGGAGTGGCGGGCAGCGACGCACTGGTGGGTTCGCCGGCAGCAGTCGCCCCCGAGTCGGCATCCTCGCCCGAGCACCCCCCGAGAACCAGCAGCGAGGCGGCGACCAGGGCCAGCAGGGGACGGCGGCGACCGGGGCAGGGGGACATCAGCGTTCCCGTCGACGTGGTGGGGGCGACTAGAGCGGACATGTCACGGTCGCCGTCAGGTCGATCGGGTCGCCGACGGTCCGCAGCGGGTTGTCGTGCATGCCGAGAACCAGGGTGAGGGTCGACTCCTCGGCCGTCGCGGTCGCCTCGATGGCCACGTATGTGACGTCGGCGGCCTCGTCGACGAGAGTGCCGATGAGCAGCGTCTCGTCGCTTGCCGGGTCGGGACTGTTGGCGAGCATGACACCCATCTCTCCGCCGGACGGGAACGTCGCGTCGGCGCTCCACACCTGGGTGTACGGCGAGGTGTTGTCCGGGGTGTAGGTGCAGCTGAAGTCCTCGGAGGTCCACGAGAGGCCGTTCTCCGCCTCGACCACGAGGACACCGGCGGTGTCGGCCCCGCCATCCGTCGCCTCGGCAGGTTCGTCGGTCCCGGCGGGTGCCTCAGCGGAGGCGTCCCCGTCGGACGAGGCCGTCGTGGCGGCCTGAGGGGATGCCGGTTGCCCCTCGTCCCCACCGTCGGAGGAGCACCCTGCGAGGAGGAGCACGAGCCCGGCCGTCGCGGCGAGCGACCGACACACGCCACCACGCCTCGTCGAGTCGCCACCGCTGCGGAATCCGCCCCCCGGAAGTAGCATTCCGCCAGCGTCCTCCCCCTGCCGGGGCCGGACAATACGGCGATCGACGTATGCCGCGCCCGCCGGTAGCGTGCCCGACATGCTCGACGAAGCGGCTGACCTGCGTGCGGTCCTGGCGGCCTCGTCCCAGCTGACGGCCAGCCCACCGCCCGACTTCGCCGCCGTGTGCGACCTCCTGCGCGGCCTCGTCCCATGTGCGAGCGTGTCGTTCAACGACATGTCCCTGGCCTCGGGAGACTTCCGGTACGTGATCACCCCGGTGGAGGACCAGCCGTTGGCACGGCGGCTCAAGCCGGCCTACGACCGGCACGCCTCACAGCACCCGCTCATCGCCTACGCACAGGAGCACCCTTCGGCGGGAGCCCTTCGGTTCTGCGACGTTCCGGCGGGCGGACGAATCACCGACACCGCTCTCTTCCGTGAGTTCTACGAGCCCTTCGGGGTGCGGTACCAGCTGGTCATCCAGCTGCCGGCCCCCCCGGACGTCATCATCGGGTACGCGCTCAACCGCCCGGCTGAGCAGGGAGAGTTCAGCGACCGCGAGGTCTCCTTGGTCAACGCGCTCGCCGGTCAGCTGGCGATGCACCACAGAGTGGTCAACGACCAGGAGATCGTCCACGTCCTCTCGGCTCAGTCGGACCGAGCGGGATGGTCGGTGATCACGGTCCGCTCCGACGGCGTCGTCGAGGGGTCGTCATCGTCGTCCCTCAGCCCCGGGCTCCGAACAGGTCACATGGTTCCACCGGGGGTGGCTGCGCTCCTGCCCGCGGCCGGAGACGCCAGCCTCGAGGCCAGGAGCCACGACGTGGCCCTCGGCACCGAGCTGTGGCGGTGCATCGTCACCCCGGTGCTCCTCGGCCCCACCGTGGTGATGATGCGCTCGCTGGGGGGCGAGGACGCCCGGGCCACGCCCCTGATCGACGCCGGATTGACCCCCCGGCAGGCCGCCATCGCGCTCAGCCTGGCCCGGACCGGTGCCTCGAACGCGACGCTGGCCCGTTCCCTGAGCATCTCCGAGGGGACCGTCAAGAAGCACCTCGAAGCGATCTTCAGGGTCCTCGGGGTCGAGAGCCGAGCGGCAGCCGCCGTGGCCGTCACCGCCCTCGTGGGGCAGGCCGCCCCCGGGGAGGGAGCGCCGCCCCCGGACGCCCTTCCGGGCACCGGTGCCTGACGAGACCCACGACCCGGTCCGCGCCACCATTTCCGAGCGTGTCACCAGCACCGACCGGGTCACCAGCACGGGACGGATCAGCGAGCCGTACCGGTCACGGTGCTGCACGTGACCTTCGGGCCGCGGGGCCGCGGTCCGTGGTCCGTGACGACGCGGGTCACGGGTCGGTCGGGCGCGGGGCACGGCGGGTGAGGGACGCCTCGAGCTCGGCGCGGTCGTCGGCGCCGAGCTCCTCCGCGTCGAGCACCCGGCGCGCGGCCTCCGGATCGCCCATCAGGGCCCGGAAGACCTCCGTCACCCCCACTCCGCCCTCGGGGCGCCGCACGACCTCGATGCGGTCACCGGCGGTCATGGTCCCCGGTTCGATCACGGCCAGGTAGGCCCCGGTACGGCCCCGCTCCGAGAACCTCCTGACCCACTGTCGCTCGTCCATCCATGCGGCGAAGGTCGCGCAGGGGATCCGGGGCCCGCAGACCTCGAGCAGGGCGGTGCCCACCCGCCACCGTTCACCGAGCACGGACCCGTCGACGTCCAGGCCCTCCGTCGTGAGGTTCTCGCCGAACTGGCCGTCGCGCAGGTCCCGCCCCAGCTCCCCGGCCCACCAGTCCAGCTCCTCGCGGGACACGGCGTACACCGCCTGTCGTGAGCCGCCGTGGTGCCTGCGCGACCCGATGTCGTCCCCGACCACCCCGCTGCCCGACCCACCTCGCTTCGGTCCAGGGTCCCGCACCTCGACGGACGGGACCGGGCGCTTGTCGATCGCCGTCAGGCCACGCCGGATGATGCCCTCCCGCAGGCTGCCCACGCTCACCGTGCGTACCGTCGGACCCATGCCGGAGAGGGTATGCCGTGCCAGGGGTCGGTGCCCGGGGGCCCTGCCGGCCGCACCGCTGACCGGCGTCGACGAGAACGACGGGTTCCGGTCCGGTAGCGTCCGAACGGTGACCGAGACCCCGTCCGCACCCCGACGCCCCAGCCCCATCGACGCCATCGCGGAGGCCCACTTCGACGCGGTGGTCGCGGCGAGCCCGGTGGTGTCCACGTACCTGGGCCTCCCCGGAGGTCAGACCGAGCTCGACGACCTCTCCCCCGACGGGTTCCAGCACCAGGCCCAGGTCGCCCGCGACACGCTCTCGGCCCTCGCCGACGCCGTTCCCCTCGACGACGTCGACCGCGTGACGCTCGCGGCGATGAGGGAGCGACTGGGCCTCACCGTGGAGACCCACGAAGCGGGCTACGACCAGATGGAGCTCAACGTCATCGCCTCGCCGATGCAGTCGGTCCGCAGCGTCTTCGACCTGATGCCCACCCGCACCGAGCACGACTGGGCCACGATCGCCACGCGGCTCACGAAGGTCCCCGGCGCGCTGGAGCAGTACACCCACACCCTGCAACAGTCCGCCGATGCGGGCCTGGTCACTCCCCGCCGGCAGGTGGTCGAGTGCATCAAGCAGTGCCGTGACCTCACCGCGATGGATGGCTTCTTCGCCTCGTTCCTCGCCGGGGCCAGGGCCGGCGACGAAGCCCTCGCGGGGTCCGCGCAGAGCGACCTGGCTCGTGGCGTCGAGGCGGCAGCCGCGGCATACCGGCAGCTGGGGACGGACCTGGCCGACCACCTGCTCCACCGGGCCCCCGAGGCCGACGCCTGCGGGAGGGAGCGGTACGAGCTCGCCTCCCGCCAGTTCCTCGGCGCCACGGTCGATCTCGAGGAGACCTACGCCTGGGGGCAGGAGGAGCTCGGGCGGATCACCGCCGACATGGCCTCCACCGCCGAGCGCATCCTGCCCGGCAGCACCGTGGCTGAGGCCATCGAGCGCCTCGACCGCGACGCCGCCTACCACCTGCACGGCACCCATGCCCTGCGGGACTGGATGCAGGGCAAGGCGGACGAGGTCATCAGGGACCTGGCCGACACCCACTTCGACATTCCTGAGCCGGTGCGCACGATCGAGTGCCGGATCGCGCCCACCCAGACCGGGGGGATCTACTACACCGGCCCGAGCGACGACTTCGTGCGCCCTGGGCGGATGTGGTGGTCGGTGCCCAAGGGCGTGACCGAGTTCGGCACCTGGCGCGAGCTGACGACCGTCTACCACGAGGGCGTCCCGGGCCACCACCTGCAGGTGGCCCAGACGATCCACCGTCGCGAGCTGCTCAACCGGTGGCGTCGGATGATGTGCTGGACCAGCGGTCACGGCGAGGGCTGGGCGCTCTACGCCGAGCGGCTGATGGCGGAGCTGGGCTACATGGAGGACCCGGGGAACTACCTCGGCCTGCTCGACGGGCAGTCGCTGCGCGCGGCCAGGGTCGTGCTCGACATCGGTGTGCACTGCGGGTTCGAGGCGCCCGCCGAGGTGGGGGGCGGCGACTGGACGTATGAGAAGGCCTGGAGCTTCCTGGATGCGCACGCCAACCAGGGCACGGAGCAGCTGCGCTTCGAGCTCAACCGCTACCTCGGGTGGCCGGGCCAGGCTCCCAGCTACAAGATCGGCGAGCGGCTGTGGTTCGACGTGCGCGCCGAGGTTGCCCGGGTCGAGGGCGCTGACTTCTCCCTCAAGGACTTCCACCGTCGCGCGCTCGACGTCGGCTCGGTCGGTCTGGACGTGCTTCGCGACGCCGTCCTCGGCTGAGGGGCTTCGCCCAGGGTCGGCGACCCGGAGCATGTCGTCGGCACGGCATACTTTCCTCCTGCAGGAATTGCGTCATCGACCAGGAGGTGTCCCGTGCCGGCTCCCCGCGGCCGCCGCCCTGCCGGCAGCGGCACCCGCGAGGCGATCCTCGCTGCCGCCACCCGCCAGTTCGGAGCCGTCGGCTACCCGCGCACGACGCTGCGCGGCATCGCGCGCGAGGCCGGCGTCGACACCCGGCTCGTCACCCACTACTTCGGATCGAAGCAGGAGCTCTTCATCACGGTGGTCGAGCTGCCGTTCGACCCCGAGGAGGTGCTCACGGCCATGCTGGCCGACGGCGCCGACGGGGTGGGCCAGCGCCTCGCCACGTTCGTCGTCGGCATGCTCGAGTCGCCGCGGGCGCGCGCGACGATCACCGGCCTGCTGCGGGCCGCCGCGTCGGAGGAGGAGGCGGCCGTGCTCGTGCGCGACCTCCTCATGGAGCGGCTCCTCACCCCTCTCGCCCGGCTCATCGGCGGCGACCAGCCCGAGCTGCGGGCCTCGCTCGTCGGGGCCCAGGTGGCCGGGCTCACCCTGGCTCGCCACATCGTGGGCCTCCCCCGGCTGGCCGACGCTCCACCCGCCGAGCTGGCGGCGGCCCTGGCCCCCGTGCTCCAGCACTACCTCACCGGGGACCTGTCGCCGGCCCCGAGCGGACCGAGGGGATGACCTGATGGAGCCGGCAGCCCTCGTCGTCGGCATCGTCCTCGTCGTCATCGTCGTCGGCCGGGCCAGCGCCCCCTTGGGCCTCCCCGTGCCGATCGCCATCCTGCTCGTCGGAGCGGGCCTGTCCTTCGTGCCCGCCACACCCGACATCCCACTCTCTCCGGACCTCGTCCTCTACGGACTGCTGCCACCCCTGCTGTACGCCGCGGCCCTGTCCACCTCGCTGCTCGACATCCGTGCCCAACGAGTGCCCATCCTCGCGCTGTCCGTCGGACTGGTGCTCTTCACCGCCCTGGGAGTGGCCCTCGTGGCGCGCGCCATGCTGCCGATCGACTTCGCGCTCGCGCTCGCGCTCGGGGCCATCGTCGCCCCACCCGACGCCGTGGCGGCCACGGCCGTGGCGCGGCGGATCGGCCTCCCGCGTCGGGTGACGACGATCCTCGAGGGCGAGTCCCTGCTCAACGACGCGACCGCGCTCGTCACGCTCCGCACGGCCCTCGCCGCCGCCGGGCTGGTGGCGCACGGGATGGGAGGAGGCGGGGACGTCGCCGCGTCGGTCACACCGGCGTCGGTCGGCGTCGACCTCGCGATCGCGGCCTTCGGCGGTGTGGCGATCGGCGTCGTCGCCTACCTCGCGATCGGCGCCCTGCGCCGCCGGCTCACCGAGGTCCCGGCCGACACCGCCCTGTCGTTCGTGGCCCCGTACATCGCGTACGTGCCGGCCGAGCGGGTCGGCGCGTCAGGCGTCCTCGCCGTCGTGACGGCGGGGCTGCTCCTGGCCCACCGCGCACCGACCCTGCAGAGCGCACCGTCCCGCTTGGCGGAGAAGATCAACTGGTCGAGCATCACCTACGTCCTCGAGAACGCCGTCTTCCTGCTCATCGGACTGCAGGTCTCCGGTCTGCTCGAGGACGTCAGCGGGGGCGAGTTCGGCCTCGGTCGAACGCTTCTCGTCGGGGGCGCCATCCTGCTGACCTGCATGGTCCTGCGCCCGACGTGGATGATCCCCTTCACCCTCATCTCGACCCGGGGCACGAGCGACCGGAGTGAGCGACTGCGCGGCGCCGTGGTGGGGTCGTGGGCGGGCATGCGCGGAGTGGTCACGCTGGCCGCAGCGCTCACCCTCCCGGTCGAGACCCCGTTGCGGGCCCAGCTCGTCGTCATCGCCCTGGTGGTCACCGTCGGGAGCCTGGTCATCCAGGGGGCGACCCTGCCACTGCTCGCCCGCGCCATCGGCGTCGAGGGGCCGGACCCCCGCGAGGATGCCCTGCAGGAGGCCACCGTGCTCGGAGCCGCCACCGGGGCCGGCCTGCGAGCCATCGAGGCGGACCCGGCGGCCGAGACGTCCGTGGTGCAGGCCATCCGTGAGCAGGCCTCCGCCCGCGTCAACCGCAGCTGGGAACGGTTGGGGACCCTGGGCCAGGGCGACGAGGAGACACCGAGCGAGGCCCAGGCCCGGCTGCGCACCGTCATGATCCAGGAGGAGCGCGCCGAGCTGCTCCGGATCAGGGACCGCGGTGGCGTGGACCACCACGTCCTCACGATGGTGCTCGGCCAGCTGGACGCCGAGGAGACGGCGCTCGCCTGGGCCGCGACCCGGTCCGCGGCGGTGCGCTCGTCACCGCTGCGGACTCCGGCCGTCGTGGCCGGGGCGTGCGAGCACCTCGACGAGGCCGGCCCGGTGCACCCACCGACGAGCGCGGAAGGGTGCCCCCGTTGCCTGGCCGAGGGGCTGAGATGGGTGCACCTGCGCGCCTGTGTCGAGTGCGGAGAGGTGGGGTGCTGCGACTCCTCGGCGGGCCGCCATGCCAGCGCCCACTTCGCCGAGACCGGCCACCCGGTGATGCGCAGCATCGAGCCCGGCGAGGCGTGGAAGTGGTGCTTCGTCGACGAGGTCCTCGGCTGAGCCACGGACCGGGCGACGCCCGCACCAGCAGCTCGGTCTCAGCGTGCCCTCAGCGCAGCAGCCCGCGCCGGCGACGCGAGGTCGCCGTACGTGCGCCGTGCCTTCTCGAGCGCGGCGACGTACCCGGCCCGCTCGTGGGCGCCGGCATCGACGCGCTCGGGCACGGCAAGCCGGCCTCGAGCCTCGTGGAGTGTCCCGAACCCGTGGCCGCGCATCCACTCGGTCAGCCCGTCGTGCAAGACGGTCACGTGCCCGATGCCGTGCCGGACGAGCGCCGAGGCGGTCATGACGACGTCCGCTCCCGCGAGGAGGTAGGACGCGACGTCCGCGGCGCTCTCGACCCCTGTCGTCGCCCCCAGCGAGGCCTGCACCCGGTTGCGCAGGATGGCGATCCACGTGCGGGCCAGCCGGGCCTCCGAGGGTGACGAGAGCTCGATGCCCGTCGTCACCGTCAGGGTATGCGGGTCGACGTCGGGCTGCATGAACCGGTTGAACAGCACCAGCCCGTCCGCGCCGGCACGGTCCAGCCTCGCTGCGAGCTCCCCGGTGGCGCTGAAGTAGGGGCTGAGCTTGACGGCCACCGGGACCGACACCACCTCGCGGACCCGCTCCAGCACCTCCACGTGGAGGTCCTCGACATCACGGCCGCTCGTGCCGGGGTCGCCGGGGACGACGTAGACGTTGAGCTCGATGGCGGACGCCCCCGCGTCGGCGAGCGACCGCGCGAACCTCACCCAGCCCCCCGACGAGCTCCCGTTGAGGCTGGCGATCACGGGGACGTCGACGGCGGCCGAGCACTGCTCGACGAGCCGCAGGTGTCGGGTGACGCCCCCGGCAGCTGTCGTCGGAGCGGTGGGCAGGTAGCTCATCGCCTCTCCGAAGGCATCCTCGTGGGCCTCCGTGACCGAGAGGTCGTGAAGCTGCTCGCGCACCACCTGCTCCTCGAACAGTGACGGCAGCACCACCGCCCCCACGCCGGCGTCGGCGAGCGCGCGCACCCGGTCGACCCCCTGGGTCGCCGGCGAGGAGCTCGCCACGAGGGGGCTCCTCAGGTCGAGCCCGAGATAGCTGGTCGCCAGGTCGGTCATCTAGCTCCTCCTCCCGTCGGCGGCGAAGCGGTCGGCACCGCGGGTCGCCATCTCCTCGTACGTGCGCCAGCGCTGGTCGACCGCCTCCTGGGCGAGTACCAGCAGCCGCTCGGCTTCCTCGGGATCGGCATTGCGCAGCATCCGGTAGCGCAGCTCGTTGTAGAGGTAGTCCCCCAACGGCACCCGAGGTCGCGGTGAGTCCAGCTGGAACGGGTTGCCCCCGATGGCGCGGACGGCCGGGTCGTAGCGCACGAGCGGCCAGTGCCCCGACGCCACGGCGAGGTACTGCTGGTCCAGCCCCTTGCTCATCTCGATGCCGTGGGCGATGCAGTGGCTGTAGGCGATGATCAGTGACGGCCCGTCGTAGGCCTCTGCCTCCCGGAACGCGGTGAGCGTCTGGTGCGGGTCCGCGCCCATCGCGATGCGCGCGACGTAGACGTTGCCGTAGGCGATGGCCTGGAGGGCCAGGTCCTTCTTCGGGGTCGCCTTGCCGCCCGCGGCGAACTTCGCGACGGCCGCGATGGGAGTCGACTTCGAGGACTGCCCGCCGGTGTTCGAGTAGACCTCCGTGTCGAGGACGAGGACGTTGACGTTCCGCCCGGTCGCGAGGACGTGGTCGAGTCCGCCGGAGCCGATGTCGTAGGCCCAGCCGTCGCCGCCGACGATCCACACGGTCCGGCGCAGCAGGTGGTCGGCGACGCTGCGCAGGTCGGCGACGAGTGGGCCGTCCATCGACTCCAGGCGGCGGCCGAGCTCGGCGACCCGCTCGCGCTGGGCCTCGAGCTCCCACTCGCGCACCTGGCCGGCGTCGAGGATGCCGTCCACGAGGTCGGCGCCGAGATCCTCGCGCAGCTGGCCGAGCCGCTCGCGGGCCATGGACGAGTGCAGGTCGGCGGCGAGCCGCAGGCCCAGCCCGAACTCGGCGTTGTCCTCGAAGAGCGAGTTCGACCAGGCCGGTCCGCGGCCCTGCGCGTTCGTCGTCCACGGGGTCGTCGGGAGGTTGCCGCCGTAGATCGACGAGCACCCGGTGGCGTTGGCGACGGTGAGCCGGTCGCCGAAGAGCTGGGTGAGCAGCTTGAGGTAGGGGGTCTCGCCGCACCCGGCGCAGGCACCGGAGAACTCGAAGAGCGGCTGGAGGAACTGGGTGCCGCGGACCGTCCCGAAGTCGACCCGCGAGCGCTCGTTGACGGGGAGGCCCTCGAAGTAGGCGATGTTCTCGCGCTCGGTCTCGAGCACCGGCTCGAGCGGTGCGAGGTTGATCGCCTTGAGGTCGGGGCGGCCGACGGGGCTCACCGGGCAGGCCTCGACGCACAGGCCGCAGCCGGTGCAGTCCTCGGCATAGACCTGGAGCGTGTACTGCGAGCCCGGCAGGCCGGCAGCGACGAGCGGCGCCGAGCGGAAGCCGTCCGGGGCGTCCGCGGCATCGGCGGCGTCGTAGAACCGCGACCGGATGACGCTGTGCGGGCACACGAAGCTGCATGTCCCGCACTGGATGCACGTGGTGGGGTCCCACTGTGCGACGAGGTCGGAGATGCGGCGCTTCTCGTACGCCGTCGTGCCGCTCGGGTACGTGCCGTCGTCGGGCATCGCGCTCACCGGCAGCCCGTCGCCGCGCCCGGCCATCATCTCCGCCGTCACCGCGCGGACGAACGCGGGGGCGTCGGCAGGGACGGTGTCGGGGAGCGGTCGCTCGGAGGTGCGGTGGCCGGGGAGCGGCACCTCGTGGAGAGCGGCCAGGGTGGCGTCGACCGCGGCCTCGTTGCGCCGGACGACCTCGGCGCCGCGACGGTCGTAGGTGGTGCGGATGGAGGCCTTGACCCGGTCGACGGCCTCGTCGCGGGGCAGCACGCCGGAGATCGCGAAGAAGCACGCCTGCAGGACGGTGTTCGTCCGGCCCGGGAGCCCGGCCTCGCGCGCGACGGCGGTGGCGTCGATCGTGAACAGCCGGAGGCTCTTGTCGAGCACCTGCTGCTGCACCGGTCCCGGGAGCGCGTCCCACACCTCCTCCGGGGGGTAGGGGGCGTTGATGAGCAGCGTCGCGCCACGGTCCGCGACGCCGAGGACGTCGACCTTCTCGATGAGCCCGAACTGGTGGCAGCCGACGAAGCGGGCGCGAGGGACGAGGTACGGGGCGCGGACCTCGTGCGGCCCGAACCGCAGGTGGGAGACGGTGATTCCTCCCGACTTCTTGGAGTCGTAGACGAAGTACGCCTGTGCGTGGACGTCGGGGTCGGCCCCGAGGATCTTGATGGTGTTCTTGTTCGCGCCGACGGTGCCGTCCGAGCCGATCCCGAAGAAGACCGCCCGGAACGTCTCGGGGTCCTCGATGTCGACGTCCTCGTCCCAGTCCACGCTGGTGCCCCCGACGTCGTCGGTGATGCCGACGGTGATCCGGCGCCGGGCCGACTCGCGGGAGAGCTCGCCCAGCACGGCGGCGACCATCCCCGGGGTGAACTCCTTCGAGGAGAGGCCGTACCGGCCCCCGATGACCCGGGGGGCGGACGGGCGTTCTCCGCGGTCGACCGCCTCGGCCAGCGCGGCGACGACGTCGAGGTAGAGCGGTTCGCCCTCGGAGCCGGGCTCCTTGGTGCGGTCCAGGACCGCCACGGCACGCACGCTCTCCGGAAGCGCCGCGACGAGCTGGGCCGCCGGGAACGGACGGTACAGCCGCACCTGGATGACGCCCACGCGCTCGCCGGCACGGACGAGGTGGTCGACCGTCTCACGCGCCGTCTGCGCACCCGACCCCATGAGGACGACCACCCGCTCGGCCTCGGGGTGCCCGGCGTACTCGACGATGCCGTAGGACCGCCCGGTGTGGCGGGCCACCTCGTCCATGACGTCCTGCACCACCTCGGCGGTCCGCGCGTAGTACGGGTTGACCGTCTCGCGGGCCTGGAAGTAGACGTCGGGGTTCTGCGCCGTCCCCCGCACGGCCGGTCGCTCGGGGCTCATCGCCCGCATCCGGTGGTCGCGGACGAGGGATTCGGGGACGACCGCGCGCAGCACGTCGTCGTCGATGAGCTCGATGGTGTTCAGCTCGTGCGAGGTGCGGAAGCCGTCGAAGAAGTGCACGAACGGCACGCGCGTGCGGAGTGTCGCCGCCTGGGCGACCAGGGCCAGGTCGTGGGCCTCCTGGACCGAGGCCGAGGAGAGCAGGGCGAACCCGGTGGCTCGGACCGCCATGACGTCGGAGTGGTCGCCGAAGATCGACAACCCCTGCGCGGCGATCGACCGGGCCGCGACGTGGAAGACCGTCGAGGTCAGCTCGCCCGCGATCTTGTACATGTTGGGGATCATGAGGAGCAGGCCCTGCGAGGCCGTGAAGGTCGTCGCGAGCGCCCCTCCCTGCAGGGCGCCGTGCATCGCCCCGGCCGCGCCTCCCTCGCTCTGCATCTCCATGACCGTCGGCACCGTGCCCCAGACGTTGGCCCGGCCGTGGCTGGACCACTCGTCCGCGAGCTCGGCCATCGCCGAGGAAGGCGTGATCGGGTAGATCGCGCAGAGCTCGTTGAGCCGGTAGGCCGTCGTCGCGGCCGCCTGGTTCCCATCGATCGTGACGCGCACCGCTCAGCCCTCCGGCACCATGGTGATGGCGTTCACCGGGCACTGCCGGGCACACGTCCCGCAGCCGGTGCACCTGTCGTAGTCGAACTCGTAGCGAAGTCCCACGCCGAGCTTGATCACGGCGTCCTCGGGGCAGGAGCCCAGGCAGCCGTCACACTCGAAGCAGTTCCCGCAGGACAGGCACCGCCCGGCCTCGAAGCGGGCCTCCTCGAGCGACAACCCGGACACGACCTCGCCGAAGTCGCGCACCCGCTCGGTCGGGTCGAGCTCCGGCTGGTGCCGGCGCTCGTGCAGGCCGAAGTACCACAGGTGCAGCGAGTCGAGGTCGGCGCGTTCGTGCTTCGGTGCCGGCGCGTAGGTGAGGCCACCGAGCCACGCGTCGATGCTCCGGGCCGCCTTCTTGCCGTGACCGACACCCACGGTGACGGTGCGCTCGCTGGGCACGGCGTCGCCGCCGGCGAAGACGCCGGGGGCCCCGGTCATCAGGGTCGTCGGGGACACGACGACGACGTCGCCGTCGAACTGCACTCCCGGGACGGTGTGCAGGAAGCCGGTGTCGCTCTCCTGGCCGAGCGCGAGGATCACCGTGTCGGCCTCCAGGGTCTCGAAGCGCCCGGTACCGTGCGGCCGGCCGGTCTCGTCGAGCTCCTGGACCTCGACGGTGAGGTCGTCCTCCCCCATCGAGGCGATGGTGCGCAGCCAGTTGACCCGGATGCCCTCGTCCTCCGCGTCCGCGGCCTCCTCCAGGTGGGCCGGCATCTGCTCCCTCGTGCGGCGGTAGACGATGACGGTGTCGTCGGCACCGAGGCGCCGGGCCACCCGGGCGGCGTCGAAAGCGGTGTTGCCGCCGCCGTAGACCGCGACCCGTCCGTGGATGGCGTCCTGTTCGCCCGAGGCAACCCCGCGCAGGAAGGACACCGCGTCGAGGACCCGTCCGGCATCCTGATTGGGGATGTCGACCCGCTTGGAGAGGTGGGCACCGACGGCGACGAACACCGCGTCGAACCCCCCGGCGTGCCGCTCCGCCTCGAGGTCCTCGACCCGGTGGCCCTGCTCGAACTCCACACCGAGCTCGCGGATCCGCTCCACCTCGGCGTCGAGCACCGCGCGGGGCAGGCGGTATGCCGGGATGCCGTAGCGCATCATCCCGCCCGGCTCGGCGCCGTGGTCGCGGACGACGACGTCGTGACCGAGCCGGGCCAGGTGGTAGGCCGCCGACAGCCCGCTGGGGCCGGACCCGACGACGAGCACGCGCCGTCCGGTGCGGCGCGTGGGAGGCTCGAAGCGCCATCCGCGCTCGATCGCGAGGTCGCCGAGGTGGCGCTCGACGCCGTGGATGGAGACGGCGCCGTCGAGCTCCGCCCGGTTGCACACGCTCTCGCACGGGTGGTAGCAGACCCGGCCGTGGATGGCCGGCATCGGGTTGTCGGCGGTCAGCTGCCGCCAGGCCTCCTCCTCGCGACCGTCGCGGACCATCCCGAGCCACGCCTGGATGTTCTCGCCGGCCGGGCACCCCGCGTTGCAGGGCGGCAGGAGGTCGACGTAGACCGGACGATGCTCGCGCACCGGCCCCGAGCGCGTGCGTCCGAGCCCGAGGGGGGCGAGGGGTGTGAGGTCGCGATCTGGTCCGGCCACGTGGGCACCTCCTGGGTCATCCCGACGGCCGCGGGACTTCCTTGAATACTACGCTGCGTAGTGGACGGTTAGCGAGGGCGACCGGGGAGGTGCTCGTCACAGCCCGGCTAGGTTGTCCCCCATGCCCCACGGCCCCGTATCCCTGCTCCTCGCCTCTGCCTCGCCGGCCCGCCTGGCGACCCTGCGCCGGGCCGGTCTCGATCCGGCGGTGCGCGTCTCGTCCGTCGACGAGGACGCGGCCGTCGCGGCTGCCGAGGCCGGCCTCGGGGAGCCGCTGGCGGCGGCCGACGTCGCTCTCCTGCTGGCGCGGGCGAAGGCCGAGGACGTCCTCGCCACCCTCGACGCCGACGGGGACGAGGCCTCCGACCTCGTGCTCGGCTGCGACTCGCTGCTCGAGCTCGACGGCGAGGTGCATGGCAAGCCGGCCGACGTCGCCGAGGCGACCGCACGCTGGCACCGGATGCGTGCCAGCACCGGCACGCTGCACACCGGTCACTGGCTCGTCGACCGCCGGGACACCCGGGACGGCGGCACCGGTGGCCTTGTCGGCGGCACGGCATCCACGGTCGTGCACTTCGCCGACCTGGGGGACGAGGAGGTCGCCGCCTACGTGGCCACCGGCGAGCCGCTACGAGTGGCGGGCGCCTTCACGATCGACGGCCTGGGTGGGCCGTTCGTCGCAGGAATCGAGGGGGACCCGAGCAACGTCGTGGGTGTCTCCCTCCCCCTCCTGCGTGAGCTCGCCCTCGAGCTCGGCGTGCGCTGGCACGACCTGAGCACCGCCGGCTGACCCCCGCGCACGCCCGGGTCGCTCCCGCCCGGGCGCGAGGAGGAACACGAGGACTGCCGCCACGGCGGCGGTGGCGCTCGCGATGAGGAGCGCGGTGCCGACACCGTCGACGAACGCCGACTTCGCGCCCTCGACGAGTGGCCCGGCGGCATCGCCCGCCCCGGTGACCCGGGGCGAGGAGATGAACGCGATCGACGAGAGCGCCTGCTCGCGCGCCTGGGCCGGCAACGACCCGACGACCGGGGCCATGCCGTCGCGGTAGGCCTCGTTGAGCGCGCTGCCGAGGATGGCGATGCCCAGGGCGCTGCCGAGCTCGCGCGCGGTGTCGTTGACCGCCGAGGCCACCCCCTGCTTGGCGTCCGGGAGCGACTCGGTGATCGCCGTCGTCGACGGCGTGCCGGCGAGCGCCATCCCCATCGCGAAGACGACGAGGCCGGCGGCGAACCAGCCGTAGCCGAAGTCGGTGCCGAGCGTCGACAGGGCGGCGAGGCCGGCCGCGCTGAGGAGCAGGCCGAGCGGGGCGATCCGCCGGAACCCGAACCTCGCGGCGATGCGGGGGGCGTTGCGCGCGAGCGGGATCATGACGAGAGGCAGCGGCAGGAGGGCAGCCGCCGCCCTCAGCGGCGACATGCCCACGACGAACTGCAGGTACTGGAGCACGGTGAAGAAGAGGCCGAAGCTGGCGAAGAACTGCACCGTGATCGTCAGGCTGCCCGCCGAGAAGCCGCGGAGCCGGAACAGTCGCGGGTCGAGCAGCGGGTGCGGGTGGCGCAGCTCCCAGAGGACGAAGGCCACGGCAGCGACCAGGCCCGTCGCCAGCGCGCCGACGGCCACGGGGTCGCCCCATCCCCTCTCGGGACCCTCGATGATGCCGAGGACGACCCCCGCGACGGCGACGAGCGAGAGCACGGCGCCGACGACGTCGAGCCGGTCGGCGTCGTCGTCGACGGAGTTCGGGACGATCGCCAGGGTGCCCACGAGGGCCACGACCGCAAGCGTTGCGTTGAGCACGAAGAAGGAGTTCCACGCGAACCACTCGAGGAGCAGGCCGGTGGCGAAGAGGCCGAGCACCGCACCCCCGCCCGCGACGCCGACCCACACGCCGACGGCCTTGGGGCGTTCGGCGGGTCCGAACGAGGTCGTGATGACCGACAGCGTCGTCGGCATGATGCCCGCGGCACCCAGTCCCATGACGGCACGCACCGCGATGAGCAGTTCGGGGTCGTCGGTCAGGGAGCCGGCGAGCGCGGCGGCTCCGAAGACGACGAGACCGGCGGCGAGCAGGTGCTTGCGCCCGAACCGGTCACCCAGGGCGCCCGCGAAGAGGAGCAGCCCGGCGAAGACGACGGTGTACGAGTCGACGATCCAGGTGAGCTGGGCCTGGCTGGCCCCCGTCTGCCGGGCGAGGTCCGGCAGTGCCACGTTGAGGCCACTGACCGCGGAGACGACGGTCATCAGCGCGAGGGAGACGACGACGAGGACCGCACGGGTGCGGCCGGGGCTCATCGTCGCGGGGTGGGTGGCGGTGGCCATGGTCGTCGCTGTATTTCCACTCATGCGGAAATGATGACCCCTCGTCACGAATTCGTCAAGTGCGGAACCCGTCGAGTGAACAGGACGCGCCGTCCGAGCCGGCGCGCAGGCGGCGCGTCCTGTTCACTCGACGGGTGGGGCGGGGGTGGTGGGGTCAGACCGGCGGGACGTCGCGGCGCTTGGCGGCGAAGTGGCGATCCCGGTGCGCGGCGTAGCGCAGCCGGTGGAGGAGCTCCCCGCGAAGGGCATCCGCCTCGACGACCTGGTCGATGACGAGGTCGGCGGCGAGCCGCTCGAGGTCGACGTCCGTCTCGTACTCGGTGCGGCGCGCAGCCACGAAGGCGTCGCGCGCCTCGGGCCCCTCGGCCGCCTCGACCTCGGCGATCTTGTTGGCGTAGACGGCGTTGACGGCCGCCTCGGGACCCATCACCGCGATCCGTGCCGTGGGGAGCGCGATCGTCGCGTCGGGCGCGAAGCCCGGCCCACCCATGGCGTACAGCCCTGCGCCGTAGGCCTTGCGGACGACGACGCAGACCTGGGGAACGGTGGCCGAGGACACGGCGTGGACCATCTTGGCGCCGTGCCGGATGATCCCCCCGCGCTCGACCTCGGACCCGATCATGAAGCCGGGGACGTCGGCGAGGTAGATCAGCGGGATCGAGAACGCGTCGCAGAGCCAGATGAAGCGCGCTGCCTTGTCGGCGGAGTCGGCGAAGAGCACTCCCCCCTTGACGGCCGAGTTGTTGGCGACGATCCCGACGCTCTCGCCGTTCATCCGCCCGAGGCCCACGACGAGCTCACCGGCGAACAGCGGCTTGATCTCGAAGAAGCTGTCGTCGTCGACGAGTCCGTCGATGACGTCGTGCACGTCGAAGGGCTGGCTCTCGCGCTCGGGCACCGAGGCCCGGGTGAGCTGCTCGACCGGCTCCTCGGGGTGGTAGGTCGGCAGTGGGGAGCGCCAGTTCAGTGGCAGGTAGGAGAAGTAGAGGCGCGCGAGCTCGATCGCCTCGGTGTCGTCCTGCGCGAGGAGGTCGCCGACGCCCGAGACGGTGCAGTGCATCCGGGCACCGCCCATCTCCTCGAGCGACACCGTCTCCCCCACCACCATCTCGGCCATCCGGGGGCTGCCGAGGTACATCGACGCATTGCCCTCGACCATGATGATGACGTCGCAGAAGCTCGGGATGTAGGCGCCACCGGCCGCCGACGGCCCGAACAGGCAGCAGATCTGCGGCACCTTGCCCGACAGGGCGACCTGGTTGTGGAAGATGTGCCCCGCGCCACGCCGCCCCGGGAACATCTCGACCTGGTCGGTGATCCGGGCACCCGCGCTGTCGACGAGCCAGAACACCGGAAGCTCCTCGCGCAGCGCGGTCTCGGTGGCGCGCACGATCTTCTCGACCGTGCGCGCGCCCCAGGACCCGGCCTTCACGGTGGGGTCGTTGGCGATGACGACGACGGGCCGGTCGTCGACGGTGCCGCGACCGGTGACCACACCGTCGGCGGGCAGCCCCGCGGCGAGCGCGTTGGCGTAGCGCCCGTCCTCGACGAAGCTGCCCTCGTCGAGCAGCAGCGCCAGCCGGTCGCGCACGTAGAGCTTGTTCTGGGCCGCCAGCTTGGCGGCGGCCCTCTCGGTCGGTCGTCCGGATGCCGCGTGCGCGGCCTCCAGCCGCGCGCGGACGTCCGCGACCCGGGGGTCGCCGACAGGGACCTCGTCTGGGACCTGGCTCACCGGCACACTCGTCTCCCTGTCTGCGCGTCTCCTGCTCCCGCTGCGGTCATGACCATCTGAGCACACGAGTCCATCAGCTGGTCGGCAGGCCGAGGCCCTTGGCGATGACCATGCGCTGCACCTCGGACGTGCCCTCGCCGATCTCGAGGATCTTGGCGTCGCGGTAGAAGCGGGCCACGGGGTACTCCTCCATGAAGCCGTTGCCGCCGAACACCTGGGTCGCGATGCGGGTGGCCGAGACGGCCGCCTCGGAGGTGTAGAGCTTGGCGACGGCGGCCGCCTGCTTGACCTCGGCCACCGAGCGACGACCGGCCTCCTGCTCGTCCTTGAGCCAGGCCGCGCGGTAGGTCAGCAGCCGCGAGGTCTCCTCCATGACCGCCAGGTCCGCGATGGGGAACGAGACGCCCTGGTTGACGCCGATCGGCGTGCCGAAGGCCGTGCGGCTCTTGGCGTAGGCCGTGGCCTCCTCCCGCATCCGGGTGATGAGCCCGAGCGCCAGGGCGCTGATCGCGATGCGCCCGTCGTCGAGGGTCTTGAGGAACTGGTGGAAGCCTCGGCCGCGCTCACCGAGGAGGTGGTCCTCGGGCACGCGGCAACCGGCGAAGGAGAGGCCGTGGGTGTCGGAGATGTTCCAGCCGAGCTTGTCGTAGGCCGGCTCGACCGTGAATCCCGCTGTGCCCGAGGGCACCATGATCGCCGAGATCTCCGGACGACCGTTCTCGGTGGTGCCGGTGCGCGCGGTCACGGTGACGACCGAGGTGATGTCGGTACCGGAGTTCGTGATGAACGCCTTGGCCCCGTCGAGCACCCACTCCCCGCCGTCGAGCACGGCCTTGGTGCGGGTGGCGCCCGCGTCGGACCCGGCATCCGGCTCGGTGAGGCCGAAGCCGGCGAGTGTGCGCCCGGCGACCAGGTCGGGCAGGAAGCGCTCCTTCTGCTCCTGGCTGCCGTAGGTGAGGATCGGGTTGATGCCCAGGCCGACACCGGCGGAGAGCGTGATGCCGATCGACTGGTCGACCCGGCCGAGCTCCTCGATGGCGATGCACAGGCTGGTGAACGCGCCACCGTCGGCAGCCTCGAGCGAGCCCCCGAAGGCCTCGGGGACGACGAGCCCGAAGAGGCCCAGCTCGCCCATCGTGGGCACGAGGTCGGCCGGGAAGTGGTGCTCGCGGTCCCAGGCGGCGACGTGCGGCTCGACGGCCTCGGTCGCGAAGTCGCGCACGACCGCTCGGAAGTCCTCGTGGTCCTTGCTCAGCTCGTACATCGGCACTCCTTGTGTGGAGAGGTCGCGCAGCCCGGGGTCGGGGCCGCGCCACACGATCTCACCTTGACGTTGACGTAAACGTAAGGCAATACTCGCGGGTATGGCAAACCCCGCTCCCCCGTCGGCCCCTGCGGGCGAGCGCACCTGGTCGATCGCCGAGGTCGCCGAGGAGTTCGGGGTCACCCACCGCACGGTGCGCCACTACGAGGACCTCGGGCTGATCACCCCCGAGCGCCGGGGCACGACCCGCGTCTACCACCGGCGCGACCGCACCCGCCTGGGGCTCATCCTCCGCGGCCGTCGGCTCGGCTTCCCCCTCGAGGAGATCCGCACCATCATCGACCTCTACGACGCCCCGCGAGGGCGTCGGAGCCAGCTCGAGTACGTCCTCGGCCAGATCGACGAGCGGCGCACCGACCTCGAGCAGCGGCGCCGAGACCTCGAGTCGGCGATCGCCGAGCTCGCCGCCTTCGAGGACCGGTGCCGACAGGACCTCGACTCCCTGCGCTGAGCGCCCCCTGAGCCGACCCGGAGCGGGTCACCCCAGGCCGGAGACGAACGCGTCGATCTCCGCACGGGTGGGTGCGGAGTCCGGGCCGCGCCGCGTCACCTTGAGCGCGCCCGCCGCGTTGGCGCGTCCGGCCGCCGCCAACCACGTCGCCCCCGCCGCACGCTCCGCGAGCAGCACGCCGGTGTGCGTGTCGCCCGCTCCGTTGGTGTCGACCGGACGTTGGGGGTGCCCGGAGACGTAGGTCGTGTGGCCGCCCTCGCGGACCACGCACCCCCTCGGTCCGTCACGCACGATGGTCACGGCGCCAGCGGAGAGCAGGGAGGAGACGACCTCCGCGGTCTCCCGGATGCCGTCGACACCGGCCAGGGTGGCCGCCTCCTCGGTGTTGCCGGTCCACACGTCGGTGCGGCGAAGCACCTGGTCTCGGACGTCGTCGGGCATGTCGATGAGGGCCGCACCGGGGTCGAGCACCACGACGACGCCCGGGTCGAGCCCGGCGAGCCACTGCACGAGCGGGTCACGGGTTCGGCCGACGAGCGAGTAGCCGCTGACACAGAGGAAGTCACCCGGCCGGGGGTCCGAGCGCTGGAGGGAGTCCGGGCTGATCCGACGCTCGGCGCCCTGGGTGGTGACGAAGCTGCGCTCGGCGGTGGGTTCGACGAGCACCACGCAGACGCCGGTGTCCTCCCCGTCGACCCGGGGCGCGGTCAGGGTGACACCGTCGGCCGCGAGGGTCTCGCGGATCAGGTCACCGTTCGGTCCGGTGCCGACCGCTCCCGCGTGCACGCACGACGCTCCCGAGCGTGCGGCGGCGAGGAGGATCGTCGCAGCGCCACCGGCATACCGGCGGTAGGACGTGGCCATGACGTTTCCGCCCCGCCCGGGGAGGGCAGGCACCTCCATCACGGCGTCGACGAGCGCCTGGGCGGTGTGGATGACCCGACGTGACATGCCGAGCACCCTAGTCAGCGGTGGTCGAGGGGCGCGTCAGGTGGGCCACCGGAGGGCCGGGGCCACCTACTCGACCCGGACGCGCACCTCGTAGAGTTCGGGGAAGAACGTCAGGTCGAGGGCCCGGCGCAGGAAGTCGACCCCGCTCGACCCGCCGGTGCCGCTCTTGCGACCGATCGTGCGGGTCACGACCTGGAGGTGGCGGAAACGCCACTGCTGGAACAGGTCCTCGATGTCGACGAGCTCCTCGCAGGTCTCGTACACCCCCCAGTGCTCGGACGGGGCGGCGTAGACGGCGGCGAACACCTCGACCAGGCCCTCGTCCAGCCGGTGGGGAAGGGTGACGTCCCGCTCCAGGACGGCGTCCGGCACGGCATACCCCCGGCGCGAGAGGAAGCGGAGGAACTCGTCGTAGAGCGTGGGCTCGCGGAGCAACCGGTCGAGGAGGTCCCGCTGCCACGGGTCGTGCTCGAAGACGCGCACCATGTCGGCGTTCTTGTTGCCGAGGAGGAACTCGACGGAGCGGTACTGGTGGCTCTGGAAGCCGGAGCTCGTCGCGAGGAACGGCCTGATCTCGGCGTACTCGCTCGGGGTCAGGGTCGCCAGCACGTCCCACTGCTCGACGAGCTGCTTCTGGACGTGCTTGACGCGAGCCAGCCGCTTGAGGGCCTGCGCGAGCTCGTCCTCCGCGATGAGCGCTCGCGCCGAGCGGAGCTCGTGCAGGAGGAGCTTGAGCCAGAGCTCTGCGACCTGGTGCTGGATGATGAAGAGCAGCTCGTCGTGCTGGGGCGGCTGGCTGCGTGGGTGCTGGGCCGAGAGCAGCGTGTCGAGGTCGAGGTAGGCCCCGTAGGACATCGCCTGGCTGAAGTCGGTGGAGATCCCCTCCTCGAGGGCGCGCTGGGCTCGGCGGAGGGCATCGTCGCTCATGGGGCCATCATGCCGCGCCGATCCACTGACGCACCGGGTCGTGCGCGCCTGCGAACCCGTCACCCGACCCGCACGTCGACCAGCGCCGCGTGGCCGCTGCCGTCGACCTTCACGACGGCCACGGCGTCACCGTCGAGCAGGGCCCGGCGCAGCTGCTCCGGCTCGCCGGACGCCACGTACGCCGTCTCGATGCCGCACCGCAGCCGCCACGAGTCGTCGTCACAGAGCAGGAAGGGACCGGACTCCGGCGGCGTGCGCTGCACCTCTCCGCCGACCCACGTCGCGCCCTCCCGGGCGAGAGGCACGTAGGCGGTTCCGCGGGCCGGGTCCTCGAAGAGTCCCTGGCCCTCACCCTCGATCGGCTGAAGGGGCAGGTCGGGATAGGCGACGTCGACATAGGCATCGGCGAAGGGCTCATAGGTGTCGGCCACCTGCACCCTCAGCAGGACCTCCTCACCGGTCACGCGGGCGGCGAGGGGAACCCAGACCGCCACCCCGACGAGGACGACCTGCGCGGCCACCGCGGCCACGACCCGGGAGGTTCGGGGTGTCATGACATGGCCTCCTTTCCCTCGCGCACGAGTCGGCGACGTCCGCGGTCGGCGAGGATGCCGGTGCCGATGAGCACGACACCGACGAGGAGGAAGAGCGCCGCCCCGGAGAGGATCTCCGCGAAGACGGCGAACGCCTGGACCGTCGTGAAGACGACCAGTGCCGCGGTGGCCGTGAAGGTCATCCGGCTCGAGTCCCGCATGCCCCCGAGCACCGCGTAGCCGCTGGCCACCACGAGGTACACCGCGACGGCGACGAACGACCGGGTCCACTCCCCCGCCGTGAGGTCGGAGAGCTCGGTGTCGTCGAAACGCCAGAGCGACAGCCCGACACCCACCGCCAGCGCCACCCCCGCGAGCCCCGCCTCGAACCGGTCGGTCCGGTCGCCCAGCGCCAGGGCTGCCACGGCGAGGGCGACGGCGACCCCGAGGCCCACCCACAGGGCCAGAGGCACGATCGACACCTCGTCGTCGCCGAAGGGCAGCGCCGCGAGGAACAGCCCGATGAGCACGAGCGCCCCGCCGAGCTCGCGCCATGGGACGCCGAACGGAGCCCAGCCCGCCTCGCGCCAGCGACCCACCGCGTGGAGCACCCCGAGGGAGACGGCGGCGAGAGCCGCCGAGCCGAGAGCCGTGGCGCCGGCGAACAGGCTGTCCTCGGCGTCGGTGACGAGCCAGACGAACCACACCGCCGAGAGCAGCACACCGAGCACGAGTGCCGCCGTCCCGCGCACCGCGTAGGCCCAGATCAGCGCCCCTGCCGCCCAGATCCCCACGAGGGAGGCCCCGTAGGTGGAGACCTGCAGGCTCTGCGCCGCCTGGAAGACGACCGCGCCGTACGCCGCCGCGGCGAGCAACCGCACGGCACCGACGACCGGGACGGGCACCGCATCGGTGCGCTCGCGCCGTCGGGCGAGGATCTCGGAGGCGACGACGAGCCCCAACCAGACGGCGGCCACGAGGACGAAGCGCACGAGGGGCGACATCTGGTCGAGGTTGGACACGACGAGCCAGATCAGGCCCAGGCCGACGAAGCACGCCCCGAGCGTCAGCACGATCCGGGACAGGGTGACGCGGCGGCGGAGGACATAGCTGTCGCGGATCGATGTGGCGAGCGGCTCGTCGACCAGCCCCTCGTCCTGCCACCGGCGCAGCTCGCCCTCGAGCCAGTGCAGCTGCCCCGGGGTTGCGGGGTGGACGACCCGGTCGCGCTCGGCAGGGGTGGACGGAGTGGATGTCGGCGGCGCGGTCATCGCGAGCTCCTCGGCGTCAGCGTGTCGACCTGGTGGACGGGCCGATATCCCGATTCTCCTCCCCGCGGGCCCGCAGCGTATGAGTCCTGCTACTCAGCCGGCGCGGTCCACTACGGTCGTGGTCAGGCCCCGTTGAACGCCTCGGGATTGGGCCCGGTGCGGAAACCGCGGTCCAGCCGGGAGATCATGTCGACCTGCTGAGCGGTCAGCTCGAGGTCCACGGCCGCCAGGTTCTCCGCGATCCGGCTCGGCGTGACCGACTTGGGCAGCACGACGAGGTCCAGGGCGCGGTGCCACGCGATGACGACCTGGGCGGGTGTCGCACCGTGCTCCTGGGCGATGGAGGCGATGACCTCGTCGTCGAGCACCTTCCTGCCCGAGGCGAGTGGGCTCCACGACTCGGTGACGATCCCGTGCCGGGCGTTGAAGGCTCGCAGCGGCGCCTGCTGGAGGTAGGGGTGGAGCTCGATCTGGTTGATGCTCGGCCACTCACCCGTCTCGTCGTGGAGTCGCTGGAGGTGCTCGGCATGGAAGTTGCAGGTGCCGATGGCGCGTACCCGACCGTCGTCGCGCAGCTCCTGGAGCGCGCGCCAGGTCTCCACGTACAGCCCCCGGGCCGGCACCGGCCAGTGGATGAGATAGAGGTCCAGAACGTCCAGACCCAGACGCTCCATCGACGCGTCGAACGCCGCCAGCGTCGCGTCCCGGCCGTGGTCGTCGTTCCAGACCTTCGTCGTCACGAACACCTCGTCACGCCCCAGGTCGGAGGCCGCGAGCGCGCGCCCGACCCCCCGCTCGTTGCCGTACAGCCGGGCAGTGTCGACGTGCCGGTAGCCGACCTCCAGCGCCGTGCCGAGCGCGGCATCGACCCCCTCGTCGGGCACCTGCCACACGCCGAACCCGATCGTCGGGATCTCCACGGTTCCGCTGGGCGTGGTCAGGGACGCAGTGGTCTGTCGCGGCATGCGCCCACGGTAGGGCGCGGCACCGCGGCGCGCACGGGCGGGGCCGTTCGACGTCGTGCTGCGGGCGACTCCGCGGGATGACGCGAGCCCTTCGCCGGGCGCTTCGCCGACTCACGGCTCTGCCCTGTATCTTCTTGGCGGTGTCAACACCCCGTGCGCCGGATCGGAGTCGGGCCGAGATCACTGCCCTTCGGGCGTGTGCTGTACTCCTCGTGGTGCTCTACCACCTGTGGCCGGGCCGGCTACCCGGCGGCTACGTGGGCGTCGACGTCTTCTTCGTCATCTCCGGGTTCCTCATCACCTCGCACCTGCTGCGGGAGTCGACGAGCACCGGGACGATCGACCTCGCCCGGTTCTGGGCGAGGCGGGCCCGGCGGCTCCTCCCGGCGGCCTATCTCGTGCTCGGGGCCACGACCGTCGCGGTGGCCCTGTGGCTGCCCGTCATGTCGTGGCAGCAGAACTTCCGCCAGATCATCGCGTCGACGCTGTACGTCCAGAACTGGGTGCTCGCGGCCGACTCCGTCGACTACCTCGCCGCCGACGAGGCGCCCGCCGCGGCGCAGCACTACTGGACCCTGTCCATCGAGGAGCAGTTCTACCTCGTGTGGCCGCTGCTCGTGCTCGCGGGCGCGGTCTGGGCGAGGCGACGCTCCTCGTCCGCGACCGCTGCCACCTGGTGGGCCGTCGGCCTTCCGACGGTGGCCTCTCTCGCCTTCTCGCTGTGGATCACGCAGGCCAACCCCTCGGCGGCGTACTTCGTCACCCCGGCTCGCGCGTGGCAGTTCGGCGCCGGTGGCCTGCTGGCCCTCTATCTGGCCGGGAGGACGAGCCCGGGTCCGGCGGCGCGACGCCTGCCAACCGTGCCGCCGCTCGCCCTGTCGCTGGTCTCGTGGGCGGGCTTCGCTGCCCTGGCTTGGTGCGGGTTCCGGTTCAACTCCTCGACTCCCTTCCCGGGGACGGCGGCGCTGCTCCCCGTCGGCGCCACCCTGGCGATCATCGCCGCGGCCGAGCCGCGCCACCGCCTGTCCCCGACTCCCCTCATGCGCCTGCGTCCGGTCCGCTTCCTCGGGGACATCTCGTACTCGATGTACCTCTGGCACTGGCCACCGATCGTCATCGTGCCGGTCATCCTGGGTCACACCATGGGCTTCTCGGCGCGCCTGCTCATCCTGCTCGGCACGATCGCCGCAGCAGCCGCCACGAAGCGCTGGGTCGAGGACCCGGTCCGGTTCACCCACCGCTTCGGCCTGCGTCGGCCGCTCATCACCCTGATCGGGACCACTGTGGGCGCAGCCGTCCTCGTGACGGGGGCCTGGGTCGGTCGTGACACCGCGGTGGCAGCCGAGCAGAGCGCGGACGCGGCGGCAGCCGCCATCGTGGAGAGCGCCCCGGACTGCTTCGGTGCGGCCGCGATGGACCCGCAGCACCCCTGCTCCAACCCCGAGCTCGCAGGAACCATGGTGCCTGCACCTGCGTCGGCCGGTGGCGACACCCCGCAGTACAAGGGGTGCTTCCCCGGCGTCACGAACTCGACGTTCGTCGGGTGCGACTTCGGTGCCGTCGACGACCCGGACGTGCCCCACGTCGTGGTCGTCGGCGATTCCCACGCCCAAGCCCTCCTGCCTGCCCTCGAGCGACTCGCAGAACAGGGGGAGATCTCGGTCTCGGCTCGGATCAAGGGGAGCTGCGCGTGGACACGTGACCCCATCGACCACAAGGACCGCGCCCGCGTCGACTCCTGCCAGACCTGGAAGGCCAAGCTCCAGCCCTGGCTCATCGAGCAGGCTCCCCAGACCGACCTGATCATCACCACGGGGTACGCGAGGTTCAACAGCGGCACACCCGCTGAGCAGGTCGCGAGCATGCAGGCTGCGTGGAAGCCACTGGCGGACCTCGGCGTGACCATCGTCGCCGTCAAGGACAACCCTCGCCACTCGGAGGACCCCCTGGACTGCCTCGCGCGCCTGGACGTCGTGGAGCCGGACAGCTGCGCCGTGCCCCAGGAGGAGGCCCTCGGCTCCTTCGACGCCTTCGAGGCGACCGCCGGCACGGTTCCCGGGTCGAAGCTGCTCGACCTGACCGACTTCTACTGCCGGGACGGGATCTGCCCGGCGGTCATCGGTGGCGTCACCGTCTACCGCGACATCACGCACCTCACCGTGACGTATGCCGAGACCATGGCCCCCTACATCTACCGGGGGCTGATCGAGATCGGCGCGCTCCCCCGCCCGGCCTGAGGGCGTCTTCCGCCCAGCGTGGCCCACCTCACCTTCGGAGCACTCCCTCGCGCGAGCCAGCCCCACGGCATACCGATAGGCTCCCGGGCATGGCCATCAGCAAGGTCCTCATTGCCAACCGTGGCGAGATCGCCGTCCGGATCGCCCGCGCCTGCAGGGACTCCGGCATCGGCTCCGTCGCCGTCTACGCCGAGCCCGACCGCGACGCCCTGCACGTCAAGGTCGCCGACGAGGCCCACGCGCTGGGCGGCAGCACGCCGGGTGACTCCTACCTGCTCCAGGACAAGCTCATCGAGATCGCCCACCGGGCCGGTGCCGATGCCGTGCACCCCGGCTACGGCTTCCTGGCCGAGAACGCCGGCTTCGCGCAGAAGGTGATCGACTCCGGACTGGTCTGGATCGGCCCCGGCCCGGAGGCGATCGACAGCCTCGGGGACAAGGTGAAGGCCAGGCACATCGCCCTCGCGGCCAACGCCCCGCTCGTGCCGGGCACCACCGACCCCGTCTCGGGCCCCGACGAGGTCGTGGTCTTCGCTCAGGAGCACGGCCTGCCGGTGGCCATCAAGGCGGCGTACGGCGGCGGCGGGCGCGGCCTCAAGGTGGCCCGCACCCTCGAGGAGATCCCCGAGCTCTACGACTCGGCCGTCCGCGAGGCGGTGACCGCCTTCGGTCGCGGCGAGTGCTTCGTCGAGCGTTTCCTCGACCACCCCCGACACGTCGAGACCCAGTGCCTGGCCGACCAGCACGGCAACGTCGTCATCGTCTCCACTCGTGACTGCTCGCTTCAGCGCCGCAACCAGAAGCTCGTCGAGGAGGCTCCGGCCCCGTTCATCACCGAGGAGCAGCACACCGAGCTGCTGCGCGCCTCCAAGGAGATCCTGCGCCGAGCCGGCTACGTCGGCGCCGGCACCTGCGAGTTCCTCGTCGGCCCGGCCGGCGACATCTCCTTCCTCGAGGTCAACACCCGCCTCCAGGTCGAGCACCCGGTCTCCGAGGAGGTCACGGGCATCGACCTCGTGCGGGAGCAGTTCCGCATCGCCGACGGCGAGGCACTGACCTACCCCGACCCCGAGCCGCACGCGCACTCGATCGAGTTCCGGATCAACGGCGAGGACGCCGGTCGCGGCTTCCTCCCGGCGCCGGGCACCGTCTCTCGGATGGTCGTCCCCCAGGGGCCGGGAGTCCGCTGGGACTCGGGCATCCTCGAGGGCGACACCATCGCCGGGGCGTTCGACTCGATGATCGCCAAGCTCGTCGTCACCGGACACACCCGCCAGCAGGCGATCGAACGGGCCCGCCGAGCCCTCGACGAGCTCGTCATCGAGGGCATGCCCACGGTGACGCCCTTCCACCGCAAGGTCGTGGCCGACCCCGCGTTCGCCCCGAGCGACCCGCAGGAGCCGTTCACCATCCACACCCGGTGGATCGAGACGGAGTTCGTCAACGACATCGACGCGTATGCCGGTGCCTCCGGCGACGCCGCCGAGGTCGAGCCGCGGCAGAGCATCGTCGTCGAGGTGGGGGGCAAGCGGCTCGAGGTGTCGCTGCCCGGCGACCTCTCGCTGGGCGGGGGCGGTTCGGGTGGAGGATCGACCCGGAAGAAGGCCCCCCGCAGGTCCGGGTCCGGCTCATCCGGTGCCGCGGCATCCGGCGACTCCCTCACCGCACCGATGCAGGGCACGATCGTCAAGATCGCCGTCGAGGACGGGGCCGCCGTTGCCGAGGGTGACCTCGTCGTGGTGCTCGAGGCGATGAAGATGGAGCAGCCGATCACCGCGCACCGGGCGGGAACCGTCTCCGGGCTCTCCGCGGAGGTCGGCGCGACCGTCACGAACGGCGCCGTCATCTGCGAGATCAAGGACGCCTGAGCACCTGCCCGACGGGCTCCAACCCGTCGAGTGAACAGAACACGCCGTCCGCGCTGATTCGCAGGCGGCGTGTTCTGTTCACTCGACGGGCGGGGCCCGGCCGGCAGGTGCGGGGTCAGGGGCTCCGGGTCAGATGGCGGGGTCGAAGCCCGAGGTCGACGTGTCGCCCGTCCTCGGTGGCGTGGTCGAGCCGGATGACGTGCCGGCGCTCGGCGCGGTCGCGTCGGCGGGGCCGGTCCTGAGCCCCAGGCTCCTGCGCAGGGCGCTACTGCCCGCACCGACCTTGTCCGAGTACGTCGGGCCGGCCTTGTCACGCACGAAGGCCTCAACCTTGTCGAGGGTCTCCGAGGCCTGTGCCGGGTTGTCGCGGGCATACTCCTTGGCCTTGGAGACGGCGGCCGTCGCGAGGGCCACGAGGGCTGCGGTGCGGATGATCTTCATCTGGTCCTCCTGAGGGTTCCCGCGGTCGACCCACGGCACCGTCCATCCTGCCTGTCGGCAGACCCGATGGGGTCGATCGTGCCATCGGATGCCGCGCGGGCAACCGGCTGATCAGCCGCGCCGGCGCTGAGGACGACCTGGCGCACTCGATGCCTGACGTGCCACCGGTCGGGAGCGTGATCTCCTCGACCTACTCGATGTCCGGGCGCGCCTGGGTGCCGGCGAACATCGCGCTGAGGTCGAGTGTGGGCACGTGGCGCTGGGAGGCCAGCGACACGTAGGTCCGGGCCAGTACGTCCTTGCCGAAGCCGAGAACGGTGCTGAGCAGGCCGGTCGCCTCTGCGAGCTCGTCGGGAGCAGCCTCCGCGACGATCTGCCGCCACATCGACTCCTCGAGCGCATTGAACGCCGCCTGCACCTCGCTGATGTCGAAGCCCTGCCCGAAGCGCTCTTCGGCCACCGTCACTGCGTAGGAGCTCACGGCGGAAAGATCGCGATCGCCGATAGCTGTGACCACGAGGTCGAACAGTCCCGCGAGACGGTCCCGGGTGAACACCTCCCCGGCGGCTTCGTAATGGCGGATGTGCGAGCTCTCGAGGACGGTGTAGCTCTCCTCGATGATGCTCGACCGGGACTTCAGGAGCAGTGCTGCGCAGTCCATTCGGACACACCCACCTTTCAAGGTGGTTCCATCGTCCCACGCGTGGCCCACGACCCGGCCTCCGGGCCGTCAGGAGCCGGCACGGGGAGTCCGGCGCGTGACTGCCGTCCGCTCAGTCGGTGGGGTGCAGGCGGCGAGCCGCCTCGGCGATGGACCCGCTCAGCGACGGGTAGACCGTGAAGGTCGATGCGACCTGGTCGACGTTGAGCCGGTGCTGCACGGCGAGCGTCACGGGGAAGATCAGCTCGGATGCCCGCGGTGCGACGACGACTCCGCCGATGACCGCTCCGGACCCCTTCTGGGCGAAGAGCTTGACGAACCCGTCGGTGATGCCGAGCATCTTGGCGCGGGCGTTGCGCGACAGCGGCAGCATGAGCACCTCGGCGTCGACCTTCTCCTCGTCGACGTCCTTCTGGGAGACACCCACCGTCGCGATCTCGGGGTCGGTGAAGACGTTCGCCGACACGACGTCGAGGTTCAGCGGGGCGACCGCGTCGCCGAGCGCGTGCGACATGGCGATCCGGCCCTGCATGGCGGCCACCGACGCGAGGGGCAGCACGCCGGTGCAGTCCCCCGCGGCGTAGACGCCCCGCACCGAGGTGCGCGAGACCTTGTCGACCTCGATGTGACCCGACGGCGTGAGCTCCACACCACTCTCCTCCAGCCCGATGCCGCTGGTCTGCGGCACCGACCCCACGGCGAGGAGCGCGTGGGTCCCCTCGACCTCCCGGCCGTCCTCCAGGCGGACGAGCACCCCGTCGGCGGTGCGCTCGACGGCGGCCATCCGAGACCTGTCCAGCACCTCCATGCCACGCTTGGTGAAGACGTCCTCGATGACCTGGGCCGCGTCGGTGTCCTCACCGGGAAGCACCCGGTCGCGGGAGGAGACGAGCACGACCTCGGAGCCCAGCCCGAGGTAGGCCTGAGCGAGCTCCGCGCCGGTCACCCCCGAGCCGACCACGACGAGCCGCTCGGGAAGCACGTCGAGGTCGTAGATCTGCTGCCAGGTGAGGATGCGCTCGCCGTCGGGCCGCGCGGTGTCCATGGTCCTCGGGGTGGCGCCGGTGGCGACCAGGACGACGTCGGCCTCGAAGTCCTCCGGCCCGTCCTCGGTCTGGGCGCGCACCAGCGTCGGTGACACGAGCGACCCCGCCGCGCTCACCACCCTCACCCCGACCTCGGTGAGGCGGGTCCGGATGTCGTCGCTCTGGGCCTCGGCCAGCTCGAGGACGCGGCGGTTGACCTCGCTGAGGTCGGCGACGGCATCCGCCACGGCCTGGCCCTTCTCATCCTCCAGGTGCACGCCGAGGTCCGCCGCGGTCTCGAACTCGCTCATGTAGTCGGCGGTGGCGATCAGCGTCTTGCTCGGTACGCAGTCGGTGAGCACTGCCGCGCCCCCGAGCCCGTCACGCTCGACGATGGTGACCTCGGCGCCCAGGTGGGCGGCGACGAGGGCAGCCTCGTAGCCCCCGGGTCCCCCACCGAGGATGACGACTCTGCTCGACCGTGCGCTCACGGCTCCCATCCAACCATCCCCGGAGCGGTGGTCCGCTCCGCCGACGCACTGGCGGCCACGAGGTCGGACCACGGGGGACGTGCCGCCACTGCGACGACCCACCGGCCCCCAGCGCGCACGCCGGTGCCCGGCACGCGTGGAGCGTGCCGGGCACCGGGGTCATCCTGCCGCGCGAAGGGCGCGGACCGCGTCAGCTGGTGGGCAGGAGCACACCGTCGATGACGTGGATGACGCCGTTGCTGGCCTCGATGTCGGTGGTCGTGACGGTCACCTTGTTGCCGCCCACGTCGATGAGCGAGACCGTGTCGCCGTCGACCTCGACGGTGAGCTTGGCGCCGTTGACGGTCTCGACCTCCTGGCCGTCGAGTCCGACGACGTCAGCGGCCATGACCGTCCCGGGCACGACGTGGTAGGTGAGGATGCCCTGGAGGTCACCCGTCGGGTCCTCGAGGAGGGTGTCGAGGGTGCCCTCGGGGAGCGCCGCGAAGGCCTCGTCGGTCGGCGCGAAGACGGTGAACGGACCGGGACCCTTGAGGGTCTCGACGAGCTCGGCCTCGGTGAGCGCGGTCGCGAGCGTCGTGAAGTCGCCCGCCGCCACGGCGGTGTCGACGATGTCCATCGCCTCGGCGCTCGCGCTCTCGGAGGGGCTGGGGGTCGCGGCTGCCGAGGTGGCCGCGGTCGTTGCGGTGTCTTCGGAGGTGTCGTCGCTACCGCAGGCGGCGGTGGTGAGGGCGAGAGCGAGGACTGCTGCCACAGGGAGAATGCGTCGCATCGGAGGACCTTTCGAGAGAAGTACGTGGTGTGTGCCTGACACCCCTACTTCCGCAGCACTCCCCCGGGTGGATGCACTTCATTCGACAAAGTTTCGACGGATGTCGCCGAACGGCCTCCTCGGGCACCTGTCCGGCCGCCTGCGGGCCGCACCCGTCCCGTGCGCTCTCGACCCGGGCCTCGCTAGGGTGCCCTTCGTGACCGACACCGCCGCCGCACCCGACCTCTCCGATCCCGCGACCGACCCGTTCGGGGTCGCCGAGGCCGCCGCCGAGGTGATCCGCGAGCGCACCGGCGTGGCACAGCACGACATCGCGCTCGTCCTGGGATCGGGCTGGGGTCAGACCGGCGACCTCATCGGCGAGACGCTCACCACCATCGAGAACACCGACGTACCCGGTTTCGCCGCTGCCGCGGTCGAGGGCCACACGGGCACCATGCGCTCCGTGGCGATCGGCGACACCGGCCGGCGTGCCCTCGTCTACGGCACCCGCACGCACTACTACGAGGGTCACGGGGTGCGCGCGGTCGTGCACGGCGTGCGAACCGCCGCGGCAGCCGGCTGCTCCACCATCGTCATCACCAACGGCTGCGGCGGGCTGCGCGAGGACTGGGCCCCCGGCACGCCCGTGCTCATCTCCGACCACATCAACCTCACGGCCACCTCCCCCATCGAGGGCGCGAACTTCGTCGACCTCACCGACGTCTACTCCCCCCGCCTGCGCGCCATCGCCACGGAGGTCGACCCCGACCTCGAAGAGGGCGTCTACGTGCAGTTCCGCGGACCGCACTACGAGACCCCGGCGGAGGTGCGGATGGCCGGCATCCTCGGTGGCGACCTCGTGGGGATGTCCACCTCGCTGGAGGCGATCGCCGCCCGGCAGAGCGGGCTCGAGGTGCTCGGCATCTCGCTCGTCACCAACCCCGCGGCGGGCATCTCGAAGACCCCGCTGCACCACGGGGAGGTACTCGAGGCCGGCCGTGCGGCCGCCGAGCGCTGTGGCCGGCTCCTGGCCGCCGTCGTGGCGAGGATCTGAGCCTCCCCATGACGGATGCCGCAGCCGCCCACCTGACCGACCTCCTCGCCGCCGCCCGAGCCTGGGCCGACGACGACCCGGACCCCGAGACGCGGGAGGAGCTGCGTGGCCTCGCCGCACGAGCGGAGTCCGGGGACGAGGCGGCCCGCGCAGAGCTCGCCGACGCGATGTCCGGGCTGCTGGAGTTCGGCACGGCCGGCCTGCGCGGACACCTCGGGGGTGGGCCCAACCGGATGAACCGGGCGGTGGTCATCCGCGCCGCGGCCGGGCTCACGGCATACCTCAAGACCCTCGACCCGCACCCCTTCGTCGTCGTGGGTTTCGACGCGCGCACCAACTCCGACGTCTTCGCCCGCGACACCTGCGCCGTCGTCACCGGGATGGGAGGGCGTGCGGTCGTGCTGCCCTCCCCGCTCCCCACCCCGGTGCTGGCCTACGCGATCCGACACCTCGGCGCGGACGCCGGCGTGATGGTCACCGCCTCGCACAACCCGCCGGAGGACAACGGCTACAAGGTCTACGTCGGTGACGGATCGCAGATCGTGCCACCGGTCGACGGGCTCATCGCCAAGCAGATCGCGGCGGTGGAGTCCGTGGCCACTGTGCCGCTGGCCGACGACGGGTGGGACACCCTCGACGACGAGGTCCTGGAGTCCTACCTCGCCGACGTCGTGACCGTGGTGGCGCCGGACACCCCGCGAGACGTCACGGTGGTGCACACGGCCCTGCACGGGGTCGGGTCCGAGACGGTGCGTCGGGCGTTCGTGTCCGCGGGCTACCCCGAACCGATCCCGGTGGCCTCGCAGGCCGAGCCCGACCCGATGTTCCCCACGGTCTCCTTCCCCAACCCCGAGGAACCGGGCGCCATGGACGCGGCGCTCGAGCTCGCCGAGCAGACCGCCCCCGACCTCGTCATCGCCAACGACCCCGACGCCGACCGGTGCGCCGTGGCGATCCCCGGCCCCGGCGGGTGGCGGATGCTCCGCGGCGACGAGGTCGGCGCCCTGCTCGGCTCGCACCTGCTAGCGGCTGGTGTGGCCCCCGACTCCGCGGATGCCGTGTTCGCCAACTCCATCGTGTCGTCCCGCCTCCTCGCCACGATGTGCCGGGCGGCGGGGGTGCGCCACGAGGAGACCCTCACCGGGTTCAAGTGGATAGGCCGGGTCGAGGGCCTGCGCTACGGCTACGAGGAAGCCCTGGGCTACTGCGTCGACCCCGTGCACGTTCGCGACAAGGACGGGGTGTCGGCCGCGCTTCTCGTGAGCGAGCTGGCTGCGGTGCTCAAGGCGCAGGGTGGCTCGCTTGCCGGTCGGCTCGACGACCTCGCGCGAACGCACGGGGTGCACGCGACCGACTCCTTCTCGGTGCGGGTCGAGGACCTCTCGCTCATCGGCGCGATCATGGGGCGGTTGCGCGAGAACCCCCCGGCCGTCGTCGCCGGCGTGCCGGTGGCGCGAGCCGACGACCTCGCCCGCGGTGACGGTGGGCTGCCCCCCACGGAGGGTCTGCGGTACCTCCTGGATGACGAGTCGCGCATCATCGTGCGCCCGTCGGGCACCGAGCCGAAGCTCAAGGTCTACCTCGAGGTCATCGAACAGGTCACCGGCGAGGACCTTCAGGCGGCGCGTGCGCGGGCTCAGGCCCGCCTGGCCGGCATCCGGTCCGACCTCGAGAGGGCCACCAGGGCCGCCGACTGAGCTGCTCGTTGCTCGGCGGTGACCTGTCCCCCGTGCGCCGGTAGGCTCCCGGGGTGAGCACCACGACCGCAGCCGACCCTACGGAGAGGGCCCGGGATCTCCTCGGGGTCTCCCGCCTCACCAACTCCGCCCTGACCGGCTGGCTGCACGGCCTCCCCGGGGTCGACCAGGTCGGCTGCGAGGCCCGGGCCGCCGGACTGCGCACCCGCTCGATCAAGACCACGAGCAAGGCGTGGGCGATCGACACCGCCATCTCGATGATCGACCTCACGACGCTCGAGGGCGCCGACACCCCCGGCAAGGTCCGCGGCCTCGCCTCGCGCGCGCTGGTGCCCGACCCCACCGACCCGAGCACCCCGCGACCGGCAGCCGTCTGCGTCTACGGCGACATGGTCGCCACCGCCAAGGAGGCCCTCGGCCGTAGCGGCGTCAAGGTCGCCTCCGTCGCCACCGCCTTCCCCAGCGGGAGGGCGAGCATGCCGGTCAAGCTGGCCGATACCCGGGATGCCGTGGAGGCCGGCGCCGACGAGATCGACATGGTCATCGACCGCGGCGCCTTCCTCGCTGGTGACTACCTCACGGTGTTCCGTCAGATCGCCGAGGTCAAGGCCGCCTGCGGGTCCGCGCGCCTCAAGGTGATCATGGAGACCGGCGAGCTCGTCACGTATGACAACGTGCGCCGCGCCTCGTGGCTCTCCATGCTCGGCGGCGGGGACTTCATCAAGACCTCCACCGGCAAGGTCTCACCTGCCGCCACCCTCCCGGTCACCCTCGTCATGCTCGAGGCCGTGCGGGACTGGCGGGAGACCGTCGGATCGATGGTCGGGGTCAAGCCCGCCGGCGGCATCCGCACGAGCAAGGACGCCATCTCCTACCTCGTGACCGTCAGCGAGATCGCCGGAGAGGACTGGCTGAGCAACCAGTGGTTCCGGTTCGGGGCCTCGAGCCTGCTCAACGACCTCATCCTCCAGCGCCAGCGGATGGCCACCGGCGCCTACTCCGGCGGCGACTACATCGCCGACGACGCCCCCAGCATCTACTGAGCTCCAGCCCGACCGGCCTGCACCCCCACGGATCCGAGGAACGAATGTCCCCCTTCGAGTACGCACCGGCCCCCGAGTCGAGGGCAGTCGTCGACATCGAGAGCAGCTACGGCCTGTTCATCGGCGGCGAGTTCGTCGCCGCCACCGGCGCGAAGCCCTTCAAGACCATCAACCCGGCCACCGAGGAGGTCCTCGCCGAGGTGTCCGAGGCGAGCGAGGCCGACGTCGACGCGGCCGTCACCGCCGCGCGCACGGCATACTCCCGGGTCTGGTCGCGGATGAGCGGTGCCGACCGCGGGAAGTACCTCTACCGCATCGCCCGGATCCTCCAGGAGCGGGCCCGTGAGTTCGCCGTGCTGGAGACCCTCGACAACGGCAAGCCGATCAAGGAGAGTCGCGACGTCGACGTGCCCCTGGCGGCCGCGCACTTCTTCTACCACGCGGGCTGGGCCGACAAGCTCGAGTACGCCTCGCTCGGGAGCAACCCGCGACCGGTCGGTGTCGTCGGGCAGGTCATTCCGTGGAACTTCCCGCTCCTCATGCTGTCCTGGAAGGTGGCACCGGCGCTCGCCTGCGGCAACACCGTCGTGCTCAAGCCCGCCGAGACCACTCCCCTGACCGCGCTGCTCTTCGCGCAGGTCTGCCAGCAGGCCGGTCTTCCGCCGGGCGTCGTCAATATCGTCACCGGAGCGGGCCCGACGGGCCAGGCCATCGTCGACCACCCCGGCATCGACAAGCTCGCCTTCACCGGCTCGACGGCGGTCGGCAAGATGATCGCCCGCTCGATCGCCGGCACCCGCAAGAAGGCCACCCTCGAGCTCGGGGGAAAGGCCGCCAACATCATCTTCGACGACGCCCCGGTCGACCAGGCCGTCGAGGGCATCGTCAACGGCATCTTCTTCAACCAGGGCCACGTGTGCTGCGCAGGGAGCCGGATCCTGGTGCAGGAGAACATCGCCGAAGAGCTCGACTTTCGGCTCAGGCGCCGCCTCGCGACGCTGCGCGTCGGCGACCCGATGGACAAGAACACCGACGTCGGCGCGATCAACTCGCGCAAGCAGCTCGACCGGATCGAGGAGATGGTGGCGGTCGGCGAGGCGGAGGGAGCGGCCCGCTGGGACTCCGGCTGCGACCTGCCCAGCAACGGCTTCTGGTTCCGCCCCACCGTCTTCAGCGGCGTGAGCCAGAGCCACCGCATCGCGCAGGAGGAGATCTTCGGGCCGGTCGTGTCGGTGCTGACCTTCCGCACTCCGGGTGAGGCCGTCGCCAAGGCCAACAACACCCCGTACGGGCTCTCCGCCGGCATCTGGACCGAGAAGGGCAGCCGCATCCTGTGGATGGCCGACCAGCTCCGCGCCGGTGTCGTGTGGGCCAACACGTTCAACAAGTTCGACCCCACCAGCCCCTTCGGCGGCTACAAGGAATCCGGCTACGGCCGCGAGGGCGGCCGCCACGGTCTCGAGGCCTACGTCACGACGGGCGCGCCCACCCGAGGACGACCACGAAGCGGCGCGAGCGAAGGGAGTGCCAGGTGAGCACGCGGGTGGACGTCCGCAAGACCTACAAGCTCTACATCGGCGGGAAGTTCCCTCGAAGCGAGAGCGGCCGCTCCTACGAGGTGTATGCCGCGCCCTCCCCTGCCGCTCGTCGACGCACGTCCGCCGCCCCGGCAGCGACGTTCCTCGCCAACGCCGCGCAGGGCTCCCGCAAGGACGCCCGCGACGCCGTCGTCGCCGCCCGCAAGGCCCAGCCGGGCTGGGCGGGGGCCACGGCATACAACCGGGGTCAGGTCCTCTACCGGGTCGCCGAGGTGATGGAGGGGCGTCGCGCCCAGCTCGTCCAGGACGTCCGTGACAGCGAGGGGCTCACGCCCGCACGGGCCGAGGCCGTGGTCTCGGAGGCGATCGACCGGTGGGTCTGGTACGCCGGGTGGTCCGACAAGTTCACCCAGGTGCTGGGGGGGCTGAACCCCGTCGCGGGGCCGTACTTCGACATCTCGACGCCGGAGGCCACCGGCGTCGTCGCCGTGCTCGCGCCGCAGGGATCCAGCCTGCTGGGGCTGGTGTCCGTCATCGCCCCGGTCGTCGTCTCGGGCAACACCGCCGTGGTGCTCGCGAGCGAGGACCGGCCGCTGCCGGCGATCACGCTGGCCGAGTGCATGGCCACCTCCGACGTGCCGGGTGGCGTCGTCAACATCGTCACCGGACGCACGGCCGAGGTCGCCCCGTGGCTGGCGAGCCACCGCGACGTCAACGCGATCGACCTGGCCGGCGCCGCCGATGCCACCGACGTCGAGTGGGGTGACCTCGAGCTGGCTGCCGCGGAGAACCTCAAGCGGGTGCTGCGCCCCGGCGGCACCGGTGTTCAGGCGGTCGAGCCCGACTGGTCGGTGACCCCTGACCTGTCGCGGCTCACGGCATTCCTCGAGACCAAGACCGTCTGGCACCCCAAGGGTCGCTGACCGAGCACCCCCGGTTCTCGTCAGGCGCCCGAGCCCCTTGGCCCGCTATCCACGCGTTTGGCCGCCATGGTGTCCAAACGCGTGCATGGCGTCGAAATCTGGCCGCCATCCGAGCATTTCGACACCATGGCGGCGAAACCGGGGCGGGGACAGTCGCGGGAATCGCGAGGCACGAGGCACGAGGGGTGAGGCGCGCAGGGGCCATGCCCGCGCCAGCCCTGGGGACAGGGGCCCGTAGACTCCTCGCCCGTGGTGGATGACCGGGCCCGTCAGCGGGTCGTCGTGCTCGCGGGTCCGAGCGGCTCGGGCAAGTCACGCCTTGCCGGTCGCCTCCACGCCACCCACGGCTGGCCCGTCTTCCGGCTCGACGACTTCTACCGCGACGGCAACGACCCCGTGATGCCCCGCAGCACGGACCTCGGCATGATCGACTGGGACCACCCCGACAGCTGGGATGGCGACCGCGCGCTCAGGGCACTCTGCGACCTCGTCGACACCGGGTCGACGACGACACCGGTCTACGACATCGGCACCAGCCGGGCGGTGGGACACCGCGAGATCACGGCCGGACCGCACGACCTCCTCCTCGCCGAGGGGATCTTCGCCGCCGAGATGGTCGGGCCGCTGCGTGACTCCGGAGTGCTGCACAGCGCCTGGTGCATCCACCACCGTCCCGAGATCACCTTCGTTCGCCGGCTGGCCCGTGACCTCAAGGAACGGCGCAAACCGCCGGCGGTGCTCATCCGCCGCGGGTGGAGCCTGATGCGCGCCGAGCCGGCGATCCTCCGTCGCCAGAACGCCCTCGGCGCCGCGCCCGCCAGGGCGGCAGACGTCGAGCGGCAGCTCGCGTCGGGGGCGCGCGCGGTCGGTTAGGGTTGCGCCGTGGTCGACGAGGGGCACGGAACGTCCGGTGGTCAGGGTGGCTGACCAACCGTGGGTGGCCCCGGGCTCGACCCCGGACCGGCGCGATCAGCCGCCGCCACCGCCCGGGTATGCCACGCCACCACCACCTCCCGGGTATGCCACGCCACCACCACCTCCCGGGTATGCCGCGCCTCCACCCGCCGGACCCGGAGCGCCCCCACGCGGGCCGTACGTCGCCGGGCTCGAGTTCCGACCCGGCATCATCCCGCTGCGCCCCCTCGCGCTGGGTGACATCTACGGCGCGGTGATCAAGGCCGTGCGAGGCAACGTCGCAGCCACGATGGGGCTCGCGCTGCTCACCTCGATCGTGTGCCTGGTACCTGCGACCGCCCTGGGCGCCTGGGTCGCCAGCTTGGAGCCGAGCGCCGTGGACAGCAACGGAATCGGCGTGCTCGGCTCTTTGGGCAGCAACATCCCCGCGCTGGGGTCCATCGTCTCCTCCATCGCCCTCACCGGCTTCCTCGCCTACGTCATCGGTCAGGCCGTGCTCGGCCGGAAGGTCGGCATCGGTGAGACGTGGGACGGCACGAAGCGGCGGCTCCCCGCAGTCGCAGGCGCCGTGCTCGTGACGACGATCGGGACCCTCCTGCTCCTCGCGCTGATCTTCGGCCCCCCGGTGGCCTGGCTCATCAGCGCGGGCGAGCCGCTCGCGGCTCCCATCCTGCTCCTCATCCTCGGCGCCCTCGTGGCCGTCGTGGGCTCGCTGTTCCTGTGGACCCGGTTCGCGTTCGTCACCACCGTCATCGTGCTGGAGCGGCGGGGGGTCTGGTCCGCCTTCGCGCGGTCCTGGAGACTCACGTCCGGGACCGGGTTCTGGCGGATCCTCGGCATCCGGCTGCTGACCTCGATCATCGTGGGGGTCGCGTCCTCGATCATCACCTTCCCGCTGACCATCGCCGGGTTCGCGATCGTGTTCGCCGTCGGTGACGTGGAGCGCCTGTTCGTCTGGCAGGCAATCCTCGGCGGGATCTCGACACTCATCGCCGGGGCCATCACCACCCCGTTCTCCGCCGGCGTCGACGCCCTGATGACCCTCGACCAGCGCATCCGGCGCGAGGGCCTGGACGTCCAGCTCATCCAGGCGGCCCAGCGCGGTGGGCCCGGTCCCTGGCCGAGCGCCGCGGCCACCGGTTGACCGTGCGACTCGACCCACCCCTGGACCCCACGTCCCCCGAGGCCCGGGACTGGCTCCAGGAGGAGCTCCAACGAGCGATCTACCGCGAGCAGCCCTCTCTGCTGCAGAGGGCCTGGGACTGGTTCTCGGACCTTCTCTCTCGCACGTCCGGCACCGGCGGACTCCCGGCCTGGACCATCGGTGTGGTGGTGCTCGTCGCGGTCGCCGTCGTCGCGCTCATCGTCGTCCGGTCGATGGCGGCCGAACGGCGGATGGCCCCGGCCATCGCCGAGGGGGTGCTGGACGGACAGCTGCGGACCGCCGAGGAGCACCGGGCGGCAGCACGTGAGGCCCTCCTGCGGGGAGAGGCGGAGACGGCCGTCCTCGAGGCCTACCGCGCCATCGCCCGGGCCTCCGTCGAGCGGACCATCCTCGACGACCAGCCGGGCCGCACGGCCCATGAGGTCGCCGTGGCCCTGGCGCCGGTCTTCCCCTCGCAGACAGCGGCACTCGCGACCTCGGCGGATGTGTTCGATGCCGTCCGCTACGGTCGCCGCTCGGCACGTCCGGGCGCGGCCGAGAGCCTTCTCGCCCTGGACGCCGAGCTGGCGAGGACCCGGCCCACGTTCCCCGAGCCGGCCCCGCCCGAGCCTGCCCTCCCCGGGCAGCCCTTCCCCGGCGCCGAGAGGTCGGGGTCCCCGTGACGGCCCCAACCCTCGATCGGGACGATGCACCGCGCGACATCCCCACAGCCGGAGCTCGGCGCGGAAGACCGGGGCGGCGCCTGCGTCGGACCGCGGCCTACGTCGGGTTCGTCGGCCTCGGGTTCGTCCTGGTGGCGCTCCTCGCCGTGGCCGCGCAGCGGCCCACCCAGCCGCTGGACCCTGAGGGCCCCGGCCCCGAGGGGGCGATGGCCACCGCCGAGGTCCTGCGCAGCCGCGGGGTCGAGGTCGACGTGGTGCGCTCGATCGGTGACCTGGAGGCCAGCAGCCCAGCGGCCGGAACCACCGTGGTGGTCAGTGACCCGACGAACCTGGGTCCGGGCGCCACGATCCGGCTGAGGGACGCCACCCGGGGGGCCGATCGGCTGGTCGTCGTCGACGGGGACACCGGCCAGATCGAGGGCCTGGGCCTGGAGGTCGACGCCTTCGTCGGTGGCGGGCTGCTCGATGTCGTGGCGGGCTGCGACGCGGGTGGCGCGAGGGATGCCGATGTCATCGAGGCCGTCGACGTGCGCTACATCCCCCGCGACGACGCTCCGAGCGGCACCACCTCGTGCTTCCCGCTACCTGGCCCCGACAGTCAGGACGGCGAGGCCACGGGTGAGGCGTTCGGGGCGGCGATGGTCGTCGTGCCCTCGACCGCGCGACACAGCGAGACGGTCCTCATCGGCTTCGGGACCGGCCTGACCAACGAGCGGATCACCGACGCCAGCCACGCCGGAGTCGCCGTGCGTGCTCTCGGACAGAGCCCCCGACTGGTCTGGTACCAGCCCGGGACAGCCGACCTGGTCGCCCCGGGCGAGCCCGGCGCCGAGCCTGCTGCCTCCGAGGGGGTGTGGCCCCTCTGGACCACTCCGGTGCTGGTGCTCTCGGGGGTCGTCGTCGTCCTGCTCGCCCTCGTGCGCGGGCGCAGGCTGGGTCGGCTGGTCCACGAACCCCTCCCCGTGGTGGTGCGCGCCATCGAGACCACCGAGAGCCGCGGTCGCCTCTACCGCCGCGCCTCGGACCGCGAGCGCGCCGCGGCGGTGCTGCGATCCGGCGCGGCGGACCGGCTGCGGCGACGGCTGTCACTCCCGCGGTCCGCCCCACCCGCCACCGTGCTGGCTGCCGTGTCCGGGGCCACCGGACGACCTGCCCACGAGGTGGGTGCGATCCTCTACGGGGCGCCTCCGGGCGACGACAGCGCACTGATCAACCTCGCCCGAGCACTCACCGACCTCGAGGAAAGGGTCCGCCAACCATGAGCGACCACGACGTCACCCGTTCGCCGGTGGAGCCCGCGCCGCCGCCCAGCGGTCCGACGAACGACGGCACGGGCAGCAGCCCGGACAGCAGGGGCGCCGACGCCCGGTCAGCGCTGCTCGCGGTCCGGGCCGAGGTGGCCAAGGCCGTCGTCGGGCAGGATGCCGCGGTCGCCGGACTGCTGGTGGCCCTCCTGTGCCGCGGGCACATCCTCCTCGAGGGCGTGCCCGGCGTGGCGAAGACCCTCCTGGTCCGCAGCCTCGCCGCAGCCCTGGACGTCGGTACCAAGCGAGTCCAGTTCACCCCCGACCTGATGCCGGGGGACCTCACGGGCTCGTTGGTGTTCGACGCGCGCACCAGCGACTTCACCTTCCGTCACGGGCCGGTCTTCACCAACCTCATGCTCGCCGACGAGATCAACCGGACCCCGCCGAAGACGCAGTCCGCCCTGCTCGAGGCCATGGAGGAGCGGCAGGTCAGCGTCGACGGAGCGCCGCACGCCCTCCCGTCGCCGTTCATGGTGGCGGCCACCCAGAACCCCGTGGAGTACGAAGGGACCTACCCGCTCCCGGAGGCCCAGCTCGACCGGTTCCTGCTCAAGGTCGTGCTCCCCCTGCCGCAGCGCTCCGACGAGGTCCAGGTGCTGCGCCGGCACGCGTCAGGGTTCGACCCGCGCGACCTCCGCGCGGCCGGCATCCGCCCGGTGGCCACCGCCGCCGACCTCGATGCCGGCGTGCAGGCCGTCCGGTCGGTCGCCGTGTCCGACGAGGTCGCCGCCTACATCGTCGACATCGCCCGAGCCACGCGGGTCTCGCCCTCCCTCGCCCTCGGCGTATCACCGCGTGGTGCCACGGCGCTGATGTCCACGAGCCGGGCGTGGGCCTGGCTCGCCGGGCGCAGCTTCGTCACCCCCGACGACGTCAAGGCGCTCGCGCACGCCACGCTCGCCCACCGCCTGTCCCTCCGACCGGAGGCCGAGCTCGAGGGCGTCGGTGTCGCCGCGGTGCTCGACAGCGCGCTCGGGTCGGTGCCGGTCCCCCGCTGATGGCGATCACCCGGCGGTGCGTGCTGCTCGCGATCCTCGGGGTGGTGCCGATCGCGGTGTGGCCGGAGGCCGCGACGGTGCGCTGGTGGGTCCTGCTGCTCGTGGTGCTCGTGGCGCTGGACGTCGCCCTGGCGAGCCGTCCCGGGATGCTGCACATCGTGCGCAGCAGCCCCGGGCAGGTGCGGTTGGGTGAGCGCACCGAGACCACCCTCCTGGTGACCAACCCTTCGCGTCGGGGGGTCCGGGGGGTGTTGCGTGACGCCTGGCCGCCATCCGCCGGGGCGCTGGGCGCAGTGCACCGCCTGCGGGTTGCCCCCGGCGAGAGGGTCCGACTGACGACCACCTTGGTGCCCACCCGCCGGGGAGACCGGGTCGCAGACCGGGTGACGGTGCGGCTCACCGGTCCGCTCGGCCTCGCCGCCCGCCAGGCGTCACGCCCGGTGCCGGGCAGCGTGCGCGTGCTGCACGCGTTTCCCTCCCGCCGCCACCTGCCGAGTCGGCTGGCCGTGCTGCGACAGCTCGACGGGCGAGCCGCGGTGCGCACGCGTGGGCAGGGCACGGAGTTCGACAGCCTGCGGGACTACGTCGAGGGCGACGACGTCCGCTCCATCGACTGGCGGGCGACGGCGCGCCGACGCGACCTCGTCGTGCGCACCTGGCAGCCCGAGCAGCACCGCCGCATCGTCATCGTGCTCGACACGTCGCGCACGAGCGCCGGACGCATCGGGGACGCTCCCAGGCTCGACGCCTCGATGGACGCGGCCCTCCTGCTCACCGCGCTGGCCGGGCATGCCCACGACCGGGTCCAGGTCCTCGCCGGGGACCGGGTCGTGCACACCAGGGTGAGCGGCGCCGACCGGGCGAGACTGCTGCACGACACGATCAGCAGCCTCGCCCCCGTCGACCCGCGACTCGTCGAGGCGGACTGGTCGGCGCTGGCCACCGAGGTCGTCCGGCTCGGGACGCACCGCGCCCTCGTCGTGCTGCTGACCTCCCTCGAGTCATCCGCCGTCGAGGAGGGGTTGCTGCCCGTGCTCCCGGCGCTGGTCGCGCACCACCGCGTGGTCGTGGCGTCGGTGACCGACCCCGCGCTCGAGCGGATGCGCGCCGCGAGGACGACGACGAGCCAGGTCTACGACGCAGCCGCCGCCGAGCGCACGGCATCCCTGCGGTCCCGGACCGCCGCCGCCCTCGAGCAGTTCGGGGTCGACGTGGTCGACGCACCCCCGGACGAGCTTCCCGTGCGGCTGGCCGACCACTACCTCATGCTCAAGCGCCAGGGCCTGCTCTAGCCCCGAGCCACCCGCCGCACCCGTCGAGTGAACAGAACACGCCGCGCGAGCACCCGGCGTGACGGCGTGTTCTGTTCACTCGACGGGGCTCAGGCGGCGGCAACGGGGGCCGTGTCACCGGCATCCCGAGCGAGCACGTCACCCGTGGAACCGTCACGCACCGCGGCCCGCCCCACGACGAACACGTAGGCCAGGAACAGGGACTCGACCACGAGGCCGATTCCGATGCGCGACCACGTGGGCAACCCGGACGGGGTCACGAAGCCCTCGATGAAGCCGCTCACGAGGAGCACGGCGACGAGGCCGAGCGCCACCGCCGCCGCGGTGCGGCCCTCGTGCGCGAAGGAGTCCAGCCGGGTGCGTCCGCCGGGCTCCACCCACGACCAGAACAAGCGCAGGCCGATGGCCGCGGCGACGAACACGGCGGTCAGCTCGAGCAGCCCGTGCGGGAGGATCAGGCCGAGGAACAGGGCGGTGCGGTCGTTGGCCGCCATGAGGCCCGCCGCCACGCCGACGTTCACGACGTTCGAGCCGAGGATGTAGAGCACCGGGAGCCCGAGCACCCCCAGGGCGATGCACAGTGCGGCGACCCGGGCGTTGTTGACCCAGACGAGAGTGCCGAACTCGGCGTGCGGGAACTCGGAGTAGTAGTTCTCGAAGTCGCTGCCGACGTAGGCCTCGATCTGCGCCGGCGTCATCCGGCTGGTGTAGACCTCCGGATGCCGCACGGTCCACCAGGCGACCAGCACGGCGAGGACGACACTCGCCCCGGTCGTCGCGAGCCACCACCAGCGGGTCCGGTAGAGGGCGGCGGGGAAGGTCCTGGTGAAGAACCCCGCAGCGTCCGCCCAGGTGGTCCGCCGGCTCCCCGCCGACGCGACCCGGGCCCGCGCGAGAAGTGCGGACAGGTACGCGACGACCGAGGGGTCCGGGCTCGCCGACCGGACCACGGACAGGTGCGTGGACACCCGCTGGTACAGGTCGAGGAGCTCGTCGGCCTCGGCCCCGCTCAACCGGCGGCGGCCGGCGAGCTCGTCGAGACGGCGCCACTGTCCCTCGTGCACGGCGAGGTAGGCGTCCAGGTCCACTCCGGAAGCCTAACCGCCTCGCTGCGACCGGTCCGGTTAGCATCGACGAGTGACGGAGCGGGGCGCGAGCCGGTGAGCGAGCACGAGGGCTACCGCAGCTACGCCGTCGACGACCTCGTGACGGGCGAGGGCGTGGCCGTGGAGGTTCCGGCCGCCAGCGTGGCCATCCACGCGGTGTCGGGCTTCGTCGACGTCGTGCTTGCCGTCATGCTGCTCATCGGGGGCCTCATGGGGTTCTCGCTGGCCCTGGGTGATGCCAGCGAGGCCGTCATCGGCATCGTCGGGATCGTCTACAGCACGGCGGTGCTCATCGGGGTGCCGGCCGTGCTGGAGTCCACCACCCGGGGGCGCACGCTCGGCAAGCTCGCGATGGGGCTTCGGGTCGTGCGCGACGACGGCGGCCCGATCACGGCGCGCCACGCGGTGATGCGGGCCCTGGTCGGCTACGTCGAGATCTACCTCCTGCTCGGCGCCCCCGCGCTCGTCGCCTCGATGATCAACCCGCGGGGCAAGCGGCTCGGCGACATGGCGGCGGGGACATTCGTGATCTCCCAGCGCGCCGCGCTGCGCACCCCGCTCCCACCCGTGATGCCTCCCTCGCTCGCGGCGTGGGCCCGGGGTGCCGACATCGCGACCCTGCCACCGGGCCTCACGATCGCGGTGCGCCAGTTCCTCGCCCGCGCGCCGGGTCTGGCCCCCGACTCCCGACGGGCGCTCGGGCTGGACCTGCTGCACACGACGCTTGCTGCCGTCAGCCCTCCGCCGCCCCAGGGGGTGCACCCGGAGCTGGTGCTGGCGGCCGTCGTGGCAGAGCGGCGCCGGCGCGACCTGGAGAGGCTCTGGCGCGAGGAACAGCTCCGCGCCCGGGTGCTTCCGGCCGACCCCCTCGCTCCCCGCGCCTGACCTCGCCCAGGCACTCCTCCCCGCCCCGGGAGACGGGTTGCGGCGCACCCGGCCCGTCTCCGGGCGAGGCACGCGCACCCCTCGGGGCGGGGTTCCCTCAGGTGGCTGCCCCCAGCGCGGCATACCCGGGCTTGACGACGTGCTCGATGATCTCCAGACGCTCCTCGAAGGGGAGGAACGCCGACTTCATCGCGTTGATGCTCGCCCAGCGCAGGTCCTCCAGGGTCCAGCCCGCCTCGTCGACGAGGAGCTGCATCTCCCGGCTCATCGTCGTGCCGCTCATCAACCGGTTGTCGGTGTTGACCGTGACCCGGAAGCGCAGCTGCTTGAGCAGGGTGATCGGGTGCTCGGCCACCGACTCGGCCGCCCCGGTCTGGATGTTCGAGCTGGGGCACATCTCCAGGGGGATCCGGCGGTCACGCACGTATGCCGCGAGCCTCCCCAGCGTGTATGTCCCGTCAGTACCGGCAGTGATGTCGTCGACGATGCGGACGCCGTGCCCCAGCCGGTCGGCGCCGCACCACTGGATGGCCTCCCAGATGCTCGGCAGCCCGAACGCCTCCCCGGCGTGGATGGTGAAGTGCATGTTCTCGCGGCGGAGGTACTCGAAGGCATCGAGGTGCCGCGTGGGAGGGAAGCCCGCCTCGGCGCCGGCGATGTCGAAGCCGCCGACCCCCTGGTCGCGGTAGGCCACCGCGAGCTCGGCGATCTCGCGGCTGCGCGCCGCGTGCCGCATCGCGGTGAGCAGCGTGCGGACCCGGATCGGGGTGCCGGCGGCCGCTGCCTCCTGCTCCCCCTCGCGGAAGCCGGCGAGGACCGCCTCGACGACCTCCTCGAGGGTGAGCCCCTGGGCGATGTGCTGCTCCGGGGCGAAGCGGGACTCGGCGTAGACCACCCCGTCGGCCGAGAGGTCGAGGGCGCACTCCCGCGCGATCCGGGACAGCTGCTCCCGGGTCTGCATCACCGCCACGGTGTGCGAGAAGGTCTCGAGGTAGCGCTCCAGCGAGCCCGAGTCGGCCGCGTCACGGAACCACCGGCCGAGGTCGGCAGCATCGATGGTCGGCAACCCGGCATACCCGCTCTCCTGGGCGAGCTCGACGATCGTCTGCGGGCGCAGGCCGCCGTCGAGGTGGTCGTGGAGCAGTGCCTTGGGTGCGCGCGCGACGACGGTGGCCGACGGCGCCTCGGTGGCGGTCATCAGGCGACCCTGTCGATGACGATGGGCGTCGGCTCGAACGCCGTGCCGGCCGGCGAGATCGTCAGGCCGCCGTCGAGCGCCTGGATCGCGCGGTCGAAGCGGTCGGGAGTGTCGGTGTGCAGGGTGAGCAGCACCTCCCCCTCCTGCACCTCCTCCCCCGGCTTGGCATGCATCTCGACGCCCGCGCCGGCCTGCACCGGGTCCTCCTTGCGGGCCCGTCCGGCCCCGAGGCGCCAGGCCGCCACTCCCACGGCATAGGCGTCGAGCTCGGTGAGCACCCCGCTCGAGGAGGCCTTCACCTCATGGGTGTGGCTCGCCGTGGGAAGCTCGGCGTCGGGGTCGCCGCCCTGGGCCCTGATCATCCGCTTCCAGGCGTCCATGGCGCGGCCGTCGGACAGGGCGGCCGCGACATCCTGACCGCCGCGTCCGGCAGCCTCAAGCATCTCCTCCGCCAGCCGGACCGTGAGCTCGACGACGTCTGCGGGGCCTCCTCCGGCGAGGACCTCCACCGACTCGCGCACCTCGAGGGCGTTGCCGGCGGTGAGCCCGAGCGGGGTCGCCATGTTGGTGAGCAGGGCGACGGTGTTGACGCCGGCGTCGGTGCCCAGGTCGACCATCGTCCGGGCCAGCTCGGTGGCATCCGCACGGGTCTTCATGAAGGCGCCGGTGCCCACCTTCACGTCGAGCACGAGGGCGCCCGTCCCCTCCGCGATCTTCTTGCTCATGATCGACGAGGCGATGAGCGGGATGGCCTCGACCGTCCCGGTGACGTCCCGCAGCGCGTAGAGCTTCTTGTCAGCCGGGGCCAGCCCCGACCCCGCGGCGCAGATGACGGCACCGACGTCCTCGAGCTGGGACAGCATCTCCTCGTTGGACAGGCCGGCCCGCCATCCCGGGATGGACTCGAGCTTGTCGAGGGTGCCGCCGGTGTGGCCGAGGCCCCGCCCGGAGAGCTGCGGCACCGCGACGTCGAAGACCCCGACCAGGGGTGCGAGGGGCAGCGTGATCTTGTCGCCGACCCCACCGGTGGAGTGCTTGTCGGCGGTGGGGCGCGAGAGGGACGAGAAGTCCATCCGCTCACCGCTCTCGATCATCGCCGCGGTCCACGTCGCGATCTCCCTGCGGGTCATCCCGTTGAGGAGGATGGCCATGGCCAGCGCGCTCATCTGCTCCTCCGCCACGAGCTCGCGGGTGTAGGCGTCGATGACCCACCTGATCTCGCCGTCGGACAGCTCGCGGCGGTCTCGCTTGGCGGTGATGACGTCGACGGCATCGAAGGATTCGCTCATCGCGCCATCATGGCAGGCGAGGCGATCCCGCCGTCACTACCCTGCTTCCCCGGATGCCGGTGCCGGCGTTGGCGCCTCAGTCGGCGCGGGCCGCGGCCAGGGTGTCCGGGCCGAAGGCCTGGGGCAGGATCTCGCGCATCGTGCGGACCCCCTCAGGGGTCTGGAGCAGGGTGTCGGGGGTGCCCGCCTCCCACAGCAGCTGCCGGCAGCGCCCGCACGGCATCAGCGTCGCGCCGGCGCCGTCGACGCACCAGACCGCGACGAGGCGACCACCACCGGTGGCGTGCAGCTGCGAGACCATGCCGCACTCGGCACACAGGGTCACTCCGTATCCGGCGTTCTCCACGTTGCAGCCCGAGACGATGCGCCCGTCATCGACCAGGCCGGCGACCCCCACGGGGAAGTCGCTGTAGGGGGCATACGCCAGCTGCGTCATCCGCACGGCCTCGTCGCGAAGCGAGTCCCAGTCGACCGCCCGGTCGCTCACAGCGACTCCTCGGCCCCCGCGCCGGAACGACTCGCATCGAGTCGCCGGACGACGGCCACCGAGGCGAGCAGCTTGGCGCCGAGCGCGATCGCGTCCTCGTCGACGACGAGGTCTCCCTGGTGCAGGTCGAACGTCGGCCCCCCGGGGCTGCGGGTGCCCAATCGCGCCATGGCGCCGGTCGTCTGGGCGAGGTACCACGAGAAGTCCTCGCCGCCGAGGGACTGGGCGGTCGTCACCGGTTGCATCCCCCCGGCGAGCGCCGCCCGTCGGAAGGCGTCGATGGCGTCGACGGTGTTGACGACCGGCGGGACACCCCGGACTCGCTCGACCTTCGCCTGCACGCCGTAGGGCTGGACGACGCCGTGCACGATCTCCTCGAGCAGCGGCCCGACGGTGAGCCAGGCCTCGGCATCCAGCATCCGCAGCGTGCCGGAGCACTCACCCGTCGACGGGATGACGTTGCTGGCCCGGCCGGCGCTGACGGTGCCCCACACCAGGGCGGCCCCCGCGCGAGGGTCGAGGCGCCGGGAGAGCACCGCGGGCACGTCGGTGACGACCTTCGCGAGCGCGTAGGTGAGGTCTTCGGTGAGCTGCGGGCGGGAGGTGTGTCCGCCGCGACCGTGCAGCGAGATCGAGACGCTGTCGCAGGCGGCGGTGAGCGACCCCTCACGGAGGCCGACCTGTCCTACGTCGATGCTGGGGTCGCAGTGCAGCGCGAACGCGGAGTCCACCCCGTCGAGGGCCCCGGCGCTGATGGCCTCGTGGGCGCCCCCGGGGATGACCTCCTCGGCGGCCTGGAAGATGCCCCGCACCGCCAGGCCGCGCTCGGCCAGCGCAGCCTCGACGCCCTTGAGTCCGAGCATCGCTCCGAGCAGCGCCGTCACGTGCAGGTCGTGGCCGCAGGCGTGGCAGACCCCCGGGGTGCGCGACGCGAAGTCCAGGCCGGTGCGCTCCCGGACCGGAAGGGCGTCCATGTCTGCCCGCAGGGCCACTCGGTATGTCGGGTCGCTCGCTCCCACCTCGGCCAGCAGCCCGGTGCCGGGGAGGAGCCGGACGCCGATGTCGGCGTCATCGAGGTGTCGCGCGATCACCTCGGTGGTGCGGCTCTCCTCGCGTGACAGCTCCGGGTTGGCATGCAGGTCACGCCGGATGTCGAGGAGCTGAGGTGACACGGAGGAGATGCACTCTCCGAGGGCGGCGAGAAGGGCATCGTCGTTCATCAGAACGCACTGTACTCGGGCCACGCGCCGACGTCCGGCGCGTCCGGGGTGTGCCGCCTCACGGCATCCGGTCGAGTCGGTGACTCACGCGATCCAGTCGAGTCGCCTGCCCACGGCATTCGGTCGAGTCGCCGGCGCACGGAACGGCGAGCGTCACCACCTCGACCGCCGGGGGCTCGATCACGCCGGCGCCGAGCACCTCGGCCGGCTCAGCCGCGATCCGCCTTGTAGCGCTCCCAGCGCTCGGCGATGTCGTCCATCTCGCGCTGGATGAACTCGAGGAACTCCACGGACAGCTGGAGCCGTTCCCCTGCCCGACTGCCTTCGCCCACCGCCGCGCGAGCGTCGACGAGCGCGCCGAGGAGGGGCGCGTAGATCTGGTCCTTCTGCATGAGCACGTCGTGCCACGCGTCATCCTTGACGACGTAGACGTCCCGGCGCGACCCTCGCTCACGCTCCCTGCGGATCATCCGGACCTGGGTGAGGTAACCCACCGCGCCCGACACCGCGGCCGGGCTCACCGCGAGCAGTTCCGCGAGCTCAGCCGAGGTGAGCCTGCCCGAGTCGGTGCTGAGCAACGCCGCGAACACCCTCGCCGGCAGGCGGGCGACTCCAGCCTCGCCCAGTGCGGCGCCGAGGTGCTCGACGGCGTCGACGAACGCCTCGTCGGGCGGCGGGGAGGGCATAGGGAAACATTACAACATTCACAAACTTGTGAACAGGGAGTACCGTCGGGCTCATGACCGATGCCGTCACCATCTCCGGGCTCCACAAGACGTTCGGCCACACCGTGGCCCTGGACGGCTTGGACCTACGGATCGCCCGCGGTGAGATCCACGGCTTCCTCGGGCCCAACGGCTCCGGCAAGTCGACGACGCTCCGGATCCTGCTGGGACTCCTGCGGGCGAACGCGGGAGACGTCAGCGTGCTCGGTCTCGACCCGTGGCGGGACGCGACGGACCTGCACCGCCAGGTCGCCTACGTGCCCGGCGACGTCGTGATCTGGCCGACCCTGTCCGGTGGCGAGGTCATCGACCTGCTCGGGAGGCTACGCGGCGGCATCGACGACGCGAGACGCGCGCACCTCGTCCAGCGGTTCGAGCTCGACGAGACCAAGAAGGGCAAGGCCTACTCGACGGGCAACCGGCAGAAGGTCGCGCTCGTGGCCGCACTCGCCAGCCCCGCACCGTTGCTCGTCCTCGACGAGCCGACCGCCGGACTCGACCCACTCATGGAGGAGGTGTTCCAGGACGAGCTGAGCGCCCTGCGCGACGAGGGACGCACCGTGCTGCTCTCCAGCCACATCCTCAGCGAAGTGGAGCGTGCCTGTGACCGGGTGAGCATCGTGCGGGCCGGCCGGGTCGTCGACAGCGGGAGCCTCGCCGACCTGCGCCAGCTCACTCGGTCCACGCTGCGCGCCTCGCTCAGCGTGGTGACGAGCACCGAGGAGGTGACCAGGTGGCCGGGCATCCACGACGTCGTGCTCGATGGGAACGAGCTGCGGTGCACCGTCGACGGCGAGCACCTCGGCGACATCCTCGGCACGCTCTCGTCGCTCGGCGTCACCGGCCTCACCTGCCAGCCCCCCACGCTCGAGGAGCTGTTCCTCGCGCGCTACCAGGAGGCTCCGGCATGAGCCGGCTTGCGGGCACCGGCGAGCTCTTCCGGCTCGCGTGGCGACGCGACCGCATCCTGGTCCCGGCCAGCGTCGTGGGGCTCGTCGTGCTCGCCGTCGGCTCGGCCCAGGCGTCCCTCGCCCTCTACCCCGACGACGAGTCGGCCGCGACGGGCTTGGTCGGCATCCTCGAGAACTCGGCGATCATCGCGATGTACGGCCCCCTCGCGTCGCCCACCGCCGACGCCCTCGCCGTGTTCAAGACGGTGATGATGGGCGCCTTCTTCGTGTCGGTGCTCGCGCTCGTCGTCGTGCGCCGCCACACTCGCACGGAGGAGGACGAAGGGCGCCTGGAGCTGGTGGGCGCGGCGGTGGTGGGTCGGTGGGCCCCGCTCGCTGCGGCGGTGGCACTCGCGACGGCATCCGTCCTCGCTGCCTCCACGCTTTCTGCGGCCGGGCTCGCCGCGGTCGGCCTGGATCCTCTCGGTTCGCTCGCCTTCGGGATCGCTTGGGCCACAGCCGGGCTCGCGATGGTCGGTGTGGCCGCCGTTGCCGTGCAGGTCGCGTCCACTGCTCGTGGCGCCGGCGGTCTGTGCTTCGGGTTCCTCGGCGTCTCATACGCGCTCCGCGCCCTGGGTGACTCGTCCACTGGTGCGGCGCACGCCCTCGGTTGGCTCTCGCCCCTGGGGTGGGCGGGGAGGGTCGAGGCCTACGGCGAGAACCGGCTGTGGGTGGTTGTGCTCGGTATCGCGGTCTGGACTGTCGGGAGTTGCCTCGCGCTGGCCCTCCTCGCGCGTCGTGATCTGGGCGCCGGGCTCATCCGGCAGCGCAGCGGTCCGGCCCGCGCGGGTGCGCTCCTCTCAACGCCCACCGGCCTGGTGGCCCGCCTGTCCACCGGCACGTTCATCGGGTGGACCGTGGGCCTGACCGTCGGCGGCGTCGCGATAGGCTCGCTGCTCGGCTCGGTCGGCGAGCTCACCTCCAACTCGGCCGTGGGCGAGGTGCTCGACCAGCTCGGGGGCTCGGCCGGCACGATCGAGGACATCTTCCTCGCGACCGAGACAGCCTTCGTCTCGGCTGCGGTGGCGGGCGCCGGTGTCGCGCTCATGCTCCGGCTGGTATCTGCCGAACGGAGCGGGCTCGGCGAGGCCGTGCTCACCACTCCCACATCACGGCTGCGGTGGTATGCCGCACACGTCGGTGTCGCGATCGTCCTCACCACGGCGCTCATGGCGGTTCTCGGGCTCACGGTCGGCCTGGTGGGGCCCCTCGCCTCCGACGCGGCGCCAGGTGTCGCAGCCACCCTCGGCGCCAGCGTGGCCACCCTTCCGGCCGTATGGCTCGTGGTCGGTGTGGCCGCGCTCCTGGCCGGCTCCTCGCCCCGGTTCGCGCCGCTCGCCTGGGGGCTGCTCGTGGTGTCCTTCGTCGTGGGCGAGCTGGGGCGCACGATGCGACTCCCGCAGTGGGCGATCGACCTCTCGCCGTTCGCGCACCTGTCCCAGCTTCCCGGTGGCGAGTTCGAGCCGCTTCCCGCCCTCGTGCTCACGGCGATCGCGATCGCCCTCATCGCGGCCGGTGCCACGGCATACCGGGAGCGCGACGTCGCCTGAGGACCAGTGCCCGGTCAGGCCTTCAGGACGTCCAGCTCGAGGAGTGTTGCCAGCGAACGGATCTCGCCGTCGATCGCGTGGCGCGCGGCCGGCGTCAGGGCGCGGTCCTCATGGACCGCGGCGACCCGCAGCACTCCGGCCGGGTGGTCCGCAGCCGCGTCGAACTTCCCGACGAGTCGGTCGCCGTGGAGGATCGGGAGTGCGTAGTAGCCCCACCGCCGGCTGGCCGCCGGCTTGTACATCTCGAGCTGGTAGTCGAAGTCGAAGACCTCCTCCATCCGCCGGCGGTCGACGACCAGCCTGTCCAGCGGAGAGAGCAGCGCGGTGCGGCCACGGAACGGTCGCCCGAGCTGTGCCGGGTCCACCCGCCAGTCGCCCCTCACCCCCTCGATGACGGCCGGCTCGCCCGCGGCACCGACGCCGAGCGGCTCACCGGGCTGGACCGGCATCCGGCTCCGGGCGATGCCCAGCGCCACCACCCGGCGACGGTCCCGCTCGGCGATGGCCTCCTCCTCCGGGACGACGGGGGTGTCTGGATAGACGCGCTCGGCGAGGTCCCACAGCCGAGCGCCACCATCGCGCGAGAGCACCGCCACCTCCCCGCGCCGCTCGAGGGCGTCGAGCATCTTCGTGACGTTGCGGCCGCTCGACCAGCCACTGGATCTCCACGGGACCGCGCAGGTGTCGGGCAGGTCGACGGCACGCAACGGCCCCTCCGACCTCAGACGCTGGAGGATGTCGTCGCGACAGGCACGGTTGGCCTCCACCCAGCGCCGCACCTGCTCCCTCCAGTCCTCGGCTGCCCGGGGTCGGCGCCAGGCGGCCATCTCGGCGCGGAAGAGGGCGACATCGGCGGCGGGGCGCAGGTAACCTCCGATCTCGACGATGCTCATCGACGCCAGGGCGGAGTCCAGGTCGCTCGCTCGGTAGCGCCGCCCCAGCCGGCTCCAGCACACGAGGTCGGCGCTCGGGGCCACGGCGGCGGTCAGGTCGACCTGGACGACCCCGAGGTGGCCCACCAGCGTCGCGACGTCGGTGGGTCGGGAGGCTCCGAGCAGCTGGGCGCGGACCGCGATGCGCCGGGCCTCACGACGCGACAGTCGGTGCACCTGAGCCATGACGGGTCCCCGGCATCACAGAAGGTCGTCGCGACCTGAGGCACGGAGGGCGTCGACCACTGACTTGACCTCCTGGGCACGGGAGCGGGTGGTCACGAGAAGTGCATCCGGGGTGTCGACCACCACCACGTCCTCGATCCCGACGACTGCCACCTGGCGCCCACCGGCGGAGATGACGAGCCCGCTCGCGTCATGCACGGAGACGTCGTGGCGGTCCCCCACGACCGCCAGGTCGTCGTCACCGGGCAGCAGCGTCGAGAGGCTGGCGAAGTCCCCGACGTCGTCCCACGCGAACGGGGCAGGAACCACCACCACGTACCCGGCGTCGGCAGCGGGCTCGGCGACCGCATGGTCGATGGCGATCCTGGTGAGGTGGGGCCAGATCTCCTCGAGCCGGTGGGGTGCCTCGGCGATCTCCCGAACGCCCAGGGCAAGGTCGGGGTGCCAGGTCGCCAGCAGGTCGAGCAGCCTCGTTGCCCGGACGACGAACATCCCGGCGTTCCAGCGGTACTCACCCGACGCCAGGTATCGGGTCGCATGTTCGGCATCGGGCTTCTCGACGAACTCGCGGACCCGGAGGGCGGTGCGCGCGTCCGGCAGCGCCTTGCCGGTACGGATGTAGCCGAAGCCCGTGGCCGGAGAGGTCGGTTCGATGCCGATCGTCACGAGGTGCCCCGCGGCCGCGACCTCCACCGCCTCGCTGATGACGTCGGCGAAGGCGGCCCCATCGGGGATCACGTGGTCGGCGGCGAAGGAGCCGACCACGGCATCCGGATCCCGCCGCTCGACCACTGCCGCGGCCAGCGCGATGGCGGCCATCGAGTCCCGGGGCGACGGCTCGGCAAGGACGGCGTCGGCACCGAGCTCTGGCAGCTGCTCCCGGACGGCCGCGGCGTGGCGCGCGCCGGTCACGACGACGATCCGTTCGGCGGTGAGCGGGAAGAGACGGTCGACGGTGGCCTGGAGCAGCGAGCGTCCACCACCGGTGAGGTCGAGGAGGAACTTGGGGTGACCCGCGCGGCTGAGCGGCCACAGCCGCGTCCCGGCTCCACCGGCCGGTACGACGGCCCAGAACCCCGGAATGCTGCTCATGGGTCGCGAGGCTAGCCGCTCCCCCGCTTCCAGGGGCGAGGCTCAACGAGTGGGGCGGCCAGCCTCGAGGATGTCGACGACCCCTTCCATGACGGAGGGGTTCCCGAGAGCGGACTCGACGAGGCCTTCAGCGCCGACTACTACGCCTCCCTCGAGCGCACTGCCTGACCTCCTGACCACCGCCCGGCGGGACCCGGTGCCGGCGGTGTCAGCCGAGAGGGAAGGAGCGGAGCACGCGCCACACCCAGTCGCTGTCGTGGTGGTAGAGCTCGATGTCGGTGACGTCGAAGGCACACCGGAAGTCGGCGAGCGCGTCGAAGGCCTCGTCCATCTCCTCCTCCGTGAGGTGGTGGGCCACCGTGACGTGGGGGTGGTAAGGGAACTCCAGCTCGCGTCCGACCGGGCCACCCCTCACGTCGCGCTCCAGCCCTTCGCATGCCGAGATGCCTCTCGACACCTGCACGAAGACCACCGGCGAGACGGGGCGGAACGTTCCGGTGCCCGAGAGCACCATCCGGAAGGGCTCGGCCCGTTGGGCGACCCGCTCGAGGTGAACCGTGAAGTCGTCCATGACGTCTGCCTCGACGACGGTGGGCGGCAGGAGCGTGACGTGCGGAGGGATGGCCGGCGCCATGGTGTCGCCGAAGGCCTCCCTCGACTTCTGCAGATGGGGGCCCCACGGTTCGGGGATCGTGACGGCGACTCCGTAGGTCGGCATGGTGCGGGACCCTACCGCGCGGTCGGGAGCAGCCCGACAGCCTCCCGCACCCGGCTCATCGTCGCGATCGCCACGACCGACGCCCGATCGGCACCGTCGGCCAGGATGCGGTCCAGCTCGGCCGGGTCGTCGAGCAGCTCGGTCATCCGCTCCCGGAAGGGAGTCACCGCCTCCACGACCACCTCGGACACGGCCTTCTTGAGGTCTCCGTAGCCGCGACCCAGGAACTCACGCTCGAGGTCCTCCACCCGCGTGCCCGACATGACCGAGTGGATGACGAGGAGGTTGGAGACACCGGGCTTGAGCTCCGGGTCGTAGCGCACCTCCGCGTCGGTGTCGGTGACCGCCGAGCGGATCTTCTTGGCGAGCCGCTGCGGCTCGTCCATCAGCTCGAGCAGCCCTTTCTCGGTAGAGGAGGTCTTGCTCATCTTCGACGTCGGGTCCTGGAGGTCCATGATCTTGGCGGACTCCTTGAGGATGTAGGGCTCGGGCACCGTGAGGACCTCCCCGAACCGGGTGTTCACCCGCTCGGCGAGGTCACGGGTGATCTCGAGGTGCTGGCGCTGGTCCTCGCCCACCGGCACGAAGGCGGCGTCGTACATGAGGATGTCCGCGGCCATGAGCACCGGATAGGTGAACAGGCCGACGTTGGCGTTCTGCCCCTTCGCCGTCTTGTCCTTGTACTGCGTCATCCGGCTCATCTCGCCCATCGCCGTCTGGCAGGCCAGGACCCAGCCCAGCTCGGGGTGCTGGGGCACGTGGCTCTGGCAGAAGATCGCCGAGGTGCTCGGGTCGACTCCACCGGCGATGAACTGGGCCGCCGTGACCCGACTGCGGTGGCGCAGCACCTCGGGGTCGGTCGGCACCGTCAGAGCGTGCAGGTCGGCGACGAAGTAGTAGGTCTCGAACTCCTCCTGGAGCCCCACCCAGTTGACCAGCGCCCCGAGGTAGTTGCCCAGGTGCAGGGAGTCACTCGTCGGCTGCATCCCCGAGAGGATGCGAGGGCGTGCGGCAGCGGAGGTGGGCTCGGTGGACATGTCGCCATTGTGTCAGGGGACGCCCTCATAGACTCATCCGCATGAGCACGGCGGAGCAGAGCCACATCGACGTCTTCGGCTCTCCCCCCGAGGGTGTCTGGTCGGCTCCGGGGCGGGTGAACCTCATCGGTGAACACACCGACTACAACGACGGACTGGTCCTGCCGATCGCCCTCCCCCAGCGCACGTATGCCGCCTGTTCGCCGCGGTCGGACCGTCTCCTGCGCGTGCACTCGGTGCAGACCGGCGCCACCGTCGAGGTACTCGTCGACGAGGTGGACCGGCAGCGGCCGGGCAACTGGGCGGCATACGTCGCCGGTGTCCTGTGGGCGCTGGACCGGGACGGCCATGCGGTCCGCGGGCTCGACGTCACCGTCGACAGCACGGTGCCCGTGGGCGCGGGGCTGTCCAGCTCGGCGGCCCTGGAGTGCTCGGTGGGCGCGGCCGCCAGCGACCTCTTCGGGTTGGACCTGCTCACCGACGACGCGGGGCGGGCCCGGCTGGCCGGGGCGTGCGTGCGCGCCGAGAACGACATCGCGGGTGCGCCGACGGGAGGCATGGACCAGTCGGCGGCGCTGCTCTGCCGCGAGGGACACGCGCTGCTCCTGGACTGCCGCAGCGGCGAGACCGACCACGTGCCCTTCGACCTCTCCGCGGCCGGGCTGGGGCTGCTCGTCACCGACACGAGAGCGGAGCACTCGCTCAACGACGGGCAGTATGGCCAGAGGCGCGAATCGTGCGAGCGGGCCGCCGCCGAGCTCGGCGTGGGCTCGCTGCGCGACGTCGATCTCGAGCACCTCGCGGCCTCGCTGGCGCGGCTCTCCGACGACGTGCTCCGTCGGCGGGCCCGTCACGTGGTCACCGAGATCGCGCGGGTACGATCGGCCGTCGAGGCCCTACGTGCGGGTGACCTTGGCGAGGTCGGTCGGCTGTTCGACGCCTCGCACGCCTCGCTGCGGGACGACTACGAGGTCAGCTGCCCAGAGCTCGACACCTCGGTCGAGGCCGCCCGCTCGGCCGGGGCCCTGGGCGCCCGGATGACCGGTGGCGGCTTCGGGGGGTCGAGTATCGCGCTCGTCCCCACCGACCAGGTGGACGCCGCCCAGGACGCCGTGCACACGGCCTTCGCGGCGCGGGGGTGGCGAGCGCCTCAGTGCTTCGTCGCCACCGCCGGCGCCTCCGCGCACCGCGACTCCTGATTCCCGGCCCCCCGAACGAACCTCTGCTAGCAGAGGTTCGCGCCAGGACCCCACAGTCCACCCTGTGGTTCGGGCACCAAGTTCTGCTAGCAGAACTTCGTGCGGCACGGGTCAGAGGTCGTAGGTGACGCTGACCGGCGCGTGGTCACTCCACCGCTGGTCGTATGCCGGGGCCCTGCCGATCTCGGCCCGCGCCGCCAGCTCCCCGAGAGGGCGCGAGGCGAACTGGTAGTCGATCCGCCAGCCGGAGTCGTTGTCGAAGGCCTTCCCGCGCCAGGACCACCACGTGTAGGGGCCCGGACCCGGCCCGTGCAGCGCCCGGGTGACGTCGACGAACCCGTGCTCGCCCACCCAGGCATCCAGGTGGGCCTGCTCCTGCGGCAGGAAGCCCGCCTTGCCACGGTTGCCCTTCCAGTTCTTCAGGTCCTCGGCGGTGTGCGCGACGTTGAGGTCACCGGTCACCACGGCCTTCCGTCCTTCCTCGGCCCAGCGGGACATGCGTTCGCCGATGGCCTCGAGGAACCTCTCCTTCTCGGCCTGCCTCGTCGGTGCCGGCCTGGCCCGTGTGCACGTAGGCCGAGGCGACGGTGACGGTGTCCGGCCCGCTGCCCACGGGCACGTCGACCTCGACCCACCTGCCGGTGCCCACGAACTCCGCGTCGACACCGGTCGCCACCGCCCGGGGTGCGGCCCGCGAGAGCACCGCGACACCGGCACGTCCCTTCACCGCACCCGGGACGTGGGACACGTGCCACCCCGAGAGGGCGGTGCCTTCCAGCGCCAGCTGCGAGCTGGGTGTCGTCGGCGCGGACCTCCTGCAGGGTGATGACGTCGGCGTTCGCGTCGGCGAGCCACTGCACCCCACCTCGGCGCGCAGCGGCTCGGATGCCGTTGACGTTGGCGGAGATGACGATCACGCGCCCATCCTCGTCCTCAGCCGCTGAGCGCTGCCCCGGTGGGCTCCCAGGGACCGCCGGTCTCGCTGGCCCGGAAGACCTCGTCGCCGAGGACCAGCCACCAGGCCTCGCCCGATCCGGCGACCGAGTTCTTGCCCGCCTCGGCATCTCCCTCGACGCAGGACCCGTCACCGTCGGGCTCACCGTCGGTGAGCGGGACCGCGACCACCCCGTCGCACCCGTCGTCTGCGCGGAGCAGCACGCCCGAGCCGTCCGCGAGCACGGTCATCGAGAGCCCCGCCTCGTCCGTGAAGACGGTGGACCACGTGTCGCCACCGTCCGTCGTCCGGCGGGCCGTCCCGTCGGCGCACAGCGCATCGGCCCGGTCACCGCTGACGATGCTGAAGTCGACGACGTCGGCCTCGTCGGGGCACGGGGCGACGACCTCGTCGCTCGGGATGTGCACCGTGGTCGCGTCGTCCGGCACCCGCGACCACGCGTTGGCGGCCGACGCGGGATCGCCCCAGGACGCGCCACCGTCGCCGGTCCCCCATAGCGTCAGCTCACAACCGTCGCCGCCGCCGGTGACGAACCCGGTGTCGGCGGACTCCGGGCGAGCCCTGCTGACGAGCCCAGGGCCGTCCTGCACCGACCACGTGTCGCCGGAGTCGTCGGTGGACCACACTGCTCCGACCTCGTCGCAGGTGCCGGAGTCGACCACCCAGGCGGCCGAGTCGGACACCGGTGCGACGAACCTCGTGAGGGGAGCCGGCTCGAGAGCGGACGGCGCCTCCGACTGGGACGGCGACTCGGACGGGCTCGCGGAGGGTGAGGCGGCGTCCGACGCGGACACCGACACCGCCGGCGAGGGCTCGACCTCCGGGGCCGGCGTCGGGCGGAACGCCCAGAAGATCAGGACGGCGTCCAGGATGAGCAGAGCCCCCAGACCGATGAGTGGCACCGCCTTGCGTAGCTCCATCCGCCCAGCCTCCCAGATCCACCCGGCATCCTCCGAATACCGGCTCCCACCGGGGAGTGTCAGGGCCCGCTGCCCGCTCGCAGAGGGGAGGCCCGCCGCGTCGGTGAGCAGCCGGCGGCGTCCCGGGCTACGATGTCGGCGGCAGT
>CAVSRM010000010.1:0-443454 GCA_963730365.1 uncultured Actinomycetota bacterium | reverse complement strand
GGGATCGGTGGGATCATCAGAACCTCCCGCAATTCCGTCTCGGAGCATCCGACTTCCCGCTGGCAGGTTCCGGCGATGGACTGGGGGTCGCTACGCGGGGCATCACCAGTGTCGAGGCGGTCTAGAAGAGCGGGCCATACGTTTACCGTCATGGGTACATTCGAGCACTTGACACCGACTCGCAGCGGGTGCGACGCCGCGGGTGAAGGTAGATCCACTTGGTGGCCATCTATCGACCGCTTGGGGCCCGAGAAGGGTTGCCGCTCGTCTTCGGCAGCCGAGCACCTCCCAGGAGTAGGCCCAGAAGACTGGATCGGCCGCTCGTGTTGCATCTCCAAGCTCATCAAGGTAGCCCGTCACTCGGTCCCCCGTCAGGTGCGCGATGGCTTCGCCCCAGATGCCTTGCTTGTCCGCGAACTTTTCCCGATCCGCGGCCGTACGCAGTTCTCCACGCTGGTGAGTCAAGACGTTGCGGAGTTCCGTGAGCTCCAGCACGCCTCCGGGGGAGGGATTCACGCCCAGCACCTCGCACCACCGGCGGAGGTGGGACCATCCAAGCGTCCGGTCGGAACCCTTCCGCACCTTCCGGTGGTGTCGAAGGACTTCATCAACCGCCTTAGACATGTAGATCTCATACGCGGACACCGCGTCGCGGATCGTCGATGCGAGTGTCATCCACTCGTGTTCATGAGGTGCGAGACCCCACGTACCGAGCAACCAATACTTCGACGGGATCAGGTCCATCTGCGTCGCCAGGTTCGCGTTGAATCTTGCTCCACTCGTCGTCGTACCTGGCTTGCACGGAGCTCAACGTCAGGTGCATCCAAGACCGCTGGTCTCGGTCGTTGAAGTACCACTCATCCCACGCGCGCGTCACGGTTCCGCAGCCGTCATCGGCGTCGTGCCAACCCAACTCAACCGCTTCCGCGCGGGTGATCGGTTGCCAGTTTCCCTCCGACACAGTGGGCATCGTACTCCGGACGCCCAGTCACGCCGGTCCACGCAATGCGGCGGACCTGAGCGGGCCTCCTCCTTGCGCTTGGGGCCCACCCGCGGGTGGCGATGGCTGTCCTCCGCCGCAGCCGTATCGCGCTCACGATGGAGGTCCACTCGCAGGTCTCCTCAACGTCGACTCGGGATGCACAAACGCGCCTCGGCGGCGAGCTGTCGGGATCCTGGCCGCCGGCCCGGCTAACCCCGACAGCTGGGAGACTCTGCCGTCGCCAGAGGGGGGCCTGACCGCCTCGCGCGTGTCGCGGTAAGACGCGTTGTCGGACAGCGCGCGTCCCGAGGCGAACGGAGGCCTGAGCCGCTTCGGTTCACGGTGTCGCGGGCGCGCCAGACTGTGACGACGTAGATCTGGAATGCGCCGGGTCACTCGACCGGCAGGGACTCTAGGAACTCGCTGATCGCGCCAACCGCACGTCGTTCGAGGATTGCCTCCTCGTCGGGCGCGCCTGCCAGGAAGCGTGCATAACTGCGCGGGCCGATGCTGTCGCGCGTCGAGAAGGCGGTGCGCAGGTCTGCCAGCGCCGCGCCAACTTCAGCCGCCGTATATGCCTCCCTCGCGGCAAACGCCTGAGCGGCCTCCGCTGGTCCCCCCGGCCAGCTTTCGATCATCCAGACTATGTCGTAGGCGTCCTTCGGTTTGTCCCGTTCAAACAGAGCCCGGACCTTGGCGACGATGAAGGCGACGGACCCCGTCACTCGGAGAGTGATCGAAACGCGCCCCTTTCCTTGGGGCAGGTCCACTTCCCGCGAGATCGTCTCCACATCGTTGGTCAAGATTCGCCGGCCGAGAGCGAGAGTGCCGACAGGTTCCCACCTAGGTTCTGTTTTCCCGTGGGGTTGTCCGATGCCTTCGGACGCCACATCCGGCCAGCGGGTCGACCGGGACCTGAGGGACAGAAGAACTCGACGGTCATTGGCATCCCCTCGCGGCGCACCCATCGAAACGTCGCGTCGCCCTCCACAAAGCCCAACCGCTTGAGGACCGTCTCAATGCGGTCGTAGGTGCCCGTGTCACCTTCGATCAGTGCGAGGCTGAGGCACAGGTCTACGTCGGCGGTCCCGATGTGTGGCTCGACGCCTGCGTCTAGCACTGGAACTAGCAGGCTCGGCACGAGTCCACCAATGACCACGATGTGCTCGGCTGCGAAGCCTGTCGCCCGGATGATCTCGGCCGCGTGGGCCAGGATCAGGTCGGCTGAAGCGGAATCGTATTGAGCTTGGTGCTGGCCATCCGGCTCGGTCAAAGTGCTTGCTCCTTGAACAGGGCCGCCGCGTCGGCATCGCGGCCGCCAAGACGGATCATGTCAAGCCAGACGCGGACTCGGGGGGCGACGCGCACCGGGACAGCTCGTCCGTGAATGGTCTCGGCGGAGAAGGTGCCGAGCTCCCCTGCATCGGCCCAAAGGTCGAGGTTCATACCTCGCCCCGCCTCATCTGCTTCCAGTTGTTCGAGTCCCATTAGGTCTAGAGCATGTAGGGGGTCGATGTGACCAATGCGGACTTGCAGGACGATGGGATTCGTCAGTACAAGGTGACCAAGAGCAATCGCTCCAGAGCCCGCGGTGAGGGCGTACGACAGACTCACGCCTTCCGCTCGGTGGGCGAACCGATCAATCAGGTCCTCGAACGTCCGAGCGTAGATGTAGCTCGCGGCTGACTTTGGCCTACGTCGACTGCGTTCGATGTCAGCCAACCACTCCAGCGTCTCATCGCGATCCCGAAGGTATCGGCGTTGCTGGGGCCCGCGCCCCTCCGTCCGCAATAGCCGGCTGGCGTCCAAAATCTTCAGGATGTTGTGGGCTTGGCCGGTCGACAAGGCCGCCGCTTTTGCGAGGTGAGCGACAGTCCAAGGGGCGCCCGGTTCAGCGAGCATGGTTTGAACGCCACGGATGCTTGCGAGGCCGACCCCGGGAAGGGACTGTCGGCCTGTCTGCGCCGGCGTACGGCGCGCGCGGTCAACGTGGAAGTAGACGCCGGGCCAAACCAGATGGATCGCCCCACGGGAATCACACCATGAAAGTCCGGCGTCTTCGATGCTCGTTCTCTCAGCTGCGGTCAGACTTCGCGCCACCACGATCCCTGTCGTGTCGGGGGGGACAAGTGGCCAGTCCCGTGTCAGAGTGGATCCGAGTCCTGAGGATTTGGGGAGTATGCGGATTGGCTGGCGGAAGCCGGCCAGCTCGACAAACTCCTCGGGTCCCGTTGCAACTTCAAGTTCCGGGATGGACGCGAAGGCGGCACGCATAAGGGGCGACAGCTTCGACGAGAGTTGCACTGTCCCCTTCACCGGCGTACACCCTTCATTGGATATTGAGTGCTGCTCGTGAGTGAAGGGTAGCTGACCACAGTGCCTTTGAGTAGGGCAGTCAACACGGCGAGTCGTCCGTACGACCTCCCGGTTGGCCTGATTGTCCGACCGGATCTGCTCGAAGCCGACCGGCCCGGACTCCTGGCGGCGCGCTCGAACCAGGACTAGGTTGTGAGGGACAGAGGAGATGTCCGAGCGGTCGCCTTAGCTGGCTCGTCGTCCCTATCCCGGGCTCGTCCTTCTGATCCACGTCGTCCTCCTCATCTTCTTCCTCATCTTCTTCCTCAGCCTCTCACGGTGGCTAGTTCCCAAACCGCCGGTGCGGGGCCATCGAGGTCGGCCAAGGGGCGTAGCCCCAGCACAGCGGGAGAGGTTGCATACACACCGATTTCGGACGTTGCCCTGCGTTGGTGAGTTCATTAGCGCCGAAGCACGTAGCGCGCGCAACTTGCGCCCCCCTCTGCTCAAGCTGCGCACCAATCTCTCGTCCGACAGTTCCGCTCACGTTGGGTTCCATAACCTGTGGGACCCACGACGCCCTACTGCAGTACTTCTCTGGGGTACGGACGCGACAGAGGCCCCTCCCGACGAGCGGAAAGGGCCTCTGACCTGCGGTGGAGCCAAGGGGACTCGAACCCCTAACCCCCTGCTTGCAAAGCAGGTGCGCTACCAATTGCGCCATGGCCCCTCGGTGCCGAGCCCACCCACCAGGGCGGGCACGCGGCATCCAGATCTCAGTCCGTGGGGTTGTCCGTGGCCTCCGCCCACAGCCGGTTCTCGGCCTGCTTGGACTTGATCTGCCGCGACAGGGCCACTGCGCCGACGGCCGTCGCGACGAGGACGAGGAACTTCTTCACCGGAGTCACCACCTGGGGGAGAGGGATCGGATGGTGGGCCTAACAGGACTTGAACCTGTGGCCTCTTCCTTATCAGGGAAGCGCTCTAACCGTCTGAGCTATAGGCCCGTCACCGGATCGGTTGCACCTCCCACGAGAGGGAGGCACGGTGCACGAGAGTACCCCACGGCGGCGCTCTCACTCAAAACGAGACCGCCGCCCCGGGACACCCCCGAAAGCCCCGCGGTCGGGCCACTCAGCAGACGCTGGTGCGCGGACCACACGGTGCACCCTGTGGATCGAGCACGAGCCTCTGCTAGCAGAGTTTCGTGCAGCACCGGGCGGGGTCGGGGTGGGCAGCGGGTCGACACCCGGCCCGGCGAGGGGCGGCTCAGTCGTCGGTCAGGGTGAGCTGGAGTCCGCCGACGAGCGCGCTGGAGACGTTGTAGAGGAACGCCCCGAGCGTGGCGATGGCGGTCACGAGGATCACGTCGATGACGCCGATGACGATCGAGAGGGACACGACCCGGCGGAACCCCACGAAGTCGAGCACGTCGAAGCGCGACTCGTTGTCCTGGACGATCTGCCCGACGACACCGTTGACCTGGTCGAAGACGCCCATGCCGTTGAGGATCGTCCACAGCACCGAGACCATGACGACGCCCGCGATGCCCAGGGCCACCGAGAGCAGGAACGAGATCTTCATCGCCGACCAGGGGTCGACCCGCGAGACGGTGAGGCGCACCCGCCGCGCCGAGGCAGGGCGGGGTTGGGCCTGCGCCTGCGGTTGGGTCTGCGGTTGGGCGCCCGGTCGGGGTGCGACAGGACGAACCGGCTGGGTGGCCGCGGCGTTGCCCACGGCTGCGTTGCCCCCGGCTGAGCTGCCCGCACCGCCGCCGGAGCGACCGTTCTGCGAGCCGGGCTCGGACGCGGGGCGGGCCGCCGAGGAACCCGCGTCAGGACCGGAGCCCCCGGACCCCGCAGCGTCCGGGCGGCGCGTCACCGGGACAGGAGCGGTCGGTGCGCTGGAGGACGACGGCTCCACGGTGTCGCGCATCGGGGACACCCGACGCAGAGGGCCCTTGTCCGCCGGCTTGTCGTTCCGGCTCGACGGAGCCGTGGTCCCCGAGGTGGCGCGGCGAGGCGACGGCGAGCCGGGCGCGCTCGACCCAGGCGGCACCCCCCCGTCGTCAGCCGTGCTCACTCGAGTCCTCCTGAGGTCTCGTCCTCGACCACCGACGGTACGGCATCCGAGGGCAGATCTGCGACACCGGTTCCATCACCGGACGTGTCGTCGGAGGTCGAGATGGCCTCTGCATCCTCGCCCTCGATGGCGGCCTCGGCCGCTTCGACGGCCTCCTCGACCTCTCGCTCGGGGTTGCGCGCGACGGCGACGATGGCGTCGTTCTTCCCGGGCTTGGCGAACTGGACCCCCATCGTGTTGCGACCGGTGAGGCGCACCTCGTCGACCCGGGAGCGCACGATGTTGCCCTTCTCGAAGATCACGAGCACCTCGTCGTCCTCGTCGACGGTCAGCGCGCCGACGAGGTCACCGCCCTTGTCGGACAGCTTGGCCACGGCCACCCCGAGGATCGCCCGGCCCTTGACGTTCCACTCCGAGAGGTTGGAGCGCTTGGCCAGTCCCGACTCGAACACGACGAACACGTCGGGCTCGCTGCCCTCGGCCACGACCGACATCGCCAGCAGCGAGTCGCCGTCGCGGAACTTCATGCCGGTCACGCCGGAGGTCGCACGGCCCATCGGGCGCAGCGTGGCGTCGTCGGCGTGGAACCGCACCGACTGCCCCTTGCGCGAGACGAGCAGCAGGTCGTCGACCGACTCGGCGAGAGCGGCCCCGACGAGCTCGTCACCATCGCGGAGGTTGACCGCGATGAGTCCGCCGCTGCGGGGGCTGTCGTACTCCTCGAGGCGGGTCTTCTTCACGAGCCCGGCCCGGGTCGCGAGCACGAGGTAGGCCGCGCTGTCGTAGTCGCGCACCGCCAGCACCTGGGCGATCTGCTCACCGGGCTGGAACGCCATGACGTTGGCGACGTGCTGGCCCTTGGAGTCGCGGCCGGCATCCGGCAGCTCGTAGGCCTTCGCCCGGTAGACCCGACCGAGGTTGGTGAAGAAGAGCAGCCAGTGGTGCGAGGTCGTCGTGAAGAAGTGGTCGACCATGTCCTCACCGCGCAGCGCCGCACCGCGCACGCCCTTGCCACCCCGCCGCTGCGAGCGGTAGGCGTCGACCCGGGTGCGCTTGGCGTAGCCGCCGCGGGTGATCGTGACGACCACGTCCTCCTCGGGGATGAGGTCCTCCATCGACATGTCGCCGTCGAAGGGCATGATCTTCGTCCGGCGTTCGTCCCCGTAGCGGTGGACGATCTCCTCGAGCTCCTCGGCGACGATGTCGCGCTGGCGCCCGGGCTTGGCGAGGATGTCGGTGAGGTCCTCGATCTTCGCGGCCAGCTCGTCGTGGTCGTCGATGATCTTCTGGCGCTCCAGCGCAGCGAGCCGGCGCAGCTGCATGTCGAGGATCGCCTGAGCCTGAAGCTCGTCGATCTCGAGCAGCTCCATCAGCCCGGTGCGGGCCGTCTCGACGTCGGGGGACCGACGGATCAGGGCGATGACCTCGTCGAGCGCGTCGAGCGCCTTGAGCAGGCCGCGCAGGATGTGGATGCGCTCCTCGGCCTTGCGGAGCCGGTATGCCGTGCGCCGCTGGATCACGTCGATCTGGTGGTCGACCCAGTGCCGGATGAACGCGTCGACGGGCAGGGTGCGCGGGACGCCGTCGACGAGGGCGAGCATGTTGGCGCCGAAGTTGGTCTGCAGCTGGGTGTGCTTGAAGAGGTTGTTGAGCACGACCTTGGCCACGGCATCGCGCTTGAGCACGATGACCAGGCGCTGACCGGTGCGACCGGAGGTCTCGTCGCGGATGTCGGCGATACCGTGGAGGCGGCCGTCCTTGACGTGCTCGGCGATCTTCTGGGCGAGGCTGTCGGGGTTGACCTGGTAGGGCAGCTCGGTGACGACGAGGCACTGCCGCCCCTGGATCTCCTCGACCTCGACGACCGCCCGCATGATGACCGAGCCGCGGCCGGTGCGGTAGGCGTCCTCGATGCCCCGGGTACCCATGATGAGCGCACCCGTCGGGAAGTCGGGGCCCTTGATCTCGGCCATGACGGCCTGGAGCATCTCCTCGCGGGTGGCCTGAGGGTGGGCGAGCACCCACTGGGCCGCCGCGGCGACCTCGCGCAGGTTGTGCGGCGGGATCTGGGTGGCCATGCCCACCGCAATGCCGGCGCTGCCGTTGACGAGCAGGTTCGGGAAGCGGCTCGGCAGCACCTCGGGCTCGAGGGTCTTGCCGTCGTAGTTGGGCTTGAAGTCGACGGTCTCCTCGTCGATGTCGCGCACCATCTCCATCGACAGCGGCGCCATCCGGCACTCGGTGTACCGGGGCGCGGCCGCCGGGTCGTCACCGGGGGAGCCGAAGTTGCCCTGGCCCTGCACGAGCGGGTAGCGCAGGCTCCAGTCCTGGACGAGTCGCACGAGGGCGTCGTAGATCGCGGTGTCACCGTGCGGGTGGTACTGCCCCATGACGTCGCCGACGACGCGGCTGCACTTGTTGAAGCCGCGGTCGGGCCGGTAGCCACCGTCGTACATGGCGTAGAGCACCCGGCGGTGCACCGGCTTCAACCCGTCGCGCACGTCGGGCAGCGCCCGGCTGACGATGACGCTCATGGCGTACTCGATGTACGACCGCTGCATCTCGGTGTTGAGGTCGATCGGCTCGGTGCGGTCCGTCTCGATCGGCGGCTGCTCAGTCATGGAAGTCCTTGCCTAGCGGTTCTTCAGGAGGTCGTAGAGAAGGTGCGTCGCCTACGAGCGCGACGCAGCAGATCGGGATGCCGGGGCTGGCTGGGTCTGGCGGCGGGTCCCACGCTCTGCGTGGGCGCGCGACCGAGCGCCAGCGAGGGAGTGCGGATGGACGCCCCGGCATCCCGCATCTGCGGAGACGCGCGGAGCGGAACTGAGGGTCCCGACGTGAGTGGACGGCATCCGCATCAGATGTCGAGGAAGCGGACGTCGCGGGCGTTGCGCTGGATGAACGAGCGGCGCGACTCGACGTCCTCGCCCATGAGGATCGAGAAGATCTCGTCGGCTGCCGCCGCGTCGTCGAGGGTGACCTGGAGCAGCACGCGGGAGTCGGGGTTCATCGTCGTCTCCCACAGCTCCTGGTAGTCCATCTCGCCCAGACCCTTGTAACGCTGGATCGGGTTGTCCTTGGGCAGGCGCCGACCCTTGCTCTGCCCCTCGGCGGTCAGCGCGTCGCGCTCGCGGTCGGTGAACGCGAACTCGTGCGGCGCGTTGCTCCACTTCAGGCGGTAGAGCGGAGGCTGCGCGAGGTAGACGTAGCCGGCCTCGATCATCGGCTTCATGAACCGGAACAGCAGGGTCAGCAGCAGGGTGCGGATGTGCATGCCGTCGACGTCGGCATCGGCCATCAGCACGATCTTGTGGTAGCGCGCCTTCTCGATGTCGAAGTCCTCGCCGATGCCGGTGCCGAACGCCGAGATGAGCGCCTGCACCTCCTGATTGGCGAGGGCCTTGTCGAGGCGGGCCCGCTCGACGTTGAGGATCTTGCCGCGGATCGGCAGGATCGCCTGGGTGTAGGGGTTGCGCCCGCGCACCGCGGAGCCACCCGCCGAGTCACCCTCGACGATGAACACCTCGGAGACGGCCGGGTCCTTGGCCTGGCAGTCGCGCAGCTTGCCCGGAAGACCGCCGCTCTCGAGCACCCGCTTGCGGGTCGCCTCGCGGGCCTTGCGGGCCGCCATCCGGGCGGCGGAGGCCTGGACCGCCTTGCGCACGATCTCGCGCCCCTCGTTCGGGTGGCTGTCGAGCCACCCGCCGAAGCCTTCGGTCATCGCCCGCTGCACGAAGCCCTTGACCTCGGAGTTGCCGAGCTTGGTCTTGGTCTGGCCCTCGAACTGCGGCTCGCCGAGCTTGACCGAGATGACGGCGGTGAGGCCCTCACGGACGTCGTCACCGGTGAGGTTGTCGTCCTTGTCCTTGAGCTGGTTCTGCTTGCGCGCGAAGTCGTTGACGAGCTTGGTCAGCGCCGCGCGGAAACCCTCCTCGTGGGTGCCGCCCTCGTGGGTGTTGATCGTGTTGGCGTAGGTGTGCACCGACTCGCTGTAGGCGGTGGTCCACTGCATCGCCAGTTCGAGGGAGAGGGCGCGCGCCTCGTCCTCGACCTCGATCGCGATGACGTCCGGGTGCACGGGGTCGGACCGCTTCGAGGTGTTGATGTGGTTGACGTAGTCGACCAGGCCGTTGTCGTAGCGGTAGGTCACCGCGCGCGCGGTCGTGCGCTTGACGCCGCCGCCCTGACCCTCGTCCTCGTGGTCCTCGACCTGTGCGATGTCGGCATCGACGCCATCGAGGTCGACCTCGTCGCTCGCCGTGCTCTCGGGTACCCGCTCGTCGACGAGGTTGATCGTGAGGCCCTTGTTGAGGAAGGCGTACTGCTGGAACCGCGCCCGGATCGTCTCGTAGTCGTAGACGGTGGTCTCGAAGATGTCCTCGCTGGCCCAGAACGTGATGGTCGTGCCGGTGCGGTCGGTCTCCTCCATCCGCTCCAACGGGCCGGTGGCCACCCCGTGGTCGAAGGACATCCGGTGGGCGAAGCCCTGCTGGCGCACGCACACGTCGAGTCGGCTCGACAGGGCGTTGACGACGGAGGAGCCGACGCCGTGCAGGCCGCCGGACACCTTGTAGCCGCCACCACCGAACTTCCCGCCGGCGTGCAGCTGGGTGAGCACGAGCTCGACGGCGCTGACGCCCTCGGTCGGGTGGATGTCGGTGGGGATGCCGCGCCCGTTGTCCTTGACCCGCACCCCGCCGTCCTCCATGAGCGTGACGTCGATGATGTCGGCGTAGCCGGCGAGGGCCTCGTCGACGGCGTTGTCGACGATCTCCCACACGAGGTGGTGCAGGCCGCGCTCGCCGGTGGAGCCGATGTACATGCCGGGACGCTTGCGAACCGCCTCGAGACCCTCGAGCACGGTGATCGAGCCGGCGTCGTAGGCCGGGTTGGTCAGTGCCTCAAGCACCGCGGGGTCGACGAGGTCAGGATCGACCGGCCGGGGTGCGGCCGCGGTGGCGTCGGTCTCGGGGGTCAGGTCCGGACTCTGGTCGGGGTGCTGCTCCGCCACGGTTCTCCTTCGTCGGCGAGCCCCGCACGGTGCAGCCGGCGGGACTCATGGCGCACGCCCAAGGGCGAGAAACGCCCTGGGCGTGAAATCCGTCCCAGTCTACCCGTCAGGGACGACGGCACATGCCCCGGAGAGGCCCGTGCGGGCACTTTCCCCGGCAAATCTCACCCATTGACGACTCCCGATACGCGACCCGGCCCCCACGGGCCGATTTCAGGCCTTCTCGGAACGCGTGGTCACCGCGCCCTCGAGCATCGTGCGCACGGCATCCGGGATCTGGGCCGGATGCCGGGTCTCCCGGTCGATGTAGACCTGCGCCCACCGGCCGTGCGCGGCGACTTCGGCCCGGCCGGGGACGAACAGCCCGAGCTCGAAGACCACGCTGCGGGTGCCGATCCGCTCGACGCGGACCCCGACCTCGAGGTCACCCGGGTAGGCCACCTCGGCATAGAACCGGCAGCTCGACTCCGCGACCACGCCCACGACCTGGGCGGTGCTCTCCTCGACACCGGCCTCGCGGATCATCCAGGCGTTGAGGGCCGAGTCGAAGAGCTCGAAGTAGACGGCGTTGTTGAGGTGGCCGAACATGTCGTTGTCGGACCAGCGGGTGGTGACCGTGGCCAGCTCGTCGACGTCGGCTCGCACGAGGTCCCGTGGATCGGTCACCACCGGATCGTATGCCGCGCGGGGGCCGCGAGTGCTCGGTGCCACCGCACTGCCCGGTGTCCACTCACCGCCGGCTGGGCGCTCATTGCTCGGCCCCGCCGGTGCTCAGGGTGCGCTCGAAGAGTGACCGCACCTCCGGCGTGAGCTCGGGCTCCTGGATCTCGACATCCAGCGGTGGTGCGGCACAGCGCACGCCGTAGCAGAAGGTGTCGGGGTGGGCGGCGTCGGCGGACTCCCGGGCCAGCACCTCGAGGCGGTCACCGTCGAGGAGCGTGCGCCAGGACTCGGCGTCGTCATCGGGCAGCTCGGCCAGGGCGACCGTGCGCTCACGGCGGAGCCCGGCGAAGCCGCCGGTGCGGCGCACGCTGACCTCGGTGCCGGGAGGGATCGGCGCCGGGCCGCCGGTGGAGTTGTCGTCCCCGGTGGGCACGGGAACCTCACCGCCGCCGTCGGGACCGTGCGGCACTCCCACCGCGTCCCACGCCGAGCGCAGGGCTGCGGCCTCGAAGGAGCCCGCCCCGTAGCGAGCTGTCGCTGCAGCGATGGTGAGCCCCGCGAACGTCACGAAGTCGCAGTCGGCCCTGATGTCGCCGGTGATCGTGTCGTACCAGACCTGCCCGGCGACCTCCCACGCGTCGCCGCCGAGGGTCGTGGCGAAGACATGGAACGCCTTGTTGGGGATGCCGGAGTTGATGTGCACCCCACCGTTGTCGCTCGTGGTGTCGACGTAGTCGTCGAAGTGCGCGGGCTGGGGGTCAGTTCCCAGCCGGGGATCGTCGTAGGCGGTGCCGGGCGCGGCCATCGAGCGCAAGGCGACGCCCTGCACGCCAGGCGCCAGCAGCTCCGCCCCGATGAGCCAGTCGGCCTCCGCGGCACCCTGGCCCAGGAGCCGCTGCTTGACCAGCACCCCGAAGACGTCGGACACCGACTCGTTCAGAGCACCGGACTGGCCCTGGTAGTTGAGGCCGGAGGTGTACTGGGTGACCCCGTGCGCGAGCTCGTGGCCGATGACGTCGAGGCTGCGGGTGAACGGCAGGAAGATGACGCCGTCACCGTCACCGAACACCATCTGGGTGCCGTCCCAGAAGGCATTGTCGTAGTGGCGGCCGAAGTGCACGCTCGCCAGCAGCGGCAGGCCCTTCCCGTCGAGGGAGTTCCGGTCGTAGGCCGACTCCCACAGCTCCCAGGTCGCCCCCAGCCCGTCGTAGGCCTCCGACACCGCCTGGTCCCCGGTGGGTGGCTCCCCCTCGGAGCGGACGACGACGCCGGGCAGGCTGGTGCCCTGCTCGGCATCGTGCACCACCCGGACCGGGCCCGCGGACGTGCCCGGTGCCACCCGCTCGGTCGCCGGCTCCGCGCTCCGTCGTGGCCTCGCCTCGGCAGTGCGTAGGCCGAGCCGGATCCGCGCGTCGAGGTCGAGCGTCGCCTCCGCGTGCTGCACGAGGTCGGGGTCCCCGGAGGCGACCATGGCCTCGAGGACGTAGGGCGGCACGATCGCGCAGGGCGGCCGTCGCTCGCCAGGGACGGGCTCGGACTCAGGCGCGGACTCAGGCGTGGACGGCATACGACCACCATGCCGGAATAGACCGACACCCGTCGCCCCGACCGGTCATCCGAGCGGGGCCTCGTTCAGTCCGGCATCCTCGCCGGCCCTGGCGCGGCGCTTCCCCAGCTCACCGGCAAGCAGGATCAGGAGGATCGGGACGATCAACGCCGCGACCAGGGTGCGCACCAGGACCTCGTCCGAGAGGGTGACGGCGACGACGAGGGCGGCGGCGATGTTGCGTTGCCCGGCCGCCAGGGCGAGCAGTGTGCGGTCGGAGGACGAGCGCCCGGTTGCAGCCAGCCACCCGGCACCGAGTCCGACGACGACGACCAGCACCGATCCGATGAAGACCCACGTCCCGATCGACGCCAGGACCTCCTGCCAGGTGAGGAGGACGCCCGAGACCAGGCCGATGAGCAGACCCACCGTCGACGCCTTGGTGAAGCCGTCCGCGAGGTGCTCGGCGAGTTCCGCGTAGCGCGCCCGCACGAAGAGGCCGATCGCGAGCGGGATCAGCATGTACAGCACGAGCGAGGACGCGACGTCCCACGGCGAGACACTCGCTCCCTCCACGGCGAGCGGGACGACGATCGGCGCGTAGGCCACCGTCACCACCATGAGCAGGATCATCGTACCGACGGCGAGGGCAGGGTCAGCCTTGGCGAGCTTGGCCAGGGTCGGCAGGAAGGGCGCCCCGGCGCAGCAGCCGAGAAGGATCAGGGCGGTGCCGGTCGCGGAGTCCATCGGGAGCAGGCGCGCGGCGAGGACCATGACTGCGGGCACCACGACGAAGTTCGCCGCGAGCACCGTGAGGACGAGTCGGGCGTCACGCAGGGGCGTGGTCACCTCGGAGACCGTCAGGCTCAGGCCCATCCCGGCCATCCCCGCGACCACGAAGGTCAGCATCGCGACCTGGGTGATGGCCGTCAGGGCATCCTGCATGGCATTCTCCGCAGCTGTGTGGGGGTCGACGTGAAGCTCACGCTAGTGCAGCCCCACCGGCCGCGGAGTCACCTGACGCCGGGGGCCGAATGTCGCTACGCTCATCCCGAGGCAGCGGCCTCCAGCCACGACGAAGGAGACCGACCATGATGGCGAAGCGATACACCGAGGACACCTGGCGCGGCTGGCACACCTTCGCCGCCTTCCTCATGTTCATCGTCGGCAGCGTCAACTCGGTCCAGGGGCTCGTGGCCATCTTCGCCGACGACGTCTTCCTCGGTGAGTCGAGCCGCTTCACCCTCGTCCTCGATGTCACCGGGTGGGGCTGGGTCCACCTCGTCTGGGGCATCATCCTCATGATCGCCGGCGTCGCGCTCTTCTTCGGCAAGGCGTGGGCCCGGTGGATCGGCATCCTCATGGTCGTCTCCAACATCGTCACGCAGACCGTGACGATCACCTACCACCCGGTCTACTCGATCCTCGTGATCGCCCTGGACGTCTTCATCCTGTGGGCGCTCGTCGTGCACGCGGACGTCCTCGACGAGGGCTGAGGTCGGCCCGGGTCCCAGAGGGCCCCTCAGCGGCGCCGCAGCGCCGCAGCCATCCGCTCCTGCGCGACGTCGGAGTGGAAGAGGAAGCCGGAGATGCGGGACATCTCCTCTCCGTGGGTGTCGAAGGCCTCGACGAGCTCGGCGCCGAGCAGCCGCTTGGCCTCGACGAGCCCCTGACGGGCACCGGAGCGCAGGTCATCGAGCACGGTGTCGACCGCGGCGTCGATCGACGCCGCCTCCGCCACCTGGGTCACCAGGCCGTGGTCCCGGGCCTCCGTGGCCGAGACGGAGCGTCCGGTCAGGAACCAGTCGGATGCCGCACGCGCGGTCAGCCGGTGCCGGAGCGGGATCGAGATGACGGCCGCGGCCAGGCCGAGGCGGACCTCGGTGAGCGCGAGGGTGACGTCGTCCCGGCACACGACGATGTCCGAGGACGCGACGAGCCCCAGGCCGCCCGCGCGGACCGGGCCGTCGAGCCGGCAGACGACGGGGACCGGCAGCGCGGCGATGTCACGCTGGACGGCGACGATCGAGCGCGCCGAGTCGACCATGTCGACGCTGGCGGCCTCCTTGAGGTCGGCGCCCGAGCAGAACACCCGGTGTGAGGAGCGGAGCAGCACGCCGTGCAACGACTCGTCCGACCCGGCGTCGGCCAGGTGTCGCGAGAGATCGGCCACCAGCCGGCGCGACAGGGCGTTGCGGTTCGCCGGAGAGTCCAGGGTGAGCACCGCGATCCGGTCCTCGTCGTGCCGGTGCACCAGTTCGTCGACCACGCCCCGACCATAGTCCGCCACACCGGCGCGACGCGGTCACCGGTGCGGCCCGGCCGCACGCATCGCCTGGTCGTCGACGTCGCTCGGTCCCACGTGTCGCTCAGCCGTAGGTGTCGCGCGGGCCGCGGCCGTCCTGCACCCGACGCGACCCCCGCGACCACGACGGGGCGCTGGGGCCCACCACCTTGATCTCCGCGACCGTGTCCTCCCCGACGTCGGCGGCGAGGCGGGCGAGCAGCGACGACGAGAGCAGCCGCAGCTGGGTTGCCCACGCGCTGGAATCGGCCCGCACCGTGAGCACCCCGTCACGAAACTCGACCGGCGAGCAGTGCGAGGCGATCTCGGGCCCGACGATCTGCGGCCAGCGACCGATGACCGCACCGACGGCGACGTCGACGGCCCAGCCACGATCGGCGACGAACCGGTCGAGCTGGTCACCGAGCAGCTGGGGGTCGCGGCCGGCATCCGATCGTTTCGACGGGGGAACGTCCTTCGCGCGCCGCTTGGGCTTCAGACCCGGCCGCAGGCCCTTGGCCCGGGCCGCGGCACGAGCGCGGGCGAGCGCGGCGGCCGAAGCCACGTCCGCATCGCCGATGACCACCTCGGCCGCGGGATCGGGCTCAGACGACGCCGGGGAACCCCCGTCCGGACCCGGGGCACCGTCCGGCGTCCGGCCGAGGTCGTCGGGCTCACCCGGGGAAACCCCGGGGGACCGCTCAGGCATCGGAGGTCACCGAGCCCAGTGTCACGGTGAAGGTCGGGCCGGCGAGACCGGTGGGCACGTCCGCCGGGACCGCGGCCGTGATGAGCACCTGTTCGCAGTCGGCGACCATCGCGGCGAGCCGTTCGCGCCGGCCAGTGTCGAGCTCGGCAAAGACGTCATCGAGGACGAGCACGGGGTCGTCCCCGAGGTCGTGGCGCAGCAGCTGGAAGGCGGCGAGCTTGAGCGCCAGCGCGAAGGACCAGCTCTCGCCGTGGCTGGCATACCCCTTCGCCGGGAGCTCCCCCAGGGTGAGGGTCACGTCGTCGCGGTGGGGTCCCACGAGGCTCACCCCTCGCTCGACCTCCTGGCTGCGCACCTCCTCGAGGGAGGCCAGCACCTCCGCGCGGATCTCGTCGATCTCGAGGACCTCGCCCTGGGCGAGGCGTACCGCCGTCTCCGCCCGCAGCGAGGACCGGTAGGACAGGCGGGCATCGCTCTGCCCGGCGCTGACCTCGTCATACGCCTTCCCCAGCAGCGGCGCGAGGTCGCGCAGGAGTCGCAGGCGGGCATAGAGCAGGTGCGAGCCCACCTCGGCGAGCTGGGAGTCCCACACGTCGAGCGTGTGCAGTGCCGCCTCCCGGTCCGCGGCGCCGTCCTTCCCGGCGTCGTGGGCCGGTCGCCCACCCCTGCGTCCGCGCCGGAGCACCGGCGCCGCGGACTTGAGGAGGGCCCCGCGCTGTTTGAGGATCTTGTCGTAGTCCGAGCGGACGCCGGCCCACCGGGGCTGGCGGGCGACGAGGAGGTCGTCGACGAAGCGCCGTCGCTCGCCCGGATCCCCCTTGACCAGCGCGAGGTCCTCGGGGGCGAAGAGCACGGTCCGCAGCTGTCCCAGCACGTCACGTGGCCGGCTCATCGGCGACCTGTTGAGCCTGGCCCGGTTCGCGCGCCCGGGCGTGATCTCGAGCTCGATGAGGGACTCCCGCCCCTCGCGCACGACCGCGCCCCGCACGATCGCCTGCTGGGCGCCGAACCTCACCAGGGGCGCGTCGGTCGCCACCCGGTGGCTCGACAACGACGCGAGGTAGGCGATCGCCTCGACGAGGTTGGTCTTGCCCTGGCCGTTGAGCCCGACGAGGGTCGTCACGCCGGGCTCCAACGCGAGCTCGGCGCTCTCGTAGCTGCGGAAGTCGGCGACCGACAGGTGCCGGACGTGCACCCCGGGCCTAGCCCTTCTTCGTGGCGCGCTTCCGGGTCGAGCCGGTTCCCGCCGTGGGGCCGGGGGACCCGGCACTGCCGCCGGTGTCCCCGGAACCGGACGACGGGCCCGCGGATGCCGTCTTCTTGCCCTTGGCTGCTGCCTCCTCCGCCGAGCGGGGCGGCTTCTCCTTGCTGGCGGCTTTCCTCGTGGCGGCGTCGGGGCTGGCGGGGCCGGCAGCGGCCTCGTCGCGCAGCTTCTCACCCTCGGCGACCGTCATCACCTCGTGTCCGCCGAACCCGCCGCGCAGCGCGGCGACGGCCTGCATCGTCGGGGAGGACTTCTGGCGCGAGGCGAAGCGCGCGAAGAGCGAGGCGGAGATGACCGGCATCGGCACGGACAGCTCGATGGCCTCCTCGACGGTCCACCGACCCTCGCCGGAGTCGGAGGTGTAGTCCGAGACGTCGTCGAGCGTCGGGTTGGCCTCGAGGGCGTCGACCATGAGGTCCAGCAGCCAGGAGCGGACGACGGTGCCGCGGCTCCACGCCTTGAAGGCGCCGGGGACGTCGTCGACGATGTCCTTCTTCATGAGGAGCTCGAAGCCCTCCGCATAGGCGGCCATCAGGCCGTACTCGATGCCGTTGTGCACCATCTTCGTGTAGTGCCCGGCACCGACCTTCCCCGCGTGCACGAACCCCTCGTCGCGGGGGCCCTCGGGCCGCAGGGCATCGAAGATCGGCATCGCGCGGCGCACGTTGGCCTTTGTCCCCCCGGCCATCAGGCCGTAGCCGTTGTCCAGGCCCCAGATGCCCCCGGACACCCCGCAGTCGACGTAGCCGATGCCCTTGGTCTTGAGCAGCTTCTCGTTCTCGGCGTCGTCGGTGAACTTGCTGTTGCCGCCGTCGATGACGAGGTCGCCCTTGTCGAGCAGGTCCCCGAGCGCGGCGACGGTGTCCCGCGTCGGCGCCCCGTGGGGCACCATCACCCACACCACGCGCGGCGCGTCGAGCTTCTTGACCATGTCGGCGAGCGAGCTGGCGTCGGACACGGACTTGTTGCGGTCGTAGCCGACGACCTCGTGACCCGCGCGGCGAACCCGCTCGCGCATGTTGCCGCCCATCTTGCCCAGTCCGACCAGACCTAGCTGCATGTCGAGCTCCTCCGTGGTGTGTGCGGTGGTGTGCAGTGACGACAGGCTACGCGCGCGGCATCCCGCCCCGGCGTCAGGAGGCGAACCGGACCGGCATGAGGACGTATCGGTAGGTGGTGTCGGCTTCGCCGTCCTCCTCCTCCTGGCCCGAGAGCACCGCCGGGCGGGAGGGCTGGGTGAAGGAGATCCTGCTGTATGCCGTGCCCACGGCTCCCAGCCCGTCGAGCAGGTAACCGGGGTTGAAGGCGATCTCGAGCTCGGGCCCGGTCAGGTTCGCGGGAACGGCCTCGGAGGCCTGGGCGTCGTCGCCGGTGCCGGCCTCGATCGCGACCTGGCCCTCGCTGAAGCGCAACCGCACCGGGGTGTTGCGCTCGGCGACGAGCGCCACGCGCTTGACGGCCTCGACGAGGTCGGCGGTCTTGACGACGGACTCGGTCTCGGCGCTCGTGGGGAAGATCGAGCTGACCTTGGGGTACTCGCCGTCGAGCAGCCGCGTCGTGGTGCGCCGCTGGCCGGCCTCGAAGCCCACGAGACCGTCGCCGCCCGCTGCGGTGCCGAGCGCCACGTCGATCGAGCCGCTCGCACCCAGGGACCGCGCGGTGTCGGAGAGGGTGCGGGCCGGGATGAGGACCACGTGGCTCGCGTCGGTGGAGCCGGGGTTCCAGTGCAGCTCGCGCATCGCGAGCCGGTAGCGGTCGGTGGCCAGGAGCGTCATCGTGTCGCCCTCGATCTCGACCCGTACGCCGGTGAGGATCGGGAGGGTGTCGCCGCGGTCTGCCGCGATCGACACCTGGGCGACGGCCTGGGTGAAGAGGTGACCGTCGACCGAGCCGGTTGCCTCCGGCGAGGGCGGCAGGGACGGGTAGTCGTCCGCCGGCATCATGAGCAGGCTGAACCGGGAGGACCCGCACGTCACGGCGACCTTGTTGCCCTCGGTCGAGACGTCGACAGGCCGGTCGGGCAGGTTGCGCGAGATGTCGGCGAGGAGGCGGCCCAGGACGAGCACGGTGCCGCTCTCGGCGACCTCTGCCGCGACGGAGATGCGGGCCGAGACCTCGTAGTCGAAGGCCGAGAGGGTGAGCGTGCCCTCCTCGTCGGCCTCCACGAGGATGCCGGCGAGGACCGGGACCGGCGGACGTGCCGGGAGGCCGCGAGCAACCCAGGTGACCGCCTCGGCCAACACGTCACGCTCCACGCGGAACTTCACGGCATACCACCTTCGTCCGGTGCGGTCCTGCCGCACCTCGTCGTCCTCGAGTACCTGGGCCAGCGGAATCGCGCACACCATCGGATTCCCGTCGCTGGCGGGGTCACGACACTAGTGCACCGGCTGACGGCGCGGTACTTCATCGGTGAGCGTCTGAGCACGTCGTTGCGCGGGTGAGGCATCGAGACGTCCTGCCGGGGCTCGGTCGGACGTCATCGGGGCGGATGAGTGATGGATGGATCTCTTCGTAGTGGTAGGAGCTGTGGACGCTGTGGATGGTGGGACGTCGGAGCAGGTCATCCCACGGATCGGGGGTGTGGACCCGCCGTGGACAACGCTGCCCGTCCGGCAGTGAGGCTGTGGACGGCCATCCGGCGTTCACAGCGCCTCCACTGCGGGTTGGGCTGGCGTCCACCTGCCGCAGACGGTTGTCCACAGTTGTCCACACCCTGCCGGTGGATAACTGTGGACTGTGACGGCTGTGACGGGCGTGATCGGGGAGTTGTCCACAGAGTTGCCCACACATGGTGGATGCCCAGGTCTCGATACGGCGACGACAGGCCGCTGAACGGACCCCGATCTCCGGGGTTGTTGTCCACAGGATGCTGTGGACAACTGGTCTCCTCGAGCCCTTCGCTCTCTCGGGACCGGGCGCACCGGCGACCGGGGATCAGCGGGACTGCTGCTTGATCCGGTTGGTCAGCTCGGTGACCTGGTTGTAGATCGCCCGCCGCTCCGCCATGAGCTGCCGGATCTTCTTGTCGGCGTGCATGACGGTGGTGTGGTCGCGACCGCCGAACTGCTGGCCGATCTTGGGCAGGGACAGGTCGGTCAGCTCACGGCACAGGTACATGGCGATCTGGCGGGCGGTGACGAGCACCCGCGAGCGCGACTGTCCCTGGAGGTCATCGAGGGTCAGACCGAAGTAGGCCGCCGTCTGGGCCATGATCGTCGCCGGCGTGACCTGGCTCGACGCCTCGTCGGGGATGAGGTCGCGAAGGACGATCTCGGCCAGGCTCATGTCGACCGGTTGCCGGTTCAGGCTCGCGAACGCCGTGACCCGGATGAGCGCGCCCTCGAGCTCGCGGATGTTCGTCGAGATGCGGGAGGCGATGAACTCGAGCACGTCGTCGGGCACGGACAGCCGCTCGATGATGGCCTTCTTGCGCAGGATGGCGATGCGGGTCTCGAGGTCGGGCGGCTGCACGTCGGTCAGCAGGCCCATCTCGAAGCGAGAGCGCATCCGGGCCTCGAAGCCGGAGAGCATCTTGGGTGGGACGTCACTGGTGATGACGACCTGCTTGTTCGCGTTGTGCAGCGTGTTGAAGGTGTGGAAGAACTCCTCCTGGGTCTGCACCTTGCCCTGGAGGAACTGGATGTCGTCGATGAGCAGGAAGTCGACGTCGCGGTAGCGCCGCTGGAAGTTGGCGGCCTTGTCGTCGCGGATGCTGTTGATGAAGTCGTTGGTGAACTCCTCGGAGTTCACGTAGCGGACCTTCACATGGGGGAAGAGGTTGCGCGCGTAGTGCCCGATGGCGTGCAGGAGGTGGGTCTTGCCCAGCCCGGACTCGCCGTAGATGAACAGCGGGTTGTAGGCCCGGGCGGGAGCCTCCGCGACCGCGACGGCCGCCGCGTGGGCGAACCTGTTGCTCGCCCCGATGACGAAGGTGTCGAAGGTGTACTTCGGGTTGAGCCGGGTGAGCTCGACGAGCTCTGGCACCTGGGTGCCGGGTCGTGGCCGACGGGCACCGGGAACCTGGACGAGCGCGGGAACGCCGTCGGGAGAGGGGCCCGTGTCGGTGCCGCCCCGGAGCGCGCCGTCCTGTCGGGCTGCACCCTCGTCAGGCTCGGTCGTGTCGAGCTCGTCCTCGCCGATGTCCAGGTCGTCGATCTGGCGGCGACGGTCGGCCACCCTGAGGTCGTGTTCGCCGTCATCGGGCGGGTCGAACTGGACCGGCTCGGACAGGGACGGGTCGACGGTGACCGCGAGGCGCACGTCCCGCCCGAGCTGGGCTCCGAGCGTCTGTGTCACCCGGTCGCGAAGGCGGGTCTCGACGATGTCCTTGGTGAAGTCGTTGGGAACGGCGATCAGCGCGGTGCCGTCGAGGAGGCCGACCAGCCGGGCCAGGGAGAGGAACGCCCGCTGCTGCACCGGGATCCCGTCCGAGTCCAAGGCCTCGAGCGTCGTGGTCCACAGCTGCGTCATGGTCGCGTCCGGCACGCGTCTTCCCCTCTTCGGTCGCCGCATTGGCTTGTCAGCACGCCTGAACCGTGCGGTTCGCCACCTCTGTCCACACGCTTGTCCACAAGCTGTGGGTATACCGCGTACTCCGTGGGGTGTGTCGCTCAGCGTCGCCGACGTTGCTCCGTGCGATCCTAGGCTCTTTTCCGGATCGCCGGGGACACTCGCCCCGGTTTGACCCTTGACGGCGCCCTCGCGTACCTTTGTGGGGCCTGTTGTTCGGCTGCTTTCGCATGCCCGTGACCCCACATCCTGGCGGGACCCGCTCCGTCGCCTGTCACGGGTTTCCGATTGCAGCCGACCACGCGCCGCCCCCGACCACCGGGCCCACCGGCCCGCCACCAGATAAGAGATCATCGTGAGCAAGCGGACCTTCCAGCCGAACAATCGTCGCCGGGCCAAGACCCACGGGTTCCGCCTGCGCATGCGCACCCGCGCCGGGCGTTCCATCCTCGCCAGCCGTCGCCGCAAGGGCCGCGCCGAGCTCTCCGCCTGAGGCCGGGCGGTGCTGCCGGCGCCGAACCGTCTGCGTGATCGGGCGGACTTCACGTCGGCGGTCCGCGGTCCCGGGAGCACCCGGGCCGGTTCGAGACTCGTCGTGGTCCATGCCAACCAGACCGACGCGCGCGCGGGACACCCGGCGCGAGTCGGTTTCGTCGTGTCCAAGGCCGTGGGCGGAGCGGTCGTCCGCAACCGCACGAAGCGCCGCCTCCGGGCAGTCCTCGCCGGCGGGATCGACACGGTCCCGGACGGTGTCGACCTGGTCGTGCGAGCCAACCCCCCTGCGGCCCTTGCGTCCTTCGGGGAACTTACCGCCAACGTAAAACCGTTGGTGGACAAGGTAATTCGTCGTCTGGAGCGTGCCTCATGAGCGTCGGTCGAGTACTTGCGACACCGCTGATCTGGCTGATTCGTGGGTACCAGAACCTCATCTCGCCGATGCGTCCCCCGACCTGCCGCTTCTACCCGTCGTGCTCCGCGTACGCCGTGACCTCGCTCGAGCGGTTCGGTCCACTTCGCGGGTCCTGGATGGCGATACGCCGGCTCGGCCGCTGCCACCCGTGGACTCCGGGCGGCGTCGACCACGTCCCCCTGCGCGACGCGGAGACCGGGCGACCGGTCCCGGGCACGACCGGACCCCGCGGCGTCGGGGATCCGGCCGACGGGCACGCCGGCGACCAGCGGGACGTGCACCACTCACACTGACCACGTCACGACAGTGACACCACCACGTCGGCTCCGGTCGGCACCGTCTGAAGGACACCATGGGCGATCTCTTCAATTCGATCCTCTTCCCGATCGAATGGCTCGTGGCGTGGATCATGTACAGCTTCCACGCCGTGCTGACCTCGATCGGCATGCCGGAGGCGTCGGGCTGGACCTGGACGCTCTCGATCATCGGCCTGGTGATCGTCATGCGTGCCGCGATGATCCCGCTCTTCTTCAAGCAGATCATGGCCTCGCGCAAGATGCAGATGATCCAGCCGGAGCTGCAGAAGATCCAGAAGAAGTACAAGGGCAAGAGCGACCCTGAGTCACGCCAGGCGATGACCCAGGAGACGATGGAGCTGTACAAGAAGGAGGGCACCAACCCGTTCTCCTCCTGCTTGCCGATCCTCGTGCAGTCGCCGTTCTTCTTCGGCCTCTTCCGGGTTCTCAACGGCCTCGACGAGGTCTCCAACGGCACCCGCCAGGCGATCGGGCCGATCACCCAGCCGGTGGCTGCGCAGTTCGAGTCGGCGACGATCTTCGGCGCGCCGCTCTCGGCGACCTTCCTCGGGTCGCCGGACAACATCAACGTGCGGATCGTCGCGGCGATCCTCATCGTGCTCATGTCGGCGACGACCTTCACCACCCAGCGCCAGCTGATGACGAAGAACATGCCGGCCTCCGCGCTGGACAACCCCTTCGCCAAGCAGCAGAAGCTGCTGCTCTACATCCTCCCCGTCGTCTTCGCGGTGTCCGGTGTCAACTTCCCGATCGGTGTCCTCATCTACTGGTTCACCACCAACGTGTGGTCGATGGCCCAGCAGTTCTACGTGATCCGCCGCCTGCCGGCCCCCGGCTCGGCCGCGGAGAAGGCCTACCACGCGCGCCTGCAGAAGAAGGGCAAGCCGGTGCCCGGGGCGGCGGCAGCGGCGGCCATCGCCGCAGAGGTCGAGACCGAGGTCAAGACCGGCGGACAGCGGTCCCAACCCAAGTCGAAGAAGCGGAACAAGTCGGGCGGGGCGAAGCCGGCTCCGACGGCGAACGAGGCCGACGGGACCAAGGCCACCCCGGGCACCGGTGCGGCGGCCGACCCGGCCGACGCCAAGCCCAAGGCCGCTCCCCCCACCGCCAACGGCAGCACGAGGCCCAAGAAGAAGCGCAAGAAGAAGCCCGGGGACGCCACGTCCTCCACGACCTGATCCCCCTGAACGCAGGAGACCTGATGAGCGAACACCTGACCGAGGACGCGACCGTGTCCGAGGGCACGACGACCGATGTCCTGGACTCCGAGCTCGGCAGCGTCGAACCCGGTACCGCTGCCACCGAGGAGCTCCCCGACGGCACCGTCGCAGCGACGGCTGCCCACGACGGCACGGCCGAGGCGCCGACCCGGCTCCAGCAGCTCGAGCGTGAGGGCGAGGTGGCCGCTGACTTCCTCGAGACCCTGCTCGACATCTGCGACCTCGACGGTGACATCGACGTCGACATCGACGGCGACCGCGCCGCGATCTCGGTCGTCGACTCCGAGGACGGGCGAGTCCCCCGGCGGATGGTCGGCACCGACGGCAATGTGCTGGAGGCGCTCCAGGAGATCACCCGGCTCGCCGTGCAGTCGGCGACGGGTGAACGCAGCCGGCTCATGCTCGACGTGGCAGGCCACCGGGCGGAGCGACGCCGGGTCCTCGTGGAGGTCGCCGCCGCGGCCATCGCGCGGGTCAAGGAGTCCGGCGAGAGCCAGGCACTGGAGCCGATGACCGCATTCGAGCGCAAGGTCGTGCACGACGAGGTGCTGGCCGCGGGTCTGGTGTCGGAGTCCGAGGGCTCCGAGCCGCGTCGGCACGTCGTGATCCTTCCGGCCTGACGCGTTTCACGTGAAACATGACGACGCCGGATCCGGTCCGGTCTCCACGCCAGCCGCACCCGAGGGTGCGGCTGGCGTGTTTGGCGGTGGAATGGGCCTGGCCGGGCAGTTTGCCGGCATCCTCGCCGACACCGGAGTGAGCCATGGCCTCATCGGGCCCCGGGAGGTGCCCCGACTGTGGGACCGGCACCTGCTCAACTGTGCGGTCATCGAGGACTCCTTCCCCGCCGCCGCCCGCGTCGTGGACGTCGGGAGTGGGGCCGGACTGCCAGGAGTGGTCCTCGCGATCGCGCGGCCTGACCTCGACGTCCACCTCGTCGAGCCCATGCTGAGGCGTACCGAGTGGTTGACCCGGGCCGTGTCGGACCTCGATCTCTCCAACGTCACCGTGCACCGGGGTCGAGCCGAGGACCTCGTGGGCGCCGTGTCGGCGCCTTGGGTCACGGCGCGCGCGGTGGCCAGGCTCGACAAGCTCGCTCGCTGGTGCGTTCCCCTCCTCGAGCCGGGGGGCACGCTGGTGGCGATGAAGGGACGCTCGGCCGCCGTCGAGCTCGAGGAGGACCGGCGGGCTCTCGAGCGGCTCGGGCTGGTCCGGGCGGCGGTCACCGAGCATGGCGTCGGGGCCTTGGAGGAGGCTGTCCTCACGGTGGACCTGTCCTTCACGCCGCGCCCAGCTCGATCGGGCCGTCCGAAGCGCCGACGCTGACGTCGCGACTGACTCGGAGCGCCCGGAGGGCGGGGAATCGGGTACGCCGGCTGCCGCGGGGCCGCACGCGGTCCCGCTGGACGTCGAGTCGCCGCTCCGATGTTTCACGTGAAACGGACGCCTACCGAGCTCGCGCGTGTCGACCATTGGCACACCCCCGAGGGACCGGAGGGTCTCCAGGTCGAGGCGCGAGGTCGTCCACTGGCGAATCGGGCGTCCGTTTCACGTGAAACACACGCGCCCCGCTCTCGGCGGGAGACCCGCCGAGCCTCGACGTCGTCCGGTGGACGGGAGCTGGTCCGGGTCGACGCGAGGTCGTCGTCGTCGAACCGGCGCTTCATATGAAGGGCACCGGGTCCGCGCGGTCCGCATGCTCGGATCGACCGGACCCGGTGCTGGCGGGCCGTTGGGAGGAGGTGACCCCGGGCCTGGCCGGCTCGACCTCGGTGCACGGGGGAACGGGTGGGAAGGATGGCCGGCGAGTCCGCCGGGGTCCGCCGCACGGGCCGGACGCCGGGCGGCAGTGAACGGCATGGGTGCGCCCTGTCGGTCACGTTTCACGTGAAACCGGACTGGGCGAGCGGCCGACGAGGCATCGCGAGCCGATGGGGTGTGCCGGGGTGTGAACCGTGGGTGACCCTAGCCGCGGTCGTTGCCGGCTCCACATCGATGGGTGCTGCAGGTGCAGGAGGGTGTGGTCGCGCGAGCGACCGCCCGACGAGACCGAGGCTCGTCGGACGAACCGGGACGTATCCGCGACCACCGGCTGAGGGGGAGGCGTCGCTTCACGTGAAACGACGAACCGCGGACCCACACGGACGCGCTCGGGTCCTCTGGGTGGTCGCCGGGAGCAGCCAGCGTCCACGAGGGTCGATCCAGGTCGTACGAGCACGCTCACTCCGCCTGTGGAGCGGTCCCTGGGACTCCCCCCGCGCTGGACATGTTTCACGTGAAACGTCGTGCCAGGAGTCGTTCGCGCCGGTGTCTTTGGTGAGTCGTGGAGTCGTGGGGTTGGATGGGGGCGCAGAATGATAGGACTCGACGAAGGTGGGCGCGTGAGCACGAGCACGACACGATTGCCGGAGCGCACAGTCGCCTCCGGCTTGGGGTTCCCGGTGCTTGGCGGTGGATCCACGACGCCCCTCGGATGGCCACGAGCCGACGGTGTTTCACGTGAAACACCGCCCTCCCCTGACGCACAGCACTCTCACGAAGACCTCGACTCCTCGGACGACGTCGACTCCTCCGATGACGGTGACGCTGTCGAAGACCTCGACGCCGCGACGACCCTCGACGCCGGCCCGGCCGACCCCTCGCGCAATCCGGGTGCGGCGAAAGCCGACCCACCGCCCGCGGTCGTCGGTGACCCCGCGGTGGCGGATCGGGAGGCGCTCGCGGCGTCACTCCCGGGAACCGACCGGCACACGCCCCTGGCCCAGGCGGTGGCCGCTGATGCGCGCAAGCGGATCACCCTCTCCGGGCGGACCGTTCCTCGGCCGGAACGGACTCGGGTGATGACCGTCGCCAACCAGAAGGGCGGGGTCGGCAAGACGACGACGACCGTCAACGTCGCAGCGGCCCTCGCGCAGGCCGGGAGCACCGTGCTCGTCGTCGACCTCGACCCGCAGGGAAACGCCAGCACCGCGCTCGGCATCGCGCACCACGCGGAGGTGCCGAGCATCTACGACGTGCTCGTCGAAGGCCGACCCCTCGACGAGGTTGTCCAGGAGTGCCCGGACATCCCGGGCCTGTGGTGCGCTCCGGCCACCATCGACCTCGCCGGAGCCGAGATCGAGCTCGTCTCCCTGGTCGCCCGAGAGACCAGGCTGCAGAAGGCGGTCGCGGCGTACGTGAACGACTGTGAGGCCACCGGCCGCCAGCTGGACTACGTGCTCGTGGACTGCCCGCCCAGCCTCGGACTGCTCACGGTCAACGCGTTCGTCGCCGCGACGGAGGTGTTCATCCCCATCCAGTGCGAGTACTACGCCCTCGAGGGGGTCTCCCAGCTGCTGAAGAACATCGAACTGATCCGCAACCACCTCAACCCGTCGTTGCACGTGTCGACCATCCTGCTCACCATGTACGACGGCCGGACCCGGCTGTCCGCCCAGGTCGCGGACGAGGTCCGGGAGCACTTCCCGGACCAGACCCTGAAGGCCTCCGTGCCGCGATCGGTGCGGATCTCCGAGGCGCCGAGCCACGGCCAGACCGTGATGACCTACGACCCCAACAGCAGCGGCGCGCTGTCCTACCTCGAGGCAGCGGTCGAGCTGGCCGAGCGCGGTGTGGCCCGATCCAGCACGAAGGACCCTTCATGAGCGAGAAGCGCCGCGCCCTGGGCCGAGGCCTGGGAGCACTCATCCCCAGCGGAGCCCCGGCCACGGACCGACCCGTCGACGTGTTCTTCCGGGATCGGGATGCCATGCCCGGACCTGTGGGCGAGGCCGGTCCGGCCGGACCGATCGAGCCCGTGGATGTCGGGGACGGCGCCGGTGCGCCCCCGGAGCCCGAGCAGCCCCCGGCTGCGCCGGCATCCCCGGAGACGGCCCAGGACGCCGAGCCCGACCCGGACGCGCTACAGCCCGTCCCCGGGGCGGAGTTCGCCCAGGTCCCCCTCGGCGCGATCGGCCCCAACCCGCGGCAGCCCCGCACGGTCTTCGACGAGGACGAGCTCGCCGAGCTGGTCCACTCGATTCGTGAGATCGGCGTGCTCCAGCCGGTGGTCGTGCGGCGCTCGCCCACGGCCGGGCCCGACGACGAGGTGCAGTTCGAGCTGATCATGGGGGAGCGGCGGTGGCGCGCCTCGCAAGCCGCCGGAATGCCCGACATTCCCGCGATCATCAAGGCGACCGAGGAGGACGCCCTCCTGAGGGATGCGCTCCTGGAGAACCTGCACCGCAGCCAGCTCAACGCCCTGGAGGAGGCGGCGGCCTACCAGCAGCTCCTCGACGACTTCGGCTGCACCCAGGAGGAGCTCGCCCAGCGGATCGGTCGCTCGCGCCCACAGATCTCCAACACCCTTCGGCTGCTGCGACTGCCCCCGGTGGTGGCGCGCCGGGTGGCCGCGGGTGTCCTCAGTGCAGGGCATGCCAGGGCACTCCTCGGGATGGCCGACGCGGCCGCGATGGAGCGGATGGCCCAGCGCGTGGTCGCCGAGGGGCTCTCGGTGCGCACCGTCGAGGAGCTCGTCACGCTCGGGCACGACGACACCGCTCCCGCCCGCCGGGCGCCGAGGGCCGGCACCCGCCGCCCGCAGCTCGACGACCTTGCGGCCGACCTCTCGGACCGCCTCGAGACGCGGGTGCGGATCGCGCTCGGTCAGCGCAAGGGTCGCCTGACCGTGGAGTTCGCGTCCGTGGAGGACCTCAACCGCATCCTCGACAGCATGGGCCTGCGCGACGGGCAGGACGACTGAGTCATCTGCACCAACGCCGAAGAGGCGCGTAAACCATTGTCCTGCAATGGTTTACGCGCCCCCTTCGGTTGCGCGACCGTCAGCTGAGGAAGGGTGCGAGCTCACGCAGCAACTGGGGCTTGGGCTTGGCACCGATGATGGTCTTGACGATCTCGCCGCCCATGTAGACGTGCATGGTCGGGATGCTCGTGATGCCGAGCTTGCCGGTGATCGAGGGGTTCTCGTCGGTGTTGAGCTTGACGATGGAGACCTCGTCGTGGTCGCGGGCGATCTCTTCGAGGACCGGCGCGACGGCTCGGCACGGCCCGCACCACGGGGCCCAGAAGTCGACGAGCACGGGCTTCTCGCTCTTGATGACGTCGGCCTCGAAGGTCGAGTCGGTGGTGGTGGAGATGGCTCCCATGGTGGGTTCCTTTCGGGCGATGACGGGAAGGGTGGGGGTGGCTCGGATCGTGCCGGACGGGTCCGACAGCACCTCGCGGGTCAGTGGGCCAGGAAGCGTTCGGCGTCGAGGGCCGCGGCGCAGCCGGACCCGGCGGCGGTGATGGCCTGGCGATAGGTGTGGTCGACGAGGTCACCGGAGGCGAAGACTCCCGGGATGTTCGTCTTGGTCGTGCGCCCCTCGACGAGGACGTAGCCCTCGGCGTCGAGGTCGACCACGCCCTTGACGAGCTCGTTGCGCGGGTCGTGGCCGATCGCGATGAAGAGCCCGGTGACCGGCAGCTCGCTGATCTCGCCGGTGATGGTGTTCCGCAGCGTGACGCCGGTGAGCTTGTCGCCGCCGTGGATCTCGTCGACGGCGCTGTTCCAGGCGAAGTGGATCTTCTCGTTGGCGTGGGCGCGCTCGGCCATGATCTTGCTGGCCCGCAGCTCGTCGCGCCGGTGCACGATGGTGACCGTCCGGGCGAACTTGGTGAGGAAGGTGGCCTCCTCCACGGCGGAGTCACCACCGCCGACGACGGCGATGTCCTGGTCGCGGAAGAAGAAGCCGTCACAGGTGGCGCACCAGGAGACCCCGTGGCCGGACAGGCGCTTCTCGTCGGGCAGGCCGAGCTCCCGGTACGCGGATCCCATGGCCAGGATGACGGCCCGGGTCCGGTGCTCGGTCCCCTCGGAGTCGGTCACCACCTTGACATCGCCCTCGAGCCGCACGGACTGCACGTCGTCGGTGACGATCTCGGCGCCGAAGCGCTCCGCCTGGGCGCGCATGTTCTCCATGAGGTCCGGGCCCATGATCCCGTCGCGGAACCCCGGGAAGTTCTCCACCTCGGTGGTGTTCATCAGCGCGCCACCCGCCGTCACGGAACCCTCGAAGACGAGGGGAGCGAGGTTCGCGCGGGCGGCGTAGACCGCTGCGGTCCAGCCGGCCGGGCCGGAGCCGATGATGATGACGTTGTGCACGTCGGAGGTCACGAGACACATCCTCTGGTGGTTGATCGGGTTGCGGACCGCTACATGCGGTGCATCACTGGAACCGATCCTAGGCCCCGGGTGTTCCCGGAGGAACCCGGCCTCGCCGCACGTCACCACTGCGTCACACGGGCGTCCAGGTCGGCACGATCCGCGCCCCTGGCGTGCGGGCGGCGTCGATGTGGCGTGCGGGTCCGCCGAGCCTGAGGTGGCCTGCTGACCGCGGGCGAGGATCCCGGCAGCGAGCGGCATCCGGCTGTCCGGCAGGAGAAGTCCGGGGCCTCGACGAGGTCAGGGGGTCACGGTCACGGGTCCGGCGAGCATCCCGGGGGAGGCCGCGGAGCACGACCGTCGCACCGCATAAGCCGTGTGCTGGCCGCCGCTGCTCGCGACGAGCACCGCGCCCGGGGTTCCGTCGACCGTGGCGACGTCGACCATGAGCAGGGCTCCCTCTGGCACCCCCAGCGCGTCGGCGCACTCTCGCGCCCCGACGGGGGTGCTGAGCGTGCCGGCGTCGTCGCCGACCACCGGGGGAAGGGCGCCGGGGTCGGTGGTGAGCAACGTCCCGGCCCCGCCGCCCAGATCCTCTGCGGTGTAGTCGTGGCCCGTCATGACCACCATGGCACCGGGGCTGCTCTCGGCACGCGCCTGGCTGTCGGCCCCGCCGCTGTCGGCGACTGCACCGCTGTCGTCCGCGGAGCCCGCGATTCCCAGGGACGCCTCGACACCACCGGGCAGGGTGTTCAGGGCCAGACCGCCGAGCCCGATGACGCCCACGACCGCGGCCGCCAGCCCGAGCACCTGCCAGCGGCGGCGCGAGCGGCGATGGGGCTCCAGGGCCGACACCCCGCCCCGAGCCGTGACGTCCACGTGGCCCGACTGCGCCTCCCGGGCCAGGGAGGCGTTGATCCGCGAGACGAGGTCGGCGGGCATCGGACCGGGCTCGGGAAGCTGGGCGAGGAGGTCGCGCATCCCGGTGGGGTCGTGCTCGACGGGTTCGTCGTCGTCACGCTTGTTCACGGGGTCCTCCGGGGCACGCGCTGTCGTGGTCGTGGGTGGTCGTGGCATCGGGCGGGCGGGGGGCAGTGGTCCAGCCGGGGATGGGACGTCATGGCGTCGCTCCCGGTTCCGTGTCTCGCGAGGCGGCCGCGGTGGCCCCTGGCTCGCTGGGCCGGAGGATGACGGCCAGCGCCTCCCGCCCCCGGAAGCACCGGGACTTCACCGTGCCCTGGGCCACCCCGAGGATGCTCGCCGCCTCGGCGACCGACAGCCCGTGCATGTCGACCAGCGTGAGGGCGAGACGCTGTCCCTCGGGAAGGCCGGCCAGTGCCGCGCGCACGTCGAGCCGAGACTCGACGGAGGCGTGGTGGTCGTGCGGGTCGGCGAGGTCGAGCTCGGCGACGTCGCCGGCCCGGCGCACGGCGACCTTCTCGCGTCGCAGCCGGTCCAGGCACGCGTTGACGACGATGCGGTGCAGCCAGGTCGTCACGGCTGCCTCGCCGCGGTAGCCGTCGGCGCGGCGGTATGCCGAGATGAAGGCCTCCTGCACGCTGTCGGCCGCGAGCTCCCGCTGACCCGTCGTGCGCACCGCGACGGCATACATCCGGTCGCGATGCCGACGGAAGAGCTCCCCGAACGCCGCCCCGCCGTCGCCCGCGACGTGGCGGGCCATGAGGTCCCGGTCCTCGAGTGCAGTGAGGTCGTCGTGCGCCATGGCGTGACCGGCGCTCAGCCGGTGACGACTGCCTCGTTGAGCCAGGCGCGCCGCTTGCCCCGGTCGTCGGCGGTGAGCTGGGTGAACCAGATGGTGACGAACTGCCCGGCCACCGGCTCGTCGATGTCGATCGTCACGGTGCCGTCGGCGCCGTCGACCTCCCCGACCTTGGTGGCGTCCTCCAGGCTGGCCTGGGGACCCACGTACACCTCGAGGTCCACCGGGACGGGAACCACGAGCTCGACGCTCGTCGGTGTCTGCTCCTCGCCGAGGTCGAGCACGATGCCCAGGCCCTCCTTGAGCCCCCCGAAGGCGTCGCTGCGGTAGTTCTCGGAGAACCAGCCCGTCTCCGGGTCACCGTCGATGATCTTGGGCGTGTCCTCGTCGTTCTCCTCGCCGTCACCCTCGGGGTCGTAGGCGCTGGCGCTGACGATCGTGATCGGTCCGGGGGCGGCGGCTGCCTCGTCGTCCGTCGAGGCGCTCTCGGACGGTCCCGGCGAGCTGGGTGCCACCGTCGTGGTGCGGGTCTGGGGTGCGCTGCCGTCCGCGGAGAGGCCGAGGTCGGTGTTGCTCCCGATGCGCGACACCCCCCAGATGCCGATGATGAGTGCGAACACGAGGAAGAAGCCGACGATGGCGAGGGCGACCTTCGACTCGTCCTTGCTGAGCGGCTCCGCGGGAACCATCGGCAAGGGGGCCTCGAGGTCGTCCTCGTTGGCCGGGCGCGTGCTGTCCGACGACATCTCGGACACCTTGTCGACCGCCCGGCGGGCGAAGGTGCCCACGCGGTCACCGGCGCCTCCCAGCGCACTGGCCACCGCCGCGCCGGCACCGGCGACCGCCGCACCGGCCGCCGCGGCCCGACCGGGAGCCCTGGGCCCGTCAGAGCCGGTCACCACGGTGCCCTCGACGGTCTCGTCCGCCGGCTGGAGGTCCGTCCGGGGTGCGGCGGCGGAATGGTCGTCGGGCCCGCTGCCGTCCTCGCCGTCCTCCTGCGCCGGGGGCTCGGAGTCCTCGTGCAGCCACGCCGGGGAGTCCTCGCGACGGTCGAGCACCTGGGTGTCGTCGAGTGCCTGGGTGTCCTCGTGCCCGGGACGGTCGTCCGGTTCGGAGCCCGGAACCTCCTCGGCGTCCCCGGTGCGCACGGCAGCGGCCGCCGCCCCGGCAGCGGCCGCCGCCCCGGCAGCGGCGGCCGCCCCACCGGCGATCGCGCCGCCGGGGCCCATCAGGCTGGTGACGCCCCGGTCCGTGGCAGCCTCGTCGGCTCCCGAGTCAGGGGTCTGGACCGGCGCGGAGGGAAGAGGTCGTGACGCCGGCGGTCCCACGACCTGCCGGGAGGGCCACGGGGCCACCTGACGGGCGTAGTCGCCGGGGCTGATCGGGCCCTGGTCGTCGTTGAGGGTCAGGCGGCAGATGGCGTCGAGGTCGCGAGGTACCCCGGCTGCGATCTCGGAGGGGGCGGCGATGCCACCCGGCACGCGCGGCGCCGCGCCCAGCCCGCAGCCACCGGCGCCGAGCGGCCAGAGCCCGGTCAGACCGGCATACGTCAGGGCGACGACCCCGACCGCGTCCCGGCGGGCGGCCTCGTCGGCCTCGGCCCCGTCCTCCCCCACCCGCACGGCGGCCGTGCCCAGGGAACGCAGCCGGACATCACCGTCAGGGGTCCGCAGGACGTCGTCTGGGCGCAGGTCGAGGTGGTGCATGCCTCGCTGGGTCGCGGCATCCAGGGCGCTCGCCACCTCGCCGGTGATGCGGCGCACCTCGTCGCCCGGCACGCCACCGGAGGTGACGAGCTGGGTCAGGGTGCGGGCCTCGTCGAGGTCCTCCTCGACGACGTAGGCGATCTCGTCGTCGGCGCCCACGTCGAGGATCCGCACGAAGAGGGAGTGGGTCACCGATGCGGCGCGACGGGCAGCATCGAGCAGGGCCGGGGTGCGGTGGTCGTCGGCGGCCATGCAGAGCACCGAGACGGTGCGCGACAGGGTCGTGTCGTCGGCGGACCACCGCTCGGTGTCGTGGCCCTGCTCGAGGCGACGGTGCACGGTGTACCGGCCCCCGAGGACGGTTCCGGGTCCCACACCCCTCACCGCAGCTCCTTCTGCTCGTCGGTCACGGACCACAGGACGTCCGCCACCCGCAGCCGACGGGTGTTCGCCCATAGTAGGCGTTCGCTGCTCGGGGCCGAGGGAGCGGACCGGGACCCGGCGCGGTGGCTCCCCCCGGGACGTGGCTGCCCGGTCCCAGGGTCCTGCGCCGCCCAGCCGGGGTGACGGCGCGGCTCAGCCGGCATCCCCGGCGAGGCGCTGCCACGCCACCCGGGCGATGCGCCGTTCGTTGGGGAAGGTGAGGTGCCGGTGGGCGTCGCGCAACAGGAGCCAGGCCACGTCGATGGCCTCGTGGTCGGGGTCCTTCTCGATCGTGAGGTACCCGCCGGTGGCCTCGAGCAGGTAGTGGTGGACGTACTTGTGGATCCGACGGTCTCCGGAGGCGAACCAGTAGTCGATCGTCCCCAGCTCGATGAGCACCCGCCCCTCGATGCCGGTCTCCTCGGCCACCTCGCGGGCTGCGGTCTCGGGGAGCGTCTCGTCGCCCTCGATGTGCCCCTTGGGCAGGCACCACTCCACGCGTCCCGCCCGGTTGCGTCGGGCGATGACGGCGATCCGTGCCTCCCCCTCGTGCACGTCGACGACGACACCGCCGGCACTGCGCTCCTCCACGGCAGGCAGTCGCCGGGCGGGGGCACCCGTCGAGTCTGCTGCGGCGTGGCTCATCCAGTCACTGTAACCACAGCGGCGACGACCACCACTGAAGCGAGGTGCGGCCCTGGAGGCGCGCCCCGGCATACCCTTGGTCCTCGTGTCCACCCGTCAGCCGTCAGCCGCCCTGCTCCGGGAGGCCGTCTCCCGGCTCGCACCCGTGCTCCCCGAGCTGACCGAGCTCGGGACGCTCTTCGCCGACGCCGGTCATGACCTGGCCCTCGTGGGCGGACCGGTGCGTGACGCGCTCCTGGGCCGCACAGCGACGGACCTCGACTTCACCACCTCGGCAAGGCCGGAGGAGACCGAGCGGCTGCTGGCGCAGTGGGGCAACGCGACCTGGGACATGGGACGGGAGTTCGGCACCATCGGTGCCCGGCGGGGCGAGCGCGTCGTCGAGGTGACGACCTACCGGGCCGATGCCTACGACGGGACGACCCGCAAACCCGTCGTGGCCTTCGGTCACTCCCTCGAGGACGACCTCGTGCGACGGGACTTCACCGTCAACGCCATGGCCCTGAGACTCCCGGACCTCGCCTTCGTGGACCCCCACGGCGGCCTCGCCGACCTGGAGGCGGAGGTGCTGCGCACCCCCTCGACCCCCGAGGTCAGCTTCGGCGACGACCCGCTGCGGATGATGCGCGCGGCCCGGTTCGTCGCCCAGCTCGGGTTCGTGCCCGACCCCCAGGTGCGCGCCGCGATGTCCGCGATGGCCGACACCATCGGGATCGTCTCGGCCGAGCGGGTCCGTGACGAGCTCGTCAAGCTGCTCATGGCGCGGTACCCGCGGGCCGGGCTCGAGCTGCTGTGCGCCAGCGGTCTCGCCGCCCACGTGCTGCCCGAGCTGCCCGCCCTCCAGCTCGAGGTCGACGAGCACCACCGCCACAAGGACGTCTACGACCACTCGATGATCGTGCTCGAGCAGGCGATCGCCCTCGAGGGGCCGCCGGACGGACCCCCGGACTCGGTGCCGGGGCCGGACCTCGTGCTCCGCCTCGCCGCCCTGCTCCACGACATCGGAAAGCCCGCCACGAGGCGCTTCGAGGCAGGCGGTGGAGTGTCCTTCCACCACCACGAGGTCGTGGGGGCCAAGCTGGCCGGCCGCCGGCTGCGCGCGCTGCGCTTCGACAAGGAGACCATCAAGGCCGTCACGCGCCTCGTGGAGCTGCACCTGCGGTTCCACGGCTACGGCGAGGGCCAGTGGACCGACTCGGCGGTCCGGCGCTACATCACCGATGCCGGGGACCTGCTTCCGCGCCTGCACCGCCTCACCAGGGCCGACTGCACGACCCGCAACGCCCGCAAGGCCAGGCGACTGGCCGCAACCTACGACGACCTCGAGCACCGCATCGAGAAACTGCTCGAGCAGGAGGAGCTCAAGGCCGTGCGGCCCGAGCTCGACGGCAACGAGATCGCGGCCACGCTCGGCATCGCTCCCGGCCCCCTGCTCGGGCGGGCGTACAAGCACCTCCTCGCCGTGCGCCTGGACGAGGGACCGGTCGGGCCGGAGGTCGCGCGCGAGCGGCTGCTGACCTGGTGGGCCGACCAGCCGGAATCCGGCGCCTGAGGTACGGACAGACCCGCGGGTGCGGGGCTAGGCTCCTGTGCGTCCGTGACCCGTCCCGAGGGGGAACCAGCCCGATGACCGTGACCGAGGCCCTGACGTGACGGCCGCCGAGCGGAGTGTGCTGCGAGGAGCGGACCTGCACCTGGTGTTCGGGAGCGCGTCCGAGGTCGGCCGGGTCCGGGACCACAACGAGGACGGGCTCATCGCCGACGGAACCGTGTTCGCCGTGGCGGACGGCATGGGCGGGCACGCGGCCGGTGAGGTCGCCAGCCGGCTGGTCATCGAGGCGCTCACGACCCTGCGGGAGCGGCCACCGGCACGGGCCGATGACGTGGGAGCGGTGCTCGCCGAGGCGAACCAGCAGATCCTGGACCGGGCGGCCGAGCGCCCCGACCAGCGGGGGATGGGCACAACGGTGGCGGGCCTTGCCGTCATCGGTTCCGAGGGTGAGCCGCGCTGGGTCGTCTTCAACATCGGGGACTCCCGCGTCTACCGCCTCGCCGGCGACGGGGCACAACGGGTGACGCGGGACCACTCGGAGGTGCAGGAGCTGCTCGACGCGGGGGTCATCGACGAGGACGAGGCGAGGCGGCATCCGATGCGCAACGTCATCACCCGCTCGCTCGGCACCGACCCGGCACCCGATGCCGACGCGTGGGTGCTCGAGCCCGAGGTCGGGGAGCGTTTCGTCCTGTGCAGCGACGGACTGTCCAACGAGCTCCCTGATGGCGAGATCATTCGCATCGCCCGCGAGTGCGCCGATCCGCAGGTCGCCGCCGACGCGCTCGTCGGCGCGGCGGTGCAGGCCGGGGGTCGGGACAACGTCTCGGTCGTCGTCGTCAGCGTGGAGCCACCGGAGCACGCCGAGGCACAGGTCGACCCGGACAGCTCAGCCGTCCGGTCGGCGGAGCAGCCGGACGGTGGCGCCTGACCGGTCGCGCCGACGTGGGGCCGGACAGCGGTATGCCGCCCACGCGAGGGCGTGGACGGCATACCGGTGACTACGGGGTGAGGCTCCGCGTCAGCGGGTCTCCTCGCCGCGGATGAAGGCCTCGAGCTTGGCGCGACCGAGGTCGTCCGGGCGCTGCTCCGGCGGGGACTTCATGAGGTAGGACGACGCCGAGAGCAGGGCGCCGCCGATGCCGCGGTCCTTGGCGATCTTCGCCGCGCGGATGGCGTCGATGATGATGCCGGCGGAGTTGGGGGAGTCCCAGACCTCGAGCTTGTACTCGAGGTTGAGCGGCACGTCGCCGAAGGCGCGACCCTCGAGGCGGACGTAGGCCCACTTGCGGTCATCGAGCCACGCGACGTAGTCCGACGGGCCGATGTGGACGTTGCGGTCCTCGGTCTTGCCGGCGAGGGAGCCGGTGAGGTTGGACGTCACGGCCTGGGTCTTGGAGACCTTCTTGGACTCCAGGCGCTCGCGCTCGAGCATGTTCTTGAAGTCCATGTTGCCGCCGACATTGAGCTGGTAGGTGCGGTCGAGCTGCACACCGCGGTCCTCGAAGAGCTTGGCCATGACGCGGTGGGTGATGGTGGCACCGACCTGGCTCTTGATGTCGTCACCGATGATCGGCACGCCGGCGGCCTCGAACTTGTCGGCCCACTCCGGGTCGGAGGCGATGAAGACGGGCAGGGCGTTGACGAAGCCGACACCGGCGTCGATGGCGCACTGGGCGTAGAACTTGTCGGCCTGCTCCGAGCCCACCGGGAGGTAGGACACGAGGACGTCGACCTCGGCGTCCTTGAGGGTCTTCACGACGTCGACCGGGTCGGCGGCGGACTCGTCGATGGTCTGGCGGTAGTACTTGCCCAGCCCGTCGAGAGTGTGACCGCGCTGCACGGTGATGCCCGTGGTGGGCACGTCGGCGAAGGTGATCGTGTTGTTCTCCGAGGCGATGATGGCCTCGGCGAGGTCCTTGCCGACCTTCTTGTCGTCCACGTCGAACGCCGCGACGAACTGCACGTCATTGACGTGGTACTCGCCGAACTTCACGTGCATGAGGCCGGGGACGGTGGACGCCGGGTCGGCGTCGCGGTAGTAGTGGACGCCCTGGACGAGGGACGACGCACAGTTTCCGACGCCGACGATGGCGACACGGATGTTTCCCATGTGCTTCTCCTGGTGGGTCACTGGTGATGGGTGGGTGGATGGGTGGCGTTCCGGTGCTCCGGGGGGCACCGGAACACCTACGGCTGGGGGCCGGGGTCCGAGGGGTGGCGGCGCTCGGCGTCGATGAGCTCGCTGAGCCAGCGCACCTCGCGCTCGGTGGTCTCCTCGCCGTGCTGCTGGAGGGCGGAGGTGTAGGCGTCGATGCGCTCGCGGTTGCGGGCCGCGGTCTCACGAACCCGTTCGAGGTCCTCCTGGACCCGGGAGCGGCGGCCTTCGAGGATGCGGATGCGAACATCGCGCTCGGTGCGGGTGAAGAACGCGAACCGCACGTCGAAGCCGTCCTCGTCGTAGGCGGTGGCGTCGGTGCGAGCGACCATGTCGGCGAAGTGCTCCTTGCCGGTGGCGGTGAGCTCGTAGACGACGCGGGGCCGCTTGCCGGTCGCCAGCGGGTCAGGGGTCTCGGCGATCAGCCCGCGCCCGAGCAGGCCCTTCAAAGCGGGGTACAGCGTGCCGTACGAGAGCGCGCGGAAGGGTCCGAGGGCGGTGTTGAGCCGGCGCCGCAGGTCGTAGCCGTGGGTGGGTCCCTCGTGCAGCAGCCCGAGCACGGCGAACTCGAGCAGGTGTGCGCGGCGTGAGCTCACGGGAACCTCCTCGACGTGGGAACAGACCGGATGCTCCGGCCGTTTGGCTCCATGACGGTAGCACAGATATATCGCACCGATACATCGGTCAGTCAGCCCGCGAAGCCCGGCCACCGCCGCTCGGGACCGCTCGTTGTCAGGTTCTCCCCAGATTCATCGTCATACTGAGTCGTGGGCGCTGAGCACCGATGGCCCCGTCCCCTCCCACGATCCCGTCCCGGAAAGTCGCATGAGCCAACAGCCGAACACCCGCGCCGACGCCAAGAAGCCGAGCGCCAGCTCCTCCAAGGGCGGGCGCACCTGGCTCCGTCGGGGGTTGTGGACCCTGCTCGCCCTCTTCCTCGCGGGGGTCGCGGCCGTCGGCATCGCCTATGCGGTGACCGAGGTGCCCGAGCCCAACGAGATCGCGACCGCCGAGGCGTCGATCGTCTACTACGCCGACGGTGAATCGGAGATGGCCCGGCTCTCCGACCCCGAGGGCAACCGCGAGTCGGTGCCGTTGTCCGAGATCTCCATGGACATGCAGCACGCGATCCTGGCCGCGGAGGACAAGAACTTCTACACCAACAGCGGCATCTCGCCCACCGGCATCGGCCGTGCGGTCTGGGTCGCGGTCAAGGGCGGCCAGGCCACCCAGGGCGGCTCGACGATCACCCAGCAGTACGTGAAGAACTACTTCCTCACCCAGGACCGAACCCTGACCCGCAAGGCCAAGGAGATCCTCATCTCCCTGAAGATCGACCGTGAGCAGTCCAAGGACGAGATCCTCGAGAACTACCTCAACACGATCTACTACGGCCGCGGCGCCTACGGCATCGAGAGTGCCGCGAAGGCCTACTTCAACACCAGTGCGTCCGAGCTCGACGCCAGTCAGAGCGCCTTCCTCGCCTCCGTGATCCGTGGGCCCTCGTTCTACGACCCCGCCCTGGGCGATGAGCAGAAGGCGAATGCGGAGCAGCGCTCGGGCTTCGTCCTCGACGCGATGGTCGAGGAGGGGTGGCTGACCGAAGAGGAGCGCGCGGCCGCGACCTTCCCGGAGACGGTGGAGTACAAGCCGATCACCCTCGGGGGCACCAACGGGTACATCGTCGACCTCATCAAGAAGGAGCTCATCACCAAGCACAAGCTGACCGACTCCGACATCGAGCGCGGTGGCCTGCGGATCGTGTCGACGATCGAGAAGCCCAAGCAGGCGGATGCCGTGGCGGCGGTCAAGGAGGAGCGTCCCGAGGACACCCCGGACGTGCACGTCGGGCTCGTCTCGCTCACCCCCGGCGACGGCGCGATCGAGGCGCTCTACGGCGGTGAGGACTTCGCCACGCGGCCGCAGAACGACGCCACCCAGAGCAAGATGCAGGCGGGATCCACCTTCAAGATCTTCGCCCTCATCGCCGCGTTGCAGAGCGGCGACGTGGCCACGGCGTCGCGGTTCTCCGGCGCGAGCCCGCAGTACTTCGAGGAGTTCGGCGACCCCAGCGCCAGCACCGACGAAGGGCGTCGGGGCCGGGTGAAGAACTACGGCGACCAGAGCTTCGGCCAGATCGACCTGCTCCAGGCGACGAAGCACTCCGTCAACACGGTCTACGCCCAGCTCAACATCGAGGCCGGGCCGGACAACACGATGAAGGCCGCCCAGGATGCCGGCGTCCAGTCCGAGCTCGAGGCCAACATGGCGAACGTGCTCGGCACCGACTACGTCACCGTCATGGACATGGCCACGGCCTACGCCACGCTGGCGGCCAACGGTGTGCGCTCCGACCCCTACATCGTCAAGGAGATCAGCTTCCTCGACGAGAACATCCCGACCATCACGGCCGAGCCGGTCACCAAGCGGGTCTTCGACGAGGACCTCGTCTCCGATGTCATCGAGTGCATGACCCAGCCCCTCGACGGCGGCACGGCGAGCTACGCCGGCCAGAACCTCGGTCGGCCGGCTGCGGGCAAGACGGGCACCTCCGAGAGCTACCGCTCGGCCTGGTTCGACGGCTACGTCCCGCAGCTGGCGACGGCGGTCGGCCTCTACCGTGCGGCCGACGACGGCAGTGAGCTCACGATGGAGAACCTGCCGAATGCCGGGTCGATCACCGGTGGCAGCTTCCCGGTGCGGATCTGGACGGCCTACATGAAGGCGGCCCTCGACGGAACCGACGTCGAGGAGTTCCCCGAGGCCGCGCACATCAACAAGGACGCGCGACCCTCGACGCCGCCCGTGACCCAGCGTCCGGCGTCCTCCACCCCGGCCGCGCCGACGACGACGAGTGCCCCGCCGACGACGACGAGTGCCCCGCCGACGACGAGTGCCCCGCCGACGACCAGCGCCCCGCCGACCCCGACCGTCGAGCCGACCCCGACCGTCGAGCCCACGCCGACGGTGGTGCCGACCCCGTCGACCGACCCGACCAAGCCGGGCAAGCCGGGCAAGCCGGGCAAGCCGATCCCCGACGCCGAGCACCAAGACCTCGCCCCCGGCGGGCGGCGGCTAGCGAGACCCCGGGGCCGGGGCGAATTGGGGTATGTCGTCCCGGCCGGTACTCTTGAGCGGCTACCGCCCTCGCGCCTGTGGACAAGCCCAGGCCGGCGTCGGCAGCAATGCATACCCTCCTGTCACGGAAAGACCGTGACCGCCACAGACCGAAGGAGGCGGGTTAACGCATGCGTCAGTACGAACTCATGGTCATCCTCGACCCCGAGCTCGACGACCGGACCGTCCAGCCCTCGCTGGACAAGTTCCTCAAGGTGGTGACGACCGACGGTGGATCCGTCGACACCGTCGACATCTGGGGCCGTCGTCGTCTCGCCTACGAGATCAAGAAGAAGTCCGAGGGCATCTACGCCGTCGTCAACTTCACGTCCGAGCCCGCGACGGCCAAGGAGCTGGACCGTCAGCTCGGCCTCAACGAGTCGGTCATGCGGACCAAGCTCATGCGCCCCGGCGCCTGAGCCACGACGTCCACACGCACATCGTCGGAATCACTCCTAAGGGGACCTGACCCATGGCAGGCGAGACAACCATCACCATCGTCGGCAACCTCACCGCCGACCCCGAGCTCCGGTTCACGCCCTCGGGCGCTGCCGTCGCGAACTTCACCGTGGCCTCGACGCCGCGCACGTTCGACCGGCAGACCAACGACTGGAAGGACGGGGAGACGCTGTTCATGCGGTGCTCCGTCTGGCGCGACGCGGCCGAGAACGTCGCCGAGTCCCTCCACCGGGGCACGCGCGTCGTGGCGACGGGGCGCCTGAAGTCCCGGTCCTACGAGACCAAGGAGGGCGAGAAGCGCACCGTCATCGAGCTCGACGTCGACGAGGTCGGCCCGTCGCTGCGCTACGCGTCGGCGAAGGTGACCAAGGCGGAGCGCGGTGGATCCGGTGGCGGCTTCGGCGGTCAGGGCGGTCAGGGTCAGAGCGACCCGTGGGCGACCGGCGGTTCCGCGCCGGGGCAGGGCGGCGGGCAGTGGGGTGGCCAGCAGGCTCCCCAGCAGCCGCAGCAGCCGCAGGCCGCCCCCCAGGGTGGCCAGCAGGGTGGTTGGGGTCAGGCCCCCGGCTACGACGAACCACCGTTCTGAGCCGACCCACCGTCCTGAGCTGACCCCCGGGTCCGATCCGATCAGTGCGACATCGGTGCCGGCGACCTCCACGTCGCCGGACACCCACATCATCACCACACCATCCCTGGGAGACCAGGGCTCATCCGCTGGGGAAGGTCCCGGCAGAAGGAGAGCACCACGATGGCCAAGCCCGCCATTCGCAAGCCCAAGAAGAAGGCCAACCCGCTCAAGGCGGCGAAGGTCGAGAACATCGACTACAAGGACTCCGCGCTCCTGCGCAAGTTCATCTCCGACCGCGGCAAGATCCGTGCACGTCGGGTGACCGGTGTCTCCGTCCAGGAGCAGCGCCTCATCGCCAACGCCGTCAAGAACGCGCGCGAGATGGCCCTGCTGCCGTACTCGAGCTCGTCGCGCTGACCCAGCTGAGAAGGAGCCAGACACCATGAAGGTCATCCTCACCCACGAGGTCACCGGCCTCGGCACCGCCGGCGACGTCGTCGACGTCAAGGACGGCTACGCCCGCAACTTCCTCTTCCGCCGCGATCTCGCGACGGCGTGGACCAAGGGCGGCCAGAAGCAGGTCGACGCCATCGCCAAGGGCCGCGAGGTCCGCGCCGTGAAGTCCCTCGAGGAGGCCCAGTCGATCAAGGGCAACCTCGAGTCCAAGGCGGTCACCGTGCCCGCGCACGCCGGCACGAGCGGTCGCCTCTTCGGCGCCGTCTCCACCGCCGACATCGCGGCCGCCGTGAAGTCGGCCGGCGGCCCGGAGCTGGACAAGCGCAAGATCGAGGTGCCCACCCCGATCCGCACCACGGGCACCCACTCGGCGCTGGTGCGCCTGCACCCGGAGGTCCAGGCGACCGTCGAGCTCGAGGTCGTCGCAGACTGACGCCCAGACGCACCTCAAGGGCCCCCGGACCGACTGGTCCGGGGGCCCTTGCGCGTCCCGTCCCTCCCCGGGTCCGGAGCCCGCGCGAGGGTGGATCGGAGGCCCCGGGCGCGAGTTGCGTCCCCCCTCGCACCGCAGGTCAAGGGCCCTGTGGGTGAACGGCATCCATGCGGGGCCCGGCCACTCGGGGCACCGCTGGAGGTGGCCAATGCCCCGTTCCACGGGATAACGTCTTTGGTTGATCGACGTCCAGACCCCCATCCGGAGGAGCACGACAGTGGCCATCGACAACCCCTCGAGAGAGGCACCCATCGGGGCGTCCGACCTGCCACCGGAGCCTGACGGGCCCCGGTTCCGGGTCACCGCGCCCCGGGTCTTCTACCCCGCCCTGGCGATCATCGCCGGGTTCGTCCTCTTCGCCCTGGCGGCGCCGGAGCGGATGGGCGACCTCTTCGGCACCCTGAGCTCAGGCGTCGTCGGTGACCTCGGCTGGTACTACATCCTCATCGTCAGCGGCTTCGTCGCGTTCGCACTCTGGATGGCGATCTCTCCGATGGGCCGGATCGTCCTCGGTCGCGACGAGGACGAGCCCGAGTTCGGCCTGGTCGCCTGGTTCTCCATGCTCTTCGCCGCGGGCATGGGCATCGGCCTGGTGTTCTGGGGGGTGGCCGAGCCGCTGAGCCACTTCGCCTCCCCACCTCCGGGCACCGGCGAGTCCGCTGCCGAGCGCGCGCGCGCCGCCACCGACGTGACGTACCTCCACTGGGGCCTGCACGCCTGGGCGATCTACGTCGTCGTCGGCCTCGCGATGGCCTACGCCGTGCACCGGCGCGGTCGTCCGGTCTCGATCCGCTGGACGCTCGAGCCGCTGTTCGGCGACCGCGTCAAGGGCTGGATCGGCGACCTCATCGACGTCATCGCCGTCGTCGGCACCCTCTTCGGCGTCGCGACCTCACTCGGCTTCGGTGTCTCCCAGGTGGGGGCCGGGCTGGAGTTCCTCGGCGTGGTCGGGGAGGTGTCCAAGGCGCTGCTGGTGGTGCTCGTCGTGGCCATCACCGCGTTGGCGACCCTCTCGGTCGCCAGCGGTCTCGACAAGGGCATCAAGATCCTGTCCAACGTCAACATGGGCCTCGCTGCTGGACTCATGCTCGCCGTCCTCGTGCTCGGGCCCACGGTGTTCCTGCTCGGTGACTTCGTCTCGTCCATCGGCAGCTACGTGGCGAACTTCTTCCGGCTCTCCTTCCAGACCCTGTCCTTCCAGGGCGAGGACGGCACCGGCTGGGTCTCCGGGTGGACGACCTTCTACTGGGGATGGTGGATGAGCTGGGCGCCGTTCGTCGGTGTCTTCATCGCGAGGATCTCCAAGGGACGCACCGTGCGGGAGTTCGTCACCGGTGTGCTGCTCGTGCCGACCGTCGTCACCTTCGCGTGGTTCGCGGTCTTCGGGGGCTCGGGCATCTACCAGGAGATCTTCGGTGGCGGCGGGCTCGTCGACGGGGAAGGGACCGTCGACACCGACAGCGCCCTGTTCCAGGTGCTCAACGGACTGCCGATGGCGGGCCTGCTGAGCACGATCGCCATCGTCCTCGTCGTCGTGTTCTTCGTGACGAGCTCGGACTCGGGCTCCTACGTCGTCGACATGCTGGCCAGCGGCGGTGACCCGAACCCCCCGGTGTGGAGCCGCATCATGTGGGCCGTGCTCGAGGGGGCCGTCGCGATCTCCCTCCTGCTCGCCGGAGGCGGTGGACTGAGCGCCCTGCAGACGGCGGCCATCCTCCTGGCCCTCCCGTTCAGCGTCGTCATGGTGCTCATGGTGGTGGCGACGAGCAAGGCGCTGCTGCGCGAACACGGCCAGCTCGAGCGCGCCGAGCGACGGCTCCTCGCCGACGAGATCGCGGGACACATCGCGCGCCGGGCGGAGGACCCGAACGACGACGGCGTGCCGGCGTCGCTCACCGGTGGCTCCGCGCGGTCCACCCGCAGCACGCCCGACTCCTAGCCACTGTCGGCTCGGCGGCGCCCCGGACCGGGGAGGTCCGGGGCGCCGCGCCGCCCGGAGACGTCGCAGTGTCGGTGCCGCGGCATACCGTGTGCCGCATGGCTGGCTCGACTTCTCGGCGCACGACGCGCACCTCCCCGTCCTTCCGCTGCTCGGAGTGCGGCTGGCAGGCCGTGAAGTGGGTCGGCCGGTGCGGCGAGTGCCAGGCGTGGGGGTCGGTGTCCGAGGTCGGCGCGGTGACGGTCCGGACGACGGCGGCAGCGGCCGTGGAGCGGCCCGCCATCCCGATCGGCGAGGTTGATGCGCGCCGCGCCGTCGCTCGACCGACCGGAGTCCCGGAGTTCGACCGGGTCCTCGGCGGAGGTCTCGTGCCCGGCGCCGTGGTCCTCGTCGCCGGCGAGCCCGGCATCGGCAAGTCCACGCTCCTTCTCGACGTGGCGGCCCGGGCCGCCCGCGCGGGTGAGCACGGGGAGCGAAGGGTCCTCTACGTGACCGGAGAGGAGTCCGCGGCGCAGGTCCGCTCCCGAGCGGAGCGCATCGAGGCGATGGCCCGCACCCTCTACCTCGCCAGTGAGACCGACCTCGCGAGCGTGCTGGGCCAGATCGAGCAGATCGAGCCCGACCTCGTGGTCATCGACTCGGTCCAGACCATCTCGAGCGCCCAGGTGGAGGGGTCCGCGGGCAACGTCACCCAGGTGCGGGAGGTCGCGGCCTCGCTCATCCAGGCGGCCAAGTCCCGGGGCATCGCGGTGCTCCTCGTCGGGCACGTCACCAAGGACGGCTCGATCGCGGGTCCTCGGGTGCTGGAGCACCTCGTCGACGTCGTCATCCAGTTCGAGGGCGAGCGGCACTCCCGACTCCGTCTCGTGCGCGCCGTGAAGAACCGCTACGGCCCCACCGACGAGGTGGGCTGCTTCGACCTCTCCGACGTCGGCATCGTCGGGCTCGCCGATCCCAGCGGCCTCTTCCTCTCCGGGCGCACGGCGGAGGTGCCCGGCACGTGCGTCACTGTGACCCTCGAGGGTCGGCGACCGCTCGTCACGGAGGTGCAGGCCCTGGTGACCAGGTCGAGCCTGACGACCCCCCGACGGGCCACGAGTGGCCTCGACACCGCGCGGGTCAACATGATCCTCGCGGTGCTCGACAAGCGGGCGGAGGCCCCGATCGGGGGGAGTGACGCCTACCTGTCCACGGTCGGCGGCGTGCGCATCACCGAGCCGGCCGCCGACCTGGCCATCTGCCTGGCGCTCGCGGGAGCGATCACCGACCGGCCGTTGCCGGCGGGCACCGTCGCCTTCGGCGAGGTCGGGCTGGCCGGCGAGATCCGACCGGTGACCGGAGCCCACCGACGCCTCTCCGAGGCCCAGCGCCTCGGTTTCACGCGCGCCGTCGTGCCGCCCGGCGTCCTCGGTTCGGGTCCGGTGCCGACCGGTCTCAGCGTCGTCGAGGCCTCCACCGTCCAGGATGCCGTCGTCCGCGGGCTGCACGGCGTGCCGGTCCACTGACGGAAGGGCGGTCAGGCGAGTCGCACCGGTAGGATGCGGCCGAGAGCCCCGTGCCGCTGCGGGTCCGGAGTTCAGGGGAGGAGGCCGGGTGCCCGGAAACGAGAGTGCCGACGAGCTCGTGCGAGCAACGCTTGCCGCCGTCGCCCCGGGCACCGAGCTGCGCGACGGTCTCGAACGGATCCTGCGCGGGCGCACGGGGGCCCTCATCGTCCTGGGGAACGACAAGCTCATGGACCAGGTGTCCACCGGCGGCTTCCCGCTCGACGTGGAGTTCTCGGCCACCAGGCTGCGCGAGCTCGCGAAGATGGACGGCGCGATCGTGTGCGACCGTGACGTGACACGCATCCTGCGCGCCGCCACCCAGCTCATCCCCGACGCGAGCATCGAGACCAGCGAGTCGGGCACTCGGCACCGCACTGCCGAGCGAGTCGCCAAGCAGACCGGCTTCCCGGTCGTCTCGGTGAGCCAGTCCATGCGCATCATCGCGCTCTACGTCGCGGGGCGCCGTGTCGTGCTCGAGGACTCCAGCGCCATCCTGTCGCGGGCCAACCAGGCGCTCCAGACGCTCGAGCGGTACAAGTCCCGGCTCGACGAGGTCACCGGAACGCTCTCGGCGCTCGAGATCGAGGACCTCGTCACCGTGCGCGACGTCGCCAACGTGCTGCAACGACTCGAGATGGTGCGCCGCATCAAGGACGAGATCGCCGACTACGTCGTTCAGCTCGGCACCGACGGTCGCCTACTCAGCCTGCAGCTCGAGGAGCTCACCGGTGGCCTGTCCGACGACCTCGACCTCGTGATCCGCGACTACCTGCACGAGGCCAGGGGCGGCTTCACGCTCCAGCAGGCCGTCGAAAGCCTCACAGCCATCCACTCCACGGAGCTTCTCGACCCCGCGGCGGCTGCCCGGGCGATCGGGTTCATCATCGTCGGTGACTCCCTCGACTCCTCCATCAGCCCGTTGGGGTTCCGGCTGCTCTCCAAGGTCCCCCGGCTGCCCGGAGCCATCGTCGAGCGCCTCGTCGACCACTTCGGGAGCCTCCAGAAGCTGCTGGCCGCGAACATCGACGACCTCATGGACGTCGACGGCGTGGGCGAGGGGCGGGCCCGGCTGGTGCGCGAGGGTCTCTCCCGGCTGGCCGAGTCGAGCATCCTCGAGCGCTACGTCTGAGTCGGGCCGAGTCCCTCCCTGCCGTTCGCCGCGTGCCACCGATGCCCTCACCCCCCGAGTCGTCCCCACCCCCCGACTCGTCCCCACCCCACGGGCCGTCCCGACCGCCCGGGTCGCCGCGACCCGACGAGTCGTCCCGACCGCACGGTTCTCCCTCACTCCCCGGATCCCAGCCGGGACCTGAGCCGGCATCCCCTCCACGAACCTCTGCTAGCAGAGGTTCGCGCTCGAACCACAGGGTGCAACGTGTGGCTCGTGCAGCAACCTCTGCTAGCAGAGGTTCGAGCGGGCGGGAGGGGCTGCGGGAGGAGATCGTGGACTGGTATGCCGGGCACGCCCGCCCGCTGCCGTGGCGTGACCCGTCGTGCTCGCCGTGGGGAGTCCTGGTCTCCGAGGTCATGTCGCAGCAGACCCCGGTCGCGAGGGTGGCTCCGGTGTGGCAGGAGTGGCTGGACCGGTGGCCGTCGCCCAAGGCCCTCGCCGAGGCGTCACCGGCCGACGTGGTGCGGGCGTGGAAGCGCCTCGGCTACCCCCGCCGGGCGCTGCGGCTGCGCGAGGCGGCCATCGTCATCGTCGATCGCCACGGCGGAGAGGTCCCCCACGCCGAGGAGGACCTGAGGGCGCTCCCCGCCGTGGGGGAGTACACGGCAGCGGCGGTCACGGCATTCGGCTTCGGTCGACGGTCAGTCGTCATCGACACCAACGTGCGTCGGGTTCTGGTCCGGACCCTGGAGGCCCGGGCCCAGGCCGCGCCGGCACTCACCGCTCGTGAGCGGGCGCTGGCCGCGTCGATGGTGCCTGACGACCCGGCCTCGGCGGCCACGTGGAACGTCGCCGTCATGGAGTTCGGAGCGGTGGTCTGCACGGCTCGCGCCCCCGACTGTGCCTCCTGTCCGGTCTCCGCGGCGTGTGGGTGGGCCCTGGCGGGATTCCCGCCGGATGACGGTCCCGCGCGTCGCGGCCAGGCGTGGCAGGGGACCGACCGTCAGGTGCGGGGGGCGGTGCTCCAGGTGCTGCGCGAGAGCGAGACCCCGGTGGGCCACGACGAGCTCCTCGGGATCGCCGCCGCTGAGGGCCAGCTGGACCGCGCGCTCGCGTCCCTCGTGGAGGACGGTCTCCTGGAGGCCGACGACGACGGACTCTGGCGCCTCCCCGTCTGACCGACCCCCGGAACCCCGTGGCGTGGACCACCGCCGCCGGGCACGATGGGAGCATGAGCGCCCCCGCCCCCGCCACCGACGGTCCCACCGTCCGCGAACCGGCGCGCACCACCGCGGAGCTCGAGGACTTCCTCGGCACGCTGCGCCAGGCGCCCCGCGACGTCGGCACCCTCGACCTCGTCGTCGCCCGCCCATCGGAGGGGGAGCGCTCGGTCCTGGACGAGGGTCAGCTCGACCTCCTGGTCGGCCTGGTGGGCGACACCTGGGCGCTTCGCGGCAGCTCGCGCACCGACGACGGCTCCTCGCACCCCGACATGCAGCTCAACGTCATGAGCGCCCGGATGGTGGCCTTCCTCGCCGGGACGCCGGAGCGGCGGGCGCTGGCCGGGGACCAGCTCTACGTCGACCTCGACCTCTCGCACGAGAACCTCCCCACCGGGACGACCCTCACCATCGGCGACCCCGCCGCGCGAGGGGCGGTCATCGAGGTCACCGACCAGCCGCACCGGGGCTGCGCGAAGTTCATCGACCGGTTCGGGGGCGAGGCGATGCGCTTCGTCAACGGGCGGGTGGGACGGTCCCTGCGGCTGCGTGGGCTCAACGCCAAGGTGGTGGTGCCGGGCCGGATCCGGCCCGGCGACCCGGTCACCGTGTCCCGCCCGCTGTGACGCCGCAGGTCGCCCGGCTGCATCAGTTGCCCGAGCCCCGGGCGTGAGTCGGTGCCGCGGCATACAGTCCTGACGAGCGCACGCAGCGCGGTCGAGCGGCGGGGAGGTGTCATTCGGGTGAGGCGGTGGTGGACCGGTGGGCTCGCCGGCGTCGTTCTCGCAGCGACGGTCCTCACCGGCGCCGCGCCTGCGGTGGCCGACGACGGGCTCGCCACCGGCGCCCGAAGCCGCTACGTCCTCGACGCCGAGGCCACCACGGTCGACGCGACAGTCACCCTCGACCTGCGCAACATCACGACCGACCCCGGCACGGGGGGGTACTCGTACTACGACGGCTACGCCGTGCCCGTCCCGGCCGGTGCCGAGGATGTTCGCGCGACGAGCGGCGGGGCACCGCTCCGCGTGGCCCTCGACGCCACCGACGACCCGAGCACGAGACTCGCGCGGATCTCCTTCCCACAGCTGAGGTCCGGGCGGTCCACGGAGGTCGAGCTGACCTTCCGCGTTCCCGGAGAGAAGCCGCGTTCGCCCGATAGCACCCGGGTCGGCCAGGGGTACGCGACCTTCGCGGTCTACGGGGTCGGTGATCCCGGGCGCAACGTCGTGGAGGTGGTCGCCCCGGCGTCGATGACCTTCGACAGCACGAGCGACGGCTTCACCCCCGACCAGGATGGCGACGCCGTGACCTACCGCGCCGAGGGCTCGGACGGGTTCTGGGCCGTGGTCTCGCTGCGCGACCCTGACGCATCCGAGGAGCGAACCGTCGATGCCGGGGGCACGTCGTTCGTCCTCGCCGGGTTCAAGGACGACCCCGAGTGGGCCGACTTCGTCGCCGACCGGCTCGCCACCGGCATCCCCGTGCTCGAGCGCCTCGTCGGGACGCCGTGGCCCGGGGGCCTCGAACGCGTGCGCGAGGACGCCTCCCCCTCGTTGTTCGGCTACGACGGGTGGTTCGACCCGACGGACGACGAGATCGTCGTGGGGGAACGGCTCGACGATGACCTCATCCTCCATGAGCTGTCGCACGCCTGGGTCGCGGGGGAGCGCTTCGACGAGCGGTGGGTGTACGAGGGCCTGGCCCAGCTCCTCGCCGACCGGGCCGTCCGCGAGACCGGGGGGACGCCCAGTGGCCAGACTGCCGTGTCCCGCGGCGACGCGGGAGCGATCGCGCTCAACGCCTGGGATGGGTCGGCGAGCACCCGCTCGGCCGCGGTCGACGGTTATGCCTACCCCGCGGCGCTCACGGCGACATCCGCGCTCATCGGTGACCTCGATGACGACACCCTCGCGGCGGTCCTCTCCTCGGCGATCGCCGGCGAGCGAGCCTACGACCCGGCCGGAACGAGCTCGCCCGACGGCGGACGTACCTCGTGGTCGCGCTGGCTCGACCTCGTCGAGGAGCGCGGCGGGGTCGAGGATGCGGCCGCGGTGTTCCAGCGGTGGGTCCTGACTCCCGAGCAGAGCGCGCTGCTGGCCCCGCGCCAGCAGTCCCGCGAGGCCTACGCGCGGGTCGATGACGCCGACGGGGAGTGGGTTCCGCCGGAGGGCCTGCGCGACGCGATGACCGTCTGGGACTTCGCCCGGGCGGACCACGTGATCGCCGAGGTGCAGGAGCTGGGTTCCTCCGCGCGCCGGGTCCAGGCCGCGGCCGAGGCGTCCGACCAGCAGGTGCCCGCCGTCGTCCGGTCCTCCTACGAGGAGGCCGCCCAGGACGAGGAGTACGCGGCCCTGGCCACCACGCTGCCCAGGGCCGCCGGGGCCATCGAGGCCGTCGGCGCCGCCAGCGCGCTCGCGTCGGCCGACCGGGATCCGGTGGCCGCGCTCGGCGATGTCGTGCTGGGCGTCGACGATCGCGCTCTCGACGCGCAGGTCCTCCTCGACGACGGACGACTGGAGGAGGCCTCGGCCGCCGCCGAGCAGGTGAGCCAACGTTCCGGCATCTCCCTCCTCGTGGGGTCAGGAGTCATCCTGCTGGCCCTCGTCACCGTGGCGCTCCTCGTCCTGGGCGGGTGGCTCGTGATGCGCCGGGCGGTCCGCTCAGAGCGTCCGGAGCATCCTCGTGTTCCCCAGGGTGTTGGGTTTGACCCGCTCGAGGTCGAGGAACTCCGCGACCCCCTCGTCGTAGGAGCGCAGGAGCTCGGCGTACACCGCGGGCTCGACCGCCTGGCCCTCGATGGCCGAGAAGCCGTGCCGGGTGAAGAAGGCCGTCTCGAAGGTGAGGCAGAACAGCCGTCGCAGGCCGAGGTCACCCGCCTTCTCGACCAGCCGTTCCAGGAGCGCGGTGCCCACTCCGAGGCCGAGCGACGCCTCGTCGACGGCGATGGTGCGGATCTCACCGAGGTCCTCCCAGAGCACGTGCAGCGCCCCGCACCCGATGATCCGCCCGTCTGACTCGGCGACGACGAAGTCCGACACCGACTCGTAGTAGGCGACCGCCTCCTTGTTGAGCAGCACCCGGCGCTCCGCCAAGGGGCTCACCAGGGCGCGGATGGCTCGCACGTCGGAGGTCCTTGCCGGCCGAACGACATACTGCGGGCCGTTTCTCGGGGCGCTCGCCGGGGGCGCTCCGGGAGGGGGCGGTGCGGACGGGTCGTCAGGGGACACGCAGGTGAGCCTAGAGGGCTTCGCCCGCCCGCCGGCATCGCGGTGCACCCGTGCGAACGTGGTGGCGGCCCGCCACCGCAGGGGAGGTGACGGGCCGCTCTGCGCACCATGCCCGGGGGCTTCGTGCACACATCAATGATGAACCGGATCGGCACCCGGGAGGGTAAAGGAATCTCAAAGATTCGGTCAGGATGTCGGCAACGCCGAGCCGACCACGCCGGACGCAGAAGGGCCCCCGACCGGAGTCGGGGGCCCTTCTCGTGCGGGTCCCGGTCAGCCCTCGGCGACGACGACCGGCACCTCGATGCCTCGCGAGTGCGGCGTGCCCTCGAAGGTGAAGGTGTCGTCCTTCTTCTCGCCGGTGGCGTCGACCGCGACGATCTCGCCGGCCTTCAGCTCGCCGAAGAGGATCTTCTCGGAGAGGACGTCCTCGATCTCGCGCTGGATGGTGCGCCGCAGCGGCCTGGCACCGAGCACGGGGTCGTAGCCCTTGGCCGCCAGCAGGTTCTTCGCCGCCGGGGTGAGTTCCATGCCCATGTCCTTGTCCTTGAGCCGCTTGTCGAGCTTGGCGATCTCGAGGTCGACGATCTGCACGATCTCCGACTGGCTGAGCTGCGGGAAGACGATCGTGTCGTCGACACGGTTGAGGAACTCGGGACGGAAGTGCTGCTTGAGCTCGTCGATGACCTTGTTCTTCATCCGCTCGTAGTCCGAACGGGTGTCGGGCCCGGCCGAGAAGCCGAGCGAGCCCTTGGAGATGTCCCGGGTGCCGAGGTTGGTCGTCATGATGATGACGGTGTTCTTGAAGTCGACCATCCGGCCCTGGGAGTCGGTGAGCCGACCGTCCTCGAGCACCTGGAGCAGCGAGTTGAAGATCTCCGGGTGGGCCTTCTCGACCTCGTCGAAGAGCACGACGCTGAACGGCTTGCGACGGACCTTCTCGGTGAGCTGGCCACCCTCCTCGTAGCCGACGTACCCGGGGGGCGAGCCGAAGAGGCGCGAGACGGTGTGCTTCTCGCTGTACTCCGACATGTCGAGCTGGATGAGGGCGTCCTCGTCGCCGAAGAGGAACTCCGCGAGCGTCTTGGCCAGCTCGGTCTTCCCGACACCGGTGGGGCCGGCGAAGATGAACGAGCCACCCGGTCGACGGGGGTCCTTGAGCCCGGCGCGGGTGCGCCGGATGGCCTGGGAGAGCGCCTTGATGGCGTCGTCCATGCCCACGACCCGCTTGTGCAGCTCGTCCTCCATGTGGAGCAGCCGGCTGGACTCCTCCTCGGTGAGCTTGAAGACCGGGATGCCGGTGGAGGCCGCGAGGACCTCGGCGATGAGCTCCTCGTCGACCTCGGCGATGACGTCCATGTCGCCGGACTTCCACTCGGCCTCACGGCGAGCCTTGTCGGCGCGGAGGTTCTTCTCGTCGTCGCGCAGCCGTGCGGCCTTCTCGAAGTCCTGGCCGTCGATGGCCGACTCCTTCTCGCGCACGACGTTCGCGATCTTCTCGTCGAACTCGCGCAGGTCCGGCGGTGCGGTCATCCGGCGAATGCGCAGTCGCGCGCCCGCCTCGTCGATGAGGTCGATCGCCTTGTCCGGGAGGAAACGGTCGTTGACGTAGCGGTCGGCCATGTTCGCCGCCGCCACGAGGGCGCCGTCGGTGATCGAGACGCGGTGGTGCGCCTCGTAGCGGTCGCGCAGGCCCTTGAGGATCTCGATGGCGTGCGCCAGCGTCGGCTCGGCCACCTGGATCGGCTGGAAGCGGCGCTCGAGCGCGGCGTCCTTCTCGATGTGCTTGCGGTACTCGTCGAGCGTGGTCGCCCCGATGACCTGGAGCTCACCGCGGGCGAGCATCGGCTTGAGGATGGAGGCCGCGTCGATCGCGCCCTCGGCCGCGCCGGCACCGACGAGGGTGTGGATCTCGTCGATGAACAGGACGATGTCGCCGCGGGTGCGGATCTCCTTGAGGACCTTCTTCAGCCGCTCCTCGAAGTCACCGCGGTAGCGGCTGCCGGCGACGAGCGCGCCGAGGTCGAGGGTGTAGAGCTGCTTGTCCTTGAGGGTCTCCGGCACCTCGCCGCGCACGACGTCCTGGGCGAGGCCCTCGACGACCGCCGTCTTTCCGACGCCGGGCTCGCCGATGAGCACGGGATTGTTCTTCGTGCGGCGGGAGAGCACCTGCATGACCCGCTCGATCTCCTTCTCCCGCCCGATGACCGGGTCGAGCTTGCCCTCTCGGGCTGCCTGCGTGAGGTTGCGACCGAACTGGTCGAGCACGAGCGACCCGGCCGGGGTGCCCTCGGCGGCCCCACCCGCGGAGGCTCCTGCGCCGGCGGCTGCGCCCTCCTTGCCGCCCTGGTAGCCGGAGATGAGCTGGATGACCTGCTGGCGCACCCTGGACAGGTCGGCGCCCAGCTTGACGAGTACCTGGGCGGCCACGCCCTCGCCCTCGCGGATGAGTCCGAGGAGGATGTGCTCGGTGCCGATGTAGTTGTGGCCGAGCTGCAGGGCCTCGCGCAGGCTCAGCTCGAGGACCTTCTTGGCCCGGGGCGTGAAGGGGATGTGGCCCGTGGGGGCCTGCTGGCCCTGGCCGATGATCTCCTGGACCTGCTCCCGGACTGCTTCGAGGGAGATGCCGAGGCTCTCCAGGGCCTTGCTCGCGACGCCCTCGCCCTCATGGATCAGGCCGAGGAGGATGTGCTCGGTGCCGATGTAGTTGTGGTTGAGGCCGCGCGCCTCCTCCTGCGCGAGCACGACAACGCGGCGGGCGCGGTCGGTGAACCGTTCGAACATGGTGCTTCTCCTGACGTCGAGTCTCCTCGATGCTAGCCGCGCCGCCTGTGACGGTCCGCTCCATGTCGCTGAGCGGTCACCACGGCGGCGACTTCTTCGAGGGGTCCAACGCGGGGGATGGGGCACCGTGTTCCGCGTTCGCTCTGGGCATAGTGCCCGCGGGTGCGGTCACTGGCGGTGCACAGGGGTGTCGCGCCGCGCCGCCCCGCGGCTCCTGCTCGGCTCCGTGGACCCCTTGACCTCCTCCTCGGGCTGCACCCGCTCGACCCACGCCCCGTAGCGCCGGGACCACGGGTCAGCGCTCATGCCGTGCGCCACGATGCTGAACAGCACGATGAGGCACAGCGCGGTGACGGCCGTCGTGAGGTCGGTGTCGACGTCGAGCTCCTCCACCGCGAAGAGGGCGAACACCACGGATGCCAGGCCCCGCGGGCCGAACCACCCGATGAACGCCACCGTCGGCGCCCGCAGGCCGGTGCCGGCCAGTGCCAGCGCCACGGGCAGCATGCGCAGCACGGTCAGTGCCAGCAGGGCGAACGCGACCTCCCTCCAGCCGACGTTCGACACGAGCAGCGGCACCGCGAGGAAGCCGAATGCGAGCCACACCGCGAACCCCAGCGGCTCGGAGAGGGCCTCGGTGAGCTCCAGGGTGGACTCCTCGGCCTCGAGCCAGCGGGCGGACCCCGCGAATGCCGTGCCGGCGACGAAGGCCGCCACGAACGAGTTCCCGCTGGCGAGCTCCGCCGCGAAGAAGGCGATGATGGGGAGCGCCAGCACCGCCAGCGGCCTGCTGTGCCGTGTGCTCGTGCCCGCCCGCCTCGACCGCCCGAGCAGCAGACCGGCGCCGGCGCCGATGACCGTGCCCACGAGGACGCCGATCGCCAGGTCCGTGAGCGCGGAACTGAGGCTCTCGACCGGGCCCAGTCCCTCGTCTCCCGCGAGCGCGGCGATAGCGAACAGCACGATCGGCGTGGACAACCCGTCGTTGAGTCCGCTCTCGACGTTGAGCATCCGCCGCACCCGCACCGGGACGACCGGGTTGAGGACGGTGGCGGCGCCCAGCCCGGCATCGGTCGGGGCCGCGGCGGCAGCCAGGAGGAGGAGCATCATGCCGTTCATCCCCGGGAACAGCACCGATCCGGCGAGCCACCCTGCGACCATCGTGAGCGGCAGCCCGATCAGCAGCAGCCTCGACATGAGCCCGCGGTCCGCGGTGATCTGGCGCGGCCGAACCTGGGCGGCGTCGTGGAAGAGGATGAGGGCCAGGGTCAGTTCGGTGAGTCGGGTGAGTGCCCCGGCGCTGGCGCCCGAGATGGTGGGCACCCAGAGCGAGAGGAGCGCTCCGGCCCCGACGAACGCCATCGGTGCGGTGACGTCGGCCCGTTTCAGCGCCCCTGAGGAGGCCGCGTAGGCGAAGACCAGCGCGAGGAACACCGTGATGACGACAGCGACCGACTCCATGGACGCACCTTGACCCCTCGGGGGGGAGGACGCAACACACCACGCGCGGGTGGGGCCGCGGCCCCACCCGGGAGCGGGGAGTCAGTGGCGGCGCTGGCAGCGGCCGCACCAGAAGAGGTTGCGGCCGGCGACCACGCGGGTCTGGATCCGTGAGCCGCAGGTGGGGCACGGCATCCCGGCCTGCTTGTAGACCAGTGAGGAGCGCTCCGACGGGTGGGGGACCTCGCCGCGGCCCAGCGCCGCCTCCACGTCCTCGACCTGCTCGGGCACCGTGATGATCCGACCGGTCGCCACGCCGAGGGGGAGCAGGCGCACCAGGTCGTCCCACACGAGTCGCCACGACGCCCTGCGGAACGACCGCCCCGGTGTGAAGGGTGACAGGCGGTGGCGGAAGAGCACCTCGGAGCGGTAGACGTTGCCCACGCCCGCGAGCACCGACTGGTCCATGAGGAGCTCGCCGATCGGGCGGGACGAGCGCGAGATGCGGCGCCAGGCCACGGCTTCGTCGGAGTCGGGGCGCAGCGGGTCGGGTCCCAGCCCGGCGAGCACGGAGTCGACCCGCTCGGGGCTGGCGACCTCGCACAGGGTGGGCCCCCGCAGGTCGGCGACGTGCTCCTCGGTGCGCAGCCGGAGCCGGACCTGCCCGACGACCGGCACCTCCCCGGTCCACTCGCCCGCGTCGATCGTGAGGGTGCCGATGAGGCCGAGGTGCACGTGCAGCCACCGGTCGTCGGAGAACTCCACGAAGAGGTGCTTGCCGCGCGAGGCGGCCCGGAGCACCTCGCGCCCGTCGAGCTGCGCCGCGCCCTGCGCGAACTTCCCCTGCGGGCTGCTCACCTCGGGGGAGGTGCCGACGAACGCCGCGTGCAGGTCGCGAGCCAGCGCATACAACGTGTGTCCCTCGGGCATGCCGAGAGCGTAGGCCGCCCGGTCCCTCCCGTCCCGCCCCTCCCCCGTCGAGTGAACAGGACACGCCGCCTGCTGGAGACCCGGGGCGGCGGGTTCTGTTCACTCGACGGGGGAGGGTCAGCTCGCCTTCTTCGCGGCCTTCTTGCTCGCTGTCTTCTTCGCGGCGGTCTTCTTGGTGGCGCCCTTCTTCGCGCCCGCGCTCCTCGCGTCGTCGGGCTCGGGGGCCTCACCACGCGACGCCTTGGCCTTCTCCACGGAACGGGCCAGGGCAGCGAGCAGGTCGACGACCTCGCCCGACTCCTCCGGTTCGGCGGCGGCCACCTGCACCTCGCCCCCCTCGACCTTCGCGCGGACGAGCTCCTTGACGGCCAGGGCGTAGTCGTCCTCGTACTCGTCGGGCTCGTAGTCACCCGCCAGCTGGTCGATGAGCATCTTCGCCATGTCCATCTCCTGCTTGGTGGCGTGCTGCTCCTCGTCGACCTGGGCGAAGTCGGCCGAGCGGATCTCGTCGGGCCAGAGCATCGTCTGCATGACGATCACGCCGTCGCGCACCCGCAGCACCGCCATCGTCATCCGGGTGCGGATGGAGACCGTGACGATGGCCATCCGCTTCTCCTTCACGAGCGCGTCGCGGAGCAGGACGTACGGCTTGGTCGCGGACTTGTCGGGCTCGAGGAAGTAGGACTTGTCGAGCCACATCGGGTCGATCTGGTCCTCGGGGACGAACTTCGTCACCCCGATCTCCTTGGAGGTCTTGCTCGGCAGGTCGGCGAAGTCCTCGTCGGTGAGCACGACCATGTCGCCGTCCTCGGTCTCGTACCCCTTGGCGATGTCGTCGTAGGAGACCTCCTCGCCGTCGACCTGACACACACGGCGATAGCGGATCCGCCCGCCGTCCTCGCGGTGCACCTGACGGAACTGCACGTCGTGGTTCTCGGTCGCGGAGTAGAGCCGCACCGGCACGTTGACCAGCCCGAAGGACACCGCACCCTTCCAGATAGCCCGCATCGTGCTCACCTTCCTCGCATCCCGGCTCCCAGCGTATTCCGCCGGGGCGCGCCCGTGGGGTCGAGCGACCGCTGTCATGGCGACGGGAGATCCGACGGATGGGGTGACAGGACCGGGGAGCCTCGCCATCATGGGGGCCATGCCTTCGACGGTGCCGGAGCTCGAGCGTGTCTCCGTCCTGGATGCCCGCCTCCCCTGCGCGGATGCCGTCCTGTGCCTGGCCGGGGTCCCCGAGCGACGCCAGGTCGTGGTCCTCGACCGGGACGGGGGGATGCTGCGCGCCTTCGTGCTTGCCGCCGGAACCCTCCAGCGTGGGCTTGTCGCGATCGATGGTGCGACCGTGCTGCGCGACGCGATCGGGCTCGAGACCCGCCCACCCGCCCAGCTCGTCGACGTCGCGGTCCCCGCGGTCGACGGCGGGCCTCTGGAGCTCGGCGCGGTCGTCGTGCGTGGCGACCGGGTCCTCGGAATCGTCACGGCGGCTGAGGGCGCGCGGGGCGCCGGCCAGCTCATCGACCGGCCTGCAGGGTCGCCGCCGTGGCCGGCCCCGGAGTGGATGGCCGGCCGCCCGACCAGCCCACCCGAGACCCTGGACGTCCAGGCACCCACCGCGCCGGCACCCGTACTGCCGGCACCCCCTCCGCAGGTGCCGGGCGGCATGCCCGGAACCCCGTCGTCGGGCGTCATCCCCGTCACCCCAGGCCAGGAGAGCGACCAGAAGGGCACGGCGAGCGGCATCCACTCCGGGGACGACCTTTCGCGCTTCCGGGCCTTTCCGCGGGCGGTCGCCCCGGCGCAGGCGCGTGCAGGGGTCCCCATCACGGTCCGCGTGGGCTTCGCTGCGGAGCCGTCAGCGGACGACGCCTCGGCCACACCGGTGCTCGTCGCGGCTGCTGGGCGAGCCCTGGACTTCGAGATCCAGGTGTCCGGCTTCGGGTTCACCTTCCCGGAGGGCTCCCGAAGGACCCTGACGGTCGAGCGTGACGAGCCGGAGCGCGCGTCGGAGGATGTCACGGTCATCGCCGAGGACGTGCCCGCGCGGTTCCCGCGCTGCCTCGAAGTCTCTTACTCCTTCAAGGGGGTTCCGGTCGGGCGCGCATGGTGCGACGTGCTCGTCGAGCCCGCCGCCTCGACTGCAGCCGGCGGGCCCGTCATCCAGCCAGTCGGCGGCCGCTCGGGCACCGCTGCGTCGGGCACGGATCCGGCAGACCGGGGCTCGGACCTGGCAGAGGAGGAGCCCGGGGTGCACGGCGGAACGGGGTTCGGCGAGCAGGTGCCGGCACCCGACCTCACCGTGACGATCCGCACGGTCCCGGGCCGGCCGGAGGTTTCCTGGGAGTTCCAGAGCCCCCACGACGTGCCGCGCCCCGACGTGCCCGTGCTCAAGGACCTCGGAAGGGGCACCCCCGAGGCCTTCGCGACGACACTCCTCGCCCGGATGCCGGCCATTCGGGGCAGCGCTCTGCTCGAGGCCGAGGTCCGTGGGGTGGCGTCACATGTCGCGCGGGCCATGCCACCGGAGTTCTGGGACGTATTGGGCGCCGTCTGGGCCTGCGTCGGGGCCGACCGCACCCCCACCCTCCTCCTGGTGACCGACGAGGCCTACGTCCCCTGGGAGCTCGCGCTCGTCGACCCGATCCGGTGCCCGCCCGGGTGGGGGGGCCCTGGTGCCGGGCCACCACCTCTCCTCCCGCTCCTCGGTGTGCTGTGCTCGGTCGGTCGGTGGCTGGTCCCGCAGCGCGACCCGGGGGGCCGCGACCGACCGGTCGCCCCGCCCCCGGCGAGCCTCGATGCGTCCACGATGGCCGTTGTCATCGGCCGGTACACCGCGGGCGTCGCACGGTTGAAGGGCGCTGTCGCCGAGGGGGAGGCCCTGGTGAAGGCGTACCACGCGGTGGACGTCGGGATCGACGAGACCTCGGTCCTCGACCTCATCGAGGACCGACTCGTGCGCGACGGTGCGCCCTACCACCCCGGGGTCGTCCACCTCGCGTTGCACGGCCAGGTCTCGCCGACGACCCAGCAGTTCACTGGCCTGAAGATCGGTGTCGACGGACAGCAGTACCTCAGCCCGCAGGCTCTCCTCGCCTCCCCGCTGGCCGAGGCCGGTTCGTTCGTCTTCCTCAACGCCTGCCAGGTCGGAGTGGCCGGCTACACGCTCGGTGACGTCGGTGGCTTCGCCGGCGCACTGCTGCATTCGGGTGCGCGCGGGATGGTGGGGCCGCTGTGGAACGTCGACGACGACCTCGCGAAGGGCTTGAGCACGACGTTCTACGCTGCCACCTTCGGCGCGGGGGAGTCGGTCGGCGAGGCCGTCCGGCGGCTCCGGGCGGGCTTCGGCTCGACGAGCGTCCCGACGGCAACCCCTCTCGCCTATGTCTTCTACGGGCACCCTGACCTGCGTCTGAACCGGACGGGCGGGCCCGGCGCTCCTGTCGCTCCCGCCAAGCCCGTCGCCGCACAGGCTCCAACGACGACCACGGAGGACCCATGACCGACCTCACCGGCGACAGCATCCCTGTCCCTCTCGCCCCCGGCGTGGTCCTGACCGCGCCGGGGCTCGTCGGGAGCGCCGAGCTGCGCCCCGGTGTCGTGCTCAGGGGGGAGAGTCGCGGCCCGGAGCAGGCCCGGGACGAGGTGATCGCCGCCCTTGCCGCGACCGACTTCGTGCAGACGCACAGTGTCGAGGTGCGAGCCCGCGAGGAACCCTCGGTCGGTGGCGACGGCACGCGCACGGACGCGGGCGAGCCGGGCATGAGACTCACCGTCCCCGCCGTCGACGACAGCCAGGCCCAGGTCCTGCTCCTCGTCGACGAGTTCGGCGTCGCCACCTGGCACCTCCCGGACCGCACGTCGAACACGGCGGAGACGTCCTTCACGGTCGAGCGCCGTGTGGCTCCGGGTGCCGAGGGCGACGCACCGACCCGGGGGCTGTTCGCCGCGGCCGCTGCCAAGCTCCTCTCCGTCTTCGTCGTCCCGCTCCTCGAGGCGGCCGTGGGACGAGCGGCGGTCTCCGCGGCCCGCTGGTACGAAGACCGGCAGCGCCCGCAGGGCCTGCGCCTGCTCACCCCCTCCGGGCTCCGACACCCAGGAGAGGGCCGGCTCGACGCCCCGCTCAGGTGGGACGACGGGCCGGCGCTCCTCTTCGTCCACGGCACCGCGAGCGCCAGCCACTCCGGGTTCGGCTCGCTCGCAGATGACCTCGACATCCTCCACCAGCGGTACGGCGGGCGGCTCCTCGCGTTCGACCACCACACGCTCTCCGCCGACCTGGACGACAACGTCCGGCTGCTCACCCAGGAGTGGGCGCGGGTCGGCCCCCGTGAGATCGACATCGTGAGCCACAGCCGCGGGGGGCTCGTGGCACGCGCCGTCGCGGCTGCCGCAGAGCAAGGCCGCCTTCCCGTCACCGTGCGCCGCGTGGTCTATGTCTCGACCCCGAACGACGGCACGACCCTCGCCGAACCCGAGAACGTCCGGATGTGGGTCGACCGGATGACGACGATGCTCAACCTCATCCCGGACGGCCCGTGGTCGGTCGCGACCGACACCCTCGTCGGCGTGCTCATCGTCGTCCGGACGCTGGCCGCCGGCGCCGTCGGCAACCTTCCCGGGCTCGTGACGATGCGTCCGGGCGGTGAGGTCCTGCGCGACCTACCCGTGCCGGGTCCCTCCGTCGAGCAGTACGCCCTCGACGCGGACTTCGAGCCCGACGGGCCGCTGGTCGACTGGATGCGACTGGCCGACGGGGTCGTCGACCGGGTGTTCGAGGACCGGGCCAACGACGTCGTCGTCCCGACCACAGGGGTCACGAGCATCAAGGGCCGACCCGAGTTCGTGGTCCCCGCGGACCACCACGTCTCCCTCGGAAGGACCGGTCAGACCTGGCACTGCTCCATGTTCGGCTCCGACACCGTCAAAGGTGCCCTGACGTCCTGGCTCACGGCGTGAGCGACGCTCCGGGAGGGGTCGCGGGGCCGCTCGAGGCCCGGCTCGAAGGGCTCGTGGTCCGGTACGCGAACACCGATGACCCCATGGAGTACGACGCAGTCGGCACCGAGCTCGACGCCCTGGCCGACGAGCTCGACGGCAGCGGACGGGCCGATCTCGCCGCGGAGGCCCTTCTCACCTCGGCCGACTGTGCGGTGTGGGCGACGCTCGCCGCAGGAGGGCCGGATGCCGCCCGGGTCCGTCGAGGGCTCGCCGCCGTGGACCGGCTCGGGGAGCTGCCGGTCGACCTGGCCCCCATGCGTCGGGACCAGCTGGGCAGCATCGCGACCCAGCTGATCGGGTTCGCCGCCCGCCTCGGCGATGACGACACCGAGCGCGCCGTCCTGGTCCGGGTGCTCGACCTCGTGGAGCGGTCCGTCCCTGCCGACGTCGCATTCGACAACCTCGGCGGGGCGAGGGCTCGGGCGAGACTCGCGGTGGTGCTCGCGGGCTGCTCGCGGCGACTGGAGGGTGTGGTGCGGCTCTCGCTCGTCCGGCGACTCGACGTCGCCCTCGAGCTCGCGGTCCACGAGAACGATGTCGAGGCAGCCCTCGTCGCGTCGCAGGGACTCCTGGCCCACGCCCGGTGGTCCCGCCCCGACGGCGGGCGTCGGCTACGCCGCTTCGTAGCCCAGGTCGCCGCCGACGGGCGGGCGCGACGGATCACCCGCCTGGGCCGACTGGGCGTGGGGCAGGCGGTCGACGAGACCGTCGGTGAGCTGCTCGACACCCTGCTCGACGACCCTGACCCGGACCCGGGCGAGCTGCTCGAGCTGACCGAGCACACCTCGGCCCGGACCCTGGCGGACGGCATAGCCGGCCTGCTCAGACCGACCCTGGACCCGGAGTGCCGCGACCTCGAGCGCCGCATCGTCGCCTACGCGCAGACCACCGCCCCCGACCCCGTCCGCCGGGAGCTCGCGCTGGTCTCCGAGCTGCCGATGGGGGCGACCCGAGAGGACGAGGCGGCCCGGGTCACGCTCGTCGGCGAGCTCGAGCACCGCTACGCCTCCCTGGGGGCCGGCTTCGACGGGGCCGTCGAACCCCTCGCCCTCGCCGAGATCCAGTCCCTGCTCTCGCCGGGCGAGGTCATGGTGCGCTACGTCCTGCCCTACCACCCCCTGCATCCCGCATACCGGCCGTCGGCGGTCGTCGTGACGCGCACGGTGGTGCGCCACGTCCCGCTCGCCGTCCCCGAGCGCGACGGCAGCGGACTGACCGGCACCATCGCCATCGATGGTCGGTCCCCGGTGGACCAGAGCCCGCTCGGCAACGCGGTGGTTCTCGCCCGGTTCGCGGCCGGCGCCGGGGGCACGTCTGTCGGCGCGCCCGAGAACGCCCTCCAGGACCTGTACGCCATGGTGCTGGCCCCGGTGCGGGACACCGGGCTGCTCGACGGCGCGAGCCGCGTCATCCTCGTGCCACAACGGGCGCTCCATCTGGCCCCCTGGGGTGCGTTGCGAGATGCCGACGGCCGGTGGCTCATTGAGGACCACGTGCTGAGCGTCGCCCCGAGCGCCTCGGCGTGGGCTCGGCTTCGCACGCGTGCGCCCGACACCGGTCGAGGGGTTCTCGCCATCGGTGATCCGGATGCGGGCTACGCCGGGCTGCCGCCGCTGCCCGCGGCGGCGGCCGAGGCTCGACAGGTAGCCGCGATCTGGCGGGAGCGCGGAGCACCTGCCGACGTCCTGGAGTCCGTGGGGGCTACGTTCGCGGCGCTCCGCGACGGGGTGGTCGGGCGTTCGCTGCTCCACATCGCCGCGCACGGTTCCTTCCCCGGTGACCAGGCCCTCTTCGACCACGCACTGCTCCTCGCGCAGGACCTCGTCCACGAGGGCCGGGTGACCGCTGACGCGGTGCGCTCGATCCCGCTCCGCGACGTGGGCACCGTCGTCCTCGGGGTCTGCGACGGCGGCGCGTATCGAGTGGGCCCGGGCGACGAGCCGTACGGTCTCGTGCCGGCATTCCTGGAGGCCGGTGCCCGCTCCGTCGTCGCTTCCCAGTGGGCCGTCGACGACGCCCTCGGCCACGACCTGTTCCTCCGGGTCGGCGCCTGGCTCACCGTGACCGATGCTGCAGACGCCGTGCGTCGCAGCATCCTCGACCTGCGCCGTGAGCTGGGGCCGGCCGCGGCCGCGGCGGTGGGTGTGGTCTGTGTCGGCGACCCCACAGGCCCGGCACCCGGCTGACCCCGGACCAGTGCCCGGCGGCCGAGGCGTCGAGGTGGCCGCGGGGACCGGGCAGGATGGGCCCATGCGCCCGATGCTCGCCACCGTCGCGGAGTCCGTGCCGACCGGTGACGCGTGGGTCCACGAGGTCAAGTGGGACGGCATGCGGGTCCTCGTCGACGTGCGTGACGGCGTGGTGACCCTGTGGTCGCGCAGCGAGCGCGACGTCACGGCGGCCTTCCCCGAGCTCGCGGCCCTCGGCGAGGACTACGACGACATGCTCCTCGACGGCGAGGTCGTCGCGCTCGACGACGGCCGCCCCAGCTTCCACGCCCTCGCCGAGCGGATGCACGTCACCCGGCCGAGACAGGCCGAGCGGCTCGCGGTCACCCGCCCGGTCACCCTCATGGTCTTCGACCTGCTCCGCCTCTTCGGGGCCGACATCACGGGCCAGCCGTGGTCCGGGCGCCGGGAGCTGCTCGAGCGTCTCGACCTCTCGGGTCGGCACTGGCAGGTACCGGCGGTGCACGACGACGGCCCGGGCCTCTTATCGGCCACCGCCGAGCAGGGTCTCGAAGGCATCGTCAGCAAGCGTCGCGCCGCACCCTACGCCGCAGGGAGGCGCTCCCCGGACTGGCGCAAGACGGCCCACCGCGTGACCCACTCCGTGGTAGTGGGCGGGTGGCGGCGCGAGGTGGGCTCGAGCGACCGGCTGGGAGCGGTGCTCGTGGGGCTCCCCGACGGCGAGGGCGGGTGGCGGTATGCCGGTCGCGTCGGCTCCGGGCTCGCGGGCTCCGCAGGGGCCGGGCTCGCTCGCCGGCTGCGGCCCCTGGAGCGCGAGACGTCACCCTTCTCCGACGTGGTGCCCGCGATCGACGCAGACGGCACGTCCTGGCTCGAGCCCTCCGTCGTCATCGAGGTCCGGGCCCTCGAGCTCACCGGCCAGCACCGCCTGAGGCAACCGGCCTACCTGGGCGTGCGCACGGACCTGACACCGGACGACCTCACGGAGGTCGGCGATGCCTGAGCACGTGCCCCAGATGACCCGCGTCGAGGTCGCCGGACGCAGGCTGCGGCTCACCAGCCTGGAGAAGGTGATGTACCCGGCCACGGAGACGACCAAGGGCGAGGTGCTCAGCTACTACGCGCAGGTGGCGCCGCTGCTCCTTCCCCACCTGGCCGGTCGTCCCGTCACCCGGGTCCGGTGGCCGCACGGGGTCGAGGACCAGATGTTCTTCGAGAAGAACCTGCCGTCGGGAGCGCCGAGCTGGCTCGCCCGGACGCCGGTGGACGACGTGACGTACCCCCTGGTCACCGACCTCGCCGACCTGACCTACCTCGTCAACCTCAACTCCCTGGAGCTCCACGTGCCGCAGTGGACCGTCGGCGACGACGGTGCGCGCGCCAACCCCGACCGGCTCGTCATCGACCTCGATCCCGGGAGGCCGGCGGGTCTGCACGAGTGCGCCCGGGTCGCCCTCCTCGTGCGGGAGCGGTTGGCGGCACTCGGGCTCGAGCTCTTCCCGGTCACCTCCGGGAGCAAGGGGATGCAGCTGTATGCCGGCCTGGGCGGTGACCTGACCTCGGACCGGGTCCGCGACCTCGCCCAGCAGCTCGCCCAGGAGATGACGAAGAAGCACCCCGACCTCGTGCTGTGGAAGATGACGAAGTCGCTGCGTCCGGGCAAGGTCTTCCTCGACTGGAGCCAGAACGTCGCCGCCAAGACGACGATCAGCCCCTACTCGATGCGTGGGCGCGAGCTGCCCAACGTCGCGGCGCCGCGCACCTGGGACGAGGTGGAGCGCGGCGCCGAGGAGCCCGAGGCGCTCCGGCAGCTCATGTTCGACGAGGTCCTGGAACGGGTCGAGCGCGACGGCGACCTGCTCGCCGACCTGCCCTGACCTGCTCCTGCGCATCCACCTGTCGCACGTGGGTGACGGAGGCGATCGGCGGCTGGTCGCCCCCTCACCTACCGCGCGCTGGGCGCTGCCGTGCGCAGGCGCGGGCATCCCGCGCACTCCACGCACCCGGGCAGCGCGTAGATGAGGCAGCAGGAGTCGCGCTGCAGCTCGCCCGGCCGGATCACCCCTGCCGCCCCGAGGGCCGCTCTCTCCGCGGCGCGCCACATGTCGTCCACCATCGCGGCGCGGGTGTGGGGTCCGAGGCGTGCGATGGCCGGGTACGCCGCGGCAAGCGGCTCGGCGACGGCGCGGTAGTCCAGCTCCGCCCGGCGCAGCCGGTCCGCGAGGTCGCCCTCGTCCGGGCGCAGTGCGGTGAGGCGCACGACGGCAGGGACGAGCGAGGCCCCCACGGAGAAGGTGAGATCGGCGAGGTCCGCCCGCACCGGGCCGCTCGACGCCGCGTGGGCCGCGGTGTGGGCCGGCACCTGGAGCACCCACTGGAGGACGAAGGCGGCCGCGACGTGCGGCGCGTCCACGGCATACCACCGGTCCTGGAGGGCGCGCAGTCCCTGCTGCCAGGACGCGGCGTCGTCTGCGCCTCTCCGGGGAAGGGCGGGACCGCTGGCCGTGAAGGAGAGCCAGGCGTGCCGCCGCGACATGCGCGAAGCGGCGCCCACCACGTCGAGGGGCGCCGCTCCGGCAGGGGGACGTGCTGGGTCGATCAGTGGGCCTTGTCGTATGCCGACTGGACCTCGGCCGAGATGCGACCGCGGTCGCTCACCTGGTGGCCGTTCGCGCGGGCCCACTCACGCACCGCGCTGAGGTCGGACTTCGGGCCGGATGACTTCGCCCCGGCCCGGGCGGTGCTCCGTCGTCCGCCCGTGCGCTCGGCGTGACCCACCCAGACCGCGAGGTCGTCGCGAAGCTTCGCGGCGTTCTCCGAGGTCAGGTCGATCTCGTAGCTGACGCCGTCGAGTGAGAACGAGACGGTCTCGTCAGCGGGTGAGGTCTTGTCGAGGTCATCCACGAGGAGAACTTGAACCTTCTTTGCCATAGCTTTCCTTAACGATCGTCAGGGTGCCGTGTTCGGCAGCATCATGCTGCCTCCTCAACGGTAGAGAGAGGCTACCCCGATGGTAAAGGAATAGTAAAGATCAGGGATTTTCCGGATGATTGACGGACGCGTCCCCGGTCTCGTCGGCGGCTGGTTCTCCGGCCGCTTCCGCCTCGCGCCGCCTCTGCTGCGCCTCGTACTGGGACTGTGCGAGGCGCTCCCGGCGGTCGCCCTCGATCATCGACTTGATGAGGAAGTAGAAAAGGGTCGCCACGAGAATCGTGGGGAGAATCGCCGCGAGATACGGCCACAGGGCGGACACGACTCAGGCCTCCGGCTTCAGGTGGGGGAAAAGAATGGTCTCCCGGATGTTCGCGCCGGTGAAGAGCATGATGAGCCGGTCGACACCGAGCCCCAGGCCCCCCATCGGAGGAGCTCCGTACTCGAGGGCCCGCAGGAAGTCCTCGTCGATCTGCATCGCCTCGGGATCGCCCCCGGCAGCACGCAGCGACTGCTCGGTCAGCACCTCGCGCTGCACCACGGGGTCGATGAGCTCGGAGAAGCCGGTGCCGCGCTCGACTCCGGCGATGACGAGGTCCCAGGCCTCGATCAGGCCTTCTTTCTCCCGGTGGGGTCGCGCCAGGGGCTGGGCGATGGCGGGGTAGTCACACAGGAAGGTCGGCTGGAGGAGTGTGGGCTCGACGAGCTCGCCGAGGAGCTCGAGGAAGATCTTGTCCGTCTCCAGGGTGGGGTCGACCTCGACCCCGTGCGCCTCGGCATACCCGAGCAACGTCTCGGCGGTCGTCTCGAGGGTGACGGCCTCCCCGACCTTCTCGCTCACGGCGTCGTAGACGGGGAGCCACCTCCAGTCGCCGTCGAGGTCGACGGCGCCGGCCGGGGTCTGCACCTGGCGGGAGCCGAGGGCGTCGGCGACCCCGAGGTAGAGGTCGCGGATGAGCCCGCCGATGCTGCGCTGGTCGCCCCACGCCTGGTAGGCCTCGAGCATCGTGAACTCCGGGGAGTGCGTGGCGTCGACGCCCTCGTTGCGGAAGATCCGGCCCATCTCGTAGACCCGGTCGACCCCGCCCACGACGGCCTTCTTGAGGTTGAGCTCGAGCGCGATGCGCAGCACCATCTCGTGGTCGAAGGCGTTCATGTGCGTGCGGAAGGGTCGCGCCGCGGCCCCGCCGTGGATGAGCTGGAGCACCGGGGTCTCCACCTCGACGTAGCCCTGGGCATTGAGGACGTCCCGCAGTGCCGTGAGCGTCACCGCCTTGGTGCGCACCATGTCGCGCGCCTCCTGGCGCACGATGAGGTCGGCATAGCGCTGGCGGACCCGACTCTCCTCTGAGAGCTCCTTGTGGAGCACGGGCATCGGACGGAGCGCCTTGCTCGCCATCGCCCACCGGCCGGCCATGACCGACAGCTCCCCGCGGCGGGAGGAGATGACCCGTCCCTCGACGAAGACGTGGTCACCGAGGTCGACGTCGGACTTCCATGAGGCGAGCGCTTCCTCCCCTACCTCGGCGAGGCTGAGCATCACCTGTAGCCGGGTGCCGACCCCCTCCTGGAGGGTGGCGAAGGCGAGTTTGCCGGTGTTGCGGATGAAGACGACCCGACCCGCGACGCCGACCACGTCGGTGGTCTCCTCCCCGGTCTCGAGGTGGCCCCAGTGCTCGCGGACCTCCGCGAGTGAATGGGTTCGCGGGACCGACACGGGGTAGGCGGGCCGGTCGGCCGCAAGGAGCTGGTCCCGCTTGGCTCGCCGGACCCGCATCTGCTCGGGCAGGTCGGCCTCGGGACGTGGAGCGTCGAGGGTGTCGGTCACGAGAGTCAAGGGTACGAGGGTGTGCGACGCGGGCGTGACGCTGCCCGGCCGAGCGGCTCGGGCCGACGTTCCCACCGACCCCTGACGTGCCTCGCCGCCAAGGGGTGAGGTCGGAGGAGTCGGGCAGCCCCGGGCTCGATACGATGCGATGCCACGTTGAGCGGGTGGAGCACCCAGCCCGTCAAGGAGTCACCGAGGTGACGATCCGGCATCCGGGTGAGAGGTCGTCATGTCAGCGCATTCAGCCCAGCAGGAGTCCCGATGAGCACCACCCCCACCCGCATCACGCACCTCCTCGGCGGCCAGGCATGGGAGGGCACCGCCGAGCGCACCAGCCCGGTGTTCAACCCGGCCACCGGTGAGCAGACCGGGGTCCTCGACCTCGCGTCGGCCGACCTCGTCGGGGAGGTCGTCACCGACGCCAAGAAGGCGTGGCGGGAGAGCTGGGGCAACGTCTCGCTCACCAAGCGCACGCAGGTGCTCTTCAGGTTCCGCGAGCTGCTCAACGAGCGGAAGGAGGAGATCGCCGCCCTCATCACCGCCGAGCACGGCAAAGTGCTCTCCGACGCCCTCGGCGAGGTCACCCGGGGCCTCGAGGTCGCGGAGTTCGCCTGCGGCATCCCGCACCTGCTCAAGGGTGGCTACTCGGAGAACGCGTCCACCGGCGTCGACGTCTACTCGGTCCGGCAGAGCCTCGGCGTCGTCGCCGTGATCAGCCCGTTCAACTTCCCGGCCATGGTCCCGCTCTGGTTCATCCCCGTCGCCATCGCCGCGGGCAACGCCGTCGTGCTCAAGCCCTCCGAGAAGGACCCGTCCGCCGCGCTCGCCATCGCCAGGCTGTGGACCGAGGCCGGGCTTCCCGACGGCATCATGAACGTCGTCAACGGTGACAAGGAGTCCGTCGACGCGCTGCTGACCCACCCCGACGTCACGTCGGTGTCCTTCGTCGGCTCGACCCCGATCGCGAAGTACGTCTACGAGACCGGCACGGCCCACGGCAAGCGGGTCCAGGCCCTCGGCGGCGCGAAGAACCACATGATCGTGCTTCCCGACGCCGACCTCGACCTGGCCGCCGACGCCGCCGTCAACGCCGGGTTCGGCTCCGCCGGTGAGCGGTGCATGGCCATCTCGGCTCTCGTCGCGCTCGAGCCGATCGCCGACGAGCTCGTCGAGAAGATCAAGGACCGGATGGGCAAGCTCGTCACGGGTGACGGCACCCGCGGCTGCGACATGGGCCCGCTGGTGACGGCGCAGCACCGCGACAAGGTCACGTCCTACCTCGATGCGGGAGTCGAGGCAGGAGCCACGCTCGTCGTCGACGGTCGCGAGGGCGACGTCGTCGCGGACGGCGAGGGGTACTTCCTGCGACCGACGCTGTTCGACCACGTGACGAAGGAGATGTCGGTCTACCAGGACGAGATCTTCGGCCCGGTGCTCTCGGTCGTCCGCGCGAGCACCTACGACGAGGCCCTCGACCTCATCAACTCCAACCCCTACGGCAACGGCACGGCGATCTTCACCAACGACGGTGGCGCCGCCCGGCGCTTCCAGAACGAGGTCGAGGTCGGGATGATCGGCATCAACGTGCCGATCCCCGTGCCGATGGCCTATTACTCCTTCGGTGGCTGGAAGAACAGCCTCTTCGGCGACAGCCACGCCCACGGCATGGAGGGCGTGCACTTCTTCACCCGCGGCAAGGTCGTCACCTCCCGGTGGCTCGACCCCAGCCACGGCGGCCTCGAGCTGGGCTTCCCGCAGAACGCCTGACTCCGGAGCGACCGCGCCGGAATCCTGCTGGATGCCGGGGCAGTCGTCGCCCTCGGGCTCCTGGCCATCCTTCTCACGTCCTCAGCAGTTCCCCATCCACGCTGAGGTGCGGAACGGAGGTTCTCCGAGGTCGTCGGCGTAGCATGGCGACCCCGGTCACACTCAGCGCAGAGAGGCGGGCGACGTGCGTCAGCCAGGACCCACCCCGGCCCCCGCGCGGGCACCGGCCGACCCGGAGCGGGCCGCCTCGGTGCGCGCCATCGCCGAGACCTTCCTGGGCCAGCGCGGACCCCTGCTCCCGGTGCTCCATGAGGTGGTCGCGACCCATGGGTTCGTCCACGACGACGACGTCCCGGTGGTGGCCCACGTGCTCAACCTGAGCCGCGCCGACGTGCACGGCGTCGTGAGCTTCTACCATGACCTGCGACGGACGCCGCCACCCGCGCACCACGTCTCGCTGTGCCGCGGCGAGGCCTGCCAGGCCCGTGGCGCCGAACCACTTCATGCCGCGACCACCGAGCGCTGGGCCGCGGACCCCGCGGTCGAGGTGGGCGAGGTCTTCTGCCTGGGGCTCTGTGCGCTCGGACCGGCCGGGACGCTCGACGACGCAGTGCACGCGCGCCTCACTCCCGACCGGCTCGAGTCGCTGACTCGGGAGTGGAACCGATGAGCCCCACGGTCTGGGTCCCCTGCGACGCGGCAGCCGTGGCGGTCGGCGCGGACGCCGTGGCCGAGGCGCTCACGGCTGCCGGTTCCACGGTGCGACGAAACGGCTCGCGCGGGATGCTGTGGCTCGAGCCGCTGGTCGAGATCGAGACCGACGGAGTCCGGGTGGGCTACTCCAACGTCGACGCGACCGAGGTCGAGACCCTGCTCGCCGGGGGCCTCGACGACACCGAGCGCGCCGTCGGGGTCGTCGACGAGCATCCGTGGCTGGCCCGCCAGCACCGGGTCTCGTTCGCCAGGGTCGGGCTGATCGAGCCCACTGACCTCGCTGCCTACCGCGCACACGGCGGGCTCGTCGGCCTCGAGCGGGCGATCACCCTCGCCGGGGAGCAGGTGGTCCAGGAGGTCACCGACTCCGGGCTGCGAGGGCGCGGGGGTGCGGGGTTCCCGGCCGGCATCAAGTGGGAGACGGTCCGCACGGCGGCTGCCGACGTGAAGTTCGTCTGCTGCAATGCCGATGAGGGCGACTCCGGCACGTTCGCCGACCGCATGCTCATCGAGGGCGACCCGTTCACCCTCATCGAGGGGATGGCGATCGCCGCCGTCGCGGTCGGCGCCACCGAGGGGTTCGTCTACCTGCGCTCGGAGTACCCGCACGCCATCCGAACGCTGCGACGAGCGATCGACATCGCCTACGCCCACGGCCTGCTGGGGGCGTCGGTGCTCGGCAGCGGGCTCCGGTTCGACCTCGACGTACGGGTGGGCGCGGGCGCCTACATCTGCGGCGAGGAGACCTCGATGCTCGAGTCGCTGGAGGGCAAGCGGGGCGAGGTGCGCGCGAAGCCCCCCATCCCGGCCCTGCAGGGCTTGTTCGACCAGCCCACCGTGGTCAACAACGTGCTCACCCTCGCGGCCGTGCCGATGGTGCTGGCCGACGGTGGCGCGGCGTACGCGGCACTCGGCACGGGGCGCTCGCGTGGAACCCAGGTGTTCCAGCTGGCGGGGAACATCGCCTGTGGCGGGATCGTCGAGGCGGACTTCGGGATCTCGCTCGGGGAGCTCGTCGACGGCTTCGGCGGGGGCGCGGCATCCGGACGGCCGGTCAAGGCGGTGCAGGTGGGCGGGCCGTTGGGGGCCTACCTGCCTCCGGCGCGATTCGAGCTGCCCATGGACTACGAGGTGTTCGCCGAGGCCGGCGCCATGGTCGGTCACGGTGGCATCGTCGTGTGGGACGACACGATGGACGCCTCGACGATGGCCCGCTTCGCGATGGAGTTCTGCGCGAAGGAGTCCTGCGGCAAGTGCACGCCGTGCCGCATCGGCTCGGTGCGCGGTGTGGAGGTCATCGACCGCGTGCGGTCGGCCACCGACGACGGCGTGCGCCGCACCCAGCTCGACCTGCTCGAGGACCTCTGTACGACGATGACCAAGGGGTCCCTGTGCGCCATGGGAGGGCTCACGCCCATGCCGGTGCGCAGTGCGCTCGAGCACTTCCCCGAGGACTTCGGCCTGCCCCCCTCGCGGGCACTGAACGGTGACCCCGAGGCACCCGTTGGGGCAGGGGAGACCACCGCGGGCCCCAACGGGGTCTCCGGCTCATCGCCCGATCCCAGCACCTCCGCTGCCGCCGACCCGACCGAAGGAGCGACGCCGTGACCACCATCGACGAGGATGCCCTCGAGACCGCCGACCACGGCACCCCCGCCGCCGCGGGTGAGCCCACGGCGCACGTGACTGTCGACGGACGCGAGGTCCTGGTGGTGCCGGGCACGTCGGTGATGCGGGCGGCCCGGCTCGCCGGGGTCGAGGTCCCCAAGCTGTGTGCCACCGACTCCCTCGCGGCGTTCGGCTCCTGTCGGCTGTGCCTCGTCGAGGTCGAGGGGGTCAAGGGCACCCCCGCCTCGTGCACGACCCCGTGCACAGACGGCATGGTCGTCTCGACGCGAACCGAGCAGGTGCAGCAGCTTCGTCGCGGCGTCATGGAGCTCTACCTCTCCGACCACCCCACGGACTGCGCCGGCTGCGCGCGCGGCAGCTGCGAGATGCAGGACCTGGCGCGGGAGACCGGCGTGGCGGAGGTGCGCTACGGCTTCGACGGCGCCTCGCACCTCGAGGAGGCTGCCGACACCACCAACCCCTACTTCACCTACGACCCCGCGGCCTGCATCGTCTGCTCACGCTGCGTCCGCGCCTGCGACGAGACCCAGGGGACGTTCGCCCTTACGGTGCAGGGTCGCGGGTTCGACTCCCGGATCACCCCGGGTGGCACCGACTTCCTGTCCTCCGAGTGCGTGTCGTGCGGTTCGTGCGTGCAGGCCTGCCCCACCGACGCGCTCACCGAGAAGTCGGTCGTCGAGCTGGGGATGCCGACCCGCTCGGTCATCACGACCTGCGCCTACTGCGGGGTCGGCTGCTCGTTCAAGGCCGAGGTGCAGGGCGAGGGTGACGCGACGCGCGTCGTGCGGATGATGCCGTGGAAGGACGGTGGCGCGAACGAGGGACACTCCTGCGTCAAGGGCCGCTTCGCCTACGGGTACACCGCGCACGAGGACCGGCAGATGGAGCCGATGGTGCGCGACTCCATCGACGACGAGTGGCGGGTCGTGTCCTGGGAGGAGGCCATCGACCGGGTCGCCTCGGGGTTCCGCGGTATCCAGGAGAAGCACGGCATTGGCTCCATCGGCGGCATCTCCTCCTCGCGCTGCACCAACGAGGAGGTGTACGTCGTGCAGAAGATGGTGCGAGCCGCCTTCGGCAACAACAACATCGACACCTGCGCGCGGGTCTGCCACTCTCCCACCGGGTACGGCCTCAACCACGCGTTCGGCACCTCGGCCGGTACCCAGGACTTCGCCTCGGTCGAGTCGGCCGACGTGATGCTCGTCATCGGCGCCAACCCGACCGATGCCCACCCGGTGTTCGCGTCGCGGATGAAGCGCCGCCTGCGAGAGGGCGCACAGGTGATCGTCGCCGACCCGCGGCGCATCGACCTGGTGCGCTCCCCGCACGTCGAGGCGGCCTTCCACCTGCCCGTGCGCCCCGGCACCAACGTCGCCTTCGTCAACGCGATGTGTCACGTAATCGTCACCGAGGGACTCTGGGACGACGGCTTCGTGCGCTCGCGTTGCGAGGATGCCGATGCCTTCCTCGAGTTCATCGCGCGCCCGGAGCACTCACCCGAGGCCACCGAGGACGAGACCGGCATCCCGGCAGCCGACCTGCGCGCCGCCGCGCGGCTGTACGCAGCGGGGCCGAACTCGGCCATCTACTACGGGCTGGGGGTCACCGAGCACAGCCAGGGCTCGACGATGGTCATGGGGCTGGCGAACCTCGCCATGCTCACCGGGAACCTCGGGCGTGAGGGCGTCGGCGTCAACCCGCTGCGCGGGCAGAACAACGTCCAGGGCTCGTGCGACATGGGCTCCTTCCCGCACGAGCTGCCGGGCTACCGCCACGTGTCTCGTCCCGAGGTGCGCGAGATCTACGAGTCGCTCTGGGGCGTGCGGATCCAGCCCGAGCCGGGCCTGCGCATCCCCAACATGTTCGACTCGGCGGTCGGCGGGTCGTTCAAGGGCCTCTACGTGCAGGGCGAGGACATCGCCCAGTCCGACCCCAACACCGCGCACGTCGAGGCAGCCCTTCGTGCGATGGAGCTCGTCGTCGTGCACGACCTGTTCCTCAACGAGACAGCACGGTTCGCGCACGTGTTCCTGCCCGGGGCCTCCTTCCTCGAGAAGGACGGCACCTTCACCAACGCCGAGCGGCGCATCAACCGGGTGCGCCCGATCATGCCGAGCAGGGTCGGCAAGGACGAGTGGGAGGTGGTCTGTGACATCGCCACGGCGATGGGCTACCCGATGTCCTACGCCTCACCGGCCGAGATCATGGACGAGATCGCCGCCACGACACCGACCTTCGCGGGCGTCTCCTTCGCCCGGCTCGACGCCGAGGGCTCGATGCAGTGGCCGGTCACGGACGTCGCCCCGCGCGGCACACCGACCATGCACGTCGGCGAGTTCGTGCGCGGCAAGGGCCAGCTCACCTCGACCGTCTACGTGCCCACGACCGAGCGGGCGAACCGGCGCTACCCCCTGGTGCTCACGACGGGGCGCATCCTCTCGCAGTACAACGTCGGGGCCCAGACACGGCGAACCGCCAACTCGACCTGGCACCCCGAGGACGTGCTCGAGATCCACCCGTCCGACGCCGAGGTGCGCGGCGTCACCTCCGGCGACGTCGTCGAGCTCTCCTCCCGGGTGGGCACCACCCGGCTCACCGCCCTGGTGTCGGACCGGATGCCGGCCGGCGTCGTCTACACGACGTTCCACCACCCCGTGACGGGCGCGAACGTCGTGACGACCGAGAACTCCGACTGGGCGACGAACTGCCCGGAGTACAAGGTGACCGCCGTCCAGGTCGAGGTGGTCACCGAGGCCGCCCGTGCAGCCGCTGCAGCCGAGTCGAGCGAGCGGGCGACCCGCGACGTGGTCGGTGTTACGGCCCCGACGACGGCGCCGAGCAGGTGAGCGCCCCAGGGAGCCACCAGGTCCCGCCCGTGGTGCGCCTCGGGCACGACCTGGTCCGGAACTTCGAGGCTCTGCCCCCGGACGAGGCGGCGTCCGAGGTCGCCACCCACATCCGGAAGTTCTGGGACCCCCGCATGCGTCAGGAGCTCCTCGCCCGCATCCGACGAGGAGACACCGACCTCCATCCGCTGCTGGTCGCCGCTGGAGAGGACCTCATCGACGGCGAGGTCGACAGGGACGAGGTCAGGGAGCCCTCCGGAGGCTGACCCGACCGATGCCGGCCCTCTGTCCGTGGGTGGCCGTGTGGCCGTCCGCTCGCGTCAGGCCGAGGTCCACGGCGAGGTGCTGCCTCGTCCTCGCGGAGCAGGATCGTCCGGGAACAGGTCCGCGTGGCCGGCGAGCTCGACGCGGGTTCGACGGATGTGCTGGGTCAGCGTGACACACGCACCCTCGACATCGCGTTCGGCGACCGCCTCGATGAGCAGGCGGTGCTCGGCGTTGATGATCCACGAGCGCCTGCTGCCCGCCAGCCGGGTGTAGGCGCGGCGATAGTGCTGGGTCGTGTCCCACAGCCTCTCGATGATGTCCGCCAGATGCGGTGCCCGGTGCCCGGAGTACGAGGTCCAGTGCAGCTGGCGGTCCAGGACGAGGAAGCGTTCGACGTCGTCGTTGGCCTCGATGTCGTCCTGGAGCGAACGCATCCTCGCCACGTGGGCGTCGGTCAGGTGGGTGAGGCTCTCCTCGAGGAGCAGCGGCTCGAGCCGCTCGCGGATCTTGTAGGAGACGTCCAGGTCCTGTCGGCTCATCTGTGCGACCCACGCTCCCGAGTTCGACCTCAGGGTGACCAGGCCGCGGGCCGCGAGGATCCGCAGCGCCTCACGCACCGGGATCCGGCTGGTGTGCAGCTCCTCCGCCAGCTCGTCCTGCTTGATCCTCGCGCCGGGCGCCAGGTCGCCGGCGAGGATCTTCTCGGCCAGTGCCGCCGCGATGCGCTGGCTGGCGACGGGTGCGCCCGTAGGGGGGCTCAGGTCGCTCACATCGGTTCCGATCGGGTCACTCGAAGGCTGAGGGGTTTCTGTCGAAGGCTTTCCCCTGGGGGTAGGACACTAGCTCGAACTGCATGCCCCACGGCGAGAGGAAGTAGATCCACCGCTGGCCCTCGCTGGCCCCGCGGCTCGTCGTGGGCTCGCCGAGGACCCGCAGTCCGTTGCTCCTCAGCGCCGTGATCGCCTCGTCGAGGTCCGTGACGTACAACGCGACGTGGTGACCGCCGACGTCGCTGTTCAGGGGAGGGTCGGCGCGCTGGTCGGGCGCCTCGTACTCGAACACCTCGAAGACCGCCTGACCACCCAGCCGGTAGAAGTGCAGGCGGCGCATCACCGCCCGGTCATCGACGCCGAGGTGCTCGCTCATCCAGTGCCCGGAGTCCTGGAAGGGGCCGAGGCGGTACATGTACTCGCAGCCCAGGACCTCGGTGAAGAACACGTGCGCCTCGGCCAGGTCAGGCACCGTGATCCCGAGGTGGTCCAACCGTGTCAACCCGGGGATGCGTGTCACGGGCATGGCGGGGGCTCCTTGCAGTGGATCCATTGATGCCCCTACTGTAGACCTCCTGAGCGCACTGTGCAGAGATCTTCGGTTCCAATGGATCCATAACAGAGTGTGTGCCGACAACCCTTGGAGGACAGCCATGGCCGAGAACCTCCCCCTGGAGACCGACGCGTCCTGGTCCGAGGTGGTCGTGGACGACGCGGACTGGGACGCGGCCGAGCCGTCGCTCCTGCTGACGATGTTCACCCACCTCCAACTGATCCGCTCCTTCGAGGAGTACGTCCTCGAGCTCGCGGCAGCGGGCCTCGTCCACGGCCCCGCGCACTCGAGCATCGGGCAGGAGGGCGGTGCCGTCGGCACGGTGCTGGCCCTCGGCGCGGGCGACACGGTGAACGGCTCGCACCGAGGACACCACCAGTTCCTCGCGAAGGTCCTCCAGCACGTGGCCCCTGACGGGGTTCCTGTCGCGGACGAGGTCTCCGACGACGTGCGTGGGGCACTGCTGCGCAGCCTCGCGGAGATCTGCGGCCTGGACCGGGGCTTCAGCCACGGTCGAGGCGGCTCGATGCACCTGCAGTGGAAGGACGCAGGGGCCATCGGCACCAACGCCATCGTCGGTGGAGGAGTCCCGCTGGCGGCCGGCTCGGCGTGGTCCCACCTCCATGCCGGCACCGACCGCGTCGCGGTCACGTACTTCGGTGACGGAGCGGCCAACATCGGCTCGACGCTCGAGACGTTCAACCTGTCGGCGGCCTGGAAGCTGCCGGTGTGCTTCGCCATCGAGAACAACCAGTACGCGGTGTCCACCAGCGTGGAGGAGGCGACCGGTGAGCCCAGGCTGTCCGCGCGGGGGCCGGGGTTCGGGATCGCGAGCTGGAAGGTCGACGGCATGAATCCGCTGGCGACCTACCACGCGATGTCCCAGGCGGTGGATCACATGCGCAGTGGTCGCGGCCCGGCGGTCGTGGAACTGGACGTGTACCGCTACTTCCACCAGAACGGCGGGTTCCCGGGCTCCGCCTTCGGATATCGCAGCAAGGAGGAGGAGGCGTCCTGGCGCGCGCGCGACCCCATCGCCCAGGTGACCGGTCACCTCGTCCGCCGCGGTCTCCTCGACCAGGACGCCATCGACGGCTTCGTCGCCACGGCCGGAGCGCTCATGGAGGAGGTCGGGAAGGTCATCCTCGAGCCGCTTCCCGGGGGGAGGCCGGGTCAGCGACGGATCAAGCCGGCGGAGTGGCCCGACCCCGACTTCGTCGACGTGGGCGTCCGGGGTGACCTCAGTGAGTTCTCCGGTGCGCCCGTGCTCGGCAACGAGTCGAGCCTCGAGGTGGAGGAGGCGAGGTTCGTCGACACCATCGCCGCCGTCATCGGTCGGCGGATGGAGACCGACGACTCGGTCATCGTCCTCGGCGAGGACGTCCACCGGCTCAAGGGCGGCACCAACGGAGCCACCCGTGGCCTCGCCGAACGCTTCCCGGACCGAATCCTCGGCACCCCGATCAGCGAGAACGCCTTCACCGGCCTCGCCGGGGGGATCGCCCTGGACGGTCGCTTCACGCCGGTGATCGAGTTCATGTACGCCGACTTCATGTGGGTGGCGGCAGACCAGCTGTTCAATCAGATCGGGAAGGCGCGACACATGTTCGGCGGCGACGACGATGTGCCCGTCGTGCTCCGGAGCAAGGTGGCGATGGGCACCGGATACGGCTCGCAACACTCGATGGACCCTGCCGGGGTGATGGTGACGGCACCCGGCTGGCGGGTCGTCGCGCCGTCGAGCCCGCGCGACTACGTCGGCCTCTTCAACAGCGCGTTGCGGTGCAAGGACCCCGTGGTGGTGCTCGAGCACGTCGACCTCTACACCGCGACCGGTGACGCGCCGGTCGACGACCTCGACTACTGCCTGCCGGTCGGCAGAGCCGCAGTCCGGCGCGAGGGCAACGGCCTGACGATCCTCACCTACCTCGCGATGACCCGGTACGTCCTGGACGCCGTCGAGACGACGGGCTCGGATGCCGAGGTCATCGACCTGCGCTGGCTGGACCGGGCGAGCATCGACTGGGACACCATCGGCGAGAGCATCAAGAAGACGAACAACGTCCTCATCGCCGAGCAGGGAGCCGTGGGAACGTCCTACGGCGGCTGGCTGGCGGACGAGATCCAACGCCGGTTCTTCGACTGGCTGGACGCGCCCATCGAGCGCGTCACCGGTGGTGAGGCCTCGCCCAGCATCAGCAAGGTGCTCGAGCGGGCCGCGATCGCGCGGTCGGAAGAGGTCGCCACGGCGCTCGAGCAGCTGGCGGGTGGCTGACGTGGCCCACCTGTTGCGGATGCCCGAGGTCGCCGCGGGCTCGGACCACGCCGTGCTCCAGGACTGGTCCGTCGCCGTCAACGAGGAGTTCTCGGCCAGTGACCCGCTCGCCACCATCGAGACGGACAAGGCCGTCGTCGAGGTGGAGGCCGAGTCGGCCGGGGTGATCCTGCGCGCCCTCGTCAAGGCGGGCGCCGAGGTCGCCGTCGGAGCCCCCATCGCCGTCATCGGCGAGCCCGGTGAAGACGTCCCCGACGTCGACGCGCTCCTCGACGAGCTGGACCCCGGCCACGGGGATGCCGGTAGGCCGGCAGGAGGTGCCGCCACCGACGAGACCGAGCATCCCGAAGGGGGAGCTACGGCCGAGGGAGGTGCCGCGCCCGACGAGACCGAGCAGCCCGATGGCGACGGTGCGGGGGAGGCCCCGTCGCCGTCCGCCACGGCCGCCTCCCGGTCCCGGCTGTTCATCAGCCCGCTCGCCCGGCGGCTCGCCACCGAAGCCGGGCTCGACGCGTCGCAGTTGGTGGGCACCGGACCGAAGGGCCGGATCCGCAAGCGGGACGTCGAGGCCGCGTTGGCCGGTGGCACCGGCGGGTCGACCGCTGCGGCGCAACCGCCGACGACTGACCCAGCTCGGTCCCGGCCGCGGAAGTCGCCGGCGGCCGACCCCGCGGGCGGCGCCACGGACGGGTTCACCGACGCACCGCACACCCGTGTGCGCCGCGCCGTCGCAGCGCGCCTGACCGAGAGCAAGCAGACCGTTCCGCACTTCTACGTCCGGGGCACGGCGAACGTCGAGGCGCTGATCGCGTTGCGCGCGCAGCTCAATGGCGACACACCGGTGAAGGTCTCCTTCAACGACCTCCTGGTCAAGGCCGTGGCCGTGGCACATCGCCGGCACCCGGAGATGAACGTGATCTGGACCCATGACGCCGTCCGCGCGTTCGAGCACGTCGACATCGCCGTGGCCATCGCGAGCGAGCGTGGGCTCGTGACCCCGGTCCTGCGTGGAGTCGACACGATGAGCATCACGCAGGTCGCGGAGGCGGTTCGAGCCTTCGCCGAGCGGGCCGATGCCGGAACCCTCAAGCAGCGCGAGCTCGAAGGGGGCACGGTCAGCCTCAGCAACCTGGGGATGTTCGGGGTCGAGGAGTTCTCGGCGATCATCAACCCGCCCCACGCGTCGATCCTCTCGGTGGGTGCGATCCGTGAGGAACCGGTCGTACGAGAGGGCGGCCTCGGCGTCGGCCGGGTGCTTCACCTGGTGCTCTCCGTGGATCATCGACCGGTCGACGGCGCGTCCGCGGCGGCGTGGATGCGGACCTTCCTCTCCCTCCTCGAGAGGCCGGTGCAGATCCTGGCCTGACCGCTGCGGCTCGGGCGAACACCCCGTGTCCGACGCCCGAACTCCCTACCATGTTTACAATCGGCCTGAACAAGTGTTCTGTCCGAAAGAACATGCATGGGAGATGTAGTCATGAGTGCGAACGACTCCACGTCGGAGTGGGACGGTATCGGAGGTCGCGTTCGGGCGGCGCGCAAGGAGGCCCACCTCAGCGTTCGAGAGCTGGCGCGGCGGATGAACGTCTCCCCGAGCCACGTGTCGCAGGTCGAGCGCGGCCTCGCCGCCTTCAGCGTTCGGGCGCTGTACAACGTGGCGAACGTGCTCGACATCTCGATGGACAGCCTCTTCGAGGAGGGGGAGGCACCCCTGGAGCTGGTCGCGCTCCCCGCTCCGGATGTCGCACTGGGCCAGGACGCGCTCGTCGACGCGCAGGTCGTGCAGCGGTCGGCGACCCGTCCGACCATCCCGCTGGAGGGGGGGACCAGGTGGGAGCGGTTGACTCCCAAGCCCGAGGCGTCCGCGGAGTTCATCGAGGTCATCTACCCCCCGGCGGGCGGAGAGTCCACACCCGACGACCTCATCCGGCACTCCAGCCGCGAGTACGGCGTCGTCATCCAGGGCGCGTTGACGGTGCAGGTGGGCTTCGACCGGACCGTGCTCCACCCCGGCGACTCCATGGCCTTCGACTCGGTGATCCCGCACAGGTTCTGGAACGACACCCTCGACGAGGTGCGCGCGATCTGGTTCATCGTGGATGCCGCGAGCGACAACGCCACCTCCTCCGTCGAGACGCGCATCAACCGCGGGCACTGACGGCCGGGGCCGCCCGTTCCGCCCGGTCCCCTGACTGCCGAGGCGCCTACTCCGCTCTCGATCGAGGCGACTCCTCAGCCTGAGCCCGGGTGGGCGTGGACCCTGTGCGCTCGGTCCACGATGTCCTCGGGGGGTTCCCAAGGTGTGCACTCCTAGTGTACGTTTCAGCAAAGGCACGGTGATTTCAGCGAACACTGGCCAACCGGGTGCACACGACGCAAGGAGGCGGCGGACCATGACACAGGACACTCCCGAGGTGCCTGCAACGGTTGTCCTGGAGACCGAGTCCGTCGTCAAGCGGTTCGGGGGAGCCCTGGCCGTCAACGACGTCAGCGTCCAGGTGCGCGCCGGTGAGATCTACGGGATCGTCGGCGAGAACGGTGCCGGCAAGTCGACGCTGATGAGGATGTTGGCCGGCATCCTGGCACCCACCGAGGGTGTCGTGAAGGTCGACGGCCGGCCCCTCGAGGGGGGCGCCAAGGGTGCCCTCGAGGCCGGCATCGCCCTCGTGCACCAGGAACTGAGTCTGGTCCCGGAGATGACGACCGCCGAGAACATCATGCTGGGGGCCTTTCCGACGAGGGGCGGTTTCACGAACTCCGCGGAGCTGCGACAGGTGGCCTCGGACGCGCTCGAGGAGATCGGCGTGTCGGTCGACCTGGACGAGCGGGTGGCGAGCCTGTCGGTGGCCCTGCGTCAGTTCGTGGAGATCGCCCGGGCCGTGGCCCGCAAGCCTCGCGTGCTGATCCTCGACGAGCCCACCGCGACGCTGACCCCGGCCGAGACCGAGTACCTGCTGGCGATGCTCCAGCGGCTGGCGGGGCGCGGACTGGCCGTCGTCTACATCTCGCACCGGCTGCCCGAGATCTTCGCGATCTGTGACCGGGTGACGGTCCTGCGCGACGGGCAGCACATCACGACGATGAGCATCACCGACACCACTCCGGACCAGCTCGTCGACGACATGATCGGTGGCGCGCTCAAGGTGGACCTCCAGGTGCGGCGCACGAGCGATCCGGGGGAGGTCGTCCTCGATGCCAAGGGGGTCAAGGCACCCCGCGTCAACGGGATCGACCTCCAGGTGCGGGCCGGCGAGATCGTCGGCCTGGGGGGCCTCGTGGGGGCCGGCCGGACCGAGCTGGTCCGGGCGATCCTCGGAGTCGACCCGAAGACGGCGGGCGAGGTCACAATCCGCACCCAGGGGACGACGAAGCGGCTCGTCAGCTACGGGTCGGCGGTCAAGAACGGTGTCGCCTACGTCCCCGAGGAGCGGCGGACCGACGGCCTCGCGCTGACGATGTCCGTCGCGGACAACATCACTCTCCCCAACCGCGGCAAGCTCTCGGTCTGGACCGTGCTGATCCCGGCGAAGATCACGGCATTCGCCCGCGACCTGGCGGACAGCGTCGGCCTGCGGCCGCCGGACATTCGAGCGGCCGCCGGCGACTACAGCGGCGGAAACCAGCAGAAGATCGTCATCGCGAAGTGGTTGGGCCGCGAGCCGGACTTCATCGTCCTCGACGAGCCCACGCGAGGGGTCGACGTGGGGGCGAAGGCCGAGATCCATCGCCTCGTCCGCGACCTCGCGGACGGAGGGACGGCCGTCCTCCTCGTGAGCTCGGACCTCGCAGAGCTGCTGGACCTCTCGGACGTCGTGCACGTCATCAGGGACGGACGGATCACCGGGACGCTGAGCGCGGACGAGGCCGACGAGAAGTCGGTCATGTCCCTGGCTGCAGGAGGAACGATGGTGGAGGCGCCATGAGCAAGGTGTCGCAGGACCAGGCGGCGACGGACGCCACCGCCCCGGCCAAGGAGGACAACGCCAAGGCTCGCGGCGCGACGGTGCTTCAGTGGGTCGCCGAGCGCGGGATCATCGTCTTCACCGTCGCGATCATCGTCTTCGCGGCGTTCTTCGTCGACGGCTTCGCGTCGCTCGTGAACATCACCGACGTCTTCCACCGGGCAGCGCCCATCGGGATCGTCGCCGTCGGGATGACGTTCGTCGTCATCTCCGGGAACTACCTCGACCTCTCGGTGGTCGCCCAGGTGGCCACCTCCGCGGTCATCCTCATCGGGGTCAGCAACTCGTACGGCATCCCGTTGGCCATCCTCGCCGCGCTGCTGGTGGCGCTCGTGTACGGCATCGTCAACGGTGCTGCCGTGGGCTACTTCAAGGCGAACGCCGTGATCGTCACCCTGTCCACGACCTACATCGGCCTGGGGATCCTTCGCTGGCTCTCCGGCGGGAGCATCTTCTTCGGTCCGCCCGACGGCCCGATCGCCACCATCGGTCAGGTCAAGCTCGGCCCGGTGCCCCTCTCGGCGATCCTGCTCCTCGTCATGGCCCTGCTCCTCGCATTCGTCCTCGACCGGACCACCTTCGGGTTCCTCATCCGCTCGTTCGGGTCGAACAGGGAAGCGACCCGGCTCACGGGTGTGGCCACCCCACGCGTCGTGCTGGGTGCGTTCCTCATCACCGCGGTCTCGGCCACCGTCGCCGGCTTCGTCCTCGCCGCCTTCTCCAACACGGCCGTGTCCACGATGTCCGACGGATACGACTTCGGTGCGCTGGCGGCCATCATCATCGGCGGCACCAGCGTCTTCGGCGGCAGGGGGAGCGTGCTGCGCACCCTGCTCGGTGTGGTCTTCGTCAGCGTGCTGACGAACATCCTCGTCCTGTCGAACATCGGGTTCGGCTGGCAGCAGATGGCCATCGGGTCGCTCATCGTCCTGGCCGTCACCATCGACGCCCTCGCCCGAAAGGGATCCAAGCGATGACGAACCTCGAGACGCTCAACCTGGATCAGACCGAGTCCGGGGCCAGCCCGAGACGGGCCGCCCTCGCGCGGCGCACCGAGTGGCGAGGCCTCACCCTCCTCGGGGTGGTGGTGGTCGTGGCCCTGGTGCTCGAGCCGCTCGTCTTCACCTCCTACCAGGTGACGCTGGGCAGGGTGGCGCTGATCGGTCTCGTCGCCCTCGGGCTGACGGCGGTCATCCTCATGGGCGAGCTCGACCTCAGCGTGGCGAGCACCCTGGCGGTCTCCGGCGTCGTCATGGCCATGGTGCCCAACTTCGCGCTGGGCATCCTCGCCGCTCTCGGAGCAGGACTCCTCATCGGGATCGTGAACGCGTTCTTCGTGGTCAAGGTGGGGATCAACTCCTTCATCGCCACGCTCGGGATGCTCTTCCTGTTGCGCGGCCTGGCCTTCGTGCTCTCGGACGAGAAGCCTGTCCGGCTGACGAACATCGACGCGGGCATTGCCTTCGGAACTCCCCTCATCGGCCCCGTTACGCCCCGCATGCTGCTGTTCCTCCTCGTGTTCGTCGCCCTCCAGCTCTTCGTCACCCGGGTGCGCGCCGGACGTGAGTTCTTCGCCGTCGGTGGCAACCGCCAGGCCGCCCGGGATGCCGGCATCCCCGTGTCGCGACGGATCTACACGGGCTTCATGATCTCCGGCTTCGTCGCGGCGCTCGCGGGCGTCATCAACACGATGGAGCTGACCGCGGCGGACCCGACCGCTGGGTCGACGGTGCTGCTGTCGAGCTTCGCCGCGGCCATCATCGGTGGCGTGGCCCTGACAGGGGGCCGCGGCTCGATCGTGGGCACCCTGATCGGTGCGCTGTCGCTCGGGATCCTCGAGGTGGGCCTCACCTTCTCGGGTGTCCAGGTGGACGTGCAGCAGATCTTCATCGGTGGCGTCCTGCTCATCGCCGTCATCACCGACCCTTCCAGTTTGCGAGCCGTGCGAGGAAGCATCCTCACCTTCCTCCAGGCTCGCCGCTCAGCTGTGTGACTGGGCAGGCGTCGCCGACCCGGCGGCGTCACCGTAGGAGACGAAAGGAAACGTCATGGGCAACACCCGCATCAGCGTTGGAGCCCTGGGGCTCCTCGCAGCCTCAGGGATGGTCCTGGCCGGCTGTGGCAGTGGAGACGACGGGAGCTCGACGGACGCGGGCGGCACCGGAGGCTCCGACACCTACAAGGTCTACGCCCTGCTGCCGCAGGGCACGGACCAGCCGTACGGGACGACGTACCTGCCTCCCATGGAGGCGGAGGCCGAGAAGGACGGGATCGACCTCACGATCACCAACTCGCAGTACGACGCGGACAAGCAGGCGAGTGACTGCACGGTCGCGGTCGCGGCGAAGCCCGACCTCATCATCCTGTGGCCGGCGGTGGGCGACACCGTGCGGCCATGCCTGGCAGCGGCGCAGGCCGCCGACATCCCCGTCACCGTCACCAACTCCGACGTGAACCCCGAGGACAAGGACCTCACGGCCGGCTACTCCGGCCCTGACACCTACGGCCAGGGCGCGGCGTCGGCGGAGATCATGTGCGACCTCGCCGGAAGCGAGCCGACGAACATCATCGTCGTCAACGGTCTCACGGGTAACTCCACGGCCATCAACCGCCGAGAGGGCTTCGTCGACACCATCGGGAAGGACTGCCCGAACGTCACGATCCTCGCCGAGCAGCCCGGCAACTGGAACAAGGACGACTCCCAGACGGTGACGTCCGAGATGCTCACGTCGGTCGGCGCCGAGAACGTGGACGGGATCTACGCCGCGGACGACACCATGGTGGCCGGCGCGATCGCCGCCCTGAAGTCCCGTGACATCGACCCGGAGCCGCTGTACATCACCTCGATCGGCAACACGAAGCTGGGCAACCCGCTGGTGAAGTCGGGTGAGCTCGACGGCACGATCTTCCAGTCCTCGTCGTGGGACGGCCAGAACGCGATCGTGGTCGCGAACAAGGTCCTCAACGGCGAGACCATCGAGGAGGACCTCTTCATGCCGTCGGTGAAGGTCACTGCGGAGAACGCCGACGACCCGGCCGTGGCCCCCGAGTGGTGACGGACAGCCGATAGCCGGGAGGCGGTGCGGTCGTGGCTCTGCCCAGCGGCGCCGCACCGCCTCCCACCCCACCTGCCTTGGAGGCACGACATGACGACCACCTTCGAAGCTCCTGAGCCGTCCGCACTGCCGGCCGCGCTCGACTTCGGCGTGCGCAACATCCCCGCGCCGGGCCACATGGGAGTCGACTACGAGGCGCGGGTCGACTTCCATCGGCTGCGTGAGTACCGACTGGGCCGGGCCATCGGGTCGTTGGAGGACAGCGGCTGCGGAGCCTTCCTGCTCTTCGACTTCTACAACATCCGCTACACGACCCAGACGTGGATCGGTGGCGCCCTCGGCGACAAGATGTCGCGCTACGCCCTGCTCACCCGGGACGCCAAGCCATTCCTCTGGGACTTCGGGTCGGCCGCCAAGCACCACAAGCTGTTCGCTCCCTGGCTCGAGCAGGACCGCTGTCGCGCGGGCATGCTCGGACTGCGCGGTGCCATCAGCCCCGAGGCGGGGTTGTTGAAGGAGGCGGTCTCCACCATCAAGGGTCTCCTGACGGACGCCGGTGTGGCGGACGAGCCGGTCGGTGTCGACATCGTCGAGCCCGCGTTCCTCTTCGAGATGCAGGCGCAGGGGCTCAAGGTCGTCGACATCCAGCAGCACATGCTCGATGCGCGCTCGATCAAGTCGGCGGACGAGATCATGTTGCTGAGCCAGGCCGCCGCCATGGTCGACGGGGTCTACCAGGACATCGTGGACGTGCTCAAGCCCGGCATCCGGGAGAACGACATCGTGGCCCTCGCGAACAAGCGGCTCTACGAGATGGGTTCCGAGCAGGTCGAGGCGATCAACGCCGTCTCCGGGGAGCGGTGCAACCCGCACCCGCACAACTTCACCGACCGGATCATCCGGCCCGGGGACCAGGCCTTCTTCGACATCATCCACTCGTTCAACGGCTACCGCACGTGCTACTACCGCACGTTCTCGGTCGGCTCCTCGACTGCGCCGCAGCACGAGGCCTACACCAGGGCCAGGGAGTGGATGGACGCTGCCATCGACACGGTCGCCGACGGGGTCGGGACCGACCAGGTGGCCCGGCTCTGGCCCAAGGCCACCGACCTGGGGTTCGCCAGTGAGATGGACGCCTTCGGGCTCCAGTTCGGGCACGGCCTGGGGCTGGGCCTGCACGAGCGTCCGATCATCTCCCGGCTCAACAGCCTCGACCACCCGGTGGAGATCAAGAACGGCATGGTCTTCGCGCTCGAGACGTACTGCCCCGCCTCCGATGGCGTTTCGGCGGCACGGATCGAGGAGGAGGTCGTCATCACCCCGAAGGGTGCGGAAGTGCTGACCCGGTTCCCTGCCCAGACGCTGTTCGTCGCCAACGAGTACTGACCCCAACCACATCACCTGAGAGAGGGACTCCTCATGGACACCACCCGACTTGCCCACAAGAACGTCCTCATCACCGGAGCCGCCCAGGGCATGGGCGCTGCCGTCGCGCGCAACTTCGCCGCCCAGGGGGCGAAGGTCTGCCTCGGCGATGTCAACGTCGACGGTGCAGCCGAGACAGCCGCCGAGATCCGCCGCGACGGCGGCACCGCCACGCACGTCAGGCTCGACGTGTCGAGCGAGGAGGACGCCGCGGCCGCGGTCGCGCACACGGTCCAGGAGTTCGGCAGCATCAACGTCCTGCTCAACAACGCCGGGATCAACAAGCCGCTGTTCTTCCTCGACATCACTCGGGACAACTGGCAGCGAATCATGGACGTCAATGCGTGGGGCACGCTCAACTGCATGCAGGCTGCGGCCCGGCAGATGAAGGCGCAGGGAAAGCAGGACGAGCCCTACAAGATCATCAACGTGGGATCGATCCTCTCTCGCGACGCCTTCGACGACGTCGTGGTCTACTCAGCGAGCAAGCACGCGGTGCTGGCGATGATCAAGGGCGGGGCCAAGGCGCTGATCGAGCACAACATCACGGTCAACGGCTACGGCCCGGGCGTCGTGCGCACCGAGCTGTGGGAGCAGCTCGACAAGGACCTGGTGGAGATCGGGAAGTTCGACAAGCCCGGTGAGTCGATGGACTCCCTGGCCGAGAACATGATCCTCATGAAGCGCTACTCCTTCCCCGAGGACATCGTGGGAACCGCCTCGTTCCTCGCGAGCCCGGACAGCGACTACATGACCGGCCAGCTCATCATGATCGACGGCGGAATGGTCATCCAGTGACGGCGCAGACAACATCAGGGCGCGCGCTGCGCAGCGCGTGCTCCTCGTGAGAAGGGACCTGGCATGAGCACCGTCGATGCTCCCTCACGACTCCTGATCGGCGGGGAGTGGGTCGCGACCGCGAAGCACCTCCCTGTCCACAACCCCGCGACCGGTGAGGTCCTCGCCGAGATCGGGGACGCCACGGTCGACGACGGCCTCCAGGCGGTGGCGTCCGCCCACGGCGCCGCGGGCGCGTGGGCGGCGACCTCCCCCCGGGAGCGGGCGGAGGTCCTTCGCCGTTCCTTCGAGATCATGAGCGCGGAGATCGAGGACTGCGCCCGTCTCATCGTCCTCGAGAACGGCAAGGCCTGGGCCGACGCGATGGGAGAGGCGCGCTACGCGGCTGAGTTCTTCCGTTGGTTCTCCGAGGAGGCCTGCCGCATCACGGGTGACTTCCGCCTGGCCCCGGCGGGCGACAAGACGATCATCGTCGACCACCATCCGCTCGGCGTCGCCTACCTCATCACCCCGTGGAACTTCCCGGCTGCGATGGCCACCCGCAAGCTCGCTCCTGCACTCGCGGCAGGCTGCACGACGATCCTGAAGCCGGCTGCGGAGACTCCGCTCACGGCGCTCTGGGTCGCTGACGTCATGCAGCGTGCCGGTGCGCCGGCCGGGGTCGTCAACGTCATCACGACCTCGACGTCGGGCCCGGTGTCCGAGGCGGTTCTCGCGGATCCCCGCGTGGCCACCCTGTCCTTCACCGGGTCGACCTACGTCGGCAAGCTGCTGTTGTCGCAGACCGCGCAACGGGTGCTTCCCTCCTCGATGGAGCTCGGCGGCAACGCGCCCTTCCTCGTGCTCGAGGGTGCGTCCGTCGAGCACGCGGTCGAGGGCGCCATGGTGGCGAAGATGCGCAACGGCGGGTCGGCCTGTACTGCGGCGAACCGCTTCTACGTCCACGAGTCACTTGCGGCGGACTTCACTGCTCAGTTCCACGTGGCCCTCTCCTCGTTGCACATCGGTCCGGGGATCGACAGGAGCAACGACCTGGGCTCCATGGTGAGCGTCAAGGAGCGCGACAAGATCTTGGACCTGCTGAACCGGGCGGAGACCGAAGGCGCTCGCGCCACCACGGTCTCGCAGGCTCCCGGGGGCGGCGCCTTCCTGGCGCCGCACATCGTTCGGGACGTCGAGCACGGCTCCGTGCTGACTCGCGACGAGATCTTCGGGCCGGTGGCGCCCATCGTGACCGTCGGCTCGTCCGAGGAGGCCATCTCGATGGCCAACGACACCGACTACGGCCTGATCTCCTACGTGTTCGCCCGTGACGGCGCGGAGGGCCTGCGGGTCGGCCGCCAGATGGAGTCGGGAATGGTCGCCGTGAACCGGGGCGTGGTCTCCGACCCCGCGGCACCGTTCGGTGGCATGAAGGAGTCCGGTCTCGGCCGCGAGGGGGGGTTCGCGGGGATCCACGAGTTCCTCGAGACCCAGTACCTCGCAGTCGAGCTCTGAGGGCCGGAGCTCATGACGCTGATCTCCTTCGAGCAGTTGGGCACCCGCCCGGTACAGCAGTAAGTCATCCGCTCGGGTCGTGCCAGAGGTCGCTCAGGCGATGGCGGCGTGGACGAGGTCTCGTGGTGCTGGCCCCTCGACGGCGATGCCGGCGGCGGCCGGGGCCGCGGTCGGCGGCGTTGCCGGCAACGGCACCAGGATGGCGGCGCTCCTGGTCGCGGGGTATGAGGAGATGGCGGCGGCACCTGCGGTGCGCTGGGCCCGGCGACGCGTGATTCGCTGGATCAGGCCGTCCTTGTGGACGGTCGCAGTGAGTGCGGACGTCTGTGTGGTGGTCATGGCATCCATCGTTCTCGCTGCACAGCCATGCGTCCAATGACTGTGAGAGCTGACATGTATGCACTGCGCGCATGGATGGGCTGCTGGCAGCCGTGACCTGCGTCGTGGCGAACGTCGTCGTATCGATCTGCCCGGTGGCGAGCCCTCCGGTTGACGGGACCGGGACACCTCGGTCTACTGATCCACAGCGTTGTTGCTCGGCGGGCAGCGACCCGTCCTGGTGAGGAGAGCTCGTGACGATCCATACCCCCCAGCGCGATGATCGATCGGGGCACACCGCACCCGGCGGCTCGGGTGCACGCTCGGGCCCGACCTCGGGCGGGGTGGGCTAGGTGGCAACCGACATCTCGGACACCTCCACCGCGAAGCCCCGCAAGGAGCGGATGGTCGAGCGAGATCTGCTGATCCCGTTCATCCTCTTGGTGCTGTGCTTCGCGGCGTGGGGTGTGGCCGCCAACCTCACGGACATCCTCGTCGGGGTCTTCCGCGGCATCTTCGACATGACCAACCTCCAGTCCTCGCTGGTGCAGTTCGCCTACTACGGGGCCTACTTCATCCTGGCGCTCCCGGCCGCCTTCATCACGAGCCGCTTCGGCTACAAGGCTGGAGTCCTGGTCGGGCTGGGACTGGCCGCTCTCGGGGCAGGGCTCTTCCTGCCCGCCAGCTCAGCCCTGTCGTACGCGTTCTTCCTGCTGGCCCTGTTCACCCTCGCCGCCGGCTTGTCCATCCTGGAGACCTCGGCCAACCCGTTCGTGATCGCCCTGGGCTCGGAGAACACGGCGACGCAGCGGCTGAACCTGGCCCAGGCCTTCAACCCTGTCGGAGCCAACGTCGGTGTGCTGATGGGAGCCATCCTCATCCTTCCGGGCCTGACCCCCGAAGAGTCCAAGACGATCATGACCCCTGATGAGCTGCTGGACAGTCAGGAGGCCGACCTCGGGCTCGTCCTGACTCCGTACCTCGCGATCGCCGCCGTGCTGGTCGTCATCTGGCTCCTCATCGCCTTCCGCCGGTTCGACATCCCACCGCCCCCCAGGTCCGACATGGCGATGCGGGGCAACACGGCCAGCCGCCTGTGGAAGAACCGGCACTACCGGTTCGGCGTCGGAGCCCAGTTCTTCAACGTCGCCGCGCAGACCTGCACCTGGACGTTCACCATCCTCTACGCCCAGGACGTCGTCGGTGTCTCGAAGGCCAACGCCGGGTGGTTCCTGCAGGCCAGCCTGATCGTCTTCCTGGTCTCCAGGTTCGTCATGGTGTGGCTGCTCGGCCTCTTCCGCCCCACGTTGTTGCTGTTGGTCATGGCGGTGTTCGGGGTGGTCTGCTGCCTGATCGCGATGTTCTCGCTGAACATCGTCGGGTTGATCGCGGTCGTGGCGATCTCCGCCTCCCTGTCGCTGATGTTCCCCACGATCTACGGAGTCTCCCTCCGTGGGCTTGGTGAGGACGCCAAGTTCGGAGCCGCCGGCCTCGTGATGGCCATCCTGGGGGGAGCGCTGCTCCCGATGGCGCACGCGTTCGTGATGGACGTCTTCAGCCCCGCGTTGGGGTACGTCGTCCCCGGCATCTGTCTGGCCATGGTCGCCGCGTATGCCCTGTTCGACCTCCGCACGTCGCGAGATCCCGATCTCGCCGACCCGGCTCCGGCGACGTCCTGACCAAGGGAGCGACCATGCGCGACCACCCCCACAGCCACCGCACCCCCTCCCGGGCGCTCCTGGGTGCCGCAGTGATCGGCCTCATCGTCATGTCGGGGTGCGGCGGAGCCGACGAGGAGCCCGTCACGGTCGGTCTGATCACCAAGCAGGAGGACAACCCGTACTGGGTCACCATGCGCGACGTCGCCCAGGACACAGCCGACGACCAAGGCGTCACCCTGCTCACGGCCACCGGTCAGAGCGACGTCGATGTCGAGAGTCAGGCGGTCGCGATCGAGGACATGGTCGACCAGGGAGCTGACGGCATCCTCATCGCCCCCACGGACTCGACCGAGCTGGTGCCGGCGATCGAGGCCGCACGTGCTGCCGGGGTCACCGTGATAGCGCTGGACACCCCGGTTGAACCCCAGTCGTCGGTCGACGCCTTCTACGCCACAGACAACCTGCGGGCCGGGCAGCTGATCGGGGAGTACGCCAGGGCCAAGGCCGGAGAGCTCGGCCTCGCACCGAAGATCGCGATGCTCGACCTGGCACCCGGAATCAGCTCAGGAGAGCTCCGCCGGGAGGGCTTCCTCGAAGGGTTCGGGATCTCCTCCGATGATCCCCAGGTGGTCGGTTCGGCCGACACCGAAGGCGACCAGGAGCTCGGCAAGGTCGCCATGGAGAAGCTCCTGGGCGACGCCCCGGACATCAACGTGGTCTACACCGTCAACGAACCCGCAGCGCTCGGTGCCCTTGAGGCGCTCAAGGACGCTGATGTCGACCTCGATGGAGTCGTCGTCGTGTCGGTCGACGGCGGCTGCGTGGCCATCAAGGACGCCGTGCGGCCCGGCGACATCGACGCCACCGCGCAGCAGTACCCCCAGAACATGGCTCGGAAGGGCGTCAGCGCGATCGCCGAGGAGGTCCGGGGCGGGCCGGTGCCCAGTGGGTTCCTCGACACTGGCGTCGAGCTCGTCACCGGCGACCCCGCCCCGGGTGTCGAGTCCAAGGACGTCGCCTTCGGCGTCAGGAACTGTTGGGGCGGCTGAGGGTCGAGCGCCGGTCGGTGGCGCCTCAGACCAGCAACGCGGCCGCCGCCACGGCGGAGGCGAGGAGCACCGCGATGTCGAAGCGGCGCTGGCTGATCCGCCGGACCATGGCGTAGCCGAGCAGTCCACCGAGGACGATGAGCGGGGCGAGCAGCGCCGCCCGCGCGAGGTCTGCCCGATGCATCAGTCCCAGGCCCACGGAGAAGGGCACCTTGACGAGGTTGACGATGAGGAAGAACCACGCGTTCGTGCCGACGAAGCGCCGCTTCGCGATACCCGAGGCCGAGAGGTACAGCGTCATCACGGCTCCTGCCGCGTTGGCCGTCATCGTTGCGAACCCCATGCCGGTTCCGGCCGCCCAGGCCGCCGCTGGGTGCTCGTGCGCGGTCGACGCCGGTGCGTCGCTGCGCCACTTCACGACGAGCTGGAGCAGGAGGAGCACGAGCAGCACGACCCCGATGCTTCGGCGCAGCACGGCGTCGGACACGACCCCGAGGAAGAGCGACCCGAGCACGAGCCCGGGGAGCACGGCCGGGAGGAGCCGGCGGATCAACGACCAGTCGGCGTCCCTGCGGTAGTGCCAGACCGCCACGAGGTCGCCGACGATGAGGAGGACGAGGATGGCCGCGGTGGACTCCTTCGCGGGAAGGATCGTGGCGAAGATCGCTACGGAGACGACGGCCAGGCCGCCCAGGCCCGTCTTCGAGAAGCCGATGACGACGGCCGCGAGTCCCATGAGCAGGGCGGTGACCAGGGATCCGCCGAGCAGCTCGAGCATGCGCGCTCCTCGGGGGGCGTCAGGGATGTCAAGACGTGCAGGCTAGCCTGCAGCGGTCGGGGTGCTGGGCGTGGAGGCGGAGCGGACGCTGTTCCTGGCGACGTTCGACGCCGTGCGACACGGGTTGGGCGACGGGAGCGTCGTGGACGTCGTGGCGCCGGTGCACCGCCCGCCTCGTCGGGACGGGGAGGAGGATCGACCGCGGCAGCCGCTACTCCCTGCACCGGCCGGTCACCCTGCACCGGCGCGGACAGCACTCCTGCACCGGCGCGGAACGGCATCCCTGCACCGGCGCGGAACAGCATCCCTGCACCGGGAGGACAGCGGGTCGAGCACCGGCGCGGAACAGCATCCCTGCACCGGGAGGACAGCGGGTCGAGCACGACGCGCTGCTCGTCGAGGCCGCCGCCCCGACCTCGCTCCCGCCCCACCGGCACGACGTTCTGCTAGCAGCGGTTCGCGCTCGAACCACATGTTCCTGCGTGTGGTTCTGGCACCAGCCTCTGCTAGCAGAGGTTCGTGAGGGGATGCCGTGCCGCGTGCCCGGTGCCGCCGCCGCCCGGTCGGCTCAGAACCGGCCGAGTGACTTCTTGCGCCACGCCTTCTTCAGCGAACGCGCCACGACGTCGCGGCGGCGCTGGCCCTCGACCTTGTTCGGGAGCGAGAGCTCGACGACCTTCCAGTAGACCGACCCCACCTGCCTGGGCAGCGAACCGGTGACGTAGGCGAGGTCGTGACGCTCCATGAGGTCGCGGATCCGGGGCGCGATCTCGGCGTACCGGTTGCTCGGCATGTCCGGGAAGAGGTGGTGCTCGATCTGGTGGCTCAGGTTGCCACTCATCACGTGCATCGCCTTCGAGCCCGAGATGTTGCCCGACCCGAGCATCTGGCGCACGTACCACTCGCCGCGGGTCTCACCCTCGATCGAGGTCTTCTCGAAGGTCTCGATGCCCTTGGGGAAGTGGCCGCAGATGATGATCGTGTTGGTCCACACGTTGCGCACGAGGTTGGCGACGACGTTCGCGGTGAAGGTCGTACGGGCCGACCCGGTGGCGGCCGAGAGCGCGGGGTGCACCACGTAGTCGCGGGTGGCCTGGCGCCTGATCTTCGCGCCGACTTCCTTGGCGTTCGTGCGGAACTGCGCCTTGTCCTCCTCGCTCATCCGCTTCCGCTTGGCCAGGTAGCTGCCGAGCTCGAGGTCGTAGGCGGCGATCGAGTACTCGAAGAGCAGGGCGTTGCCGACGTGCCAGATCGGCTGGAAGAGGAAGAACGGGCTCCACCGCTGGTCCTCGTCGACCCGCAGGATGCCGTAGCCGAGGTCGTTGTCGCGGCCCAGGACGTTGGTGAAGGTGTGGTGGATCTCGTTGTGGCTGTGCTTCCACTGCGAGGAGGGGCTGGCGTTGTCCCACTCCCACGCGGTCGAGTGGATCTTCGGGTCACGCATCCAGTCCCACTGGCCGTGCATGACGTTGTGCCCGATCTCCATGTTCTCGAGGATCTTCGCGACCGAGAGGCCGGCCGTGCCGATCCACCAGGCCGGTCGGAACCCCTTGACCTGGACACCTGAGAAGAGCAGCACCGCCCGGCTGCCCATCTCGAGGTAGCGCTGGGTCTTGATGACCTTGCGGATGTAGGCGGCGTCGTGGGCGCCGCGGCTGTCCATGACCTGCCTGCGCAGGGCGTCGAGCTCGACGCCGATGCCCTCGATCTGCTCGGGGGTGAGGTGCGCGGCGGGGTTGGCGCGGCCGGACTTCTTGAGGGCCGGCCGCTGCGGTCGGGGGGCAGCACTGGTCACCGAGAGGCGGGAGTTGATGCCGTGCGGCTTGCTCGACGCGTGGGTGGCGCCGACGTGATGCGGCTGGGTGGGGGAGATGCGGTGGCGTTCGGGGGCGAGGGTCATGGTGTGGGTCCTTTCCCTGTCTCTCGCGTGGTGGTCTGGGGTGGGTCCGAGTCGACGGACCGGGTCTAGATCTCGATGTCGCAGGATCCGGCGACGGCGTTGACGCAGGTCTGTACGGGGAGCTCGTCGCCGGGTTCGACGACGGTGATCTCGCCGGTGCGCAGGTCGCGGATCGCGCCCTCGCGCATCGTGAGCACGCAGCCAAAGCAGATCCCCATCCGGCAGCCGCTCGGCATGAGGACGCCGGCGTCCTCGCCGGCGTCGAGGATCGCGGTCGAGCCGTCGGCGTCGACGGACACGTCGCTGTTGAGGAACGTGACCTGGCCACCCTCGCCCGGCTCGATGATCGTCGGGCGGAACCGCTCGGTGTGCAGCCGCCGTTCGAGACCCGCTGCCGCCCAGTGCGCTTCGGCTGCGTCGAGCAGGCCGGTCGGTCCGCAGGTCCACGTCTCGCGCTCGCGCCAGTCGGGGACCATCTCGTCGAGGCGCTCGAGGTCGAGCACGCCGTGCTCGTCGTCGAGGTTGACGGTGAGCGCCAGGTCGTCCGCGGCGGCATACCGGCTCAGCTCCCCGGCGAAGATGACGTCGGCGGCGGTGGGGGCGCAGTGCAGCTGGGCGACGTCGGCGAGCTCGCCCAGGTGGTTGCGCAGCATGCCCATGACGGGGGTGATGCCGCTGCCGGCGGTGAGGAAGAGGACCTTGGCCGGTGCCGGGGAGGGGAGGGTGAAGTCACCCGTGGCCTGGTCGAGCATGACCAGGGTGCCCGGCACGGCGGACCGCACGAGGTGGTTGCTCACCCTGCCGTCGGGGATCGCCTTGGTCGTGATGGCGATGCACCCGGTCGGGATGCCGGCCGTGGGCGAGCCGTCGGCCCGGTGGGTGAGGCTGTAGGCCCGCCAGTGCCGGACGCCGTCGACGTCGATGCCGATCCGGATGTACTGGCCGGGGACGTGGCCCAGCCAGCCGCGCCCGGGACGGATGATGACGGTCACGGCATCGGCGGTCTCGGGGCGCACCTCGACGATGCGCCCGCGCAGGTCGGCGCCGGCCCGCAGGGGGTCGACGAGTTCGAGGTAGTCCTCGGGAACGAGGGGGGTGGCCAGGGCCTCGGCGACCCGGCGGGCGCCGCGCAGCAGGCCGCGCACCGGTCCGGGCGCGGTCTCGGCGCCCAGGCGCTGACGGGTCGACCCGGGCTGGCGGGTCGGTCGGTCGAGGGTAGGTGCACTCACATACGCAAGCGTAACCTACGTTCGCGTAACCTACTACTTGGTAACCAAGAGTTCTCTCAGGCGGCGGGGGCTCAGTGGTCGCCGGCCATCAGTCGGCCGATCTCGGTGCGGTCAGCGTCCTCGCCGTCCATCTCGGCGACGACCGTTCCCCCGTGGACCACGGCGATCCGGTCCGACAGGGAGAGGATCTCGTCGAGCTCGGCCGAGACGAGCAGGACTGCGGCACCGGCGTCTCGTGCTTCCACGATGCGCTGGTGGATGAACTCGATCGACCCGACGTCGACCCCACGGGTCGGCTGCGCGGCCATGAGCAGCTTGGGCTCGAAGGACATCTCCCGCGCGACGACGACCTTCTGCTTGTTGCCGCCCGAGAGCGACCCGGCGCTCTGCATGACACCGGAGGAGCGGATGTCGAACTCGTCGCGCAGCTTCTCGGCGTTCTCCCGGATGGCGTCGAACTGGCGCACCCCACTCTTGGCATAGGGCGCCTGGTCGAACTCGTTGAGCACGAGGTTGTCGGCGATGGAGTAGGCCGCGACGAGACCGTGCTTCTCCCTGTTCTCCGGGATGTGGCCGACGCCCGCGCGGTGGGTCTCGTGGGGGTTGGCGCGGGTCAGGTCGAGCTCGCCCAGCGTCATCTGGCCTGAGGCCACCTTGCGCATGCCCGCCAGTGCCTCCACCAGCTCGCGCTGCCCGTTGCCCTCGACCCCGGCGACGCCGACGATCTCACCGGCCCTGACCTCGAGGGACAGGCCGTTGACGGCCTTGAGGTCGCGGTCGTCCCTGACGTGGAGGTCGGTGATCCGCAGCACGGTCTCACCCGGCGTCGCGGCGGCTTTGTCGATGGACAGGACGACCTCGCGCCCCACCATCATCGTCGCGAGGCGGCGGGCGTCGGTGTTCTTCGTCTCCACCTCGCCGACGACGGCGCCCTGGCGCAGCACGTACACGCGGTCGGAGACGGCGAGGACCTCGCGCAGCTTGTGCGTGATGAAGACGATGGAGGTGCCCGCGTTGGCGAGGTCCCGCATCACCGAGAGCAGCTCGTCGGTCTCCTGCGGGGTGAGCACGGCGGTCGGCTCGTCGAGGATGAGCAGGTCGACGTCCCGCGAGAGGGCCTTGAGGATCTCGACCCGTTGTTGGGTGCCGACGGGAAGGTCGTCGACCTCGGTGTCGGGGTCGACGGTCAGACCGTGCTTCTCCGACAGGGACCGCACCATCACCCGGGCGGAGTCGAGGTCGAGCATGCCTCCCGCCCGCGTCGTCTCGTGCCCCAGCATCATGTTCTCGGCCACGGTCATGACCGGGACGAGCTGAAAGTGCTGGTGGACCATGCCGATGCCCCGGGTGATCGCGTCCTTGGGGTCCTTGATCGGTGTGGTGTCCCCCTTGACGCTCACCGTCCCGGTGTCGGGAGTGATCAACCCGAAGATCTGGTTGACGAGGGTGGACTTGCCGGCACCGTTCTCGCCGAGGAGCGCGACGATCTCGCCACGGCGGACGTGGACGCTGATGTCGCGGTTGGCGTGCACGCTGCCGAAGCTCTTGGAGAGCCCCTTGATGTCCAGCAGCGTCTCGCCCACGCCTCCCGGCTCGGTCCGGGACGACTCCGAGGGCTGGGCGTGGTCGTTCCCGGATGCCGGAGCCGGTGCCGGCTCGGGACCCCCGGTGTGCTCGCTGTTCTCGCTCATCACGTGTCTCCCTTGACGTAGGGCTGCCCGACCGCGGCTGGCGCTCTCACGCGTCCCGCCGCGATCGCGAGGACGATGATCGTCACCACGAAGGGAAGGGTGCCGGTGAGCTGGGGCGGCAGGTTGATGACCTGGTCCGCCTGGAGCTGGGACGCCACGGCATTGACGAACCCGAAGAAGAGGGCCATCGCGAACGCCCGCAGCGGCCGCCAGGCACCCATGATCATGATGGCCAGGGCGAGGAACCCTCGGCCGGCGACCATGCCCTTCTCGAAGGACGACGACGCGTCCATCGAGAGATAGGCGCCCGCGCACCCGGCGAGCGCGCCGGCGAAGGTCACGTTGAGCATCCGAAGCCGCTCGACGTTGACGCCTGCGGTGTCCGCGGCCGAGGGGTACTCACCGACCGCGCGGGTGCGCAGGCCCCAGCGCGTGCGGAACAGGCCGATGTGCACGCCGATCGCGGCGAGGATCGCCAGCGTCGCAAAGATGCTGGTGCCCGAGAAGAAGACCTCACCGATGAGCGGGATCGAGGACAGCACCGGGACGTCGAAGCTCGGCATCAGACCCGGCAGGAGCTTCCCGGGGGTGTAGTAGAACGACGTCAGGCCGGTGGCGATGATGTTGAGCACGACACCGGCGATGATCTGGTCCATCCGCCAGCGCACGGTCGTCCAGGCGAGGAACCCACCGAGGATCAGGCCGCTGCCGACGCCCGCGAGGACGCCGACGAGGAGGGAGCCGCTGTAGGCCGCCGCGAAGAAGCCCGCGAACGCGGCGACGAGCATCTGGCCCTCGATGCCGATGTTGACCACACCCGAGCGCTCGCCGATCACCCCGACGAGGGCGGCGAGGATGAGCGGGATGGCGTAGCCCCAGGCCGAGACGTACATGCTCGGTGCGATGTCGCTACGCAGGTAGTAGAAGCTGTACGCCGCGATGATGACGACCACGGTGACCGTCACCATCGTGCGCCGCTTGGCGATCCACTCGGTCATCTCAGGACCCCCAGCTCGTGGACGCGACGGTGACCTTGTCGGCCCTGCTGCGGAAGATCCACTTCCCGAGGACGGGGATGGAGACCATGAGCAGGATGATCGCCAGGAGCAGGTCGACGACCTCGGGGGCGATGCCCGTCTCGAACTGGAGGCCGGCGGCACCGGTGCGCAGGATGCCCACGAGGAAGGCTGCGGGGATCGTCGCCAGCGGGTTGGACCGGGCGAGCAGCGCGATGGTGATGCCGTCGAAGCCGAGCGTTCCGCCGATCGCCGGCTCGAAGCGGTGCAGCGTGCCGGCCGCCTCGAGCGCCCCGGCGAGGCCGGCGAGGCCTCCACCGAAGACCATCGAGAGGGTGACGATCTTCTTGATCGAGATGCCCGCGTAGCCGGCGGCGTCCTTGTTGCTGCCCACGGTGTTGAACTGGAAGCCCAGGGTGGTGCGCGTGAGCACCCACCAGCACAGCACCGCGAAGAGCACCGCGATGACGAAGCCGATCGGGACGCCGGCCACGGCGTCCACGCGGGCGCCCTCCGGGATCAGCTCGGTCTGGGGAATTCCGCTGGTCTTGGAGGACTCCGCCTGCAGGGGACCGGTCACCAGCCACCAGGTGACGCCGGCGACGATGTAGTTGAGCATGATCGTCGTGATGACCTCGTGGACTCCGCGGGTCGCCTTGAGGAAGCCGGCGATGAAGCCGATGCTGGCGCCCGCGACCATGCCCGCAGCCAGGCCGAGGAGGGCGCCCGCGAAGCCGAGGCCAGCGGCCGAGTACCCGATCCACGCGCCGATGGTCGCCCCGAAGATCAGCTGGCCCTGGCCGCCGATGTTGAAGAGCCCCACGCGCAGGGGCAGCACGACGGCCAGGCCGGTCAGCACGAGTGGAGCGGTCTTCTGGAGGGTGCGGGTCAGCCCGCCGGGGACGAGGAGCGCCTGGTCGACGAGGATCTGGTAGGCCGCCCAGGGATTCACGCCCTGGAGACGGATCAGCACCGCCCCGATGAGGAGCGAGATGACCAGTGCCGCCAGGATCACGACGAAGCTCTGGTGGGCGAAGAGGTAGGCCAGTGCCCGCGATGTCGAGGGGTTGTCCTCCGGGGGCTCGGCTCCGGGCCCTGGGTCGGCGGCCGGATCGGCCACCGTGGGTGTCTCTGACATGTGACTCCAATGTCGGTGGGTGCCCACAGTCTGCCTGCCAGCACCCCCGGGCAAACAGGGTGATGACACACCGGGGGCGGGCACCCGTGGGTGCCCGCCCCCAGTGTCGCGGTTGTCGCGTGGCGCCGGAGCGTCCGACGCGCCGTCAGGTCTTCAGCGTCAGAGCGTGACGCCGGTCTCGAGCGTGCCGGCCTCCATCTGGCTGACGACATCGGCGACCTGGGTCTTCACGTCGTCCGGGACGACGCTGTCGAAGTCGTGGAACGGCGCGAGGCCGGCCTGACCGAGGGTCTGCAGCTCGGTGAAGTCGCCGTCCTTCGCCGTGGTGACCGTGTCGGTGACGCCCTGGGTGATGAGCTTCATCGCGGAGGTCACGAGGCAGGGCTGCGCGGCCGGAACGGTGTCCCACTGGTCGAGGTCGACCCCGATGCAGAACACCTCGCTGCCGGCTGCGGAGTCCTTGGCGACCTCCTGCAGGGCACCGTTTCCGGTGTTGCCGCCGGCGCCGAAGATGATGTCCGCGCCCTGCGCGAGCTGCTTCTTCGCCTCGCCGGCTCCCCATACCGGGTCGTTGAACGCATTGTCCGCGGCGGGGTGGTAGACGGTGGTGACGCTCACCGAGGGGTTGGCGGCCTTGGCGCCCGCCTCGAAGCCCTTGGCGTACTTCTGCACCGGCGGGATCTCGAGGCCGAGCACCTGGCCCAGCTTGTCGGTCTGGGTCATCAGGCCGGCCAGGTAGCCGGCGCCGTAGCCCGCCTGGTCCTCGGGGAAGACCAGGCCGGTGACGTTCGGGGAGGTCACGGCGGCAGCGTCGTAGGTCTGGTCGACACCGATGAAACGGGTGTCGGGGTTGGCTGCTGCGGCCTCGGCGGTGGCATCGGTCATGAGGAAGCCAACGGTGACGACGACGTCGTAGCCCTTGTTCGTGAACTGCGCCATGTTGGCGGCGTAGTCCTTGGCGTCCTGGGTCTCGATGTACTTGTAGAAGCCGTTGTTGTCCTCGGCTGCGGCCATCGCCCCCTCGTGGGCCGACTGGTTGAACGACTTGTCGTCGACCTTGCCGGTGTCGGTGACGAGACCGACGCAGAAGACGTCGGCGTCCGCGCAGTTCGAGTCGTCGGTGGGTGCACCCGCTGCGGCGGAGGAGTCGCCGGAGGCGTCGTCGGTGCTGTCATTGCCGGTGCTGCCGCCGCAGCCGGCGAGGGCCAGGGCGAGCGCCGCCGGCGCGGCGACCAGGAAACGCGTGGACTTCATGGATGTTCTCCTAGGAAAAGGGTTCAGACGTTGCAGATGCTAAGGCCTGGGCCGGACCGAAGTCCCGGGGGCCCCACTGTCGTTGCATGGTCGTTACTTCGTCAACGGCACGGGACTGACGAGAAACGGGTCGCGCTGATGGCGAGAATCACCAAGCGGGCCCGGCGGACCAGCCGGCATCGATGGTGACAGTGGTGCCGGTGATGCCGGATGCACCCGGTGAGGCGAGGAAGGCGACAGTGTCGGCCACCTCCTCCGGGGTGACCGGACGCCCCAGGGCGCTCGCGGCCTCCCAGCGCGCCACACCCTCCGGCCAGGCCTCGCGCAGCCCCGGCCGGTCGACGAGACCGGGGGCGACCGCGACCACCCGGACCCCTCGGGCCCCCACCTCGTGGGACGCAGCAGCGGTGAGGTGGTGCAGGGCCGCCTTGGCGACGGCGTACGGGGTGTGGCCGGGGGTCGCCCGCAGCCCCTCGATGGACCCCACGACGACGACCACCCCACCGGACCCCAGGCGAGCCAGGGCTCGGTGCAGCAGGGCGGTCGTCGGGCGCAGACCGGCTCGGTGCATCACGTCCCAGGCAGGGGTGTCGAGCTCCGCCCAGTCGACGTGGTGCTGGGGGAAGGCGTTGAGGACCACGACGCCGGGGGGGTCGAGCGCCGCGGTGCACGAGTCCAAGAGGGCCTCACAGGCCCGGTCGAGGTCGGTCGCCTCCGCGATGTCGAGGTCGGCGTACAGCAGCGCCGCCCGGCGCCCGGCGGCCTCCACCGAGCCGGCGGTGGTCTCGGCGCCGGCACGGTCCCCTCGGTAGTGCACGCCGACGTCGTGCCCACCAGCAGCGAGCGCGACCGCGATGGCCCGACCGAGCCCGCCGCTCGCTCCGGTGACCAGGGCGGTCACCGGCTGCTCCCGACGGGGGTGGTGCGGGTGAGGGCGGTGATCTCCGTCGCGTACTCCGGGTAGTCGCGGGCGAGGTCGTCCCGCTGGCCCAGCTCGAAGTGCTCGGGTCGGAATGCCGGTGAGCACCAGCAGGCCAGCAGGGTCCAGTCGCCCAGCGTGGAGGCCCCCATCCACGTCCCGCGCCGGACCAGCACCTGGCTGCGTTCGGCGGCGACGTAGTTGAGCACCCCGCTGCCGCCGGGCCGCAACCGGAGCAGCGCCATCCGGGCACCGGCGAGCCACTGCCAGCCCTCGTCGACGGCCAGGCGGTGCATCGCGGAGAAGCCGTCGGGGCGGTCGGTGAGCAGCACGGTGATGCCGTTGAGCCCCTGGGTCCGTGGGCCGGCCGCGAACCAGGCACCCTCCTCCGGGATCTGCTCCATGCCCAGCCGCTCGATGATCTGCTCAGGGGTCTCGCTCATGTCGTCGCGGCACCCTTCCGGGCGTCCGCAGAGCGCTCCCGAGCCCGCGCCAGTAGCGCGGGAGTGTCGACCCGGGTGCTGCGTCGCTCCCGGACCACCGGATTGCCGTCGACGAGCACGTCGGTCACGTCGGCGCGGCCTGCGGCGAAGACGAGCAACGCCGCCACGTCGTGGACCGGGGTGAGGTGCGGCGCATCCAGGTCGACCACGGCGACGTCGGCGCGCTTGCCGACCTCCAGGGAGCCGATGACGTCGCCCAGACCCAGCGCTCTCGCGCCCTCGATGGTCGCCGCCCGGAGCACCTGGTCGGCACTCGCGACATCGGGTCGTCCGCTGGTCAACCGCGCGAGCATGGCGGCCTGTCTCATCGCCTGCCACATGTCGAGGTCATTGCTGCTCGAGCAACCGTCGGTGCCGATTCCGAGTCGGATGCCGTTCTCCCACAGTGCTTCCCAGTGCAGAGCGCCACTGGCGAGCTTGAGGTTGGACCCCGGGCAGTGCGCGACTGCGGCACCAGCCTCGGTGATGCGCTCCTGGTCGGCCTCGCTGAGGTGCACGCCGTGCCCGAGCACGAGTGGGAGGTCGGGGCTCAACCAGCCGGCGGCGTGGAGCACCCCGATCGGGGTCGTGCCGTAGCGCTCCAGCACGTCGGCGTTCTCCGCGCCGTTCTCCGAGACGTGCGTCGTCAGCACGCCGCGGCGAGCGCCCTCCGTGGAGAGCAGCTCTCGCAGCGCCGACACCACCTCCGCGAGCCCCTCGGGGGCGCAGGTGTAGGTCGCGTGCGGCATGGCGGCGACGGGGACGTCCGGGCCGCCGATCTCGGCCAGGATGCCGGGCCACGCCCGGAGGCCGTCGAGCCGCTCCTGCCAGGCCAGCCCGTCGGGACCGGGGCCGTCGAAGAAGACCGGGCCGATGACGTGGCGCGACCCGGCCGCCACGGCTCCCCGGTGGGTGGCCTCGTGGTGGAAGTACATGTCGAGCTGGGTCGTGCACCCGCCGAGCAGGGACTCCAGGGCGCCCAGCGTCGCCCCGAGCTCGACCGTCTCCGGGTCCATCAGCACGCCCTCTGCGGCCCAGACCCGCTCGAGGAACCCCTGGAGGTCGACGTTCTCGGCGAGACCGCGCAGCAACGTCATCGGCAGGTGGGTGTGCAGGTTGACCAGACCCGGCATCACCAGCTTCCCTGTCGCGTCGATCGTCGTCACGTCCGAGTCCGATCCAGCTCCGCCGGAGCCGTCGTGCGGCCGCGACCCATCCGCACCCCTCCGCCGGCGCTCACTTGCGCGCCCACGCAGAGCGTGGGACCCGCCGCCAGGCCCGGCCAGCGGCCGCATCGAGGGTCCGGACTGCGCCGCCTCCGGCGTAGCTGGCTCGATGGCGGTGATGACGCCGTCGTCGACGGTGAGGGTGTGGTCGCGGAGGATCGTGTCGTGCTCGTCGACGGTGACGACGTACGTGGCGTTCTCGATGACGACCCGTTTCATGGCGTGGCCTCCGTGACCGGGTCGACGCGGGGCGTGTCGGTGTCGTCGTCGGCGAAGGTGGCGCGGGTGTGGACGAGCTCGTCGAGGACCGCGAGCACGTCGGCGGCCGAAGCGGCGAGCACCGTGGAGATCTCCTCCATCGTGATCGGCTCGGAGTCCGGCGCCACCCCGGCGGCCGGGTTGACGACGAGGGAGATCGCGGCATACCGGAGCCCGTCCTCGACCGCGAGGGTGACCTCGGGGACACCTGTCATCCCTGCGACCGTGCCACCGGCGAGGGCCGCGAGCCTGATCTCGGCAGGGGTCTCGAAGCGCGGCCCCTCGAAGGCGGCGTAGACGCCGCCGTCGCGCATCGACCGGCCGGCGCCGGCGGCCGCGTCGAGGATCTCCCGGCGCAGGGCGGGGTGGTAGGCCTCGACGACGTCGACGTGCCGGACTCCCTCAGGGCCGGAGCCGTCGAAGAAGGTGACTGGTCGCTGCCGGGTGAGGTCGAGGAAGTCGTCCGGGCAGACCAGGTCACCCGGGTCGAGCTCGGGGTCGATGCTGCCCGTCACGTTGACGGCGATGACGTCGCGTACGCCGAGCTGGGTGAGCGCACGGATGTTGGCCCGGTAGTTGACCAGGTGCGGGGGAACGGTGTGTCCGGCTCCGTGCCGGGTGAGGAAGACCACGGGCAGGCCGTACCAGGTCCCACGGGTGACGCGCGCGTCCCCGAAGGCCGTCGAGATGGTCTCGGTGACGGGGTCCGCGAGGGAGTCGAGGTCGTAGAACCCGGTGCCGGCGACGATGCCGAGGGGCGAGGGCGTCATGGACCCGAACGCTACCCGTCCGCCGTGGTCACCCGACCCGCGGTCACCGGCCTCGATGGGAGGATGCCCGCATGGCTGCACAGGTGGCGATCGCCGCGACCGGCCCGGTCTCGCTGGCCGCCGGTCGCTCGCTCGCACGCGCCGGCGGGAATGCCGTCGATGTCGCGGTGGCCGCGGCGCTCGCGGCGATGTGCACCGAGCCGGGGATCGTCTCACTCGCCGGCGGCGCCTTCATCTCGGTGTGGCCCGCCGACGGCGCACCGGTCGTCATTGACGGCAACGTGGAGATGCCTGGTCGCGGCCTCCCGCTCGAGCGCCTCGGGAAGGGGGTCCGCGAGGTCGTCACCGACTACGGCGGCGGCGTGCGCATGTTCGCCGGTCACGGCGCGGTCGCCACCCCCGGGGCGGTTGCCGCGTGCGGGCTCGCGGCTGAGGAGCTCGGCGTCGCTCCCTGGTCCGAGGTCGTCGCCCCCGCCGCTGCAGCGTGCCGGACGGGCTACCCGATCGGCGGTGCGGCCTCGCGGTACCTGTCCTTCACCGCCGACCCCCTGTTCGGTCACGACCCCGAGGCTCACCGGCTCGTGACGCGGGAGGACGGCAGCCCGGTGCGGGCCGGCGACCAGGCGACGAACGGGGCGCTCGCCGACCTGCTGGACCTCCTCGCCCACGAAGGCTCGTCGGTCCTTTCCACGGGCGAGATCGGGCGAGCCATGGTCTCGGACATGGCGATCCACGGCGGGCTGGTGACGAGCTCCGACCTCGCGGAGTACTCCCCGCTCGTCCGACCGCCGGTGCGGCGCCTCGTGGGCGACTGGGACCTCGCCGTCAACCCTCCGCCATCGGTCGGTGGGCCGATGCTCGCCGTCATGCTGGGCGAGCTCCAGCGACGCGGCTCCCACCGCTGGCCGGACGTCATCGCCATCCAGGAGGCGGTGCTGCGCTATCGCCTCGAGGTGCACGACCTCGCCTCCGACCTCGACGCCGCGGGGCACGAGCTGCTCCTGAAGGTGGATCGGCACGGCCTGGCCGGCCTCCCGACGAGCGCGAGCACGGCCCACGTCTCGGTGGTCGACTCCGACGGCACCGCCTGCGCCATCACGATGTCGAGTGGCTACGGCGCCGGGGTCACCGTGCCCGGCACGGGCATGCTCCTCAACAACGCCCTCGGCGAGCCCGAGCTCAACCGACTGGGCCTGCACCGGTTGGCCCCGGGCACCCGGCTGGCCTCGAACATGGCCCCGACCACGGGGCGCACCGCTGATGGCCGTGTCCTGGCAGTCGGCTCCCCGGGTGCCGACCGGATCACCACTGCTCTCATGCAGGTGCTCGGCCAGGGGTGCCTCGGGGGCGCCCCCCTGCGCGAGGCGATCGAGGCGCCGCGGCTGCACGTGAGGTTCGACGAGGAGGGCCGCGCCGTCGTCGAGCACGAGTCCGATGCGGCCATCGAGGAGGCAGTGCGAGCGAGTGGGCTCGCGTCCATCGACCACGGCGACCTGTCGATGTACTTCGGTGGGGTGGGGGCGGCCCACCGGCACGCCGGGGGTGCGCTCGAGGCGGCGGGTGACCCGCGGCGGGAGGCGGCCGTCGAGGTGGTTGACGCCGGCATGGCGGGGAGCTGACGAGCCCGGGGGGCAGCAGCCAGCTCAGCGCATCTCGGCTCCGGTGACCATCCATCGGTCGGTGCGGACCCGGAGCCACATGAGGGTGGCCCGGATCGACATGAAGGCGGTGAAGGCGATCCACAGCCACGTCACCGCGTTGACCTCGCCCCTCACGCTGCCCCCGTCGAGCAGCCACTCACCGGCGGCGCGCACGCCGAGGATGATCGGCAGGTAGGCAAGGAGGGTCGCGACCATGGCCTTGGCCAACCACCGGCCGTCGCCCGCACCGATGAGGACCCCGTCGATGACGAAGACGTAGCCCGAGAGGGGTTGGCCGAGCGCGACGATCACCAGGCCGCCCGCGATGGCCGCCTGCACGGCGAGGTCGGGACTGAACAGGGGACCGATGAACGGGCGGACCAGCAGCACGACCAGACCCAGGACGATGCCGGCCAGCACCCCCCAACGGAGCATCAGCTGGGTCGCCGCGCGCGTGCGCTCGACCTCCCCCGCGCCGAGGGTCTTGCCGGTGATGGCCTGCGCCGCGATGGCGATGGCGTCGAGGGAGAAGGTGAGGAACGACCAGATCGTGGCGGTGACCTGGTAGGCGGCCAGCGGAACGTCGCCGAGCCCCGCGGCGACGAAGGTCGTCACGAGCAGCACTCCCCGCAGGGCCATGGTCCGGATGAGGAGGGGGACGCCGCCCCGGGCCGCCGCGAGCACCCGCGAGGGGTGGGCCCTCAGCGGCACCGAGGTGCGTGCGGCATACCGGATGAGGACGACGACCAGCCCGACGGCCATCCCGGTCTGAGCGACGACGGTTCCCCAGGCCGACCCGGCGATGCCCCACCCGAGTCCGACGACGAACCAGATGTTGAGGACGATGTTGGACGAGAAGCCCAGCACGGCGGCGACGAGGGGGGTCCGGGTGTCCTGGAGGCCGCGGAGCACACCGGTGGTCGCCAGCACCACGAGCATCCCGGGGATGCCCAGGGCCGAGATGCGCAGGTAGATGATCGCTTGGGCGAGGGCTGCGTCCGAGGCGCCGAAGAGCTGGCAGATGGGTTCGGCGAGCAGCGCGACCACGGCGGCAGTGACCGTGCCGAGGCCCACGGCGAGCCAGGTGCCGTCGATGCCGGCCGCGATGGCGCCGGCCCTCGAGCCCGCGCCCAGCTGTCGGGCCACGACGGCCGTCGTGCCGTAGGCCAGGAAGACGAAGACGTTCGCTGCGGTCAGGAGGACGGCGCTCGCCACGCCGAGGCCGGCGAGTGGAGCAACGCCCAGGCGTCCGACGATGGCCGCGTCCGCGAGGAGGAACAGCGGCTCGGCGACGAGGGCGAGGAACGCGGGCACTGCGAGGCGCAGCACCTCCCGGTGCTGGTTCGGGGTCTCGGGCCCCGGCCTCGGTTCACTCACGTCAGGCACTGTCGCAGAGATCGGCTCCCGACAGCGGAGGCGCCCGGTCAGAGGTGCTTGAGGGCCTCGCGGCGCGAGAGGCCCGACAGCCGAGACCCGCGAGCGTCAACGAAGCGGACGACCCACTCGGGGTCGGTGCGGGCGTGCTGGCGCAGGGCCCATCCGATCGCCTTGCGCACGAAGAACTCGTGCCCGTGGGCCGTGCCCTCCAGATTGCTGTCGATGGCGTGGGAGAGGAGGCCCAGGTCGGTGGCGTCCTTGTGCTTGAGCTGCGCGAGGATCGCCGTGCGGCGCAACCAGAAGCTGCCGGCTTCCGACCAAGCACGCATCATCGGAGTGGCAGCGGCCCTGTGGGAGAGGAGGATCGGGCCGACACGGTCGACAGCCACGGGATCCACGAGGTCCCACCAGGCACCCGTGACCACGAGGTGCCGGTAGAGCTCGAGGGCGTCGACGTCCTGCCACGCCCTGGCGGCGCGGTGCCCGCTGAGGGCGATCGCGGCATACCGCTCCTCCCGGTGGGTGGCGTGGTCCCAGAGGTCACGGACGGTCGCCTCCCACACTCCACGACCGGTCGGTGCGAGCTGCGGGTCGGCCAGGATCGGCCGCAGGATGGCCTCGCGCTCGGGCGAGGTGATGCCGCGGTGGGGCATCACCGACTTCAGGTAGGCCTGCTGGGCTGCCGCGCGCTCGGGGTCCCCGGCGGACTCGAGAGCCTGCCGGATGGCTGTCGCGACCCGTGCGTCGGGTGCGGCTCCGCTGGCCCTGCCGACGGGCTCGACAGGCGGCTCGGGCATCAGGCGAGGCCCAGGGCCCCGGCTTCCTCCCACAGCTCGTCACGCACCCGTGGATGGGCGGCGTCGCGGATGATGTGGCGGCACTGTGCCTGCTGGTCGTAGCCCCACAGCTCGGCGACCCCGTGCTCGGTCACGATGGCACTCTGCTGGAAGCTCGTCACCGGCTCGTCGAGGAGCGGCACGACCGTCGAGACGTCGGCCTTGGGGTGCCAGGACCGCAGGGCGATGAAGGACTGCCCACCGGAGGAGTGCATGGCCCCCACGATGAAGTCGGTCTGGCCGCCGAACCCCGAGTAGATGCGGGCGTTGATCCGCGAGGCGTTGGCCTGGCCGAAGAGGTCCACCTCGAGCGCGGTGTTGACCGAGGTCATCATCCGCTGCTGGGCGATGAGGCCCGGGTCGTTGGTGTGCTCGGTTCGCATCATCCGGACCCGGTGGTTGCCGTCGAGCCAGTCGTAGAGCTCGCGGGAGCCGAAGATGAAGGATGCCGTGAGCGGGTGCCGGTCATCGAGTGCGCCAACCCGGTCGAGCGCGAGCACGCCGTCGGAGAACATCTCGGTCCAGATGCGCAGGCCCCGGCGGCCGCTGAGGGCGGTCAGGGTCGCATCGGGAACCCCCCCGATGCCCATCTGGAGGGTCGCGCCGTCGCTCACCCTGCTCGCCACCCGCTCGCCGATGGCGCGGCTGTCGGGATCGGGAGCCGTGGGTTCGTGCGTGAGGACCGGGGTCGAGACCTCGATGGCGAAGTCGACCGCCTCCACCGACACCTGGGCGTCGCCGTAGGTGTAAGGCATCTGGTCGTTGATCACCGCGATGACGCGACCGGACCGGCCCCGGCATCCCTCGATGGCTGCCGGGAGGACGTTGACCTCGATGCCGAGCGACAGCTGCCCGTCGCGGGGCGGCGCGCAGTGCACGATGACGACGTCCGGCGGGATCCGCCGCTGGAGCAGCACCGGGACGAGGGAGAGTCGGCTCGGCACGTAGGACAGGGTCGAGTGACGGCGCATGCCGGCGCCGACGAAGCAGGTCTCGGCCGTGACGCCCTCGCGGTCGGGGATGCCCGGCGGCGCGTTGAGGGCGTGGATCGTGTAGGTGTCCTTGTTCTCGTCCAGCGCGCGCACCGCCTCCCAGGGGACGGCGACGTTGCCCGACACGACGACTCGGGGGTTGCCCGGCAGGGAGGCGAAGTATCGGCCGAGGTCCTCGATGCTCACGATCCGCATGGGTCCATCCTCTCGCGTTCGGGGTCCGCCCGTCAGGTGAGGGTGGACTTTCCTGGGAGTTCGGGGATGGGGTGGGTCCGAGGGGGTGTGGCGACGGAGGGCACGGCCTACGGTTGGGGGATGTGCCGGAACATCCGTCAGCTCCACAACTTCGCCCCGCCCGCGACGGAGGACGAGGTGTATGCCGCGTCCCTCCAGTACGTGCGGAAGGTCAGCGGGGCCACCCGTCCATCACAGGCCAACCAGGAGGCCTTCGACACCGCGGTCCGAGAGGTGGCCGAGGCGACCCGTCGGCTGCTCGACCAGCTCGTCACCGCTGCCCCGCCGAAGGACCGCGAGGTCGAGGCCGCGAAGGCCAGGGCGCGGGCCGCGGAGCGCTACGGCCGGGGTGCCTGACCGCACCGACAGTCCGCGGACCCGGCCGCAGCCGGTGCCCCCGGGTGTGGACCGCGACACGCCCGTAACTTTCTCGGCTCCACAGGGGGTGGATGGCATCGGTGCAGGTCAGGGCGTTGCACTTGGCACCCTGACGGCTCGGTCCACAGGGTTCTGCACCGTCGGTGCACAACCGGGCCGGGCGTTTTCCCCACGTTGTCCACACGTTGTGCACATCCGTTCGGCTGAACTCGCCCGCTGGTCTTGGCGAGCGGGTCGGGGGGACCCTACGGTGACTCGTCGGCTCGTTGTCGGTGGCCTCTGATGGGGTGGACCCAGACCGGACGACGCGATGTCAACGATGCTGGAGCGAGCCCGGTGCAGGCCGGGAAGGGAGGGGTTGGCGGGTGTCGATCGCGGAGCTGAGCACGGCGTTCGGGGGGCAGGCGCAAGGCCCTCCCGACGAGCGCCTGCCACCGCAGGACCTCCACGCCGAGCAGTCGGTCCTGGGGTCGATGCTCATCAACAAGGACGCGATCGCCGACTGCCTCGAGGCCGTCAAGGCGCACGACTTCTACCGTCCGGCCCACGAGCTCATCTTCGACGCCGTGCTCGACCTCTTCGGGCGGGGTGAGCCGGCCGATGCCATCACCGTCGCCGACGAGCTGTCCAAGCGCGGCGACATCACCCGGGTCGGTGGTCAGGCCTATCTCCACCAGCTCATCCAGTCGGTGCCGACCGCGGCCAACGCCGGCTACTACGCCGAGATCGTCCACGAGCGGGCCGTCCTGCGCCGCCTCGTCGAGGCCGGCACGCGCATCGTCCAGATGGGCTACGCCCAGGGCGAGGGCGACATCGACGACATCGTCAACCGGGCTCAGGCCGAGGTCTACTCGGTCGCGGAGGTTCGCGGGAGCGAGGACTACACGATCCTCGGCGAGCTCCTCAACGAGACGATGGAGGAGATCGAGGCGGCGTCGGGGCGCACCGACGAGATGATCGGTGTGCCGACCGGATTCCTCGAGCTCGACGAGCTCACCAACGGGCTGCACCCCGGGCAGATGATCGTCGTCGCGGCGAGGCCGGCCGTGGGCAAGTCGACGCTGGGCATCGACATCGCCCGGGCTGCGGCGATCAAGCACAACATGGCCACCGCAGTGTTCTCCCTCGAGATGAGTCGCACCGAGATCACCATGCGCATCCTCTCGGCCGAGGCGACGATCCAGCTCCAGGACCTGCGCAAGGGCCTGAAGAGCCAGGAGCAGTGGAACAAGCTGGCCCGGATCATGGGCAAGATCTCCGACAGCCCGTTGTTCATCGACGACAGCCCCAACATGTCCCTCATGGAGATCCGGGCGAAGTGTCGTCGGCTCAAGCAGCAGCACAACCTCAAGATGGTGATCATCGACTACCTGCAGCTGATGAGCTCGGGCAAGAAGGTCGAGTCGCGCCAGCAGGAGGTCGCCGAGTTCTCCCGTGCCCTCAAGCTCCTCGCCAAGGAGCTCGAGGTGCCGGTGATCGCGATCAGCCAGCTCAACCGCGGGCCGGAGCAGCGCACCGACAAGCGGCCGCAGATGTCGGACCTGCGAGAATCGGGCTCCATCGAGCAGGACGCGGACGTCGTGATCCTGCTGCACCGCGACCGCTCGGACCCCGAGCGCGACGGTGAGGCCGACGTCATCGTGGCCAAGCACCGAAACGGCCCGACCAAGGACATCGTCCTGGCTTTCCAAGGGCACTACAGCCGGTTCAACAACATGGCCCGCGATGGCGGCTTCTAGTGTCGAGATGCCGTGTTGTCGAGATGTCGAGATGCAGCGACGTGTCATCAGTGCTGTCGAGATCCACTCAACGCTGTCAGAACGGCCGTTGATTCCAGGTTCGCCCGCACCCGGCGTCGCTGTTGGCGGCGCGAACGTCCTCATCGGCCCGGGCCCGCCGGTCCGGATAGGTCGAGCACCGGACGCACCCGGTCACCCTCGGCGATCGTGTGAGCTCTCAGGTCAGCGGTCTGCGGGGGCTTCGAGCATGGGCCGGCGGGACGTGGTGCACCCGATGCGCTAGAAAGGGGCATGGCGCAGCAGATGAACCTTCGCGAGTACATCGACCACCTCCGAGTCGAGGGCTACACCGTCCACGGCAGCAAGGGTGACGACCCGATGCTCATCGCACCCGACGGGAGCGCGGTGGAGACCTGGCGCGAGGACTACCCCTACGACGAGCTGATCGATCGGGAGGTCTACGAGGAGGAGAAGTACCGCCTCCAGGTGGAGCTGCTGAAGTTCCAGTACTGGTCGCAGGACAGTGGCGCCAAGCACGTGATCGTGTTCGAGGGCCGCGACGCAGCAGGCAAGGGAGGCACGATCAAGCGTTTCATGGAGCACCTCAACCCGCGTGGCGCCCGCGTCGTGGCGCTGACCAAGCCCTCCAGCAACGAGCAGGGGCAGTGGTACTTCCAGCGCTATGTCGAGCATCTGCCCACCGCCGGCGAGATCGTCCTCTTCGACCGTTCCTGGTACAACCGCGCAGGTGTCGAGCGGGTGATGGGCTTCTGCACCGACGAGCAGTACGGCACGTTCATGACCCAGGCGCCGATGTTCGAGCGGATGCTGGTGGACTCCGGGACGACGGTGACCAAGCTGTGGTTCTCGGTGACGCGGAGCGAGCAGCGCACCCGGTTCGCGATCCGTCAGATCGACCCCGTCCGCCGGTGGAAGCTGTCACCGATGGACCTCGAGAGCCTGGACCGCTGGGAGGACTACACCGCGGCCAAGGAGGCGATGATCAGCAACACGGACAAGAAGCGCGCGCCGTGGATGCAGGTGAAGAGCAACGACAAGAAGCGGGCCCGGATCAACGCGATGCGCGCCTTCTTGAACCAGTTCGACTACGAGGGCAAGGACCCCAACGTGGTCCACTCTCCCGACCCGCTCGTCGTGAAGCGCGCGAAGTACTCAGAGGGCGACTGATCTGCTTCGGTCGACTCAGCGTTCCACTGTTTCGCCGCCGGCCTCCCGGACTCGACCCAGCATCTGGGTGAGCAGGCCGAGCTCCGCCCCACGGGGGTAAGGCTCGCCGACTGGCCCGCTGCCGCAGGGCCGTGCCCCCGCCGGAGTCGCCGGCCTCCTGGACCGCCTGGAACGCCACGGCATGCTCCGCTGCACGCTGACCGACGACGCCCCCCCCACGGGCGTGCTGTCCTCGTCAGCCTCACGCCTGCAGGAGAAGAGGCCGCGCCCGTCATGCTGAGGATCCTCGACCAGCATGCCGACGAAACGGCTCGTGCAGTCGCCCTCGCCGCGATCCCACACCGCACCAGCGGCGCTGCCTGACCCCGTCAGCGTGCTGCGACCACGACCGGCTGAGTCGTCGTCGATGTGGATGTCGCGGCGACGGGGAACCGTCCAGCCGTGCCGACCGCCACGCTGACGGCTCCGACACCCGAGCCGGCCTCAGCCTCCACCTCGACCTCGACCTCGGTCTCGCTCTCGGTTTCAGCAAGCAGCCTGGAAGCCGGCGATCCCTGTGTGACGGCCTCGCCGGCCCTGCTGACGACGTCCGAGTCGCCGTCGATCGAGATCGTGACGGTCGCGCTTGCGGAGCACTCGTCTTCGGCCTCGGCCTCCAACTCGTTCTCCGTTCCGTCAGGGTTGGTTCCGATTCCCGCAACGGCGACCGCAACCGCCACGCCACCACAGTTCGGGTCGGTTGCCGTTGCCGTCGCGAACACCACACCGCTGTCGCCGTCCGGCACGGTCATCTGGATCTCGGTGATCGGGCCTGCCGCCGACACCGCCGCAGCTGCGAAGTCCGTCGTCTCCGTGTCGGCGACGGCGTAGTCGGCCTCAGACGGCACTCCCGCGAATCCGGCACCGGCGCCAGCAGCCGCAGAGCTCTCACCGACTTCGGCCTCCGCTTCGGCTTCGGCTTCGACCTCTACCTCGATACCGGCCGGCAGTGCTTCCGAGCCGGCGGGAAGCGATCGTCCAACGTGCTCGACGACGTTGGCGTCGTTCGCATAGACCTTCGTGTTGGTCTCTGTCGCAGACAGCGACTGGCCGCTCATCTGGCCGATTCCGTTTCTCGCCTGTCCTGAGACCGCCGCCGCGCCGGCCGCGGCCGACTTGTAGCCGACTGCGGCCTCGGCTTCGCTCTCGACCTCAGCCTCAACTTCCTGGGGAGATCCGCCGAGTGCCTTGGCGTCGAACGCCACGAACGCCGGCAGCGAGATGTCGAGCACGCTGTTGTCGGCGGTACGAGATGCGGGTCCGCCGAACGTAACGGTGACAGCCTCGGTGGACGTCGCCTCCGCCTCTGTATCGCCGGTTGCGTGTGCATCGACGTCGTTGAACGCCAGGGGAGCCCCGTTGGCGGTCATCTCCGCGGTGGCTTCGGCTTCCGCCTCCGCATCCGTGAGGGTGTCGGCGTCCACGGTTGGGACCTTCGACTTGAACACCACGTCTCGATCGTTGTCGCGGCGGTCGTTGTTCCTGACGAGGCTCCCCCTGTCGTCGAGTGTCGATGTCGACGACGCGGTCGATGCCGAGATGAGCGCACTCGAGCCAGGTCCGCTCTGGCCTCCCGCGCCCGCTGCGACGGCGGCGGCTGCGGCAGCGCTGTTCGCCACCTCTGCCTCGACCTCTGCTTCGAGCTCGACCTCGGATTCGGAACTCAGCTGCTGGTCGGCCTCCACCGCAGCGTCCCTCGAAGCGGTCCTGGTGGGCGCCTCCTCGGTCGTGGTGGTCGGCTCCGCCCCTGTGACGTCCGAGGTCGAGGTCGAGATCGCCGTCGACGTGTCTGCGTCCGCGCGTGCGTTCAGGCCCGCAGCGACGACGCCGGCGGCCCCTGTTGCGCCGGCAGCGGCAGCACCCATCTCGGTCTCGGCCTCCGCTTCGGCTTCCACCTCGTCGTTCGCCGCGTCCTCACACTCCAGTACGGGGCCTTCCTGCTCACACACCAAAGCGGTGTCGTCCTCTGCCAACAGGTCGGCGGATCCGAGAACGGTCAACGGCTCTGCTAGTTTTGGGGTGAACGAGGATTCCCACGTTGGACGTGGTGGCGTCGGTGGCACTCTCGGCAAGCAGCGCAGACGACGCGTCGAACGACTTCTTCCCCGTCTTCTTCGCGATCGAGTTGACGCTTGCCGTCGAACCCGATGTGCCCGACCCTCCAACAGCCACCGCCGAACCGTTTCCGGCTTCTACCTCGACTTCGGACTCTGCCTCGATCTCACTCTCCGCAGAGACCGATTCGGCTTCGGCCGCCGCTGCGGAGCCAGCTTCCAGGCGATCCGGACGCCGGAGCGCGCTCATCGAGTGAGGCGTCGTCGGACGCGAGCTCAGCTGGATCACTCGCCGCCGCGGCGCGCGGACACCGACGTGACCGCACCAGCAGTCGACCCACTCCCGGTGGCTGCTCCGGCGGTACCAACACCAACGGCACCTGCGGCAGCGCCGTCACCGGCCGCTGCTCCGGCTTCCGCTTCGGCCTCTGCTTCGGCTTCGGCCTGCGTTTCGGTGTTCGCGTCGGCCGGCGGTGCAGCGAAGGCGGCGGGGCCCCGCCAGGGTGAACAACAACGCCGCCGCGACGACAGGTCCCGACATGAGCGCGCCGCTCCGTCGTGTGGTCGATGGCCTCGTGGAATTTCCTTTGGTCTCGCCGTGCAGTCCGGTGAAGCTGCGGAACACCCTACGTGGACCGAATCGACAACGACCTGCACCAGACCTCCCCAGGGGGGTCGAGGCGACTCGACCCATGAAAGCCCGGCGGAGGGGCCGCTCGACCCGCGTGGATGGCGAACCCGCTCGAGTTCTGGATGTGGACCAGTGGTCTGCTCTCCACGAAACCGCTTCTCTCCGCAGCCATTACACTCACGCCTGCGCGCCACGCAACGACTGCCACGGATGGCGCAGCCCCATTGACGCTGCGCCAGCGCCGTCATCGGGTTCTCCCTGGCGCTCTCGGAGTGAATCAGAAGAACTGGTCGATCAGCACCGCATTGCCGTCCGGGTCAATGAGCGTGATCGACGCTGGGCCGGTAGCGCCCTCCGCGCGGGTCTGCAACGCAACGCCCTCACCCTCGAGAGCCGCCTGGATCGCGCGGACGTCCGCATACGACTCCAGTCTCTCCATCCGGTTGGTGAGCCCCGGGTTGAAGGTGAGGATGTTCCCCTCGAACATCCCATGGAACAGGCCGATCGTGGTTTCCTCGTTCTTGAGAATGAGGTAGTTCTGGTCGGCCGCACCGCCGGTCACCTCGAAGCCGAGCTTCTCGTAGAACACCCGTGACGCCTCGAGATCCGCCACGCTCAACGAGACCGAGAAGGCCCCGAGTTCGAGACGTCCGGGGAGACCGGTGGGGGCGGTTGGGGCTGTGGGCAACTCGTCGGGCTCAGGCATGCTGAAACTCTGGCGACCGCGGCCGGCGCATGTCAACCACGCCCTGCCAAACGGTACGGCCGCGGTCTGCGCGCCAATCGGCACGGTCAAGGTTCGGCGCGCTCGACTCCGGCCCACGGAGCGGGCGACGAACGACAAAGGCGGTCGCGCGAACTGCCCCCACGGCCCGTTCCCCCTCGGAGCCATCTCGACATGCGGGCCCGCGCTCACCGCACTAGCCTCGACGAACCAAGCAGGGCGCGAGGGGGCTGCGCGACCGATCTGCGCAGGCGTTCACACCGCGTCCGGCATCGATCCGACACGGAGGACCGACCATGGCACGACCACCCACGCCCCGCCTCAGATCTCTTCTCGTGGCGGGCATCTGCGCCTTCGGACTGGCAGGTGTCCCCGCGACCATGTCGGCGGCTGAAACGCCGCCCACGACCCCGGGAGGTCCTTGGGGCGGTGACAACCTCAACGCTCTCCACTCCTACGAGCAACTGTGGTCCACCCTGCGCCAGATCGACGCATCCGCCAAAGGAAGCTTCGACGTCTCGCCCGCCCCGCGGCAGAGCAACACGGGTCGGGACATCCCGGTCGTCACCATCGGCGACGGTCCGACGAATGTCATGTTCATCGCCAACCAGCACGGCAACGAGTTCGTCGTCAGTGAGGGCATGCTCTCCGTCGTCAGGACGTTGGCGAACAACTCCCGCAGCTCCCAGGAGATCCGCCAGGCCCTGACCGTGACGATCGTGCCGCGCGTCAACGTCGACGGGTTCGATGCGGATGTCACCGATGCCGACGGGCAGACGACGCCCTGGCGGCAGAACTACGACCCTCGGTGCACCACGGCGCCGTGCGACCCGTTCTATGACGTGGGCCGCGGCTACGACATCAACCGCTACCACTCGTACTCCGCTTCGGCGCTCGACCACCCCTACATTCCGGGGATGGACGACCTCAACCCGGTGCCCGAGGCCGTGGCGATGCGACTGCTGTGGGACGAGCGTCAGCCGGTGCTGGTCGTGGACTTCCACCACCAGGGAACCTACGTCGACGACGACGGCCAGATGATCACGGGATCGATCATGTGGCCCAACGCGGACCGGGAGGCCGAGGCCCTGGGGCTCGGCGACACGTGGACCGAGACCGTCGAGGAGTCGCAGCGAGCCGTGGCGGTGATGCTCAACTCCGTCCAGAGCAAGGGCTATGCCAACATCACGCGCTACCCGAGCACGACGACGCCCGGTATTGCCCGCAACGCGTACGGATTGCTCGGGTCGGCCTCCGTCCTCTTCGAGATGCGAGGAGGCATCGGTCAGAAGTCGAGCGGATACATCGCCAAGACCGCCGAGACCACTGGCCTGAGCCTCCTCCAGGCCGTGGCGGACGGCACGTGGCTCTCGACCGACCTCGCGCCGGTGGAGAACATTCCGGAGCGGGGCGACTACGTCCCGCCGCCGGAGCGTCAACACGGCTGAGTCCGACCCTTCCGCGCGGCGGCCCCGGTCAGGACGGGGCCGCCGCGTGGGGTTCGGACGGGTCAGCCAGGGCGGTGAGGGCTAGCGTGGACGGGTGGAGCAGATCGAGCCAGTTCGCGTCGTCCGCGATGCCGACCTCATCGAGGCCGACCCGACGTCGGGGATGCTGCGAAGGCTGGCCTTCGAGACGCCTGGCCTGTGGGCGGGACAGGTGTCGACCGAGCCCGGTGCCTTCTCGGGGTGGCACCACCACGACTCCAACCGGTCGATGCTCTACGTCGTGCGCGGGGTGCTCCGCCTGGAGTGCGAGGGCGTCGAGGGGTGGGTGGATGCCGGCGCAGGCGACTACGTCGAGGTCCCCGCGTTCACCGTGCACCGAGAGTCGAATCCGGGGCGTGAACCATCACTGGCCGTCATCGCGCGGGCCGGTGTGGGCATCCCGACGGTCAACGTGTCGCACGCCCCGCCCCCGCACACGTGATGCACCGGATCGCAGGCTCGTGCTGAGCGCACAGCCCGTCGAAATCGGTGCTTCGCACCGCCGACGCATGCCGCGGGGGCACGTTTCCTCCCGATCCGGGCGGGGCTATGGTCGGGTCATGAGCATCGACGACAACGGCCCCCGTCCTCAGGCGTTCGACATCGAGACCGAGACGCTCGAGAACACGACCTACCGCACCGTGGCCTGGAGCGGCAGCTACCTCCAGGTCACCCTCATGTCGATCCCGGTCAACGGTGACATCGGCCTGGAAGCGCATCCCGAGACCGACCAGTTCATCCGGCTCGACCGCGGTCGGGGCCGAGCCCAGATGGGACCGAGCAAGGACGAGCTGACCTTCGACCAGGAGGTCACCGACGGCTGGTGCGTCCTCGTTCCCGCCGGCAGCTGGCACAACGTCACGAACATCGGCGACGAGCCGATGCAGGTCTACGCCATCTACGCGCCGCAGCACCACACGCCGGGCAAGGTCCACGAGACCAAGGCGATCGCCGACGCCGACACCGACGACGAGCCCGCCGACTGGTCCGTCCAGCCCGAGCAGGTCCCGGACCAGCACGCCTAGGACCTCCGCCGCCGAATCGACACCGGAGGGAGGTGCTGTCGGGTGCTGGGTCATGCGAAGCAGGTCGGGTTCGTCGGGGTGAGCGACCTCGACGCTGCCCAGACGTTCTACGGAGGCGCGCTCGGCCTCGACCTCGTGGACGCCCGCCCCTTCGCCCTCGTCCACGACACCCCTGACAGCCAGCTTCGGATCACCGCCGTGGCGCGGGTGAGCGCGGCGCCCTACACGGTCCTCGGGTGGGTCGTCGCAGACCTGGAGAGTGAGGTCGACAGGCTCGCTGCCGCCGGCGTCACCTTCACCCGATATGACGGCGTGGTCCAGGACGACCGGGGCATCTGGACAGCGCCCGACGGCGCGCGGATCGCCTGGTTCCACGATCCCGACGGCAACACCCTGTCCCTGCAGTCCTGACCCGGCGTCGGTGGGTTGTGCTCCGGACTCGTGCGGGACCAGCCGGTAGCGTGCCGTCCCAGCAGATGTCCCGGCGCCCGGAGGAGGCGAGATGACGACCGACGTCCTCGTCGTCGGCGGCGGACCCGCCGGACGGGCCCTCGCCGGCGCCTGCGACCGCGCGGGGTTGAGCACCGTGCTCATCGACCCTGCGCCCGACCGCCCGTTCACCGCGACCTATGGCTGCTGGGCGGCCGAGCTCCCGCCGGACCTCCCGGAGACCGTCGTCGCGGCCCGCGCGACCGGGCGGGCGGTCGCGGGCGGGACGCATGACCTGGGCTGGGACTACGCCGTCCTCGACGTTCCCGCCTTCAAGGCCCACCTCGATGCGGGGCTCGGCGGCGTCGAGATCCGCACGGGCCGCGTCTCGGCTCTCGGCGAACCGGCGAGCAGGGCCCCGAACACGGTCACCCTCGTCGACGGAAGCCGGCTCACGGCATCCGTCGTCATCGACGCCGCCGGGCGTGCCCAACCCCTGAGCCCTTCCCCGCACGAGAGGATCGCCGCTGAACAGACCGCCTTCGGGGTCGTCGTCCCGGCCGATGTGGCGGCACCCCTCGTGCCGCCCGGCGAGGCGCTGTTCATGGACTGGCGCCCTGACCACGGTGAGGACGGCTGGCCGACGTTCCTCTACGGCATCCCCGTCGGGGGTGGTGAGGTGCTGCTGGAGGAGACCTCGCTCGCCCGGCGCCCCGGCCTGCCCGTGCCGGTGCTCCGCGCGCGCCTCGATGCTCGCCTCGCGCACCACGGCATCGAGGTGCCCGCCGGGTCCCGCACCGAGACCGTGCGCTTTCCGGTCGACCGCCCTCGCCACGACGCCTCGGGGGTGCTCGCCTTCGGCGCCGCGGCGCCATTCGTGCACCCCGCCACCGGGTTCAGCCTCGCCACCTCGCTGCGCCTGGCCCAACCTGTCGCGGATGCCGTGGCAGCCCACCTGTGGCGCGGTCCGGTGGCGGCCGTGGGCGCGGCCAGCGAGGTCGTCTGGTCGCGCTCGGCCACTCTCGTGGACCGGATCAGGCGGATCGGCCTGGAGGCACTGCTGCGGATGCCGCCGGAGGAGGTGCCTGGCTTCTTCGACGTCTTCTTCGCCCTGCCCGAGCGGCACCGGTGGGCCTACCTGACCGGGCGCGACGACGTGACCGGCACCCTGCGCGCGATGGTCGCGCTCTTCGGCGTAGCGGACACCAGGCTGCGCGGACGGCTCGTGCTCCCCGCCCTCCGCCGCCCCCTGCGCTCCAACGACCTCTCGGAGGAGGACCCGACGTGAGCACCATCGGCATCGTGTCGCCCGGCGCCATGGGGTCGGCCCTCGGCAGGGCCTGGATGGCCGGCGGTGCGCGAGTCGTGGCCACGCTTGACGGTCGATCCGCGCGAACCATGGGCCTGGCCGATGGGCTCGAGCTGCTTCCCACGCTCGTCGAGGTCGTGCGGGCGAGCGACCTCGTGGTCAGCGTGTGCCCTCCGAGGGCGGCGCCCGAGGTCGCGGATGCCGTGGGCGCGGCTGCCCTGGCGGTCGGCCGGGCACCCGTCTTCGCCGACCTCAACGCGATCTCGCCCGCCTCCGTCGCCGACATCGGCGCCCGGGCCGCAGTGGCCGGAATGCCGTTCGTCGACGGCGCGGTCAGCGGTGGGCCGCCCGTCTCGGGCGGCGACACCATGCTCTACCTCTCCGGAGAGCAGGCCCCGTGGGTGGCGGTCCTCCCCGCCGACGGGCTGCGCCGGCGAGTGGTCGGTGACCGGCCGGGCACGGCATCCGCGGTGAAGATGTGCACGGCGTCGGTCTACAAGGGCACGACGGCGATCTGGGCGCAGGCACTGCACACCGCCCTGCACCATGGCGTGCTCGACGTGGTGATCGAGGACCTCGCGGAGATGTTTCCCGACCAGGTCTCCGTGGCGGGTCGGCGCATCGCCTCGGCGACGAGCAAGTCGGCCCGCTTCGTCGGCGAGATGGAGGAGATCGCCCGCACCCAGGCTGCCGCCGGGGCGAGTCCGGAGCTGTTCGAGGGGATGGCTGCCGTGTACACCAGGCTCGCGACGACCCCGCTCGCTGCCCTGACCCCCGAGGAGGCCCGTGACGTGCACGACCTCGGCGAGGTCCTCGCCCGGCTCTCGGACACCGGCTGAGGGTCGCCACGTCGGCCTCTGCCCCGTAGTCTCGGCCTGTGACCACGCTCGTCCTCACCGTCATCGGCGACGACCGCGCGGGCCTCGTCAAGGCTCTCGCGGACGTCGTCTCCTCCCACGGCGGGAACTGGGAGCGCAGCCATCTGGCCGAGCTGGCCGGGCAGTTCGCTGGCATCGTCGTCGTCACCGTGCCCGATACCGCCGAAACGGCCCTGCGCGCCGACCTGCGACCCCTCGAAGGGCTCCTCGACGTCGTCGTGCACCAGGGCTCGGCCGACGACGGCGGCCTCGCGTCGTCCCCCGCGGAGGCAGCCCATCGGCGGGCGTCGATCTCGGTGCTGGGCAACGACCACCCCGGCATCGTCCAGGCCGTCTCGGGCGCCCTCGCTGCCCACGGCCTCAGCGTCGTCGGCCTCGAGTCGCTGGTCCGGGACGCCCCGATGGCCGGTGGTCGACTTTTCGAGGCGCACGCGGTCGTCACCGTGCCCCGCGACGCCGACCTCGATGCCGTCACCCGCGACCTCGAGGGGCTCGCGGGTGAGGTGCAGGTCGATATCGACCTCGAGCCCGACCCCGACTGATCGGCCTCGGTCGGGCAGGTTTCGGCCTCAGCCCGGCAGGTTGGAGCGCCGACCGGTGAGGGCCTCGCGGCGGTGGGCGTTGCCGTGCAGCCCGACGTACGTGTCGCCGAACCGTGACAGCAGGTCGTCGTCGAGGCGCCGCACCGCCCCCGGTGGGTAGCGGTAGCCCATGGCCGCCGTGACGGCCGCGCTGTCGACATCGCGCAGGGTCGCGCTCAGCTCGTCGAGCGAGGCGATGCCGAGCTCGAGGAGCAGGCCGGCGATCCACTCGTAGTGCTCGGTGCGCGACCATCCTGCGCTGGAGTAGCGACCGGCGAGGAACGTGGCCAGCTCGGGCGCGCTGATCCGTGGGTCGAGCTCGTCACCGGGCTCGACGCCGCGGCCGCCCAGCCCGGCCTGCAGCCGGTCCCGGATGGCCTCGAACTCGCGGTCGGCGAGCTCGAGGAGCCCGGCTGCGAGGGTGAACCGTCGGTCGAGGTCGGGCACCTGCTCGGGAGGCACCGTGCCCTTGTAGCGGATGTCGTGCTCGAACTCCGCCCATGCGTGCTGGAGCACGGTGCGCAGCTGGATCGATGCACAGGAGGTCGGGTCGTAGGCCGTCGGCCCGCCCGGTGCCCGCGACACCAGCAGGTGCCTGCTGGCGTAGCCGAACCGCCCGGCGGCTGCGGTCTCCTCACCGAGGTCCCGGTCGTTCAGCACGGTGAACTGCTCGGCGAGAAGGTCGGCGACGGCATCGATGTCACGTTGGACGTAGGTGATGACCCGCACGCCGACCTGATCCGTCACCTCGTGCAGGGGGTCGTCCCCCGAGTCACCGAGCACGGCCCGGGCCTTGCCGGCGAAGGAGGACACGGTCTTGGTGCGCCCGGTGACGCTGAGGTAGTTGATGCCGGCGTCGTCGATGATGCCGGTCACGAGCTCGACGAACTCGTCGGTCACGGGCAGCAGCCGGTCACGCAGGTCGGTGTAGTCCGCCACGGCGCGATCGATTCGGCGCAGGGACATGCGCACCACTGTCCCACGCCGCACCTCGGGCCAGCACCGTCAGCGGGCGCGCACCACCACGTCGTGGTCGCCGGTGGCGTTCTCGATGTCGTGCTCGGCGTCCGCCATCAGGTGGTCGGCCAACCGACGGAGTGCGCGTGCCACGGCCACCTCGTCGCCGATGTGCGGGTCCGCCGGGTCGTCGTGGCCTCGATGGCTCAGTCCACGGGCGGTCACCGCGAGCGGGGAGTCGGCGAGCAGCGCAACCGTGGCGGTGGTGTCGTCGCCCCGCTCGAAGATGGTGACTCGCACCGACCACTCGCGCAGGGTGCCGAGCTCCGGCTTGGCCTCCACCTCCGTGCCGTGCTCGTGCTCGCCGTCGCTCACCCGCAGCACGGACCCCGGCCCGGGGAACATCGTGCTCGTGTGCCCGTCGTCCCACCGCACGACATAGGGCGGCCCCCCGTCCTCGCCGCGGGCCTCGAGCACCTCGCCCGCCCTCGTCGGCTGGTCGACCTGTTCGCCGGCCAGGATGATCTGGTCTCCTGCTCTGGCTCTCATGGCTGCTCCTTCGCGCATCGCCACCGTGATGCCGGAGTGCCGGGGCGGTGGCGACGGCCAGGGCACCCACCCCCATCGTCCTCCTCCCGGCCTCGATCCGACAGGGCGCGGACGGGTGGTTCGAGTCACCGGGCCCCAGGGCCGTACCCTGCGAGGATGACTCGCTCCGTTGCCCTCGCCCTGGGGGCGGTCCTCGTCGTCGTGGGGGGCGTGTGGACCGTTCAGGGTCTCGGCTACCTCGCCGGCAGCCCCATGACGGGGGTGACCTTGTGGGCCGTCGTGGGCCCGCTGGTGGTGCTCGCGGGCGTGGCGCTGATGGTCCGCGGCGGTCGGGGACGCCCTCCCCGGGGCTGACCTGGCGCGGTGCTCCGGAGAGTGGTCGACTTCACTGATGGACACCGCGCAGGACCGGACTGACCGGGTGCTCGTCGTCGACGGCGCGAACGTCGTCGGCTCACGCCCCGACGGGTGGTGGCGCGACCGCCCGGGTGCCGCGGCCACCCTGCACGCCCGGCTCGTCGCGGCCCCCGAGCTGGGCCGTGTCGTCCTCGTCCTGGAGGGACGCGCCCGCGACGGTGTCCCCATGGGCAGCGACGGCCGCGTCGTCGTGGCCCACGCGTCCGGGAGTGGGGACGACGCCATCGTCGAGGAGGCTGCCGCCGCCGTGGCCGCGGGCCTGCTGACGATGGTCTGCACCGCAGATCGAGCGCTCTCGGATCGGGTCAGGGCACTGGGCGCGGGCATCGAGCGCCCCGGGCGCCTGCTGGATCGGCTGGACGCCGCGGCCCGCGACGGGATCGTCGACCCGCAGACCCGCCCCACTGGGCAATGAGCCGTCGAAGTGCCACGATGAGGTTCTGGGGTCCCGATGAAAGGTGCACGCCATGACGGTCAAGAGAATCGCTGCCACCGAGGTTCCGCCCGGGTCCGTGACCGGCGTTGGGGACTACGCGGTCGGCAACAACGGGGAGTACTTCGCGGTCGGTCGTCGGTGTCGCCACCTGCGTGCCGACCTTGCCGAGGGCAGCATCGACGCCGACGGGTGCCTCGTGTGTCCGTGGCACCAGGCCACGTACGACGTGACCAGCGGTGAGATGACCCGCGGCCCCCAGGGTGCCTTCGCCAAGGTGCCCGGGCTTGGGGCGTTCTTCATCGCGCTGACCAAGGCCTGGCCGCTCAGCCGGGGGACCGTGACCGTCGACGGGGACCAGCTCGAGGTCGAGTGACCGAGCGGCGGCCGACCGAGTGCCGGGCCGACCGCCCTCCGTCCGGTCCGACCGCCCTCCGTCCGGTCCGACCGCCCTCCGTCCGGTCCGACCGCCCTCCGCCCGGTCCGACCGCCCTCCGCCCGGTCCGGGGACGCGCCTCAGGCCATGAACGCCGACCCGAAGATGCGGGGCAGCTTGGCCCAGGACGGGTCGGCCGCGAAGCGGGTGAGCAGCTCGCCGGTGGTGCGCGCGCTGCGGGCTGAGACGAACCACGGGGGCTTGGGGCTCAGGGCGAACTCACCGCTCAGGGCCGACCGGGGGAAGGGACGGAAGGGACCGCGGACGACGGTGCGCTCGACGTCGTCGAGCAGGAACGCGTTGTGCACGACGCCGATGCCGCTCTGCACGTCCTCGAGGGTGTGGCCGGGGAAGGCACCCCACGAGGCGTTCGCCGTGAGGAAGCCGACGCCCGTCCACGCGTTGACGGCGATGGTGCCGTACTCGAGTCGCGCGATGGCCTGCTCGAACCCCTCGCCGACGCCCTTCAGGGTCGAGGGGTCGACGAGGACGTTCGCACCGAGGGTGCCGACGAAGTCGTCGTTCACGAGATCGACCGCGGCGTCGAGGAACGCCTGACCGGTGCCCGGCACGTCGACGATGCCGAGCACCGGGGAGAAGTACTCGGTGGTCTCGACGACGGAGGCCACCTCGGAACCGCGGGCGTCGACGAGCAGGCGCCCACCGTCCGGTCCGAGCCGCTCGGCCTCGCCGTAGGTCGTGGCCGCGGCCGCGACCCGTTCTCCGCTCCGGGGGTACCAGGGCTCGCGTCCGGGTGCCGTGTCCATCGCGATGCGGAGCTGCTCGACGAAGGCCTCACGCTGGGGCCAGTCGCTGCTCAGCACGACGACCTGTCCGGCGATGCAGTTGTAGCCGCCGTTGTGCAGGCGCTGGGTCGCGACGTGCTCGGCCTGGAAGGCCAGGTCGGCGCTCGACCACTCGCCGGGCACCACGATGATCGGCGAGACACCGCCGAGCTCACTGGTGATCGGCGTCTCGAGCAGCGGGGTGCCGGCGGCCCGGCGCTGCTCAGCGTCCTTGCCGCGTCCCCACACGATGAGGTCGTGGGTGGCCGCGCTCCCGGTGATGTGCACGTGCGAGATGCCCTCGTGCCGTGCCAGGTAGCCGCCCACGTCGCCACCTCCGGTGACGATCGCCAGGACGCCGAGGTCGATCAGCGGGGCGAAGGCCGCCTCGTAGGCCGGGAGCAGCTCCTCGAGGGTGGGGTTGAGCTTCAGCACGACGACCCGGTTGTGGGCCACCAGCTCGTAGAGCACGTCGAGCGGCGCGATCGCGGTGATGTTGCCGGCCCCGAGGACCAGGCCGACCCCACCGGTCTCGGACGGGGTGTGCGCCCCGAGCCCGGCGCGCGAGCGCACTTGGTCGGCGGTCACCCCGGGCGTCATCCACACGTCGGCGGTGAAGCCATGGAGCAGGAGGTACTCGAAGTGGTTCGAGGGCAGCGCCGGGACGGCCACCCGGCCGCCGGGGGCGGCGCCCAGGTTCTTGCCGTCGATCGGACTGCGTCCCGCAGCCAGGGCAGTGAGCGAGTGCTGGAGGGCGAGCAACGAGGTCAGCGTGCAGTAGGGCCCCGAGATCCACTCCTCGCCCACGAGAGGCGAGTCCGCGTCCAGGCCCTTGGCACGCACGGCGCCGGCCACCCACTCGTCGGCCGCGGCGGCGACGCTGCGGTGCACCTCGGCGAGCAGGGCCGCGCGCGCCGTGAGGTCCATGGCCGCCCAGCGTGACTCGCCCTCCGTCAGTCCCGCGACGACGGCGTCGAGAGCTGCTCGCTCCTGCGTCGACAGTTCGCCCGTCGGTGCGGCGGAGAAGGTTGGTGCGGTCGATTCCGTGGTCATGGGGCTCCTCGTCGGCTGTGCATCGGAGCCGTGGACTCGGCCGGCGGGGCGGCCACGGCTCCGATCAGTATCACCCCCGGCTCCGGTCGAGGCGAAGGATCTCCCGCTCGTCCTCGTCGGTGAGACCGGCATGGCGCGGACCGTCCCTGACCTCCTCGTAGGCGGCGGTGTCGACGATCGTCTCCCGCAGGGACCGGGTGCGCAGCCCCGCAGCCCGGGCGCGCGAGGTGTCCATGGTGGCGAACCCGCGCCACTCCGGGTCGTCGATCCACAGGGGGAGCGAGCGCGGCCCCATCCACGCCGTCACGCCCAGCTCGGCCAGGCGAGCAGCGGGGATCGGGCGCGGCCGTGCGCCGGAGCCGCCGACGTCCCGGGCGAGCTCGAGCACCTCGCCGAGGGTCGTCGTCGCCCCGGTCGCGTTGAAGACACCGGACGGTCGTCGTTCGGCAGCGGTGACGATCCAGTCGGCGAGGTCGCGCACGTCGATCATGGCGCAGGGAAAGCCCGGGTCGTCGGGCACGACGACCTCGTCGGAGACCGGGTGGCCGAACCGCCACGGCCAGTACCCAGTGCGGCCGGACCAGTCACCGGGCCCGCCGATCAGCCCCGAACGCACGATCGTGTGGGACGGGCCCCCCGAGCGCACGGCTTCCTCGCAGGCCACCTTGGCCGGTCCGTAGGCTTCCATGCTCGTCATCACGTCGCCGTCGAGCGCATCGAGCAGGGGGGAGTCCTCGCCCTGCTCGAGGTCCGCGACGTGCGCGTAGACGCTCCCCGACGACACGAACACCCAGTGAGAGGCATCGAGGTCCGCCACCGCGCGGCGTACCTGGCCGGGATGCCTCGACACGTCGACCACGGCATCCCACCGCGTGCCGGCCACGCCGGACAGCCCGGCCTCGGTGTCCCTGTCCGCCCGGACGAACGCCGCGTGCGCCGGAGCGGCCGCGCTGCCCCTCGCGAGGCAGGTCACGTCGTGGCCCCGAGCGAGAGCAGCCGCGGCCACGGTGCCTCCCAGCCACGCCGTCCCGCCGAGCACGAGGATTCTCATGGACCCATTCGACGACCTTCGGGGTTCCGGTGTCGAGGGTGTTCGCGCAGAGCAGACGGCCGCCGGTCGAGGTCAACCGTGCACAAGGGTGGCGCGGCGCGGCGCGGCGTCGCATAGTGGATGGCCTACCAACCGTGCCCGGGCACGGGAAGGAGTGGTCATGAGGAACGCGACGATGACCCCCGACGCCATGCCGGTGTTGTCCGCGGGTCGTCACCGGAACCCGCGCAAGGGCGCCTGCTTCATGGAGATGGCGTCCTTCCTCGCCGGGGAGAAGTGGAGCGACCACCCGTCGTGCACGCACCCGCTCCTGGCCGGGCTCGCGCGCCTGGTCAACGACGCCCTTCCCGACTCGGAGCGCTCGCGGATCGCCCCTCTCATCCCGGACGTCGTCGGACTCACCGGCGACTCGATCGACGTCGACCTCGCGATCACCGTGCGCGCGGCGGCGGCGGCCCTTCCCGTGGCGTCGGCCGAGCGGCAGAACGTCCTGGCGGCCTCCCTCACGACGTGCGAGCGGCTGATGGACGAGGAGGCGGGTTCCCACGACGAGCTGCGGCGGATGATCGCACAGGCGAGTGCCACGGCGCCGCTCGCGACGAGGTGGGCCCGCGCCCACGAGCGGCGTGACCGGCTCGACGAGGCGACCTTTCGGCGCAGGACCGGCCCGACAATCGTCAGGTATGCCGTGCACGGTCTCGAGACGGCGTGCACGGGTGACCGGAACGACCGGCTCGTCGCCCTCCTGGCCGACGCCATCGCCGACGTCTCGGCCCGGTGCCCTGATGTCACGGGTCGTCGTGAGGCAACGGGTGCTGGCCGGAACGTCGTGGCCGTGCCCGAGGCGAGTGACGCGATGACCTCTCGGCGCGGTCACTGACGAAACCTGAGCTCACCGGAGCTGGGCTGACCAGATGTGCTGACCGGGCGGGCCCGAGTGCCCGGAGGTCGACCCTGGGCCCGGTGAGCAGGGCACCGCGGTCCCTCAGCGGGGCGTGAGGTCGACCATCGCGAGGATCGCCTCGGCATCAGCAGCGGGGAGCTCGAAGAAGCCGAACCGGATCCGGGACACCGGCAGGTGCTCCCGGACCGCGTCGAGGGGAATCGGCTGGATCTCGCGCAGCTCGGCTACACGACGGAAGCCGCCGGCGATCACCGTGCTCGGTTCGGGCTCCTCGCCCGTCACCGTTCCGACGATGGTGATGGCGCGCAGTGGCTCACCGCGCGGGGAGGACGTCGTCGGGGAGTAGATGAGGAGCCCGTCCCCGCGCGACATCCTGGCCAGTGGCGCTCGCCTGCCGTGCTGTGCCATGACGAAGCCGTCGCGGACGCCACGCCTGGCGTGGTCCCGCGAGGCGATGATCACCCAGTGCCGCTGCTGCATCCCCGGACCATAGGGGCGATCGCCGACAGAACTCCGCCACCGGCCGGCGCTGCCCCGGCACGACCGATCGATGGCCGGGCCCGACACCGGCTCGATCCCCCAGCCCGACACCGGCCCGGTGGCCGGGCTCGACACCACCTCGATGGCCGGGCCCGACACCGGCTCGATCCCCCAGCCCCCCACCGGCCCGGTCGCCGGGCTCGACACCGCCGTCAGGCGTGGGCGACGCCTCGCACCGGTGACGGCGTAGGGGCGTCACACTGTCGGTCATGACCGACGTCACCGACCTCGCCAATGCCGCCGAGGTCGGCACCTCCACCCTCGTGTCGCTGTTCTGGATCACGTTGGTGGCCCTCGTGGCCCCGATCGTCTCTGGCGCGCTTCGCCGGCTGGTGCCCGAGGTGGTCCTCCTGCTGGGTCTCGGCGTGGTCATCGGACCCTTCGGGCTCGGGCTGGCGAGTGCCGACGACGGGATCGGGATGATCAGCGAGCTCGGGCTCGGCTTCCTGTTCCTCCTCGCGGGCTTCGAGATCGACGTCGCGACCCTGACCGGCCCGCGGGGTCGTCGGGCGTCCGTGCTCTGGCTCGGTAGCTTCGGGGTGGCCACCCTCCTGGGGTGGCTCGTCGTTCGCAGCGACGGCTTCCCGCTCGCGGTGGCCATCGTGCTGGGTCTCGCCGTGACCTCCACGGCGGTCGGCACGCTCCTGCCGATCATCAAGGCCAACGGTGAGCTCGGCACGCCACTGGGTGCCGGCGTGCTCACCCACGGGGCGGTCGGAGAGCTCGGGCCGGTGCTGGCGATGAGCGTCCTGCTGAGCACGAGGTCGCTCGTCGCGTCCGTCGCGGTCCTGGCACTCTTCATGGTCGCCGCACTCGCCGTCGGCGTCGTCCCCGGGCGCACGATCCGGCGGGTGCCGGGCCTGGCCAGAGCCATCGGTGAGGCCACCCGCTCCGCGCACCCGACGATCATCCGCGCGGTCGTGCTTCTCCTCGCAACGCTCATGGCGACCGCGGCGGTCCTCGAGCTCGACGTCGTGCTCGGCGCCTTCGCTGCCGGCATCATCCTGCGCGGCGCCACGAAGTCCGTCGCCCGCCGGGACGCCGACGGGGTGGAGGACCCCACCGTGGTGCACGCCCTGGAGGAGCGCCTGGAGACCGTCGCCTACGCCATCTTCATCCCGGTGTTCTTCATCGCCTCCGGCATGGCGATCAACACCGCGGTGCTGGCCGAGCGACCCCTCGAGCTCGTGGCCTTCGTGCTCATCATCCTCGTGGCCCGCGGTGTCCCCGTATGGCTCCTGGAGCGTTCCCGCCACTCGGTCGCCAACCTGTCGCGCGAGGTCGACCGCCGACGCCTGGGCCTGTATGCCGCCACCGGACTGCCGATCATCGTGGCCGTCACCGAGGTGGCGCGGAGGACGGAGCTGATCACGGAGGTCACCTCGTCGGTCCTCGTGGCCGCCGGAGCCATCACCGTCCTCGTCTTTCCCTTCGTCGCCGGCCGGATGGCCTCACCGACCCGGGCCGAGACCTCGACCACCTGACCGGTCTGCGTCGGCGTCCGGGCGATCGTCGGGCGCGGTGGTGGCTCAGCCGTCCCTCACCACAGCTCCATCGACGCGGTGAACTGGGCCGCGACGTCCTCCGGCGTGGCCTCCCGGGGTGACATCGCGAGCAGCCTCTCCTGGCGCATGGTTCCCTCGACCAGGGCGTCCACGTCACCGGCACCGTAGCCGATGGCCACGAGGCCGGACGGCATCCCGACGTCACGCATCACCGACAGGAGCACGGTGGGGAGCAGCTCGGCAGGGTCGGCCGTGACCTCGGCCGTGGGGTCGAGCAGGCGGGCTGCGGCGAGGTGCCGCTCGGGAGACGTCGGGAACGTCCAGCGCAACGCTGCGGGGGCCGTCAGCGAGACGGCCATACCGTGGGGCACCATCGGCTCCTCGGTCGGATAGCCGCTGGGGCGGAAGTCCTTGACCTGCCCCGCGATCGGGTAGGCGTTCGCGTGGGGGAGGTGCACGCCGGCGTTGCCGAAGCCCATCCCGGCGAAGGTCGCCGCCAGAGCCATCTCGGCGCGCGCGCCGGAGTCCTCGCCGTCGTGGACCGCCCTGCTGAAGGAGCTCGAGAGCAGCCTCAGGGCCTTCTCCGCCCAAAGGTCGGACACGGGGTTCGCTCCGCAGTACGGCACCCGCTGCTCGGGACGCTTGCGCTCGAATGCCGTGTAGGGCCGGGCCGTCCAGCTCTCCACCGCGTGGCACAGGATGTCCATCCCGGATGCCGCGGTCACCTCCGGCGGCTGGCTCGCGGTGACGAGCGGGTCGATGACGGCCAGGACCGGACGCAGGGAGGGGTGGCTGATGCCCGTCTTGACGTGGAGGTCGAGCACGTCGAGGACGCAGATCGTCGTGCTCTCCGAGCCGGTGCCCGTGGTCGTCGGCACGGCGACGAGGGGCTTGACGGCACGACTGGGCGCTCGACCGCCCCCGACGGGTGCGTTGACGTAGTCCATGAGCTCGCCCGGGTTGGTCGTCAGCAGGTTCACCGCCTTCGCGGTGTCGATGCTGGAGCCGCCCCCGACCGCGACGTAGGCATCCCACGGGCCACTCGCGCGGGCGGACTCCACGGCGTCGGTGATGCTGGCGTCGGTGGGCTCGATGTGGACCCCGTCGAAGACACCGACCACCAGCCCGGACCCCCGGAGGTCCTCGGCGATCCGGTCCGGTGTCCCGGTCGCCGCCACACCCGGATCGGTGACCACGAGCACCCGCCGGGCACCGTGCCCGAGCAGGTGGTGGCCGATGTCCGCGCAGGCGCCGGGGCCGAAGACCAGCTGGGGCGCGGCGTATGTGAAGACGGTCTCGGAGTCGGTTGCGCCGTATGACATCCTCAAGGCGTACCACGCCACCACGGCCAGCAAGCCCCTGAACGGCCGGTGAGCGACCACCCGGTGTACACCCCAGAGAGGCGTCCTCATGACCGAAACCCCTGCGGCGGCGTCCTACGGAGTCCACTCCGAGGTCGGGCGGCTGCGCAAGGTCATCGTCTGCTCACCGGGACTGGCCCATCGTCGCCTCACTCCCACCAACTCCGACGACCTGTTGTTCGACGACGTCATGTGGGTCGAGCGCGCCCAGCGTGACCACGCCGACTTCGTCACCGAACTGGGCTCTCGCGGGGTAGACGTGGTGGAGCTGCACGACCTGCTCGCCGAGACCATGGCGGACCCCGGGGCGCGGACGTGGCTCCTGGACCGCAAGATCGAGCCCAACCTCGTCGGGTTGGGCCTGGTCGACGCGACCCGGGCGTTCCTGGAGACCCTGGAGCCGGCGCGGCTCGCCGAGTTCCTCATCGGGGGACTGGCTCTCGCGGACCTGCCGGAGGACTACCGCACCCCGCACGCGGCCCTCGCCCGGGACCAGGCCGGAACCCGTGAGTACCTCATGCCACCGCTGCCGAACACGCTCTACACGCGTGACACCACGTGCTGGCTCTACGGCGGCGTCACCCTCAACCCGCTCTACTGGCCGGCACGCCACGACGAGACCCTCATCTACAAGGCGATCTACACCCACCACCCCGACTTCGTCGGCTCGACGATCTGGTGGGGAGATCCCGAGCAGGACTGGGGCATGGCGACCCTGGAGGGCGGCGACGTCATGCCGGTGGGCAACGGCACCGTGCTCATGGGGATGAGCGAGCGCAGCTCGCGCCAGGCCATCACCCAGGTCGCGGCCTCGCTCTTCGCGCAGGGCGCGGTCGAGCGGGTCGTCGTCGCCGGCATGCCACGGCTGCGTTCCGCGATGCACCTCGACACGGTGTTCACCTTCGCCGACCGCGACGTCGTGACGCTCTACCCCACGATCATGGACGGGGTCCACACCTTCACCCTCCTCCCGTCCGACACGGCCCCCGGGGTCGAGGTCATCGACGAGGGGTCGGCATCGTTCGTCGAGGTCGTGGGTGATGCCCTCGGCCTGGGTCGGCGAGGTCTGCGGGTCATCGAGACCGGCGGCGACGTCTACGCCTCCGAACGGCAGCAGTGGGACAGTGGCAACAACGCCGTCGCCCTGGAGCCGGGAGTCGTCTTCACCTACGACCGCAACACGACGACGAACGCCCTCCTGCGCCAGGCCGGCATCGAGGTCGTCGAGATCGTGGGGTCGGAGCTCGGGCGCGGACGCGGCGGCGGCCACTGCATGACCTGCCCGATCATCCGGGACGCGGTCGACTACTGATGTCCCGCACCGGCCTGCGGCTCGCGCCGGTGTCGCTGCTCGTCGTCCTGTCCGCGTGCGGCTCCTCGGATGAAGCGTTCGCGCCCGCCACGAGCTCGGTGACCGGGGGGTCGAGCACCTCTGGCGTCGCGGAGATGTTCCCCGACGTCGTCGACGCCACCCTCACGGCGCAAGGGGACGGGACGTTCTCCCTCGACGTCACGATGAGCTCGCCCTACGACAGCCCGGAGCGGTATGCCGACGGGTGGCGGGTCCTGGCCCCTGACGGCACGGAGCTGGGCAGGCACACCCTCACCCACGACCACGCCTCCGAACAGCCCTTCACCCGCACCCAGAGCGGTCTCGAGATCCCCGAGGGCGTCGACACCGTCACGGTCGAAGGTCGCGACCAGGTGAGCGGCTACGGCGGGGAGACGCTCGAGGTCGACGTACCGCGGCCCTGAGTGACCCGCAGGACGAAGGTGTCCAGCGCCCAGAAGGCCGCAGCGACGACGACCCCGAAGACGAGGATCGCCGCGAGGGTGGTGGCGACCGCCGGGTAGCCGCGGGTGCCGACGTCGGCGAAGTCGTAGGGGTAGGCACCGACCACGGCGCCGCGCGCGAGCATCCACGCGATCCAGCCCAGCGGCAGCACCATCGCTGCCGGGACCGCTCGCCACGAGATCCATCGCCTGGGGCCGAAGACAAGCCAGACGAGCACCGTCACGGCCGGGGTGACGACGTGCAGCATCGGGTCGGTGAGTCGTGACCAGCCGACGACGGTCGCGGACGGAGCCAGCAGCACGGCATACACGATCGCCGTGATGGTGATCATGAGGAGGCCGTCGAGGCGCAGCACCCGACGCGCGAAGGAGTCGCGCTCGGGGGCTCGAGCCAGGAGGGTCATCGAGATGGCGACGACGACGTTCGACCAGATGGTGAAGTAGCTGAGCGTGTCGGCCACCCGGCTGACCGCGCCCGCCAGCCCGTCCGGGTGCGTGCCGTAGAGGTTCCCGACGACTGGGATGGGTTCGTAGCCACCGACGGCCGAGATGACGAGGGTGAGGCCCACACCGAGCCAGGCGAGACCGGCATTCGCCGCGAACGCGGTGCGCGCCGCCCGCCCGACCGGCTGCGGCGCCCCGGAGCCGGAGTGGTGCACGGGCGTCACCATGCGAGGTCGCCTGCGTCGCGCACGAGCACCGGCTCGTGGCGGCGATGCACGTCGAGGGCGCTCATGCCCCCCCGTAGGCCGGGGAAGGCCAGGCCGGTGCGGTCCTCGAGGTCGGCGATCGAGACCGCATACGTGTCGAAGTCGTCGAGGTAGCCGACGGCCGCCCGCGGGTCCGGGTCGATCTGCTGGGTGAGGAGGAAGCAGCGGAACCTCAGCTCGCCGTCCATCCGGTAGACGACGACCTTCCAGTGCTCACGTGGCACGAGGACGAGGTCGCGGTACGGCGGGTCGTCGGGCGAGAGCACGGGACCGCCGAAGAGCGTGAGGCGCCTCGGCACGAGCCCGCTCTCCGAGAGGATGGCGGCCTCCAGCAGGCCCCAGCTGCCGCCCAGCCGTTCCTGGTTGAAGTCGTCCATCTGCGGCGTGATGTTGGTGAAGAAGAACGAGTCGGAGTTGGCGGTCCTCGCCTCCTCGAGCGGGCCCCACAGCAGGTCGGCCCGGCGCGCGACGTGGCCACGGTCGAGGCGGTTGTCGGAGTAGACCGCGTCGAGGGTCTGCTCGGTCACCGGCACTCGCGGGTCGGCTCGGAAGCGGATCCCCGATCGCGAGATGGCATCTCCGGGCAGCAGGCTGTCGCCGTCGATGTGCCAGGCCACCCACCAGGCGAGCCGGCGGTCGCCGTTGAGGCTCAGCGAGAAGTGCGTGTAGTCGAGCCGGCTGCCCGGCACCGGCTCCACCGGCGGAGCGATCTCGGCATCGAGGAAGTCTGGGTCGTATCCCTCACCGGTCACCTCCCGAGGCTAGCGTCCGACCTGCGCAGGCCGGTCCGGAACAGCCAGCACATGAGGACGAGCTCGCCGCCCAGGACGGCGGCCGTTGCCCCACCCACCGGGTCCGTGACGGACCACGCCAGGGCGACGTCGACCAGGGATGCCGCGCCTGCCGCCGCCGTGGCGAGGACGACGAACCCCGGCGCAAGCCGGGACCGCCACAGCGCCACCGACACGGTGAGCAGGTGGATGCCGAGGACGAGCATGGCGTCGGACGAGTCGTCGGCGAAGGGGGCGACCCCCGCCTCTCCCCTCCACAGGAGAATGGCTGACGCCGAGGCCAACAGTGCCGCGTACCCGACACGGCTCACCACCACGGCGTGAGCCGGTGCCGCCGCGCGCGCCCTGAGAAGCCGGTAGAGGGCACATCCCACGACGACGTCGAACCCGGCGACGGCGAGGAACGCCACGGCCGGGTCCACGGTGGGTGACCCCGCGGTCACGTCGTCGAGGAGCCGGACGGCTGACACCCAGAGAACGGCCATCGCCAGCAGTGCCGAGGCGCCGAGGAGAGCCGCCCGTCGTTCGGCGGCGTCGGGGACCACGGCTCGCGCGCGGGGGCCGTGAGTGACGCCTGCGCTGCGCGAGCGGACGCCATCCTCACGGGTGGTGCGCGCGGTGGTTGCCGTGGTCATGGGTCGACTGTGGCGCGGCGGGTGGCCGCGTGTCTGTCGGGGACATCCCCGGGCCGACCCCGATCCGACCCTGAGCGGAGCGGGGCGGGCAGACTCGGACCATGCCCCAGCAGCAGACACCCGACCCCAACGACGCCGCCGGCCCCGCCACCGCGCCGGCGGGCGAGGCAGGGTCGACCACCGAGGCCGGGTCGACCACCGAGGCCGGGTCGACCACCGAGGCCGGGCCGACCACCGAGGCCGGGCCGACCACAGAGCCCACGACGGCCACGGAGTCTGTGCCGGGCGCCGAGTCCTCGCCGGCCACGGAGTCGCTGCTCGGCACCGAGCCGGCCCCGACGCTTCCGGACCTGTCGGACGACGAACGGATCTCGCGGGCGACGGAGTTCGCCGACCTGATGTCGACCCGCCGCACGATCCGGGACTTCGTCCCGGACCCGGTCCCCCTGGAGGCGGTGCGTGCAGCGGTCCGCGCGGCCGCGACGGCACCGAGCGGGGCCAACGTCCAACCCTGGCGCTTCGTCGTGGTGACCGACCCGGACCTCAAGAAGGCGATCCGGCTCGGCGCCGAGGAGGAGGAGCGGGCGTTCTACGAGAGCCGGGCGAGCGAGGAGTGGCTCGATGCCCTGGCGCCGCTCGGCACGGATGCCGACAAGCCCTTCCTCGAGGTGGCCCCGGTGCTCGTCGTCGTCTTCGAGGTGCACCGCAGCGATGTCGAGCCGCGGCCCTACTACCCGAAGGAGTCCGTGGGGATCGCCGTCGGCCTGCTCATCGCCGCCCTGCACCGGGCCGGGCTCGCGACCCTGACGCACACCCCGTCACCGATGAAGTGGCTGGGGGAGATCCTGGGCCGGCCCCGCAACGAGCGGCCCTTCGTCGTCATCCCGGTGGGGCACGTCGCGCCCGGGGCGCGAGTGCCGGCTATCACGCGCAAGCCCCTCGACGAGGTGCTCGTCGAGTGCTGACCGACACGGTCGGTGTCATCGAGTCACGGCCGATGACGCGCGAGGCGGTGGCTCACGCAGTCGCCGACCGCACCTGCGACGAGGGCGCGCGCTCGAAGTGCAGTGCAGGGTCCGCAACGGGTTGGCGCCGCAGGGCCCTTTCGTCCACGCGGTAGCTCATCGACATCGTCCACGGCTCCTGGTCACCCTGACGGGGGAGGGAGTCGAGGCTGCGCTGGACGTAGCCGGCCCCGAAGTCCAGGAGCGGCCGTGTCCCCAGGCCGCCATCGGGCAGGCGAGGTGTGCACACGGCATACCCGTGCTCGTCCATGTGGAAGAGCAACCGGCACAGGTGCTCGGCGAGCAGCCCGACCTTCAGGGTCCATGAGGCGTTGGTGTAGCCGACGAAGAAGGCGAAGTTGGGGATGCCGCTGAGCATCATGCCCTTGAACGCCACCGTCTCGGCGGGGTCGACCGGGTCGTCATCCACGGTCATCTCGATGCCGCCGAACGTGAGGAGAGTGAAGCCGGTGGCCGTGACCACGACGTCGGCCGCGATCTCCTCCCCTGAGCCGGTGCGGATGCCGTGGGGAGCGAAGCTGTCGACCCGGTCGGTCACCACCGACGCGCGGCCCGCGCTGATCGCCTCGAACAGGTCACCGTCGGGGATGACGCAGAGGCGTTGGTCCCAGGGGGCGTAGGGCGGGTTGAAGTGCGTGTCGACGTCGTAGCCCTCGGGAAGTGCTCGGACGGCACCGCGGCGCAGGAGCTTTCGGAAGGCATTCGGGAAGCGGCGTGCCATGACCCATCCCGCCCGCTGGGCGATGATGTTCTTGCGCCGGACGATGCGGAACGACCGGTCGGGGCCGAGGGCCCGGGTCAAAACCTTGGCGAGCGCGTCACGGCGGGGACGAGACATGACGTAGGTGGGGGTGCGTTGGAGCATCGTCACGTGGGCGGCCGTTCGGGCGAGCGCCGGCACGAGGGTCACCGCCGTGGCACCGCTCCCGATGACGACCACTCTCTTGCCGGTCACGTCGAGGTGCTCGGGCCACTGCTGCGGGTGGACGATCGTCCCCTCGAACTGGTCTCGACCGGCGAACTCGGGGGTGTAGGGCTCGTCGTAGCGGTAGTACCCCGTCGCCCCGATCAGCCAGGTGGTGGTGAGGGTGAGCCGGTCACCGGTGTCGGTGCGCTCGACGAGCACGGTCCACGTCGCCTCGTGGCTGCTCCACCGTGCGGAAAGGACGCGGTGCCGAAACCGGATGTGGTCGGCGATGCCGTTCTCGGACACCGCCTCCCGTAGGTAGCTGAGGATCGCCGGGGCGTCGGCGATCGACGCCTCGTCACGCCACGGCTTGAAGTCGTAACCGAAGGTGTAGAGGTCGGAGTCCGAGCGCACCCCGGGGTAGCGGAAGAGGCTCCACGTGCCGCCGAGGTCGCCCCGGGCCTCCAGCACTGCGTACGTGCGGCCGGGGTGCTCGACCCCGAGGTAGCGGGCCACGCCGATTCCCGAGATACCGGCTCCCACGACGAGCACGTCGAGGTGCTCGGTGCTCGGCGATGGGTGGGCGGTGCTCATCCGGCGGACTCCCTCTGCACGGTGGGGCCTGTCATGACCATCGTCGCGCATGGGCCTGACGTCCCCTGACCCGGCCGTCGAGGGCAACGGACTCACCGGGCTTGCCACCGCCCGGCACTGGACCCGACGGTGTCCACAGGGTCGACGCCTGGATGGCGTCGTCCACAGCCGCGCCAGAGGTGGTCGGGCTGTCGGTGCTGTCGAGCAGAATAGAACACATGAACGGATATCCGATGGGCGACGCAGCAGCCGCCGTGGACAAGGCCGCCCGTGCCGTGTGCGTTCCGGGTGCTCCGGGTGCTCCGGGTATTCCGGGTAATTCGAGTGGTCCGGTCGGCTCGGCTGGGTCGGTTGGGCCGGTCGGCCCGGTTGCCTCGGCTGGCTCGGTTGGGTCGGCCGAGGTGCCTGGCCCGGCCGCGGGTGTCGACATGTCGATGACGGACTGGGTCGAGGTGATCGCGCAGTCCCAGGCCATGATCAACCAGCTCACCGCCGTGCAGGCCGTGGCCGTCGCTCGGGTGGCGGCCACCGAGTCCGTCGAGGCCGAGGACGGCACCGTCGACGAGCGATCATGCCTCCTGGGCCACGTGCGACTCGATGCAGCTGCGTTGGTGGCAGAGCCCTTGGGCGTGACGGAGTCGGCGGCGCAACGGCGCGTGTCGTTGGCGGTCCGTGAGGTCACGGTGCTGCGTTCGGTGCACGAGTCGATGGCGGCCGGAACGATCGACGGTTGGCGGGCGGCGCTGGTGGGCGAGGAGCTGCTCGACGCGCCCGATGACGTCGCCCGTGCCACGGCCTCACGCGTCGTCGATGGGCTTGCCAGGAGATCGGGTGCGGAAGTGCGGCGACGGGTGCGGCGTGCGCTCGCCGCCATCGACGAGGAGTGGCTGCGCCAGCGCACGGAGCGGGCCCGCAGGGACCGTTCAGTCCGACGGTGGGCGCAGGAGCCGGGCGTCGATGCGTGGTTCGGCACCTTTCCCGCGGAGCAGTCGGCGGTGGCCTGGGCGGCGGTCGACGACCTCGCGCAGCGATATCGGCGTGACGGGTCCTGTGAGTCCATCGAGCAGGCCAGAGCCGATGCGATGCTCGACCTCGTGCTCGGCCGCGCGACGACGCGAGTCACGGTGCAGCTCACGGTGCCGGCGGAGCCCGGGTCGGCTCCGGGCCCGACGGGCGATGACCAAAGGAACGCGGCGGCCGGTCCGCCGACGGGGAGGGCCGTGCCCGGAGCCGCTTGCCCGTTCTTCGCGACGGCTGGGGCCGGTGCACTTGGTGGTGATGCTGTGGGCGCTCAGGTCGGATGTGGTGGGGCTGAGCGTGGTGGGGCTGAGCGTGGTGGGGCTGAGCGCGGTGGTTCAGTCGGCGGTGAGCCCGCGGCGGTGTCAGCCCCGGGCGGTGCGACGGCTACTGCCGTCGAATCGGGTCGGGCGGTCGCCGATGACGATTCGGCCGCGACGCGAGCGCTGGTCGGGCACGTGCTGCAGAGCCTCCCTCCTGCCGGCGCGTTCGTCGAGGTGCGGGGGCTCGACGGTTCCGGGTCCAGCGAGGTACCGGCCGCGTGGGTCGCCGCTCATCTTGAGCAGGCCGCCGCGGCGCACAGCCCAGTAGGCCGAGAGGCGGTCGAGGTCTTCGCGTGTCATCCCTCGACCGGAGCGTTGATCGACGCCACTGCCGCCCTGACGTCGGAGGGGTACCGCCCCGGCGCCGCGCTCGTCCGACTCGTGCGTGCCCGGGACGGTCACTGTCGATTCCCTGGGTGCTCGACGGCCGCTCGGTTCTGCGACCTCGACCACGTCCGGCCGTGGCCGACGGGCGCCACCTGCGCGGACAACCTCGTGCTGCTCTGTCGTCGACACCATCGCGTCAAGCAGTCGCCCGGCTGGTGGGCGCGCCTGCACGCGGACGGCACGATGGCCTGGTCCACCCCTGACGGACGGACCCTGAACAGCGAGCCGCTGGACCACCGCCGCCATGTCGGGTCGTCCCGAGCGAGTGCGCTCGCTGGAACCCACGAACCCGGCCCAGCAGGCGCGGAGCCCCGACACCCGACGGTGACGGCGCCGGGACACATGACGATGGTGCAGGCGCCGGTGCGACCGCTGTCGGCGCCTCTGGCGACTCCACAGGAGCTGATCACAGCGTCGTGGGCTCCACTGACGACGCCGCTCCCGACCGGCGAGAGCCGTGCCGGCACGGTCCTGGGTGACGCCCAGGCCTCGGGGTCCCAGCCTTCCCGGCCACGGAGTCTCGACCCGGGCCCCTTCTCCCGCCTCGAGCACGCGCAGGAGCACTCCTTGGCCTTCTCCACCGGTTCACGCCCGCTTCAGAAGGGATGGGCAGACGGCCCGGTAGCCCCACACCTGAGCCGATGCACGGGAGCCATCATCAGCCCGGACTGGAGTCGGTGGTGTCGGGCTCGACCAAGGCGTCCGGGTCCCCTCGACGAACGCTCGGACCCTCCGCCGTTCTGACTCGCCTAGCGCAAAGGGGAGCGGACGCCGGTGGCCTCGAGGCCCGACGCCCCGCGATGCCCGGGGCGGGGGTCCTGCGAGGGCTGGGCTACCGAGGTTGGTCCTGTGTGCCGGGTGTGGCTCAGGGCGGCTCGTGGGTGGGCTGGGCTACCGAGGTTGGTCCTGTGTGCCGGGTGTGGCTCAGGGCGGCTCGTGGGTGGGCTGGGCTACCGAGGTTGGTCCTGTTGATCCGGAGTGCCGGGTCCGCTCAGTTCTCCTGCGCGGCCAAGGCCACGGAGATCGGCGTGGCCCCGTTGTTGAACTCGATGATCGTGCGCGCCAGGCCCGGACGCGCCACGGTCTCCGCGATGACTCGCGCGACATCGGCTCGTGAGACCGACCCGGCGGATGCGCCGGCTCGCGACGTCTCGATCTCACCGGTCGGGGCATCGTCGGTGAGCGCGCTGGGCCGCACGATGGTCCACCCCAGCTCCGCGTCGGAGAGATGGGCATCAGCGGCGGTCTTGGCCTCGGCGTACGCATGGAATGGGTTGTCAGCCGGCACTCCGTGGTCCGGTCCTGCACCGAAGTAGCTCAGCATGACGTAGCGCCCCACCCCGCCGGCAACAGCCGCGTCGATGGAGGCGATCGCCGCGTCGCGGTCCACGGCATACGTCCGCTCCTCGGCGCCACCACCAGCACCCGCGACCCACACGACCGCGTCGGCGCCTGCCTCCCGCATCATCTCCGTGAGCGCGACCTCGCCCATGGCTTCGACATCCGCGACGAGCGCCGTCGCGCCGTCGCTCTCGACGTCGGTGACGTGGTCGGGGTTGCGAACGACTGCCACCACCTCGTGGGAGTCCTCGACGAGCATGGGCGTGAGCAGACGGGCCACCTTGCCGTGACCACCGATGATGAGAATGCGCATGGGGCCGTCAACCCCGCGCAGTCACCCGCTGTTCCCGACCGTGACCCTTGTCAGCGAGATAGTCGTCGAGCCGGCGCTGCGCGTCATCGCCGAACAGGATGCGCGCGACGTCGTGAAGGCCCTCGGAGTCGACGATGTCGCTGTCACGCACGACCAGGTCGATCTTGGAGCGGCGACGCATGAAGTCGTCGAGGGTGACGATCATCTCGTGCTCCGCCGCTCCCATCAGCTCCGCGCGGATGTAGTCAGCCGACCCCATGACGTCCCTGGCCATCTCCGGGTCGGCGCGGACCGCCTCCAGCAGGTCGAAGGCGCGACGGCCGTAGCGACGCCACAGCCGATCGGTGAGCGGCTCGGTGTCGGGCTTGCTGCGCATGCTGTCGAGCTTCATCAGCCGCGCCTGACGGTAGAACTCGGCGCGAGTGGCCTTGGCAGGTTCGCCGTACCAGTTGGCCAGGTCCTTCTCGAGGGGGATGCCGAGCGCCTCCACGTCGGCTGCGACCTCCTCGCCGACATTGAGGCAGTCGGTGAGCTTTCCGCCGAAGATCGTCACGACGTTGTGGGTGTCGTCGCGTTCGATCTCGTGCTTGCGGCTCAGCGTCGTCCAGTCGACCTCGCTCTGGTCACCTCCGCTGCGCGGGACCACGAGCGGCCGCACCCCGGACCGCTCGGCGATGACGTCCTTGACCGTGAGGGGCTCGGCGAGGTCCAGCCGGGCGTTGATCTGGTCGAGCAGGAAGGCCCGGTCCTCGTCGGTCACCTCGGTGTAGGGCGAGTCGACGCGGGTGTCCGTGGTCCCGATGACCGAGCGGCGCCCCATCGGGATGACATAGAAGAGGCGCTGGGTGTCGTCGAAGAATGCGAGGACGCGGTCGTGCCGGGTCGTGGTGAGGCGGGGGACCACGAGGTGGATCCCCTTGGAGTAGACGATGCGGTGGTCGGTCCGCAGGCCCCAGGAGGTGTTGAGGTCGTCCACGAAGGGTCCAGCGGCGTTGACGATGACGCGGGCCGTCGTCGTGAACACCTCACCGGAGTCGGTGTCGCGCAGCGTGGCCACCCACCGCCCGCCGGAGCGGTCGGCGCTCACGAGCTCGACGTAGTTCGCGACCGCGGCGCCGGCCTCGATGGCGGAGCGCACGAACGAGAAGACGAACCGGGAGTCGTTGTCGACGAGGAAGGCGTCCTGGTACTGGATGCCGCCGCGCACGGTGGTCGTGTCGATCACCGGCTCCTCGGCCTTGATGCTCGACGCGTCGAAGACTCGTGGGTGCCGGGTGCCGAACTGCCCGATGGCCCAGTAGGCCGTCGCTCCGAGTGCGGCGAACCGCGGGGAGTAGGGGGCGCCGGTATCGAGGGCCGCGAGGAAGCCGATCTCCTTGATGTTGTCCGGGTAGGCCTTCATCAGGCGGTTGCGTGAGCGGCACAGGCCGAAGACGAGGGGGAGCTCGTAGTTCTCGAGGTACTTGAACCCGCCCCACACGAGGTTCGAGGACTCCTGGCTCGTGAACCCGCCGAAGTCCCCCCGGTCGATGAGCGCCACCGAGGCGCCCCGTCCCGCGAGCGCCGCCGCGGAGACCGCTCCGTTGATTCCGGCGCCGACCACCAGCACGTCGAAGTGGCCGTCGGTCATCCGAGTGAGGTTGGCATCGCGCAGCGGCATACCCATAGCGTCGCACGAGCGCCCGACGCCTTCGCTGGCTGTCCAAACATTCGGGGACGCTGGCCCAGGTGCACCCATGACCGGTGGCGCGCCTCCGGCGACCGCGTCGAGGCGCGACTGGTCGGCCTGGCCCGACCCCTGAGGAGCGGCGAATGGTGAGGAGTGCGGGTGGCCCGGATCAGAAGGCGAACGTGATGCCGGTCAGCTCCTCGCTGCGCTCCCAGAGCGTCGCGGCCAAGGCCTCGTCGCGCGACCACGTGCTGCGCTTGGCCTCCCCCACGGGGCCCCTGATCTCCCCGATACCCGTGGGGCCGGAGTAGGAGCCCGGCTCGGCGACGGTCGCGGCGTACACGATCGCCTCCGCGCCCCTCTCCGGTCCGGGGAAGACGAGCTTGGAACCCCACGAGGCGAGGGTTCCCACGACCGGGATGGCCCCGATCCCGTCCGGGCTGGCGATGAGGTTGGTGCTGGACACGCCCGGGTGCGCGGCGGTCGAGGTGAGCGTCGTCCCGGCGGCAGCGGCCCGCCGCTGCAGCTCGAGGGCGAAGAGGAGATTGGCCAACTTGGACTGCCCGTACGACGCCGACGCGTTGTAGCCCTCACGCGGGTTGGCCTCGAGGACCTTTCCGTCACCCTGGTTGTGCGCGAGGGACGAAACGGTCGTCACCCGGGGTGCATCCGTGGCCAGCAGGTTCGGCAGGAGCAGCGCGGTGAGGGCGAAGTGCCCGAGGTGGTTGGTGCCGAACTGGAGCTCGTGGCCGTCCTCGGTCGTGCGGTACCGCGGCGGCGCCATCACGCCGGCGTTGTTCACCAGCAGGTCCAACGGGCCCTCGAAACGGTCGGCGAGGTCCCGGACGGACGCGAGCGAGGCGAGGTCCAACGTCTCGACGCGGACCGAGCCGGGCGCGCCCGTCGCGCGGATCCTCGCGGCGACCTCCTCGCCGGCGCCGGTCTTGCGGACGGCCAGCACGACGTCCGCCCCGTGCCGAGCCAGCTCACGGGCCTCCACGACCCCGATCCCGGAGTTGGCACCGGTGACCAGTGCGGTCGTTCCGGTGAGGTCGGGCATGTCGTCGTACGTCCACCTGGTCATCGGGTCTGGCTCCTCGTGTTCGCGGGTCGGGTCCGTGCTCGTCCTCGTGCGAAGACCTCGTCTCGCCAACGTCGCGCGGGACCGGAGGATTCCGTCGGTGCTCGCACCTCGGGCCCGATGTCGAACGCCGCCGTGCTCGCGGCGGCACCGAACGGCCCAGGCGCAGTCCGGGCCGGGGCCGGCGCCGGATCGCGAGAGGGCGTGACCATCGGCGAGATCCCGACCTGCCCGGACGGCGGGATCATCGCCGACACCGTGGCGGGGTGGGAAGCCTTCGCTCACATCCCGGGGACGGCTTGCGCCTCGTGGACCTCGATCTCGCACCCGCCGGGCATCTGCAGGTGGGGGTGGCTGCGGGCGAGCTCCACCGCGGCATCCATGCCCTGGGCCTCGATGATCGAGTAGCCGGCGACCCCTCGGGTGCTGTCCGCGGTGCCATCCTGGGAGACCCGCACCCCGTCAGCGAGCGGCGTGCCGAAGTCGACAAGACCGTCGCCGACCCGGCCGGCCCACTCGTTCCACTGCGACATGACCGCGTTCATCTGCTCCGGCGTCGGAGGCGTGGCGTCGGCCGGGGTCATGGGGGCGTGGTAGACGAAGACGTACCTGTTCATCGTGCTGTCCTTCCGTGGGTTGCGGTCCGCGCGGTCGACGGATGCCGGGCGCGGGCTGTGGGGTCACGCCACCTGCGGTGAGCGTCCGGCATACGCGGCGAGCCGGTCGGCCGCGGAGGCGTCGGGGGCGGCCTGGATCTCGTCGGCGAACGATCCGTTGGCCCGTCCTCCGGGGATGATCTGCTCCGCGAGCCCGTGCACGTAGGCGACGAGGTCGTCATCCACGTCGAGGTCGGCTCCGGTGGCCGTGGCGAGGTCCCAGCCGTGCAGGAGCAGCTCGACCGGGAGCACGGTTGCCGCGATCCCGGACGACTCCCGTCGTGCGCCGTCGGCGTCGACGTCGGGAGCCCGCAGAGCATCGAGCACCCGGGCGGTGAGCACGGAGGCCCTGTTCTCGATGCTTCCGACGGCGGGGAAGTCGTCGGTGGAGCCGGCCATCGCAGCCAGTGTCGACAGGGCGCCCAGGAGGTGGTCGACGAGCTCACCCACCGTGAACTGGGCGCACGGGGTCGGGAGGGCGTGGTCCTCGGTGGCGACACCTCGGAGCACGGGCTGGACGGCGGCCAGGACGGCCTCCGCGGCCGTCACCGGCTCGAGGACGGCGGGCACCCTGGCCCAGTCGTCGCGGCCGGCGTCCCCCGTCGCGGCCACGTCCTCGAGCCGCGTGAGGAAGTGGGCCCACCCCTCGGCGTGGCGCTCGGCCTGCTCGTCGGACAGCCCGTCGTGCTCGAGGGTGACGCTCGACCCACCATCAGCGGGTGCGATCGTCACGGTCACCGTGGAGGCATCCGGGGGCAGGTCCTGGTCGCCCTCCCAGCCCCATCCGTACACGATCCGGCGGCCGGGCTCCACCTCTCGGAACGTGCCAGCCGCGATGTGACCCGGCGTCACCGTCCAGCGGTAGCTTCCGCCGGCCCGCAGATCGACGGCGGCTGACACCGTCTGCCAGCGCCTGAGTCGTTCCGGCTCCGTGACGAGCGCGAAGGCCTCGTCGGGCGGGACGGGCAGGTGGACGGTCCGGGAGTAGCTCATCGGGTGCTCCTTCGTGCGTTGGCGTCGGCGACGAGCTGGTCGAGCTCGTTGGTCCAGAACCGGTCGATCTCCGCCTGCAGGGTGCGAAGGCCGGACGGGTCGACGCGATAGATCCGCTGTCGGCCGACCTTCGTCGCGGTGACCAACCCCGATCCCTCGAGGACGAGGAGGTGTTGGGAGATGGCCGACCGCGTGACGGGAAACTCGCCGGCGATCTCGGTCACGGTCAGCGAGCGCGCGGCGAGCAACTGCAGGATGCGCCGCCTGGTCGGCTCAGCTGCGGCCGAGAAGGCGTCCGTCACCCCAAATACGTTAGTGGTGACTAACGTATTTGGCAAGATGCTCCGAGGGCCGAGGGCCGAGGGCCTCCGGGCCGCTCCCGCCGCCCGACGGCATCTGGCACGTCCCCGCCCGTCTCGAACGGCCGGGGCCCAGCCGCGCACCGGCGGCGACCCGGAGATCGCCGAACGCCCAGGGAACGGCCGACCACCCCGATCCGGTCGTGCCGCGCGTCGTCCCCGGTCTGGATGCCGGTCGACCCGGGTACTCACCCGGAAGGGCCACGACTGGTCACTGTGACGTATCAGTCCAGCTTGAAGTGAAGCCTGTCACTGTCGTCACGCCGGTCCGGGTGGACGCTGGAGTCATGGCGGAGTCACGAGGGCTCGACCTGATCGGTGAGAGTCAGGACGCTCGGGTGGAAGAGGCACTGGCCGTGCTGTCTGCGGCTGCCGACCCGGTGCGGTGGACGGTGCTCCGTCATCTCGCGCGACGGGGGACGAGTTGCGTGTGCGACCTGCAGGAGCGGGCGCCTGTGGCGGCCAACCTGTTGAGCTACCACCTGAAGGTCCTGCGCGACACGGGGCTGGTCACCACGAGCAGGCGTGGCCGGTGGATCGACTACTCGTTGGCCGAGGACGCACCGAGGCGTCTGAATGATGCGCTGCCGGTAGGGACCGCCCAGGTGTCGCCATGAGCATCACCGCCCACCTGCCCACCACCCGCAGAACCCGCGGGGTGGCCCTCGCGGGCGTGGCCGGACTCTGGGTCCTGGCCTACTGGGTGAACGGGTGGCTCTGGGACGTGGTGCTCTACGACGTCCTGGGCATGCCCAGCACCCAGCGGTTGACCGAGACGCTGCACTTCTTCCTCTACGACACGATCAAAATCGGGCTGTTGCTCTCGGGGATCATCTTCGTCATCACGATCCTGCGCTCCTACATGAGCATCGAACGCACCAGGGCACTCCTGGGTGGCCGGCGCGAAGGCGTCGGCAACGTCATGGCGGCCGGTTTGGGGGTCGTCACCCCCTTCTGCTCGTGCAGCGCGGTTCCCGCGTTCATCGGGTTCGTCGCCGCCGGGGTGCCGCTGGGTGTGACGCTGAGCTTCCTGATCGCGAGCCCCCTCGTCAACGAGATCGCGATCGGCCTGTTGCTGACCCTGTTCGGCTGGAAGGTCACGGTGGCGTATGTCGCCGCCGGGGTGTCCATCGCGGTGGTCGTCGGTTGGGTGCTCGGTCGCCTGAAGCTCGAGCGGTTCGTCGAGCCCTTCGTCTTCGAGACCACCCTCGGCGGAAAGGTCATCGACCCTGCCGAGGGCCTCACCTTCGCCCAGCGCGTCCAGATGGGCGCCGAGGAGGTCGGCACCATCCTGCGCAAGATCTGGCCCTACCTCCTGGTGGGCATCGGCCTCGGTGCGGTGATCCACGGGTGGGCACCCGAGGACTTCTTCACCCAGTACGCGGGTCCGGGAAGCACCTTCGGCGTGCTGGTCGCCGTGGTGATCGGGATCCCGCTCTACTCCAACGCCGCCGGCATCCTTCCCCTGGTCGAAGCGCTACACGACAAGGGGCTCCCGATGGGCACCCTCCTCGCCTTCATGATGGCCGTGGTGGCGCTCTCCCTACCGGAGATGATCCTGCTGCGCCGCGTCCTCAAGCCCCAGCTGCTCGGCATCTACATGACCGTCGTCGGCCTCTCGATCGTCGCCGTCGGCTACCTGTTCAACCTGCTCCTCGCCTGACCGTCAACGAAAGGACCAGTCATGATCGTCAAGATCCTCGGCCCCGGCTGCGCCAACTGCAAGAAGCTCGAGCGCACCACCCGGGACGCCATCGCCGAGCTCGGACTGGACGCCACCCTGGAGAAGGTCGAGGACTACCCGACCATCGCGGCCTACGGCATCATGGCCACCCCCGGGCTGGTCGTCGACGAGACGGTGGTCGTCTCGGGTCGCGTCCCCAAGCTCGCAGAGATCAAGGACCTCCTGACCACCGCAGCGTCGGTCTGACCGCGGCGTCATCCGCGCGTCCTGCCCACCCAGCGGCGTCCAGCTCACCATCGGTGCGGCGGGGCGAGGCTCTGGACAGGTCCACGAGCCCTCGCGACAATCGAGCGATGGCCACTGGACGGCTCGCCGTCGGACTGACGCCCATGGAGACGCGGCGCCCCGTCGTGCTGCACCTGGCGGACCGTGCGGAAGCCCTCGGGTACGACGCGTTCTTCGTGGCCGAGGGGTGGGGCCACGACGCCGGGGTGCTGCTGGCGGAGGTCGCGACGCGAACACGCCGGATCACCCTGGGCACCGGGATCCTCAACGTCTGGGGACGCACGGCGGCCACCATCTCGATGCTCGCCACCAGCCTCGCGGAGGTCTCCGACGGCCGGTTCGTGCTGGGCCTCGGTGCGGGCAGCCCTCCGCTCGCCGAGGGGTTCCACGACGTCGAGTTCGAGGCCCCGGTCGAGCGCCTGGGCGCGATGACGCGGCAGGTGCGCCGACTGCTGGACGGCCAACGCCTCCAGGCGAAGGTCGCGCGTGACAACCGTCCCCTCAGGCTGGCCGTCACGCCCAGGTGGCCGGTTCCCATCCACCTTGCCGCTCTGGGACCGTCCTCGGTACGGCTCGCCGGTGAGGTCGCCGACGGCTGGGCGCCGTTCCTCCTGCCGCTGTCCGGGCTCGGTGCAGGCGTGCGTCTGCTCGAGGAGGGCGCGTCGCGCGCCGAGCCCGGCCGCACGACTCCGATCATCGCCCCCTGCATCCCCGCGGCGGTGTCGATCGACCCGGCGACGGCCCTCGAGATGGCGTCGTGGTGGGTGGCGTTCTACCTCACGAGCATGGGCCCGCTCTACCGGCAGACCCTGATCCGACTCGGACACCGTCGCGCGGTCGAGGAGGTCCTCGCCGCCAACCCCACCTCGCGCACCTTCGACGTCCCTGAGCCGGCGCGCGTGCTGCTGGACGAGCTCACGCTGTGGGGCCCGGCCGAGCAGGCCCGCGAGACGCTCACCCGCTGGTACGCCGCAGGCGCACAGATGCCCACGGTGGTCCTCCCACCCGGCCGTTCCGTCGAGGAGCTGGACAACATCCTCGAGACCTTGCGCCGCTGATCTCGCCCGCCTCCCCCCAACCGCACGAGGCGCCCCGGCGCCCGGAGCGACCGGCTGCCGCCGGCAGTTCTCCGCCGACGACGAGACGGGCAACCCTCTACGACGCCCGCGAGCGGGTCTGGGCCCACGACCTGGTACGCCGCGCCGGTGTCCCCGACGGACTGCTGCCGCCCCTGCGCGAACCGGGATCCGTCGTCGGTGAGCTGCTGCCCGAGGTGCGCGCTCGCACCGGTCAGCCGGCCGGCACACCGGTGGTCTCGGTCGGGTCGCACGACACGGCATCCGCGGTCGTGGCCGTGCCCTTCGAGCCCGGCGCCTACATCTCCGCGGGCACCTGGTCACTCGTCGGCGTCGAGCTCCAGGCGCCCGTGCTCAGCGAAGCGGCGCGCACGGCGAACTTCACGAACGAGGGGGGCGTCGACGGCGCGACGAGGTTCCTGCGCAACGTCATTGGGCTGTGGGTGTTGACCCAGGCGATCGAGACGTGGGGAGAGGGTGACATCGAGGCGGTGCTGACGGGTGCCGCGGCCTTGCCCCCGGTGGCCCGGTCGTCGACGTCGACGCACCCGAGTTCCTCCCTCCCGGCGACATGGAGGCTCGGGTTCGGGACGCCTGCGAGCGCACGGGTCAGGTGTTGGGCGGTGGCCGCGCCGCAGTGGCCCGGTGCGTGCTCGACAGCCTGGCGCTGGCCCACCGCCGAGCCGTGAGGGACGCCATCGCGCTCACAGGGATCGAGGTCGAGGTGGTGCACGTGGTAGGTGGCGGCTCACGCAACGACCTCCTCTGCCCAACTCACGGCAGACGCCTGCTCGCTGCCGGTCTTCGCTGGTCCGGTCGAGGCGACCGCCTTGGGCAACGTGCTGGTGCAGGCGCGATCCCTCGGTGTCGACCTGCCCGATCTCGCGTCGATGAGGGCGCTCGTGGGGGCGACCCACCCCACCCGACGCTTCGAGCCGTCGCGCGACGGGTCGGACTGGGACGCCGCGGGGCTCCGGCTGACGGCTGGGACCGCCGCGGGCTACGGTGCGGGGACGGGGGCCGTGACGGGTGTCGCGTCCGGTGCCGACGAGCCGAGAGGGGCGTGAGCGACGTGCGGGTTGCGGTGATGTCGACGTGCATCGGCGACGCGATGTTCCCCGACGCGGTCAGGGCCACGGTGCGCCTGCTGCGCCGACTCGGGGTCGACGTCGACGTGCCCGAGGGCCAGACCTGCTGCGGGCAGCCGATGGTCAACACCGGCTACCTCGACGAGGCCGTGCCCCTGGTGCGCGCCTTCGTGTCGGCCTTCGACGGCTACGACCACGTGGTCGTGCCGTCGGGCTCGTGCGCGGGGTCGGTGCGCCACCAGCACCGGCTCGTCGCCGACCGGTCGGGCGATCGTGCCCTGGCCGCCTCGGTCGCGCGCACGAGCCCGCTCACGCTGGAGCTGAGCGAGTTCCTCGTCGACGTGCTGGGGGTCACCGACGTCGGCGCGTCGTTCCCGCACCGCGTGACCTACCACCCGACCTGCCACTCGCTGCGGATGCTGCGGGTGGGCGACCGACCGGTGCGCCTGCTGGAGGCGGTGCGGGGCATCGACCTCGTGGCGCTGCCGCGTGCGGAGGAGTGCTGCGGTTTCGGTGGCACGTTCGCGGTGAAGAACGCCGACACCTCGGTGGCGATGGGCTCCGACAAGGCCACCCACGTGCGCTCCACCGGCGCGGAGGTCGTCGTGGCGGGCGACAGCTCGTGCCTCATGCACATCGGAGGCCTGCTCTCGCGCCAGCGGGCCGGCGTCCGGACCATGCACCTCGCGGAAGTGCTCGCCTCGACCGCGGAGCGACCGGCGGAGGTGCGCCGATGAGTGTCGATGGAGCACCCTCCACCTTCCTCGGTATGCCGCCGTTCCCCACCGCCGCCCGCTCGGCCCTGGCCGACACCCAGCTCCGGCGCAACCTGGCGCACGCCACCAGCACGATCCGCGCGAAGCGCGCCCAGGTCATCGGCGAGCTCGACGACTGGGAGGGCCTGCGCCGGACGGCCGCCGCCATCAAGGACGACACGCTCGCCCACCTTGACGAGCACCTGCTCGCCCTGGAGGCGTCCCTCACCGCGGCCGGTGCCACGGTGCACTGGGCTCGTGACGCCGACGAGGCGTGCGCCGTCGTCGCCGAGGTGGCCAAGGGTCATGGCATCGACGAGGTCGTCAAGGTCAAGTCGATGGCGACCCAGGAGATCGGTCTCAACGAGGCGCTCGCCGAGGAAGGGATCGCGGCGTGGGAGACCGACCTCGCAGAGCTCATCGTCCAGCTCGGTGACGACCTGCCCAGCCACATCCTCGTGCCGGCGATCCACCGGGGCCGGGCCGAGATCCGCCAGATCTTCCTCGACCGGATGGCCGCGGCGGGCCGACCGGCCCCCGAGGGCCTCACCGATGACCCCGCCGAGCTCGCGTCGGCGGCACGCCTGCACCTGCGGGAGAAGTTTCTCACCGCACGGATGGCCGTCTCCGGCGCCAACTTCGCTGTCGCCGAATCGGGCACACTCCTCGTCGTCGAGTCCGAGGGGAACGGGAGGATGTGCCTGACCCTGCCCGAGGTGCTCGTCTCGGTCGTCGGCATCGAGAAGGTGGTTCCGACGTGGGCCGACCTCGACGTCTTCCTGCACCTGCTTCCGCGTTCCTCGACCGGTGAGCGGATGAACCCCTACACCTCCATGTGGTCCGGGGTGACTCCCGGCGACGGACCGCAGGAGGTGCACGTCGTCCTGCTCGACAACGGCCGCACCCGCGCGCTCGCCGACGAGGTCGGCCGGCAGGCGCTGCGCTGCATCCGCTGCTCGGCCTGCCTCAATGTCTGCCCGGTCTACGAGCGGGTCGGCGGCCACGCCTACGGGTCGGTGTATCCCGGGCCGATCGGGGCCATCATCAACCCGCTGTTGAAGGGTGTCGGGGCCGACCCGCAGACCGACTCGCTGCCCTACGCGTCCACGCTCTGCGGCGCCTGCGCCGACGTCTGCCCGGTCGCGATCGACATCCCCGAGGTGCTCGTCCACCTGCGCACCAGGGTCGTCGACGCCCACCGCGACGACACCGTCCCGAAGGCGGAGGCCGTGGCCATGCGCGCCGCGGCCTGGGGACTGGGCCGCTCCAGCCGGATGTCGGGCGGTGAGCGCGCGACCGGCCTGGTGGGCCGCTTCTGGCGGGGCCGTGGGATGCCCGGGGGACGCCGGGCGCTGGGCGCGCTCCCCTGGCCGGGCTCCAGGTGGACCCAAGCCCGGGACCTCCCGGTCCCGCCGCGAGAGTCGTTCCGCCAGTGGTGGGCCCGCACCGGCCGGTCCGAGGGGGGTCAGTGAGCGCGCGCGAGGAGGTGTTGGGGTCGGTTCGTGCCGCCCTGGGTGAGACTCGACGACCCGATGTGCCGGTCGACCGCCCCCACCGGGACGCCGCCACAGGTGTGTCGGGCGAGGTGGTGCTTGCGCTCTTCGTCGACCGGGTCGAGGACTACCGGGCCACGGTGACGCGCTGTCCGGCATCCGGGCTCGGGGCCACGGTCGTTGCCGCGCTGGATGGCGCGGAGCAGGTGGTGGTGCCCGTCGACCTCGACCTCGACGTGCCCAGCGCGCTGCCCGACACCGATCTGAGCGCCGCCGAGCTCGACGCCGCCGACGCGGTGGTGACGCGGGCCGCCATCGGCATCGCCGAGACCGGCACCGTGATCCTCGACCACGGCCCCGGTCAAGGGCGACGCGCCATCACGCTTCTGCCCGACCTGCACGTCTGCGTGGTTCGCGAGGGCCAGGTCGTGCCGGGCGTGACGGAGGCCGTCGCGGCGCTCGACCCGGCCCGCCCACAGACGTGGATCAGCGGCCCCTCCGCCACGAGCGACATCGAGCTGAGCCGGGTCGAGGGCGTGCACGGCCCGCGTCGGCTGCACGTCCTCCTCGTCGCCGAGTAGCCGGGGAGCCGGGTAGCCGGTTGAGGGGAGCAAACCCGCCGTGGGGCGTGTCTCCCGCGAGGGATCTCCTCCGACTGGTGGACGGACCCTAGGGCGTGGGCGTCGCGGCGGCCGCCTCACGCTCGGCGAGGTTTCGCAGGATGCAGAACTCGTTGCCCTCGGGGTCGGCGAGGATCACCCAGCCGGTACCCGGGCCGTGCTGGCCCCGGTGGTCGGCCACCTCGACCGCGCCGTGCTCCAGCAGCCGGGCCAGCTCGTCGTCGCGTGAGCCCTCGACCGGCTCGAGGTCGAGATGCATCCGGTTCTTCACGGTCTTGCCCTCCGGCACCTCGATGAACAGCAGCCGGTGCCCTCCGTCGGGGCTGACGATCATGCACTCCTCGTGTCCCGGCTCGTTGGGATCGCCATCGATGTCGGTGTACCCCAGGACGCCCTTCCACCACTCGGAGAGGTCGTAGGCGTTGTGGCAGTCGATGGTCGTGTGGGCGACGCGCGTGGTCATGTCGCCACCTTCCCAGCCGCAGCGAGGTGGTGCCACCCCCTCGGCCGGATGCCGCGTCCCGGACTCACGTGTGGATGGCCGCCGCGATGCCGTCGCCGAAGACCTCGGGGGGATCGGGGTGGGAGAGTGCCTCTCCCGCTGCGCGTCGGGCCGCCGTCCACGCGACCGCGCAGGCGTCGAGGACGTCGTCGACGGCATACCCACTCCCCGAGAGCACCGATGGGCGCGCGACCCCGGCGGCGGCGAGGGCTGCGAGGCGTTCGGCAGCACCGGCCTCGGCCTTCTTCGCGTGGCTCATCGGAGCGCCGGCCATCGTGGCGAAGGAGAGTTCCGGATGCACCTCGATGACGTCCACCGACGGCCGGGTCCGGAGCCAGGCGTCGACCTCGAGGATCTTGTCCCGCAGCGCAAAGGCGTGCGCACCGACGCCCTGGCCGCTGAGGTTCCGGTTGATCGAGTCGGCCTCCAGCCGGGTCGGCGCGAGGTAGGCCAGGCGGGTCAGCGTCGTGAACACCGAGCTGGCACGGCCCGGGAGGGCCCGCCGGGCCAGCGCGTCGGCCTGTCGGGTCGTGTCGTCGGGAAGGCCGATCGGGATGTCGATGCCGACGACCTGGAGCGCCACGTCGGCACGCACGGTCTCGACCAGCTCGGCGATCGTCGGCGCGATGACGACGCGGGGACGCGGCGCGCCCGGTACCAGCAGCGCACCGAGCCAACCGGCCGAGCAGCCGTCCACGCCCAGCACCGGCGCGACCACCTCCAGCGGTGACGGAGCCTCGTCGCGGCCGAGGGGGAACTCCCACTCCCGCGTGACCAGCCCCTCCTCCAGCTCGAAGACGTCGAGTGAGCGCCGCCCGTCATCGTCGACCAGCATCGTGACCGTCCTGGCGCCGTCGCCCGAGCGCGTCACCTCGACGCAGCGGAAGTGGGTCTCCGACCCTTCGTAGGCTGTGGCCAGCGCCTCGAGGTAGGACTCCTTGCCCTCCACGACCCGCTCCCCCTCGGCGCCCACGATGGTCCACCGGACGTCGGGGTGCAGGAGGTCACCGACGGCGACCCAGTCGCGGTTGTTCTCGGCGTCGAAGAGCTGCTGCAGGACTGGGGGAAGGTGCATGGTGCCACCGTAGGAGGAGGTGAGGGTGAGGGGCACCCCCACAGCGGGACGGAAGCACTTGGGCTGACCCAGCGGGGTCTTCGACGCGGCGGGGCAGGGTCTTTGCACGGCACGGCACGGCGGGTTCGGCACGGCGCGGCGGGGCAGGGTCTTCGGCGCGGCGCGGCCCGGCGGGTTCGGCACGGCGCGGCGGGGCAGGGTCTTTGCGCGGCGCGGCACGGCGGGTTCGGCACGGCGCGGCGGGGCAGGGTCTTTGCGCGGCGGGCAGCCCGGGAGACCGCGCGCTCAGCAGACGTTGGTGCTCGAACCACAGGTTCCTGCCTGTGGTTCGAGCACCAGGTTCTGCTAGCAGAGGTTCGTGCGACGCCGGCGCTGGGGGGAGTCGGCACCGGGGAACTGGTGCTGGGGTGTGGACCCGACGATCGTCAGCCGACGAGCCGCACCTGTTCGCCCGGACGCAGCTGCGCGGCCCGGTCACATGCTGCCTCGGTGAGCACGGCGACCACGGGATAGCCACCGGTCACCGGGTGGTCGGCGAGGAACACCACGGGCTCGCCCCGGGGAGGAGCCTGGATCGCCCCACGCACCACTCCCTCGGTGGCCACCTCCGCGACGTCGAAACCCGCTGAGCGCGCGAGCGAGGCCCCGGTGAGCCGGATGCCGACCCGGTTGCTCTCCGGTCCGACGACCCACTCGTGTCTCGTCAGCTCGACGAGCCCTCCGATCCAGCCGGTTCTCGGGCCGGGCCGGACGTCGAGCTCGGCGATGCCGCTGGGCCACGGGGGCAGGGGCGCGTGGTCCGTGATGGGGTGGGTCAGCGGGGCGTCCCCGATCGGGAGGACGTCCCCCGCGGCCACGACAGCCGGGCCGACGCCCGAGAGCACGTCGGTGGCACGTGACCCCAGCACCGGCTCGACATCGATCCCCCCGCGCACCCCGAGGTAAGTCCGCAGCCCCTGCGGTGGCACCCCCAGGCGCAGGACCTGCCCTCCGGACAGCTCGACGACCGCCGCGTGCGGGACGGGCCGATCGTCGACCGTGGCCGGAGCCGGCGCCCCGGTGAGCGCGAGCACGACCCGCCCGGTGGCCCGAACGGCCAGCCCACCCAGCGTGACCTCGAGCGCGGCACGGTCGGGGCCCTGCCCCAGGAGGCGGGCACCCAGCGTGAACGCCGTGCGATCGGCGGCGCCGGACCTCCCCACGCCGAGGACGGCCAGGCCCGGGCGTCCGGAGTCCTCGACGAGGGTCAGGGGCCCGGTCGCGAGCACCTCCAGCCCCGGGGTCATCGGTCAGCCTCGGCATCGATGAACGCGACCGTGGTGCCCGGTACGAGCAACGCAGGCGGCTCCCGGTGGACGTCCCAGAGGCGAAGGTCGGTCTCACCGATGAGCTGCCAGCCCCCGGGAGTGCTGCGAGGGTAGATTCCGCTGAAGCCGTCCGCGAGGCCGACCGATCCCGCGGGCACCGCGGGCCGGGGCGAGTCGCGCCGGGGCACCGCCAACCGCGGGTCTCCTCCCACGAGGTAGGCGAAGCCGGGCGCGAACCCACCGAAGGCCACCCGCCACCGCGCCCCCGTGTGGATCTGCACCACCTCAGCCGGTGACAACCCGGTGAGGCGGGCGACCTCGTCGAGGTCGGGTCCGGCATACCGCACCGGAATCTCGACCACGGGGGCCTCGACGACGTGTGCCTCGACGAGGTCGCCGGGCCGCCCCCGTCCTCCCTGCCCAAGGTGAGGGGTCGACCTGTCGCCCGGTCGTCTACCGGCTCCCTGCGCCAGGGTGCGGATCTCGCGCTCCAGCTCGGTCAGCAGCGACGGCGTCCCGGGCGCGACGGTCATGACGAGCAGCGTGCGAGCGGCCGGCACGACGTCGGTGACAGCGGCCCACGGCCCCGGCCCGCCGACGAGCGGGCGGAGCGCATCATCGATGGCGAGGACCTCCTCGAGGCTCCCGACCTCGACCAGGAGCGCGCTCTCCCCGGCGGGGAGCACCTCGATCCGGCCGAGCCGACCGCTCATGCCGGGACGAACGGGGCGAGCGTCACCGACGACTGCTCCAGGGCGGCCCGCACGGCCCGCGCTATGGCGACCGCACCAGGGGTGTCGCCGTGCACGCACACCGAGCGCGCGGGCATGGGGACGAGGGAGCCGTCGACGGCGCGGACGACCCCGTCGACCGCGAGGAGAGCCACCCGGGCGGCGATCTCGTCGAGATCGTGGAGCACGGCCCCGCCCACCGAGCGGGGCACGAGGAGACCGTCGGCGCTGTAGGCCCGGTCGGCGAACGCCTCCGTCACGGTCGGGACACCCTCCTCGGCGGCGATCCGCAGCAGCACCGAGCCGGGAAGCCCGAGGATCGGGAGGGTCCGGTCGTAGGCGATGACCGCGGTGAGCACCGCACGGGCCTGGGCCTCGTCGACCGCGGTGGCGGCGTACAGCGCGCCGTGGGGCTTGAGGTAGGCGACACGGGTGCCGGCGACCCGGCACATCGCCTCGAGGGCGCCGAGCTGGTAGAGCACGTCGGCAGTGAGGTCGTCGGGGGAGACGTCGATGTGTCGACGCCCGAAGCCGGCCAGGTCGGGATAGCCGACCTGGGCGCCCACGACGACGCCGCGCTCGGCCGCCGCAGCGACGGTGCGGCGGATCGTCGCTGCGTCGCCGGCGTGGAAGCCGCACGCGACGTTCGCGCTCGTGACCACCTCGAGCATGGCCTCGTCGTCGCCCAGCACCCAGGTGCCGAAGGACTCTCCGAGGTCCGCATTGAGGTCGACGATCGCGCGCATGGGACGACGCTAGCCCGCCGCCGGCACATGCACGACCGCCGCCCGGAAAACCGGACGGCGGTCGTGTGGTGCGCCTGTCGGCGCGAGTGGGGCGTGGGTCAGCCGATGACGGTGATGTTCGCCGCCTGGGGGCCCTTCGCGCCCTGCTGGGTCTCGTACTCGACCTTGGCGTTCTCGTCGAGCGAACGGTAGCCGTTCGAGTTGATCGCCGAGTAGTGGGCGAAGACGTCGGCGGAGCCGTCGTCGGGGGCGATGAAGCCGAAGCCCTTGTCGGCGTTGAACCACTTCACGGTGCCAGTAGCCATGTTGGCCTTCTTTCTGAGGAGGAACACCCCGCCTGTCGGGGGGCTCCGCGTTGGTGATGCCTGTCGTACCTCTGCTCAGAAAGTGCTCAGTCCCGGCGGGACGATCTGCAACTACTTCACAACGGAAAGCTCAACAACTGTGCACCACCCTACCGGTCCCGAGCGGCATCCGCAGAACTGGCGCCAGAGGCTCTGCGCCGCATGCCACGGGCCGGTCGGCCGGACCTGACGTCCACCCGGTGGGGCCGGGTCGGCGAGCACGCCTCACCTATCCTGTCGCCATGGATGAGTCGGATGCCGGTGCGCCTCAACACGAGACCGCCAGCCACCCCCTCTCGTCGGCGAAGTACGCGTCGCTGACGACGTTCCGGCGCACGGGTGTTCCGGTGCCGACCCCGGTGTGGATCGCCGAGGCGCTCGACGGGTCCGGCGACCTGGTGGTCATCACCGTGGACGACACGGGCAAGACCAAACGGCTGGCCCACACCGACCGGGTGGAGCTGCGGGCCTGCGACCTGCGCGGTCGGGTGGCCCCGGGAACCCCCACGTATGCCGGGACCGCACGGGTGGTTCGCCGCGCGGACGAGGTCTCCGCGGTCCGCGCGGCCGTCGTGGCGAAGTACGGCCTGCCCGCCCGAGTGTCGGACCTCGTGGGAAGGGTGACCGACCTGGTCGGAGTGGGGCGCTCGCCCCGAGCGGGGATCGTCATCGACGTCGGTGCCGAGCCGGTCGCTGCTCAGCCGGACGCCTGAGGCGAGACCAGGCGGCCGAGCGGGGATCGTGGTCGACGTCGGTGCGGAGCCGGTCGCTGCTCAGCCGGACGCCTGAGGCGAGACCAGGCGGCCGAGCGAGAAGCGTGCCAGCGGCGCGTAGGCCATGGTCACCGGAAGCGGCCCCCGGGTGACGAGCCAGGCGGTGCTGCCCTCGCCGGCGGCGTCCACCCCGTGGTCAAACGCGATCCGCAGCGGGCCCGAGCGCACCCGCCACGACCAGGTGTGTGCCCCCGCGTCCACCGACTCGACGTGGAACACCGCCACCACGCCCCCCACCCCCGTGACCCGTCCGGCGCTGTCGGGTCGCACCACGGCGTGCGGGTAGTCGACCTCCCGGATGTGCGGGGCCCACGTGGACCACAGCGCCGGGCGCGTGTAGCGGTCCCACACCGTGGCGGGGTCGAGGGCGCCGGAGGCCGAGAGCCGGGACAGGTCGAAGGCGGGGAACACCCGACCATCGTCCCCGATCCGGACCGTGAGGTCGTCCGAGCTTCGACGGGCTGTGTCCGCGGGCGGGGGAGCGACTAACCTGACCGGGTGAGCCTGCTGCGTGTCGATCGATCCTGGCGCGAGGAGGTGCGCAACCGCGTTCCGGTGCGCTACCTCCCGCAAACGACCCCTGACCACCTCCGGGGCACCTGGCGTGACGCCAAGCCGGCCCGCATCGACCGGGCCCTCAAGGCCGCGATGCGCCGACCCACCCACGGGTGGCTCGTGGCCGCGTCCTCGAGCGACCTTCGCGGGGACCGCACCCTCATCCGCACGATCGCCGGACGTGAGGTCGTGCTGTGGCGCGACGTCGACGGCACCGTCCTGGCGGGTCCCGGAGCGTGCCCGCACCTGGGTGCCCTCCTGCACGACTGCGACGTCGTCTCCGGGACGGTTCTCTGCCGGTGGCACGGCATGCCGCTCGGTCGCGACACGCAGCCCCCGTGGGCGAGGTTCGCGGCGTACGACGACGGGGTGCTCGTGTGGGTGCGCCTGGGCCAGGTGGAGGACGGGGTCGCCCCGACGGACCGGCCGGTCGTGCCCACCAGGCCCGAGCCCGAGGAGGCCCTGTCCTCGGTGATCTCGCTCGTCACGACGTGCGAGCCGCGCGACATCATCGCCAACCGCCTCGACCCGTGGCACGGTGCCTGGCTGCACCCCTACGCCTTCAGTGACCTGTCGGTCGACGACGACGCCTCGACGGAGGACCTCCTCGTGCTCGACGTCGCCTACCGTCTCGGCCACACCTTCGCCGTGCCGGTGCGCGCCGAGTTCACCTGCCCCGACTCGCACACCATCATCATGACCATCACCGAGGGGGAGGGCGTCGGAAGCGTCGTCGAGACCCACGCGACGCCGCTGACCGCGCCCGGGGTGCACCCGGCGCGGACGGTGATGACCGAGGCCGTCATCGCCACCTCCGACCGGATGGGCTTCCGGGTCGCCCGGGGGCTGGCGCCCCTCGTGCGCATCGGCATGCGGGCGTCGGCGATCCAGCTGTGGGTCGACGACCTCGAGTACGCGACCCGGATCTACGAGATGCGGCGCCGGCCCAACGACGACGACCGGTAGCGCCTGATCCCACGCCGCAGCGTCCGCGGGACGCTGCCGAAGCGCGACCCCATGGGCACCGACCAGACGCCGTGCCCGGGCAGGCCCCAGGTCGTGAGCAGTCGGTCCGCGGCCATCCAGCCGGTCGTGGCGGCCCGCTCCATCAACGCCACGGGGAGGTCGCAGCGCACCGCGTCTCCCGCGAGGACGAGCCGAGGGTCGGGCGTCGCCACACCCGGCCGCGAGCGCCACGGTTCGAGCCCTACGAGGACGCAGTCGTCCTGGACGAGCCACACGTCGTCGACGACGTCCATGCCCTCGGTCTCGGGGTAGATCCGGCACAGCTCGGCGCGCATCCGTTCGCGCAGGGTGGCTTCGTCGGTGTCGGCGGGCAGGGCGTAGGCGTGCAGCTCCACGACCGACCCACCGTGTTCCTCGCTCCAGCGGGCGGCGTGGTCCTCGAAGCGTTCGAGGACCGAGACGTTGTCGACCGGGCCGTAGCCGCTGGTGCCCAGGAAGGGTGAGCGGTCGCTGTCCACGAGATCCGACAGCCAGAGCCGCCAGACGGCGAACGCCGGTGCAGAGCGCACCGCGCCCACGCGCTCGCGCCAGGCCGAGCCCGCCGCGTCGTCCCCTCCCAGGCCGGGGGAGGAGCCGACCACGCGCCGCAGGCCAACGGGGTCCAGGGCCAGCACGACGGCATCCGCGTCGAGCCATTCCTGGGAGTCGCCCCCGGCCTCGGCGTGCAGGACCGCCAGGTGGTCGCCGACCTCCGACACCGACCGCACCTCGCGCCCGGTGACGATCTCGACACCGAGCCGGTGGAGGTGCGCGCCGAGCGGGGCCCACAACGTCGAGTCGTAGTCGTCGCGGGGCACGTCGAAGAGCAGGCCCTCGGCCGATCCGACGAAGTACATGTGGAACATGGCGATGAGCTCGGCACCCGAGAAGTCCGCCGGGTCGGCGAAGAAGCTGCGGGCGAAGACCTCGAGCGCCAGGTGGCGCGCCTCCTCGGGAAAGCGCAGGCGGTCCAGCACGTCCGCCGCGCTGAGCCCGTCCAGGTCGGAGAACGTGGCGGGGAAGTCGACGTCGAGGAGGCCGAGGGCGGCCTCGACGTCGACCCCGGCAAGGGCGCGCAGGTCGAAGCTGGGGCTGCGGGCGACGAAGGCGGCGAGGTTCCACGGCGGGGTTCGCGGGATGCCGGAGAAGGAGTCCCGCCCGCCACCGTCACGGATCAGGGGGTAGTCGGCGAGGGGCACGAGCCGGGACAGCGTCGGGTCGGTGCGCGACAGAACCGCACGAAGGTTGTAGTACTGCCGGAAGAACGCGTGGAAGCCTCGGCTCATCGCGGACTCGCTGCCGTCGGCCAGGGTGACCGGCCAGGCCTGCACCCGCCCGCCGAGGCGCGCCTCGCGCTCGAGCAGGGTGACCCGCACCCCACGCTCGGCCAGCGCCAGCGCGGAGGTGAGGCCGGCGATGCCACCCCCCACGACGACGACGTGGTGGTCGGCCGAGGGTCGGGTCATGTCGTCGTGGCCGGTCGCAGGGGGCGGGTGAAAGACCGCGCGGTGGTCCCGCCCCGGACGCCAGGAGCCGGTCGCTCGGCGCGTCACGACGGCTTGCTGCCGACGACGGTGTGGACCAGGCCCCGCTGGACCCCGGGGTAGGTGCGGTGCCGCACGCCGACGAGGTTCTCGTCGAGCATCCGGTTGCAGATCCGCTGCACCGAGTCGAAGTCGCGCACGCTGCGGTAGAGGTAACGGTGCAGCTCGACGTCGCTGCGCTTGACCACGGCGAGTGGGATGACGATGGCGTGCACCATCGTGGCCCAGGTCGCGCGTGCCCGGACGCTCCCGGCCACCGAGTAGTCGTGCACGACGAGGGTGCCGCCGGGCCGGAGGGCGCGCACCATCTCGGTGACGAGCTTCCCCCGGTCGGGCACGTTGCGCAGCAGGTAGGACGCGAGGACGCCGTCCACGGACCCCGACGGCAGGTTCGCGAGATGAGCCACGGCGTCGGCCACGACGAAGTCCGTGCCGGATGGCCACGCCTTCCGACGCGCCTCCTGGACCATGCCGGTGGAGGCGTCCACGCCCGTGACGGAGAGCCCGTCGACGCGACCGCCACGGTCGGTCCACGCCTGGAGGACGGCGGCCGTGGAGGCCCCCGAGCCGCACCCGAGGTCGACGAGCGACATGGTCCCGTCGGGCCCGCCCGTGGCGACCGCAAGGGAGTCGACGAGCGCCTCGGCGGCGCCGCGCAGCTGCGCGTGGTAGCCCGGGGACAGTCCGACCATGGAGTCGTAGGTGGGGGCGGCCCGGTCGAAGGCGTCGGCGAGCACCCACTCGCCGTGGTCGATGGCGCCGGTCGTCATGGTTCTCCTCGGTCGTGGGGCGGGACGTGATGGTGCACGCGCATCCTCAGGCGACATCGATGCTCGCACCGAGCCGGGCGGCCGGGGGCAGCGCGTCGAGCCGACCCGCTGGCCAGTCGTCCGGCTCACCGCCGAGCGCGAGGAGCTGGGGAACCTGCTCGGCGCACCAGGGTGACACCGTGCGCTGACCGTCCATGACGTTCGCACTGAACTCGTCCCACGGCACCCACTCGGCGGCGTCGACCTCCTCGGGGTCGGGGGCGAGCTCGACGTCGTCGACCCAGCCGACGAACACCGGACAGCGCTCGTTCTCGACGAGTCCGTTCATGCTGGCGCGGTAGGCGAAGTCGGGCAGCACGAGGCGCAGGTCCCCGACGTCGACGCCGAGCTCGCTGCGCACCCGGCGACGTACCCCTTCCGCGAGGTCCTCCCCGGGCTTGGGGTGCCCGCACGCGGTGTTGGTCACCACTCCGGGGAAGCTCGGCTTGCTGGCGGCCCTGGTCGTGACGAGCACTCGCCCCTGGGCGTCGAAGAGGTAGCAGGAGAAGGCGAGGTGCAGCGGGGTGTCATCGTGGTGGATCAGCGACTTGGGGGCCTGGCCGATGGCGACGCCCTCCGGGTCGAGGAGCACCACAGGGTCGTCGGCGACCCAGCCGGCGTCGTCACGATGCGCGGCGCGGTCTGCGTGGACCCGCCTCATCGGCTCACGGGAGAGCACCATCCGCGTCGCGAGCGCGGCCTTGCTGGCGGTGGGGACCCGGGCACGGGAGGCGAACACGTCGTAGTCCGCGTCCTCGATCCGCTCGAGGATGCGGGCGTACAGGACCCGTGCCGTCGCGACGCACCGCCGGGACGCGGGTGGAAGGGCTGGGATGCCGTCGTCGGCCTCGCGGTAGAGCCTCCGGTTCCGCTCGATCTCGAAGGCCATGAGGGCACGCCACTCGTCGGTGACGACGCGGGCGTGCGGGTCGGCGCCGAACCGGCGGATGTCCTCCTGCGGGATGTAGACCCGGCCGCGGTCGAGGTCCTCCCCGACGTCACGGAGGAAGTTCGTCAGCTGAAAGGCCAGGCCGAGGCTGCGCGCCGGCGCCACGGCATCCGTGCCCGGCTGGAGGACCGGCAGCATCATCTCGCCGATCACGGCAGCGCTGCCGTCCATGTAGTCGAGCAGGTCGGCCCAGGTCTCGTAGGTCGTGCGGGTGAGGTCGGTGCGCATGGCCCGGAAGAACCGTTCGAAGCACTCCTCCTCGATGCCGCACTCGCGCACGGTCTGCTCCACCGCCGCCATGACCGGGTCGCTCGACCCTCCGTCGGCGAGCGCCGACCAGAAGGACGCCTCGAACGCCGCGAGCTGCGCGGCCGTCTGCTCGACGGGCTGGGGCCCTGCCAGGTCGACGATGTCGTCGGCGAACCTCGCAAGGGTGTAGACGGCGTGCACGTGCCGTCGGGAGGCGGCGGGCAGCAGCCGGGCCCCCCAGTAGTAGGTCGTGCCGTGCTCGCGGGTGACGGCCGCGCACCGGGCGTAGCCCTCTTCGAGGACGGAGGGGTCGCTGCTCACCGGATGGCCACCAAAGGCGTCGGACGGGCCTGCCCCGCGTACTGCTGCACCCGCTGGGCTGCCAGCTTGCCGCTGATCAGGACCATCGGAATGCCCACGCCAGGGGTCGTGCCGGAGCCCGCGAAGACGAGCCCCGGGACGCGACGGTCGACGTTGGAGGGGCGGAACGGCCCGGACTGGGTGAACGTGTGCGCGAGCGCGAACGGCGTGCCGAGATGCATGCCCTGAGCCTGCCACTCCTGCGGGGTGACGAGGTGCTCGGCCCGGATGTCGGTCGGGTACCCGTTCTCCTGGAGGAACGCCTGCAGCCGATCGCGCATCGGCCCCGCCTCACGGGACCAGTCGATGCTCGAGCCGAGGTGGGGCACGGGCTCGAGGACGTACATCGTCGTCGAGCCGTCGGGGGCGACCGTGGGGTCGGAGACCGTCGGCACGGTGACGAGCCGGGACGGGTCGGGCATCAGCTCGCCCCGGTCGATGAGGGCCTCGAAGGCGCCGTCCCAGTCCTGGCCGAAGTGGATGTTGTGGTGGGCGACCTCGGGGCCCGGGCGACCCTGCGCCCCCACGTGCCAGACGACGGCCGAGGGGGAGTAGGAGCCGCTGCGCACCGTGCGGGGGGCGGACACCCCGGGCAGCAGCCGGTCGTAGGCCACGGGGAGGTCGAGGGTGCAGACGACGGCGTCGGCCGAGAGCCGCTCGCCGTCCTCGGTCTCGATCCCGGCCACGGCCCCGTCGGAGCGCTGGAGGATCTGGCGGACGGGGACGCCGAGGTGGATCGTGGCTCCGGCGTCCCGCAGGGCCTGCTCCATGGAGCGCGGCACGGCGTGCATCCCCCCCTCGGGGTAGAAGACCCCGCGCACGCTGTCCATGTAGGTGATGACCGCGAAGACCGCGCGGGCCTTGGCCGGTGCCACGCCGGCATACAGTGCCTGAAAGCTGAAGATCTTGGTGAGCCGGTCGTCCGTGAAGAAGCGGGAGACCGCGGGGTCGAGGGACCGGAGGCCGCCGAGGCGCAGCAGGTTGGCGGCCTTTCCGGGCGAGCGGACCAGGTCCAGGGCCGAGGTGTAGTTGGAGTCGATGAAGGTGTCGAACTCGGCCTCGTAGAGCTCCTCGAGCCAGGCGATGAACCGGTCGAAGCCCTGGGCGTCCTGCTCGCCGATCGTCGTGCGGATCTCCTCGCGCAGGTCCGCCATGTCGGCGCGGATGTGCAGCTCGCCGCCGTCGGGGTAGACCGCACGGTAGGCGGGGTCGAGACGGCGCATCGAGATGAGGGCGTCCGGATCGCCACCGGCCGCGCGGATCGGCTCGTGCAGCAGCTCGGGCATGGTCATGACGACTGGGCCGGTGTCGAAGCGAAAACCACTGTCGCCCAACGTCCCAGCGCGCCCACCGACGATCTGCTCGCGCTCGAGCACGGTGACCTCGTGGCCCATCCCGACCAGGTGGCACGCGGCGGCCAGCCCGGACAGGCCGGCGCCGACGACGATCACCCTCACGAGGCTCGCCACGCGATCGTGTCGGCGAGGTGGCGCAGCGCCGTGTCGGCGTCGGCGGGGACGTCGAGGCCGTCGAGGACGTCGTGGGCCCGGGACACCAGATCGGAGATCGTGCGCTCCGCGCGGTCGCGCACGCCGGCGTCGATCATCGCCTGCTGGAGCTGACCGACCTGGGAGTCGTCGAGCTGCCCCGCATCGCAGGCGGCCAGCAGGGGCCGGGCCGAGGGGGGAAGGAGGTCCTCGGCCCAGGTGAGGAGCACGGTCGGCTTGCCGGAGCGCAGGTCGTCACCCGCGGGCTTGCCCGTGACCTGCGGGTCGCCCCAGCAGCCGAGCACGTCGTCGCGGACGGCGAACGCGTCGCCGACGAGGTCGCCCCAGGCTTCGAGGCGATCCATGAGTGCCGCGCCCGCCCCCGCGACGAGGGCACCGAGCTGGAGGGGGCGGGTGATCGTGTAGCGACCGCTCTTGAAGCGCGCGATCTGCAGGGAGGTGTCAAGGTTGCGGCGCCGGCCGGCGGTGTGGGTCACGTCGAGGAGCTGGCCCTCGACCAGCTCGACCGCCATGACCCGCCAGAGGGCGCGCACCTCCGCCCTGGTGGGGGCGACGAGCAGGGTCGCCTCGCTCAGGGCGAGGTCGGAGACGAGGGTCGCCACGCTGTCGCCGAAGAGGACGTCGTCGCCGAGACCGGACACCGACCGGTGGCGCTCGGCCGCCACGACGTGCAGGGTGCGCTGCCCCCTGCGGGAGTCCGAGCGGTCCATGACGTCGTCCTGGACGAGCGCGAAGAGGTGCAGCAGCTCCAGCGCCGCACCGATCCTGGCGAGGTGATCGTGGGTGCCGGGGGTCTCCCCCGCGAGGGCCCACCCCCAGTGGGCGAGCACCGGGCGCAGGCGCTTGCCGTGGTTCCGGGTCCGAGTCGCGAGCTCGCCGACGAGGTCCACGTGCAGGGGGCCCCGGGCCGCGCCTCGCGTGACGCCGGAGACTGCCAGGGCGTCGCCGAGCTCGGCGAACGTCGCATCGAGAAGGGCGTCGACCTCGAGCATCGTCGACTGCACCGGGCCAGACCGGCTCGGGGCGACGAGGCCTGCAGGGGCAACCTCGGCACTCATGACTGACCTGCCTCACGGATGGGTGCGTGTGCGCTGATTACATCAGAGACTTCCGCTCGAACCCCCACCCTGGATGCACGACTCCGTACAAACCTTAGACAAACCCTGTGCTGCGAGATGGGCGACAACCCCGAGGGAAGAGCCTCCGCGACCTACCATTCCATGGTGGACGCCGAAGTGCTCGTGGTCGGAGCCGGACTTGCGGGGCTGCGGTGTGCCGTTCGACTCGCCGCTGCAGGTCGCGCCGTCGAGCTCATCGAGGCCCAGGACGTGGTGGGCGGCCGCCAGCGCACCGACGAGGTCGACGGGTTCCTGCTCGACCGTGGGTTCCAGGTGCTCAACCCGGCCTACCCGGCGGTGCGCCGCTGGGTCGACGTCGCCGCGCTGGGCCTGCACCCGTTCGGCGCCGGCCTCGACGTGCGGCGCCCAGCCGGGATCGTTCGGCTCGCCCACCCCCTGCGCGAGCCGGCCGGCATCCTGCCCACCCTGCGCAGCGGACTGCTGTCGGTGAGGGAGGTCGCCGCGCTCGCGCGCTGGCTGGGTCCGGCGCTCGTGGCGCCGGCACGGGTCATCGGGGGCTCGGACAGGAGCGTGGCTGAGGGCCTGGACCGGGCCGGTGTCCGGGGGCCGCTGCGCAGGGAGGTCATCGAACCGTTCCTCGCGGGTGTGGTCGCCGAGGACGCCGGCGAGACGTCCGACGCCTTCGTCCGGCTCCTCGTGCGGATGTTCGCGCTGGGGGTGCCCGGCCTGCCGGCCCGCGGCATCCGGGCCCTTCCGGAGCAGCTGCTCCGGAGCGCGCTCGCGTCCCCCGGCGAGGTCGCCGTGCGGCTGGACGCCTCGGTGCAGGGGGTGCGGGCGACGGGGTCGGGTGTCGAGGTGGCTCTGGCCGGCGGCGACGTGGTGCGAGGCCGGGCAGCGGTCGTGGCCGTGGGACCGGATGCCGTGGCCGACCTCGTCGACGTGCCGCGACCGGGCACGAAAGGACTCCAGACGTGGTGGTTCGCGTCCGACGAGGCGCCGACGCGGTCGACGATGATCGCGGTCGACGGTCGGCGACGCGGCCCGATGGTCAACGCGGCGGTGGTGTCGAACGCCGTCCCGTCCTACGCGCCGGTCGGGCGCCACCTCGTCCAGGTGACCTGCCTGCTCGGTGGCGACGCCCCGGAGGCCGGCGAGCCGGAGGTGAGGCGCCAGGCAGAGGAGGTGCTCGGAGGCTCGTCGAGGAGGTGGGAGCTGTTGCGCCGCGACGACATCCGAGATGCCCTGCCCGACCAGCGGGCCCCGCTGCGGACCACCTCTCCCGCCAGGGTCTCGGAGCGGGTGTACCTGGCGGGTGACCACCGGGACACCGCCTCCATCCAGGGAGCCCTCGTCTCCGGGGACCGAGTGGCCCGGGCCGTGCTGGCCGACCTCGCCCCGTGACGTCTCTGACGGTCACGGGATGCCTGCGATGACGAGTCCTTCACGGCGCCGCGTGCGGATCGTCTACCCCCACCAGCTCTTCGAGAGCCACCTTCGGGCCGTCGCCGACACCCGCTTCGTCCTCGTCGAGGACGACCTCCTCTTCCGGCAGCAGGCCTTCCACGCCCAGAAGCTCGTCCTGCACCGCGCCTCGATGCGGCTCTTCGCCGGGCGGCTGCGTGACGCGGGCTTCGAGGTGGATGTGGTCGAGACCTCCGCCCGGGAGACGAGCGGCGCCCGCCTCGCGGGTCTCCTGGAACGGCTGGCGCCCGATGAGGTGCGCCTGCACGACGTCGCCGACGACTGGCTGCTGCGCGACGCGCGCCGTGCCCTCGCCGACGCCGGGGCGACGCTCGCGCCGGAGCACGTCGAGGAGAGCCCGGGCTTCCTCACCACTCGACCCGAGCTGACGGAATGGTTCGGCGAGCACAGGGCCCGCCTGCAGACCTTCTACCAGTGGCAGCGCACGCGGCTGGACGTGCTCGTCGACGGACCGAGGCATGACCGGCCGGCCGGTGGTCGGTGGTCCTTCGACAGCGAGAACCGCAAGAAGCTGCCGAAGGGACACCCGGTGCCCGCTCGGGCAGGCACCGCGCCGCTGCCGGAGGTCACCGAGGCGATCGACTGGGTCGGGGAGGAGTTCCCCAGCGCCCCGGGCCTGGCCGCAGCCTTCGACTGGCCCGTGACCCACGAGCAGGCCCGCGAGGCGCTGGCGGACTTCGTCGAGCACCGGCTCCCGCAGTTCGGGCCCTACGAGGACGCGATCTCGACCCGGCATCCGGTGCTCTTCCACTCCTCCCTGAGCCCCGCCATCAACGCCGGACTGCTCGACCCCCGGGAGGTCCTGGACGCCGTGCTCGAGCGCGGCGACGTCGACCTGGCCTCGCTCGAGGGGTTCGTGCGCCAGCTCATCGGCTGGCGGGAGTACATGCGGGCGACCTACCACCTCTACGGGCGCCGGATGCGCTCGTCGAACCGGCTGCGCCACGACCGGGCGCTCGCCCCCGGGTGGTGGGACGGGAGCACGGGTCTCGACCCGGTCGACCAGGTCGTCTCCGGGGTGCTCGAGCGGGGGTGGGCCCACCATATCGAGCGGCTCATGGTGCTCGGCAACGCCATGTGCCTGCTGCGCACGGATCCCACCGAGGTCTACGAGTGGTTCATGGCGATGTTCGTGGACGCCTACGACTGGGTCATGGTCCCCAACGTCGACGCCATGAGCCAGTTCGCGGCCGGCACCGGCATCATGACCAAGCCCTACGTCTCGGGCAGCAACTTCCTCAGGACGATGTCGGACGTCGGGCCGGGGGAGTGGCGAGGGGACTGGGACGCCCTCTACTGGAGCTTCGTGCAGGACCATCGCGAGGTGTTCGACGGAAACGCCCGCTCGGTCATGGTGACCCGCAGCTGGGAGCGGATGGAGCCGGGCCCGAGCTTCGACGAGTCGTGGACCTGCGGGATCACCGCGTTCACGAGAGCCCGAAGCCCGCGCACGGTGGCTAGCGTCGATGGTTCGACGAGAGTGAAGGAGACGACATGTCCCACCACGACGAGAACGGCGCCGAGCACGTCCGCGCGCTGATCGAGGGCCAGCGCATCGCCATGCTGGCCACCGTCACGGACGACGGCACGATCGCCTCGCGGCCGATGACGACCCAACAGGTCGACGCGGACTGCACGGTGTGGTTCCTCGCCCTGGCGAGCTCGGACCCCGCCGCCGAGATCCGCCGCAACCCCCAGGTGAACCTCGCCTTCACCGAGGAGGGCAAGTGGGTGTCACTGGCGGGCCGTGCCTCGGTGCTCGAGGACCCGCAGCGGGCGCGCGAGCTGTGGGACGACAGCGCGCGCGCCTGGTTCCAGTGCGAGCCCGAGGATCCGAAGGTCGGAGTCGTGCGGGTCGACGCGGAGAGCGCGGAGTTCTGGGACACCCCCGGAAAGGTCGGCACCCTCGTGGCCATGGTGAAGACGAAGGTCTCCGGCGAGCGACCCGACATCGGTGGGAGCGGCTCGGTCGAGCTCTGACCCCCACCCAGCGACCTGTCGAGTGAACAGGACGCGCCGTCTCCCCACGTGGCGAGACGGCGCGTCCTGTTCTCTCGACGGGGTCCGGGCTCGTCTTCTCTCGACGGGGTCCGGGCTCGTCGGCCCTGCTCCCGCCCACCACCCGCGCCTCAGGTCAGAGGCCGAGCGCCTCCTCGAGCTCGTCGAGGGCCTCGCCCGTGTGGACGGCGAGCCGCTGGAGGTGGGGCATGCCGTCGCGGTCGCCGATGAAGCCGAGGTTGAGCGTTCCGGCATACGAGTGCGCCGTGATGTTCAGCGCCATGGAGTGTCCGGGGATCGACAGTGGGAACGTCGCCTCGAGGCGAGCCCCCCGCCAGTAGAGGTGTTCCTTGGGGCCGGGCACGTTGGAGATGCACAGGTTGAGGGTGAGCGGCACCGGCACCGGGAGGCCGGACATCGCGCGCAGGACCTGGAAGCCCGCGGGGGCGAGCAGCAGGGCGCTGTAGGCGACCACCGCGTCGCCGGCCATCCCCGTCATCCGGGCCTTGGCGGCGCGCGATGACCGGGCGATCGCGGTCAACCGCTCCACGGGGTCCTCGAGGTCGGTCGCGAGCGAGACCAGCGTGGCGCCGACGAAGTTGCCGCCGCCCTCACTGTCCTTGGGTCGTACGTTGACCGGGATGAAGCCGACGAGCGGGTCTCCGGGCAGGGCATCGAGCTCATCGAGGTACGTCCGCAGGCCGCCTGCGCAGACGGCCATGAGCACGTCGTTCAGCGTGGCGTTGCGCTCCTTGCCGATCGCCCGGAGGCGTTCGACGGGATAGTGCTGGGTGGCGAATCGGCGGGCCCGGCCGACCCGCCCGTTGAGGATCGAGCGGGGCGCCTGGTAGGAGCCCACCGCCTTGGTGCTCGTCGACCCGCGCCCCAGCTGGGTATTGACAAGGGCTTTGGCGACCGAGGGCATGGCCCCGACCGACGACGCGAGACCGCGCAGGATCGAGGTGACGTCTCCGACGGGCTCGGGCGAACCCTGCGGGCGCGGCGGCTTGGTCAGGCTGAAGAACGAGTCGTGGGTCCGGTCGTCCGGGTCGCGCGACAGCCCGCGCTGGAGGATCCGCATGCCGGTGTAGCCGTCGACGAGGCTGTGGTGGATCTTCGTGTAGACGGCGAAGCGGTCGCCCTGGAGGCCCTCGATGACGTGCATCTCCCACGGCGGGCGGCGGAAGTCGAGGGCGTTGGAGTGCAGGCGCGACACGAGGATGCCGACCTCGCGCTCGCCACCGGGGCTGGGCAGGGCCGAGTGCCGGACGTGGTAGTCGATGTCGAAGTCCTCGTCCTCGACCCAGCGGTGGACGGGCTGGCGCATGACCTTTCTGGTCTGGAGCCGGAAGGTCCATGGCTGCTCGACGCGTGCGCCGTGCAGGTGAGCCATGAGCTCGGGGAGGAAGGTGCGCTTCTCGCCCTTGGGAAACGTGAAGTACATGAGCGAGCCGACGTGCATGAGGGTCTCGGGCGTCTCGCCCATGAGGAAGGCCGCGTCGAGTGGGTTGGCCCAGCGGGACGTGCCCACGAGCTCAGCCGGTCCGTCCGGGGTCGGGATGAGCGTCGACCGAGTGCGGGTCCGCGTGCGTCGGGTCGCCGGCATACGGCAGCCAGCCCCCCTCGGGCTGGGCGAGCCGGTCGGCGATGATGCGCAGTGTCTCGAGCTCGTGGCCGTAGCCGAGGTGGGTGGCGTGCACCTCGATGTTCTCGGTGTGCGGTGCAGGATCGGACAGGCAGCACTCCCAGGCCACGATCCCGTCGTGCTTGGAGTAGATGCACGTCGTCGGCACCTCCAGGGGTGCCGCGCGCTCGGCCATGGCCTCTTCGGTGAACATCCGTTCGAGGTGGCGACGGTTCATCAGTCGGTACATCCGCCAGGCACGGGTGGAGGCGGGGTGCCCGCGGAAGGGGCTGCCGAGGGTGATGACCGAGCGGGTGTAGTCGGGCAGTGCTCGGGCCATCTCGCGGGCGTAGATGCCGCCGGCGCTCCACCCGACGAGGCTGACCCGGCGACCGTAGCGGTCGTGTACCTCGAGCAGGAGCTCCTCGAGGCGGGTGGCGAGCTCCGGGCTGGCGCCGAGGTTGCGGCCCTGGCGCCAGTCGTGGACTCGGTACCCGAGTCGCCGCAGGTGGCTGCGCAGGAACACGGTGGACTCTGGGCCGGCGAGGAAGCCGGGAAGCACGATGACGGGGTGCCCGTCGCCCTGCGGCCACTCGTGCAGGTCGCGGGTGCGCACCGCCGAGGTCGCGAGTTCCAGGCCCATGCGCCACTCGCGGCGGGCGCGCCAGAACGTGGGCATCGCGGCACCCTCGGCGTCCGGGACCTCGGGCACCGCGGAGAGGTCGGCTGGCTCGGGCACGGCGTCGCTCCTCGGGTGGTGGCGTCGCGGCCGTCCTGCCGGGTGTCGCGACGCTGCGAAGGTGGCAGAAGGGCCAGTGTGACAGATGAGACGGGCCACGCGGGGAGATCTCGGGTCGATCGGCGGGGGCCGGGAGCGATCCTCCCGCGTCCGGGATACCCCTGACCCGACCCTGGTAGGTCGTGAGATCGGGAACACCGGATGCCGCCCCGCCGGTTCATGGGGTAGACCGGAGTGAGCACGCTCCGACAGACCACCCGCCTGAAGGGGGATCTCGATGACGACCACCGACCAACTCCGCAACGCCCTGCGCGACCTCGAGGCCAAGGCCCGGGAGATGGACCTCGAGGCGAAGCTCACGACCTTCGCCGACCAGGCGGACCACTACCTCCAGCTCGCGGCCACCAAGGCCGGCGAGCTCGCTCACGACAACCGTGAGCGCATCGACGACCAGCTCACCAAGGCCGGGGCCGCGGTCGACGGACGGACGGACGGGAAGTACGCCTCCTACGTCGGCAAGCTGCACGTCGGCGTCATGTCGGGCGTCGACTGGGTGGCCGACCAGCGCACGACGCCCACGAGCACGAGCCCGGGAACCGCCCCCGGCGCCACGGCATCCCAGCCCACTGACGCGGCTGCAGGTTCGGCGACCACGGACGGCGGATCCTCCGCCTCCTCGACGGAGAGGAACGAACCATGAGTGACGACCACGAGCAGGCCCCGGCGAGGGATGGCGTGGACCGGGTGCGCTTCGCCGGTGGGGTCAGCGAACGCGACCGCGACCTCGTGGCCGACACGCTCTCGCAGGTCATCTCACGGTTCGAGCACGTCGACCGCGCCTGGGAGATGGAGCTGAGCGTCAAGGACCGGGACGCCCCCGGCATGGTGACCACCCTCGAGGCCTGGATCCCGGGCCGGAAGCGCCTCGTGGCGACGTCGCAGGAGGCCGACCTCCGGGCGGGCCTCAACGACTGCGGTGACGACCTGCTGCGCCAGTTCACCCGCGATACCGACCGGCGCACGCCTATGGCCAACCGGGCGCGGCGGGACACCATCCGGGGGTCCTGAGGCACCCGGTCGGCGCACCCGGCCGGTTCACCCGGGCCGCGGGACGCCCAGACCGGCCTACCGTGGGGGGATGGAGACCCGCACCGAACGCGACACCATGGGAGCCATCGAGGTGCCCGCCGACCGCTACTGGGGTGCGCAGACCCAGCGCAGCCTCGAGCACTTCGACATCGGGCGTGACACGTTCGTCTGGGGGCGCGCGATGGTGCGCGGGCTGGGCCTGCTCAAGCAGGCTGCGGCCCGGGCGAACACCGACCTCGGGCTGCTGAGCGACGAGGTGTCCGCAGCCATCGTGGAGGCGGCGAGCGAGGTGTCCCACGGCGACCTCGACGATCACTTCCCGCTCGTCGTCTTCCAGACGGGATCGGGCACCCAGAGCAACATGAACGCCAACGAGGTCATCGCGAACCGGGCCATCGAGCTGCTCGGTGGCGAGCTGGGCAGCAAGGCGCCGGTGCACCCCAACGACCACGTCAACAAGAGCCAGTCGAGCAACGACACCTTTCCCACCGCGGTGCACGTGGCGGTCGTGCTCGAGGTCGCCGAGCGGCTGCACCCAGCCGTCGACGGGCTCTGCGCGGCACTGGATGCCAAGGCCGCCGAGCTCGGCGACGTCGTCAAGGTCGGCCGCACGCACCTGCAGGACGCCACGCCGGTGACGCTCGCCCAGGAGATCGGGGCGTGGGCCGGCCAGCTCCGTGACGCCCAGGGCGACGTGCGGTATGCCGTGACCCGGGTCCGGGCCCTCGCCATCGGTGGCACGGCGGTCGGCACCGGCCTCAACGCCCCCGCGGAGTTCGGTCGGCTCGTCGCGGAGCACCTGACGGAGGAGACGGGGCAGGAGTTCCACCAGGCGGAGAACCTCTTCGTCCAGCTGGCCGCGCACGACGGGCTGGTGGCGGTCTCCTCGGCACTGCGCACGCTGGCCGGGGCGCTGATGAAGCTGGCCAACGACGTGCGGTGGCTGGCGTCCGGACCACGCACCGGGATCGGGGAGCTGCGGATCCCGGAGAACGAGCCGGGCAGCTCGATCATGCCGGGCAAGGTCAACCCCACCCAGTCGGAGGCCATGACGATGGTCGTGACCCGCGTCTTCGGCAACGACGCAACGGTGGGGTTCGCCGGGACGCAGGGGAACTTCCAGCTCAACGTGTTCACTCCGGTGATGGCGCACGCCGTCCTCGAGTCGGTGCGGCTCATCTCCGACGCGTGCCGATCGTTCACCGAGCACTGCGTTCTCGGGCTCGAGGCCGACCGGGAGACGATTGCCGCGAACCTGGAGGCCGACCTCATGCTCGTGACCGCGCTGGCGCCGCACATCGGCTACGACGCGGCCGCGGCCATCGCCAAGCAGGCGCACAAGGACGGGTCGACCCTGCGCGAGGCGGCCGTCGCGTCGGGTGCGGTCAGTGTCGAGGACTACGACCGGCTCGTCGACCCATCGGCGATGACCCGTCCGGGCTGAGCGGTGCAGACCGCGGACGACCATGCTGCGCCGACCCGACCGGGCTGAGCGGTGCAGACCAGGGACGATCCTGGCCGTCCGCCCGCGCGGCGACGAGCTCGGAGACGGTCACGCTGCGGTAGCCGAGCCGGTGCATCTCTGGCAGCAGGCGCTCGAGGAGCGGCACGACGTTGCGCCGGTCGTCCCGGCCCTCGTGCAGCACGACGACCGCACCCGGCTGGAGCCGGCGCAGCACGAAGGCGACCTCGCGGTCGACCCGGCGCACGGTGAGGTCGACGACCGCGACCGACCCGAGGACGAGCTGGTTCCCGATGGCCCGCACGTGCCGGAGCTGGCTCGGGCGGAACCAGCCCGACCCGGGTCGGAAGACGCGTGGCGCGGCACCGGTGACGGCCTCGATCGTGCGCGCCGTGCGCGCGACGTCGGCCTCGAAGGCAAGGCTCGGCATCCGCACCGCCGGGCGGTCGAGCCAGCCGTGGTTGCCGACCTCGTGCCCCTGCGACACCGCGGCACGTGCGAGGTGAGGGTGGCGCTCGACCCCCGAGCCGAGGAAGAAGAAGGTGGCTCGAGCGCCGTGGCGCTCGAGCGTCGCCAGGATCTGTGGCGTGAGGACGGGGTGCGGTCCGTCGTCGACGGTGAGGGCGACGACCGGTGCCGCGGTCGGGACGGCGACCACGACCGTCGACTGGCGGCCCAGGAGTCGAGCGAGCCAAGGCCTCTGTCGCGCGGCCGCCGTGGCCACGACGCCCGCGGTCGCCGCCGTCACCGCGCCCGCGGCGAAGAGCGCCCGCACGGCGATCGGGCGAGAGGTCAGCGGCCCGTGCACGGGGTCACGACGGTCATCTGGCAGATCCTCTCGCGCTCGTGCCGAGCCGCACGCGGTCGGGCGAGGGCCCACGAGGTGGGGTCGGTCGGGTGCGACCGATCGTAGTGATGGGCGGGGCCCGACCCCGGCACCGGGGAGAGGAACTCTCGGCTGCTGGACGGCGTGAGGGCAGCGGTGGTCAGGCGGGTGTGTGAGGTGGCCGCCTCGGCACCGGGTCGGGCACGATGGGACCGGGGCCGGATGGCGCCGTGGCCGCGCGTCTGGCCCACGCGGCGCCGGAGAGCGAGGGACATCGTGCAGACCGACGCAGGCCCGGGCTCGCCCGTGGCGACCTGCCCGATGTGCGGGGAGGTCGACGCGCTCCAGGGCCGCCCGACCGATGACGGCATCGAGATCACCTGCGGCCGCTGTGGGGGCACGTGGGCTCGCGGGACGGCACGGTGCAAGGGGTGTGGTGGCGAGGGTGGAGTCGCCCAGCGACAGGTGATGACCCGGACCCCGCGCGGCAACCAGCGGGCGGTCGTCGGGCACCGCGAGGTCACGCTGTGCCCGGTCTGCGACGCCCGCGCTGTTGACGAATCGCGCTCGGCTCCGCTTCCTGAGTCGTACGTGTCGGTGTTCCTGTTCGGGCGCGACACCCCGGCGAGCCGCACGCCACCCGCTCCGAGACCCTCTCCCTCCGGTACGTCCCGGACCCGGCCGGACGAGGACGTGGGGGAAGCCGCCGGTGCCCGAACGGAAGCGCCTCGCCCATTCGCTGACCCATCGGCCCGATCCGTTGACCGATCTGCCCCGCCCGCTGACCCATCGGCCCGATCCGCTGACCCAACGGCCGGATCCGCGGTCCCACCGCCCCCACCCGCGGTCCCACCGACTGCTCCGGCCCCGGCGGTCAGCCAGCCGACGGCACGCCGAGCGATCGAGAGCTACCTCACGGCCATCCCTGACGGGGACAGCCTCACGATGCTCCTGCTCGGTCGCCACCTCGGCGCGTCCCGGCGGATCCGTGACCTCGACGACCCCGCCGAGGGGCAGCGGCTGTGCACGTGGTTCGACCAGACCTGGGCGGCCGGTGACGACGCGCGGCGCGAGGCGGCCCGCGCGAGCCTGCTCTCGGCCCTGCGCTACTGGGCGGGCGAGGGATGGGTGTCCCGCGACGTCATGTCCTGGCTCGAGTGAGGGCAGCGGCTCAGCGCCCGGCACCGTCGTCGGCGGCTGGCCCGACAACGCCGTCTGCGTACCTCTCGCCAACCCCGTCCGCGGGATCGCCCGCCAACCCCGTGCGCGCATCTCTCGACACCGTCGTCCGCCGCTCGCCTGACGGTCCCGTTCGCCCCCCGCCCAACCTCGTCCGCGCACCTCTCGACAACGCCTTTCGCGCCCGTGGTACCGGTGCTAGCGTCCTGAACCACGCTGCGACGTGCACCGTCCGAACCTGAAGGGCCGCCATGACCGACACGCCGAACATCCTTATCATCTGGGGCGACGACATCGGGATCAGCAACCTGAGCTGCTACTCCGACGGGATCATGGGCTACCGCACGCCGAACATCGACCGCATCGCGCAGGAGGGGGTGCGGTTCACCGACTACTACGGCGAGCAGAGCTGCACCGCGGGACGGGCGGCCTTCATCACCGGGCAGAACCCCTATCGCACCGGCCTGACCAAGGTCGGGATGCCGGGCGCCGACATCGGCCTGCGAGCGGAGGACCCGACGATCGCCACCGCGCTGAAGTCGCTCGGCTACACCACGGGGCAGTTCGGCAAGAACCACTTCGGCGACCGTGACGAGTTCCTCCCCACGGCGCACGGCTTCGACGAGTTCTTCGGCAACCTCTACCACCTCAACGCCGAGGAGGAGCCCGAGCTCGACGACTACCCGAGCGCGGAGGACTTCCCCGACTTCCGCAAGAACTTCGGGCCCAGGGGCGTCATCCACTCATGGGCCAACCGCGACGGCACCTCGCGAATCGAGGACACCGGGCCGCTCACCAAGGAGCGGATGAAGACCATCGACGACGAGATCGTCCCCGAGGCGCTGCGCTTCATGACCGACGCCACGGAGTCGGACACCCCGTTCTTCGTCTGGCTCAACACCACGCACATGCACTTCCGCACCCACATCAAGGACGGCAGTCGCGGCAAGGCCGGCCGGTGGCAGTCGGAGTACCACGACACGATGGTCGACCACGACGAGCTCGTCGGGCAGGTGCTCGACTACCTCGACGAGAACGGCCTCGCCGACAACACCATCGTCATGTACTCCACCGACAACGGGCCGCACATGAACACCTGGCCCGACGCCGGCATGACTCCGTTCCGCAACGAGAAGAACTCCAACTGGGAGGGGGCCTACCGGGTGCCCTGCGCGGTGCGGTGGCCCGGCCGCGTCGAGGCGGGCCGGGTGCTCAACGGCATCGTGAGCCACAACGACTGGTTCGTCACGCTGCTGGCCGCGGCCGGGGACCCCGACGTGGCGGATCGCCTCAAGGAGGGCACCGACCTCGCGGGCTCCCCCTACCGCGTCCACCTCGACGGCCACAACCAGCTCGACTACATCACCGGTGCCACCGGGGAGAGCCCGCGCCAGCACTTCTTCTACATCTCCGACGACGGCGACCTCACCGCCCTGCGCTACGACAACTGGAAGGTCGTCTTCCTCGAGCAGCGAGCCGCGGGGACGCTCAGGGTGTGGGCCGAGCCCTACACCGAGCTGCGGGTGCCGAAGATCTTCAACCTGCGCACCGATCCCTACGAGCGCGCCGACATCACCTCGAACACCTACTACGACTGGCTGCTCGACCGGGCCTGGGTCCTCGTGCCGGCCCAGACGTACGTGGCGCGGATGATGCGCACGCTCGTGGACTTCCCGCCCCGCCAGGAACCCGCGAGCTTCACGGTGGCGAAGATGCTCGAGAAGCTGCAGCAGGGGGTCGCGAGCGCGTGAGGCAGCCCGCCCGACGGGCGGGCACGACCACGGCCTCGGTCCTGCCCGTCCCACCCTCCCGGTCCTGACGTGGGGAAGGCATCGCGGTCCCCACGGGGGCCCCGACGTCGCCGTGGTCCGGCCACGAGCGCGTCGCCAGTGAGCCTGCCCGGGGGTGTCTTCCTCATGGGCTCGGACGAGCACTACCCCGAGGAGGCGCCGACCCACCGGGTGCGCGTCGGAGCCTTCGGCATCGACCCCGTGCCGGTGACCAACGACGCGTATGCCGCGTTCGTCGAGGCCACGGGGTACGTGACCGTCGCCGAGCGCACACCCGACCCCGCCGACTTCCCCGGTGCGCCCGCGGAGAACCTCGTGCCGGGCTCGCTGGTGTTCACGCCCACGCCAGGCCCGGTCGACCTGCGTCACCTGAGCCAGTGGTGGACGTGGATCCCTGGAGCCAGCTGGCGGCACCCCGAGGGCCCCGGCAGCAGCCTGCGCGGGCGGGGCGACCACCCGGTGGTCCACGTCGCCCACGAGGATGCCGCGGCCTACGCTGCGTGGGCCGGTGCCGGCCTGCCGACCGAGGCGGAGTGGGAGTACGCCGCCCGCGGAGGGCTCGACGGCGCCCCCTTCACGTGGGGCGACGAGGCCCGGCCCGGCGGCCGCCTCATGGCGAACACCTGGGACGGGATGGACTTCCCCTGGCGGAGCACCGGCGAGAGCGGCTACCTGCGCACCTCGCCGGTGGGTTCGTTCCCCGCCAACGGCTTCGGGCTCTTCGACATGGCCGGGAACGTGTGGGAGTGGACCGACGACTGGTGGACCAGCCGCCACCCCGACGACGCGGCATCCCCGTGCTGCGTGCCGGAGAACCCTCGTGGCGGCGACGTCGAGGCGAGCCGCGACCCCGGCCAGCCGCAGTTCCGCACCGGGCGCAAGGTGGTCAAGGGCGGCTCGCACCTGTGCGCCGACTCCTACTGCATGCGTTACCGCCCCGCGGCGCGCCGACCCCAGGCCGTCGACACCGGCATGAGCCACATGGGGTTCCGGTGCGTGCACCGCGGCGCCTCCGCTGACGGGCCGTCCGAGTGAGCACCGCAGAGCTGCTGCCGTCGTGGCGGCCCGGGGCCACCCGTGATGGCGTGGTCGGGTTCCTCGACGCCGCGATGGCGCGGCCCGTCGAGGAGCGGGTCGCCTGCTTCGACAACGACGGCACGCTGTGGTGCGAGCGGCCGACCTACGCGCAGTACGACTTCTTCGTCGACGCGCTGAGACGACGGTCGGCCGAAGACCGCGGCCTGCGGGCCCGCCCCGAGTTCGCAGCCCTTCTCGACGGCGACCGCACCGCGCTGGGGGACCTCGGACTGGTGCACGTGGCGCTGGCCCTGGTGAGCCTCTTCGAGGGGATGTCCCCGGAGGACTTCACGGCGGAGGTGCGCGAGTTCATGGGCCGGGCGAGCAACGTGACCCTGGGACGGCCGCTGAGAACCGCGCTCTACCTGCCGATGCTCGAGCTCATCGAGGAGCTGAGGCGCAGGGACTTCACGGTCGCCCTGGTCACCGGTGGCGGGTGCGAGTTCATCCGGTCGGTCGGCCAGGAGCTCTACGGGGTGCCACCCGAGGCGGTGGTCGGCACTCTCGTCGGCTACACCGTCGAACGAGACGGCCAGGGCCGGCCGGTCCTGCGGCGGGGCGGAACCCCGGTCGGTGGCGCCAACGAGGGCGAGGCCAAGGTCTCGGCGATCCAGACCTACTTGGGGCGCCGCCCGATCTTCGCCGCAGGCAACTCCGGTGGCGACGCGCAGATGCTCGAGTGGGCAGCCGCCTCACCCGGACCCACGCTGGCCCTGCTCGTCGACCACGACGACGCCGAGCGCGAGTTCGCGTACGTCGGCTCCGCCGAGTCCTTCGCCGATCCGGAACCGATCACCGACATCGCTCGGCGGCTGGGCTGGACGGTGGCGAGCATGCGCAAGGACTGGGCCGAGGTCTTCCCCCACTCCGTCGAGTGAACAGAACACGCCGCCTCATCGCGCGCGCGAACGGCGTGTTCTGTTCACTCGACGGGTGATGCCGGGGGGCCGTCAGGTCTGGAGCAGCTCGCGGAGGTCGTCCGCGGTCATCGATGACGAGAGGGCCGCGCCCTCGTCGACGACCCGGGCGAACAGGTCGCGCTTGCGCTCCTGCAACGCAACGACCTTCTCCTCGATGGTGTCGCGGGAGACGAGGCGGTAGACGTTGACGGGCCGGGTCTGACCGATCCGGTGGGTGCGGTCGATGGCCTGGGCTTCCGCGGCGGGGTTCCACCACGGGTCCAGCACGAAGACGTAGTCGGCCTCGGTGAGGGTCAGGCCGAACCCACCGGCCTTCAGGGAGATGAGGAACACCGGAGCGTCACCCTCGCGGAACGAGGCGATCCGCGCGGCCCGGTCGCGCGTCGACCCGTCGAGGTACTCGTAGCGAATGTCCTCGGCGTCGAGGCGGGCACGCACGAGCGCGAGGAAGCCGGTGAACTGCGAGAACACCAGCGCCCGGTGCCCTTCCTCGGCGAGCTCGCTCACCTGCTCCACGAGGGCGTCGATCTTCGCGGATGCCGCGAGGCCGGCATAGGCGTCGTCGACGAGCGATGGGTCCAGGGACATCTGCCGCAACACGGTGAGCGCCCGCAGGATCGCGATGCGGTTTCCGTCGACGTCGTCGATGAGGCCGAGCAGCCGTTGCCGCTCCCGCTGCAGGTGCCGGTCGTAGACCGCGCGGTGCCGCGGGTGCAGGTCGACCGAGAGCACCTGCTCCATCTTCGGCGGCAGCTCGGTGGCGACCGCTTCTTTGGTGCGCCGCAGCATGAGCGGTCGGATCCGCCGTCGCAGCGAGGCCAGCAGCTCGGCGTTGCCGTCGTTCTCGATGGGCTTGGCCCACTGCTCCTTGAAGTGTGCCGGCCTCGGGTGCAGCCCGGGCGCCACGATCGAGAGCAGCGACCACAGGTCCATGAGTGAGTTCTCGAGCGGGGTGCCCGTGATGGCGAACTTCGCCCGGGCCGACAGCCGCCGCACCGCCTGGTAGGTCTTGGCCTGGTGGTTCTTGACGAACTGCGCCTCGTCGAGCACGACGGCCGCCCACGGACGCGAGCGCCACGCGACCTCGTCGATGCGCGCGACAGCATACGAGGTGATGACGAGGTCTGCTCCGGCGATCGTCTCCTCCAGGCCCACCTTGGCCTTGCCGCGGGTGCGGTCGACGACGACGACCTTCAGTCCGGGGGCGAAGCGCGCCGCCTCCCCGGCCCACGTCGAGAGCACCGACGTCGGTGCCACCACGAGCACCGGGTCCTCGAGCTCTCCCCGCTCCTGGGCCCGCAGCACCATCGCGAGCATCTGCATCGTCTTGCCCAGCCCCATGTCGTCGGCCAACACCCCGCCGAGCCCGGTGTCCCACAACAGGGACAGCCACCGGAAGCCATCGACCTGGTAGGGCCGCAGCGTCGCGTCGAGCCCGGCCGGGACCTCCGCCGGTTCGACCGACTCGAGGTCGAGCAGCGCCCCGACGGACCGTGCCCACCGCTCGCTCTGCTGCTCCACCACCCCGAGGGCGGCGAGCTCCTCCCAGAGCCCCGCGTGCACGACCGAGATCCGCAGCGGGTCGCTCGGCTTGTCCTGGAGCGATCGCGCCTCCTCGACGAGCGCTCGGAGCGCGTCGAGCTCGGGCCGGTCGAGGGAGAACCACGTGCCGCTGTCGAGGATGAGCCGTTCATGACCGCGCGCCAGCGCCTCGATGAGCGGAGCCAGCGGCGCCTCCTCGCCACCGACGGTGACCGAGATCCCGAGGTCGAACCAGTCGGTGAACCCGCCTTCGGCATCGGAGGTGGACACCGAGATCAGTGGTGCCTCGACGGCCTCGCTGTAGTCGGCGGGCTCACCCACCACGGTCAGCTCGAGACCCCGGTGCTCCTCGAGCACGGGCAGGAGCTCGGCGAAGGACACGGTGGAGAACCCGTGCAGCCGGCGTTCCGGCACGAGGCGACGCACCTTCGCGACCACCTGCCACAGCGGCTCGAACCCTGCGACCTCGGGGACCGCGAGGAGCTCGTCGACCAGCTCGCGCTCGGCGTGCCGGTCCCGCATCGGGTCGTGCTGCTCCTCCGACAGGGCCACGAACACCCCCCCGTCGACCGAGCCGTAGCGGAAGCCCCAGACCAGGTGGGCCCGGTGACCCTCCTCGAAGGTCACGGTGAGGGACAGCCGCGGTGGCACGGTGTCGGGGAGGTCGAGGTCCGACGAGAGGCTGCGCACCCGGGCCTTGCGCCTGAGCGCCGGCAGGTGGGTGACGGTGAAGCGCGCCCAGTCGGCCTCGGGCACCTCGATCACCCCGAGGTCGAGCAGCCGCTGGCGGGTCGTGTCGAGCGGCTCGGCGAGGGCGCCGAGCACGAGGGTGGAGCCGTCGCGCAGCCAGAAGCCCGTGGCCGGGGTACCGACCATGTGGGTGGCCGACTCCGACCCGCCGGGCAGGTCGAGCCGCGGGTGCAGCTCGGCACCGTCGGGCGTGCGGACGACGTCGACGACGAGCTCGGCGGGGTCGGGCGCGAAGGCCACCTCGCCCTCTTCCTTGAGGTCGGTGAGCAGCCGGACCCCGGCGTGGTCGGCGGCCCGGACCAGGGCGACCCAGCCGGGGCCGAGGTGGTCGAGGAGGATCGCGTCCGGCATCCGGCCGTAGCCGAAGGCGCGCACCGACCGGCGGTGCGCGTCGGCTACGGCGGTGAGCGCGTCGCGCTGGTCGTCGGCGTAGGTCACCCGCCCGAGGCCGTAGTAGCCGCCCGCGAAGGTCTCCCACGAGACGCCGGTGCGGATCCAGCCGCCCCGCACCCCCGGCACGACCGGACGGATGCGGAGCTGGGCACGCTCGTCGCCGCGCGGGCGACCCGGGGTCGGCCGGGCCTCCTCGATGAGGAGCCCGACCGGGGTGTGCTCGGCCTCTCCCTCGTCGCCGTCGTCGAGGAGCCCCCCCAGCGCCCGCTCCCACGTGGGCGCGGGGGCAGGCGGCGATGCCGTCTCGAGGGCAGGCGGGCGTGCCATCTCGGGGCCCGGTGCGCGCTGCCGCTCACGCACCGTGGCGGCCACGGCCACCGCGTGCTTGCAGTCGCCGACCATCGGGCAGGTGCAGTGGCTGTGCCACCGGTGGAGGGCGGTCGGACCAGCGGCCGGCGTGCTCACCGGGTGCAGCGAGACCTGTGTCTCGTAGGTCTGTCCGGCGCTGCCACCGACCCACCCGGTGGCGTCGGCGCCGGCACGGCGCACCTCGAGGTCGATCACCCGGCCCTGCTTGGCGTAGGCGAGTCCGCGCGCGACGGTGACGGTGCCGCAGACCTCGTCGAGCTGGCGGTTGGTGAGGTCGGCCAGTAGCCCGGTCGCGAAAACCCGCCCCAACGGTCCACCTCCCGAGCACGTCGCCGGTCCCTGCCCCGGCACAACCACCGACCTACCGTATGCCGTCAGGCCGACACCGGTGGCCCGCCTTCCACAGCGGCCCGGGTCAGGAGCGGCTGAGGGCGTCGGCGAAGCGCACCCGCGCGCCCGTGCGCATCACGGCATTGGAGTAGATGCGGGCTGCGGCCCAGACCAGACCCGGGACAAGGACGAGGGAGAGGGCCAGCGACACCAGGACCTGCCAGGTCTCGACTGCCCCGAGGGCGATGCGGATCGGCATGACGAGAGGGGACGCGAACGGGACGTAGCTGAGCACGGCGACGATGGTGTTGTCGGGGTCCCACGGCGCGATGCTGATGGCGATGACGTAGGGGATGATCATGAGCATCATCACCGGGGCGGTGACCGACGCGACGTCCTCCTGGCGGGACACGAGCGAGGCCAGTGCCGCGAGGACCAGCGAGAACATGACGAAGCCGACGATGAAGTAGACGAGCGACCACACGACCGTCGATCCCAGGTCGATGCTGCTCGTCTCGACCAGCCCGAGGCCCAGCGCGGTGCCGGCAGCGCCCACCACGACCACGGCCACCTGCGTGAGTCCCACGATCCCGATGCCGAGCACCTTGCCCGCCATGAGCTGCCAAGGCCGGATCGTGCTGAGCAGCAGCTCGACCACCCGGCTGGACTTCTCCTCCACGACGCCCTGGGCCACCTGCTGGGCCGCGACCTGCAGGGCGAGGAAGAGGAGGATGCCGGCCACGTAGCCCGCCACGACCTGGGCCCCGTCGCGCTCCGGCTGGGGGTCCAGCGAGCGCACCTGCAGGGTCGCGGAGGCGAGCTCTCCGGCCACCTCCTGGGGGTCTCCCCCCAGCTCGGTCACGGCGAGCGCCAGGGCGGCCTGCTGCTGGAGCAGTGTCAACGTCGAGCCCAGCGCGGGGTCGAGGTCGGCGCGCACGACCACCGTGAAGTCCTGTGGTGTGCCGGTCAGCGCGGCGGCAACGGACTCGTCCCGGACCGCCGCCTCCGCCGCCGCGTCATCGGCGACCGGCACCGTCTCTGTCTCGTTGTCGGTGGCCGCCGAGGCTCCGGCCAGCGCAGCGGACAGCGACTGGGTCGCCGGTGTCACGGCGACCCTGGTCGCCGACGACGACCCGAGCGCGAGGTTCAGCACGATCCCGCCCGCCACGACGGCGAGCAGGAGCAGCCCGGTCGTGAGCAGCCAGCCCTTGGAGCGCAGGCGGGTCGAGATCTCGCGGGTCGCGACGAGTCGGACGGTCTGGGTGGGCGTCATGCCGAGGCCTTCCGGGCGCCCGCGTCGCGGTCGGTCTGCCCCATGCCGTCGTCGCGCTCGGTCTCCCTCACGGCGTCGTCGCGGTCGGTCTGCCCCATGCCGTCCTTGCGCTCGGTCTCCCTCACGGCGTCGCGGTACAGGTCGACGAGATGCGGGTGGACCCCTCCGAAGGAGCTCACCGGGCCCGCGCCGAGCGCGGCAGACAGGATCTGCTGGGCGACGTCAGCGCCTGGGTGATCCACCTCGAGCACGGTCGTGCCACCGTCGGTGTGCACCACCCGCGCACCCTCGACGGTGGCGGGCCACCCGAGTGAGGCCGGAGGGCCGTCGACCCGAAACCGGGGCTTCTCCAGGGTCCGCAGCTCGGCGATCGACCCGACGGCGACCATCGCCCCGTCCTTGATGATGCCGACCCGGTCGCAGAGTCGCTCCACGAGGTCGAGCTGGTGGGAGGAGAAGACGACGGGGACACCGGCGTCGGCACGCTCGCGCAGCACCCCGCTCATGACGTCCACCGCCACCGGGTCGAGGCCGGAGAACGGTTCGTCCAGGACGAGGATGTCGGGGTCGTGCACCAGGGCGGCCGCGAGCTGGACCCGCTGCTGGTTGCCGAGCGAGAGCTTCTGGACCTCGTCGTCCTGCCGGTCCGCCACCCCGAGGACCTCGGTCCAGCGCTCGACCGCAGCGGTTGCCTCCGCGGCACCCATGCCGTGCAGCCTGGACAGGTAGCGGAGCTGCTGGCCGACCTTCATGCGTGGGTAGAGGCCGCGCTCCTCGGGCATGTAGCCGATCCGGCGGCGGACGGCGAAGTCGAGCGGGTGGCCGTCCCAGCGCACCTCACCGGCGTCGGCGGCGAGCACACCCAGCGCGATCCGCATCGTCGTGGTCTTTCCCGCGCCGTTGGACCCCACGAAGCCGAAGATCTCCCCGGAGCGCACGGAGAAGGTCGTGTCGCGCAGGGCACGCAGCGACCCGTAGGACTTCTCGAGGTGCGAGAACTCGAGCGTTGGCACGTGTGGACCCCCTCTGGCTGGGGCATTGGGCCCCCCGGACCGGAGGCACCACCTCATCACATCGGCGTGCCCGGTGCCATGGTGGTTGCGCCGCCGGGTGCGAGGACGCCCGGTCCACGGTGCCGGTCCGTGGTTCGGGGCTGCGGCGTCACCGTGCCCACGCGCTCCTGACCGCACCACCCTCATGCAGCATCCGGTCCAGACGTGCCATGGCGACCGCCCCCGCCACCGGGCCCACGGCGAGCAGCGCGACCGCCACCCGCCACCCGGCGAGGTCGACGACCCACGGCACCGCGTTGATCGTCAGCACCGTGAGGAGGAACCCGATCGCCGTCTGCGTGGTGAGCGCCGTGCCGACGTAGCGCGGGTCCACGACATCGGCGATACAGCTGGAGAACAGCCCGGAGTCGGCGATCACGGACATCCCCCACACGAGCAGCACGGGCGCGACGAGCCACGGTGAGAGCCCGAAGACGAGTGCGGCGAGCACGCAGCTCGACGCGCTCACCCGCATCGCCCAGCCCGCCACCCGGGCCCGGCCCAGGCGGTCACCCAGCCGCCCGGCACCGAGGCACCCCACCACGCCCGCGAGGCCGATGACGCTGAAGGCCGTGAGCCCGACGACCGTCCGGGGCGGGGCGCTGCCCCCGGATGCCGTGAGGCTGGCCGCGACGTAGGCGGGCACCCAGGTCCACATCGCATAGAGCTCCCACATGTGCCCGAAGTAGCCGAGGTTCGCCAGGCGCGGACCTCGTTCCCGGAAGAGGGACAGCACGAAGCGGGGTGCCAGGGGTGGAGCCGGACGTGCGAACGGACCGGGGCGCACGAGGAACCACGCGATCACCGCGCCGACGAGGGCGGAGACCGCGGACGTCGCGAGCACGCCGCGCCACGGCAGCGTCGCGAAGGACGAGACGAGCTGGGGGAGTGCGCTCCCCAGGGTGAGGGCTGCGACGAGCACGCCGAGGGCCGCGCCGCGACCCCGGTCGAACCACGAGGTCATGAGCTTCAGCCCGACCGGATAGACCCCGGCGAGCGCCACTCCGGTGACGAACCGCAGCGCGAGGGCACCCGGCACGTCGTCGACGACGGCCGCGATGAGCCCGGTGGCCGCGGCTGCGAGGGCCGCGGAGGTCGCGGCGACGCGCTCGGCCGGGAAGCGGTCGGCCACGTTGAGCGCGGCGGAGCCCACCGCACCGACGACGAAACCCAGCTGCACCGCCACCGTCAGCAGCGTTCCCTGCGCCGTCGAGATGCCCCAGTCCGCGCGAATCGCCGGCACCACCGCGGACGCCGAGAACCAGGTCGCCATCACGAGGACTTGGACCGCGGCGATCAGGCCCAGCTGACGGCGGGCAGCCCCGGGGCTCGCGGGCGACGTCAGGGCGCCTGCTCCGTCAGCGGGTCCGCTGCGATGGCCGCCGCGCGCTCGGAGAGGGCGTTCTCCCGGTCGGTCACCACCGTCGCGCACGCGTCGAGGAAGCGCTGCATGCTCGCGCCCGGGGTGGTGTCACCGAAGTACCGCCGCACGAGGGCGGCGTGCGTCTCGTCGGGGTGCGCGGCGGCGGTGTCGATGATCTCGGCGGACCGGGGGAGGTCGGCGACGTCGAACAGCTCGAGCTCACGGACCAGCCCGGACTCGGGGAGCACGGCGCGTGGCTCGGCCGGCTGGGTGATGAGGAGTGGCTTCGCGGTGGCGAGCCAGTCGTACGCGACGGCCGAGATGTCCATGACGGCGACGTCGGATGCGGCGAGCTGCCACCCGAACCCCCCCGCGGTGTCGATGACGTGCCGGGCGGCCGGGTCACGCCGGTTGGCGTCCTCGATGACCTTCACGATCTCGGCGTGGGCTGCAGCCATGGACCGCAGGACGATCCCGACGCGCGGGTGTGGTCGGTAGATCAGCCGGTGCCGACCCGTGGCGACGAGTGCCCGCACCATCGCCGGCCCGTGGCTCTCGACGGAGGAGTAGCGCATGCTGGCCCGGTCGCCCTCCCAGGTCGGGGCGAACAGCACCACGGTGCGCCCGTCGTGGGGCAGGTCGGGGCCGGGGAAGTCGACGTCGACCTGGGGGCGCCCGACCTCGACGAGCGCGGCCTCGTCGAAGCCGATGAGCTTGCGCATGATGCGCTCCCGGGCTGCGGTGCCGGCAATGAACACGGTGTCGTAGGCCTTGAGCTGGTTGCTCGACATGTAGTCCTTGTCGGACTCGCCGTGGCAGACGAACACATGCGCCGGGTCGGCGAAGCGCATCGCGGAGAAATTCATCTGGTTCTGGTTGACGTAGAGCACCGACCGGATCCGCTGCCGGCCGAAGAAGGCCTCGACCGCGTCGATCGTGGGGGCGTGGTGAACCGGCACGGGGCAGTCCCGCAGCAGCGCCTCGGTGGCCTCCCAGTTGCGGGACAGCACGGTCACGTGGTGCCGCTCGTGCAGCCGGCGAAGGGGCTCGTACCACTGGTCGAGCTGGTAGAGGTTCTCGGGGCCGTCGGTGAAGTACACGGCCACCTCGACGGTGCCGTCCGGCACTGGCGTCCGCAGGGCGAGTGCGGCCCGCACCGCGCGGCGAGAGCGCACCGCGCGGTAGCCGCGGGTGACGATGCCCCTGACCTTGGCGGCGTCGTCAGCGAGACCCATCAGCCGACGAACCGGTCGGCCACCGTGAGCGCGGCATCGAGGATGTCCAGTCCCTCGTTCATCTCCTCCGCCGTCGTCGTGCACGGCGGCACCACGTGGGTCCGGTTGAAGTGGACGAACGGCCAGAGCCCGGCGGCCTTGCACGCCGCCATGAACTCGTTCATCGGGGCGGCCGCGGCACCGGAGGCGTTGTAGGGCACGAGGGGCTCGCGGGTCTCGGGGTCGCGCACGAGCTCCAGGGCCCAGAAGAACCCGAGGCCGCGTGCCTCGCCGACGCTGGGGTGCCGCTCCGCGATCTCCGCCAGGCGCGGTGCGATGACCGTGTCGGACACCTTCCGGACGTTCTCGAGGATGCCCTCGTCCTTGAAGATGCCGATCGACGCGAACGCCGAGGCGCAGGCGAGCGGGTGGCCGGAGTACGTGAGACCACCGGGGAAGACCCGCTCCTCGAAGGTCGCCGCGATGGCCTGGGAGATCACCACACCGCCGAGCGGGACGTAGCCCGAGTTGACGCCCTTGGCGAAGCAGATGAGGTCGGGGGTGACGCCCCAGCGGTCGACCGCGAACCACTCACCGCAGCGTCCGAAGCCGGCCATCACCTCATCGGCGATCCACACGATGCCGTGCTCGTCACAGATCTCGCGGACCCCCGCAAGGTAGCCGTCCGGCGGCACGAGGATGCCGTTGGTGCCGACCACGGTCTCGAGGATGATCGCCGCGATCGTCGAGGGCCCCTCGACCATGATGGTGTCGCGGAGGTGCTGGAGCGCGCGCTCGCACTCCTCCTGCTCGGTGGTCGCGTGGAACGCCGAGCGGTAGGGGTACGGCCCCCAGAAGTGCACGATCCCCGGCACGCCGGGCTCGTTGGCCCACCGGCGCGGGTCGCCGGTCGCGGTGATCGAGCCGGCGGTGGCTCCGTGGTAGCTGCGGTAGGTCGCGAGCACCTTGTGCCGACCGGTGTGCAGGCGGGCCATCCGCATGGCGTTCTCGGTGGCCTCGGCCCCACCGTTGGTGAAGAAGACCTTGTCGAGGCCGTCGGGTGCCAGCTCGGCGATGAGGCGCGCGGCCTCGCTGCGGGACTCGTCGGCGAAGCTCGGGGCGATGGTGCACTGGCGCGCCGCCGCCTCCTGGATCGCCGCCACGAGCCGCGGGTGCTGGTAGCCGATGTTGACGTTGACGAGCTGGCTCGAGAAGTCGAGGTAGCGCTTACCCTCGAAGTCCCAGAAGTGGCTGCCGGACGCGGCCGCGATCGGCATGGGGTTGATCAGTCCCTGGGCGGACCACGAGTGGAAGACGTGCGCCCGGTCATCGCGGGAGACGTCGGCGCCGCGGGCCGGGTCGGGCTGGATCTGGGGCTCGGTGAAGGCGGTCACGGAAGGCCTCTCGTTCTCTGGGCGCGGTCAGTCCGCGAGGGTGAAGATCGTGCGGTGCCACTCCTTGCGGGCGGCCCCGGTGATGTCGTGCATGACGTGCTTGACGTTGGTGTACTCGTCGAAGGAGTACGCCGACATGTCCTTGCCGAATCCACTGTGACCGTAGCCCCCGTGCGGCATCTCGCTGATGATCGGGATGTGGTCGTTGATCCATACGCACCCGGCGGCGATCTCGCGCGAGGCTCGCCCGGCACGGTAGGTGTCACGGGTCCACGCGGAGGCGGCCAGGCCGAAGGGCGTGTCGTTGGCGAGGCGGATCGCCTCGTCGTCGTCGTCGAACGCGGCGACGGCGAGGACCGGACCGAAGACCTCGTCGCGCCAGAGCTCGGATTCGAGCGGCACGTGAGAGACCAGGGTCGGTTCGTAGTAGCAGCCCCGGTCGAAGCCCTCCGGCACGCGGCCCCCGGTGACGACCTTCGCGTGGTCGCGCGCCCGCTCGACCATCGCGGCGACCTTCGCCCGGTGGGCCGCCGAGGACAACGGACCCAGGTCGGTCGCCTCGTCGTCGGTCGGCCCGATCCGGACCGAGGCCATGACGTCCGCCACTCCGCTCACGAACTCGTCGTGGACGGATCGGTGGACGATCGCCCGGGTCGCCGCGGTGCAGTCCTGGCCGGTGTTGATGAGGGATGCCGCGACCGCGCCGTGGATCGCCGCCTCGAGGTCGGCGTCGTCGAAGACGACGAAGGGCGCCTTGCCCCCGAGCTCGAGGTGCACCCGCTTGCCGGTGGCCGCCGCGGTGGCCATGACCTGGCGCCCGACGGCGGTCGAGCCGGTGAAGGAGGTCATCGCGACGTCGGGGTGCCCCACCAGGTGCTGGCCGGCGACCGGACCCGTGCCGGTGACGACGTTGACGACCCCGTCGGGAGCGCCGGCCTCGGTGAAGACCTCGGCGAACATCAGCGACGTGAGCGGGGTGATCTCCGCAGGCTTGAGCACGATGGTGTTGCCGGCGGCGATGGCGGGCAGCACCTTCCAGGCCGCCATCTGGAGCGGGTAGTTCCACGGGGCGATGGACCCCACGACGCCGATCGGCTCGCGCCGGATCGAGGAGGTGTGGTCCCCGGAGTACTCGGCCGAGGCCATCCCGTCGAGGCGCCGGGCCGCGCCACCGAAGAACGCGGTGTTGTCGATCGTGCCGGGGACGTCGAACTCGCGCGCGAGACGGATCGGCTTGCCCGCGTGCAGGGACTCCGCCTGAGCGAACTCCTCGGCGCGGTCCTGAAGCAGCGCCGCCGCCTTGCCGAGCACCGTGGACCGCTCGACGGGCGTCGCTCGCGACCACTCCCCGAAGGCCGCGCTCGCCGCGGCGACCGCGGCGTCGACGTCGTCGGGACTCGCGTGCTCGAGGGTCTCGACCACCTCATCCGTGCTCGGGTCGAGGACCTCGAAGGTCTCGCCGGAGGTTCCCTGATGGTGCCGACCGCCGAAGTACTGGTGCATGGGCGAGAGCATACTGTGAGCCGTACTGCCGGAAAAGTGGATCCCCAAGGGCTGGCTCCACTGATTCCGTGGTTGAGCGTCGCAAGATAGGCGGGATCAGTGCTTGAGATTGGCCTTGGGAGGGTGTCTCGCGAGTCACCCTCCGAAGGTGATGTGCGGCCTGGTGGCCGGTGCGAGGCTGATGCCCAAGGAGTCGCGGAACCCCGCGAGGACGCGGAACACAGGGAGAGACCCGACGATGAACGAGACCCAGCCGATCCCGCTGTCGGCCGACGAGCGAACCGAGCTGGAGCGTCTGCGTTCCGAGGTCGCCCAGCTGCGTGAGCAGCCGTCGGGGCAGGTCGGAACGCCAGCCAACCGACACCGGGTCCGGGGGGTGGCTGCGGCTCTCGTCATCACCCTCGGGTGCCTGCTCACGCCGCTGTCCGTCACGGCCGTGTGGCTCAGCACGCAGCTGACGAGCACCGACGCGTACGTCCAGACGGTCGCCCCGCTCATCGACGAGCCGGCGGTCCAGGAAGCAATCGCCACCTCGGTGACGACCGAGGTCTTCGCGCGCCTCGACGTCCAGGACGCCACCACCGAGGCGCTCCAGACGCTCGCCGACCGCACCAACCTCCCGCCACTCATCGAGCAACGACTCGTCGGTCTCTCGGTGCCGATCACCAACGGGGTCGAGGGCTTCGTGTCCGACCAGGTGGACTCCCTCGTCGCCAGCGAGGACTTCAGCAAGGCCTGGGTCGACGCCAACCGGGTGGCGCACGACGGCTTCGTCGCGGCGCTGACCGGGGGGAGCAAGAACGGAACGGTCGCGGTCGACAAGAGCGGCCAGGTCTCGATCAACGTCGCCCCGTTCATCACGATCGTCCAGCAGCGACTCGTCGACCGCGGGTTCACGGTCGCCGAGAAGATCCCGTCCGTCGACGCCTCCTTCGTCATCTTCCAGTCGGCCGACCTGGCGAGGGCGCAGACCATCTTCGCGGCGCTCGACACCCTCGGGACGGTCTTCCCCTTCATCGTCATCGCCGTCCTCGCCGCCGGGGTGCTGCTGGCGATCGACCGCAGGCGGGCCCTCGTGGGCGTCGGCCTGGGCGTGGCGGGCGCGATGGTCCTGCTGGGAGTCCTGTTGGCCCTCGCCCGCGCCGGATACCTCAACGCGGTGCCGGCCGACGTGCTGCCCCGTGACGCAGCGACCCTGGTCTTCGACCAGCTCGTCAGCTTCCTGCGGATCGCCCTGCGCACCGTCCTCCTCCTCGGCCTGGTCGTCGCCGCAGCGGCCTACGTCGCGGGGCCGTCGGGCCTCCCCGTGAAGATCCGGGGCGGCGGAGCGCGCGGGTTCGCTGCGGTGCGCGAGCTCGGTGGGGGCAACGAGGGGCTGGCCGGCGCGGGAGTCGGCCACGCTGTCCGCGCGGCGCGGCGCCCGCTCCAGGTGATCGCCGTCATCGTCGCAGCCCTCACGATGGTGTTCTGGGATCGGCCGACTCCGGCGGTGCTCATCGGCGTCGTGCTCGTGCTCCTCGTCTTCCTCGGCCTCCTCGAGGTGTTCGGGTCGGGTGACGTCCCACCCGAGGAGACCGCGAGTTCGGCGGCCGAGGATCCGGCCGTGCCCTCGGCCGGGGCAGGAGCTGACGCCGATGGGGACCCGGTCGTTGCGGCGCAACCGGCGCCGACAGCCCGCAGCGGCAGCCCGACGCGGACTGAGCCGGGCACCGGGCAGTCGTGAGCCGGGCACGGGACGACTCTGGGCTGGTCGCGGGCCGACTCTGAACCGAGCAGCGGGCAATCGTGAGCCGGGCACGGGGCGACCCTGAGCCGGGGACGGGGAGACCGGCCCGACGGCTCGGGGCCGCCGGTCCTCGACACGACGAACGGGCGCCGACCACTGGTCGGCGCCCGTTCGTCAGTGCTGTCGGTCAGCCCTCGTTCACGGCGCGCTTGAGCTGCGCCGCGGCCTTGAAGCCCACCGAGGTCGACGCGGCGATCTGGATCTCCGCGCCCGTCTGCGGGTTGCGACCGGTGCGGGCGGCCCGCTCACGCGTCTCGAACGAGCCGAATCCGGCGAGGCGCACGTCGTTGCCGGCGGCGAGCTGCTCGCCGATCACGGCCAGCGCCTCCCCGATGATGGTCTCGGCCGCGGCGGCGGAGACGTCGGTGCGGTCGGCGACGGCCTGGGCGATGTCCTTCTTCGTCATGCTTGCTGACTCCTGGTGATGAGTTGTCGGTCGACCACGGAGCTGTTCCGTGGCCCGGCGGACGCCCCGTGCACCCTCGGGTGCCGGGTCCCCGCCCTGCCCTCACCGTACGGCCTCCGGGCCGATCGGCCACTCGTCACCCCATCCGACGCCCCGGGCGTGTCGGTAGGTCGGGCCCGCTCGGCGGCTGATGATCTCCGTGCCGGCGGTGCCGTCCGGACGACACACCTCGAGCTGGACCAGCCGCTTGCGGGTCAGCGGATGGCGCAACACCCGCCCACGACCGGGAGTCCCCGGATCGCGTGCGGCGAACACGAACGAGAACTTCTCGTCCTCGTGCCCGAGCGCCGCGCCCTTGAGCCGGCGGTGCAGCGCCGACCGGTCCAGGCGCGCGGCGAAGTGGCACCAGTCGTCACCGCCGAGGGGGCAGGCGCCGGACTGGGGGCACGGCGCCAGCACGTGCCACCCTGCGGCGGTCAGCCGGGCCCGGGCGGAGAGCACCGCGGCGTACCCGCGCGGGGTGCCGGGCTCGATGACCAGGGCGAACCGGGCCGAGGACGCCATGGCGTCGACGACCGGCCCGTGCAGGCTGTCGTCGAGCTCTCCCAGCACGTAGCCGATCGAGGCCAGGTCTGCCTGTGGCAGAACCACGTCGGAGGTGAGGTCGACGTGTCTCCACGTCGCCGCCGCCAGAACGGGCGGCCCGTGCGCGGCCACGCGCCGACCGAGGCCGAGCGCGGCCCGGGAACCGTCGAGCACGCTCACCGACCGCAGGTCGGGAAACGCCTCCGCTGCGGCCCAGATCGCCGCTCCCGTGCCTCCCCCCACGTCGACGAGCGAGGTCACGTCGACGCCCGGGTCCACCGTCAGGGCCTGGGCCAGGGCCCGGGATAGCGCGGCGTACGTGGCCGGCATCCGGTAGGCCGCGTAGGCGGTGGCGGTGACCTCGTCGCGCAGCACCTGCCGGGTCGGTGGTGCACCGCTGCGGTAGACCTCCATGAGGGTCGACGTCGCGCGGCGCAGGGCCTCGGGGGAGGAGCTGCCGAGCACCGACTCCAGGGCGGAGGTCAGTGAGGACGGCACACAGGTCATCCTCCTACGCTGGGGTCACCAGTGGGAGGAGGCCAGGTCGTGACCCGACGGGTGCTCGTCGTCGACGACGAGCCACAGATCCGCACAGTGCTGCGCGCCTACCTCGAGAACGACGGGTTCCTCGTCACGGAGGCCGCCACGGGCGCCGAGGCGCTGCGGCGCGCTCTTGCCACCGACGGATCGGCACCCGACGTCGTGCTGCTCGACATCGGGCTGCCCGACCTCGACGGGCTCGAGGTCCTGCGCACCATCCGCAGGTCCTCCGACCTCTTCGTGGTGCTCGTCACCGCCCGAGCCGACGAGGTCGACACCCTCGTGGGGCTGCGCACCGGCGCCGACGACTACGTCACCAAACCGTTCAGCCCCAGGGAGGTCGTGGCCCGGGTCGGCACCGTGCTGCGTCGCTCCGACAGAGGCGGCGCGGCCGCTCCTGCAGAGGATCACGTGCTGCGCTTCGACGGGCTCTCGATCGACGAGCGTCGCCGGGAGCTGCGCGTGGGCGCCGACGCGGTGCACCTGTCGACGCTGGAGTTCGACCTGCTGCGCTCGCTGGCCTCCTCGCCGGGGCGGGTCTTCTCGCGAGCGCAGCTGCTCGAGGAGGTCTGGGGCTACGACTTCTACGGAGACGAGCGCGTGGTCGACGTGCACGTGCGGAGCCTGCGCAAGGCCCTGGGCGACGACGCGGGCGATCCCCGGGTCATCGGCACCGTGCGCGGGGTCGGCTACACGTTCCTCCTGCCCGCCGAGGCTGCACCGTGAACCGGCTCGGCGTTCGCCTCGTGCTCTCCCACCTCCTGGTGGCGGTACTCGGCGGGGCCGCCACGTTCCTCGTGGTCAGAACTCTCGCGCCGGCGATCCTCGACCGCTCGATGGGCATGAACGGCCCGATGAGGGGCCAGCGAACCGGTGGCGCCCTGCGGCTCCAGCTCGTCGATGCCGTCACCCAGGCGCTCGTCATCGGCAGCGTCGTGGGCGTGGTGTCGGCCACCGTGTTCGGGGTGTTCGCCGCCCGCCGCCTCGTGCGCCCGCTCCGCACGCTCGGTGAGGCGACCCGCGAGATCGCGGCCGGCCGCTACGACGTGCGTGCGGAGCCTCCCCGGGAGCGCGAGCTGGCGCTGCTGGCGGAGGACGTCAACACCCTCGGCAGGGCGCTCGCGCAGACCGAGCAGCGCCGCGTGCGGCTGCTGGGCGAGCTGGCGCACGAGATGCGCACCCCGCTCACCGTGATCGACGGGTCGGTCGAGGGGATGATCGACGGGGTGCTGCCGGCCAGCCCGGAACGGCTCGGCGTCGTGAGCGAGGAGGTGCGTCGGCTGCGTCGGCTCTCCGACGACCTCTCCGCCCTCTCCCGGACGGAGGAGGGGCGCCTCGGGATGGTGCCCGCACCGGCCGACCTGCGGGAGGTCGTGTCGCGGGCGGTGGAGCGGTTGCGTCCCCAGGTCGAGGATGCCGGACTGGGCCTGCACCTGGAGGTCCCCCCGGGGGTGGTGTCCGTCCTCGTCGACGCCGACCGCATCGCCCAGGTCGTCACCAACCTCGTCGGCAACGCCGTGCGAGCCACCCGGCCCGGGGGACGCATCGACGTCGAGGTCGCCGCCGATGGGGGCGCCGCGACCGTCGTCGTGTCCGACACCGGCGAGGGCCTCGCCGCGGACGACCTCGAGCGGGTCTTCGAACGCTTCTACCGCGTGCCGGACCGTCGCCGTGAGTCCGGCGACGGTGGCTCGGGCATCGGGCTGACCATCTCCCGCGGCATCGTCCGGGCCCATGGCGGGTCGCTCGAGGCGAGGTCCGAGGGCCGGGGCAGCGGGGCGACCTTCACGGTGCGGCTGCCCCTGGCCCGCGAGGGTCAGTTGTCGGTGTCGACGTAGGGGCAGTCAGCGGCTCCGGAGCGCACAGGCCCGGCGCCGGTGCCCTGACTCATCATCGCGCCACCGGCTCCGCGCCCCGCGCCCTGCCCGGAGCCCCGGCGGTAGCCGGGCTCAGCCCCGTCGGTGCGGCCGGCCCCGGTGCCCGCGGTGTCACCCGCGGCCGCGGCCTCGTAGGCCTCGAGGTGGCGCTCCGAACCCCGCAGGAGCTGCTCGAGCACGGCGTCGACGTCGGACGGCAGGTCGGCCGCGATGCTCGCCTCCAGGTCGGCGATGTCGCGCTCCTCGAGGGACACCCCGACGAGGTAGGCGTCCGCCAGGGACGTGCTGCCCTGGGCCAGCCAGTCGTCGTAGAGCGCCTGGAGGGTGGGGTCCGCGTACTCGCCGGGCGCCAGCGCCGCACCGGTGTCGGGCACCCCGTAGCGGTCAAGGAGGGTGCCCACCGCGTCGTAGTGGCGGTCCTCGCTCGTCGTGATCATGCTGAACGGACGCGCCCCGTCATAGCGGTCGGCGAGCGTGGCGTACAGGTCGCGGGCCAGGCGCTCCTCCTCACGGGCGAAGGTGAGGGTCGCCGCGATGCTGGGGTCGGTCTCGACGGTGCCGGGGTCGGCGGGGGTCGCCGTGGCACCGGCCGCCACCCCGGCGGCGAGACCGACCGCCATGAGCGCCCCGGCGCCCACGCTCGCGACGGTGAGGCGGAAGGTGGTTGTGGTCGGTGTCTTCATGGCGGGCTCCTTGTGTGGTGGGTTCCTGTCACTGAGTGAACCCGGGCCCCGTGAAGCCACGACCGGGGGGCGCGTGAAGCCTTCGTGAAGGTGGCCAGGGTCTCGGCGGATGAATGGGAGCCGGCCCGGTGTTGTCCCACTGTCCGAACGATCGCGGAATATACCCACCGGGGTATGCTGTTGATCGTAGCGAAGAGACCCCCACGACCTGAGGAGTACCCGCATGGCCACCGTCGACCTCACCGCCGACACCTTCGAGAAGACCATCACTGACAGCGACATCGTGCTCGTCGACTGGTGGGCCTCGTGGTGCGGCCCCTGCCGTCAGTTCGCCCCGACCTACACCAAGTCCAGCGAGACGCACACCGACGTCGTCTTCGGCAAGGTCGACACCGAGGCCGAGCAGCAGCTCGCCGGTGCCGCCCAGATCACCTCGATCCCGACGATCATGGGTTTCCGTGAGGGGATCCTCGTCTTCCGTCAGGCCGGGGCGCTTCCGCCCGCCGGGCTGGAGCAGGTCATCGAGGGCATCAAGGGCCTCGACATGGACGACGTCCGCGCCCAGCTCGAGGCTCAGCAGACCGCCGGCCAGCCCTCGTGACCGTTCAGGCTGCGCCGGGCGGCGCCGCCAGTGCGGGCCTCGCGTTCGACGTCGACGAGATGCAGGCCGTCGTCAAGCGCCTCAGGCGTGCCCAGGGGCAGATCGGCGGCATCCTCAAGATGATCGAGGAGGGCCGGGAGTGCCAGGACATCGTCACGCAGATGGCTGCGGTGTCCAAGGCGCTCGACCGGGCGGGTTTCGCCGTCATCGCCCTTGGTCTGCGCCAGTGCATCGTCGACCCCGACTCGCACACCATGGATGTGGACTCCATGGAGAAGCTCTTCCTCTCCCTGGCCTGACTCCTTGGCCTGACCCCGGGGGCCCTGCCCTCACCGGATGTGCGAGACAGATACCCCATGGGGTATATTGGACGCACAGTCCACCGACCCGGACCCCACACCACGACGAGGAGAACCTCCACCATGTGCCGAGCAGTGAACTGCCGCAAGTGCGGCAAGACGACCTGGGCCGGCTGCGGCCAGCACGTCGACTCAGTGATGCGCGGAGTGCCGAACTCCGACCGCTGCCGCGGTCACGAGGGCGAGCCGAGCACCGGCTTCCTCTCGAAGATCCTCGGTCGCTGAGCCGCACCACTCAGCCCCAGGATGCGCCCCCGTCACCGACGGGGGCGCATCGTCGTGTGTGGTGGGGTCATCGCCCGGGCTGCCGGATGGAGTCCGCGCCGATTGGCACATTGATACCCCGGGGGGTATAGTATCCGACATGGTTCGCACTGTTGACATCACCACCCTCATCGCCCGCCATGCCGACGGCGCCTTCGTCCTCGACGTGCGTGAGCCCGGCGAGTACGTCTCCGGCCACGTGCCCGGCGCGGTGCTCGCCCCAATGAGCCGGATCACCTCCGCGCTCGGACCGGTCCCCCGGGACCAGGTCGTGCACGTCATCTGCCAGAGCGGCAACCGCAGCCGCTCCATGTCCGACCTCCTCACCAGCCTCGGCTACGACGCCGTCTCCGTCGACGGGGGCACGGCCGAGTGGGCCGCGCGGGGTCGTCCGCTCGTCCGAGGCCCGCAAGCCGCCTGATCGATCAAGGGAGTCACCATGCCTGCTGCACAGCCCCCCACGGATACCGGTGCGGGTACCATCGCGGTGTCGTCCACCACCGCCCCAGGAGGCCCGAGCATGGAGCTCAACCCCGACGAGATGCAGGCCGTCGTCAAGCGCCTCAGGCGTGCCCAGGGGCAGATCGGCGGCATCCTCAAGATGATCGAGGAGGGCCGGGAGTGCCAGGACATCGTCACGCAGATGGCTGCGGTGTCCAAGGCGCTCGACCGGGCGGGTTTCGCCGTCATCGCCCTTGGTCTGCGCCAGTGCATCGTCGACCCCGACTCGCACACCATGGATGTGGACTCCATGGAGAAGCTCTTCCTCTCGCTGGCCTGACCTGATGGACGCCTCCGACTGGGATGCCCGTTACGCCGACACCGAGCTCATGTGGTCGTTGGGCCCGAACGTCTTCGTGGAGCAGGTGCTGTCCTCGGTGACGCCCGGGGTGGCGCTCGACGTCGCGGCCGGCGAGGGCCGCAACGCCATCTGGCTGGCCGAGCAGGGCTGGTCGGTCACGGCCGCCGACTTCTCTGAGGTCGCCGTCGAGCGGATGCTCGAGATCGCCGGAGCCCGGCTCGGCGACGGCGCGGGGTCGCTGCGTGCGGTGGTGTCCGATGCCACGGGCCCGGCACCGAGCCCCGAGGCCGCCGACGGCTACGACCTCGTGCTCTTCTCCTACCTGCAGCTGCCTCGGGAGTCCTGGGGCCGCGCCGTTGCCGCCGGAGTGGCCGCCACCGCCATCGGTGGTCTGGTGCTCATCGTGCTGCACGCCGTCCGCAACCTCGGTGAAGGCGTCGGCGGGCCGCAGGACGCCACGGTGCTCCACGACCCCGAGGACGTGCTCGCGTCCGTCGCCGACCTCCCCGTCGACGTCGAGATCGCGCAGCTGCGCCACCGAGAGGTCGAGGGGGCCTCGCGTCCGGCACTCGACACCCTCGTGCTCCTCCGCCGCCGAGCGGACTGACCGGGCGCCGCCGAACGGACCGACGCAGCCGGTCCTCGACCGATCAAGTCGGTGTGGCGCTCCCCATGACGAACCAGCTCGCGGGCGAGGTGATCGCGTCGAGGTAGCCCTCGTGCACGGTGCTGACATGCAGCCCTGCGTCCCGCATCCGGCCCAGGATGTCGCGGTCGACGTGGCAGCCGCCCGCGATCAGGCCCCAGGCGGGCTGGATGGCGCGTTGCGTCAGGGCCATGCCCCGGTGCGGCGCCAGGGTGTGCTCGACGAAGCGAAGGAAGCCGCCCGGGCGCAGCACCCGTGCCACCTCGCTCAGCGTGCCGTCGAGGTCCGGGATGGTGCACAGCGCCCAGGTCGAGACGACCGTGTCCACCGATGCGTCGGCGCGCGCGAGGTGCGCGCCGTCGGGCCCCAGACGGGTGACGGTCAGGGGTGACTCCTCCACTCGCTCGCGGGCCATCTCCCAGGACAGGTCGGAGGGGTCGACGGCCAGCACCTCGGTGACGGTCGCGGAGTAGTAGGGCAGCGTGCGACCGGAGCCGAAGCCCAGCTCGATGACCGTGCCGGTGGCCCCGGCGCAGACGCTCTCGCGCCAGGGGCCTGCGAAACCGTCGTCGAGGGACCGGTCGACGAGACGCGGAACGATGCGTTCGTCCCACCACCTCCGCGGACCTGTCACCGACACAGTGTGCCTGATGCCCCGAGGGCTGCGGTCCGACACGGGTCTTGCCGCGCTAATACCTATGGGGGTATATGTGACATCGGCGACTCCGCCCCGCCGAGATACCGTAGGGGGTATAGCGTCAAAGACGGACGGGCCGGGGTCGACGGCGCCGAGCCGGGTGGTCTGCCCGGCGCCGCGCTCCGGTCCGTCCGACTCTCGATCGGAGGACTGGTCGGCGCATCGACGCGGGGGATCCACCCGGGCCACGGTCTCGTCGGGGCGGCTCGCGCAGAGGGTGACCCCTGTCGCATGCACCAGCCGGGGCCGTGGAGAGGTTATACCCTAGGGGGTATACAGTGAGAGTCATCCACCACCGAGAGAGGACCACCCCATGACCGATACCATGGACGTCACGACAACCCCGGCAATGCCCCGCATCGGCGACCCGGCGCCGGCGTTCACCGCGAAGACCACCCAGGGAGACATCTCCTTCCCCGGTGACTACGCGGGGCGGTGGGTGGTGCTGTTCTCCCACCCGGCGGACTTCACCCCGGTGTGCACGAGCGAGTTCATGACATTCGCCACGATGGAGGAGCAGTTCGCGGCCTACGGCACCGACCTCGTCGGGCTCTCGGTCGACGGCCTCTACAGCCACATCGCCTGGCTGCGCACGATCAAGGACCGGATCGTCTACCGCGACATGGAGGACGTCGAGGTCACCTTCCCCCTCATCGAGGACATCTCGATGGACGTCGCTCGCAAGTACGGGATGATCATGCCCGGCGAGGACACCACCAAGGCCGTGCGGGCCGTGTTCGTCATCGACGACAAGGCAGTCATCCGCGCGATCATCTACTACCCCCTGAGCCTCGGCCGGAACTTCGACGAGCTGCTGCGCGTGGTCAAGGCGCTCCGCACGGCCGATGCCTTCGACGTCGCGACCCCGGCCGACTGGCGCCCCGGCGAGCGAGTCATCGTCCCGCCGGCCGGCTCCTGTGGCACCGCGAAGGAGCGGATGGACGGTGACGTCGATGGCGTCGAGTGCGTCGACTGGTTCTTCTGCACCAAGGACCTGCCGGCCGACGACGTCGAGGCGGCCATCCGCGTCGCGTCATGACGGCGCCCGCCCGGTCGGCTGCCCCCGCCGTCGCTGCGCCCCGGATCGAGCACCTGCCCATCACGCTCTTCTCTGCCGTGATGGGCCTGGGCGGTGTGTCCCTCGCCTGGCGGCGCGCCGCCGCGGTGTGGGACCTGCCGCAGTGGCCCGCGCTCACCTTCCTCGCGGCCGCGGCGGCGGCGTTCGCCGTGGTGGGCGTGCTCTACGTCCTGAAGTGGGTGAGATACCCGGAGGCGGCCCGGGCCGAGCTGCGGCACCCCGTCCGGATGGCCTTCGCGCCCACCATCACCATCGGGCTGCTCGTCCTGGCCACCGCTGGTCAGGACGTCGCGCCCGCCCTCGCCCGCGGTTTCTGGTGGCTGGGGGCGGTGGGCCACCTGGTCGCCACGGCGGTGGTGATGAGCGCCTGGTTCGACCGCGCCGACATCCTCGGGTCGCACGTGACGCCCGCATGGTTGATCCCCGTCGTCGGGAATGTCGTCACGCCACTCGCCGCGCCGGAGCTGGGCTCGGTCGAGCTGGCCTGGTTCGCCTTCGGGGTGGGCGTGATCTTCTGGCTTGGGCTGCTGCCCCTGCTGCTCCAACGAGTCCTCGTGCACGACACCGAGCTGCCGGAGAAGTTGCTGCCCACCATCGCCATCTTCATCGCGCCCCCATCCGTTGCCCTTCTGTCGTGGGTGGCGCTCGGCGGCACCGTGGGCGACCCCGTCACGCGGGTGCTGTACGCCGCGGCGATGATGTTCGTCGTGCTCCTCGCCGCCCAGGTCGGCCGGCTGCGACGCATCCCGTTCGCGCTGCCCTACTGGGCCTACACGTTCCCGCTGGCCGCGGCCGCCGCGGCGGCCATCGCGATGACCGCCCTGCCGGGCATGGTCTACGACGTGGTGGCCATCGGGCTCCTCGCCCTGACGACCGTCCTCGTCGTGGTCGTCTCGGCCCTCACCCTGCGGGCGGCGGCTCGCGGCCAGATCTGCGTGCCGGAGGGCTGAGATGACGGACTCGGTGGGCGCCGGAGCCGGGCACTCGAGACGGTTGGACCCAGGGCGGTCGGCGCTGCCGGCCTGGCGCCGGGTCCTCACGGTGGTGGCCCACCCCGACGACGAGTCGTTCGCGCTCGGGGCGCTGGTGGACCGGTGGGGGCGAGACGGTGCCGAGGTCTCGGTGCTCTGCCTCACCCGAGGAGAGGCGTCGACACTGGGCGCCGACTCCGAGGACCTCTCGGTCCTGCGCGACGCCGAGCTTCGCGCGGCGGCCGCCGAGCTGGGGGTGGCCAGCACGACCCTGCTGAGCCACCCGGACGGTGCTCTGGCGGGTGTCCAGCCGGCCCTCGAGGCGGCAGTCGAACGCGCCGTGGAATCCCTCGATCCCGAGGGCATCCTCGTCTTCGACCCGCTCGACGGCGTGACCGGCCACCCGGACCACCGGGCAGCGTCGCAGGCGGCCATCTCGGTCGCCGGCCGGCACGGGATGCCGGTGCTCGGCTGGGCCCTCCCCCTGCCGGTGAGCGACGTGCTCCGCGCCGAGCACGGAGCCGCCTTCGCGGGCTATCGGCCGGACACGCTGGTCGAGGTGAGGGTCGATCGAGAGCGTCAGCTGCGCGCCGTGGCGTGCCACGCGAGCCAGGCGGTGCCCGGCTCGGTGCTGTGGCGACGGCTCGAGCTGCTCGGTGACCGTGAGTTCGTGCGCCAGCTGCTGCCCTGAGGGTGCTGTGACGGTGGGACGACCCCTGGCGTCCGCCACCGCGACGGGTGACGATGACGATGCCCCGTGCTGGTGCCGTCCCCCTGGCGTCCGCTACCGCGAGGGGTCGACGATGACGATGCCTCGTGAGGGTGACGTCCCCATGGCAGCCAGCGCCGCGCCGGCCTCCGCGAGCCCGAGCGGCCCGCCCGGCGCAAGGAGACCCGGGAGGTCGAGCCTGCCGGTGGCCACGTCGTCCAGCAAGGCGGGGTAGTCGCTCGCTGCCATCCCGTGGCTGCCGAGCACGTCGAGCTCCCGGCTGATCACCCGCTCCATCGGCACGTCGGCGAGGCCGGCGGCCGGCGGGAGCAACCCGACCTGCACGTGCCGTCCGCGCGGACCGAGGGAGAGGATGCCGGCCCGGCAGGTCTGGGGAGAACCCAGGGCGTCGATGCTCACGTCTGCCCCACCGCCGGCCCAGGCGTTCACGGCCTTGACGAGCCGCGGTTCGGGCAGCGCACCGTCCAGGGCCATGTCCGCGCCGTGCTCCGACGCCCGCGCCCGCGCTCCCGGGTCCACGTCGACGGCGCACACGCGTGCCCCCCGCGACCTGGCCACGGCCACGGCTGCCAGCCCCACCCCACCGCACCCGAGGACGACGACGGCCTCGCCATCGCCGACCCGGGCCCTCGCGACGACGGCGCGGTGGGCCGTGGCGACACGGCATCCGAGGCCTGCAGCGGTCCGGGGGTCGAGACCCTCGGGGAGGGCGACGAGGTTGGTGCCGGCGGCGTGCACGACGACCCGCTCGGCGAACGATCCGGGGTCGGTGAAGCCGGGCTGCCGCTGCCGGGGGCAGACCTGGCCGTCACCGTGGCGGCACACGGTGCACTCGCCACAGGCCATGACGAACGGCGAGGTGACCGGTCGGCCGACCCAGGACGGGTCGATGCCGGCGCCGACGGACTCGACGATCCCGGCCAGCTCGTGGCCCGGCACGTGCGGGAACATCGTGATGTCGCTGTCATGGCCCATCCAGCCGTGCCAGTCGCTGCGGCAGAGGCCACTCGCCACGACACGCACGACCGCCCCGCCCGGAGGTGCACTCGGGTCGGCGACCTCGATGACCTCCAGCGGGGCGCCGAAGGCCGCGTAGGTCAGGGCTCGCACCGGACCAGAATGCCACCGCCCTCCCGGAGCTGGGCTGCGGAAGGGCGGTGGCGGTGCTGTGGTCGGGTCAGGACGCGATGGCGTGGGCCCTCTCCCAGGCTCCGTAGCCGCCGAGGATGTCGGAGACGTCCGCGAAGCCCTCGCTGCGGAGCAGGCTCGAGGCGACGCTGCTGCGCCAGCCGCCGGCGCAGTACGTGACGACGGGCCGGCTGGGGTCCAGCTCGGTGGCCCGTGCGGCGAGCTCGGCGAGCGGAATGTGCACCGCGCCCGGAACGCCACCGGAGGTGACCTCGCCGGCGTTGCGGATGTCGACGACCTGCACGTCGGTGCGGTCGAAGGCCTCGTCGGCCTCGGCCACCGTCAGCCGGCTCGCGCGCTCCACCTGGTGCTCGTGGGTGAGGAAGTAGGCCTCGGGGTCGGCGACGTACCCGACGACGTGGTCGAAGCCGATCCGGGCGAAGCGGGTCGCGACCTCCTGCTCCTGGCCTTCGGGAGCGATGACGACCACCCGCTGCTCGGGGGTGAACACCATGCCGACGGTCTCCGCCATACGGCCGTCGGCCGGGACGTTGACCGAGCCGCGCAGGTGGCCCGCGGCGAACTCCTGCACGTCGCGGGCGTCGTGCACGGCCGCACCAGCGGCCAGCGCGGCCTCGACCGCGGCGTCGTCGAGGGCCGGAACGCTCGCGTCCAGGTCGCGCAGGCCGCGCTCCTGCTTGTTGAGGGTCGCGTTGAAGATGAAGTACGCCGGAGCGGCGGGCTGCCCCTCGGTCACGACGTCGAGGAACTCGGCCTCACTCATCGGCTGGCAGGCGTAGTTGAACGCGCGCTGCTCGCCGATCGTCGACTGTCGCTCCGTCGAGAGGTTCTTGCCACAGGCCGAGCCCGCGCCGTGGGCCGGGAAGACCCGGACGGCGTCGGGCAGCCCCATCAGGCGGTTCTGGATCGAGTCGTAGAGCATCCGGCCCAGCTGCTCGGCCGTGACCCCGACGGAGGCGAGCAGGTCGGGGCGCCCCACGTCGCCGATGAACAGGGCGTCACCGGTGAGCACGCCGTAGGCCACCTCGTCGTCCGCACGCTCGAAGACGAGGAGCGAGATCGACTCCGGGGTGTGGCCGGGGGTGGCCATCACCTCGAGCGTCACGTCCCCGAGCGAGATGCGCTCGCCGTCGGCGAGGTGGCGCACGGGGAAGTCGGCGCGGGCCGCCTCGCCGTAGCCGATCCAGGCGCCGGTCTCGCGGGCCAGCTCGAGGTGGCCGGAGAGGAAGTCCGCGTGGAAGTGGGTGTTGATGACCCCGACGATCGTCAGGCCGCGCGCGCGAGCGTCGTCGACGTACTCCGCCACGTCGCGCCGGGGGTCGACCACCACGGCCTGACCGGTGCCCTCGTCGGCGACGAGGTAGGAGGCCTGCGAGAGGCAGTCGAGGTAGTACTGGGTGAAGATCACGGCTCTCCTTCGAGAGATCGGTTCGCTGTCGGCGGGTTCAACCTATACCCTAGGGGGTATATTTCCGGAGAGCAAACCAGCCCAAGAGTCGAGGAGACCCATGAGCATCATCCGCCCCGCCCGCGTCGCCACCGCCCTCGTCGCCGCCGTCCTGGCCGTCGGGGGCCTCACCGCGTGCTCCAGCGAACCGGACGTCAGCGTCACCGCCGGCACGGTCGCCGAGGCTGGCCCCGCCGCCGGCGCCGAGCTCGACGCCGCCGGTTTCGCTGCCGCCCTGAAGCGCCCCGGCACGACGGTCGTCGACGTGCGCACCCCGGCGGAGTTCGCCGAGGGCCACCTTCCGGGCGCGATCAACATCGACGTGTCGAGCCCGACCTTCGCGGCCTCCGTGGCACAGCTCGACCCCACGGCCCCGTATGCCGTGTACTGCCGCTCGGGCAACCGGTCGGCCACGGCCGTGGCGGAGATGACCGACCTCGGGTTCGAGGAGGCCTTCCACCTCGGCGGGGGCATCGGCGCCTGGCAGTCGGCCGGCGGCGAGGTCGTCACCGGCTGACCCGACCCCGGGCCCTTTTCGATCACGGTTCGGACACATCGGGTCGTCCCCGTGACGCGATGCGCCTCGACCGCCTGATACTGGGGACGTGGCACATGGGAGCGCTCCCATTGATGGGAGCACGCACCGGTCCTCGACCGGGCACACGCCCTCCGCCTCGCCTGGTCCCCGTGCCGGGGCCGTCCGGGAACCCGGTCTCGGCACGGGAACCAGGCCCACCCTCGACGAGGTCGCCCGCCACGCCGGCGTGGGTCGGGGCACGGCATCCCGGGTCCTCAACGGGTCCATGCAGGTGTCCCCCCAGGCGCGGTCAGCTGTCCTGGCATCGGTCGAGGCACTCGGCTACGTGCCCAACCGAGCGGCCCGTTCGCTCGTGACCCGCCGCACCGACACCATCGCCCTGGTGGTCTCCGAGACCGGCGAACGCCTCTTCGGGGAGCCCTTCTTCGCTGCCACCGTGCGGGGGATCAGTGAGCGGCTCTCGGCCTCGCCGTACCAGCTCCTCCTCGCGATGTCGGGCAGTGAGCGCGACCGTTCCCGGGTCGCGGCGTACCTCACCGACCAGCACGTCGACGGCGTGCTGCTGCTCTCGCTGCACGCCGATGACGACCTGCCTGAGCAGCTCGCGGCCCGGGGGGTGCCGACCGTGGTCGGTGGACGTCCGCCGAGCGCGCGGCTCTCGTGCGTGGTCGACATCGAGAACGAGGCGGGCGGGCGCCTGGCCGTCGAGCACCTGCTCCGGACCGGTCGGCGCAGGGTCGGTATCATCGCGGGACCCCAGGACATGGCATCGGGTCGGGACCGCCTCGAGGGAGCCCTCGGTGCCCTCGAGCGCGCAGGGTTCGACAGGTCGGGGGTCCCCGTCGCGGCCGGCGACTACAGCGAGCGCAGCGGGGAGCGCGCCATGCGTGAGTTGTTGGAGGGCGACCCGCTGGATGCCGTCTTCGCGGGCTCGGACCCCATGGCGGCCGGGGCGCTCCGGGTGCTCCACGAGTTCGGGGTCGGCGTGCCCGAGGAGGTGGCGGTCATCGGGTTCGACAACGCCCCGGTCGGCCGGCACACCCACCCGGAGCTCTCCACCGTGGCCCAGCCCGTCGAGGAGATGGGCCGCGTCATGGCCGGTCTCCTCGTCGACCGGCTGGCGGGCCTCGAGGTTCCCGAACTCACCCTCCTGCCCACCCACCTCGTCGTGCGCGCCTCGACCTAGTCGTCGGGCGGGGACGCCGCTCGTCGCGTGTCCTGTACGCCCGGCCGCTCCGATCCGAGCGAGCGGGCCCTCGCACCGGCTCGCCTGCAAGGATCGGGTCATGGGCATGGATGTCGAGCTGGCGGAGATCCGGGACTTCCTTGCGGCGCACGAGCCGTTCGACATGCTCCCGCGAGCCGAGCTCGACGGCCTGCCCCCGCTGCTGACCATCCGCTACTACCGGCGGGGGTCGGTCCTGCTTCCCCGGGGTGAGACCGTGCCGCACCTCGTCGTGCTCCGCTCCGGAGCGGCGGAGGTGAGGGACGCGAACGGGGTACTCGTGGACCGCGGTGCGGCAGGTGCCACCTTCGGGGCCTCCTCCCTGCGCAGCGGGACGGCCTCGTCGGTGTCCGTGACCGCCATCGAGGACAGCCTCGTGCTTCTCGTGCCGGGCGAGGTCCTCGCCCGCTTGCGCTCCGAGCACCCCGACGTCGACGCGTTCTTCGACGCCCAGCGGGCCAACCGGATGGGCGCTGCCGTCTCCTCTCTCCAGGTCTCCGCCACCGGCAACCCGATCCTCAAGGCGAGGGTCGCAGACCTCATCACCCGCGAACCCGTGGCGGTGACGAGCGGCGCCACGGTGCGCGAGGCCGCGGTGACGATGACGGAGCACCGGGTGTCGTCCTTGCTCGTGATGGACGAGGGGCGGCTCGTGGGCATCGTCACCGACAGGGACCTGCGATCGCGGGTCCTGGCGGTCGGCCTCGACCCGACCTCTCCCGTCTCCGAGGTGATGTCCGCCGACCCGGTCACCGGTCGCAGCGACATCCTCGCGTTCGAGGTCCTGCTCGAGCTGGTCGCCCGCGGCATCCATCACCTGCCGATCGTCGACGCCGGGAACCGGCCGGTGGCCGTCGTCACGGCGACCGACCTGCTGCGGCTGGAGCAGGACAACCCGGTGTACCTCGTCGGTGACGTGGCACGCCAGGCTGACGCCGCGGGTGTCTCCCGCGTCTCGAGCAAGCTGCCGCAGGTGGCCCTCGCCCTCGTCGAGCAGGATGCGTCGGCCGACGACATCGGCAGGGTCGTCACGGCGGTGGGGGATGCCGTGGTGCGCCGCCTGCTCGTCCTGGCCGAGGCCGAGCTGGGCGGGCCACCGGTCCCCTACTGCTGGGTGGCGCTCGGCTCCCGGGCCCGACTCGAGCAGGCCCTGGCGGCCGACCAGGACACCGCCCTGATCCTCGACGACTCCGCGGGGCCCGAGCACGCGGACTACTTCGCGGCCCTCGCCGAGCGGGTGACCACCGCCCTCGTGGAGTGCGGGTACCCGCGGTGTGTCGGCGACGTCATGGCGACCAACCCGGAGCTGCGCGGCTCGGTGACGCAGTGGCATCGCACGTTCGCGACCTGGCTCGGCAAGCCCGTGCCCGATGCGGTGCTCGGGGCGAGCATCTTCTTCGACATGCGAGCCGTGCACGGCGACGAGAGCCTGGCCGCTCGGGTCCGAGAGGAGATGCTGCGCGCCGCCCCCGGGTCCCGTCGGTTCCTGGCGCAGCTGGCCAAGCACGCCGTCGCCAACGAGCCGCCCCTGGGGTTCTTCCGCGGGTTCGTGCTCGAGCGCGAGGGTGAGCACCGGAACGCCCTGGACATGAAACGCGGAGGGATCGGCGCGGTCGTCGACCTCGCGCGGGTGCTGGCGCTGTCCATCGGCAGCCCCGCGGTCAACACCCGCACCCGGATCCAGGACGCCAGCGAGGCGGGCCTGCTGAGTGCGGAGCGGGCCCACGACCTGCGCGACGCCTACGAGCTCATCTCCTACGTGCGGCTGCGCCACCAGGCGGCGCAGGTGCGACTCGACAAGCCGGTCGACAACTTCGTCGCGCCCGCCGACCTCTCGACCGTCGAGCGGCGACACCTGCGCGAGGCGTTCGGCATCGTCCGCACCGCGCAGGGGGTCCTCGCGCACAGCTACCCGTTGCACTACGTCTCGTGAGGCTGTTCCGGCGCGGGGCGGGCAACGACCGGGCGAGGGCACGGGCCCTGCGTCGCGCGGCGCCCGGGCCACTCCGGGCATTCCTCGAGACCGGCCCTCCCCCGAGGGACACCCCCCTCGACCAGCTGGGGCTGCTGGCCCTCGACATCGAGACCACGGGCCTGGATCCTCGGACCGATGCGGTCCTGTCCGTCGGGTTCGTCGACGTCGACGGCGGGGACGTCCGGCTCGACACGGCACGCCGAATCGTCGTCGCCGACGGTGCCGGTGCGCGTGGCGTGGGACAGAGCGCCACCGTGCACGGTCTGACCGACGACGACCTGGCGGCCGGCCTCCCTCTCTCCCAGGTGGTCGCGACGGTGCTCGCTGCCCTGAGGGGGCGAGTGCTCCTCGCCCACTACGCGACGATCGAGACCGGCTTCCTCGGAGCGGCGTGCGAGCGGTTGTGGGGTGCCGACATGGCGTGCAGCGCCGTCGACACCCTCGACCTCGAACGACGCGCCGTCTCGACGGGGTGGGGGAGCGAGCCGGCCCCGGGGAGCCTTCGCCTGTCCCGCGCGCGAGAGCGTCTGGGCCTCCCCCTCTACCGGAGTCACGAGGCTCTCACCGACGCGGTGGCGTGCGCCGAGCTCTATCTCGCCCAGCGCGCGGAGCTCGAGGCGGCGAGCCCGGGGACGACACTGACCCTCCGCCACGTGGTGGCGTGAGGGTCAGGAGGTGCTGCGGATCCCCCGGGGGGAGGACTCAGATGACCCGAGGTGCGGTGGCCTGCGAGAGCATGTGGAGCTCGTGGGCCTCGCGGGTGAGGTCGCGCTCGACGTTCTGGTTCCAGCTGCGGCCGGCCTGGTGGCTGGTGCGGAGGGAGTGGGCGAGGCGACGGGCCTTGTTCAGGGACAGGTGTGCGGTGTTCATGCCATCAATGATCGCGGATTCAACCATGTAGCACAACGTGACGCTACTTATCAGTAGTTAAGTTCTACTGTACTGTTGTTGGGTGCTCGACCCCCACCGGCTGCGCGTCTTCCGCTCCGTCGTCGCGAGCGGTTCGGTCCAGGCCGCGGCAGACAACCTCGCGATGACCTCCTCGGCGGTCAGCCAGCACCTGGCGGCCCTGCAGCGGGAGACGGGGCTGACCCTCTTCCAGCGATCCGGCCGGGGCATCACTCCCACGGATGCGGCGCTCGTCCTCGACGCCCAGAGCGACGAGGTGATGAGCCAGTGGGGCCGGCTCGACCAGGTGGTCGCCGACCTGCGGGACGGCCGCTCGGGTCGCCTGTCGATCGGGTACTTCGCCTCGGCCGGTGCGGTGTGGATGCCGACCCTGGTCAAGCGGCTGACCACGGAGTTCCCCGACCTCGTCCTCGAGCTGGTCCTCAACGAGGTCGACCAGCGCGGAGCGCGCCCCGACATCGACCTCGTCATCGACCCCCCGGACACCGCCCTGCCCACCGGCTACCGGCGCTACGACCTCACCGAGGACAAGTTCGTCGCGATCGTGCCGCACACCCACGTGCTGGCCGACCGGGCCGAGATCGCCCTGACCGACCTGCGAGGCGAGACCTGGGTGAGCAACGACTACCCGAGGTCGGTCGGCCACCGCCTCGTCGTCGCCGCCTGCAGCGCGGCGGGCTTCCGGCCCCGGTTCACCGTACAGGCGCAGGACCACTACACCGCGATGAGCTTCGTGGCGGCAGGCATCGGCGTCTCGGTGCTGCCCGGTCTCGCAGCGGTGACGTTGCCGGCATCCGTCACCCAGGTCGCCCTGTCCGCCCCCGCACCGGTCCGCCACCTGGCCGCGGTGGTCCACGACCCCGGGTCGCCGAACCCTGCGGCGGACCGGGCCGTGGAGCTGCTGACCCAGCTCATCGCGCGACCCGGCACCCTGCCCTGGAGCCCTGTGCCCCGCTAGCCGGCACTGGCCGGGCCCGCGCTGTCACGCAGGCGAGCCGCCAGCTCCGGGGGCACCACGGAGTCCGGGTCGCGGAGGCGGCCGACGGCGGCTGTCACCCCGACGATGCTCGCGAAGAGGCCGGGGCAGGTCGGGCACGAGGCGAGGTGGCTCTCGAGCAGCCCCCGGTCCCTCACGCCGAGTTCGTCGTCGAGGTAGTCGCCGACCATCGAGCGAGCGTCCCAACAGCGCATCGGTACTCCCTTCATGGCCCTGCGGCGGTCCTCGTCGTCGGCGAGCAGGCTCACGAGGAGGGCGCGCCCGCGCCGCAGACGCTGCTTCGCGGCGGGGAGACCGACGCCCTGCACGCTGGCCACCTCGGCCGAGGTCAGCCCCTGCACGTCGTGCAGCACGACGGCCGACCGCATGACCACGGGCAGGTGGACGAGGGCGTCGAGCAGGTGGTCGTGCACCTCGGCCCGGGCGACCACGACGTCGGGGTCGACGGTGTAGGCGTCGTCACGCCACGCCGCCTCGACCCGGGCCATGAGCTCCTCGTCAGGGGTCGGCTCCGGGGTGCGGCGGCGCGCGGTGTCGAGGAACCGACGATGCATCACCTGGTGCAGCCAGGTGGCCGGCGAGCTCTCACCGCGGAACGACGACCGCTTCGCGAGCGCGCGCTCGAGGGTGTCCTGGACGAGGTCGTCGGCGTCAGCCCTGCTGCGGGTGAGGTACACGGCGTACCGGACGAGGCCCGGGACCTCCGCGGTGAGGTCGTCCGGGTCGAGGGCCATGAGCCGAACCTAGAGGGCGTCGGCCTCGGCCCGCTTGTCGTCGGTGCTCATGCCCAGCGCGCGGTAGATGGGGCAGAAGCCCGTGAAGGCCGTGACGGCGAGGATGGCCGCCACGACGAGCAGCACGATGCCCAGGACGCTCGTCAGCCCGATGAGGAGAGAGACGACGACGGCCGCGGCGGCGAGGACCAGGCGGACGATCTTGTCGGTGCGTCCGACGTTGGGGTTCATTGCTGTTCTCCTTCGGTGTCGACCCCCCGGTGGGGCCGCTCACCTCCTTGGACGCGGGAGCGGCCCCGGGGGATACATCACTGCCGTCGGCTGGGTCAGACGGCTGCGGGGGCAGCCTGCTCGGCATCCCCCTCGGCGGCCCGGGCGGTGAGCCGCTCACTCAGCGTGACGCCTTCGACGTCCAGGTCCGGGAGCAGCCGGTCCAGCCACCTCGGGAGGTACCACGCGCGGTCGCCCAGCAGGTGCATGAGGGCGGGGGTCAGGGTCATGCGCACGAGGACCGCGTCGACGAGGACACCCACGGCGAGGCCGAACCCGATCGGCCGCACCATGACGAGGTGGCTGTAGGCGAAGCCGAGGAAGACGGACGTCATGATGACCGCGGCGGCGGTGACCACCTTCGCGCCGTGGACGAAGCCCGTCCGCACGGCGGTGCGGGAGTCCTCGCCGTGCGCGTGCGCCTCGTGCATCCCCGAGACGAGGAACATCTGGTAGTCCATGGCCAGGCCGAAGAGCACCCCGATGAGGATGATCGGCATGAACGAGAGCAACGGCCCGGGCTGGGTGACGTCGAAGACACCACCGAGCCACCCCCACTGGTGCACCGCGACCGTGGCGCCGAAGGCCGCGGCCACCGAGAGCAGGAAGCCCGCGGTCGCCACCACCGGCACGACGATGGAGCGGAAGACGAGCATGAGGATGATGAGGGACAGGCCGACGACCACGGCCAGGTAGGCCGGGAGCGCGGCACCGAGCCGCTCGGAGATCTCGACGTTGGCCACGGTGGCCCCGGTGAGGCCGATCTCGGTGTCGGTGTAGCGCTCCAGGAGGTCCCCGCGCAGCGTGATCGCGCTGAGGGTCTCCACGGTCCGGGGGTCGGCCGGGCCCGTCGTGGGCACCAGCTGGAACGCCAGGGTCTCGCGGTCCTCGCTGACCCCGAACGGCACCACGCTGGACACGCCCTCCACCTCGGTGAGGGCGGTAGCGATTCGAGCCTGCTCGTGCAGGACCTCGGCGTCGGTGCGCGTCTGGTCGGTCGCCGGGAGCGTCGCCACCGCGACGATGGGTCCGTTGACGCCCGGGCCGAACTCCGAGGCGATCGTCGTGTAGGCCGTGTTGGCGCTCGTGCCGGCCGGCTCGCTGCCACCGTCGGGCAGTCCGAGCTGGAGCTGCGTCGCCGGGAGGGCGACGGCGCCGAGCAGCGCCACGACACCGAGCACGGTGAGCCACGGCTTCGCGGTGACCATGCGCACGTACCAGCCCCCGTGCTCCTCGTCCTCGCCCTGGGCGTGGGACGGCACCCGCGACGCCGCGTCACCGGGGGTCCGGTAGCCGGCTGCGCGCCAGGCCCTCCGGGAGAGCACCCGAGCGCCCATGAGTCGCAGCACGGCCGGGCTCACCGTGACCGCCACGAGGACGGTCAGCGCAACCGTCGCGGCAGCGACCAGACCCATCTGGGCCAGGATCGGGATGCCGGAGAGCACGAGGGCGGCCAGCGCGATGACGACCGTGGCTCCTGCGAAGACGACCGCGCTGCCCGCCGTCGCCACGGCCAACGCGATCGAGTCGACGAGACCGTCTCCGCGGAGGAGCTGGTTCCGGTGGCGGTTGACGATGAAGAGGGCGTAGTCGATGCCGACGGCCAGCCCGAGCATGAGGGCCAGCGCCGGTGTCGTGGAGTTGAGGTCGACGAACGCGGTCAGCGCGACGGCTCCGCCGAGGCCCACCCCGACGCCCAGCAGTGCGACGAACAACGGGAGTCCTGCGGCCACGAGGGTCCCGAGCACCCCGACGAGCACGAGGACGGCCACGGTCAGGCCGAGGATCTCGCCCGGTCCGACGATGGAGGTGTCCTGGGTGATCTCCACGCTGTAGTACGCGGTGACGCCCGCGGCATCCAGGAGCGGGTCACCGACGGCGGGGATCTGGGCCCGGTCCTCCACCGGCACGGACTGGGCGTCGGTGTCGAACTGGACCTGCACCACGGCATACCGGCCGTCCTCACTGACCAGTCGCGTGCCCTGGCTCGCCGCGGCGACGGCCTCGCCGTCGGCCAGCTGCTCGCGCGCGTCGGCGAGGTCGACGGCACCCTGGGTGGCCTGCGCCTCACCCTCCTCGAGCTGGGCACGTCCCTGCTCCAGCTGTGCCTCGAGCGGCGCGATGGCGGGGTCGTTCGGGTCGGCGTCCCGGAGCTGGGCGAGCAACGCCTCTCCGGCCTCGAGCTGGGCTCGTGCCGCGGTGAGCTCGGTGTTCCCGGCGTCGAGCTGGGCCTGGCCGTCCTCGATCTGCGCCGCGGCGGCGGCCAGGTCGGTGCTCGAGGAGTCGATCTGCTCCTGCGCGGCGAAGGGGTCGTTGACGCGGGCCACGTGGGGAACGTCGCCCCAGGCGGAGAAGGCGTCGTCGATGGCGGTCCGCTGGTCGTCGGTGAAGGCACCGTCTGGACTCTCGAGCACGATCGTGCCCACTCCTCCAGCGGCCTCGGGCACCTCGTCGCCGAGCTGGGCCAGGACCTTCTCGAAGTCGGTGCCCGGGATCGACACCTTGTCCGTCAGGGGTTGCCCGACAGTGCCGGCGAGGGCGCCCGCGGCGGTGAGGAGGACGAGCCAGAGCCCGATGGTGCGCCAGGCATGCGTGGCGCACCAGCGGCCGAGGCGGTGCAGGAGCGAGGACATGGAGCCTTCCGGGGGTGCGCGACGTCAGGCGTCGCGTGGGGAGGGTGCGGGTGAGGTGGGGTCGGGCGTGGAGGGGGTGTGAGAGGGGGGAGCGAGGGTGGTGGACGTGGAGGTGGCGGGTGGCGCGGACAGGAGGGACGGGTCGAGGCCGGTCCGCAGCAGGTCGATGGCTTCGGTGAAGGACGTTGCGAGAGAGGTGTGCTCGTCGACGGCTGCATCCGTCTCGTGGCGCCGGGAGCGCCACCACACCCGCCAGGCCGCCTCGGTGACGGCAGCCAGGACCGAGGCGAGGCTCGCGACCACGAGGTCCGACGGCTCCGGGCCGAGGCGCCTGCGCAACCAGCCCTCGAGCCACTCGAGCCATTCGTGCAGGTGCACGAGGATCAGCCCGCGAGCGTGCAGGGAGGCCTCGCCGGCCGCGGCGAGCACCGCGATCCTCTCGACCAGGGCGTCGTCACCGGCCTCGGTGACCACCGACTGCACGCTGTCGAGCACCGGCTCATCGGCCGGGCGGGCCTCCAGCCGGGCGCCCACCGAGGCGAAGAAGTCGTCGAGGCTGGTCGTCAGCACCGACTCGACGGAAGGGAAGTGGTTGAAGAAGGTGCGGCGGGAGACCCCGGCCCGGTCGGCGACGGCGTCCGCGGTCAGGCCCTCCATTCCCGCGTCGCGGACCACGGAGTAGGCGGCATCGCAGAGCGCGTCACGTGTCGTGTCGCGCTTGCTCCGACGCACCGGGTCGGCACCGGTCGTGGTGGTCACGCGACCACGGTACGTCACCATGTGCACGGCAGTGCAATTCTGCCTGTGGGGTTGGACGCGGACCCCCTCCGGACCCGGCGCGTTCGTGGGACGCTGGTCCCATGGCCACGGAGAACCCCAAGCCCGACCCACGAGAGGCGCTGCTCGCGACGATCCGCGAGTCGGTCATCGGCGAGGACCACGTCATGGAGACGCCCTACGGTCCGCGGCGGGTGACCTACGCCGACTACACGGCATCCGGGCGTGCGCTGACCTTCATCGAGGACTTCATCCGCGAGGAGGTGCTGCCGAGCTACGCCAACACCCACACGGAGTCCAGCGGCACCGGGCTGCAGACTACGAGGCTGCGCGAGGACGCCCGGGCGATCATCAAGGATGCCGTGCACGGTGACGACGACACGGTCGTGCTCTTCGCCGGCTCCGGCTGTACCGGCGCGGTCGACAAGCTCATCGGGGTGCTGGGGCTGCGGGTTCCCTCGACGCTCGAGGATCGGTGGCACCTCACCGACCAGATCCCCGCCGACCAGCGGCCCGTCGTCTTCATCGGTCCGTACGAGCACCACTCCAACGAGATCCCGTGGCGGGAGTCGATCGCCGATGTCGTCGCCATCCGCCAGGACCCCGACGGCGGGGTCTGCCAGGACGACCTGCGCGAGCGCCTCGAGGAGTACGCCGCGCGCCCCCTGAAGATCGGCTCGTTCAGCGCCGCCTCCAACGTCACGGGCATCGTGTCCGACACGGCGGGCATCTCCTCCCTCCTGCACGCGCACGGGGCCCTGGCCTTCTGGGACTTCGCGGCCGCGGGCCCCTACGTCGACATCGAGATGACGGCGCCGCCCGGTGGTGACCCCGCGGCCTACAAGGACGCCATCGTGTTATCGCCGCACAAGTTCATCGGTGGGCCCTCCACTCCCGGCGTGCTCGTCGCCCGTCGCGAGCTCTTCACCAACCGCGTCCCGGTCGTGCCGGGCGGTGGAACGGTGGCCTACGTCAACCCCGAGGGGCACGCCTACCTGCCCGACCCCGAGCACCGCGAGGAGGGTGGTACGCCGGCCATCATCGAGTCGGTGCGCGCCGGTCTGGTGTTCCAGCTCAAGGAGGCCGTGGGCGTCGACACGATTCGGGCCCACGAGGAGCGCTTCCTGACCCGCGCGGTGCAGGCCTGGGGGCAGGAACCGGGCATCGAGATCCTCGGCAACCTTGACGCGCCCCGGCTCTCCATCGTGTCCTTCGTCGTGCGGGCGCCGTCCGGGAGCTACCTCCACCACAACTACGTCGTCGCCGTCCTCAACGACCTCTTCGGCATCCAGTCCCGCGGCGGGTGCTCCTGCGCCGGCCCGTACGGCCACCGGTTGCTCGGCATCGACATCGAGCGCTCGCACGAGTTCGAGCGCGAGATCACCGGCGGCTGCGAGGGCATCAAGCCGGGCTGGGTGCGGGTCAACTTCAACTACTTCATCTCGGACACGGTCGCCGACTACGTCATCGACGCGGTCCGGCTCGTCGCCCGCGACGGCTGGCGGCTGCTGGGCGACTACGTCTTCGAGCCCACGAGCGGTATGTGGCGCCATCGTGACGGCGTCGTCGAGCCGCCGATCCGGCTGCGCGACATCGGGTATGGCGCGGACGGCAGCATCACGATGCCGCGCTCCGACGCCGTCGGCGGCGAGCACCTGCTCGCCGAGCACCTGCGCGAGGGTGCGGCGATCCTCGCTGCCGCCATCCCGCCCGACCTCGAGGGTGAACGGTTCGAGCTGTCGGAGGACTTCGAGCACTTGCGCTGGTTCGACCTGCCGGCGGGTGCGCTCACGCCGTGAGCCCTGCCCCCGTCGAGTGAACAGAACACGCCGCCTGTCGAGGTGGCGAGACGGCGTGTTCTGTTCACTCGACGGGTGAGGGGGGGTGTGCGCCGAACCGCCAGATGGTGCGCGAGGAGAACGGGGTGCCCGGACGGAGGGTGATGTCGGGGAACCCCGGGTGGTTCGGTGCGTCAGGGAAGCCCTGCGTCTCGAGCGCGATGCCGGCGCGTGGCCCGTACGTGCGGCCCGAGGGTCCGGTGACCGAGTCGTCGAAGTGCGCGCCGGTGTAGACCTGCAGCCCGGGCTGGTCGGTGAGCACCTCGAGCGAGCGACCACTGGCCCCCTGCAGCCGAGCCGCCACCCGCAGCCCGTCGCCGTCGAGCACGAGGTTGTGGTCGAGCCCGCCCCCGTGGCGCAGCTGCTCGTCGTCCGCGGCCAGCACGTCGCCGATGCGTCGACCGGCGCGGAGGTCGAAGGGCGAGCCGGCGACCGGGCGGATCTCCCCGGTCGGGACCAGGTCCGGGTCGGTGGGAGTGAACGAGGATGCCGCGACCTGCAGCTCGTGGTCGTCGACCGGCCCGCCGCCCTCGCCGTCGAGGTTGAGGTAGGAGTGGTTCGTCACGTTGAAGGGCGTCGGCCGGCGGGAGGTCGCGGTGTAGTCAATGCGCACCTCACCGGGCGAGACCGCGTACGTGACCGTGACCTCGACCTGTCCGGGGAAGCCGCAGTCCCCGTCGGGGCTCGTGAGCGCCAGCCGCAGGTGGTCCTCGTCGGCGCTCTCGACGGCCCAGGTCGCCCGGTCGAAGCCCTCGTAGCCACCGTGGAGGGTGTTGGGCCCCTCGTTCGTCGGCACCTCGACGACCTGGCCGTGGAGGGTGAAGCGACCACCGGCGAGGCGGTTGGCGACCCGGCCGACGACCGCCCCGAGGTACCCCCCCTCGAAGCGGTACGTGGCGGGGTCCTCGTGGCCGAGCACGACGTCGACCCATTCGAGCGGGTGGTTCACGTGGACCAGGCGCAGGCGGCGCACCGCCGCGCCCGTGGTGAGCACCTCGAGCTCGATGCCCTCGGCGCGCAGCACGTGGCTCTCCGGAGTGGCGGCGTGCGGGGCCACGAGCCGACGGGTGGCGACGACGGCCGAGGTGTTCAACGGCCCGTAGACGTGCGGGAACGACTCCCCCGTGGCGGGGTTCGCGACATTCCAGCGCAGCGGCGCCTCGAGGAGCTCGGGGTCGATGGTGAGCAGGAGGAGGTCACCGACGTAGCCGGCGTAGTAGCGGCCCAGCACCCCGGCCACCTGCGCCGCCGTCGAGCAGTGGATGAAGCCCTCCTCCTCCAGCGACCGCCCCAGGGTCGAGCGGGTGTAGCGGCCCGATGCGAGTGCCGCGTCCCAGTGCGCCGGCTCGGCGAGGTGGTGGATCGGCCCGGGCGCGCTCACGACTCGTCCGAGACGGAGCGCTCGGACACGAAGGGAACGACGTCGGCGATGGAGTCCACGACGCGGGTGGGGCGGTAGGGAAAGTGCTCCACCTGGTCGGGCCGCGTCGATCCGGTGAGCACCAGCACGGTGCGCAGGCCCGCCTCGATGCCACCGACGACGTCGGTGTCCATCCGGTCGCCGATCATCACCGTCGTCTCGGAGTGCGCCTCAAGGCGGTTGAGGGCGCTGCGCATCATCAGCGGGTTCGGCTTGCCGACGTAGTAGGGGGTGCTGCCGGTCGCGGTGCTGATCAGCGCGGCCACCGACCCCGTTGCGGGGAGTGTGCCGGCGGGGCTGGGGCCGCTGGGGTCGGGGTTGGTCGCGATGAACCTGGCCCCCGCCTCGATCAGCCTGACCGCCTTGGTGATCCCCTCGAACGAGTAGGTGCGGGTCTCGCCGAGCACGACGTAGTCGGGGTCGCGGTCGGTCATCACGTAGCCCACGTCGTGCAAGGCGTTGGTGAGGCCGGCCTCGCCCACCACGTAGGCGGTGCCGCCCGGGCGCTGGTCGGCCAAGAAGTCGGCGGTGGCGAGCGCGGAGGTCCAGATGCGCTCCTCGGGCACGTCGATCCCGCTGCGCAGCAATCGTGCCCGCAGGTCCCGCGGCGTGAAGATCGAGTTGTTGGTGAGCACGAGGTACTCACGGCCCGAGTTCTTCAGGGCTTCGAGAAACTCGCTGGCGCCGGGGATCGGGTCCTCTTCGTGCACCAGGACGCCGTCCATGTCGGTGAGCCAGGTCTCGATCCGCCGCGTGGTCGTCATGGGTCCATTGTGGTGGGCTGGAAGGATGAGCGGTATGCCGTCTGCCGACCCGCGTATCCGCCCCGCCGTTCCGAGCGACGTGCCGGTGGTGGTGGGGCTCGTTCGCGAGCTCGCATCCTACGAGAAGGCCCTGCACGAGGTGCAGGCCGATGACGCGAGCCTCGCTGCGGCACTCTTCCCGGATCACGGAATGCCCGGGGTCTTCGCCCACGTCGCCGAGGTGGAGGGCGAGGTAGTGGGGTGCGCGATCTGGTTCCTGTCGTTCTCGACCTGGACGGGCACGCACGGCATCTGGCTCGAGGACCTCTACGTCACCCCCGAGCAGCGCGGCTCGGGGCTCGGTCAGGCGCTGCTCTCGACCTTGGCCGCCGTGTGCGTCGAGCGGGGCTATCACCGGCTCGAATGGTGGGTGCTCGACTGGAACACGCCCAGCATCGGCTTCTACGAGTCGATCGGCGCCGCTGCCCAGGACGAGTGGACCCGCTTCCGCCTTGACGGCGGGGCCCTCACCGCCCTCGCCTCGGCCTGACGTCCGGCGTGGTGCCGGCGACGCGCCATCCATCCGGTGTGCCGTGACGACCTGAACGACGATGTCGTGCACGTCCGTGCCGGCGGGGTCGACCCGCGCTGGAACCGATCGGCACTCGCACCATCTTCGACGGATCAGGGGAGTGAGGGGACGGGGTCGAGGTCACCGGGAGTCCGGCGTGGGTACTCTGCCGGCATGGACCGCTTCGAAGCGCGGGCGATGACGCACATGCTGGTTGTGGCCGATGCGGCAGCCAGCCGTGACTGGTACGTCGATGTTCTGGATGCCTCGGTCCACGGCGAGTACGGGGGGACGTCGGTGGTGCTCGACCTGCTGGGGAACTGGCTGCTGCTGGTGACCGGGGGCGGACCGAGCCCGGACAAGCCGAGCGTCACGTTGGCCGTGCCCGATGATCCTGACCGGGTCAGCGGTCAGATCATCTTCCGGGTCGATGACTGTCGACGGACCTACGCGCTACTCAGCGAACGGGGCGCCCAGTTCCTGACCGCACCTGTCGATCGTGGTGGTGAGATCCGGGCGTTCTTGCGTGACCCGGACGGTCACCTCTTCGAGATCTCGCAGTTGACCTGAACGGCCTGCACCCGCCGGTGGCGGCGAGTCGATCGTCGAGCCGGCAACGTCATTGAGCGCGACGCAGAAGCAGCGCGCTGACTCTCGGCGCTGTGACGCAGGTGTTGGTGCCACTCCGAGGGCGGCACCACCGCGATGTCGGCTTCCAACATGACTCCGCCATCAGGGCAGCGTGACGACCCTGGTGACGAGGACGCTGTCGGGCACCTCGTGTGCGGCGGCGGTCAGGGTGTCCGGGCGCGGCTGGAGCTGTGTGGCCGGTGATCCGTCCAGGCCGAGGGTGTATGACGCGAGGGTCAGTTCCACCTGCGCCCCGGCGGGCACGGTGATGGTGACGGGGATGCTCCCCCCGGGGCTGAAGGCGACGACGCGCACCGACGTCGGCACACCGGACACGGCAGCCGGCACGTCCTTCCCGTTCACTGCAATGCCTCGGATGCCGTCGCCGCTGCTGGCGTCAACGGTCACCGCGTAGGTGCCTGCCGGTGCCGTGACGTCGACGGCGATCTGGCGTCCGTGTGGTGTGGTGACGTCGCTCGTGACCGTCACCTCCGGTGTTGGCAGGCGGTCGGCCGGCACGGTCGGCGCGGCAGCGGTGCTCGCGGTCCTTGTCTCACCGGGTTGGTGGAAGGGCGACGGGGCGAACGTCGTCGCGGTCCAGCCGGCGTCCGCCACTTGTCCGGTGTAGGCGTCGAGCTCCTCCGGGAGGGCCACCCACCGGGCGGTCCCTGCGTCGGCATCGGCGCGGTAGACCAGCAGGTCCGGTCGTGGTCCGGTACTGCTGGCGCTCAGCACGGCCCCGACCGCCACGAGCACCACGCTGGCGGCGCCGGTGATCGCTGCAGGTCGCCACCCGACCCGGGGACGGGACGCCAGGAGCAGTGGCGCGACCAGGGTGAGTGCCAGCACGACCCAGAGCATGGGCAGCGGAGTGGCCACGGGCAGCATCATCTCGAAGCGGGCGGCAAGCATGAAGTAGAGCGCCACCAAGGGACTGATGAGCAGCACGGCGGGGAGCGCGGCGAGGGTCGCCGTCGCCAGGGTCACCTTCGCCGAGCGCTCTCGTGCGGCGAGGACCCCGAACCCGATGACCGCTGCGACGAGTGGCCACGTCACGGCATACGCGGCACCCGGGAGGCGGGCGGCGAGCAGCACCGCGAACAGGCCCCACCCGAGCAACCCACCGGCCACCACCTCGAGGGGCAGGAAGCGACGGTGCAACGGCCACAGAACGAGCAGCACTCCCGCCAGGGCGGCCGCGACGGCCGCCAGGATGTATGCCGTGCGCTCGTCCGCGCCGCCGTTGAGCGCGTCGGACAGCCTCGGGTCGAGCGCTCGCGCGGCGAGCCACAGCCCGGTGCCGGCCAGGACGCCGGCGAGGCCGCCGAGGCCGAGGACCAGCCACGACAGGACGACCCTCCGCACGGCGACGCGACCGCGGCGCCTGGCGAGCCATACCACCGCGATCACGGCCACTGCCGACAGGACGGCGAGAGGCAGGGACCACGTCGAGGAGTACGCCACTGTGACGCCGTCGGCGACGGTGAACGCCACGAGGTCGGCTGCCTCGACCGACGCCAGGTCCGCCTCGGCCAGCTGCTGGGCGAGCCTGACCACGGTGGCGCCGTACTCGGCCAGGGTGCCATCGTGCATGGCTGCGGCGGTGTCGGTGCCGGCGTGGTAGGCGGGAAGCCCACCAACGACGACGAGCTCGAGCCCGGCGGGCACGACCTCCTGGTACCGCCCGAGGTCGGCACCCTGACCCGCGGTGCTCAGCGGGGCGCTGAAGGCGGAGTACACGACCGGGGAGGGAACGGCATCCAGGTACTGCCGTAGCGCCCAGCCGTTGTTGGGGCTGGTCAGCGCCGGCGTGACTCGTCCGGCGTTGCCGATGCCTTCGGTGTTCACGACCACTTGAACGTCGTGCATCCACGCGGCCGACTCCACGAGCGCCAACGAGCCGAGCATCTCGTGCTCCTCGCCGTCGACGAAGGCCACGATGACGTCGTGGCGAGGAGGTGGCGCGGCGGCCAGTGACCGCACGGCCGCCAGGACGCTGACGACACCGGCGCCGTTGTCCCCCGCACCGGCCGAGGCTGGAACGGAGTCGTGGTGGGCGGCAAGCAGGACCGCCTGGTCGGCGTCCGGGCCGGTGCCCTCGATGCGCGCCACGATGGAGCGCACGGTGCCGGTCCACACGGAGTTGGGTGGGTCCGGAGCCATCGTGACGGTCTGCACGTCGACCTGCGGTTCGAGACCGACCGCCGTGAGCTCCTGCACGAGGTAGGCCTCCACGGCTGCCAGCTCGGCGGTTCCCATGGGGTGTGGTGTCGCCGAGACGACGGCGAGGTCGTCCTGGGCGCGGTCGAGGGAGAAGCCTGCGACGACGTCCCCGGACGGGCTGGACGGTGACCGCAACGGGACGATCCCCGCGACGGCGGCCGCTGCCAGCACCACCGCCGCGAGCAGCGCTCCCGCCAGTGCTGTCGCCCGCCCGCGCTTCTGCGGTCGCGGAGGCGTCCCCACCGCGGTCGTCGACCGTTGGACTGTGTTCGTCATGATCAAACCCCCGAAGCTCTGATCAGCTCGTCGGCCCTGAGCGGCGGGCCGCCGTGATGACCACCAACGTCAGGCCGACGAGCAGGCCGCCCAGGAGAAGTGCGAGGACCCCGACGACCTGGGGGCCCCAGCCCCAGAGCAGGTTGTCGCCGATCGCGACCGTCGTGCCCTGGTCGGCGTCCGCGACGGTGACGCGGTAGGCGCCCGTCTGGTCGGCCGTGAACGTCAGCACTGCGTCGCCGACCTCGTTCGCGACGCCCGGCACGTCGTAGCGCATCTCGCCCCCATACACCGTCAACGGAACCTCCGCTCCCGACGGGGCAGTCACCGTCACGGTGGGCACCGCCGGTAGCGCCGTGGACCGGTCGTGCTCGAGGTAGATGAACTGGGTCCCGGTGTCGGTCACCGACACGACCGCGGTGTCCGGCGGCGTGAGCCGAGGGAAGTTCTCGACGTCGGCTCGCCAACCCAGGAACGCGAATGCTCCCCAAGCGACAGCGCCGAGCGTCGCCAAGACGGCGACCAGGGCGCCGGCCCAGTAGCCCGCCGTGGTCGGCCTGCGCGCGGCGGGTGCGGTCGAGGGTGCCGTCCCCGGCACTGGCGACCTGGTGGTGGTATGCGTACTCATGGTCCTCGCCCCCTGTGCAATGTGTGACGTCGCGTCGGCGCGGGTCGTCGAGGCGACCGCGGAGGAGAACGCCACCTACCTGGTGCGCGTCTCGCGCTCGGCACTCGATGGTCTGGTACGGGGACCATCGTGGTGCGGGTCTCGGGGCGTGACAGGTTCGGTGACCCGGTCCCTCCTGCACTGTCCACAATAGGCAGGCACTCGGCGCCCAGCGAGAAGCCGTTGTCGAGGTCACAAGAATGATGACGCGCGCGGCCATACGGCGGTCAAGCGCGCCCCCAGATGCTGAGTGCTGTTGGACCCGCGGCCGCCGTTGCGGCGGCTTCACACCAGGAACGGGCAGGGATGTTCCTCTGGATGTCGAGCGATACTGGGGACGGCGGTCGGCGCGGTGCTCCTCGTCGAACGGGTTGCGGAAGATCTCTCGAAGAATCGCCCGGTGACTGCCACGACATCGGTAGAGACACGGTCACCGGTTGCTCGTACGCCCCCTTGGCGGACTCAACGTGACCGGCATGCTGATCACGGAGACCTGTGATGCGGCGGTTGGCCGCGTTCGACGCGTTCCTTGAGGGTGCGGAGCATCTGTCGTTCCATGACGAATCCGACAGGCTCCACCAGATGCCACATCACGCTCGGCCCGGTCTTCGGCGGATAGGTGAGGCGTTGGCGGGTGATCAGTCGCGTTCCCCGTGCATCCGGTGTGCGCCGCAGCTGCCACTGCCAGGTCGCAGTCCCGGCAGTGGAGTCCGGGGGCGCGGCGGGGTGCGGCGGGCGCGGGTCGGCACCCACGAGCACCAATGAAGCGCAGGACTCGACGTGGTGTACCCGGAAGCACGGGTAGCCAGGTGGGCCCAGCCGGATCAGGTCCCCTACCCCCAGGTCCTGGAACTCGGCCAGGACCCGGTCGGCGCTGTGCATGTCGCAGCCCACGAGGTTCTCCAGGCCGTCGAAGCTGTACAACCCACCGCGGCCCTGACCCATCTGCACCAGCCAAGGCCACACGTGCTCCGGTGTCGCCCCGATGGAGATCGCCCGGGTGTAACCGATCATGGGGTGGGTCACCAGCTCGTCCCCGGGCATCGGATCGGCGACCTCCGCATCGGTCGCGCCCCAGCGGTTGTACCGTCGCCGACCGAGGGGTGCCGTCAGCGTCACACCGAGTACCTGTGTGCCACCAACGAGCACGTCCGTCACCACACGACGTCTCATAGTCCCCTCCTCGGGATCGCTGGGACGCAACCCTTGGAGGATCCGGGCCCTCCGAGTGCGTCCGGTGTTCGGGCATGTCGGCTGACTTCTTCCGAGCGTCCTCACAGTCCGGACGTGCAGGGTGGTCAGGCACTTTCACACCTGCTGTTCACCGCGGCAGCCAAGCGGCGTCCCCTCATTCTTCTCCGGAAACCGCAGCCCATGGGCGGCGTGTAAGGCGCCTCACCAGCTGACCGCCGGTCGGATGCCCCATGCAGGTGCCGAAGAGACGCCCCTCCCCAGTGGCTGTGCATCTCGCGCCCGCCATCCGCCGCCCGAGGCAGGGCCTGACGAAGTGGTCTGGGTCGTGTCAGGATGTCCACGTGGTGTCCGACACTCGAATGGTGGCCTTGGGCTTCGGCAAGTTCGCGCGTGCAGATCGTATCTTCGCGCTCGAGCGAATCACCGGCGAGGAACGCGGTGATGGCCGCCGCACCCGGGTCTGGATCGACGGAGTCGTCGACCCCTTGATCGCCTCAAGAACCGAAGGCACCATTCTTCGTGACATGGGGCAGGAGGCCGCCATGGCCGGCCCTGAGTTGGATGAGGCGTTGGACTTGGCCGCGCGACTGGCAGCGGCAGCCGATGCGGGCCGGGTGGACCTGAGCGACCTTGGTCGACGAGCGCGACGGCTTCTGGCCTCGACGACAGAGTCCGCTTCTTCATAGTCGCGCGAGGGATCGGCAACGAGTCGTTCGCGGCTACTGGACGATTGTCTGTAGGTCCGGTGTCTGGGCCAGACTCGGTCCGGGTGCTCGGCGGGTGGCTCTCTATGCGGCTGCCCACCAGCGTCACCGGTGTGGCTCTCCATCGGTCTGCGGCCCGCCGGTCACCGCTGGCGAGGCGTGGCTCAAGAAGGGACTGCCCTGCTCGTCGTGGCACTGCCCATTTCGCTGTCCGCATCGGATCGAGCACAGGTTGAGCACGAGCACGGGACGCATCATCATCGGGGTCGATCCCCACAAGATGTCGGCGACGATCGAGGTCGTCGACGAGCGTAAGCGCAAGCTTGGCCAGGGCCGGTTCACCACCGACAAGCCCGGCTACGCGGCGATGCTGGCGTACGCCAAGGCGTGGCCGGAGAGGACCTGGGCGGTCGAAGGAGCGAACGGGGTCGGGCGACCTTTGGCGCAGCGGCTGCTGGAGGCCGGCGAAGACGTGGTTGACGTCCCAGCAAGCTGGCGGCCCGGGTGCGGCTGTTCGGCACCGGGCACACCTGCAAGACCGACGCCCACGACGGGCACTCGATCGCGAAGGTCGCGGTGCGTACCGAGGGCTTGTGGGTGCTGGCCCTCGGTGCGTTCGAGGCGCTGCGGATGCTGGTGGACCGACGTGAGGCCCTGAGCCGGCGTCGGGTGCGAACCGTGGACCGGCTCCGAGCCCTGTTGGCGGAACTGCTTCCGGGACAGTCGAAGAAGGACATCACCACACACCGGGCAGACCGAGGCGATGCTCGACTCGGTCCGACCGCGCGACATCGACGGGAAGACCCGGCGCCGGATCGCGGCGGAGGAACTTGCCGGGCTCATCCCGGTCGAGGCCAGGATGAAGAAGGCCAACACCGAGCACAAGGTGAGCTTCGTCGCCATCCACGAGTGGGCCATGTCCCTGTCAGCGGTCACACACGTCCTGCGATCCCCGGTGACAACACCTCTGTGATCATCAACGACAGGAGCCGAGAGTCATGCCGAGGACCGCTGGCCCGCACCCCCACTTCGGGGACACGTGCCTGGCGAACGCCCTGCCCACGGCCATCAACGTTCACCAGCGAGTTTCTCGCACCAGGTCGCTGCCCTGTGATCCGTGGACGAACAGCGGCTTCGGCTGCGACACTCGTCTGGATGACCGGGCCCTGGGTGGGGACCACGGCGTCCCTCTTCGGGCGGGACGTGGAGATGGCGCGCGTTCGCGAGCTCGTGGATGCGGCACGGCACGGTGGGTCGCGGACTCTGCTCGTGGTGGGCAGGGCCGGCGTGGGGAAGACCTCACTCGTGCGCCGGATGGTCGACGAGTCCACCGCAGAGGGTGTGCTGGTCCTGTGGGGCGCGGGGATGCCGATGGCGACGCTTGCGTCGCCGTTCCGGACCGTGCGAGGGATGCTGCGGGACCTGCCACCGGGCCGGTACTGGTTCCACCACCCACTGCAGGCGGAGCTCCTCGAGGCGGCCGCCCACCCCGAGGATCGCCGGGCGTGGCACGAGCGGATCGCCATCCTCCTGAGGGCGGCTCTGGAACGCGGGGACGACCCGGTCGATGCGGCCGTAGTGGTCGCGCGGGCCGACCACTACGCCGCAGCCGGCATGGCCAGTGAGGCCTACGCCTGGTCGTTGCTCGTCGCTGCGGGGCTGGAGGGGCGCACCAGCGCCGCAGACGTCGTCCGCGCACTTCGCCGGGCACTCGAGTTCCGGGAGACGGCCGGCGCCAGCGACCCATCCGTCGAAGACCTGCTCGTCCGGCTGCGGGCGGCAACCGTCCGCGCAGGGGACCTGTGGGGGGAGCTCGAGGCCGTCGAGCGCCTGCTCGAGGTGGTCGCCCGGAATCGCCGTCCGGAGGTCGCGGCCGAGCTGGTCATCCGTCGCATGCAGCTGCGGGCCGCGGGCCGCGTTCAGGAGCTCGGCCTCTCCGAGGCGGAGGAGGCGGTCGCACTCGCGGCACGTCGGCCGGACTCCTGGCAGTACGCCCTCGCCATGGCCATGCTCGCGGACGTCCTCGACTACCGCGACGCCTACGCGGTCACCGCCGCCGTGACCGAGGATGGGGAGGCCCACGACCGGGGGGCCAGAGCCTCGAACGAGGCGGTGTTGTTGGCGGAAAGGGCAGGGAACCATCGTGCACTCGCCCATGCCCTGGCAGCCGCCGTGCTGTACGCCCTGCGACGGCGACCTGGCGAGGGCTCGCACCCTGGCGCGCCGGGCGCGCGAGGAAGGCCGACGTTCGCAGGACCTGCCGGCGTTCTGGCAAACCGTCGCCATCGAGAACACGGCAGTCGGCCTCGAACACACACAGCAGAACCTCGACCTCTGGTACCGGGGCCGCGAGGACATGGTCGCGCTTGCAGCACCGCGCAGCTGGATCGCGAAGATGTCCCAGCTCGTCGCGTCAGCCGCCCTGACCATCGGTGACGTCAGGCTGGTGCGGGTGATGCTGCACGACGCCCTGGGTTCTGACCCAGGCCCTTTCGCCGAGGTGGGGATTCGAGCCGTTGCCACCCGGCTGTCCACGCTCACCGGGCGAACGGGCGAAGCGACACAGCACTGGGCGCGCGTCGAGGAGCTGGCCCCACGCCCCAGTCCTTACGTCAACGAAAGCGTGCACGCCGAGATGTTGCTGGCCACGGGCCGGCCGCGCCCGGCTCTCGAGGTGTGCCTGGCCGTGCTACGAGCGGGGGCCGACGAGGTGATGAGGGGGGAGTGGCTGTTGCCCCTGGCGGCGTGCGCCCTGGCCGACCTCGGCGCCACCGAGGCCGAGGTCGAGCAGCTGGAGCATGAGTTCCCGCCGGCGGCGCCAGACGGCACCATCCCTTCACCCATCCCCGTCAGTGGGGTCGTGGACGAACCCCGGCACCGCGCCCTGCGCCAGGCCTTCGAGCACCGGTACGTCGCCGAGCTGGCTCGGGCCCGGCACTCCTCCGAGGGCCCACGGCGCTGGGAGCGGGCAGCGACCGCCTTGGATGCCGTCGGGCTGCCATGGGAGGCGGCGTATGCCTGGATGCCCTGGGGTGAAGTCCTCCTGAGGGCCGACCGCGTCGACCGGCGCGCAGCCGCACGGGCATTGCGTGGTGCAGCGACGTGCGCCTCCTGCTGGAGGCGGCCCCGGTGCTCGATCAGGTCCACGCGCTTGCCCGGGCCGCACGCATCGACCTCAGCACCCCGGAGAAGGCCACGCCCGACGTCGGGTCGTCCAACCTGACGCCCCGGGAGCGCGAGGTCCTCGGGTACCTCGAAGCGGGCCGCACGTACGCAGAGATCGCCGCGGAGCTGTTCCTCAGCGAGAAGACGGTGAGCTCGCACATCTCGAACATGCTCCGCAAGACCGGCGCCGCCAACCGACACGATCTCGTTGCCCGGGTGACGAGCACCCGCAACCCCTCAGGCTGAATGACGCTGCCCCACAGTGGGCGCAGAGACGTCGCCATGTCGTCCCACCGGGTTCCCGTGCGAGAGGACTCGTGTCACGGCACGACGCCTCTTGGCTGCTCAGTCAGGCGCGGGCGGCGTAGACGATGGTGAAGGGGGTCTCTGCGATCCGGCGGAAGTGGGAGTAGCCGGCTTCCTCGAAGACCACGGCCATCCCGGGTTCGCCGGCCTGGGGTGCCCAGAGCGCGCCCGACCTGTTGGGACAACGAGTTCGGAGTGCACAGCGCCACGGACGCGCCGGACATGATCTTGGCCGTCGGTGCCGTGTGGTTGGTCGCCTTCTCGCCGTGGCCAAACGGCTCGACGACCATGACGCTGCCGCCAGGCGCGAGCTGGTCCTTGGCGTGCTCGGCGATGCCGACGGGGTCGCCCATGTCATGCAGGGCGTCGAAGAAACAGATGAGGTCGACCTGTGCGTGGAAGTCGGCTGCCTCGGCGACGTGGAAGTGGACGCGGTCGCTCACCCCGGCGACGTCGGCGAGGCCCCCAACATCGCTCGCGCGCCCTCACGACGGTACAGGCGGACCGCGCGCCTCGACGGCGTCTCCGCTCGCCGAGCAGCCGGCTGACAGGCCGGGAGGCGGGACGGCGGCGAGGGGCGGGTCGCTCAGCGGGAGGTGCTGTAGGGCGTCAGCAGCTGGTCCACAGGGGCGTAGTCGTCGGTGAGCACGGGGGAGTCCCCGACCCACTGATCGAGCTCGGTGCCGTCGATGGCGCGCCACCCGACGTCATTGTCCTCCATGGCCTCGGCCCAACCGGCGACGTCGATGGGTGCGTCGGAGGCGAGCACCACCAAGTTTCCCCCGCCCTCGCCGCGGGTCACGGACGGGTCGGCGGCCAGGGCCACGTGGTCGAAGAGCGTGGCGAGGGTGGCGACCTCGGCCCGAGCGAAGCCGAGCGGGGCGTTGTCGATGAGGTTCGCGGCGTAGACGCCGTCGTCCCGCAACACCCGGTCGACCTCCCCCAGGGCCTCCACAGTGGTCAGGTGCCAGGGCACGCTCACCCCACCGAACGCGTCCCCCACGACGAGGTCGAGGCTGTCGGTGTCGAGCTCGAGCAGGCCCAGCCGGGCGTCCTCGACCCGCACCTCGAGGTCCTCGCCGATCTCGAGCCCGAGCCGCTCGACGTCGACGTCGACCACACCGGGGTCGATCTCGGAGACGGTGCTCGTCGTTCCCGGCCGCACCTCGGCGAGGTAGCGGGGAAGGGTGAGCCCGCCACCCCCGAGGTGGTGTGCGTCGAGGGCTTCCCCGTCGGGGTACAGCGCGTCCGTCGCGGCGGCGAGCGCCTTGACGTAGGAGAACTCGAGGTGGGTCGGGTCGTCCACCACGACGTAGGAGTGACGCAGGTTGTCCAGCACCAGGCTCAGACCACCCTCCCGGTCGGGGTCCGCGGCGACCACGGCGCAGTGGTACTTCGTCTCGACGTCGCAACCGCTCGGGGCGAGCGCCGCGCCCAGCCCGCCGAGCAGCACCACCCCTGTGGCGATCGATGCGACCCGTCGGCGGGACCCCACCTCGACCACCACGCCCGCAACGGCGAGCGCGATCCCCAGCCCGACCATGATCCAGGTGACGGGCACCCGGGAGATGAGGACGAAGCCGGTGACGACCGTGCCGAGGATGGCGCCGGCGGTGCCGACGCCCGACAGCCGCCCCACCACGGTGCCCGTCTCGGCGAGGCTGCTCAGCCGCAGCGTGGTGACCATCGGCGTGACCGCGGACAGCAGGAGCCCCGGCACGACGATCGTCGCGGCGGCGGCGAGCAGGAGGAAGGCCCCGCCGGCCACCGACCCCGCCCCGCGCAGGAGGAACGGGGTCGCGGCGACGACGGCCCCGGAGACACCGAGCAGCGTCCCGATCATCGCGCGCGCGTCGTGCTGGTCGGCCCACCGGCCACCCAGCCAGGCGCCTCCGGCGATCGCCGCCAGGGCCAGGCCGATGACGATCGTGCTCGTCTCCAGGGTGAGGCCGAGGTAGGGAGCCAGCAGGCGCAACGCGACGATCTCGACGACCAGGACGGCTGCCGAGGAGCCGAACACGAGCAGGGCGGCCTCGGTGCCGCCGATCCGGGGCGCGTTCGGCTCGGGCTCCGGGCTGGACGCGCGGTCGCGGGCCCACGTGCGCCCGCTCACGAGGTGGGGACGTTCGCGTCGAGCTCGGCGAGCCAGGCCCGCGAACTCGCGTCGGACGGCATCCGCCAGTCTCCTCGCGGTGAGAGCGAGCCGCCGGCGTGGACCTTCGGCCCGTTGGGCAGCGCCGAGCGCTTGAACTGGTTGCCGAAGAAGCGCCGGAGGAAGACCTCGAGCCATCGCCGGACGGTGGCGAGGTCGTAGGCCGTGCGGTCGCCCTCGGGGTAGCCCTGGGGCCAGGCGCCGGACTCCGCGTCGCGCCAGGCGTGCTCGGCGAGGAAGGCGATCTTGCTCGGTGCGTAGCCGCGCCGGAGCAGGTGGTAGAGGGTGAAGTCGTGCAGGGCGTAGGGCCCGATGGTGTCCTGGGTGCTCTGGATCTTCTCCCCCTCTCGTGCGGGCACGAGCTCGGGGGAGATCTCGGTGTCGAGGATCGCGAGCAGCGTGTCGTCGACCGCTGCCTCGGCGAACTGCCCCGACGACACGACCCAGCGGATGAGGTGCTGCATGAGCGTCTTCGGCACCCCGGCATTCACGCCGTAGTGCGACATCTGGTCGCCGACCCCGTAGGTGCACCAGCCCAGCGCGAGCTCGGAGAGGTCGCCGGTGCCGAGCACGATGCCGCCCCGCTGGTTCGCGGCTCGGAAGAGGAGGTCGGTGCGCAGCCCCGCCTGGACGTTCTCGAAGGTCACGTCGTAGACCTCCTCGCCCGAGCCCGCGGGGTGCCCGAGGTCGCGCAGCATCTGCTGGGCGAGGGGGCGGATGTCGAGTTCCTCCCACTCGATACACAGGGACTCCATGAGGTGGGTCGCGTTGGCCTTCGTCGAGTCGCTCGTGGCGAAGCCCGGCATGGTGAACCCGAGCACGTGGGTGCGGGGGAGGCCGAGCCGGTCGCAGGCCTTGGCGGCCACGATGAGCGCGTGGGTGGAGTCGAGGCCCCCCGAGACGCCGATGACGATGCGCGGCATCCGGGCCGGGTTGCCACCGCCGATGGCGCGCATCCGCTGCTCCAGCCCCGACACCTGGATGTTGTAGGCCTCGTAGCAGTCGAGCGCCAGACGGGCGGGGTCGTCGGGCACGAAGGGGAACCGGTCGAGCACCCGGCGCAGGCCGAGGTCGCCGGCCGGCGGGCGGAGCTGGAAGGGGACGACACGGAAGCCGCCGTCGTCAGCGGCATACGACCGGGCGTTGTCGTCGAAGCTGCCCTGGCGCATCCGTTCCTGGCGCAGCCGGTCGAGGTCGACGTCGACCACGGTGCGCCGGGGGCCGTCGGGGAACCGCTCGCCCTCGCCGAGCAGGTCGCCCATCTCGTAGACCATCGTCATGCCGTCCCACGACAGGTCGGTGGTCGACTCACCGGCGCTGGCCGCGGCATACAGGTATGCCGCGTCGCACCGCGCGCTCGCTGAGCGGGCCAGCACGTGCCGGTCCTCGGCGCGGCCCACCGTGATGGGCGAGGCGGAGAGGTTGAGCAGCACCGTGGCGCCGGCGAGGGCGGCCTCGTGGCTCGGCGGGACGGGCACCCAGAGGTCTTCACACACCTCCACGTGCACGGCGAGGTCGGGCAGGTCGTCGGCGGTGAACAGCAGGTCCGGGCCGAAGGGCACCTCGCCGTCGGCGTCCGAACCGGGCCAGTGCGGTCGCATGATGAACTCGCCCTGATGCCCTGTGCCGGAAGCGAAGTGGCGCTTCTCGTAGAACTCGCGGTAGGTCGGCAGGAACGACTTCGGAGCCACGCCGAGCACCTCGCCGCGGTGGATGACGACGGCGCAGTTGAACAGCCGGTTCCCGTGGCGCAGCGGTGCCCCCACGACGACGAGCGGCATGAGCTTCGCCGTGGCGGCGGCAATGGTGACGATGGCCGCGTCGACGGCGTCGAGCAGGACGTCCTGGAGCAGGAGGTCGTCGATGGCATAGCCCGAGGTCGAGAGCTCGGGGAAGAGCGCGACCGCCACCGCGTCGTCATGGCACTCCCGCACCTGCTCGATGATGCGCTCGGCGTTGGTCGCCGGGTCGGCGAGGGCGACCGGCAGCGTGCACGCGGCGACCCGGGCGAAGCCCTGGGCGTAGACGTTGCGGAAGTCCATGTCCGGAGCCTATGCCGAGTCCGGTCGCCTCGGAGGAAGCAGCAGAGCCCACCCACCTCGTGGTCGCGCCGGGACGGGGCGCGGACGACCAGCGCGGCTCATCCCGGCCGCCGTCGTGGCGGATCGCGACGGGAATCCTGGCGGGAGCCCGGATGCGCTGGGCCCGAGAGGGTTCAGTCGACGAGCATCACGGCCTGCATGAAGCGCGTGGCCGACTCGACGAGCGCGGTCATCGACTCCGGGTCGTGCGGGTCCAGCGCGCGCAGGCCGATCTCGTTGAGCCCCCCGACGACACAGACCGCCTCCGTGTGGCTGAGCTGGCGAACGTCCGTTCCGGCGGCATCGGCCCGGGCCAGCATCCGCAGGAGGCTCGTGGCGTGCCGGTCGACGACCTCACGTCGCACTGCCATTCCGCGCTCGCCGATCGCGGAGATGTCGACGACGTGGGCGCGTCCGAGGGCAGGATCGGCGACGAGGAAGGTGATGAAGGCCGCTGCAGCGTCGTGGAGCTGCACGGTCGCGGGTGCGGCTCCCGGCTGGAGGGTGGCCTCGACCGCGTCCATGAGCGCGTCGCTGCGGGTGCGGTAGAGCGAGAGGAAGCAGTCGTCCTTGTCGCTGAAGTGCTCGTAGAAGGTGCGCTTGGAGGTTCCCGCGAGGCGGACGACGTCGGCGATGGTCGTCGCGGGCAGGCCCTTCTCGGCGACCGATGCCGCCAGGGCCTCCTCGAGGCGGCGGCGGGTCGAGGAGCTGCGTTCGTCGTCCCCGGCGCGCTCGGGGGCGGGGTCGGAGCCGGGGTCAGGGACCAGGTTGGTGGGGATGTCCATGGGTGGTACTGTATCGTACCGGAGAGTGGTACTACTGCGTACCACTCTCGATCACCAGTGGAAGGACCCCCATGGAGCTCGTCGCCGACACCGTCAGCGTGGCAGGGACCCGCAGTCCCCTCCTCCAGCCGACCTCGTTCGTAGCGGCACCGGCCAGGGTCACGCCGGTTGCGGGCGACCCCGGTTACGCCCAGGTGTCCCTGGCGCTCGCCCTCGCCGGCCGGATGCCGCTGCGCACCGGCCACGTACGACTCGACGGGGTCGAGGACCGGGCTCGGCTCCGGTCCCACGTCGCGCTGGTCGACGTGCCCGAGGTGTCGGCGCCCGAGGACGGCCTCGCGGTGCACCACGTGGTCGCCGAGGAGCTCGCCTTCGCCGGTCGCCCGTCCGGTCGCGCGGCGGTCACCGCGTTCCTGGCGGACCACGGCGTCGCGGCCAGGGCGAGCGACCCCTTCGAGGAGCTCCCTGCCGCGGACCGGGTCAGGGTGCTCTCACACGCGGCCTCCGAGCGCGCGGCTACGAGGGTCCTCGTCGTCGGCAACCCCGACCGCAGGGGTGGCGACCCGCACGAGTGGTGGCCGGTGCTCACGGGGCTCGCAGCCGGCGGCCTCACCGTCGTCGTCCAGCTCACCCACCCGACGATGCATCAGCTCCGGCTCCCGGTGCGGGCCGGCCTGGGGGAGCGCGCGTGACCGCCCTGCGACTCGCCCTCACCGAGCTGCGCCGGATCAGCGCCAGCACCGTCGGCCGGCTCGCCCTGGTCGCCATGGTGCTCGTCCCCTCGATCTACGGAGGGCTGTACCTCTACGCCAACGACGACCCCTACGGGAACCTCGACCAGGTCCCGGCCGCCCTCGTCATCGAGGACGTGGGAGCGACCCTCGCCACCGGTGAGGAGCTGGCTGTCGGCGAGGACGTCGCGACGTCGATCCTCGACGCGGGGACCTTCGACTGGTCCCGGGTCGGCCGCACCGAGGCCGAGGAGGGCCTCGACGACGGCACCTTCGATCTCGTCCTCCTCGTGCCGCGGGACTTCTCCGCCGACCTCGCCTCGAGCGCCGGGTCGGACCCCCGCCAGGCGACGCTCGTGATCGACACCAACGATGCCAACAACTACCTCGCCCGGACCATCGCCAACACCCTGGTGAGCCAGGTGACGGCATCCGTGGCCGAACAAGTGAGCAGCACCGCCGCGAGCCGCTACCTCGAGGGTCTCGCGACGATCCACGTGCAGGTCGCCGACGCCGCCACCGGCGCACGGACCCTCGCCGACGGGGCGAGCGACGCCGCGGCCGGGGCCGACCGGCTGGCGTCCGGCACGGACGACCTCGTCGACGGGGAGCGGACGCTGCTCGACGGGGCGAACGCCCTCTCCGCGGGGGCCACGGACCTCTCCACCGGCCTGTCGACCCTGCGCTCGAGCACGGCGGGCCTCCCCGAGCAGACCGCCTCCCTCGCCGACGGGGCTCGCCAGGTCGCGGATGGCAACGCCAGGGTCGCCGACGCCGGTCGCGAGGTGGCCACCGCCTCCGACGCGCTGGTCGCCGACCTCACCACGACGGAGGGTGAGCTCGCCGACGAGCTCGCGACTGCCGGCTTCACCCTGGACCAGATCGACGTGGTCCTCGCGAGGGCCGAGGAGGTCGCCGGTGCCGTCGACGGTGCCAACGCCAGGGTGCAGAGCGCCTCCGGCCAGCTCGACGACCTCGCGGACGGCGCCGAGCAGGTGGCCGACGGTGCGGCACGCCTCGCCGACGCCGCCGGGCCCCTCAGCTCGAGCATCGGCACCGCGGCTGACGGCGCGGGGGACCTCGCCGGCGGCGCGAAGACCCTGGCCGGCGGCCAGCGTGACGTTCTCGACGGCGCCGAGCAGCTGGCCTCGGGGGCCGCGAGCCTGGACTCGGGTCTTGGCGCGATCGCCTCAGGGGCGGCGACGCTCGCCGACGGGCTCGAGACGGGCGCCGCGTCGATCCCCGACCCGTCACCCGAACGGCGACGCGCCGCGGCCGAGACGATCGGCAGCCCGGTCACCGTCGAGCGCAACGCGGAGGCAGCCGCCGCCACCTACGGCGCGGGCCTGGCGCCCTTCTTCATGACCCTCGCGCTCTGGATCGGCGGGTTCGTGCTCTTCACCCGGATGCGCGCACTCTCGGCGCGCGCGCTCGCGGCCGGCCAGCCGGCGTGGCGCGTCTCGCTCGGGGGCTGGCTCGCTCCGGCTCTCCTCGGCGCGGCCCAGGTGACCACGGCATTTGCGGTGGTGTCCCTGGCCGTCGGCATCGACGTGGCCCGACCCGTCGCCCTGCTCGCCTTCATGGTGGCGGTCTCGTTGACGTTCATCGCGGTGATCCACACCCTGATGTCACGCTTCGGGCTGGTCGGGCAGTTCATGGCCCTCGTGCTCATGGTGCTCCAGCTCGTCACCGCCGGGGGGACGTTCCCCTGGCAGACCCTGCCCGGGCCGTTGCAGCCCCTGCACCATGCCCTGCCGATGTCGTATGCCGTGGACGGGGTGCGCCGGCTGATGTACGGCGGCCCGCTGGGTCCCCTGACCCTGGATGCCGCCGTGCTGGGCGCCTGGGGACTGGGCGCCATCCTCTTGGGAGTGCTCGCCGCCCGGCGGGCCGGCACGTGGACGGCCGCGCGGGTCAAGCCCGAACTCGTGACCTGACGTCAGTCGCCGTCGCCGCCGCTGCGGGGGGTGCCTGCCGCCACGTCGCTCCAGACGGACTTGGCACCGGAGTGGCCCACGAGCACCACGTCGATGCTGACCCCCACCGCAGCGACGACACACAGCACGGCGAGCGCCCGCTGCGCGACCGAGGGTCCCGACGACCCCGACGATGCGCCTCCGGAGGACTCGATGCCCGCCGGCCCCGAGGCCGAGCGGCGGAAGAACCACCAGGCAGCCCAGGCGACGATCGTGGCCGCGATCATCACCCAGACGAGGGTGTCGCCCATCTCGGCGTGCTCCTCGACGAGGCCGGTGTCGGGCACCCGGCGTTGGAGCGCCTCACCGGACTGGGTCGCGACCGGGGTCAGCGCCGTCGTCAGCGTGGCGACCACCGGCGTGAGCACGCCACTCCAGGCGCGGAAACGTGCCGAGACGCCGAAGAGGAGCAACAGCAGCGCGGTCAGCGGCGCCAGGACGACGACGGCATGGACCACCAGCGCGTGGACCGGAATGCCGAGGACGGTGTCGAACACGTGAACCTCCGAGTCTGGGCCCGCGCTGTTGCGGCCCCTCGCACACTGTGCCCGGTGGTCGCCTGTGAGCACCCTAAGAGAGCCCTAAGGCACCCTGAGGATTGGCCCAGAGCTGTTCGAATCAGGGGGCGAGCACGACCTTCCCGGTGGCCCGGCGCTCGTCCACCGCGGTGAGGGCCGCGGCCACCTCGTCGAGAGCGCGGACCTCGCCGATCACCGGATCGATGGCCCCGGACTCCAGCAGGGGTGCGAGGTCGTCCCACTGGCTCCGCAGGAACCCCGGGCCAGGTCCGGCGGGGCCGGTCCACCATGCGCCCCAACCGACTCCCACGACGGAGAGGTTGCCCAGCAGGAGCCGGTTGACCTTCACCTCCGGGATCGAGCCGGCCGTGAAGCCGATGACGAGCAGCCGCCCTCCCGGCGCCAGTGAGCGCAGGGAGTCGGTGAAGCGCTCGCCGCCCACGGGATCCACGACGACGTCGACGCCCCGGCCCGCGGTGAGCTCGCGCACGGCGTCCCGGAACCCGTCGGACGACACCACCTCGTGCGCGCCGGCCGCCCGGGCCACCTCACCCTTGGCCGGGGACGACACGACCGCGATCACCCTGGCGCCCCACGCCACGGCCAGCTGGACGGCTGCCGTGCCGATGCCCCCGGAGGCGCCGTGGACCAGCACGGTCTCCCCGGCGGCGAGCCGTCCGCGCTCCCGGAGGGCGAAGTGGCAGGTCAGGTAGTTCATCGGCAGCGCCGCCCCCTGCTCGAAGCCGACCCCGTCGGGGAGCGGGAAGACCATGGTCGGGTCGCACTCGACGACCTCGGCGAACCCTCCGAGGAAGCAGAACGCCGCGACCCGGTCGCCCACGGCGAACCCGCTGGCGGCCGGCGCGGAACGGACCCGACCGGCCACCTCCGACCCGGGCACGAAGGGCAGCGCGGGTGTGATCTGGTACTGCCCTCGCGTGAGGAGCACGTCGGGGAAGCAGATGCCGGCCGCGACGACGTCGATGACCACGCCCCCACCGTCAGGGTCGGGGAGGTCGACGACCTCGATGCTGTCGGGTCCGTCGAGTCGGGTGACCTGGGCTGCGCGCATGACGACATCCTAGGAAGCGGCCCGAGCCGGGAATGCCTCGCCGTCGTTCAGCGCTGATCATCTGGTGCCCCCACCCCGCCACGCGACCCTTGCGACAGTCGCCCTGATCCTCGGTGGCATCGCCATCGGCACGACCGAGTTCGTCACCATGGGCCTGCTCCCCGAGATCGCCGCGGGCGTGGGAGTGAGCATCCCCAGGGCCGGCCACACGATCTCGGCCTACGCCGTCGGCGTGGTGGTCGGAGCGCCCCTCCTGGCGGTCGTGGGGGCCCGCGCTCCCCGCAAGGCCCTGCTCGTGGCCCTCATCGCCGCCTTCTCCGTCGGCAACGTCCTCAGCGCCCTGGCCCCCACCTTCGAGACGCTCGTCGTCGCGCGCTTCCTGTCCGGCCTCCCGCACGGTGCGTTCTTCGGTGTGGCCGCCCTCGTCGCCGTCGACCTCGCTGCGAGCGGGCAGTCGGGCCGCGCCGTCGGGCGCGTCATGCTCGGCATCCCCATCGCCAACATCATCGGCGTGCCGGGCGCCACGTGGCTCGGCCAGCAGTTCGGCTGGCGGGCCGCCTACTGGCTCGTCGGCCTCATCGGCCTCGCCACCGTCGCACTCATCGTCCAGGCCGTGCCGCACCTCCCGGCTGACCGCACCCGCACGGTGCGCAACGAGCTCGGTGCGCTGCGCAGCACCCAGGTGTGGCTCACCCTCGGGGTCGGGGCCGTCGGCTTCGGGGGGATGTTCGCCATGTACTCCTACATCGCGCCGACGATCACCGACGTGACGGGGCTGTCGTCGTCCACCGTGCCGCTCTACCTTCTCGTCTTCGGGGTCGGGGGCTTCATCGGCAACGTCCTGGCCGGGCGGATGGGTGACTGGTCGGTGCTGCGCTCGGTCGTCATGGGGCTCACGGGACTGGGCGTGGCCCTCGCGGTCTTCGCGATGGTGTCGGCCCACGCCGTCCTCGCCGCGGTCATGCTCTTCATCATCGCGATCCTGGCCTCGGTGCTCGTCATCAACCTCCAACTGCGCCTCATGCAGGTGGCCGGCACCGCGCAGACCCTCGCGGCTGCGAGCAACCACGCCGCCCTCAACCTCGCGAACGCCCTCGGGGCCTGGGTGGGCGGCCTCGTGATCGCCGCCGGCTGGGGCTACACCGCTCCCGCGTGGGTCGGGGCGGCCCTCACGGTGCCCGGGCTGATCATCCTCGGTGTCTCCGTCCTGCTCCACCGGCGCGACCACCCCGAGCGGGCGACCGTTCGCCCGGCCCGCCCGGTCGGTGCCGGCAGCGGCACGGGCACCTGACTCATCTCACACGGACGGAGTGGCGCGCCGGCTCCGGGGCGTCCGTAGTCTGGCGGCATGTCCAGCCCCGTGACCTGCCACGTGCAGGACGGTGTCGCCCACGTGCGGCTCAACCGTCCCGACAAGCTCAACGCCCTCACGCTCGACACCCTCGAGGACCTCGTCCGCACGGCTGGTGAGCTGCGCCGGGACCGGACGCTGCGTGCCGTGGTGCTGGCGGGTGAGGGGGACTCCTTCTGTGCGGGGCTCGACTTCGCCACGGTCATGGCCGACCCGCCCAGGGTCGGCCGTGCGTTCGTCCCGAGACCCTGGCGCGGGACCAACCTGTTCCAGGAGGCCTGCTGGGCCTGGCGGCGGGTTCCCGTCCCGGTCGTGGCGGCCGTGCACGGCCACTGCTTCGGCGGAGGGCTGCAGATCGCCCTGGCCGCGGACGTGCGGTTCACCACCGCCGACGCGACGTGGTCGGTGCTCGAGGCCCGATGGGGGCTCGTGCCGGACATGACCGGCATCCAGGCCCTCTCCCAGCAGGTGCGGATGGACGTCGCGAAGCGCCTGACGATGACCGGGGAGGTCGTGAGCGGCACCCGGGCGGTCGAGCTGGGGCTCGCGACCGAGGTCTCGCAGGACCCACTGGCCGCCGCGAACGAGTTCACCGAGGCGATCACCGCACGCTCTCCCGACGCCGTGGCCGCGACGAAACGGGTCTTCAACCGCACCTGGAGCTCGGGGGACCGGCGCACCTTCGCCCGCGAGCGGATCGAACAGGCCTGGTTGCTCGCGTCGGCGAACACGAGGATCGCGCGAGAGGCGGCCTTCACGAGGGCCGTCCCCGAGTTCCGGCAGCGCACCCGATGACCCCCACCCACCCGACTTCTTGCGCCCTGGCCACGCCCGAGCGCCCTTCGGAGGGGTCTCGACGTGGCTGAGGTGCAAGAAGTCGAGGGACGGCGGCACATCACGTGCACCCTGTGCGAGGCGATGTGCGCCCTGGAGGTGCGCCTCGATGACACCGGCGCGGTCGCGTCGATGCGGGGGCACGAGGACGACCCCCTGTCCCGCGGGCACATCTGCCCGAAGGCGCTCGCGCTGCCCGACCTCCACGACGACCCCGACCGGCTGCGCGCGCCCGTGCGGCGGACCCCCGACGGTGGGTGGGAGGAGATCTCGTGGGACGAGGCCATCGACCTGGCGGCATCGCTGCTCGTGGGGGTGCAGCGCGAACACGGTGACGACGCGCTCGGCATCTACCTCGGGAACCCCAACGTGCACAGCCTGGGCGCGCTCACCCACCACCCCACCCTCGTGCGCCTGCTGCGCACGAGGAACCGCTTCTCGGCCACCTCGGTCGACCAGCTCCCGCACCAGGTCATGGCCTGGGCGCTCTACGGGCACCAGTTCCTCCTGCCCGTTCCGGACATCGACCGCACCGACCTGCTCGTCCTCGTCGGCCACAACCCGATGGCCTCCAACGGGTCGCTGTGGACGGTGCCCGACTTCCCGCAGCGACGGCGCGACCTCGCGGCCCGCGGGGCGAGGATGGTCGTGATCGACCCCCGCCGCACCGAGACCGCCAAGGTCGCCGACGAGCACCACTTCGTGCGCCCCGGGTCCGACGCGGCGGTCCTGCTGGCGATCGTGCGCGAGCTGATCGAGACGGGGCCGGCGCACGCCGCGCCCTACGTCGACGGCATCGACCGGGTGAGGTCGGCGGTCGAGCCGTTCACGCCAGAGCTGGCCGAGCAGGTCAGTGGCATGTCGGCGGATGCCGTGCGCGGCCTCGCCCGAGACATCGCGGCGGCTGCCTCCGCGGCGGTGCACGGCCGGATGGGGGTCTCCACCCAGGCACACGGCGTGGTCTGCCAGTGGGCGGTGCAGGCGATCAACGTGCTCACCGGGAACCTCGACCGGCCCGGCGGGACGATGTTCAGCACGCCCGCCGTCGACCTCGTCGGCCGGGGAGTGCTGTCGGCCGGCGGGTTCGGGTCCCGGCGCACGAGGGTGCGTGGGCTGCCCGGCTTCGGGGGGGAGTTCCCCGTGTCCGCGCTGCTCGAGGAGATCACCACGCCCGGCCAGGGGCAGGTCCGAGCGATGCTCACCATCGCCGGCAACCCGGTCTCCTCCACGCCCGGGGGTGACCGGCTCGGCACGGCTCTCGCGGGCCTGGACGCCATGGTGGCCGTCGACTTCTACATCAACGAGACCACGTGCCACGCCGACGTGATCCTGCCCCCGGCGAGCCCGCTCGAGCGGGACCACTACGACCTCATCTTCCACACGCTGGCGGTGCGCGACACCGCACGGTGGTCGCCGGCCCTCTTCCGGCCCGGGCCAGAGACCCGGCAGGACTGGGAGATCGCTCGCGACCTCGGGATCGCCCTGCTGAGGACGCGCGAGGACAGCGTGCGGGAGCGGTGGTCGGCCACGGCGCTGAAGACGGAGGCGCGGCTGCGGCTGAGTCCCCGGCGTCAGCTCGACGCGCTGCTCCGCTCGTCGGGCACCCGCCTGTCGGTGGCCGCGCTGGAGGACATGCCGGCCGGCGCCGACCACGGGCCGCTCAAGCCGCGGCTGCCCGAGCGCCTCGCCACCCCTGACCAGCGGATCGACCTCCTGCCCGCCATCGTCGCCGACGCCCTGCCCGAGGTGCTCGCAGCGCTCACCTCGGCCACCGGGTCGCTGGTCGACGGTCAGCTGCTGCTCATCGGCCGACGCCATCAACGGGACAACAACTCGTGGCTGCACAACACCCCCCGGCTCACCCGCGGGCGGAGCCGTCACGCACTGCTCGCCCACCCCGACGACCTCGCCGCCCGCGGCCTCGCGGACGGCGACACCGTGTGCGTGCGGTCGGCCTCCGGGGAGGTCGAGGTCGAGGTCGCTGCCACGGACGACGTCATGCCCGGGGTGGTGTCCCTTCCCCACGGCTACGGGCACGCTCGCCCCGGGGTGAGGATGCGCAACGCGCAGTCACTGCCCGGGGTCTCGATCAACGACCTCACCGACCCCTCGGTCATCGAGGGGGTGTCCGGCAATGCCGTGCTCAACGGCGTGCCGGTGACCCTGGAGTCCGCGGGAGGCGGCACCGGGCCCGGTGCCGGCACGACCGAGGGCCGCGAGGCGCCGGCCGCCAGGATCGGTGGCCAGCAGTGACCGGTGGCCAGCAGTGACCGGCAGCCCGCGGTGACCGCGGACGAGGCGCGAGCGATCGCCCTGTCGCTGCCTGACGTCGTGGAACGCGACCACCACGGCTTCCCCAGCTTCCGCACCGGCACGCGCGGACGCATCCTCGCGACGCTGCCCACCCCGGAGGTGCTGCGGGTCATGCTCGACGAGGGCGCGATCCTCGAGGCGGTGGCCGAGCACGAGTGGTGCCGCGAGGGGCGCTGGGGCACCCAGCTGTCAACGGTGCAGGTCGACCTCGCCGGCGCCGACCCGGGCGTCGTCGCCGAGATGCTCGCCGAGGGCCACGCCCGGGCCCGCCGGCCCTGACGGGGGCGGCGCCACGGGGCAGGCCAGCTGGCCGCGCAGCCTCGCCCGAAGCGCCCAGCCGAGCAGGGCGATGCCACCGACCGCGAGGAACGGCTGAACGGGCGCGAACCACTGCAGCGCGCCGGTGTAGCCGAGCGCGATGAGGACGAGCTTGTTGCAGACGGGGCACCCGACCGCGAAGAAGGCCAGCATGCCGCCGGCGGCCCCGCGCCCGTTGATGGTCGGCTCCTCCGGGGCAGGAGCGCCCGGCTCGCGCACGTAGGTCGCGAGGAGCAGCCCGCTCAGCGCCGCGGTGACGGCGAGCACCGGCCAGGCCCACCACGTCGTGGGAATCTCGCGTCCGAAGACGGGCGTCGGCAGCATCGCCGTCGGGATGGCGACGACCAGGGCGGTGACGATCGCGCCGCCGGCGGCAACGAGCCAGCGGCGCTGGGTCCAGGAACTGAGGGCCTCGAGCATCCGGTCACGATACCCCACCCGGTATCCACACTCACTGCGGGGTCAGGGCACCGTGCCCAGCGCGGAGAGCGCGCCGGTGCAGTGGTCCACGAGCGCGTCCCGCGCCGCCGATCGCTCGTCGGCGGCAAGCGCCGACCACTGCAGGGCGCGGTCCTCGAGGTACGCGACCCAGCCGTGGACGATCGGCAGGGAGGTGTCCGGCATCCCCGCGGCGTCCGCGACCGTGCGGGCAACGTGCTCGCGCAGCCCCTCCGAGCCGCCGCCGCCAGCCGCCCGCGCGATCGGCGCCTGGCCGAGCACGAGGGCGACGTAACTCTGCCGCCGACGAGCCACCTGGTCGAGGAATCGCTCGACGACCTGCCGCACGGCATCCTCGCCCACGACTCCGGCGCCGGGGGAGACGGTGCGGGCCACCCGACGGTGCGCCGCCTCGACGACGGCCCTGTGGTAGTCGGTCTTGGTGGGGAAGTAGTGGAAGAGCAGCCCCCGCGACACCCCGGCCTCGAGCGCCACGTCATCGAGCGAGAGGTCCTGCACCGGGCGTTCGACGAACTTGCGGAGTCCGATGCCGACGAGCTGTCGCCGTCGCTCGTCGGGCGCCATCCGCACCCGCGGCGGCGGCTCGGACCGACCGCCCAGCTCGTCGCCCATGCTATTGAGCATTGCTCAACAGGGGGCTAGGGTCAAGGACATGGACTTCTCCCCGTCCCCCCGCGCCGCCGACCTCGCTCAGCGGGTCCGCTCGTTCATCGACGCCGAGGTCGAACCGGTCGAGCCGGCCATCGTGCGCGACGTCGCCGCCCGTCGCGCTCGCGGCGAGGACGCCTGGCCGCCCGCCGGCGTCATCGACGAGCTCAAGGACAAGGCCCGCTCCCAGGGCCTGTGGAACCTCTTCCTCCCTGCCGGGCACGGCGACGCCTACGCCGAGCGCTTCGGCACCGACGGTGGGGCCGGCCTGACGAACACCGACTACGCGGGGGTCGCCGAGCAGATGGGTCGCTCCGTCCTCGCACCCCTCCTGTTCAACTGCAACGCTCCCGACACCGGGAACATGGAGGTGCTCCTCACGTACGGCAGCATTGAGCAGCAGGAGGAGTGGCTCGTCCCCCTGCTCGACGGTCGCATCCGCAGCACCTTCCTCATGACCGAGCCCGACGTGGCCAGCTCCGACGCGACGACCATGCGCGCCACCGCCGCGATCGACGGCGACGACGTCGTGCTCGACGGCCGGAAGTGGTGGTCGACCGGCGCCGGGCACCCCGACTGCCGCCTCGGCATCTTCATGGGCCTCACCGACCCCGACGCCGACCGGCGTCGCAGGCACTCGATGGTGCTCGTGCCGCTCGACGCCCCCGGCGTCACCGTGGAGCGGATGCTCACCGCGCTCGGGCAGCACGACGAGCCACTCGGCCACGGCGAGGTGAGCCTCGATGCCGTGCGCCTGCCGGCCTCCAGCGTGTTGGTCGGCCCGGGCGCCGCCTTCGAGATCGCGCAGGGGCGGCTGGGCCCGGGCCGCGTGCACCACTGCATGCGGCTCATCGGCCTCGCCGAGAGGTCGCTCGAGCTGGCCTGCGAGCGAGCCACCAGCCGGGTGGCCTTCGGCAAGCCGCTGGCCAACCTCGGGGGGAACCGGGAGCGCTTGGCGCGGGCGCGCATCGCCATCAACCAGGCCCGGCTCCTCGTGCTCCACGCGGCGTGGAAGCTCGACACCGTCGGCATCGCCGGAGCGCAGTCGGAGGTGTCGGAGATCAAGGCCGCCGTCCCCCGAATGGCGTGCGACGTCATCGACCTCGCGATCCAGCTCCACGGCGGCGGCGGGCTGAGCGAGGACTTCCCGCTCGCCGCCGCCTACGCCGGCGCGCGCAGCCTGCGCCTGGCCGACGGGCCGGACGAGGTGCACCTCGGTGTGGTCGCCCGCCACCTGCTGCGCCCCTACGCGGCCGCGGCCCGGGCCACGGGCGCCCCCGGGCAGGTCGCGACGGGGGCTGCCCGATGAGCACCCGCGTCCTGGTCACCGGTGGCGCCTCCGGGCTGGGCCTGGCCCTGACGCGCCTGATGCTCGCGCGCGGCGACGACGTGCTCGTCGTCGACCTCGCCGAGGACCGTCCCGAGAGCGTCCCGCATGGAGCGGTGTACCGGCGTCTCGATGTGCGCTCCCAGCAGGACTGGGACGCCGCGCTCGCCTGGGTCCGCGAGGAGTGGGGCGCGATCGACCTCGTCGTCAACAACGCAGGTGTCGCCACGGGCGGCCGGATCGACGTGGAGTCGATGGCCGACTGGGAGCGCGTCGTCGACATCAACCTGCTCGGCGTGGCCCGCGGCTGCCACACGTTCACCCCCCTGATGAAGGAGCAACGCCGCGGGCACATCGTCAACGTCGCGTCCCTCGCTGGGCTCGTGCACGCACCTGGCATGGCGAGCTACAACGCCTCGAAGGCCGGGGTGGTCGCGCTCAGCGAGACGATCGGCTTCGAGCTGTCTCCGTGGAGCGTCGACGTCTCCGTGGTCTGCCCGGCCTTCTTCCGCACGAACCTGCACGAGTCCTTCACGGGCAAGGACACGGCCATGCAGGATGCGGGGGTGCGCCTCATCACCACGGCAAAGGTCGACGCCGACCACGTCGCGAAGGTGGTGCTCGAGGGAATCGACAAGCGCAAGAAGGTGATTCTCACCGACCGGTTGGGCAAACAGGCGTACTTCACGAAACGCTTCGTCCGGCCGCTCTACGACCGCACGGCGCTGAAGGGCGCAGCGCGCCTGGCCCGCAGGGCCGGCGCCGACGCCGGCGACCTCTCGCCCTGACCGGTGGGGCGGCCACCGCATGTGGCGCCCGACGGCGCCCGCGGTTACCGGGTCACCCACCACTCGACCAACGGAAGGATGTTCATGCCCACCACGATCATCACCGGAGCGAGCTCCGGTCTCGGCGCCGAGATGGCTCGACAGCTCGCCGACCGCGGATGGGACCTCGCCCTGGCGGCCCGGCGAACCGAGCGGCTGGAAGGGCTGCGCGACGAGATCCTCGCGGCGCACCCCGAACGGCGCGTGGTGCTCCGGGCCCTCGACGTCACCGAGGACGACCGGGTCTTCGAGGTCTTCCGCGCGTTCCGTGAGGACTTCGGCACCGTCGACCGCGTCATCATCAACGCGGGCCTGGGCAAGGGAGCACCGATCGGCACCGGACGCTTCGACGCCAACAGGCAGACCGCGATGACGAACTTCGTCGCGGCACTGACACAGGCCGAGGCGGCGATGGAGATCTTCCGAGACCAGAAGCACGGGCACCTCGTCATGATCTCGTCGGTCTCCGCGATGCGCGGCATGCGCAAGACGGTGACGACGTACGCGGCGACGAAGGCCGGGGTGGCCACCCTGGCCGAGGGCCTGCGCAGCGAGATGCTCGGCGAGCCCGACCTCGACATCCGCGTCTCCACCATCTATCCCGGGTACATCCGCTCGGAGATGAACGAGCGGGTCAAGAACACCCCGTTCATCGTCGACACCGTTCCCGGGGTGCGCGCCATGGTGGAGGCCATCGAGAAAGAGAAGGCCAACGCGCTGGTGCCGGCCTGGCCCTGGGCCCCGCTGGGCCGCGCGATGCGCCACCTGCCGCTGTCCCTCGTGCGGAAGATCACCTGACGTGGGGAGGGTCCTCGTCACCGCCGCAGTGCCCGGGGAAGCGGCCGACCGGCTGGCCGCCGACCACGAGGTGACCTACCGCGCGGTGGACTCACCGATGCCGCGCGACGAGCTCCTCGAGGCCGTCTCCGGGGTGGATGGGCTGGTCGCCATGCTCGTCGACCGCATCGACGACGAGCTGCTCGATGCCGCAGGACCCTCCCTGAGGATCATCGCCAACGTCGCCGTGGGGTACGACAACGTCGACCTCACGGCGTGTGCCGACCGCGGCGTCGTCGTGACGAACACCCCCGGGGTGCTCACCGACGCCACGGCGGACATCGCCATCGCCCTGCTCCTCATGTCGACCCGGAGGCTGGGGGCCGCCGAGCGGCGGGTCCGCACGGGCGAGCCGTGGGGGTGGAGCATGACCGCCGGTCTCGGCATCGGCCTGCGCGGGAGCACCCTCGGTGTCGTGGGGCCGGGGGCCATCGGCCTGGCGACCGCTCGCCGGGCCAAGGCGCTGGGGATGGAGGTGCTCCTGTCCGGACGCTCCGAGCCCGATGCCGGGGTCGTCGAGGGTCTCGCGGCGAGGGTGGTCGACCTCCACGAGCTGCTGGCGACCTCGGACGTCGTCTCGCTCCACTGTCCGCTCACGGCGTCGACCCACCACCTCATCGGCGCGCCCGAGCTCGCGTCGATGAAGTCGACGGCGCACCTGGTCAACACCTCCCGCGGTCCCGTCGTCGACGAGGGAGCACTGGTGCTCGCGCTCGAGGCGGGGACGATCGCCGGGGCCGGGCTCGACGTGTTCGAGAACGAGCCCCGGGTGCACCCCGGGCTCCTGGGCCGCGACGACGTCGTGCTGCTTCCGCACGTCGGGTCGGCCACGACCCAGACGCGCGCGGCCATGGCCGACCTGGCCGCGGACAACGTTCTCGCCGTGCTCGCCGGTGAGGACCCGTCGACCCCGGTCAAACCTCCGGACGACTGAGCCAGTCGCCCGCGATGCGGTGGCCGGTCAGGCGGAGCAGGTCCGCGGCCCGGCTGATCGACCGTTCCCGGTCCGGCTCGAGGGCGGACAAGGGGTAGGTCGCGCGCACCCCCAGCGCCCGTGCCTGCTCGTCGGACAGTGCGGTCCGACCGCAGACAGCCACGACCGCCACTCCTCGGGCTCTCGCACGCTCGGCCACGCCCGCGACCGCCTTGCCGCGGAGTGTCTGCGCGTCGAGGGATCCCTCTCCCGTGACGACGAGGTCCGCGTCGCCCAGGGCCCCGTCGAGGTCCACGAGGTCGAGCACCGCGTCGATGCCGGAGCGACGCCCCGCGCCGAGGACGGCCAGCAGTGCGAACCCCACACCGCCGCCCGCGCCTGCCCCCGGCATCTCGCGCAGGCCCGAACCGGGCGGCACGGGGTCGAGGCGGGGCGGCCCGGTCGACGGCTCGGGCAGGGCGGTCTCGACGACGTCCGCCCAGCGGGTCAGGGCGGACTCCAGCATCGCGACCTCGCCCGGGTCCGCCCCCTTCTGCGGGCCGAAGACGGCCGAGGCGCCGTCCGGTCCGAGGAGGGGGTTGTCGACGTCGGCGAGCAGGATGACCTCGACGCGGGCGAGCCGGGTGTCGATCCCGGTGAGGTCGAGGTGGCGGGCCTGCGCCAGCGCCCCCCCACCGTCAGCGACCTCGTCGCCGCGGTCGTCGACGACTCGAGCCCCCAGGGCCACGAGCATCCCGGCGCCCCCGTCGCTGCTGGCCGATCCGCCCACCCCGAGGAGCAGCGTCGACGGCGACAGGTCGAGGGCCGCTCGGATGGCCTCCCCAAACCCCCGACTGGATGCCGTCAGCGGGACGAGTGTCCCGCCGGGCAGGCGCTCGAGGCCGCACGCGTCGGCCAGCTCGACGACCACCCGCGGCGGCCGCCGACCGTCGGTGGCGATGGTCGCCCGCACCCGCTCACCGGTTGGTCCGCTCACGGTCGCGGGCACGGGGGACCACCCCGCCTCGACGGCAGCGGCCACGGTGCCCTCACCGCCGTCCGCGACTGCCACCACGCGGACCGGCGCACCTGGTGCGGCCTCCAACAGGCCGGTCCGGAGGGCGTGTCCCACCTTGGCGGACGAGAGGGACCCCTTGAAGGCGTCGCTCGCCACGACCACGGTGGCGCCGGTCACGGCGTCCTCGCGGGGATGGGTCAGTCGTCCTCGGCCGGTCGCATGTGCAGCCACGGGCGCTCGAGGTCGAAGCTGCGCCCGGCGACCTCGTCGACCTCGATCTGGACGACGTTGAACTTGGCCGTCGGAACCCACGGCCGCAAGGGGAGCTGCTCGGCGGCCCGTGCGCGAGGTCCCTCGAGCTTGTGAGCCCGGCCGCGAACGACGACGCTCTGAGCCGTGCCGTCGGTGAAGTCGTCGATCTCGAACGCGACGTCCGCGTTCATCGTCAGGCCGAGGAGCTTGCTGCCCTCGGCCGTGCGAAATACCAGGTGGTTGTCGGCGTCGACCGCGTAGTTGATCGGAACGATGTGGACCTCGTCCGCCAAGTGAAAGGCCAGACGTCCGAACTCGTTGTCGCGCAACATCGCCCAGCATTCATCCTCGTCCAGCGCCGTGACGGGCGAGTGTTCTGTCATGGTCTCCTCCTCGGATCATCCCACTACCAACTGTAGTACCACGGTCGGTGAGTGCGGCGCGACTCGTGTCACAGGGCCGACGGTAGCGTCCGACCCGTGGAGAGCATCCGACCCGTGGAGAGCATCCGACCCGTGGAGAGCGAACGAGTGGTCGTGATCGGTGCCGGTCCGGGTGGCCTGGCCGTGGCTGCGGCGCTGCGGCAGCGGGGTGTCGACGCCCTCGTCGTCGATCGCGCGTCCCGGGTCGGTGAGAGCTGGCGCAACCACTACGACCGGCTGCACCTGCACACCCCGCGCCGGTGGTCCGGGCTGCCCGGCCTGCCGATCCCCCGACGCTACGGCCGCTGGGTCGCCCGCGACGACGTCGTCGCCTACCTCGAGCAGTACGCCGCCCACCACCGTCTGCGCCTCCGGCTCGGTGCCCCGGTGAGCAGGGTGGTCAGGGGCGAGGGCGAGCCCCGGCTCGTCGTGGAGCTCGAGGACGGCGCGCGCATCGGCGCCGAGCACGTGGTCGTGGCCACCGGGTACAACCACACTCCCGTCGTCCCCTCGTGGCCCGGACGCGACGGCTTCACGGCCCAGCTCAGCGTCGCGCGCGACTACGACACCGGCCGCCCGTATGCGGGGCGCGACGTCCTCGTCGTGGGCACCGGCAACACGGGCATGGAGATCGCGACCGACCTGGCGGAACACGGCGCCACGCGCGTGTGGCTCTCGGTGCGCACCCCACCCCACATCCTGCCCCGGTCGCGGCTGGGGTGGCCGTCGCAGGGAACCGGCATCCTCGTCCGGCGCCTGCCCCCGCGACTGGTCGATCGCCTCGCCGGCGTCCTCGCGGTCGTGCAGGAGCCGGACCTGAGCGAGCAGGGCCTGCCGAGGCCGAGCACCGGGCTGTACTCCGAGGTGCTGCGCGGGAGGGTGCCGGTGCAGGACGTGGGCATCGTGCGGGCCGTGCGCGAGCGAGCGGTGCGTCCGGTCGCTGCGGTCGAACGGCTGGAGGGCAACGCCGTGGTGCTCTCGGACGGCACCCGCCTCACCCCGGACGCGGTCATCGCCGCCACCGGCTACAGCTCTGGGCTGGGGCCGCTGGTCGGAGACCTCGGGGTCCTCACCGGTCGGGGACTCCCCATGGTGCACGGAGCGCACGAGGCACCCGGCTCGCCAGGGTTGTGGTTCACCGGGTTCACGAACCCCATCTCGGGCATGCTGCGCGAGCTGCGGATCGACGCGGAGCGGATCTCCCATGAGATCGCCTCGCAGGAGAGGGTGGTCAGTCGTCCAGGCGCTTGGTCTCGAGGGTGAAGCGGTGAGCGCGCAGCCGCTCCACCAGTGGCTCACCGATCGCGCTCGCCGGGGTGAGCACTCCTGCCGCGTCGGGCAGCTCGTCGACGTCCTCGACGAGGGCGAGCGCGGCCTGTCCGAGCATGATCGCGGTGCCACCGTAGCCCGGGTCGTAGGGGGCGGCCACCGTCGAGCGATAGCGCGACCCGTTGGTCGCCTCCGCCGTCACGACCATGCGGAAGCGACCCGATGCCATGGTCTCCTCGCTCGGTCCTTCGCCGGGGGCCGGAAGCACCCGACCCAGCACCGACCGCGTGGGGGAGAAGGCCATTCCGACCAGGCCGAGCCCGAGTGCCGTGGTGACCCCCCCGGCCATCACCGCTCCTCGTGGCCCGCTGCCGTAGTCGGTGTACTCGACGTAGCGGAACCCCGGTCCGTAGTCCAGGAGAGAGGCCGAGCGCGCAACGATGCGGGTGTTGAAGCCGGCCATGACGAAGGGGCCGGTGAAGTGACCGTTGTCGCTGTCGCGTTTCACGGGTGACGCCTTGACAACCCGGTCCACCAGGCCCGGCAGTCCCGAACCGCCGGGCGTCCGCGGGCTCGTGCTGCGCGGCGGACGGCCGCCTTCGGCGAGCGCCCAGCGGTCCGCCACGATCGAGCGCGCACGGGCATCCGAGCGCATCTGGTCGGCCTGGGCGACCATCGTCGCCACGGTGCCGCCGCTGGCGCCGCCCTTGAAGCTCTTCACGGCGAGCCGCGTGTTCCCCAGCTGAGCGCCGTCGGCCTGCGCGGCGCGGGCGGTGAGGAGGACCCCGAGGTCGCTGGGGATCGAGTCGACGCCACAGGCGTGCACGATCCGGGCGCCGGTGGTCTTGGCCGCCTCGTGGTTGTCGGCGATGCTCTGGTGGACGAACAGCACCTCACCGGTCAGGTCGCAGTAGTGGGTGCCTGCCGCGGCGCAGGCGGCGGCGAGGCCCCGACCGTACAAGACGTAGGGGCCCACCGTCGTCACGACGACCCGCGTGCGCCCGGCGAGGTCCGTCACGGCGTCGTCGTCGGTCGCGTCGACCACGATCAGCGGCCACCCTGCCGCGGCGTCCCCCAGTTCCTCCGCCACGGCTGCCAGCCGCTCGCGGCTCCGCCCGGCGAGGGCGATGCGCACGTGCGCGGGGGCCTCGGTGGCGAGGTGCTGGGCGGTCAGCCGGCCGGCGAAGCCGGTGGCGCCGAACAGGACGATGTCGAACTCGCGGTCGGTGGTGCTCATCGTCCCACCGTAGGGGGAGCTCTGTCAGGCGTCGGTGGAGGGGTGCAGCGAGGCGACCAGGGCGGCGTACCGCTCGGTGGTCTCCCGGCCCTTCCTGGGCTCGACCGGCTCCGCCGAGGCCTCGATCCGCACGTCCCAGCGCGGTGGCCGGTCGTGCCCGCCGAGGGCCCACGCGGCCTGCCGGGCTGCTCCCCGTGCGACGTACTCCCCGGGGCTGGGCACGGCCACCGGCACCCCGAACAGGTCCGGCGCGATGGTCTGGACAGCGGTGGATGCCGAGGCCCCACCGACGAGAAGCACCCGGTCGACCGCGCACCCCGAGCCGCGCACCGCGTCGACGGCGGCCGCGAGCCCGAGCAGCATGCCCTCGACCACCGCTCGCGCGAGGTTCTCCGGGGTCGCGTTGGTGCGGGTGAGGCCGTGGAGCGACCCCGTGGCCGTCGGCAGGTTGGGGGTGCGTTCGCCATCGAGGTAGGGGAGGAGCGTGAGCCCCCCGGCGCCGGGGGCCGCGGCAAGGGCGAGCCGGTCGAGCCCGGTGAGATCGGTGCCCAGCATCGCGGCACCGGACGTGAGCACTCGGGCGGCGTTGAGGGTGCACACGAGAGGGAGGAACCCGCCCTCCGCGTCGGCGAAGGACTGCACCGCGCCGCTCGCGTCGGCCGTGGACCGGGAGTGCCTGGCGAATGCCGTGCCGCTGGTGCCGAGGGAGACGACGAGGTCGCCCGGCTCCAGGCCCAGCCCCAGGGCCGCGCCCATGTTGTCCCCGGTGCCTGCCGCGACGGCCAGGCCCGAGGCGGTCCGCCCGACGACCTCGGCCGGGCGGGCCACCCGCGGCACCCGGAGGTCACGACCGGCGGCCAGCCGGACCAGGTCGGGGCGGTACGCGCGGTCGGCGGCCGAGAAGTATCCGGTCCCCGAGGCGTCGCCGGCATCCGTGGTCCACTCCGAGAAGCCATCGCCGGCCATGAGGATGCGCCCCGTGAGCCAGTCGTGGGGGAGGACGCAGGTGTGCGCGCGCTCCATGGATCGGGGTTCGTGCTCGAGCACCCACCGGAGCTTGCTGGCCGTGATGGCTGCCAGCGGGACGACGCCGACGGCCTCGGCCCAGGCCTGCGGGCCGCCCAGTTCGGTGACGAGGTCGGCCGCCGACCGGGACGAGCGGGTGTCGTTCCACAGCAGTGCCGGGCGCACCAGCTCGCCGTTCTCCTCCAGCAGCACCATCCCGTGCTGCTGCCCGCCGACCGCGAGAGCCGCGACCCCGTCGAGGAGGCCGCCCGACGTGGCCGCGATCCACGCCGTCCACCAGGCCGAGGGGTCGACCTCGGTGCCGTCCGGGTGGGGTGCGCGCCCGGTGCGGACGACCTCTCCCGACCGGGCGTCGCACACGACGACCTTGCAGGACTGGGTGGAGGTGTCCACCCCGGCGACGAGAAGGGGCTCAGCCATTGACGTCCTTTGCTGGCGTCACCAGTGCTCCCTCGCCTCGAGGGTGGCGCGCGTCCCCATCGTATGGAGGGGGTCCGGCGTCCGATCGTGAACGGACGCCTCGCGCTTGCGCACCCGAGACACCCACCCCCCTCCCGCCGGCGGACCCGCGCCGTGGATGCCGCTCCTCTGGGAGGAATCGGTGTGCGCCTTCCCTCCGGAACGGCGACGGCCTATCTTTATGCCGTGAACTCAACCGGTCCGGCCCCGGGATCGCAGGCATCGCTGCGCGAGATGAACCGCCTGCGGGTTCTCGATGCTGTCCGCGAGGAGGGCGCGCTGACCCAGGTGGAGATCGCCGGGGTGACCGGACTGAGCGCCGCGACGGTGAGCAACCTCGTCAAGGAGCTCGACGCCGCCGATGCCGTGGTCCTCTCGCCGAGCATCCGCAACGGACGGCGGGCCGTGCTCGTCTCGGTGGCTGCTCCCCGTGGGCTGCTCGCCGCCATCGTCTTCGGTGACCGGGACGTGCGCGTGGCCATCGGCACGGGCGGGGACCAGGTTCTCAGCCAGAAGCGGATGCCGCTGCCGGCCGACCACGCGGCCGACGAGGGCATGACCCGTGGTGCCCGGCTGCTGCACGAGCTCGCCGACACCACGGGCCACGCGCTCTCCGAGGTTCGTGCCGTGGGGGTGGGCCTCCCCGCGCCGATCGACACCGTCACGGGCCAGGTCGGGTCGGCGGGGATTCTCCCGGGGTGGCGGGGAGTGCCCGTCGCGTCGGTCCTGCAGGAAGCACTCGGAACCCCGGTGCTGCTCGACAACACCGCGAACCTGGCAGCCTTGGGTGAGTTCAAGTTCGGTGCGCTGCAAGGAATGACGACCGGCATCTTCATCAAGGCGTCCTACGGGGTGGGGGCCGGCCTCATCATCGGTGGTGAGCTGTTCCGCGGTAGCGCAGGCACCGCCGGCGAGATCGGGCACGTGACCATCGACGAGGACGGTCCGGTGTGCCGCTGTGGGAACCGAGGGTGTCTGGACACCTTCGTCGGTGCCCAGGCAGTGCTCGCATCCCTTCGCGAGTCGCACGGACCGATGACCCTGAGGGACGTCATCCACCGCGCCGTCCACGGTGACCCGGGGTGTCGACGCGTGCTCGAGGACGCCGGTCGCCACATCGGGGTCGCGGTCGCCGGCGTGGTCAACCTGCTCAACCCCGAGTCAGTCGTGGTCGGGGGTCAGCTGGCGCGGGTTGGTGAGCTGCTCCTGCAGCCGATGCGCGAGGCCATCGACCGTTGCGCCATCCCGAGTGCCGCGGCCTCCCTCGAGGTCCGGGTGGGCGCCCTTGACATCGATGAGAGCGACGTGGTGGGAGCCTTCGTCCTGGCCGACCAGGTGCGTGAGGAGGTCGACAGGGCCGCCCTGACCACGGCGTGACCTTGGCTCTTCGGCCATCGTGACCAAAACGTTGTCTCAATTCCTTGTATTCAAGGCTTGACGACAAGCCGTGAAGCAGGTTAGATCCGTAGGGACCGCACCAGAGAGGCTGCGGATGTCGTGGCAAGAGGAGAACCGCATGACTACTCGATCAATCCGTTTCGCCGGCGCCGCTCTGGCAGTCGGCCTCACCGTCTCCGCCCTGTCGGCCTGCGGCAGCGACGACTCGTCGAGCAGCTCCGACGACAGCAGCGCCAGCTCCGGGGGAGGCGACGCCAAGAAGATCGCCCTGTTGCTGCCCGAGAACAAGACGGCACGCTACGAGGCGTTCGACCGGCCGTTCTTCGAGGCTGCCGTGAAGGCTGACTGCCCCGACTGCGAGGTGCTCTACAGCAATGCCGAGCAGGATGCCGCCAAGCAGCAGCAGCAGGCCGAGGCCGCGATCACCCAGGGCGCCGACGTCATCGTCATGAGCGCCGTCGACGGCGAGTCCGCCGTGACGATCGTCCAGAACGCCAAGAGCCAGGGCGTCCCCGTCATCGCCTACGACCGGTTCATCGCCGGATCCGACTACTACGTGTCGTTCGACAACATGAAGGTCGGCGAGCTCCAGGGAACCGGACTCGTCGACGCGATGAAGGCCGCCGGTGACGAGTCCGGCGACATCGTCATGATCAACGGCTCGCCCACCGACGCCAACGCCGCCGACTTCAAGGCCGGTGCCCACAGCGTGCTCGACTCCAGCGGATACACGATCAAGGCGGAGTACGACACCCCCGACTGGAGCCCCGACAAGGCGCAGTCGTGGATGGAGGGTCAGGTCGGCACGCTCAAGGGCAACCTCGTCGGCGTGTACGCCGCGAACGACGGCACGGCCGGCGGCGCGATCGCGGCCCTCAAGGGCGGCGGCGTCAACCCGCTTCCTCCGGTCACCGGTCAGGACGCCGAACTCGCCGCGATCCAGCGGATCATCGCCGGTGACCAGGCGCTGACGATCTACAAGGCGATCAAGCCGCAGGCCGAGGACGCCGCGAAGAACGCCATCGCGATCGCCAACGGTGACGCAGCGACGTCCAGCGCCGACAAGGAGGGCGTCCCGGCAACGCTGCTCGACCCGGTCGTCGTCACCAAGGACAACATCAACGACACGGTCATCGCCGACGGCTTCTACACCGTCGAGGACGTCTGCACGGCCGAGTACGCGGACGCGTGCGCCGAGCTCGGCATCAGCTGATCCCTGCAGCCCGCACCACCTCACGAAGGAGTGAGCCGAGCATGACCACCACCTCCCCGGAACCCGTGCTGTCGATGACGGGAGTGTCCAAGCGCTTCGGCGCCGTCCAGGCCCTCAAGGACATCGACTTCGAGGTCTCAGCCGGGGAGGTGGTGGCACTCGTCGGCGACAACGGCGCCGGCAAGTCCACGCTCGTCAAGACGATCGCCGGTGTCTACGCACCGGATGCCGGCGAGGTCGTCTTCGACGGCCAGCGGGTCACCATCACCTCGCCCTCGCAGGCGCAGGCGCTGGGGATCGCCACGGTCTTCCAGGACCTTGCCCTGTGCGACAACCTCGACGTCGTCGGCAACCTGTTCCTCGGCAACGAGGTCATGCGCGGCCGGGCCCTCGACGAGGTCTCCATGGAGCAGCAGTCCTGGCAGCTCCTGCGTGAGCTGAGCGCGAAGATCCCCAGCGTGCGGATCGCGGTGGCCAGCCTCTCCGGCGGACAGCGCCAGACCGTGGCCATCGCCCGCTCGCTCCTGGGTGCACCCAAGGTGGTGATGCTCGACGAGCCCACGGCGGCACTGGGGGTCGCCCAGACGGCCGAGGTGCTCAACCTCGTGGAGCGCCTGCGTGAGAAGGGGCTGGCCGTCATCCTCATCAGCCACAACATGTCCGACGTCATGGCGGTCGCCGACCGCGTCGTCGTGCTCCGGCTCGGACTCAACAACGGCGTCTACCGCGTCGCCGACACCACCAACCAGGAGATCATCGCCGCCATCACCGGCGCGACGACCAACGCCGTGACCGCCCGCGCCGCTCGCCGGGCCCCGCAGGAGGACAAGTCGTGACCAGCTCGCAGACCCCGCCCCCGGGAGACCCCACCACGGCGCCCGCCGTCCCCTCGGACCTCCAGGACGAGCGACTCATCGCCTCAGCCGGCATCGGGGGCTGGCTGTCCACGACGTGGGGTCGACTGCGCTCCGGCGACCTCGGATCGTTGCCCGTCGTCGTCGGCCTCGTGCTCATCTGGGGGGTCTTCTACGCGCTCAACCCGGCGTTCCTCAGCAGCCGCAACCTCGTCAACCTGTCGCTGCAGATGGTTCCGGTCGGCACGATCGCGATCGGGGTCGTCCTCGTCCTCCTGCTCGGCGAGATCGACCTGTCGATCGGGTCCATGTCGGGCCTGTCCGGGGCCATCCTCGCGGTCCTGTTCGTCAACCAGGGAGTGAACGTCTGGATCGCCATCGCGGCGGCCCTCGCGTCCGGCGCCGCCACGGGCATCGTCTACGGCGCGCTGTACAACCGCTTCGGCGTCCCCAGCTTCGTCATCACCCTGGCGGGCCTGCTCGCGCTCCTCGGCCTGCAGATCAGGGTGCTCGGCACCGACGGGACGATCAACATCCCCTTCGAGTCCTCGCTGGTGCGCTTCGCGTCGCAGCTCTTCCTCCCCGACGCCGTCGCCTACGGGCTCGCCGTCGTCGTGCCGGCGGTGTACCTCATCGCCCGCATCCGCAACAACGCGCGCCGCACGGAGGCGGGCCTCTCCACCCCCGCGGTCACGTCTCTCGCGCTGCGAGCCGCCGCGCTCGCCATCCTGCTCGTCCTCGCCGTCTCGGTGCTGAACCGGGACCGCGGGGTGTCCTACATGCTCGTCCTCTTCCTCGCGCTGGTCGTCATCATGGACCTCGCCATCCGGCGCACCACCTGGGGCCGCTCGGTGCTGGCGATCGGCGGCAACGTCGAGGCGGCGAGGCGATCCGGCATCAACGTCAAGCGGATCTACCTCAGCGTGTTCACCCTGTGCTCCACCTTCGCGGCCCTCGGCGGCATCCTCGCGGCGTCGAGGCTCGCCTCCGCCAACCAGAGCAGTGGTGGCGCCGACACCAACCTCAACGCCATCGCTGCGGCGGTCATCGGCGGGACGTCGCTGTTCGGCGGCCGGGGGTCGGCCTACTCGGCCCTCCTGGGCATCCTCGTCATCTGGTCGATCAGCAACGGGCTCGCCCTGCTCTCGGTGTCGGCCGATGTCCGCTACATCGTCACGGGAGCCGTGCTCCTCCTCGCCGTGGTCATCGACAGCCTGAGCCGTCGCAGCCGTGCCTCCCACGGTCAGGCCTAGGCCCCAGGGTCCTCGGCCCGCCCGGTCCCCCGCGTAGCATCGCCGCGTGGCTCTCACCGATCTCTCCCGCTGCTCCGTCGCGTTTCGCGACCGAGGGGACCCGCTCGCGGGTTCGGCGCCCGTCGCGTCCCGGTGGCTGCTCATCGAGCATCCCGGACCGTGGTCCCCCGAGCCGCTCGAGACACCGCCGCTCCAGGGTGCGGTCGGCGCAGAGGTGGAGAGGAGCTGTGCCGCCTTCGGCGGTCGGGTCCTGCTCATCCGTCGACCCGGCCGGCGCGGCTCGGTCGAGGGGGAGCGTTCCTGGTTCGCGGTCGACACGGTGCGCGGGACCTGGGTCCACGGCCTGTGGCACACCGCTGCGGACCTCGTGCGGGCCGTGACCTCGCTGGGCGTCGAGCTGAGCAACAGCGACGACGACGCACCGCCGATGGTGCTGGTCTGCACGCACGCGATGCGCGACGCCTGCTGCGCAGTGCGGGGGCGACCGATCGCCACCTCGCTCGCCCGGACGTGGCCGGACGAGGTATGGGAGTGCACCCACCTCGGCGGCCACCGGTTCGCCGGCACCCTGCTCTCCCTCCCCGACGGCGCGTGCTACGGACGGCTCGACCCCGACATGGCGGAGTCCGTCGTCGCGCGGCATCGCGACGGGCTCGCCGAGGCGAGGTACCTGCGGGGCACCACGCGCTGGGAACCTGCCGTCCAGGCGGCCCTGGCGGAGGTCCTGCGCGCCGGCCCTCCGGGCCCGGTCGATGACGCCGTCCCGGGCTCCGTCGACGTCGACGGTGACGTGACGATGGTCGAGGTCTTCGGCCGGGGCGCCCTGCCGGAGGTGACCTGGGTCCGGGTCGTCGCAGAGGCGCTGCCGGAGGTGCCGCTCAGCTGTGGCGGGAAGCCCAAGGCGCACACGGCATACCGCTGCGAGATCATCCCGGTCTGACCTGCCGCGACAGCCGCCCCGGTGACAGAGTGAGGGGATGACTGCGACCGACCGGTATCGCGAGGCACGTGACCTCCTCCTCTCCCTCCGGGGACAGCACGACGACGCGGTGCGCCGCTTCGTCTGGCCCGATGTCGGTGACCGCTTCAACTGGGCGGTCGACTGGTTCGACGCGACGGCCCGGGGCAACGACACCACAGCGCTCGTCGTCCTCGAAGAGGACGGGGCCTCCACGAGGCTGACCTTCGACGCGGTGGCGGCACGCTCGGACCGGGTCGCCGCCTGGCTCGCCGGTCAGGGGGTGGGTCGCGGCGACCCGGTGATGATCATGCTGGGCAACCAGGTCGAGCTCTGGGACACCATGCTGGGGGTGATGAAGCTCGGCGCCGTCATCATGCCGACCACCACGGCCGCCGGGCCGGCCGACCTCGCCGACCGGGTCGCTCGCGGCGCCGCCCGGGCCGTCGTCACGACACCGGACCAGACCGTCAAGTTCCGCAACGTCCCCGGGGACTACCTGAGGGTCTGCATCGGCGAGCAGGACGGGTGGGCAGACCTCACCGCCGCCTATGCCGTGGACGTCCCACCGGCCGCGCACCCCGGGACCGGGCCGGAGGACCCGTTGCTGCTCTACTTCACCTCCGGCACGACCTCACGCCCCAAGCTCGTCGAGCACACCCAGGTGTCCTACCCGGTCGGCCACCTCACGACGATGTACTGGCTCGGCCTGGCTCCCGGCGACGTGCACCTCAACATCTCCAGCCCCGGGTGGGCGAAGCATGCCTGGTCGTGCTTCTTCGCCCCGTGGATTGCGGGAGCGACGATCTTCGTCCCCACGTACTCCTCGTTCGACGCGCACTCGCTGCTCGGCGTCCTGCGGGACCACGAGGTGACCAGTTTCTGCGCCCCCCCGACGGTGTGGCGGATGCTCATCAACGCCGACCTCTCCGGCGGCCCGGGCTCGCTGCGCGAGGTGGTCGGCGCGGGCGAGCCACTCAACCCTGAGGTCATCGAGCAGGTCCGGCGGGCCTGGGGACTGGAGCTCCGGGACGGCTACGGCCAGACCGAGATGACCGCAGCGGTGGGCAACACACCGGGCTCGCCGGTGAAGCCGGGATCGATGGGACGGCCGTTGCCGGGTGTGCCCGTCGTACTCGTGGACCCGCTCACCGGTGAGCGCGTGGACGGGGTCGGCGAGGGTGAGCTCTGCCTCGATCTCGCGCAGCACCCGCTCCCGCTCATGACCGGCTACCAGGGTGACGAGGAGCGCAACGCCGAGGCGATGGCCGGCGGGTGGTACCACACGGGTGACGTCGCGACGTTGGACGCCGATGGGTACATCACCTACGTCGGCCGCACCGACGACGTCTTCAAGGCCAGCGACTACAAGATCAGCCCGTTCGAAGTCGAGTCCGTGCTCATCGAGCACCCCGCCGTGGCCGAGGCGGCGGTCGTGCCCGCCCCGGATGCCGTGCGGCTCGCCATCCCCAAGGCCTACGTCGTCCTGGCGCCGGGGTACGAGCCCGACGAGGCCACCGCACGGTCGATCCTCGCCTACGCGCGCGAGCACCTCGCGCCGTGGCAGCGGGTGCGCCGCCTCGAGTTCGGTGAGCTGCCCAAGACCATCTCGGGCAAGATCCGGCGCGTCGAGCTGCGGTCGCGGGAAGTGGAGCTCGCCGCCGGGGAGGTGACCCCGGAGGGCACCGAATGGCGGGACGACATGTTCCCCGACCTCAAGGGCTGAGCGCCAGGAGGCGCGGACGCCGCGCGCCAGGTCACCGTGCTCGGCGGGGACCTGACGATCGCCGTGGGCGACGACGGTGTGCAGTCCGACAACGTGCTGCGCACCGCGGGTGGCACCGTGAGCGTCACCGAGAGCGTGGAGGGCATCGAAGGTGCCTACCTGTACCTCGCCGGCCGAGACGATGCCGGATGCCGGATGCCGGGACGGTGCCCGACACCGGTGCTGCCGACACCGGTGCCGCCGGTGGCGCCTGGGGGCTCGGTCCCGGCGGGCACGCTCATCACCATCAGCGATGACGGCGGAGCACAGATCGCGTCCTTCACCACCCCGAAGGCCTCGGACTCCCACGTCTTCTCCTCCGGTGCCCTCGAGGCGGGGGCCGACTACACGATCTCGGTGGGTGGCGAGGTCACCGGGACGCGCATCGGGTGGGCTCGTGCTCGACGGCACGGCCACCGATGGCGACACCATCGGTACGGTGTCCGCGGTCTAGGGGCGACCGGCGCCGCGTGGCCTGGCCCGCTCAGGAGCGCGACCACACGTCGGGGCAGCCGTCGTCGTACCACCGGGCCAGCCGCTCGAACCCCGCGTCCAGCCCCACCCGGGGTGACCACCCGAGCAGGGCGCGGGTTCGGCGCTGGTCGAACCAGTGCGCCGTCGTGAGCTGCTCGGCGAGGAAGCGCGTCAGGGGAGGGGTGTCCGTGCGGCCGGCCGCCGACCAGAGCGAGTCGACGACGCTGCCCGCGAGCAGGCCCAGGGCCTCGGGAACGTGACGGCGCGGCGGCGGCACACCCGCGGCCCGGCACACCCGGTCGAGGATCTCGCCGACCGGGTGCGGCTCGCCCCCGCTCACGACGAGGGGCTCTCCGTGCGCGCCGGGCCCGCAGGCGTCGACGGCGGCGACGAGCGCGTCGGCCGCGTCGGCGATGTAGGTCGTGTCGATCAGCGCGGCCCCGGCCCCCAGCACGGGCAGCCGGCCCGCCCTGGCCCGGGCGACGAGCCGCGCCACGAGCTGGGTGTCACCGGGCCCCCACACCAGGTGGGGTCGCACCGCGAGCACGGCGAGGTCGGGGCCGTCGGCGGACAGGGCGAGGAGCTCGGACGCGGCCTTGGTCCGCGCATAGTGGCCGCGCGCAGCGGCCGGGTCGGCCGGTCCGGCAGGGGCGCCGGTCAGGGGGTGCCCGGCGTGCGCCACCGAGGGCGATGACACCTGGACGAGGCCACCCACGCCCTCGCTGCGGCACGCGTCGACGACGCTCTGCGTGCCGTTCACGTTGGCGTGCACGTAGTCGGCCAACGGCCCGACCACGTCGACCTTGGCGGCTAGGTGCAGCACGACGTCCTGCCCCCTGGCCGCGCGGCGCACGACGTCACTGTCCGCGACGTCCCCGAGCACCTCCCGGCAGCCCAGCCCGGAGGCCCGGCGCTGGAGCACGGTGACCTCGTCACCACGCGCCCTGAGCAGCGTGGCGGCGCTCCGACCGAGCAGCCCGGAGGCGCCCGTGACCAGGACCCTCAACCGGCGTCCCTCACGACCCACCGCGGCCGGAGAGCAGGCGCTCGGCCCGGCGAGCGACCTCGAGCCGGTCCACCTTGGAGGCGTGCCGGATGTCCATGGGCAGCCGGTCGGCGGTGAGGACGGCGGCGACCGGGGCGCCGGCCACCTCGCGCACCTGCTGCGCACGGGCGTGGCCCGCGAGCCGCAGGCCGAGCCCGGCACCGGGCCGACGGAACCGCGAAGCGGGTGCGTCCGGGATGACCACCACGACGAGCACCTGGGTGCCGACCGGGCCGACCCCCACGGCCGCCGCGGAGCTCACCCCGTCGAGGGCCTCGACCCGCTGCTCGACCCCGACGGGTGTCACTGCACCGTCGGCGGTGTGCACGACGTGCGCGAGCCTGCCCTCCACCCAGAGCCGGCCGTCGTCGTCGAGGTGGCCGACGTCGCCGGTGCGGTGCCAGCCCGGATGCCGGGAGGCCGAGCGCTCGGTCATCCACAGCGCGTCGTAGCGGTCCTTGACGTGGGCGGCCCGCACGCAGATCTCACCCGTCACGCCGGGTGCGGCGCTGGGACCGTCCCCGCCGTCGTCTCCCGTACCGGAAGGGGGCAGCGCAGCGAGCGCCACGTCGACCCCTGGGAGCGGCCGTCCGACACAGACACCCTCTCCGGGGCCGGCGTCGAGGATCTGTTCCAGGGAGACGTCGGTGACCGGGAGCACCTCCGTCATGCCATAGGGGGTGTGCAGGCTCGCGGCGGGCAGCACCTCGCCCACCGAGGCCAGCAGGGTGGCGGGCACGGGCGCTCCGGCCGACATGAGCAGCCGCACCCGCGAGAGGGCCTCGCGCTGAGCCGGCCCGAGCCGGTCCCGGGTGGCCACCACGCGGCGCAGGGCTGCAGGGGAGGCGAAGACGACGCGGGCGTCGACGGCGGCGACGGCGTCAGCCAGCAGGGGAGCGGTCAGGGTGTCCGGGGCGGTCACGTCGATGTCGGGCACCGCCGAGCCGAGTCCGAGCGCCGGGCCGAGGATGGCGAAGGGGGCGAAGGCGGCGACGAACGTGTCGTCCGGTCGCAGGTCGTAGGTCCTGCGCACCAGCTCGACCTGCGCGCGCACCTGCCGGTGGCGGTAGACGACGCCCTTGGCGGGCCCGGTGGCCCCCGAGGTGAAGACCACGGCGCAGTCCTCGTCGGCTCCGGGCTCCGCCGGGAGGGGTGCGTGCCGTCCGAGGGACGCCAGCGTGTCGAGGTCGTGGGTGACGCCCAGGCCCCGACGAGCTGCCGAGGGCACGGGGTGCACGGCGATGCGTGACCCCGGGAGCCCCATCGCGCGCGCCGCCACGAGGCCCGGCCTGGCGGCCACCACGTGGTCCAGGGATGCACCGCGCAGGGCGCGCCGCATCCCCGCGAAACCCAGGCCCTTGTCGGCGACCACGACGACGGCACCGGCGCGCCACGCGGCGTACACCACCGAGGTGAGGTCGGCGGAGGGCTCGACGAGAAGCCCCACCCGGTCACCGGGGCGGATGCCGGCCGCGGCCATGCCGGCGGCCAGCTCGCTGACTCGCTGCGCCATCGCCTGCCAGCTCACCACCGTGCCGCCGACCGACATCACCGGGCTCGGGTCATCGGCCCGACGCTCGAGGGCCGACCACACCGTGTCCGCGTCGCCGGACCCCTGGCTGGGTGACGGTGGTGGCTCCGACGCACCCTCGGAGGTCAGGTCGTTCAGCCACGAGGCCACGGCATCCGCGTACTGCGGTGCGTCCTCCGTGACCAGGTGCGACGCCCCCTCGAAGCGGTGCACCCGGGCCTGGGGCAGCCGCTCCTTCAGGTCCGCGAGGTAGCGCTCGCCGAACACGGGGTCGCGCGGGCCCCAGAACATCAGGGCGGGAACGTCGAGCCCACGCACGCCCTCGGCCAGCTCGGCGACCGCGTCGTAGGAGGGGTGGCCGGGCGAGAACGGGATGTCGGCGACGAAGTCCCCCACGGCCCGGCGACGCGCGGCCGTCGCATACGGGAGGGCCAACGCGTCGCGCACCTCGCGGGGGAGGGCCGGGTGCGACAGGGCGGTCGTGCCGCGCACGAAGATCGGCGTGGCGACGCAGCCGAGTGGGCGCAGGCCGGGCAGGTGGGCCAGGCGGATCAGCGGAGGGCCGTGGTCCCCCGGCGGCTGGGCCACCGCGGTGTTTCCCAGCACCACGCCGAGCAGCTGGTCGCGATGTGCCAGCGCCCAGCCCAGCGAGATGATGCCGCCCCAGTCGTGGCCGACGGTGACGACGGGACCGTCGACGCCCAGCGCCGTGGTGAGGGTGCCGAGGTCCGCGACCCGCTGGTCGACGGTCCGCGGCTCGTCGGTGCGTTCGGAGAAGCCCATGCCGAGGTGGTCCGGTGCGACCACGCGCCAGCCGGGCGGGGCCGCCGCGAGAAGTCCGCGCCAGAGGTAGGACCACGTGGGGTTGCCGTGCACGCAGAGCACGGTGCCGTGCACCGGCTCGTCGCCGTTGTCGAGCAGGTGCCAGGTGCGCGGGTGACCCTCCGGGTCGTCGACGGTCACGGTGCGCGACCAGGACGGGTCGAGACCGGGAAGGCCGGACAGGTCGGGTGTCGGCGGTCCGTCGCCGACCGTGGCGGGGGGGCCGGTCGTCGAGCCCGTGGTCACCACGTGATCTCGAGGCAGGTGGCGTTCAGGCCCGACCCGATGCCCATGAGCAGCACCCGGTCACCCGGCTGCAGGCCGTCCTTGGCCCCGGCCATCGTGAACGGCACCGAGCACGGCCCGATGTTGCCGAACGTCGGGAAGGTGCGGGGCACGCGGGAGGGGTCGATGTCGAGGCGCTCGCAGATCGCCTCGGTGTGCACCTGGGAGATCTGGTGCACGAAGTAGCGGTCCATCCCCTCGTCCCAGCCGAACTCCTTCGCGGCCTCCTCCCACAGGCCTTCGGACAGGTCCAGCCCGGCGACCAGCAGGCCCTTGAGGTCGGTGATCATCATCTCGTTGCTCCCGAGGCACAGCTGGTGGTGCTCGGTGCCCGCCCGGCTCACCGCGGCGACGACCCGGTGCCCCTCCGGGTGGCGGTCGGCGCGACCGAGCACCATCGCGGCCGCGCCGGAGCCGAGAGTGAGGGCGGCGAACTCCGAGATCACGTCCTGCGAGGAGTCGCTCGCGGCCGAGAGCCGGGAGATAGTGGCCTCCTGCACGGGGGTCGAGTCCTCGCTGTCGACGACGAGGGCGTAGTCGATCATCCCGGCGTCGATCATCGCGGCGGCGATCTCGATGCCGTTGACGAAGCCGAGGCACGCGTTGGTGACGTCGAAGTTCTGGCACGAGCGCGGCATCCCGAGGGCGTCGTGGATGAAGACCGCGGTCGACGGCTCGAGCCACTCGCGGCTCAGCGAGGTGTTGATCATCAGGCCGACGTCCTCGGCGGCCACGCCGCTGGCGGCGAGCGCGGCCCGGCCGGCGGCCACCGCCCCATCGATGAAGGACTGCCCGTCGGCCCAGCGGCGGCGCTCGTGGATGCCGACGACGGACTGGAGAATCCCACCTCGCATCTTGGTGCGCGCGTAGACGTCGACCAGCCGTTCGTCCAGCTCGTCGGACGTCACGACGGTGGGAGCCTCGACTCGCTCGACCCCGAGGACGGCGGTGTTGGTGTAGCGATGGGTGGAGTTGAGGGTCACGCAGATGCTCCTGTTCGTGCCGCGGTGGACGACCGTCATCGTAGGTCGTCAGGGACGGCGCGCGAGAATCTGGCTCCCACAGGCCCCGCGCGACCGGTGTGCACTGAGCGCCGGCCACCACCGGCGGAGCGGCCCGTCAGCCCCCCGCAGCCGGCACCGTGGTCGTGATGAGTGGGTCCCCGGGCGTGCACGTGCGCACCGGACTCGGCTCGCGCTCGTCGATGCGTCGACCGTTCACGAGCGAGACGTCGTCGTAGGCCGGTCGACCCTCGATGACGTCGCGGAAGCGGTACCGGGTGAGGGAGGACAGCCGGCAGTCCGTGCCGAAGGTGAGGATGTCGAAGGAGTAGGGCTGACCGACGAGCTCCTCTCCGGGCGCCTCGTCGAGGAAGTGGGTGAAGGGACCGCCCCCGGTGAAGGTCCCGGTCTGGATCCGGTTGCCCTCGCGGTCCTGGGTGTGCATGTGGCCGTTGAGCAGCACCCCGGCGTTGACGCCCGTCACGGCCCACGGCTCGTGGCTCATGACCACGTCGGGGGCGTCCCTGTCGGCGAACGCCTCCTCGAACGCCTGCGTTGCGGGCTGCTGCTTGGCAGGTGAACCGGTTCCGGAGTCGCCGAACCACCGGGGGTCGTTGAACCCGGCGATGCGGACCCCGCCGACGGTCACCTCGGTGTAGTCGTCGCTCGACGGCTGGAGCAGCACGACGTTGTCGATCTCCGCCATCCGCTCCAGCACGGCGGTGTCAGTGGCGCTCGTGGCGTCGTGGTTGCCGCGGACGAACAGGTACGGGACGCCGACCGACGCGATGCCGGAGAAGATGCCGGCCGCCTCCCCCTCGGCGACGGTCCCGAAGTTCAGCAGGTCGCCGGTGTCGATGACGACGTCGATGCTCTCGTCCTCGATGATGGTGCGCATCAGTGGGTACTGGTTGCCACCGTGGATGTCGCTGACGAAGAGGACCCGGAGGGCCGGGTCGGCCTCGAGGGAGTCGCCGACGTACTTGCGCTGGAGCGCGGTCGAGAGGGCGAGGACGTTGCGCAGGTAGGGGGCGACCTGCGCACTGCGAGTCTCGACGTCGCTGAGCAGCCCCTGGTTCTTCTGCAGGGTGCCGAGGACCTCGGTCGCCGTGAAGCTCCCCTGCCGGCTCGGCTGGTAGGTCGACCAGATCGCGACCGACGTCCCGAGGGTCGCCACGAGCCAGGCGATCGTTCCTGCCGCGACGAGGGCTGTGGGTGGGCGCCGTCGGCGCGCGGCGGCATACCCGCCCACGACCGCCGCGGCGAGCAGGAGAGCGCCGATCGCGAAGCGCAGCATGACCTGGAGGCCGGCGTCGCGGATCGCCACGCTGAGCTCCTCGGGGCCCGGGCGCAGGGTCGACAGGCTCACCGCCGGGCGGGAGAGCACGTCGGCGATGTCGGCCTTGACCTGGGGGACCGCCCGGATGCCCGGGGCCACGCCGGCGAAGGACACGACGACGTCGCCGAAGGTCGTGGTGGCCACGAGGTCGCCGGTCTGTGCGGGGTCCGCCGTGAGGGTCACCGAGGCCTGGTAGTTGAGGGTCTGGGCGGTCACGGGGGCGACCTGGGTGGCCGCGATGCCGGCCCCAGCGCACACCGGGACCAGCAGCGCCGTTCCGAGCACGTGGCGTAGCCGCCGGGAGCCCAGCCGGTGTCCCGCCCACCACCAGGTGCCCACAGCAGCCACGAGAGGCCAGGAGACCGTCAGGACCGCCACGAGCCGCTCGTGCAGGCCGAAGGCCGGACCGCCCAGCGCGAGCCCGACCCCCAGTGAGGCGACCGCAGCGGTCATGACGACTGCGGCGGTCCGGGCGACCCGGGGCTCGAGTACCCCTGGGCCATCCGCGCGAGAGGCGAACCAGGGCCAGATTGCGAGCAGGAGGAAGGATGCGGTGGCAGCGACCGCGTGGGCGGTGGAGGACTCGCTGCGCGACGGCAGCGGGATGGCGGCCACCAGGAGCGTCGCGAGACCGGCGGCGGCGAGGACGATGCGTCCGGCGAGGCGCGCCTGCGCGAGCGCCCATGCCGTCACGAGGTGCGCCAGCCCGGTGATCACCAGGGCGGTCTCCATCACCCAGCGGTGCGGTGTGGCGGTGGCGGCGAGCGCGCTGATCGACTCGGTCCGTGCATCGAACCCGCCGGCCTGCATCGCCGCGGCCCAGGTCCATCCCCCGATGAGCGAGACCACGGCGACCGTCGCGCTGATGACGGCGAGCCGCGGGTGGGGGGTGGGGGCTGCCATGCGATCCAGCCTAGGCGGGAGCAGTCCGTTCCCGAGCCGGGCTGGTCGAGTGAGCAGAACACGCCGTGCGCGCGACGCGGTTCACGGCGTGTTCTGTTCACTCGACGGGTGGCCCGGAGCTTCACTCGACGGGGTGGCCCGGATCGTCAGTCGACCGAGCGGCTCGGGTCGGTCGCGCCGTGGAGGATGCCGGCCGCGGCCGGGTCGTGCGTCGCGCAGACCGCGAGCCCGGGGAGCCGCGCCGCCAGCCCCTCGACGAGGGTCGTGGACTGGCGCAGGGAGCCCAAGCTCCCGATGCCCGGCAGGTGGTCGCAGCCGAAGTGCGGTGCGTCGAAGGTCAGGTCACCCACGAGGATGACGGGGTCGAAGGCCGGGCTGCGCACGAGCATCGCCAGGGACCCCGTCGTGTGGCCGGGGGTCGGCAGGATCACCATCGACCCGTCGCCGAAGAGGTCGACACCGGAGGTGAACGGGGCGATGTCGGCGTCGTCGAGGTGCTCGAACTCGATCTGTCGCCACCGGTCGCCACCGGCCTCGATGTGTCGTCGCAGGTAGCCGTTGATCTCGGCGCCCGGGGCCTGCATGGCCTTCCACTCGTCGGCTGACACCAGGAGCTCTGCGTTGGGGACGTCCGCGACGCAGCCCATGTGGTCCTGGTGCAGGTGCGAGGTCACCACGTGGGTCACCTCGGCGGGGTCGTTGCCCTGGGCGCGCAACAGGGTGGGGAGGTCCTCGCCCTCCTCGATGCTGAACTCGGCCAGTCGGCGATAGACGAGGCCGGCGAGCCCGCCCGGGTAGTAGTCGTCGTCGGTGACGGAGCGCCGGTCCTGGCCGGCGTCGAAGAGCACGAGTCCCGACTCGTGCTCGATGACGTAGACGTTGATCGGGCACGGATCGGTCCACTCGCGCGACGTGAGGAGCCACAGCGGTGCCGGTTTCCAGTTGCGCTGACCGTGTTCGGGGCGGATGCGCACCGAACCGGTGCTGAGCACGGTGATCGTCCGGATCGGGCCGCCCTCGACGCCGGGAGTCATGGCCCCGAGCGTAGCCCTCCGGCGCGCCGTGCGTCAGCCCTCCGGATGGCTATTGCCCTCGACGTCGCCACGCGGTCACAATGAGGGTCATGACCGAGGCGGGACTCGCAGGGCGGCCGGGCCCGGGCGCGTCGTGACCGGGGGGAACACGACGGGCCGGATGACCGCCCTCACCCTCTTCACCCCCATCCGCGCACCGTGGGTTCGGCTGCTGCGGGCCGCGTTCCGCGTCGCGCCACACCTGCCGATCCGCACCCACATCATCCAGTTCAACTTCATCAAGTTCGTGCGCTGGACGGTGGTGGACTCCCTCGACGACGAGCAGCTCCGCTACTCCTACCTCTTCTTCGAGAGCAACTTCGACGGGCCGTGGCAGCACTACATCGATGCCTTCGCCTACGTCATCCCCAGGGACATCAGGGTCGTCTGGGGCCGGGGCATCGACTTCCCCTACCCGCCACCGGCTGAGCCGCTGAAGGCGTGGATCGCACGGAACAGCCTGGAGGGCGGCACCTACTACTGCGCGCACGAGGAGCTCTCGACCCGCCAGATCCAGAGCGCGATCGCCGTGAGCGAGGCGTTCCACCTGCTCGAGGCCGAGGCGGCGACGATGAGCGCCGACCAGTTTGCGGCCGCCTGGGAGCAGTTCCTCATCGACCAGCAGGCCCACCTGTGAGCGGGCCGGGCCGCCGGATGGAGCCTTCGGGCGCCGCCGAGGTCCGACACGGGGGGATCGCATGAGCAACCGCACCGGCACGGCCTACGCCCTCACGACGTTTGCCCGCGTGCAACCCCACCGGGAGGACGAGCTCGAGGACTACCTCGCCGCCCTGCCGCGCGGGTCCGCGTCCCCGTTGGCGCGCATCGGGGTGCTGCACCTGTCCCGCCTCCACCTCGTCCGCGAGCTGGTGTTCCAGGGACCCAACCAACGCCATCGCGACCTCCTCCGGCACGGGCACCTCGTCTTCACGGCCACGTTCAACGGGGAGCTGCGCGGCTTCCTGGAGGACTTGCGCACCTCCGTTCCGGAGTGCGACGAGTGGTGGGGTCGATGCGTGGGCTACCCGGGCCGCGACGACCGGGACGCATTCGCGGCCTGGGTGAGGTCGCTCCAGGTCGACACCAGCCTGTTCCAGTCCCCCATCCCGACGACGACGGTGGAGGAGGTCCGCGAAGCGACGGCGTTGCGCGAGAGCGTGATCGACTTCGCGGTCGGGACCCAGGGGCTGGACGCCGCCTCCCTCCAGGCCCGCTTCAGGGAGACGTTCTGATGCCGTCCTACCCCCTGGACCTGCCTTGCCGTGAGGTCACGGCGTCCGCAATCGAGCGGTCCGACATCCAGGGAGGCGTGCTGCGCGCCTACACGATGCCGGCGGCGGCCTACCTGTTCCTGCGGATCAAGGACGCGGCCAAGGCATGTCGGCTGCTCGAGCGGACCCTGCCCAAGGTGATGACCGCGGAGCCCTGGACCACCCCGCCGACGACGGCCATGAACGTGGCGCTGACCTACTCGGGTCTGGCCAGGCTGGGCCTGCCGGATGACGTGCTGGCCTCGTTCCCGGAGGTCTTCCGAGAGGGGATGGCGGCGCGGGCGGAGCACCTGGGGGACCGGGGACCCAGCTCCCCGGACACGTGGGACGTGCGCGACGCCGACGTCCTCGTGACCGTCTATGCCACCGACTCCGCGGGCCTGGACACCGCTCTCGCCGAGGTGATGTCGGAGGACCTCGAGGACGGCGTCGAGCCCGTCTACCTCCAGCTCGCGCTCGACCGGCCCACCGGGCAGGACCAGTTCGGCTCCGCCGACGGGCTCTCGCAGCCGGCACTGGCGGGCACCGGTGTCGAGGGTCGCCCCGGTGACGGGCTGCCCGATGGCCGGGGAGGCTGGCGCGACGTCGCCGTCGGAGAGGTGCTGCTCGGCTACCCGGACGAGGACGGCACCCTGCCCGCGGCGCCGTTGCGCCCGTTCGACCGCAACGGGACCTTCGTCGTCGTGCGCAAGCTGCACACCGATGTCGCCGCCTTCAACCGTCTCCTCGCCGAGGAGGACTACCCGGGTGGGCCCGAGCTGCTCGCCGCGAAGATCCTCGGCCGTTGGCCCGACGGGACGCCCCTCGCCCTCTCGCCGGAGCGCCCCGACCCGGCAATCGCCGGGGACCCGTCACGGGTCAACAACTTCTCCTACGGCGAGGACCCGCTGGGGCTGCGCTGCCCGGTGGGCTCGCACGTGCGGCGGGTCAACCCGCGTGACTCCGAGGGGTTCTTCTCCGGGCGGCTCAGCAACCGCCACCGGATCGTGCGTCGGGGCAGGGCCTACGGCACGCCGATGGAACCGGGCCGCACCGACGACGACGGGGTCGAGCGGGGGCTGGTGTTCGTGTCGTTCCAGGCCGACATCTGGCGGCAGTTCGAGACCATCCAGTCGCTGTGGATCGAGGACGGCAACCCCTTCTGCCTCGGCGCCGACAAGGACCCGCTCGTCGGTGGCAACGACGGTAGCCGAAGCACCATGAAGATCCCCGGCCGGCCGCCGTACTTCGTCAGGCCGATGCCCCGACTGGTCACGACGAGGGGCGGCGCGTACCTCTACCAGCCGTCGATGGGTGCCCTTGCCCACCTGGCCTCCATGGCCTGAGGACGTCTCCCAGAGAACGAGGTACCGCAGATGACGACACCGTGGGGCCGGCCGTGAGCGCCTCCGCAGGACTGCCGCTCCCCCCTGGCCGGCTCGGGCTGCCGTGGCTGGGGGAGACGATGTCGATCCTCAGGAGCAACCACGGCTTCCACCGGGACCGGGTGGCGAGGTACGGGCCGATCTACAAGACCCGGCTGCTGGGGAGCCCCTTCGTCGTCTTCTCGGGGCACGAGGCGTTCCACACCTTCGCCACCGACCCCCGGATCCGGCGGGGCGACGCCGACGCCCTGCCCACGCGGCAGATCTTCCGCAACTCCGTGGCCCTCTACGACGGTGGAGACCAGGTCGTCCGCAAGGGGGTCATGCTGACGGCCCTGTGGGACAGGGACGCGATCGGGTCCTACCTGGGTCGGATGCAGCGTCTGATGGAGGAGAGCGTGGAGGACTGGGCCCGGAGTGGGCGGGTCACCCTCCGCCACGAGCTGGAGCTGTGGGCCGACCGGTTCGCCGGTGCCATCATCACCGGCGACACCAGCGAGGCGCATGCGGCGGAGCTGCACCACGTGATCACCGACATGCAGGGCGCCTTCACGGCGCCGCCGTTCCCGATCCCCGGGACGACCTACGGGCGGGCCATCAGGGCGCGCGACCGGCTCGCGGAGATCGTCGACGAGGCGATCGATCGGCACCGCACGGGGGACTGGGACGACGTGACCTCCCGGATGCTCGCCGCGGCGGTCGAGGCGGGCGTGCCGGAGGCGAAGGTCGCAGCCGACCTCAGTCACCTCATGTTCACGGCCCAGCCCGGCTACTCGGTTCCGTTGCTGCTCGCGACCCTGGCCCTGGCCGAACACCCCGAGGTCCGTGAGCGGGCCCGGGCCGAGGTCATGGCGGTCTCACCCTCGGGCCCCCTGACGATGGAGCAGGTCGACCGGCTCCCCTACCTCCTCATGGTCTCCAAGGAGCTGCGCCGCTACTACGCCATGAATGCCGCCACGTTCTTCGGCCGGGTGCAGGAGGACATGGAGGTCGGCGGCTTCCGCATCCCTGCGGGCTGGGGTGCCATGGGAGCCGTGCACATGACGCTGCACGACCCGGCGGAGTTCCCCGAACCGGACCGCTTCGACCCCGAGCGGTTCACCCCCGAGCGCGAGGCCGATTTCCCTCCCGGGCGCTACGTTCCGCACGGTGACGGGCCGCCCACCTCGCACCGCTGCGCCGGGGAGGACATCGTCACCGTGACGATCCAGGCCTACCTCGTGGTGCTGCTGCGAGCCGTCGAGTGGAGCCTTCCGGCGCAGGACCTCTCGATGACGAACGAGGTCTTCCCCGTGCCCGCCAGCGGTCTCGTGGTGGACGTCCAGAGGGTGGCTGCGGCGGAACCGGACTGACGGCATCCCACAGGCGAGGCCGCGTTCGCCGGACAGCACCCGGTGGCCCTGCCGCCGCCAGCGTCGGATGGGTCATTCGACCCATCGTCCGGCGCCCGGAGTTGGGCAACCCGCCCGACGCGGCGAAGGGTGTCGGTTCCTAGCGTCGAGGACATGTCCTCACAGTCCAGTCAGCGCTCTCACCCCACCGCGATCCACGGGCCGGATGACCCCGTCGACGGGTTCCTCTCCGCACTGGCAGCCCTTCTCGCCCGTTACCGGCTGGTGGCCGACCGCCGACATCTCCGGGTTGGTGACACGGGCCGCACGGCACAGGTCCTCATCGCCGGTGACGGGCCACCGCTGGTCCTGGTGATCGGCGGGGCCGTTCCAGCTGCGTTCTGGGTCCCCCTGATGGCGCAGCTCCGCGGCCATCGACTGCATGCGATCGAGCTCCCCGGCTTCGGACTGACCGATGCGACGACCTACACCCCCGACACGCTGCGCCGGACGGCGGTCGACCACCTGGCCGGGATCCTGGACTCCCTGGGACTCGGGCCCGCACCGTTCGTCACGCAGTCGATGGGGTCGCAGTGGACGAACTGGCTCGCTGAGGAGGAGCCGGGCAGGGTGCAGCGGCAGGTGATGATCGCCTGTCCCGCCTTCTTCCTCGACACCTCGGCCATCGCGCCCTTCCGACTCGCCTCGCTGCCGGGGTTGGGCCCACTGCTGATGACGGCGCAGAAGCCCTCGACGACGAACGCGGAGAGGATGCTGCGGGCGGTCGGTGAGAGCCCTGACGGGGTCGAGGAGCTGCGGGACATCCTGGTCGCCACGCAGCGGCTGCCCGCCTACACACCGAGCCTGCTGGCACTCATGCGCTCGGTGATGCGCAGGACGCAGCCGCGGGCGCAGGTGGTCACGTCGGCGAACCAGCTGCGACAGGTGCGGCGACCGGTGCGACTGATCTGGGGCGACCGGGACCCGTTCGGCGGTGTCTCTGCCGGGCAGCGCATCGCCGAGCTGATCCCCCAGGCCGACCTCCACGTCGTGCCCGGCGGTCACGCTCCCTGGTTTCGCCAGGCGGAGCGGGTCGGCCGGCTGACCCAGGAGTTCCTGGAGGACCGGCGTTGAGCACCCAAGGCCCCTCGCAACCTCGGGCGCCCACCGCGGCGGACCGCCCCCCTGTGCCCATGCCTCGCCACCACCCAGGAAAGGGAGACACCATGACCCACCAACACATCGAGACACTGATCATCGGCGCCGGGCAGGCGGGCCTGGCCACGGCCCACCAGCTGGGCCGGCTGGGCCGCGAATGCCTGGTCGTGGACGACAACGCCCGCGTCGGAGACAACTGGCGGTGCCACTACGACTCGCTGAGGCTCTACTCGCCGGCGCGCTTCGACGGCCTGCCGGGAATGGCCTTCCCCGGCGACCCATGGCACTTCCCGGGCAAGGACGAGGTGGCCGACTTCCTCGAACGGTATGCCGTCGACCTGGCCCTGCCGGTGCGACTGCAGACACGGGTCGAGAGGATCGAGCCGCGCGAGGGCGGCGGGTTCTCGGCACACCTCGACACCGGCGTGCTGGACTGCGAGAACGTGGTGGTCGCGGCGGGTACGTTCGGTGGCCGGACGCCTCACATTCCTGATGCGGCGTCGTCGTTGGACCCCGGCATCCGACAGCTGCACTCGACCACGTACAAGAACCCGACCCAGCTCCGGGCGGGGGCCACCCTGGTGGCCGGCGCCTCGCACTCGGGCCACGACATCGCCTACGAGATCGCGGGGCACGGCCCGACCATCCTGGCGGGCCCGGACCGGGGCAACATCCCCCTCGACTGGCAGTCGCCGACCTTCAAGGTCGCCATCCCGGTGGTGGTCTTCCTCTGGCAGCACGTGCTGACCCGGCGTACCCCGATGGGCCGCAGGGAGATGGCCGAGATCCGACACCACGGCGCGCCCACCGCTCGGGTCAAGCCGCACCACCTTGCGGAACGCGGCGTGGAACGCACCGAGCTCAAGGTCGTCGGGGCCTCGGATGACGGTCGGCCGGTTCTCGCGGACGGACGGGTCCTCGACGTCGCCAACCTCATCTGGGCCACCGGGTTCCGGCCGGACTTCTCCTGGATCGACGCGCCGATCACCGGCGACGACGGCTGGCCCCGGGAGTATCGCGGGGTCGTGGACGGGATGCCGGGGCTCTACTTCTGCGGGCTGGCCTTCCAGTACGCGTTCAGCTCGATGGTGCTCCCGGGCGTCGCCCGGGACACCGCCTACGTCGCCCATCGGATTGCCGAGCGAGCCCGCCGGTTGACCGTCGCCGCCTAGACTGGTGGATGGGCCGCTGACGACGCTCCGACGTGGGGAGGTGGCTGGATGGGGGTCATCGAAGAGCTGCATCGCGCCCGCGACTCCTACGAGCGACGAGAGTGGGTCGCTGCCTACCGAGCCCTCAGCGACCTCGATGACGACGCCCTGGAGGCCGCAGACTTCGAGGCGCTGGCGACCACTGCCTACCTCCTGGGTCGCCGCAACGACGTGGTCCAGGCGCTGCAGCGGGCGCACCAGATCAGCCTGGTGGCCGGGGACCGACGGGCGGCCGTTCGTGCCGCCTACGGGCTGGCGATCGTGCTCTGGCAGGCCGGCGAGATCGCCGTCGGCAACGGGTGGTTCGGCAGGGCCGCGCGCATCATCGAGGAGGTGGACGGCGACGTCGCGGAGCGAGGCTACGTGTGCGACGCGCAGTTGATGAGCCACGTCTTCAAGGGCGAGTTCGCTGAAGCGTCGTCCTTGGCTCCGCGCGTCGCCGACTACGGCCGCCGCTTCGGGGAGCCGGACCTGGTCGCCCTCGGCGTCCATGCCCAGGGACGGCTGATGCTCTACGCAGGGAACGTTGCCGAGGGCCTTGAGCGGATGGACGAGGCGATGGCCGGAGTCATGGCCGGTGAGGTCGGTCCGGTGACCGCGGGGCGTGTCTACTGCTCCACGATCGAGGCCTGTCAGGAGGTGTCCGACTTCGGGCGGGCCGGGGAGTGGACCAGCGCACTCACTCGCTGGTGCGACGCCCAGCCGGGCCTGCTGGCCTACACCGGCCAGTGTGCGACGCATCGCGGCCAGCTGCTCCGCCTGCACGGCGCCTTCGCCGATGCCATCCAGGAGCTCGGGCGCGCGATCGAGCGCTACGCGGCAGTCGGCGGCGACCCCGCGTTGGGGCAGGCGCACTACGAGCTCGGTGAGACCCACCGGCTGCTGGGGGACCTCACCGCAGCGGAGCGGTCCTACGAGGCGGCCGCGGAGCACGGACACCCGGGGCAGCCTGGCCGCGCGCTGCTGTGGCTGGCCCAGGGTCGCACGGAGGACGCGGCCGCTGTCGTCCACCGGCTGTTGGCCGAGCGGCAGGGCCCCGTGGCCCGGGCGCAGGTCCTTCCCGCGGCCGTTGAGGTGCTGGTGGCCTCCGGCGATGGTGCCGCGGCCCCGCCGTTGGCCGAGGAGCTCCTCGGCCTCGCGACGCGGTTCGGCTGCACCGCGCTCCGCGCGGCGGGGCACCACGCCGTCGCCCTCACCGCCCTGTCGCACGGGAACGGCGCCGGGGCCGTCGACGCCGCCCGGCTATCGCTGGAGCTCTGGGCCCAGCTGACGGCACCGTACGAGGTGGCGCGGTCTCGGGCCGTGCTCGGTCGCGCCTTGCGCCTCCTTGGCGATGAGAAGTCGGCGGTGGGGGAGTTCGAGGTCGCACTCGCCGAGCTGACAGCCCTGGACGCCGGCAGAGACCGGCGCGAGGTCGCCGCCCTGCTCGCCAGGACTGAGCAGCCGGGCGGGCTGACGTCGCGCGAGGTCGAGGTGCTGCGACTCGTCGCTACCGGAAAGAGCAACAGCGAGATCGCCGACGAGCTGACCCTCTCGAAGAAGACCGTGGCCCGGCACCTCTCGAACATCTTCACGAAGCTCGACGTCGCGTCGCGCACTGCCGCCGCAGCCTTCGCCTACGAGCATCACCTGCGGTGAGCGTGGTGCGATGATCACCCGAGTCCGGCACCGAGGAGAGCAGGGCCGGGGCTGGCGATGGTCGAACATCCCGGTGCCGGAGGGACACGTGGCCCTGTTCACGCTGGGCCTGTGCCTCGAGCGGCAGCGTCCGTGGCCGTTGAGGCTTCCGGCCGGCCGGTGCATCGGCGGCGCCCTCGTCCTGTCGGGAGCAGTGGTCGTTCTCTGGTCCACGGGGGCGGCAGGAATAGTGGACCTCGCGGCGCCGGCGCAGCTGGTGACCTCGGGCCCCTACCGCCTGTCGCGACACCCGATGTACGTCGGGTGGAGCCTGGGCTACGTGGGCGCGGCACTGGTTGTCGCCACCGCCTGGCCGGTGCTCCTCTCGCTCCCGCTCGCCGCCTGGACCCTCCGCGAGGTCAGGCGCGAGGAGAGTTCGCTCGCAGGCGTATTCGGCGCGCAGTACCAGTGCTACCGGCGCAGCGTGCGGCTCCTCGCCTGAGTCCGGACAGTGGGAGTAGACCCACCGACCTCCGGAGAGGGGACGCCTCCTGCGTGAGTCTGTCCACAGCGACCGATCTGGAGACCGGACCCGAGACCGATGTGACACGTGTCGGGTTCTGGGCCACTGGATGCAGGATCCCGCCCGGTCCGCGCCGTGCCGCCGAGGACCGTTCCCGGTGCCGGGCGTCCGGCATCCGGCATCCGGCATCCGGCTCAGCCGTGCCAGAGACCATCGTGAGCGGACTGGCGGGTGAGCTGTTGCGGGTCGAAGAACCGGTCGTAGTACTCGAGCTCGAGGTGGGAGAACTGGAGCCACATCCCGGAGGAGTAGAAGGCGTCGACGTGGGCCGGGAAGCGGCCGTACGTGTCGTAGATGTAGTTGCAGGCGTCCTTGACGTAGCGGATCTGGTCCGCGGTGAAGTGGGTCCCCTTCCGCGCGTATGCCCGGGCGTCGTCGCTGTTGCGGTAGGAGGCTCCGAACACCGCCTCGTTGCCGTACGCCGTGCCGGCGGCGCCGTACTTGCGTTCCACGACCCTGTCGACCGCCTCGTCCATCGACGAGACGTAGGGCGGGCACAGGCCCTCGAGGATGCCGTCGATGCCGACGGGGTTGGGCTGCGATGCCGGGACCGGAGCCCACGGTGAGAGGGTCTTCGGCTCATCGAGGCGGAAGCCGAGCCCGTGCCAGCCCTTGGCCGGGTCGGTTTGCCAGATGTACGGCGTGAAGACCGACCCGTGGATCCAGGCCCCGAGGCCCATCGCCTGGCCCATGAGCATGAGGTTCTGGAAGTAGAAGAAGGACTCGTAGTCGGTGCGCAGGGTGTTCCCGAAGCCGAGGGGGGCGGCGTTGTCCTTGCTGACGAACCCGTTGCGGACGTACTTCAGCCCACCGATCGGCTGGTAGGGGATCTTCTCGGTGAGGTGGAGGCCACCGGCGATCTTGGCCAGCCACTCGACCGCGCCCTTGGGGTGGAAGGTCCGCCAGTCGTCGATGAGCATGGATCGCGTGCCGTCGGGCTCGGTCGCGAGGATGAGCAGCGCGTTGATGTACTGCCAGGTGCAGTCCACCACCGGGAAGAACAGGGTCGTGCCCGCCACGTTCGACGCCTGGGCGTTCCACCCGAGGTAGTACGGCCACTCGCGGGGGAACTCGATGCGGCGCGAGGACACCCGGACCTTGCACTGCTCGGCCACGGCCAGCCAGTCCTCCCCGCGCCACTCCGACCACGACCGGGGCATCGAGCGGTACATCTCGAGCGCGTCGTCACCCGTGGGGTGGCGCAGCAGGAAGATCCCGTCATCGTTGATCATGAAGAAGGAGGTGGCCTGGGCGTTGTCCGCGCTGCTGCCGGTGCGGCCCATGATGTTGAGGAACGGGGTCCCGAGCTCGTCCTTGCCGTTCGGCTTGACCAGCGGGCCGTCGTGGGTGGTGACACCGGTGATCCCGGTGATGCAGGTGATGAGCAGGGCCTCCTCCAGCGGGGTCAACGGCGCCGGCTCGTTCTGGCTCTCGTGGGTCAGCGGACCGGCGTCGAGGGACTGGCCACGGGGGATCCTCCGCGTCCGTCGCTCGGTGAGGGCCGACATGAGCGGGTAGCGGAAGAGGTCCTCCAGCGGGCTGTGCCCGGAGGCCTCCGCCCCGGTGCCGTCCTCGCGGTGCGTGGTGTCGGTCATGGCGCTCCCAGGGTGTCGGTCAGTTGTGCAGGTCGAGCTCGGCCGTGATCACCGGGTAGACGTCGCGGGCCGCGTCCTTGCCGATGAAGCAGTCCATGTGCGCGTAGTCGTCGATGACGTGCATCGAGTAGTGCTCCGGTCCGTTGTGCTCGCAGAGGTAGTCGTAGGTCAGCCGGCTCCCCTCTGGGGTGAAGAGCCGGTTGTTCGCCCCGTGGACGAAGGAGATCGGCATCCGGAACCGCTCGACCTCGGGGAGGTAGGCGTCGACCCCCTCCGCCGTGACCACGTGGCCCTCGCGCAGGATTCGCGTGATCTGCTTGAAGGTCTCCATGTTCGCCACACCGAAGGCCTCGTGGAGGTGCTCGTGCGTGGCGTCGTTCAGCTGGTCGTGGTCGTACACCTCGCCGTACATGAACATGACCCGGCGGCAGAACGGGCTTCCGCACTGCTCCTCGCCGGCCGGGTAGAGGTGCAGGGCGGTGTCGTAGAGCCGCTCCGCCCACGAGGGGTCTCCAGCGGCCTCGGTCGTGAGGGTCTCGAGTCCGAGCCCGCCGAGGGCGTCCGCCGCGAAGATCCCCGCTCGGAGCTGGTTCACCACGCCGGCCCGCGGGTGCAGCGTGACCTGCGAGGCGACGGCCGACCGCACGCCCTCGAGGCCGTCGGCGATCGACATGAGCATCGTCAGTGACCCGATGCAGTGGGCCATGATCTGCACCGACTCGGCGCCCGTGGCCTCGAGCACGGTCCGCACGGCAGCGGGGTAGTCGAACCGGGCGATGTCGTCGAGGGTGAACTGGGTCGAGGACGAGGGCAGTGCGGGGCTCGCCCGGTAGTCCAGGATCCACACGTCGTAGCCCCTCTCGAAGAGGAACTCCGGGTAGTTCGTGTCCGTGGTGTCGATCGTGTACGCGAGGGCGGACGTCCCGAAGCCGGGGCTGAGGATGACCGGGCCCTTGGCTCCCCCGCGGAACCGGGTGAGCCTGAGGGTCACGCCGTCCTCGGTGACGAAATCGTGAACCTCCGGTGCCCCGCAACGGAGCTCGCGCCGCCGGCGGGGTGCGGCCTGCGGCTCGAGAGCGCTCGGCGTTGCCAGCACCCCACCGAAGACCTCGTTGAGTGAGCCCGCGAACAGGCGGCCGAACCGGCCCAGGGTGCTCAGCTCCTGCACGGCGCCGTCGGCGCCGATCGCCTTCATCGTGCGCACCTGCCGCGCGAAGTCCTTCGGGCGGATGCGGAGGACACCGCGAGCGGCGACCGGTCCGCTGGCATCACTGCCTCGCACCGTGACGTAGAGCGTCGTCGTGTCCGACCACAGGTCGAGCCCGTCGTCGTCGTGGATCTTCTTGAAGCCCTCGAGGTGGAACCGAGTGCCGTCGGTCGCTACGAGCGGCATCGAGTAGAGCATCTGTCGAGCCCGGGCGTGGTCGCGGTCGCGCACCAGCAGGTTGAAGGTGCCGTGGTCGACCTGCATCGGGCTCGGTGACAGTGCGGGCGCGGTGACCGAGCCCTCCAGGGCCGCCTCGTGGTCGGCGTCCTCGACGAAGGTGTCGAGGCTCGCGGCGGTGACAGTGACGGTGAACTCCATGGGGGAGTGCTCGAGCAGCCCCTGGTCGTGGCCCTCGACGAACTCCTCGGTGGCCGAGGTCGAGACGAACCCGCGCATCGTCTCGGTGAACTGGACCCCCGGGCCGTGCCCCGCTGGTCGACCCCCTCGCCCCCGGCCGGATTCGCCCATGGTCGCCGTCGCTCCTCGGCCGTGGCGCAGCCGAGGCTGCGAGCCGTCCATCACCCGAGCCGCTCGGGCGACACCTGCGCATGGCAGCGTATCGGCGTTTCCCCTGCGACGGAACACCCCTCAGACGGTCGTCCGGAATCGGTGGTGCACGATGCCGCGATGGGGGCACACTGGATCGGGCGGGCCGGATCGACGCCACCGGTCGTCGTCCGGACCCGTGCGTGTTCCCGTAGAACGGAGTTCCGACCATGGTCCCCACCGCTACCGCGGAGCACGTCGACGCCGTCGTCGTCGGATCAGGGTTCGGGGGGTCGGTCGCGGCGTACCGCCTGGCCGAGGCCGGGAGATCGGTGGTCGTGCTCGAGCGTGGCCGGGCCTACCCGCCGGGGTCCTTCCCCCGCACGCCGGGCGGGATGGCCAAGAACTTCTGGGAGCCGCGGGCAGGACGACACGGGCTGTACGACGTGTGGGGCTTCGAGGGCATCGACGGACTCGTGTCCAGCGGCCTGGGTGGGGGTTCGCTCATCTACGCCAACGTGCTGCTGCGCAAGGACGAGAAGTGGTTCGTCCACGAGCAGCCTGTTCCCGGAGGGGGATACGAGCACTGGCCGGTGACTCGTGCCGACCTCGAGCCGCACTACGACGCCGTCGAGGAGATGATCGGCACCACCACCTATCCCTACCTCGACACTCCCAAGACCGCTGCGATGCGTGAGGCCGCCAAGGGCGCCGGGATGACGTTGACGCTCCCGCCCCTGGCGATCAGCTTCTCGAGGAGGAAGGGCGAGCCGCCGGTCCGGCTGGGCGAGATCGAGACCCCCGACTACGGCAACATCCACGGGCTTCCCCGGGTCACCTGCCGGTTGTGCGGCGAGTGCGACCTGGGGTGCAACGACGGCGCGAAGAACACCCTCGACCACACCTACCTGTCCGCTGCGCAGCACCACGGCGCAGACATCCGGACCCGCCATGAGGTCAGGGGGTTCCGCCCGCTCGAGGGTGGCGGCTACGAGGTCGTCTACGTCATCCACACCGGTCGCGACGGCGAGCCGGCCGTCGATCTCCCCACGCACACCGTGCGGTGCGACCGGCTGGTCCTGGCCGCCGGCACGTTCGGCACCTCGTTGCTCCTGCTCCGCAACCGATCGGCGCTGCCGGGCCTCAGTGCCGCCCTGGGTCGTCGCTTCTCGGGGAACGGCGACCTTCTCGGGTTCGTGCTCGGGGCAGCCAGCGAGGGCAGTGGCCGCGACCTGGACGCCAACCTCGGCCCCGTGATCACGAGCGCGATACGCGTCGCCGACGAAGTCGACGAGGATGGTGCGCAAGGGCGCGGGCACTACGTCCAGGATGCCGGCTACCCGGCATTCGGGGCCTGGCTGGCGGAGACGGCGAAAGGAGTGGGCACGCTCGCGCGGGCAGCTGCCTTCGCCCTCGACCGGGTGATCGACGACGCGCTGGACGGTGGCGACTCGACGCTGGGAGCCGACCTCGCGACCATGCTCGGTGACGGCGCGCTGACCAGCTGCTCCCTCCCCCTGCTCGGCATGGGTCGCGACGTGCCGGACGGGGTCCTGCGCCTCGACGCACGCGGACGACTCGCCGTGGACTGGACGACGGAGACCTCCGCGGAGTACTTCAGCGGAGTGCACCGGTCGATGCGGGCCATCGCCGCCGAGCTGGGCGGGACGTACCACGACAACCCCCTCTGGTGGGCGCGACGGGTCATCACGGTGCACCCGATCGGTGGTGCGGTCATGGGCCGGAACCCGGCCGAGGGGGTCTGCGACGCCTGGGGTGAGGTCTTCGGCCATCCAGGCCTGCACGTCCTCGACGGCGCGCTGCTCCCCGGCCCGGTCGGGCCCAACCCATCGCTGACGATCGCGGCCGTGGCCGACCGGTGCTGTACGCACATCCTGGAGTCTGCCCCCGGCGCTCCGGCGCCGGCCGTCCTCGACCACGGGCCGGCACCGGAGGTCGCAGCGGCCTCCGTCGGAGAGGCGGACCCGGTGCCCGCCGGGGCGAATGGTCTGCGCTTCACCGAACGCATGCGGGGCTTCGCGGCCCTGGGCGTGGATGACCCGCAGACCGGCTTCGACCTGGGCAAGAGGTCCCGGGACCGGCTGATGTTCGAGCTGACGATCTCGGTCGACGACGTGGACCAGTTCGTCGCGAACCCCCACCACGAGGGGTCGGCGTCGGGCTGGGTCGAGTCCGACCTCCTGGGCGGGCGACTGGAGGTCGAGCGCGGCTGGTTCAACCTGTTCGTCGAGGCTGACGACCCCGACCAGCGACGCATGCTGTACCGCCTCTGGATCACGGGAGCGGGAGGGAACCCCATGACCTTCAGCGGGTTCAAGGAGGTGCGCGACGAGGCGGGCGTCGACCTCTGGCGCGACACGTCCACCTTGTTCGTCAGCATCCGCGACGGGCACCTCCCCCCTGGGGTCGACGAGGGGCGGGTGGTGGCCTCCGGTGTCATCACGATCCACGTGCCCGACTTCCTCAAGCAGCTCACGACGTTCCGCACCTGGGGGAAGGACCCCGTGGCGGCCCTGGACGGTTTCGGCAGCCTGTTCCTGGGCCAGCTCTGGGAGGTCTACGGCCGGATGGTTCCACGAACGACGGGAGAGACCTCGTGAAGCGCGAGGAGCTGGCAGAGCACTACGCCCAGGTGAACTTCGTGGCCCAGGACGCCGTGAGGTGGCTGGCGCCGAGCGAGCTGCGCACGTACGGCTACTCGCTGCTGTCCGAGATCTTCGGCAACTATGCCGACAAGCGCGAGCTCCAGAAGGTCTTCGACGGCAACCTCCTCGACCTGAGCGACGGTCCCGGACCGGGCGAGGACTTCTGGTTCGACTACACCGCCGACATCGGCGACGGCTTCGACGCCACGTACACCGTCGCTGCGCTCATGGCACAGGACTCGCTCCTCGTCGACGGCGCCGCCAAGCCGCTGCCCCGAGGACGGATGCTGGTGCTCGGCGGCGACGAGGTGTACCCGACGGCGTCGTCCAAGGCTTACGACGACCGGATGGTGGGCCCCTATCGGGCCGCCCTGCCTGCTGCCGATCCCCAGCCCCTGCTCCTCGCCCTGCCCGGCAACCACGACTGGTACGACGGGCTCACCGCCTTCCTGCGGTTGTTCACCCAGGGCCGGTCGATCGGTGGCTGGCGCACCGAGCAGCGCCGCAGCTACTTCACGGTCAAGCTTCCGCACGGGTGGTGGTTGGTGGGGCTGGACAGCCAGCTGGACTCCTACTTCGACGATCCCCAGCTCACCTACTTCGAGGAGACCCTGACGGCCAACCTGGCCGAGGGTGACAGCGTCATCGTGTGCGCTGCGACCCCGGCCTGGCTCAAGGCCTCGTCAGGCCAGCCCGACGCGTTCAACGGCCTGGACTGGTTCGAGCGCACCTTCGTCACGACCCGGCGGGTCCCGGGCACCAACGAGCGCGAGCCCACCGGTGCCACGGCGCGACTGTGGTTGAGCGGCGACAAGCACCACTACCTCCGCTATGCGGAGGACCTCGAGGACCCCATGGCCCCGAAGGGCGCCGAGCGTCAGATGGTGACCTGTGGCATCGGCGGGGCCTACCTCGACGTGACCCACGGGCTCGCCACCGAGCTGAGGCTCCTCCCCGAGGAGTCCCGCAGCTGGCGCGACGGCGACGGTGAGACGACGTTCACCCGGCAGCCGACGACGTTCCCCTCGGAGGCCGACTCCAGGGCCCGGGTGGCGCGGCTCGGCCTACCGTGGCGCAAGGAATGGATCCTGCGCCGGAACCCCGGGGTGTTCAGCTTCTTCGCGTTCGCCCACGTCGTCATCTTCGTGACCCTCCTCGTCGCCTTCTGGCAAGGGGTCAGCGCCAACGACAACGGCCGCATCGTCGATGCATATCTCTCCGCGGGGTCGTCCGCGCTCCTCACCTTCGCGGGAGGGTTGCTCGGGGTCCTCGCGGTGCTCTTCGTCATCGCGCTGATTCCTCGCCTTCGGGGCCGGCCCCCGCTCATCTCGGTCGCGATGATGGTGCTCGCCCTTGCGCAGCTACTCGTCGCGTGTGCCTGCTTCGTCGGCCTGGCACTGCTGCCCGTCGGCACCCTGGGCCCGCTCGCCCCCTGGCCGAAGTTCTTCGCCGTCCTCATCGGCGTGGCACTCATCGGCGGGCTCCTCGGCGCCACCGCGCTCGGCCTGTGGATCGTCGCCTTCAAGAGCGAGGGCATGGACTCGTGGGCGATGATGGGCCAGGCCGTCGAGGAGGGAAAGGGCTTCCTCCGGATCCGGCTCCGGCCCGGCGGGGTCCTCACCGTCTATCCGATCGTCACCGAGGAGCTCGTGCGCGACTACGACATCTCCCCTGAGATGGTGACCACCTCCGCTGGGCGTTCGACGCGCATCCCGGTGCCGCAGGACCCCCTGCCCACCCCTCGGCTCATCGAGGAGCCGTTCACGGTCCGTCCCACGGAGACCTAGGGTCGGCGGTATGCCGGCACCCGCCACCGCGTTCGACCAGCCCTTCTCGGCCGTCCTGCTGGACATGGACGGGACCCTCATCGACTCGATGCCCGCCGTGGAGCGGTCATGGCTGCGGTGGAGCGAGGAGTTCGACGTCGACCCGCAGCTGCTCGGTGGTCTGCACGGGGTGCCTGCGGTGGACGTGGTCCGGCAGGTGCTCCCCGAGGAACGGCGCGGGCCGGCCTTCGCCAGGATCCGTGAGCTCGAGGCGTCGGACACCACCGGGATCACCGTGCTCCCCGGGGCGGCCGAGCTCCTCGCCACCCTCGCCGCCGGGGACGTCCCCACGGCGATCGTCACCTCGTGCACCCGGGAGCTGGCCGAGGCGAGGATCGCCGCGACCGGCCTGGTCCGCCCGCACGTGGTCGTGACCGCGTCAGACGTCCGGCGCGGGAAGCCGTCGCCGGACCCGTGGCTCGAGGGGGCCGGGCTCCTCGGAGTGGACCCGCGGGACTGCGTGGTCGTCGAGGACGCCGTCGCGGGCCTGGCCGGAGCACGGGATGCCGGATGCCGGGGACTGGTTGCGGTCACGACCACGACGGCACGAGAGCTGCTGATGCCGTTGAGCGACCTCGTCGTGCACGACCTGGAGGGGCTGTCCGTGGAGGTCACGCGCTCGAGGGTACGGATCCAGCCGGGGGCCTCGGCCCCGAGCGCGGGCAGGGCCTAGGGTCGGGGTCATGGATGCCGACATCGTCGTCGTGGGAGCTGGCCTCGCCGGGATCGTGGCCACGTGCGAGCTGGCCGATGCGGGCCGCTCCGTGGTGCTCCTGGACCAGGAGAGCGAGGCCAACCTCGGCGGCCAGGCGTGGTGGAGCTTCGGCGGGCTGTTCCTCGTCGACAGCCCCGAGCAACGACGCATGGGCATCTCGGACTCCTTCGACCTGGCCTGGCAGGACTGGCAGGGCTCGGCCGGCTGGGACCGCCTGACCGAGGCCGACGGCTCGCCCGGGGACGACCACTGGGGGAGCCGGTGGGGGCGTGCCTACGTCGAGTGGGCAGCGGGCGAGAAGCGCTCGTGGCTGCGGGACCAGGGCGTGTCGTTCTTCCCTGTCGTGGGCTGGGCGGAGCGGGGCGACGGCACCAGCGGCGGACACGGAAACTCGGTCCCGAGGTTCCACATCCCCTGGGGCACGGGCACGGGCGTCGTCGCGCCGTTCGAGCGACGCCTGCGCGAGCACGTCGCCGGTGGCCGAGTGATGTACCGCCCCAGGCATCGTGTCGACGACCTCGTGGTGGATGCCGGCGTCGTCTCCGGTGCCGCTGGATCGGTTCTCGCAGAGGACCACTCACCTCGCGGCGTGCGCAGCTCGCGGGAGGTGACGGGGTCCTTCGAGTTCGGCGCCCGGGCCGTCCTCGTCACCTCCGGTGGCATCGGTGCGAACCACGACCTGGTCCGGGCCAACTGGCCCGAGCGGCTGGGGAAGGCTCCGGACACGATGTTGACGGGTGTCCCGGCATACGTCGACGGCCGGATGATCGCCATCACGGAGGCCGCCGGGGGCAGCGTCGTCAACCGCGACCGGATGTGGCACTACGTCGAGGGTGTGGGCAACTGGGACCCCATCTGGCCGGGTCACGGCATCCGGATCCTGCCCGGCCCCAGCTCGATGTGGTTCGACGGTCGCGGCGACCGCCTCCCCGCCCCCTACCTGCCGGGCTTCGACACCCTGGGCACCCTGGACCACCTGCGGCACAGCGGCTTCGACCATTCCTGGTTCGTCCTCAACCACTCGATCGTCGGCAAGGAGTTCACGCTGTCCGGCTCCGAGCAGAACCCCGACCTCACCGAGCGGCGGTACCGCGACGTCCTGCGTCGGCCGATCACCAAGGTGCTTCCCCCGGTGCAGGCCTTCCTCGACCACGGGGACGACTGGGTCACGGCTGACACCATCGGGGAGCTCGTCGCCACGATGAACGCCATCACGCCCGAGGCCCCACTGGACCCCGAGCACATCGAGCGCCAGGTCGTGGAGCGCGACCGGCAGGTCGACAACGGCTACACGAAGGACACCCAGGTCGCCGCGATCCGGATGGCGCGGCGCTACCGCGGTGACCGCCTCACCAAGCGGGCCTACCCGCTGCACCGGATCCTGGACCCCAAGCACGGGCCGCTCGTCGCGGTCCGCCTGCGGGTGCTCTCACGCAAGACCCTCGGCGGGTTGCACACCGACCTCTCCGGGCGCGTCCTCGGCCCGGATCGTTCGCCGGTGCCGGGGCTCTATGCCGCGGGGGAGGTCGCCGGCTTCGGAGGCGGTGGGGTGCACGGGTACCGCGCGCTCGAGGGCACCTTCGTCGGCGGCTGCCTGTTCTCCGGGCGCACGGCCGGCCGCGCAGCAGCCGCGGCACTGTGACCACCGCGTCCTCCTGAGCGCCGAGACCCGCCGTCGGTTGCGACGGGCGGGTCTCGGTGGTCGGGGTGCGAGCGGTGCTGCTCGCGTCAGTTGGCGATCCCGCCGCAGAGCACGGGGATGGTGCCCTCGAGGGGGAACGCCCCGCCCAGCGATGAGGGCCCGGCCCCGAAGTCGTAGGCGCCGCTGCCGTTGATGTCGATGCCGTGCACGACGACCTGCACGGTGCCCGCGTTGGCCAGTGCGGAGTCCTGGCTGAAGGTGCGGCTGTAGCTCAGGTGGCCGTCGGCATCGGCGACGGCGAACCGGTCCAGGGCGAGGGCGCTCGCGGGCGACTGGTCGCCGGTCGTGGTCAACGAGGTGAGGATGCCGCCGTAGAAGGGCGCCCCCTCCAGGACCGTCACGAAGCCGTCCGTGTCGGCGTCGGCGGCGGGGCCGGGGCACCCCTGGTCGGTGGCGGGGCCGTCGACGCCGTGCAGGTGCATGGCGTGCGGGAGACCCGGGGCCAGGCCGTCGGCCTCGACCTTGACCTGCACCTTGCCGTTGGGCAGGGCCTTGACGCGGGTGGTGCCGCTGGCGTGGCTGTTGGGCACCGCGGAAGCCTGGACGGCATCCAGGGAGTAGGAGTAGCTGGCGACCTTCTTGGAGGGATTGGTGTCGTGCGAGGCCTGGGCCATGCCGGCGGTGCCGACCGTCAGTGCGGCGGCGATGCCGCCCACGAGCAATGCGCTGGTCTTCATGAGGTGCTCCTCGGGTTGTCCTGCGAGCACGGTCGTCGGTGACGCGTGCCAGGGGGAGTTCGGAGCGGGCCGCCGAGCGGATGGGTTCGTCATATTCAACTTGACAGTTGATCAACGTGATAGTTGAATACGGCAATGGCCGACGAGAGCGAGATGGTGAACCTCGGGTTCGTCGCGCTCGGTGACCCGGTCCGGCGGGGCATCATCGCTCGGCTGAGCCGTGGCGCGGCCACGGTCGGCGAGCTTGCCGAGCCCTTCGACATCTCCGTGCAGGCGATCTCGAAGCACATCCAGGTCCTCGAGCACGCAGGCCTGGTCACCCGCACGCGGGATGCCCAACGCCGCCCCGTGCACCTCGAGCCGGTCGCACTCGAGCGGCTGACCGCGTGGCTCGACGACTGTCGCCTCACCCACGAGCAGCGCTTCCGAGCCCTGGATGCCGTTCTCGCGGAGGGCAACTCCATCCCAGCACCCAAGCAAGAGAGTCGCAAGGAGAGATCATGAGCACCAACGCACTGCACCTCGACATCCCCGCAGGGGTCCCGTGGGTCGACTTCACCCGTGAGTTCGATGCCCCCGTGAGCGCTGTCTTCGAGGCACATCGCGACCCCGACACGGTCCGCCGGTGGCTCGGTCCGCGCGGCTACGAGATGGTCATCGACAGGTGGGACTTCACCACCGGCGGCGGCTACCGCTACGTGCACCGGGACCCCGAGGGGGCCGAGTACGGCTTCCGCGGCGTGTTCCACACCATCCGGGAGAACGAGTTCGCCCTGCAGACCTTCGAGTTCGACGGGGCTCCCGACCAGGTGTCGCTGGAGTTCATGTGGTTCGAGGACCTCGGCGACGGGAGGACCCGACTGAGGGGACGAAGCATCGGACGCTCCGTCGAGGGCCGCGACCTCATGGTCGAGTCGGGGATGGAGCAGGGGATGGCCGAGGGCTACGAACGCCTCGACGACATCCTCGGCTCCTGAGCTCCTCCGCCGCCAGCTCAGCAGAGGGTGGGCCCCGAACCACAAGGTCGTGCGTGTGGTTCGAGCCCTAACCTCTGCTAGCAGAGCTTGGTGGAGGAACCACAAGGTCGTGCGTGTGGTTCGAGCACCACCCTCTGCTGAGACGGGGGGTGCCTCAGTCCTTCGGAGCGTTCTTCAGCCGCTCGTGCAGGCGACCGCGCACCTCGTCGGGGGTGTAGGCGCGGCGCTCGCGCTCGTTGCGTGCGACGAGAACGCCGGTCGCCACGACGCCGACGACGCTCGCCACGCCCAGGCCCTTGAGCAGGCGGTTCGCGGAAGGAGCCATGTGTCCACGATAGACGCCGCGCCACGGGCACACTGGGTCCATGGCTCGTAGGCGCACGCCGCTCCCGATGAGGACCACCGCACCGGCCTCGTTCGAGGAAGCCGTCGACGCCACCCGCACGGGAGACCTGTGGATCTTCCGCGGTGAGACCGTGGCCGACCGGGTGATCCAGGCCGCGAGCAACGCGCCGATCAACCACGTGGGTATGGCGGTCGTCCTGGAGGACCTCCCTCCCCTGATGTGGCACGCGGAGATGGGGCGGTCGCTGCGCGACCAGTGGACGGGAGACCACCACCGCGGGGTGCAGTTGCACGACCTCCGCGACGCCGTCACCGCGTGGCAGGAGCGTTATGGCCAGCGCTGCTGGCTTCGTCAGTTGCAACCCGATGTGACGCCGCACCAGGAGGATGCTCTCCTGCGAACCATCGCCCGGCTCAACGGAGTTCCGTTTCCGTCAACCGTCGGGATGGCGTGGCGCTGGCTGCGCGGCCGGGACGGATACCTCTCCCAGCGCCGGGCCGCGCAGAAGGGACTGCGCCCCGAAGACGCCTACTGCGCGGAGGTCGTGGCCGCGACCCTGGAGGAGATGGCGATCCTGCGCCCCGAGGCGCCCACGAACTGGTACGACCCCGGCCGCTTCTGGAGCGGGGACTCCCTCCCGCTCATGGACGGGTGGTCCTACGGCGCCGAGGTCGAGGTGGCCCGCGACCCTCGTTGACGGCGCACCCACGGCAGCCCGACGACGACGAACCCGAGGGCGAGGGTGGCCGCCGCGGCCAGCGCGCCCCACAGCACCGACCACCCGAGGATGGCCACCCCCTCCCAGAGGAGGTTGGAGAACTGCAGCTCTGGGCGCAGGTGGTTGGCGGCCCAGGCCCCTCCGACGAACGCGACGCAGGTCACCACCATCAGCGCGATGGTCACCCCGGCCGAGCGAGCCATCACCCCGACCGCCGGCACGGCAAGGGGCCCCTCGTCCTCGGTGTCGACCCGGTCCGCGAACGTCTCGAAGACGTCGGGGACGGGCCCGGGGGTGCGTCGGCGCATGGTCGAGAGCATACGGACACTCAGCGCGCCGATCCGTCCGGCCGGGGCTACGGTGTCCCCGGGCCGCAATGCGGCGGCCTCCTCCACGACGGAAGTGAGAACCAGATGCGACGATCTCGCATGGTGGCAGGCATCGGAGCGGTGGCCCTGGCCACGACGGCCCTCGGCGCCACGACCGCGACAGCAACGGCCAGCCCGGCGGCGGCCGCCAGTGCCGGGTCGGCAGTCGACGGCTCGTACGCCGTCCTCGCCGACCTCGGTACTGACGCCAACGCACTCGCGCGCAAGCTCGAGAAGGCGGGGGCCACGGTCACCTCGGTCAACACGGCCATCGGCATGGTCACCGTGACCTCGACGTCGTCCGCGTTCCTGGACAAGGCCCGCGCGATGTCGGGTGTCGACGCAGCCGCGCGCGACGGCGTGGTCGGCCGGTCCCCGAAGGATTCGCCGGTCCGCATGGACGTCGAGCGCCCGCGTCCCGAGGCGGGTGCTTCCGGGAGCCACAACGCCTTCGCGACCAAGGGCAAGAAGGGGGCGAGCGACCCGCTCGACCCCTACCTCTGGGGCATGGACATGATCGACGCTCCGGAGGCTCACGCGATCGACATGGGCGACAAGCGGGTCAAGGTCGGTGTCATGGACACCGGTGTCGACGCGAGCCACCCCGACATCGCGCCCAACTTCGACGCCAAGCTGTCGCGCAACTTCACCACCGACATCCCCGCCATCGACGGTGACTGCGAGGTCGCGAGCTGCGTCGACCCGGCCAACGTCGATGACGACGGCCACGGCACCCACGTGGCCGGCACGATGGCCGGCGCGATGAACGGCATCGGTGTCTCCGGTGTCGCGCCCGACGTCGACATCGTCAACGTGCGAGCCGGCCAGGACAGCGGCTACTTCTTCCTCACCCCGACGGTCAACGCCCTCACCTACTCCGGTGACGTGGGGATCGACGTCGTCAACATGTCCTTCTACGTCGACCCGTGGGCGTACAACTGCCTGGGCGGCGCCCCGGAGGACTCCCCGGAGGAGGCGGCCGAGCAGGACGTCATCATCGAGGCCATGACCCGGGCGCTGAACTACGCCCACGACCACGGTGTCACCCTCGTCGGCGCCCTCGGCAACGGTCACGACGACCTGGCCAACCCGCGCGTGGACACCTCCAGCCCGGACTACCCGGCCGGCAACGAGCACGATCGCACCATCGACAACGCGACCTGCTTCGACCTCCCGGTCGAGGGGCCCCACGTCCTCGGTGTCTCGGCCGTCGGCCCGAGCGAGCGCAAGGCGTACTACTCCAACTGGACCACAGACCTCGCCTCCGGCGAGATCGAGGTCTCGGCGCCCGGTGGCGACTACTACGACGGTGCCGCCGGCACCGCGAACCTCATCCTCTCGGCAGCTCCGCTGCACGTGCTGCAGGCGGTCGGTGACGTCGACGAGAACGGTGACATCACCGCTTCCGGTGAGGGCTGGGTCATGAAGGACTGCCGCACCGTTCCCGCCAAGGGGAAGGGCAAGGGCGAGGAGTGCGGGTACTACCAGTACCTCCAGGGCACGTCGATGGCGTCCCCGCACGCCGCGGGTGTCGCAGCGCTCGTCGTGTCGGCCCACGGCAAGGTGCAGGGCAAGGCAGGCTTCACCCTGGCTCCCGACCGCACCGCAGAGATCCTCATGGACACCGCCCGCGACAAGGCCTGCCCGGCCGGGGACGGTGGCGTGTACGACTACGACGCGCCGATCCCCCCGTCGTACGACGCGGTCTGCGATGGTGACGCCGACTTCAACGGCTTCTACGGCGACGGGATCGTCAACGCCCTGGGCGCCGTGAGGTAGTCCACGAACCCTCCGGGGAACCACGGGATGCCGTCCGCTCACCTCGAGCGGGCGGCATCCCCGTCTCACGACTGCCCGATGACGAACCCGAGGTAGGCCGCGCCGAGACCCAGGGTGAGCGAGAGGACGAGGAGGGCGACCGCCTCGGCGAGCCGGTCGTCCTCGATCGCGTCCCAGAGCTCCAGGGCCAGGGTGGAGAACGTCGTCAGGGCTCCGCAGAAGCCCACGCCCACCAGGGCGAGCGTGCTCCCGCTGACCCCGGCGCCGACCAGCAGCCCCAGCACGAGCGAGCCGACGACGTTGACGCTGAGGGTGCCGACCGGTGGCGGGGCGGCGAGGCGCTCGCGCAGGACGTGGCTGACGGTGAATCGCGCCGGGGCGCCGGCCGCGGCACCGATCGCCACGAGCAGGACGTCGAGCGCGGTCACGGGCCCGGCCAGATCCTCTGGCCCGCCGCCGCGCCACCGGCCACGGCGAGCACCCCCACGACGAACGTCCCTGCCACGTAGAGCAGCGCGGCCTGGGGCCGTCCCCCGCTCGTGAGCCCGACCGCGTCGACCGCGAGCGCCGAGAAGGTGGTCCAGCCGCCGAGCACGCCGACCCCGAGGAACGGCCGCGCGAGCCGGTGGATTCCGGGGCGGTCGACGAGGAAGGCCACGAGCAGACCCATGGCGAAGGCGCCGCTGACATTGACCACCAACGTCGCCCACGGGAAGTCCGCGGCGTCGTGCGGGAGGGCCGACCCGACGGCATACCGGCCGAGCGAACCGACGGCACCGCCCACGCCGATGGCGATGAGCGCACCGGGGTCGGGGCGGGTGGAGGGCACCCTCCTACCGCAGCGTCTCGAGGAAGTCGGCGATCCTCCCGATGGCCTCGGTCAGGGTGTCGACGTCGGGCAGGGTGACCAGGCGGAAGTGGTCGGGCTCGAACCAGTTGAACCCGGTGCCGTGGGTGACGAGGATCTTCTTGGCGCGGAGCAGGTCGATGACGAAGGACTCGTCGCTCTCGATCGCGTAGACCTCCGGGTCCAGCCGTGGGAAGCAGTACAGCGCACCCCGTGGCTCGACGCAGGAGACCCCGGGGATCTCGTTGAGCAGCCGGGAGGCGAGCTTGCTCTGCTCGTAGAAGCGACCGCCGGGCACGATGAGCTCGGTGACCGACTGGTAGCCGCCGAGGGCGGTCTGGATCGCATGCTGGGCCGGCACGTTGGCGCACATCCGCATGTTGGCCAGCAGGGTGAGGCCCTCGAGGAAGTCCTCGGCGAGGTGCTTGGGCCCGGACACCATGACCCAGCCGGCACGGTAGCCGCAGACCCGGTAGGCCTTGGACAGGCCGCTGAAGGTCAGGCAGAGGACGTCGTCACCGGCCTCCTTCGCGGCGTGGTGGTGGACCGCGTCGTCGAAGAGGATCTTCTCGTAGATCTCGTCGGCCATGACGACGAGGTTGTGGCGACGGGCGATGTCGACGAGTGCCCTGACCGTCTCCGGTGAGTAGACCGCCCCGGTCGGGTTGTTGGGGTTGATGATGACCAGGGCGTGGGTGTTCTCGGTGATCTTGGCCTCGATGTCGGCGAGGTCGGGGTCCCACCCGTTGGTCTCGTCGCAGCGGTAGTGCACGGGGGTGCCGCCCGACAGCGAGACGGCGCCGGTCCACAGCGGGTAGTCGGGCGCCGGCACGAGCACCTCGTTGCCGTCGTCGACGAAGGCCTGGAGCACCATGGTGATGAGCTCGGAGACGCCGTTGCCGATGAAGACGTCGTCGACCGCGGTCTCGGTGAGCCCGTGGGACTGGTAGTACTGCGCGACGGCGGTGCGGGCCGAGTAGATCCCTCGCGAGTCGGCATAGCCCTGGCTGTCGGGCAGGTTGTGCACGATGTCGGCGACGATCGACTCGGGCGCCTCGAACCCGAACGGCGCGGTGTTGCCGATGTTCAGCTTGAGGATCTTGTGCCCCTCCGCCTCGAGGCGCTGCGCCTCGACGAGGATGGGCCCGCGCACGTCGTACCGCACGTGTTGGAGCTTCTTGCTCTGGACGATCCGCCGCATGCCCCAGAGTCTCCCAGTTCGCCGGCCCCGCGGTCGAACGCTCCACCGCCCGGGCTCGTCGAGGTCACGCGAGAAGCCCGCGAGGCGAGGCGACAACCTGCCGGGGACCATGGAGGGTTCCGGGGTCGGGGGCGCGGCGCCCCTCCCGTCGGCGCCTTTCGCGAGTCTTACCGATCGGATCCCGGATGCCGTGGGGCCGGCCGACCTGCCCCTACCCTTGCGTCGTGGTCCGGATCCTGCTCGTGGAGGACGACGCGACGGTGCGGGATGCCGTCGCGGCGTACCTGACGCGTGCGGGCCACGAGCTCGACGCGGTCGAGGACGGCCAGCAGGCGATCGACCACTTCGCCGCGGCACCTGCCGACCTCGTCCTGCTCGACCTGATGCTCCCGGGGATGGGTGGCTTCGAGGTCTCCCGGCGGCTGCGCAGCATGCGCCGGGACCTCCCGCTCATCATGGTCACCGCGCGGGGGCAGGAGCACGAGCGGGTCCAGGGGCTCCAGCACGGAGCCGACGACTACGTGACCAAGCCGTTCAGCCTCCGGGAGCTCGAGCTGCGGGTGAGGTCGCTCCTGCGCAGGACGGCCGACGCATCGGCAGAGGTGACCGACGTGCTGCGCGACGGTGATCTCGTCGTCGACCTCGGAGCGCGGGTCGTGACCCGGGGCGAGGAGACCCTCCAGCTCACCGCGCGCGAGTTCGACCTGCTGGCGTGGCTCGTCCAGCAGCCCGGGGTCGTGTGGTCCCGGGACGACCTGATCCGGCAGGTGTGGGGCTGGGACATCGGGGACCCCTCCACGGTCACGGTCCACGTGCGGCGGGTGCGCGAGAAGGTCGAGGTCGATCCGGGGTCACCGACCCGCCTCGTCACCGTCTTCGGCAAGGGCTACCGGTGGGACCGCACGGAGGTCGCCGATGACGCCTGAGACGAGCGCCATCCTCGTCTCGGCGTCGGTGACGGCGGCGGTGGGCGCGACCGGAGCGGTCGTGCTCTCCCGGGTCGCTCGCAACCGACCCTCTGTCGCGGCGCTCGGGGCTCCCATCGTCCTCGTCGCGGCCCTCGGAGCCGGAGTGGCGATGGCGAGTCGCTCCATGCTCATCGGAGGGGACGACTACCGCACCCTGGTCTTCGTCCTGCTCGCCGGTGCCCCGATGGCGGTGCTCGTGGGGCTGGTACTCGCCCGTCGGGTCTGGACGATGGAGCGCGAGGCCGCCCAGGAGCGCGCCGACCGCGAGAGCGCCCGCGAGGTCGAGGACTCCCGGCGCGAGACCATCCGCTGGCTCTCGCACGACCTGCGGACCCCGCTGGCCGGCATCCGTGCGCTGGCCGAGTCGCTCGAGGACGACGCGGTGGCCGATACGCACGCCGCGCACGGGCGCATCGTGCACGAGGTCGACCGGATGGACGCGATGGTCGACGACATCGCCGAGCTCTCGCGGCTGCACGGGTCCACGGCGGCCCGCGTGGAGTCGGCTGCCCTGGACGACCTCGTGTCCGACGCCGTGGCCACCGTGCTCCCGCTCGCCGACGCGGCTGGCGTCGAGGTGTCCGCGAGTGACCTCTCGGGGGCCGTCGTCGACGTCGACGCCCGCGGGGTGACCCGTGCGGTGACGAACATGCTGAGAAATGCCGTGCAGCACACGTCCGCTGGAGGCCGGGTGCAGGTGTGCACCGTGGCCCGAGGTCCCAGGGTCGAGGTCGATGTGACCGACGGCTGCGGAGGCATCCCCACGGGCGACCTCGACCACGTGTTCGACCCGGGGTGGCGCGGCGACGGGTCCCGCCACGAGCGCGGCATGGGCCTCGGCCTGACGATCGCCCGCGAGGTGGGGCGGATGCACCGGGGCGGTGCCCGGGTGGCCAACCTCGACGACGGCACGGGCTGCGTCGTCACCCTGAGCCTCCCCACCGCCTGAGCCTCCTCACCGCCTGAGCCTCCTCACCGCCTGAGCGACCCGACCCCGGGCACCTGCCGGACGTGGGCGCACGGGCATTACCCGGATGTGACGGGGAGTGGCCGCGGGTGGAGTCGCGGACCGCGGTCGTCTTGACTGGAGGCCACGCCCCGCGACCCAGGAGTCAAGCATGCGCACCACGACGATCGTTTCCCTCGCTGCCGTAGCAGCCCTCGGCCTGTCGGCGTGCGGCTCGGAGACCTCCACGACCGAAGCGACTCCCGCAGCGACCTCGAGTTCGGCGGCTGCGACCGGGTCGAGCAGCTCGCCGGCCCCCGCCGGCACCTCCGCCGCGCCGGATGCGGCCACGACGCCGGGTGCCTACCTCACCCAGGCGGAGTACGAGAGCCAGATGGCCGCCCGCGAGGGCACCAAGATCGTCTACTTCTTCCACGCCGACTGGTGCCCGAGCTGCCGGGCGACGGATGCCGCGGTCGCGGCCGACGGCGTTCCCGACGGGCTGACGGTGGTCAAGGTCGACTACGACACCGAGACCGACCTGCGCAAGGAGTACGGCGTCACCCAGCAGCACACGTTCGTGCAGGTCGACCCCGACGGCGGAGAGCTGGCGAAGTGGACCGGCAGCGTCAGCGGCGCCGACATCGAGGCCAAGACGGTCTGACGTGCTCCTCGCCCTCAGCGGGGCCCTGCTCGCCGGGGCCCTGACCACCCTGGCGCCCTGCGCGCTGTCCCTCCTGCCGGTCATCGTGGGCGGCTCGCTCGCGGGTGGGCCCGGCGCGGCCGACACGCGACGGGCCCTGCTGGTGACCGCCTCCCTGGGGGTCTCGGTGTTCGCCTTCAGCCTCGCGCTCAAGGCGACGACGGCGCTGATCGACATCTCGCCCTCGGTGTGGCAGTGGATCAGCGGAGGCGTGTTGATCCTCCTGGGAGTGGTCGGCATCTTCCCCGAGGTCTGGGACCGGGTCTCGATGTCCAGCGGCCTGAGCAGCAGCAGCGCTCGCGGGCTGTCTGCGGCGAACAACCGCAGCGGATCGGTCGGTGCGATCCTCACGGGAGCGGCCCTCGGCCCGGTCTTCACCTCGTGCAGCCCGCTGTACGCCTACGTCGTCGTCACCGTGCTTCCGGCGGAACCGGCTCGCGGACTTGCGCTCCTCACGGCCTACGTCGTCGGTCTCGTCGCGGTGCTCCTGGCGGTCGCGGTGTTCGGGCAGCGCCTGATCCGCCGCGTGCGGTGGGCCGCGGACCCGCACTCGTGGTTTCGCCGTGGGCTCGGTGTGCTGTTCGTCGTCGTGGGTGTGCTCATCGCCACCGGTCTGATGCAGGAGCTCGAGGCCTGGCTGCTCACCAACTCGCCGATCGCGCCGTGGGAGATCGGTTCGGAGATCGGCCGCTGACCGCCATGAGGCAGGATCGGGGCCGTGGACGACGTCGTCGTGGAACGGGTGCTCCGGGCCGTGGAGCAGGTGCCGCGCGGACAGGTCGTGTCCTACGGGGACCTCGCCTCGCTCGTCGGCATCGGGCCGCGCCAGGTCGGCACGGTCATGCGCCTCTACGGCTCCAACGTCACGTGGTGGCGAGTGACGAGCCACGCCGGCGACCTGCCCGTGCCGCTCATGGACGAGGTGCGGGAGAGATGGGCCCTCGAAGGAATCCTCCTCAAGCCCAACGGGCGCGGCTGCCGCATCTCGGACCACCGCGCCGACCTTCGACAGCTCGCAGCCGACTACGAGAGGGCCATCCTGGACCTCTCCGGGTGAGGATGGGTCCATGAGACGTTCCCGGTATGCCGTCGTCGCCGCCTCCGTGGTCGTCGGCGTGGGCCTGGCCGCCTGCTCGAGCGGTGACGATGTCGGAGAGGTGCCTCCGACCTCGCCTCCGTCGGCGAGCGCCGGGTTGACGCTGACCACGGAGGAACCCAGCCCGGCGGTGCGGAGCACCGAGGTTCCGGACCTGGACGTCGAGGTCGTCGCCGACGGTTTCGAGCACGGCTGGGACATCGGGTTCCTGCCCGACGGCCGGGCGCTGGTCACGGAGCGGCCGGCGCGGATCTCGTTGGTCTCGGGGCTCGAGGAGGGGGCACGGCGGACCACCGTCGAGGCGGACCTCTCCGACGTCTTCGTGGCCGGCGAGGGCGGGCTGCTGGGCATGGTGATCCACCCCGACTTCGCGACGTCGCGGCAGTTCACGACCTGCCAGACCCACCAGGAGGGTGGGGCGGCCGACGACATCCGGCTCGTCACGTGGCGGCTCAGCGAGGACGGCACCTCCGCGCAGCGGGTCAAGGACCTGCTGACCGGCCTGCCCATCTCCACCGGGCGGCACTCAGGGTGCCGTCCCGAGATCGCCGACGACGGGGCGCTGCTCGTCGGCACCGGCGACACTGCCGTCGGCTCCATCCCGCAGGACCTGGGCTCGCTCGGCGGCAAGGTTCTCCGTCTCGACCTGGAGACGGGAGAGCCGCTGCCCGACAACCCTTTCGCGTCCGCGAGCGATGAGAGCCAGCGCTACGTCCTCAGCTACGGCCACCGCAACATCCAGGGGGTCGCGGTCCAGCCGGGCACCGGGGAGATCTACACGGCCGAGCACGGGCCGAGCAGCAACGACGAGGTCAACCTCATCCGCCCAGGAGCCAACTACGGATGGGACCCCTCGCAGGGCGGCACCGTCGGCGGCTATGACGAGGGCGTGCCGATGACCGACCGCACGCGGTACCCCGACGCCGTCCCGGCTGTCTGGCAGTCGGGCGAGAGCACCCAGGCGGTCTGCTCCGCGGAGTTCCTCGAGGGGGAGCAGTGGGGGGCGTTCGACGGTGCCCTCGTGGTGACGGCGCTCAAGGGCTCCAAGCTCCTCGTCCTCACCCTCGACGACAGCGGGGCGCTCGCGGAGGTCGCGGTGCCCGAGGAGACCGACGGTCCGTTCGGGAGGCTGCGCGCTGCGCGCCTCGGGCCGGACGGGTCGCTCTACGTCACGACGACCAACGGTGATGACGACAAGCTGCTGAAGGTCACCCCTCGCACCTGATCGCGAGCCGGGTGCCGGTGCCGCAGACGGCTCCGCCGGTCGCGGGGCTCACCCTCCGGGACGGTCGGTGTCGACGATGGTCGTCACGACGTCGGTCACCGACGGACTCCTCGGCGTCGACGAGAAGCCGAACCGGCACGGCGGGTCGACCGGAGCGAGGTGTCCCAGCCGGATGCCGTCGAGCCGGCCCTCGAGCGAGGTCACCGCATGGGCGTCGACGGCCCCGTAGTACTCGCGCCGACCCGCGCGGGCCACCCCGCGGGTGCGCACCCCACGCAGGGCCACTCGGGCCACGGGGTCGATGACCGTCGCCCAGGCCGGGCTGGTCGCCAGGGCGCGGGGGACGACGCGCAGCAGCCGACCGGTGCCGGTGCGTGGCCCGACCTCCAGCTCGAGGTGCAACGAGGGGGAGTCCACCTCCCAGGTCGCCCCGACGCGGGAGGGCCCCTGCCCGGAGACCGGCTCGCCGCGACCTGCTCCGTGACCCGGTGCGTGGGCCGCGGCGGCCGGTGGCGAGACGCCCGACCACGCCCGCGCCTCCACGGGCTCGATGCGCACCTCGTCGAAGACGTAGGTCGTGGAGATGAGGTCGGCGACCTGCCGGGTCGGCGCGAGGAGGATCCGGTGCCCGTCGGGGCGCTCGACCATCGCGTCGGCGAAGGACCCGAAGGGGGTCTGCTGCCACCACCCGACGACGACGCGCACTCCGCTGGTCGAGCCCACCCCGGCGATCCGGCCCTCGAACCTCTGCCTCGCTCCCACACCACCATCATCGCCGAGGGCCGGGCGGACGAGGCGACGGCAGCAGCGATGCCGGTGGCGTGGATCCGGTGTGAGCCCGTGGGGGGACCGCTAGGGTTCGTCGTCATGGCAGCGCCGCCCACCCCGACACCCGAGCCGACGCTGAGCCGTGCGGCGCGGCGCGGCTACGGACTCGGCTCCGTCGCGACGGGGTCGTTCGGCACCGTCCCGGGACTGCTGCTCCTGCCCTACCTCACCGACCGGATCGGCCTGGCGGCGGGACTCGCGGGTCTCGTCGTGCTCGTGCCCAAGGCGTGGGACGTCATCCTCAACCCGATCGCCGGCCGGATCAGCGACCGCTCCGAGAACCCGGCCGGGCGCCGTCGGCCGTTCCTCATCCGCGCCGGGGTCACCTTGTCGGTGGCCTTCGTCCTGCTCTTCTGGGGCCCCACGTCGCCGACGGCGATGGCCACGACGTGGGTGGTCCTCGCCTTCCTCGCGTGCGCCACCGCCTACGCGTTCTTCCAGGTGCCCTACGTCGCGATGCCGGCCGAGATGACCGACGACTACGACGAACGGACGCGCCTGATGACCTGGCGCGTCGCGATCCTCGCCCTGGCCATCCTCCTCAGCGGGGGCCTCTCGCCGCTCGTGCGCGATGCGCTCGGCCCGACCTGGGGTTACCGCGGCGTCGGGCTCTTCGTCGGCGGACTCATCCTCGTGGGCACCCTCGGTGCGTGGTGGGGCACCCGGCACACCGTGATGAGCCGGGCCGCCACCGCAGGTGGGAACCTGCGCGACCAGCTGCGCGTCGTGGCGGCCGCCCGGGACTTCCGCACCCTGCTCGCCGGGTTCGTCATCCAGGCCCTCGCCATCGGGGCGATGCTGGCGGGGGTGGACTACGTCGCGCGGGTGATCCTCGGGCGCAGTGCGGTGTCGACGGTGCTGTTCGTCTGCTTCGTCGGCCCTGCCCTGCTCGTGACCCCGATCTGGCAACGGGTGGGCGAGCGCCACGGCAAGCGCACCGGGTACATCTGGGGGTCGGTGCTGCTCGCCGGTGGGGCGTTCGCCACCCTGTTCACGTTGCGGGTGGGCGTGGTCGCGGCGGCGGCGAGCGTCGCCGTCGTCGGGATCGGCTACGCGGCGTGCCAGATGTTCCCCCTCGCGATGCTGCCCGACGTGGCGGCGGCCGACACGGCGCACACCGGCGAGGACCGCGCAGGCATGTACACCGGGGTCTGGACGGCGGCCGAGACGCTGGGACTGGCGTTCGGCCCGTTCCTGTATGCCGGGCTGCTCGCCCTCGGTGGCTACGTGTCGTCCACCGACGGCCTCGCACCGCAGCCGGACTCGGCCCGCACGGCGATCACCTGGGGATTCACCCTGGTGCCGGCGGTCCTCGTCACGCTGTCACTCGTCGTGCTCAGAAGATATCGACTCGACCAGGAGGTGTCCCGGTGACGGGAGACGACATGAATGACGGCCCGACCCGCGCCCGCGATGACGGGGCGATGTCGGCGGACTCGGTGCGCGAGGCGCTGCACGCCATGCAGGCGGGCGACCTGCCGGTGCACGGCGGCCGCACGCTGGCCTATGTCTACGACTCGGGCCTGGCGGAAGCCGATGCCCTCGGCCTCGAGGCGTTGGCGATGTTCGCCGGCTCCAACGGGCTCGACCCCACGGCGTTCCCGTCCCTGGCCCGGATGGAGAACGACATCGTGGCCATGGCGGGCGGCCTGCTCGACGCACCCGCCGGGTATGCCGGGTCCGTCACCTCGGGGGGCACCGAGTCGATCCTCCTCGCGGTCCTCGCGGCCCGCGATGGAGCGACCACCGTGCCCGAGGGTGCCGGCCCGAGCATGGTGCTACCCGTGACGGCCCACGCGGCTTTCCTCAAGGCGGCCAAGTTCTTCGGCGTGCGGGCCGTCGTCGTCGACGTGGACCGCGAGACGATGCGCGCCGACGTCGCGGCGATGGAGGAGGCGATCGACGAGACGACGGTCCTCGTCGTCGGGTCGGCGCCGTCCTACGCCCACGGCGTGATCGACCCGATCCCCGAGCTCGGCGCGATGGCCTCGGCGCGGGGCATCCGCTGCCACGTCGACGCCTGCATCGGCGGGTGGGTGCTGCCACACCTCGATGACGTGCCGCCCTGGACCTTCGCGGTCGACGGGGTCACGAGTATGAGCGTCGACCTGCACAAGTACGCCTACACACCGAAGGGCGTCTCGGTCGTTCTGCACCGCACGGCCGCCCTGCGGCGCTCGCACTTCTTCGCTTCGGCCGACTGGCCCGGCTACACGATGCTCAACACGACGATGCAGTCGACGAAGTCCGGGGGGCCCCTGGCCGCGGCCTGGGCGGTGACCCACCGCATCGGTGTCGATGGATACCGCGACCTCGCGCGGCAGGCCCGGGCGGCCACGGTCGACCTCGCCGCTGCCGTGGCCGACATCGAGGGCCTGATGGTGTTCTCCACCCCCGAGTCGACGCTGCTGGCCCTGGCGACCGACGGCTCGTGCGACGTCTTCACCCTCGCCGACGAGATGCTCGCCCGGGGGTGGTTCGTGCAGCCCCAGATGAGCTACCGCGACGTGCCGGCCACCTTGCACCTCACCCTCTCGGCTGCCACGGCGCCGTCGGTCCCCGACTTCCTCGTGGCCCTGCGCGAGGCGACCGGCGCCGCCCGCGCGAGCGGCCCGGTGCAGGTGGACCCGACCCTCGCCGGCATGGTGGGGTCCCTCGACCCGGCCACGCTGGACGAGGCCGGGTTCGCCGGGCTGCTCGCCGCGGCAGGCTTGGCCGGCGACGGCGGGGAGGTCGCGCTCCCGCAGCAGATGGCTCCGATCAACGCCCTGCTCGACGTGTGCCCTCCTGCCCTGCGTGAGGCCCTGCTCATCGGCGTGCTCGACCTCCTCTCCCGCCCCACGCCCGCCTGACACACTGCCCTGACGCCTGAGGTCGGATCGGCCGGTGCGGGTCACCCTCACGGCCAGCGTGGACGGAGGGTTGGGGAGCGGAGCAACCTCCACCGGGACCACGCTCCTGCTGGAGGTTGCCGGGGCCCCGAAAGGGGTGTTGGCTGAGGCCACCAGGCAACACCTCTCGAAGGGACCTCGATGGCCAGCTCGCCCGACCAAGCCCTGTCGCACACCGTCGGACCCCATGAGCCGCCACTGCTGGAGCAGACCATCGGCGCGAACCTCGATGCAACCGTCGAGCGCTTTCCCGATCGTGAGGCGCTCGTCGACCGGGCCCAGGGCCTGCGGATGACGTATGCCGAGCTGGGCGCGGAGGTCGACCGTCTCGCCCGGGGCCTGATCGAGGCGGGGGTCGAGAAGGGGCAGCGGGTCGGCATCTGGGCGCCCAACGGTGCCGAGTGGGTGCTCACCCAGTTCGCCACGGCGAAGATGGGTGCGGTCCTGGTCAACATCAACCCGGCATACCGGTCGCACGAGGTCACCTTCGTCATGGGCCAGGCGGGCATCTCGATGATGGTCGTCGCCGAGTCGTTCAAGGGCTCGAACTACCCGGCGATGGTGGAGGCCGCTCGCGCCGAGTGCCCGAGCCTCGAGCACGTCGTCGTCATCGGGCAGCAGTCGTGGCAGGACCTGCTCGACGGTGCCGAGAAGGTCAGCCCCGAGCGACTGACCGCGGTCGCCGCCGGGCTCGACAGGCACGATCCGATCAACATCCAGTACACCTCGGGGACGACGGGGTTCCCCAAGGGCGCGACCCTCTCGCACCACAACATCCTCAACAACGGCTACCTCGTCGGCGAGCTCTGCCACTACACGGAGGCGGACCTGATCTGCATCCCGGTGCCCTTCTACCACTGCTTCGGGATGGTGATGGGAAACCTCGCGGCGACCTCGCACGGGGCCTGCATGGTCATCCCTGCACCTGGTTTCGACCCCGCCCTGACCCTTCGCGCGGTGGCCGAGGAGCGGTGCACCTCGCTCTACGGTGTGCCGACGATGTTCATCGCCGAGTGGGCGCTGTTGGATGCCGAGGACGGCGCCGGGGGTGAAGCCCCGGGTGGGTACGACATCAGTAGCGTGCGCACCGGCATCATGGCCGGCTCGCCCTGCCCGGCGTCGCTGATGACGAAGCTCATCGACGCCGGCATCGAGGAGATGACGATCTGTTACGGCATGACCGAGACCTCGCCGGTCTCGACGCAGACCCGCACCGACGACTCCTTCGAGCGCAAGGTCGGCACGGTCGGTGCGGTGCACCCCCACCTCGAGATCAAGGTGGTGGACCCGGTGACCCGGGAGACCCTGCCGCGCGGGGAGGCGGGCGAGTTCTGCACGAAGGGCTACTCCGTGATGCTGGGCTACTGGGAGGAACCGGACAAGACCGACGAGGTGCTCGTCGACGGATGGATGCACACCGGTGACATCGCGGTCATGGACGAGCACGGCTACGTGGAGATCACGGGGCGGATCAAGGACATGGTGATCCGCGGCGGGGAGAACATCTACCCCCGGGAGATCGAGGAGTTCCTCTACACCCACCCCGACGTGCTCGACGCCCAGGTCATCGGCGTCCCCGACGACAGGTACGGCGAGGAGCTGTGCGCCTGGGTCCGGGTGCGGGAGGGCGCCGAACCGCTCACCGCGGACTCGCTGCGGGAGTTCGCCACGGGCCAGCTGGCGCACTACAAGATCCCGCGATACGTGCGCGTGGTCGACGAGTTCCCGATGACCGTCACGGGCAAGGTCCGCAAGGTCGAGATGCGTGCGGCCACGGTCGCCGATCTCGGGTTGTAGGACGATAGGTTGTGCCGCGAGCGGGCCCCGTGCGGGGGTGCCGCCCTAGGAACAGGACATGCTCATGCGAGGCCCGATCCTCATCCTGCTGATCTTCGTCGCCGTCGTCATCGTGCTCGCCGTCGTCATCGGCTTCCTCTTCACCTCCCGGGCCCGCAAGCAGGAGAGCCAGCGGGTGGAGGCTGCCGGCATCCGGGCGGATGCCGAGGAGCTGGCCGCCACGGTGACCGGCCAGGCGGCGTTCGCCGAGCAGGCCGAGCAGCGCGCGGGGATCGTCCGGGCCGAGGCGGACGAGAAGGCTCGCGAGGCGGAGCTGCTCGAGTCCGAGGCCCGGGCCCGCCGCGAGGCGGCCGAGGAGACTCGCCGGGACTACGGCGCCCAGCTCCGTCGTGCTGACGAGATCGACCCCGACGTCGACGACTCGGAGCTACCCCCCGTCGAGGAGGCACCCCCGCTGACCCGGGCCGAGCGACGCGCCGCCCGCGAGGCGGAGGAGAGCGAGACGGCCGCGACCGGGGCCGACGAGGCCCCGACCGACTACTGGCCGAGCAGCACCGCATCCGTGATCGGGGGCGCGGGCGCCGCCACCCGGGCGGGTACTGCCGACGACGACGAGGGTGCGCAGAGCGCCCGGGTGGCCTCCGCTGCCGACTACCGCGACGACGTCGTCCCGGAGGACGTTTACGACGGGTCCGAGGAGGGTACGGCGCAGGACATGAGCCAGACACAGGACAACGCGACCGAGGACCACACGGGCGAGGACCACACGGGCGAGGACGCCGACTCGGCCTCCGCACCGCTGCGGATGGTCGAGAACCCCGACGACTACGCGTCGACCGAGCCGGTGCCGGCATCCGAGCAGTCGGCGCCTGTCGAGCGGGACCCGGAAGCGACGAAGGGCGACCTCGCGGACCATGCAGACCACTCCGGGACGAGCACCGACGAGGACGGCGGGGCGCCCGTCGAGCACGCCGGGGCCGACGACACCCTCGCCGAGAGCACCGAGGACCAGTACGACCCCACGCCCGCGAAGGACTGGGCGGCCGATGAGGGAGAGCTCCTCGGTGAGAGCCGGGAGCGGGGCGAGCGACTGGCCGAGGACCGTGCCGACCTGAGGGCCGACGAGCCGTCAGACAGCGATGGCCCGGACGGGGAGAGCCACGACGAGGCCCCGCAGGAAGGCGCCGGTCGGCGGATCTCGGCCTTCACCGAGCTGCGCGACGGCGGCTTCGGCGTGGGGTCCGCGGCGCCCCTCGCGGACGGCGCCCAGCCCGTCGACCACCCCGTCCAGGCCTATCGCGACACGATGTCGTACCGCGTGCCGGGCGACTCGGGCTACGACTCCACCGAGCCCGATGTCTGGTTCTACGACGAGAGCGCAGCCGAGCGCAGCGGTTTCAGCCGGTCCCAGGGCTGATCACTCGGGACCCGCCGTCAGGGGGTGGGTCCGGAGCCACCGTCGGCAAGACGCCGCCGTTCTCGAGGGGGACGGCGGAGTGCCGCTGCCATGGGATGGAGATCTCGGTCACGCCCCCGCGCGTCAGCCCCGTCGGCGCCGAGATTCGCGAAACGGTAGGTTCGACTCGACCTGATCGATCGGAGAGGACCAGCCGTGCGCATTGGTGTGCCCCGCGAGTCGCGGCCCGGCGAGAGCCGGGTCGCTGCCACCCCCAAGACCGTCGAACAGCTGGTCGGGCTCGGCTACGCGGTCTTCGTCGAGGAGGGCGCCGGTGCTGCGGCCAGCTTCGATGACACCGCCTACCGGCGGGCGGGTGCCGACGTCATCGGCGACGCCGTCTGGAACACGGACGTCCTGCTCAAGGTCAATGCGCCGAGCGAGGCCGAGGTGGAGCGGCTCCGCGCGGGCCAGGTGCTCGTGTCGCTCCTCGCTCCCGCCCTCAGCCCTGACCTCGTCGAGGCCCTCTCCGCCCGGGGCGTCACCGCACTCGCGATGGACGCCGTGCCGCGCATCTCGCGTGCGCAGTCCCTCGACGTCCTCTCGTCCATGGCCAACATCGGCGGCTACCGCGCAGTCATCGAGGCGGCGCACGAGTTCGGCTCGTTCTTCACGGGCCAGGTGACCGCGGCCGGAAAGGTCCCGCCGGCCAAGGTCCTCGTCGTCGGCGCCGGCGTGGCGGGCCTGGCGGCCATCGGCACGGCGAGCTCGCTGGGCGCCGTCGTGCGTGCCTTCGACGCCCGTCCCGAGGTCGGCGAGCAGGTCGAGTCGATGGGCGCCGAGTTCCTCCGGATCGACATCGAGGACGAGGGCCCCTCGGCAGACGGCTACGCCAAGGAGACCTCCGCCGACTTCGATGCCAAGGCGGCGGAGCTGTATGCCGCGCAGGCCGCCGACGTGGACATCGTCATCACCACCGCCCTCATCCCGGGCCGTCCGGCACCCCGGCTCCTCACCGAGGAGATGGTCGCCTCGATGAAGCCGGGGTCGGTCGTGGTGGACATGGCGGCCGCCAACGGCGGCAACGTCGCGGGCACGGTGGCCGACCAGAAGGTCGTCACCCCCGGCGGCGTCACCATCCTGGGCTACACCGACCTTCCCGGCCGGTTGCCGACCCAGGCATCCCAGCTCTTCGGCACGAACATCGTCAACCTCCTCAAGCTGCTCACCCCCGAGAAGGACGGTGAGCTGGCCCTCGACCTCGACGACGTCGTGCAGCGCGGCATGACGGTGGTCCATGAGGGGGAGGTCCTCTGGCCCCCACCGCCCGTCCAGGTCTCGGCGGCAGCCGCGCCCGGCACCCAGGTCGTCGCAACCAGCCCGGCCCCGCCCAAGAAGCAGCCGATGAGCCAGCAGCGCCGGCTCGCCCTCATGGGGGGTGCCGCGCTGCTCTTCCTCCTGGTCGCCTCGTTCTCCCCGGAGGTGTTCCTCGGCCACTTCATGGTCTTCATGCTCTCGGTGGTCATCGGGTTCTACGTCATCGGCAACGTGCACCACGCGCTGCACACTCCGCTGATGTCGGTGACCAACGCGATCAGCGGCATCATCATCGTCGGCGCTCTCCTCCAGATCGGTCACGACCGGGTCTGGGTCACCGTTCTCGCCTTCATCGGGGTTCTCCTGGCGAGCATCAACATCTTCGGAGGGTTCCGCGTGACAGCCCGGATGCTGCACATGTTCCGGCGCGAGGAGGTGGCCCGGTGACGCTCTCCCTGAGCCTCGTCCAGGGGGCCTACATCGTCGCTGGGCTGCTCTTCATCCTGGCCCTGGCGGGGCTGTCGCGACACGAGACGGCTAGTGCGGGAAACCGCTTCGGCATCATCGGCATGACCCTCGCCCTCGTCATCACGATCGTCGCCGCCACGGCAGGGGTCGATGCCGCCCCGCTCGGCCCCGGAGGTGCCGACCTCGACGGCAGCGGTCTGCTCGGACTGGGACTCATCGTCGTGGCCATGGTGATCGGGGCGCTCATCGGTCTCGACCGGGCTCGAGCGGTCGAGATGACCGGCATGCCCGAGCTCATCGCCATGCTGCACAGCTTCGTCGGGCTGACCGCGGTCCTCGTCGGCTGGAACAGCGCCGCCGAGGCGAGCCTCTACCCGACCATCCACGACGTCGAGGTCTCCGTCGGCGTGTTCATCGGCGCGGTGACCTTCACCGGGTCGATCGTCGCCTACCTCAAGCTCTCCGCCCGGATCAGCTCCGCACCCCTGACCCTGCCCGGACGCAACGCGCTCAACCTCGGTGCGCTCGCGGCCTTCGTCGTCCTGACGGTTGCCTACGCCGCCGTGCCGGAGGAGTCCACCGGCCTGCGCACCAGCCTCCTCGTCCTGCTCACCGTCGTGGCCCTCGCTCTCGGCTGGCACCTGGTGGCATCGATCGGCGGCGGCGACATGCCGGTCGTCGTCTCGATGCTGAACAGCTACTCCGGCTGGGCCGCCGCCGCGGCGGGCTTCCTGCTCGGAAACGACCTGCTCATCATCACCGGCGCGCTCGTCGGCTCCTCGGGTGCCTACCTGTCGTACATCATGTGCCGGGCGATGAACCGCTCGTTCATCTCGGTCATCGCCGGTGGCTTCGGGGTGGCGGCCGGCACGGTGTCCGACGACACCGACTACGGCGAGCACCGGGAGATCACCGCCGAGGGGGTCGCCGCCATGCTCTCCGGGGCGGACTCGGTGCTCATCACCCCCGGCTACGGCATGGCCGTGGCACAGGCGCAGTACCCCGTCGCCGACCTCACGAGGAAGCTGCGTGACCGCGGAGTCGACGTGCGCTTCGGCATCCACCCGGTCGCCGGACGCCTGCCCGGGCACATGAACGTCCTGCTCGCCGAGGCCAAGGTCCCATACGACATCGTCCTCGAGATGGACGAGGTCAACGACGACCTTGCCGACACCGACGTCGTCCTCGTCATCGGCGCCAACGACACGGTGAACCCGGCGGCGTCCGAGGACCCCGCCTCACCGATCGCCGGGATGCCGGTGCTGCGGGTCTGGGAGGCGGAGAACGTCATCGTGTTCAAGCGCTCCATGGCCACCGGGTATGCCGGGGTACAGAACCCGCTGTTCTTCCGCGAGAACACCCAGATGCTCTTCGGCGACGCGAAGGACCGCGTCGAGGACATCCTCAAGGCGCTCTGAGGTCGCAGCGCCACCTGCCTCGAGTGCGCTCGCGGCTGCCGGGGCAACCGCCTGCGCACTCGAGGCAGGTGGGGAGGACCGCCCGGGTGCTGGCTACGCGGGCGGGCTCAGAGTCCCGGTGCGCGGCGGACGACGTAGCGGGTGTCGCTCATGAAGCCGGACACGGGCTGGATCCGGGTGCCCTTCCACGAGCCGTTGGTGTTCTGGGCGTAGGGCGTGGACTCGATGACCGAGTTCACGCCGTTGTAGCTGCCGATGTACATGACGACGTGGCCGGATCGCGCGAGCATGTCGCCGGGGCGCATCGCGGACAGGGACTTCGTCACGGCCGGAAGGTAGTCCTTGATCGCGGTCGACGAGGTGTAGGCCAGCGTGATGCCGGACTTCTTGAGGATGGCCGACATCAGGCCCGAGCAGTCGTAGCCGACGACGCCGGCGGGCTGGTAGTACGTCTTGGTCTGGTCCGGGCAGGAGGACGTCGGGGCGTGGTACTTGTCGGTCGTCGGTGCAACACCGAAGCGGTAGGAGCCCGAGGAGCAGCCGATGTAGAGGGTCCCGACCTGCGTCTTGCCCCAGGCGATGCCGGTGGAGATGCCGGAGGTGGGCGGCGGGGTCGACGTCGAGCACGTCGTCAAGGTCCCGGTGAACTTGACGTAGGCGTGCGAGATGTAGCCGGTGGAGATCTTGTCCCACTGGTTCGTCGTGCCCTGGCTCCCGGTGACGGTGGAGCCCGTGGTCTTGCAGATCAGCGTCACCGAGGCGTTGTCGGCGAGCGACCCGACCTGGGTCCCCGTGGTGCTCGGGGTGCTGCGGACGCTCAGCGTGGCGCCGGTGGCGACGTCCACGGTGCCGGTCGTCGAGGTCGTGGTGCACGACGGGATCGTGGTCGTCGCCTTGACGTAGGCGTGCGAGATGTAGCCGGTGGAGACCTTGTCCCACTGGTTCGTCGTGCCCTGGCTTCCGCTGACGGTGGTCCCGGTGGTCTTGCAGGTGATCGACACCGTGGCGTTGTCGGCGAGCGACCCGACCTTGGTCCCGGTGGTGCTCGGGGTGCTACGGATGCTCAGCGTGGCGCCGGTGGCGACGTCGACCGTGCCGGTGACGGCGGCCTGCGCCGGGGCGGCCAGCGCGAGTGTGGTGCCGAGCATCGCGGCTACGGCCAGTGCGGCCTTGAACGTGCGAGATGGAGACATGCGGGATCGCCTTTCGGGAAGCGTTCTGGGGTGCACGACATGGCACCCCACAATGAAGAATCAACGTGGTGTGGCGGTCAGTTGCGTGTCGAATGTCCCCGTGTGTCCCGAATTTCTCGGACCCCCACGGGCAGAAGTGTGTGGGGGTGCCGAGTGCCTGTCAACGCGAACGAGCGGAATCTTCTCGCCCCCGGCGAGTCCGGCCCGACACGCCGGACGGCGCGGCCCGGGAGGGGCCTTCTCGCCTCGACGAGTCCGGCCCGACACGCCGGACGGCGCGGCCCGGGAGGGGTCATCTCGGACGTCGACGGGTCCGCCGTCCGGTCGTGTCGGTCCGCCGGACTGGTCGCCGACCCGTAGGCCATCGCTGGGTAGGCTGCCCGTCGTGAGCGATTCGAGCGCGACCGGCCAGCCCACCCCCATCACCTATGCCGCTGCCGGGGTCGACGTCGAGGCCGGGGACCGCGCCGTCGAGCTGATGAAGGACAGCGTCCGTCGCGCCACGAGGCCGGAGGTCCTCGGTGGGCTGGGCGGTTTCGCGGGGATGTTCGACGCCACTGACCTCAAGGCCTACGAGCGGCCGGTCCTCGCGACGTCGACCGACGGTGTGGGTACCAAGGTGGTCATCGCCCAGGCCCTCGACCGGCACGACACCATCGGGTACGACCTCGTCGGCATGGTGGTCGACGACATCGTCGTGTGCGGGGCCGAGCCGCTCTTCATGACCGACTACATCGCCTGCGGCAGTGTCGTACCCGAACGCATCGCGGCGATCGTCTCCGGCATCGCGGGAGCGTGTGAGCAGGCCCGGGTCGCCCTCATCGGTGGTGAGACCGCAGAGCACCCGGGGCTCCTGGGGCCACAGGAGTACGACGTGGCGGGAGCGGCGACGGGAGTGGTCGAGTTCGCGGACGTCCTGGGGCCCCGGCGCGTCCGGGCGGGCGACGTCGTCCTGGGCCTGGCGAGCAGTGGCCTGCACTCCAACGGCTACTCCCTCGTCCGGCGGGTGATCGCCAGCGCCGGCTGGGCGCTGGACCGCCACGTCGACGACTTCGGCCGCACCGTGGGCGAGGAGCTCCTGACCCCCACCCGGGTCTACTCGGCTGACCTGCTCGACCTGGTCAGGACCGACGGCGTCGACGTCCATGCGCTCTCGCACGTCACCGGCGGGGGGCTCGCGGCCAACCTCGCCAGAGTGCTCCCGGACCACCTGCACGCACGGCTGGACCGCTCCACGTGGACGCCCTCCGCGGTGTTCTCGACGGTTGGGCGTCTCGGGTCGGTTCCGCAGGCCGACCTCGAGCGCACGCTCAACATGGGCGTCGGTTTCGTCGCGATGCTCGCCCCCGAGTCGGTCGACGCGGCGACGGCGGTGCTGGAGGCGCGCGGCATCCGCACCTGGGCCATGGGTGAGGTGTCCGAAGCGGCGGACGTGACCCTCGAGGACGGTGTCGAGGTCGTGCGCGGCGCCAAGGGAGTCGACGGCGGCTCCGTCCAGGTCGTCGGCGCACACCCGAACCCCTGACCGTCCACCGGGTCCGACCGCTTCGGAGCAGGCCCTCACCTCCCCGACTCATTGCGCCCCAGCGACGTCTAACCCCTGAAAATGCGGGCCTGGGCGTGGGTGAGGTGCAAGAAGTCGAGGGTCAGACGATGGTGATCTGCGGGCCGAAGAGGGCCATCGCCTCGAGAGCGCGCTCGTGGTTCTCCGGGGTCGACCCGGCGCAGCAGTCGGCCACCACCCGCACCGTGGCGCCGGCATCCGCGGCGGGGAGGGCCGTCGAGATCACGCAGCAGTCGGTGGCGACCCCGGTCACGGTCAGCCTGGCGCCGTCGCCCACGAGGTCACGCAGGACGGGCCACTTCCCGAAGGTCCCGGCGGTGACGACGTGCTCGGTGAGGTCGGCGAGGAGCGGCACCACGTCGTACAGGGGGTCCGTGCCCGGGACGAGGGCGAAGGGCCACTCCTCGTAGTACGGCACCCACGAGCCCCCCAGTCCGGGGTCGGCGACGAAGCGGGTCAGGATGGTGCGGGCGGGCCCGTGTGCCTCGGCGAGCTCGCGGATGCGAGGCACGGCCGTCGCCCACATGGGGCTGCCCCACGGTGAGGTGTCGGGGTCGGCGAAGAGCGTCTGGGCGTCGATGACGACGAGCCAGCCGTCGTCGGGCGAGGTGGCGGCGGTGGTCACGCCACCGTCTCCCGGTCGGCCGTGCCCGGGTGCACGGGGAGGTCCAGCTCCTGGCGGCGCACCGTGCTCCGCCGCGCGAGGTAGGTCACGCCGAAGCCGATCGCGAGAGCCAGCAGGACCCCGATGTTGGAGTAGGGCCAGGCACCGTCCCAGTAGGGGGCGCCCTCACCCTGGGTGACGTAGGTGCCGAGGCCGAGGGGCTCGAGGAGGTAGCCCTGCCAGTTGTTCCAGGCGGCAGCCTCCGCGAAGTTGTTGACGACGAGGCCCCAGCCCACCACGGAGGCCCCGACCATCGTGCCGATCGACACCAGGTCGACGGAGCCGTAGCGGCCGCCCGCGTCGAAGAGGGCGTCGTCGTCGTAGTCGCGGCGGCGCAGCGCGATGTCGGCGATCATGATGCCCGCCCAGGCGGCGAGGGGCACGCCGAGGGTGATGAGGAAGCTCTGGAACGGCCCGAGGAAGTCGGCGGCGACGAACACGACGAAGAAGGTGCCCAGGGTCAGGATGACGCCGTCGACCAGGGCAGCCGCCGGGCGGGGGATCCGCACCCCGAGGGAGAGCAGGGTCAGCCCGGAGGAGTAGATGCCGAGGACTGCCCCCGAGATGAGCGAGAGGATCACGGCGACGAGGAACGGGACGAGGAACCAGGTCGGCAGGATGGTCGCCAGCGTGCCGATGGGGTCGTTCGGGATGCCGGTGAGGATGGCCTCGTCGGACGCCGAGAGCATGAGGCCGAAGACGACGAGGAGCACGGGCGCGGTCGCGCCGCCCACGGTGTTCCAGAAGACGATGGCCCCGCCGCTGGCCTCGCGGCTCTGGTAGCGCGACCAGTCAGCCGCGATGTTGATCCAGCCGAGCCCGAATCCGGTCATCAGCATGACGAAGGCCCCGACGACCGCCTGCGGGGAGCCGGAGGGGAGTGCGGCGACAGCCGACCAGTCGATCTCGCGCGAGGCGATGATGATGAAGATGATCGTCACAGCCCCGGTGGCCCAGGTCAGCACCGACTGCATCCGCATGATGATGTGGTAGCCCGCCACCGAGGCCACGACGATGATGGCGGCGACCACGACGGCGGCCACGATCTTGGTGCCGGTGCCGCCTCCCCAGCCGAGCTGCTCGAAGATCGTCGCGGTCGCGAGGACGGCGAGGATCGCGAGGAACGTCTCCCACCCGATCGACGTGAGCCAGGAGATGACTCCCGGCACCTTCTGGCCCTTCACCCCGAAGGCCGCGCGCGAGAGCACCATGGTCGGAGCCGACCCACGCTTGCCGGCGATGGCGATGATCCCGCAGAGCAGGAACGAGGTCGTGATCCCCAGTACGGTGACGAGCACCGACTGCCAGAACGAGATGCCGAAACCGAGGACGAACGCGGCGTAGGAGATCCCGAACACCGACACGTTGGCCGCGAACCACGGCCAGAACAGGTCACGAGGAGTCGCGGTGCGCTCCGCCTCGTCGATGACCTCGATGCCGGTGGTCTCCACGCCCAGTCGTCTGGTCTCGGCGACACTCGCTTCGCTCATCGGGCGAGCATGTCAGACGGCGCGTCCCCACGGGACGGTGAGTCCGGGCAAGGTCCCGGCACTCGGCAGGGACGGCCCGGAAGGAGTGGCGTCAGGTCACGGTCATCGCGACCCGGACGACCACGCGCCGTACTCGTCCTCGTCGTCGCGTTCCCGGTCGTCCGGCCTGGCGCGCACGCCACTGTCGGATGATCCGTGGAGTTCTCGCTCAAGCGCGGACAGGTCGGTGTCCGGGCTGTAGTACTTCAGCTCGCGAGCGACCTTGGTCTGCTTGGCTTTGGCTCGGCCGCGCCCCATGGCGTGACCCCCTCGTGCGTCTGCCGGGCTGGCATCACTGGTGGGACGGCCCCAACAAAGGGGTCATCCCACGTCGCGGAGCGGTCCCGGGAATGGTGTCTGTCGTGACGCCAACGGTACATGAGTCGAGCAGGTCCGGCGACGTCGTACCGCACAACGTTGTTGGGCGCCCTCGTGTTCCGGGGTGTTCGGGGCCGATCGGGGCTTTCCGGGGCCCTGCCGTCGAAGGTTGCCCGCCCTCGGCCCTCGGCTCCCGGCCGTCACGAGGATGCCGGTGGCAACCACGGGCGCCGGCCCCCGCCGGCGATCCGTCGCTCGGCGATCTGGTCGGCGGCCACCGCAGGGCTCACCCCGTCGGCGTCGGCCGCCTCCAGCACCTCGAGGGTGTGGTCGAAGATCCGCGCCGTGCGGGCCCGGGCCCGGTCCATGTCGAACCCGTGCAGCTCGTCGCTCACCTGGATGACGCCACCGGCGTTGACGAGGAAGTCGGGCGTGTAGGTGATGCCGCGGCCGTGCATCACTTCCGCCGTGCTCCCGTGGCCAACGCTGACGAGTTGGTTGTTGGCGCCCCCGCACACGATCCGAGCTCGGAGCGCCTCGACGGTGTCCTGGTCCAGGACCCCGCCGAGGGCGTTGGGGCTGAACACGTCGAGCTCCTCCCGAGCCAGGTCCGAGACCTCGTCCACTGCGCGCACGCCGGGTCGGCCGTCGACGACGGCACGCACCGCGGCCTGCGCCACGTCGGCCACGAGGACCTCGGCCCCGTCGTCGAGGAGGTGCTCCACGAGGCGCCGGCCCACCTTCCCCACGCCAGCGACGCCGACCCGCCGCCCGCGCAGGGTCGGCTCCCCCCAGACGTGCTGGGCGGCGGCGCGCATGCCCTGGAAGACGCCGTAGGCCGTGAGCACCGAGGAGTCACCCGCTCCGCCGCGACCCGGCGAGCGACCTGTCGCCCACCGGGTCGTCTCGCCCACGACGTCCATGTCCTCGACGTAGGTTCCGACGTCACAGGCCGTGACGTAGCGTCCGCCGAGGCTCTCGACGAACCTGCCGTAGGCGCGCAGCAGCTCAGGCGTCTTGTCGGTGCGCGGGTCCCCGATGATGACGGCCTTCCCGCCGCCGTGGTCCAGCCCGGCCAGCGCGTTCTTGTACGACATGGCCCGGGAGAGCCTGAGGACGTCGGCCAGGGCCACGTCCGCGGAGGCATAGGGGTGGAACCGGGTGCCGCCGAGCGCTGGACCCAGGGCGGTGTCGTGCAGCGCGATGATGGCGCGGAGCCCGCTGTCGGGGTCGGAGCAGAACACGACCTGTTCGTGTCCGGTGAGGTCGACGAGGTCTGTGGCCATGTCGACCACGCTAGACCTCCGGATGTGAGACTGGGTGGGTCAACAACCTCCAAGGTCCCAGGAGCTCGTCGTGCTGAGAGTCGGCTACAAGGCGTCGGCGGAGCAGTTCGCCCCCGGTGAGCTCGCGTCGTTCGCGGTCCGGGCCGAGGAGCTCGGTCTGGACTCGGTGACGATCTCCGACCACTTCCAGCCGTGGCGCCTCGAGGGTGGGCACGCCCCGAACTCCCTCGCCTGGATGGCCTGGGTCGCGGCGCGCACCGACCGCGTGCTCCTCGGCACCTCGGTGATGACACCGACCTTCCGGTACAACCCGGCGGTGCTCGCGCAGACGTTCGCGACCCTCGCCTGCCTCGCGCCGGGGCGCATCATGCTCGGTGTCGGCACCGGCGAGGCGCTCAACGAGGTCGCCGTGGGCTCGGTGCCCGGAGGAGAGTGGCCCGAGTTCAAGGAACGCTTCGGGCGGCTGCGGGAGTCGGTCCGGCTGATGCGCGAGCTGTGGACGCAGGACCGCGTGACCTTCGAGGGCGAGTGGTACTCCACCCACGACGCGGCGATCTACGACCGCCCCGACACCCCCGTGCCGGTCTACGTCGCCGCCGGTGGACCGATGGTGGCCCGGTATGCCGGCCGCGTCGCCGACGGCTTCATCTGCACCTCGGGCAAGGGGCGGGAGCTCTACGCCGACACGCTCCTGCCGGCCGTCGACGAGGGGCTGGAGAAGGCGGGGCGCGCCGCGGACGGCATCGACCGGATGATCGAGATCAAGGTCTCGTGGGACCCCGACCCGGACCAGGCCCTGGAGAACACCCGGTTCTGGGCGCCGTTGTCGCTCACGCCAGAGCAGAAGCACTCCATCCACTCCCCGTCGGAGATGGAGCGGGCGGCCGACGAGCTCCCGATCGAGCAGGTCGCCAAGCGGTGGGTCGTGGCCTCCGACCCGCAGGAGGTCGTGGACGCGCTGCGGGTCTACACCGACCTCGGCTTCGACCACCTCGTCGTGCACGGCCCGGGGCACGACCAGGAGCGGTTCCTCAGCACGTTCGCCGATCAGGTGCTTCCCGGTCTGCGCGAGCTCGAACCCGCCGCCCGGTGAGCGCCGAGACCCCGGGCAGGGACGGCCTCGTCCCGGCGCGGGTGCCGACGCCCGCTGCCGCCCTGCGACTGCGCGGCCGGGTGTTCGACGCCTCCGCGCCCGCGGTGATGGCCATCGTCAACCGCACACCCGACTCCTTCTGGGCCGGCAACCGCCACGACGACCTCGCCTCGGCGGTGGCCGCCCTCGACGAGGCCGTGGCACTGGGGGCCGACATCGTCGACGTCGGGGGCGTTCGCGCCGGCCAGGAGGGCGAGGTCGTCTCTCCGGCCCAGGAGATCGACCGGGTTGTCCCGTTCCTGGCGCTGGCCCGGCGGGCACACCCCCGCCTGGTGCTGAGCCTCGACACGTGGCGCTCGGAGGTCGCGAGAGTCGCTGCGGCGGAGGCGGGCATCGACCTGGTCAATGACACCTGGGCGGGCCACGACCCCGATCTGGTCGACGTGGCCGCCGAGATCAGCGCCGGCTACGTCATCTCGCACACCGGGGGCCTGCCCCCTCGCACCGACCCCGTCGGCGTCGCCTATCCCCCGGAGCCCATCGGCGTCGTCGACGACGTCCTCGACACCCTCCGGGCCGGGGCCGAGCGGGCGGTGGCGGCCGGCATCCCCCCCGACCGGGTTCTCGTCGACCCGACCCTGGACTTCGGCAAGACCACCGCCCACTCGCTGGCTGCGCTGCGACACACTGAAGCCGTCGTAGCACTGGGATTCCCTGTGCTGCAGGCACTCTCACGGAAGGACTTCATCGGCGAGAGCCTTGACCTCCCCGCCGACGATCGCCTCGAGGGCACCCTCGCGGCAACTGCGGTCGCCGCCTGGCTCGGCGCCACCGTCTTCCGCGCCCACGACGTACGCGCCACCCGTAGGGTCGTCGACATGGTCGCGACCATCCGCGGGGACCGGGCGCCTCTCGTCTCGGTCCGGGGGGTCGCGACGTGACGGGTGCGCTCGCCGGCATCCGGGTGGTCGAGCTGGGCGGCATCGGGCCGGTCCCGTATGCCGCTCTCGTGCTGGCCGAGCTGGACGCCGACGTCGTGCAGGTGGAGAGGATCGGCGAGGCCAGCCCGCTGGCCCGGACCGGCGGGCTGCGGCGCTCGCGGCCGAGCATCGCCGTCGACCTCAAGCACCCCGACGGACTGGCCGCCGTGCAGCGGCTCGTCGACGGCGCCGACGTGCTGCTCGAGGGGTGGCGTCCCGGGGTCGCCGAGCGTCTCGGCCTCGGGCCGGACGAGTGCCTGGCCCGCAACCCGAGGCTGGTCCTGGCCCGGATGACGGGCTGGGGCCAGGACGGTCCGTTGGCGCCCCGCGCGGGTCACGACATCACGTACGCCGCCGTGTCGGGCTCGCTGCACGCCCTCGGTCCGGCAGACCGGCCGATCACGCCGCCCCCGCTGCTCGGCGACTTCGGCGGGGGCTCGATGTACCTCCTCGTGGGTGTCCTCTCCGCGCTGCTCGCCCGGGAGCGCACCGGACAGGGGCAGGTGGTCGACGCGGCGATGGTCGATGGTGCCGCCTCGCTCCTCACGGTGGTGCACGGACTGCTCGGCGCGGGGGCCTGGCAGGACGAGCGGGAGTCCAACCTGCTCGACGGGGGCGCACCCTTCTACGCCGTCTATCCCTGTGCCGACGGGAAGTTCGTCGCGGTCGGCGCGCTGGAGCCCCCGTTCTTCGCGGCCCTTGTCGAGGGGCTGGGAGTCGGCCCGATCGGCGAGCAGTACGACACGGTGGCCTGGCCCGACCAGCGCGCCGCCATCGCCGCGGCATTCGCGTCGCGCACCCGCGACGAGTGGTCCGCCGCCTTCGAGGGCACCGACGCGTGCGTCGCGCCCGTGCTCTCACTCGCCGAGGCACCACGGCACCCGCACCTGGTCGCCCGCGGGACCTTCGCCGACCTGGGCGGGCACGCCGTGCCTCGCACCGGCCCCAGGCTGTCCGCCACCCCGGCGAAGGATCCCGGACCGGAGCCCCACGTGGGGGCCGACACGACGGCCTACCTGCGCTCGCACGGCTTCACCGCCGACGAGGTCGACGCCCTGCTGGGGTCGGGGGCGATCCACCAGGACTGAGCGGTGCGGTTGGATGGCGGCATGGACACACCGAGCACAGTCATCGTCGAGAACGCGGGGCCGGTGGGGCGGATCACGCTCAACGCGCCGGAGCGCCTCAACGCCGTCGACCCCCAGATGTGCGACGCCGTGGCGTCGGCGGTAAGAGCCTTCGATGCCGACCCCGAGGTTCGGGTGATCGCGCTGACCGGGGCAGGCCGCGGGTTCTGCTCGGGAGCGCCGCTGTCGGCCGATGGCGCCACCGGTGGCACCCTGCTGGCCGGCGCTGACCTCGTGCGCGCCCTCCTCGGTTCGAGGACCCCGGTCGTGGCCCTCGTCAACGGAGTGGCAGCCGGTATCGGGGTGCCGATGGCGCTGGCCTGCGACTACGTCGTCGCGAGCGACGCGGCGTCCTTCGTCCTGGCGTTCGCGCGGATCGGGTTGATGCCCGACGGCGGTGCCACGGCCCTCGTGGCCGCCTCGGTCGGCCGGGCGCGCGCGATGCGCCTGGCGCTGACCGGGGAGAAGCTCCCGGCTACCACCGCCGAGGAGTGGGGGCTCGTGGCGGAGTGCGTGCCGACCGACGGCTTCGCCACTCGGGGCGAGGAGGTGCTGGCCGCGCTCGCGGCCGGGCCGACGGTCGCCGTCGGCTGGACGAAGGCGGCCGTCAACGCCGGCTCGGTGGACGTGGAGGCGGCGCTGGCCCGCGAGGAGGACGGCCAGCTGGCGCTCATGCACACCGAGGACTACCGCGAGGGGGTCGCAGCCTTCCTCGCGAAGCGGCCCGCCGACTTCAGCGGCCGCTGACCACCCCCGTCCCCTGACGCTGGACGGACGACGTCGGGGCGGGGGCCGGGGGTCGGGGGTTCGGCCGGTCGAGTCAGGGGGTGTGGCCGAGGCGGCGCGCGAGGTCGGTGAGCGAGGTCGCCGTGACCTCGGCGGGGTGCAGGGGCTCCGGCCACGGTGCGCCGGTGCGGTCCACGTACGCCGTGCGCAGCCCGGCCTTCGCAGCACCGTGGACGTCCCACGGGTGCACCGCGACGAGCATGGCCTCCTCGGCCGTGACGCCGCAGGTGGCCAGCGCGTACGCGTAGGCGGAGGCGGCCGGTTTCCAGGCCGGAGCATCCTCGACGGACAGCACGTGGTCGAAGGCGTCGGAGATGCCGTTGCGCTCGAACAGTCCCTCGGCCACGGCGGCCGACCCGTTGCTCAGGGTGACGAGCCGGATGCCCAGGCCGGCCAGCGCCCGCACGCCCGGCACGACGTCCGGGTGCAGCGGTAGGTCCATGAAGCCCGACATCACGTGGCGCACGGCGGCCTCCATGTCGTGTGCCCCGGCGCCGGGCAGCCCGTGCAGGGTGGTGCGCAGCGACGCGGCCGCGAGGTCGGCGAAGGCCGGGTTCTCACCTGTGATGGTCAGCACGAAGCCGTCGCGCAGCAGGCCGGCGAACCACGGGGCCACGAGGTGCGCGTCGACACCGAGGTCCTCGAACCGCTCGCGGATCGGGGTCATGTCCGAGAGCGTCTCGTTGACGTCGAAGACGACGACGCGGGGGAGGGGGCGGTCGGTCGGGGCGGGTGCGTCCATTCCCACATCCTCGCCGACACGACACCTCGCGGTGTCGGTGCGCAGCGGCAGACTTGCGACATGACCGACGATGGCTCGGGTGCGCAGGAGCGCCATGCGACGACGCTGGCCGAGGTCGTCGCCGTGTCGGCCGCAGTTGCCGCCACCCGCTCACGCACCGCGAAGACCGCCGCGCTCGCCGGCTTGCTGCACGGGTGCCCGCCCGCCGAGGTCGGGCTTGTCGTCTCCTACCTCTCCGGGGTGCTGCCGCAGCGCAGGCTGGGGGTCGGCTTCCGCTCGCTGGGCTCGCTCCCTGACCCCGCCGGGGAGCCCGGTCTGACCGTCACCGAGGTCGACGCGTCCTTCGAGCGGCTGGCCCGCACCTCCGGGGCAGGGTCCACATCCAGCCGCCGGTCCGAGCTCGCGGCGCTGCTGGGCGCGGCGACGGCCGACGAGCAGCGCTTCCTGCGCGACCTCATGACGGGCAACCTGCGCCAAGGTGCCCTCGACGGCGTGGTGCTCAAGGCGATCGCCACCGCCTTCGAGGTGCCCGAGCCGGTCGTGCGCCGGGCGGTGATGCTCGCGGGGTATGCCGCCGACGTCGCCGAGATCGCGGCCACCGGAGGGCAGCACGCCCTTGAGGCCGTGGGGCTGGTGGTCGGCAGGCCACTGCGGCCGATGCTCGCGGCCTCGGCGAAGACACCGGAGGAGGCGGTCGCGGGCCTGGGCGAGGGCCCCATCATCATCGATGGCAAGCTCGACGGCATCCGGGTCCAGGTGCACCGCCGCGACGGCGAGATCACCGTCTACACCCGAAGCCTCGACGAGATCACCGAGCGGGTTCCCGAGGTGGTCGAGGCGGTCGCCACGCTTCCGGGCGGCGACCTCGTCCTCGACGGTGAGGCGATCGTCCTGCTCGACGGCGGGCGCCCGGCGCCCTTCCAGGTCACCGGATCACGCACCGCCAGCTCCGCTGAGGTCGAGGGGCTGCGCGAGACCGTGCCCCTCACGACCTTCTTCTTCGACGCCCTGCACGTCGACGGGCGAGACCTGCTCGACGACCCGGCGCTCGCGCGCCACGACGCGCTGGTCGCCGTGGCGCCCCACCTCCTCGTGCCCCGCCGGGTGACCTCCGACCGCAACGAGGCCGGGTCGTTCTTCGACGACCTCGTCGCGAGGGGGCACGAGGGCGTGGTGGTCAAGGACGGCTCGAGACCCTACGCAGCGGGACGCCGCGGCGGCGGGTGGGTCAAGGTCAAGCCGGTGCACACCCTCGACCTCGTGGTCCTGGCCGTCGAGTGGGGCTCCGGAAGGCGAAAGGGCCAGCTCTCCAACATCCACCTCGGTGCCCGCGACCCTGCGACCGGGGGCCTGGTGATGGTCGGGAAGACGTTCAAGGGGATGACCGACGAGATGCTCGCCTGGCAGACCCGCCGGTTCACCGAGCTCGCCACCACGGGCACCGACGGGTGGGTGGTGCCGGTGCGCCCCGAGCAGGTGGTCGAGATCGCGCTCGACGGCATCCTCCGCTCCACCCGCTACCCGGGAGGGGTGGCGCTGCGGTTCGCGCGCGTCGTGCGCTATCGCGACGACAAGACGCCGGCAGAGGCCGACACGATCGATGCCGTGCGGGCGCTCGGCTCAGGCTGAGCGGGTGTCGTGCAGCACCGCCGTGACGAAGCCGAGCTGTCCCCGATAGCCACCCAGCCACCCGCGGCGATGGGCGCGAGCGACCTCGAGGGCCTGCTCCCTGTCGGGGTGTTCTCGTGGTGAGTCCAACGCCCACTCGGTGAGCGACCCGGACCAGGACCACTCGTAGTCGTCCCACTCCTCGAGCGAGCTGATGTGCGCCTCTCCCAGCTCGAAGCCGTGGGCCATCGCACGGTCCGCGAAACCGGGCAGGTCGGTGAAGTCGTCAGGTCCGGCCCCGAGCTCGGCCAGGGCCGCGGGCGACGGCGGGTTCTCCCACACGGCATCGCCGAGCAGGCAGCGACCACCGGGTCGGAGGCGGTCGCGCACAGCTCGCAGGGTGTCCTCGAGCCCGCCGAACGCGTGGCTGGCGCCGACGCACACCACGAGGTCGAACTCACCGTCGTGCCACGTGGCCGCGTCGGCCTCCACCCAGGTCACGCGATCGGCGACTCCCGCGGCGCTGGACTTCGCCGCGAGGTCGGGGTGCGGGTGGAGGTCGACGCCGGTTCCGACGAGGCGAGGCGCCGTCGTCAGGATCTCGAGCAGCCATTCCCCCGACCCACAGCCGACGTCGAGCACGCGACCGCGGACACCGTGCGTGGCTCGCTGCACGAGCGCGCGCAGTCGTGCCGTCGAGATCGGAGCGGCCACGGGGTGGTTGGTGTGGGCGATGCGGCTGATCTCGTGACGGTCCACGCCCTCACGGTAGCGCTGCCGCCGAGACCGACGGCCGGTGTGGCAGGTCAGGTGATGCCGCGATGACCTCGCCGTGGATGCCGCGATGCCGGCGCGAGCGATGCCGCGAGGACCTCGCGGTCGACGCTGCGATGACCGCGCCGACAGCCGTTCCGGTGTGGCGTACGGAATAGCGCCCGCGGGTGCCCGGCGGGATCATGGGAGGGAAGGAAGGATGCGCCGCCATGACCACCACCAAGCAGGCAGCCACCGAGTTCCTCGGCCACCAACGGATCGCCGTCACCGGGGTGTCCCATGCGCCGAAGGGGCACGGGAGCAACACCGTCTACACGTGGATGCGTACCCACGGCTACGAGGTCTTCGCGGTCAACCCCAGCGTCGAGGAGGTCGAGGGGGACCGGGCGTACCCCAGCCTGGGCGCCATCCCGGGCGGGGTCGAGGCGGTCGTGATCGCGACCGCTCCGGAGCACGCGCAGGCCACGATGGAGGAGGCCGCCGACCTCGGCATCGACACCGTGTGGATGCACCGCTCGGTCGGCAAGGGCTCGGTGTCGCCGCCCGCCACCGCCTGGGGCCGCGAGCACGGCATCACCGTCATCGACGGGGGCTGTCCGATCATGTTCCACCCCGAGGGCGATCGCGGTCACCACGTGATGTGCCGGCTCTTCACTTGGACCGGCAGGGTCCCGCGGACCGTCTGACCCGCAGCCACGGACGTCCCCTTCGCCGGTCGGGGCCGGCCCCGAGGTGAGGGTCAGTCGCGTCCTTCGCGGGGGCGTCCGTTCGCCCTTGGCCGAGGCGCGAAACGGTGGAGCATCTCGTCCACGTGGGCCGATGCCGTCGCATGGCCGCGGGGCGACCCGGTCATGATCGCGAGGAACCGGTCGCCTCTCAGGGACTCCAGGCGAAGGTCGTCGACCGCACGGACGGTGGCGGTGCGTGGGATGCGGTGCAGGAGTGCGATCTCGCCGAAGGACTCCCCCGGCCCGAGCCGGGTGATGCGCCGCCCGTCCCCGACGACCTCCGCCGTTCCTTCGACCACGACGTAGAACCGGTCACCGCGGTCGCCCTGGCGGAACACCGTCTCGCCGCTCGGCACGACGGCGTGGTCCAGCTCACCTGCGAGGGTCTCGAGGGTCGGCAGAGAGAGCACCCCCAGCACGGGCACTCCACGCAGGAGCTCCAGCTCGTCGTCGCGCCCACCCATCGTGTCGTCCAGTGACCGCAGCCGCGACCACGAGAGCGCGACGGCCGCCGGGGTGAGCAGACCCAGGACGACGAGGGCGTTCCGCAGGCCGACCGCCGCCATGACCACGGGCGTCAGCAGGGCGCCGAGGCCGACCGAGATGGCGAACACGCTCTCCAGGAGACCGAACACGCGTGCCAGCACGTGCTCCGGCGCGATGCGGGCGATCAGGGTGAAACCGCCCACGTCGATGAGGGCGTTGCCCACACCGACCGTGGCCAGCATGACCACCGCCGCCGAGGCCGACGGGATGGCGCCGATGACGGCAAGGGGCGCACCCCACAGGGCCGCGCCGATGCCGAACCAGACGGCGAGGTGCCGCGTGCCCACGAGCAGCGCCGCGGCGGTGGAGGCCACCACCGCTCCTGCGCCCACGGCCGCGTTGAGCACCCCAACCCCGGCGTCCCCCATGCTGACGAGCTCGAGGGCCACGACGACGGTGAAGACCGTCAGGGTCCCCCGCATGAACGTCTGCGCGCCGAAGAGGCCGATGAGCAGGCGGAGGTCAGGGTCGGAGTGAACGGCGCGAACGCCGCCGAGCGTTCGGCCGACCAGGCCCTCACCCCCCTCTTCGTCTCCCGGCGGGGCTCCCTCGGGGTGCACCCGCGCCATGAGGATGCCGGCCCACGCCGACGCGACCGCCGCCACCGCGAGTACCCGCGCGGGGCCGCCGGTCGCGAGGAGGATCGCGCTCAGCACCGGTCCGGCCAGCGTCGCCGCCGAGTCGAGCGCGCCGCGCACGACGTTGGCACCGGCCAGCTCCGTCGGTTTGTCGCACAGCGATGGCAGGAGCGCCGAGTGCACCGGCCGGAACAGCACCGCGGCGGCGGAGGACAGGGTCACCAGGGCGTACACGGTCAGCGCGGGACCCTCGACGAACATGGCCCAGCCGGCCAGGGCGATGGACACCGACCGGATGGCCGACACCCCGACGAGGACCCTCTCCCGTGGCCACCGGTCGGCGTACTGGGTGGCCAGTGGGGCCACCGCTGCAGCGGGCAGGACTCGCACGAGCGTCACGACGCCCACCTCGGTGGCGCCCCCGCGGCTGTAGGCGTAGACGGCGAGGACGACGGTGACGGCCCACTCGGCCGACCACGCGCCGAAGAATGCTGCCTGTGCGCGCCGCAGCTGGGGGTTCCGCCAGTTCGTCGCGAACGCTCCTGCAGCCGCCTGCAGTCTGGTTCCCCTTCGCGGTCGTGCTTGCCGCGTCATCCGAGAAGTGTAGTGAGGGGCCCACGGGGGGCCCGTTGCGTACTTTTCCGGTTGGGCGCCCGACCGTCACCGTCCCGTCGGCGACCCGCACGGCGACGAGGGCCGGCGGGGGAGGTGGAAGGGGCCCCGTTCGGCGGCCTTGCCGACCTCAGCCGTCGGCGAGTGGGGGGTGCGTGGTGCCGGATGGAGACCTCAGTCCGTCGAGCAGGATGCTCTCGATCTCGGAGAGCGCCTCGCCCGCGGTGGCACCGGCCACCTCGAGCAGGCCCTCGTCACGGACCGCCGCAGCGAGGTGGCGGAGGAGCCCCGCCAGGAGGCGGGCGTTCACAGGTCGGAGGTCTCCCGCGCCGACGGCCTCCTCGATCAGGGCCCCGAGGCGGTCCACGTACCGGTCGGAGACCGCTTGGTACGCGACCCGCGTCGAGTCGAAGCGCTGGAGGTCGCGCCGGAATGCGTGGGACTGCTGGAGGAGCGACTCGACCCCCGCGCGGAAGTAGGCGTGCACCCTTTCCCATGCCGTGCCGGCCTCGGCCGCCCGGGCCTCCGCCTCCTGCAGAGTCAACTCGCCCCAGCGGCTGATCGCCACCACGACAAGGCTGTCCTTGCTCGGCGCCACCCGGTACAGCGTGGTCAGGGAGCACGACAGCTCACGAGCCATCTCGGCCACGGGGACGTTCGCGAACCCACGGGCGGCGATGATGCCCATGACCCCGTCCACCAGGTCATCGCTGCGGCGGGGCCCCGGGGCGCGGGGGAGTGGCGGATGTCTCCTCGTCGAGGAAACCACGGGTCTGGACATGCGCACCCCCTTGGCGAGTAACGTGATCAGTATTCTGTTATCAGCAGATTACTGCACGGTTGGCAGGAGAAGACGATGACGGGTCTGAATCTCGATCTGGTGGCGGCGACGTACCCCGACGTGACGAGCGCAGGTGAGGGCGACGACGCGCTCAGGGCAGCCGAGAAGGAACAGGACGGCGTTGCCGGCCACGTGGGTGGTGAGGCGGTCCTTCGGCGATGCGGACAAGCTCGAGAAGACCCTCGAGGACGCCTCGGACGTTGTCGGCAAGGCGATCGGCTCCTGACCGGACGACGCCCGCGGACCGAGACCGTGCCCCACCCCCACAGCCACCGTGACGTGGTCCTCTGATGTCCGGCTCGCCACTGCCCCTTGACCGGTCGTGGTACCGGGAGCTGCTCGTGGTCGCGGGCGGGGTCGGCGCGGTCGTCGGGGTGCTCGGGCTGGGCTATCTGGCCATCACCGGTGGGCTGTCCGACCTCGTGTTCGGTGACCCGAGCGCCGAGCCCTGGTCGGGGCAGTGGTGGTGGGTGGCGTACACGGCGGCCGGCGGGCTCGTGGTCGCGGGGCTCCGTCGCTGGTGGCGTGTCCCGGACCGCGTGCCGGGTGGCGTCGCGGTCATCGAGTTGGGGGTGGTCGACCACCGGGCCGCTCCCTCCTGGGTGGGGATCGCCCTGGTCTCAGCGGTCGTCGGCGCAAGCCTGGGCCCGTCGTTCGCGCTGGTCATGATGGGCGGTGGGCTGGCCTCCTGGATCGCCTCTCGCCGGTGGAAGGGGAACGAGGAGGCGAGGCTCGAGGCCACCGCGGCCGGTATCGCGGGGGGATTCGGCGGCGCGTTCACCTCCCCCCTGCTGGGGACCATCATCGTCAGCGAGCTGGCACCGATCCACCGCTCGAGGTACGTGCAGGCGATTCTCCCGCAACTCATCGCGGCCACGGTCGGGTTCGGGATCTACTACGCGGTGGTCGGGACGACCTTCCTCAACAGCTTTGCGATCCCCGTCGAGGACTTCACCCCGTCCCAGCTCCTCATCGGGGTGGCGCTGGGCGCGGCGTCGAGCGTGGTGATGCTCTCGTTCGTCGCCGTCGTGAAGGGCGTGAATGTCGGGGCTCAGCGGCTGCGGAACCCGTACGTCCGTGGTGGCGTCGCCGGCGGGCTCGTCGGGGTAGTCGCTGTCGCGCTGCCGCTGACGGTGGGCGCGGGGAACGCGCAGCTCACGGCCGTCATCGACGACGCGGCGTCGCTGAGCGTGTGGCTGCTCCTCGCCGTGCTCTTCGGCAAGATGCTGGCGATGGCGCTGAGCCTGGCAGCCGGCTTCATCGGCGGAAACGTGCTGCCGATGCTCTTCGTCGGAGGCACGGCGGGCGTCCTGGTGCACCAGGCCCTCCCCGGCATCCCCTACGCCGTCGCGGTGGGATGCATGCTCTCCGCGGTCCCCGCCGCGACGATCAAGGCACCGCTCGGCCTCGCGGCGATCGCTGCGCTGTCCATCGGCCTCGGTCCGGTGACGCTCGCCCCCGTGGTCGCTGCGGTCGCGACGTCCCATCTGCTCACTGCTGCGGTGGTGAACGTCGTCAAGCGCCGGCACGAGGTACCGGCGGTCCATGCCTGACCCGGTGCGCATTCCGCGCGACGACTGAGGAGGAGGCGAGATGTCCACCGACACGTCCGCCGCACCAGCTCAACGGGCCGTCTGGCCCGGTACCTGCCCATCGTCGACTGGCTGCCGAAGTACCAGCGGTCATGGCTGAGAGCGACCTCATCGCGGGTGTCTCGGTGTGGGCCCTGATGGTGCCCACATCGCTGGGGTACGCCACCATCAGCGGCGTCCCGGTGCAGTACGGCCTCTACGCCGCGGCGTTCGGCCTCATCGCCTTCGCGCTGTTCTCGACGTCGAAGCAGGTGACCCAGGGACCCAGCTCGTCGATGGCCGCCGTGCTCGGTGCCGCGGTGCTGTCGTTCGCGGCCGCCGGCTCCGCCGAGGCGGTCTCGATGGGCGCCGCCATCGTGTTCGTCGCTGGCCTGCTCTTCATCGTCATGTGGCTGTTCCGGATGGGGTGGATCTCCAACTTCCTCTCTGCAGCCGTGCTCACCGGGTTCACCTTCGGTGTGGGCATCAACGTCGCCGTCGGTGAGCTGTTCAAGATCACCGGTACGGAGAAGTCCGGCGACAATACGTGGCAGAAGCTCTGGGCGTGGTTCTCCGCCCTTCCGGACACCAACCAAACAACGCTGGTCGTCGTCCAACCTCACGCGGGCCGTGATGATCATCCTGACGATGGTCTTCCTCGCGCCCTTCTTCTCGGACCTCCCCGACGCGGTCCTCGGCGCCATCATCATCGAGGCCGTGACCATGGGGATGATGGACGTCCCCGAGATGCGGCGGATCCTGCGGGTGAAACGGATCGCGTTCTTGGCGGCCGCGGCCGCGCTTCTCGGCGTCCTGACCTTCGGGATCATCCAGGGCGTCTTCATCGGCGTCGGCATCTTCTTTGCCAACGCAGAGGTGCTGGCCGACTTCCTCCGGGAGCTGCGAGTCCGCTCGGAACTGGAGGGTCACGGGCTCAAGGGCGTGGTGCTCAGCATGGAGGCGGAACTACATCGACACCGAGGGTGCTGACGTGGTCCGCAAGATCGCCGAGGCCGGCCGCGCCCGTCGCATCGACCTCCACCTGGCGCGGGTCAAGTCCTCGAGGTCCTCGAGGACCTCGCACGAGACGGGCTGTTCGACGTGATCCCCGCAGACCAGGCCCACGCCGACATCGCCGCTGCCGTCGCCGGGCCCGACACCCGGTGGGCTGAGCCGTCCGGCCGGCGTGAAGGGGCAGCGCGGGAAGCCATCCGGAACGGTGAGAAGAAACGCCGTGACCGGCGGTTCTGCTGGTGGCCAGGGGCGGGGTCGAACCGCCGACCTTCCGATTTTCAGTCGGACGCTCGTACCAACTGAGCTACCTGGCCGGATGACGCGGCGCGGCCGGATCTCTCCGACCGCTCCGCACCGGAGCGACCCCGACGGGACTCGAACCCGCGACCTCCGCCGTGACAGGGCGGCGCGCTAACCAACTGCGCTACGGGGCCTTGGTGTGCAAGGCCTTCATGCGTATCCCCAACGGGATTCGAACCCGTGCTACCGCCGTGAAAGGGCGGGGTCCTGGGCCGCTAGACGATGGGGACCCAGCCTCAGGCAGGACCCTCATCGTCGCGCAGCGCGCAGCGCTCGGATCCGTCGAGGACTCGGAAAGCATAGGGGACACCTGTCGCGCTCACCAAAACGAGCTCCCCTCATCGCTCGGGGTTCGCCCAGGCGAGCACCCGGTCGGCCTCCCAGGTCGTGATGATCCGCTCGGCCGGCACCCCGAGCGCCTCGGCGCGTGCGCACCCGTAGGCCTTCATGTCGAGCTGGCCGGGTGCGTGGGCGTCGGAGTCGATGGCGAAGAGGCAGCCGATCTCCAGGGCCAGCTCGATGAACTCGTCCGGGGGGTCGCACCGCTCGGGGCGGCTGTTGATCTCGACGGCGGTGTCGTGCTCGGCGCACGCCTCGAACACGGCGCGCGCGTCGAACTCCGACCGCGGGCGGGTGCCCCTCGACCCCTCGACGAGCCGGCCGGTGCAGTGACCGAGCACCGTGACGCGTGGATTCGACGCGGCGGCCACCATCCGAGCCGTCATCGGGCCGGCATTCATCCGGAGCTTGCTGTGCACCGAGGCGGTCACGACGTCGAGCCGCTGGAGCATGGCGTCGGTCTGGTCGAGCGAGCCGTCGTCGAGGATGTCGACCTCGATGCCCTTGAGGACGCGCATGGCGCCGTCGAGCGACCGGTCGAGCGCGTCGACGATGCCGATCTGGGTGGCGAGCCGCTCGGCGGTGAGGCCGTTGGCGATGCGCAGCGACGGGCTGTGGTCGGTGAGCACTATCCACGAGTGCCCGAGCTCGAGCGCCGTCAGCACCATCTCGTCGATCGGTGACCCGCCGTCGCTCCAGTCGGAGTGCAGGTGACAGTCGCCCTGGAGCGCGGCATACAGTTCGGCGCCGCCCTCGACGAGCGGCGCCCCTGCCGTGGACTGCAACGAGCCCAGGTATGCCGGGAGGTCCCCGGACAGGGCTTCGGCCACCACGGCGCTCGTCGACTTCCCGATCCCGGGGATCTCCTGCAGCGTTCCGGCGCCGGCTCGCTCCCGCAGCTGGCTCTCGTCCGTGGCCCGAACCGTCTTGACGGCCTTGCGGAACGCCTCGACGCGGTAGGTGCCGGCCCGGGTGCGCTCGAGCAGGAACGCGATCCGGCGCAGCGCGTCGACCGGGTCGACCGGTGCCTCGAGAGGTGCGAGCAGTGCGACCATGCGCCGATGCTGTCACAGCCGCGCGACGTGGCGCCCGACCTCCCGACTTCGTGCACCACACCCACGCCCGAGGGCCCCTCAGGAGTCGCGAAACGTGGGCCCAGCGCAAGAAGTCGGGAGGAGGGAGGCTCAGGCAATGATCTCGGCGAGCCCGGTGAGCAGCCGGTCCACGTCGGAGGCGCTGGTGTACGGCGCGAGCCCCACCCGTACCCCGCCGGTGTCGCCGAGGCCGAGGTGACGGGAGCACTCGAGGGCGTAGAAGTGCCCGGCCGGCGCATTGATGTTCTTCTCCGCCAGGGACAACCGGATCTCCTGCGGGTTCACGCCCTCCACGGTGAAGAGCACCGTCGGCGTGCGCGACCGCGCGTTGCTGTGCACGGTCACGCGGTCCATGCCACGCAGCCCCGTCTCCAGTACCCCGAGCAGGGCGCCCTCGTGGTCGCGGACGGCATCCATCCCGGCGACCACGCGGGCCCGGCGGTCGTCCGGCTCCGCCGGGGTGTCGAGGTCGGACAGGCCGGCGATGAAGTCGACCGCAGCGGTCACGCCGGCCATCAGCTCGTAGGGGAGCGTGCCCAGCTCGAACCGCTCGGGCACCGCGTCGGTCGACGGCAGGAGCTTGTCGGGGTGCAGCGTCTCGAGGAGCGCCGGGTCGGCCGCGAGCACTCCGCAGTGCGGACCCATGAACTTGTAGGGGGAGCAGGTCCAGACGTCGGCGCGCAGGGCCGGCAGGTCGACTGAGGCGTGGGCCGTGGCGTGCACCCCGTCGACCCAGTGCAGGGCACCGACCTCATGGGCGAGGTCGGCGACCCGGCACACCGGGGTGCGGGTGCCGATGAGGTTCGAGGCAGCAGTCGTCGCCACGAGGCGGGTCCGCTCGCTGAGCTGGGCGGCGACGGCATCCGCCGACATCTCACCGGTCTCGGGGTCGAAGTCCACCCAGCGCACGGTGGCGCCGCGGTCCTCGGCCACCTGGACCCACGGCCGGATGTTGGCGTCGTGGTCCAGACGCGTCACGACGACCTCGTCGCCCGGACCCCAGTCCTTCGCCAGCGCGCGTGCCACCTCGTAGGTCAGCGCGGTGGCGCTGCGTCCGAAGACGATGCCCCGCGGGTCGGCTCCGAGGAGGTCGCCGAGGGCGGCCCGGCACTGCGTGACCACGGCGTCGGCACGGCGCTCGGACGCGGTGGCCGTGCCCCGGTTGGAGATCCCCGAGGTCAGTGTCTCGGCGACGGCACGCCCGACGACATCGGGTACCTGGCTCCCGCCGGGTCCGTCGAAGTGGGCAGCCCCCTCGGTGAGCGAGGGGAAGTGGGCACGGACTCGGTCGACGTCGTACGGCATGCCGGCCATCCTGCCGCACCTGCCTCCCCGACCTCGTCGGTCAGATCGACGGTCCTGACGGAGTGGTGACGACGCGCCGCCGCACGACGACGGATGAGCCGGAAGAGGTGGGCGAGGTGCGGAAGGTGGCTTCGGGTCACCAGGAGGTGTGGAGGGGGCGGCCCTCCGCGAAGCCGGCGGCGCTCTGGATGCCGACCGTCGCACGGTCGTGGAACTCCTCGAGCGTGCGGGCCCCGGTGTACGTGCAGCTGCTGCGCAGCCCGGAGATGATCTCGTCGATGACGTCCTCCACGCTGGGCCGGGTCGGGTCGACGTACATCCGCGCCGAGGAGATGCCCTCCTCGAACATCGCCTTGCGGGCACGCTCGTAGGCCGTGTCGGTCGCCGTGCGGCCCCGCACCGCGCGCGAGGACGCCATCCCGTAGGACTCCTTGTAGCTGCGCCCCGACTCGTCCGTGTAGAGGTCGCCGGGTGACTCCAGGGTGCCGGCGAACCACGAGCCGATCATGACGTTGGACGCACCGGCGGCCAGGGCGAGCGCGACGTCACGGGGGTGGCGTACCCCGCCGTCGGCCCAGACGTGGCCGCCAAGGTCGCGGGCCGCGGTCGCGCACTCGAGCACGGCCGAGAACTGGGGTCGGCCGACGGCGGTCATCATCCGGGTCGTGCACATCGCGCCCGGCCCGACGCCCACCTTGACGATGTCGGCCCCCGCCTCGAGGAGGTCCCGGGTGCCGAGGGCGGACACGACGTTGCCGGCGACGACGGGCACCTGTGGGTCCAGCGCGCGCACGGCCCGCAGCACCTCGATCATCTTCTCTTGGTGACCGTGGGCCGTGTCGATGACGAGGACGTCGGCTCCGGCGTCCAGGAGGGCCGAGGCCTTCGCCGGCACGTCTCCGTTGATGCCCACGGCCGCACCGATCCGCAGCCGGCCCCCGTCGTCCACGGCGGGCGTGTAGAGGCGTGCCCTCAGTGCACCGGCACGGGTGAGGATGCCCACGACCCTGCCATCGGGATCCACCACCGGAGCCAGTCGCCGACGGGCGTGCGAGAGGGTGTCGAAGGCCTTCTCGACGTCCACACCGTCCGGGACGGTCACCATCGCGCGCACCATGACGTCGGCGAGCTGGGTGAAGCGGTCGACGCCGGTCAGGTCGGTCTCGGTCACCAGCCCGACCGGTCGCCCGCCGTCGAGGACCACTGCGGCGCCGTGTGCGCGCTTGTGCAGCAGGACGAGTGCCTCGCCGGCCGTGGTGGTGGGTTGGAGCGTGATCGGGGTGTCGTAGACCAGGTGGCGCGACTTCTGCCAGGCGATGACGTCGCGGACGATCTCGACGGGGATGTCCTGCGGGATGACGGTGATCGCGCCACGACGAGCGCTCGTCTCGGCCATCCGGCGGCCCGCGACAGCCGTCATGTTCGCCACGACGAGCGGGATCGTCGTGCCGGTGCCGTCGCCGCTGGCCAGGTCGACGTCCAGCCGACTCGTGACCCCCGAGCGGTTCGGCACCAGGAAGACGTCGTCGTAGGTCAGGTCGGTATGGGGCCGGAGGTCGTTGAGGAAGTGCACCCGACCAGCGTAGGCGTGCTCGGCGGCCCCGGCTCGTCTCAGCGGATGAGACTCGGGGGGATCTGCGGCGGGCGGGTTCTCCACAGGCTTGTCGCCGGGTCGCCCTCGGCTGTCCACAGGGGTGGTGGGCCCCCAGTGCGGACCCGTCGGCGCCTGTGCACAGGGCAGCGGGGTTCTCCACCGAGCGTCCACAGGATCGTGCACAGGCGGGTCCCCGCAACGGTTCGATCCGTCGTGCCCACGCCTCGGAAAACCCTTGCGCGCCAAGGCCGAAAGCCGATAGACATCTCCCACGCCGCACGACGGGGCGGGGCACGAGGACCGGGGTAGAACCCGGACCGGTAGGGCTCCGGACCAGCGTACGGCGGACGGTCGGGAGACCGAGGTCCACACCCCGCGGGCAACCGCGAGGCGACACCGATGACGTGGTGTCGGGGCCCGCGGACCCGGTCGTGCGAGCACTCCGCTCGGTGCCCCTGGCGACTTCGGTCGTCGGATCGGCCGAGGCGGGCGGGCGTCATCCCGGTGGACGTGTGAACCGCTCTGGCGGTGACTGTGACCACGGCACGCGAACGCGAGGCCCCTCCACCTCATACGTGGAGGGGCCTCGTCCGTGTCCGGCACCGGGTCGCGGTGGATGCGGCAGGATCGACGCGTGAGTCTCTTGGCGCCCTCGCCGGCTGATGCCGCCCGTCGCGCCGGCCTGCGCCGGATGCGACTCCTCGCGGTGTCACTGCTCGGCCTCGCCGCGGTGGTCTTCCTCGCCACCCTCCGGCTCGACCAGGACGGGTTCTGGGGCTACGTCAACACGGCGGCAGAGGGGGCCATGGTCGGAGCCCTCGCCGACTGGTTCGCGGTGACCGCGCTGTTCCGGCATCCGCTCGGTCTGCCGATCCCGCACACGGCCATCATCCCCAAGCGCAAGAACGAGATCGGCCGCAACCTCCAGGACTTCGTCACCGAGAACTTCCTCACCGAGGACATCGCTCGTGAACGACTGGCCACGGCGCGGGTCGGCGAGCGGGTCGGCACCTGGCTGCTCGACGCGGGCAACCGGGGTCGCGCCATGACCGAGGCCGTGCGGGTCGGCCGCGCGGGCCTGGCCCGCCTCAGCGACGACGAGGTGCACGCGGTGGTGCAGGACTTCCTCGTGCCGCGGCTGGTGCAGGAGCCCGCCGCCCCGATCCTCGGCGCCCTGCTCGAGGGGGTCGTCGACGAGCAGACCCATCACGGCCTCGTGGACCTCTCCCTCGAGCAGCTGCACGACTGGCTGGGGGAGAACCCCGGGACGTATGCCGCGGTGCTTGGTGAGCGGGCGCCGTGGTGGTCACCGCCGTGGGTCGACGACAAGGTCATCGGCTGGAGCTACCAGCAGGTGCTCTCGTGGATCGAGGACATCTGCACGACGCCGGGACACCCTGCCCGCAAGGCGTTCGACGACCTGCTTCGGCGCCTCGCCACGGACCTGCAGACGGACCCGGAGGTGATGGCCAAGGCGGAGGACCTCAAGGAGCGCCTGCTGACTCACCCGCAGGTGCCGGTGACCGCCGTCGGGCTGTGGAACTCGTTCCGCACGGCGTTGACCCGCGCGATGGACGACGAGACCTCCTACTTCCACACCCGGGGCGACCAGATCCTCGAGCACCTCGGGCGCCACCTCGTCGACGACGAGGTGTGGCGCGGGCGACTGGAGGCCCGGCTGGGTGAGGCCGTGTCGTTCTTCGTCAACACCTACGGCAACGAGCTGGCCGAGGTCATCTCCGTCACCGTCGACCGGTGGGACGGGCATGAGGCGGCCGAGCGCATCGAGCTGCACGTCGGGCGGGACCTCCAGTTCATCCGGATCAACGGCACCATCGTGGGGGCGCTCGCCGGCCTGGTGATCCACGCGCTCGCCCAGCTGCTCGGCTGAGCGCGAGCGAGCCACAGCCCATCCGGCGCCGAGCAGGGGGTGGCTCCCGGACGGCGCGGCGATCGTTGCGGCGACCGCCGTCGTCCCGAGCACCGTGCCCCAGAACGCGCCGTGCCGGCATCGGCCGGATCGCTCCCGGTCAGGGCCATCGATCGCTAAGGTCTTCGCCATGTCTGGAGGTGGAGCCGGTCGCTCGGATGCCGGATCAATCGCGGTCGTCACCGGCGCAGGAGGCCAGATCGGCCGGGCACTCATGGCCGACCTCGAGAAGCGCGGTGCGAGCCCGGTGGGGATCGACCTGGAGCGTGCCTGCCCCGAGGGCGACGATCGCTACCTCGCCTGCGACATCACCGACGAGGCCGCCGTGGCCTCGGTCTTCGAGGAGGTGGACCGCCGCCATCCCGGGGGGATCGACCTGCTCGTCCACAGCGCCGCCGTCTCGGCCATCGGGCGCTTCGAGGACCACGACCTCGCGACTCATCGTCGGGTCATGGAGGTCACCCACCTCGGCGCCGTCGCGGTGACCCAGGCGGCGCTGCCCGCCCTGCGGCGCGCCCGCGGCCGCATCGTGCTCATCGGGTCGGTCACCGGGTTCGCACCGGTGCTCGGCAGGCCGCCGTACGTGGCCGCCAAGCACGCCGCGACGGGGCTGTTCACCACCCTGCGTCCCGAGCTGGCGCCCGACGGGGTGTCGGTGACCATCTGCCACCCCACCTTCGTGACGGGCGGGATGGCCGAGGCGACCGACCGGGCACCGGGCAGGGAGCGAGCGACCTCCGGGGAGGAGCTCACGGCGCAGGATGTCTCGACCGCCCTCCTCGACGGGGTGGCCGCAGGCCACGACCTCGTCCTCGTCGGCCGAACGGCAAAGCAGGCGTGGGTGATCAGCCGGCACCTTCCGCGGCTCTACGCCTGGTTGATGCGTCGCAGGCTGCGCGCGTCCGCGGGCGGCCCCGGGGCCGGCGGATGATCCTCGGCGACGACGTCGACACGATCACGATCGCGTTCGACGAGAACTCGCAGACCGTCCTGCGGATCCTCATCGCGACGATCCTCTTCGGGATCGCCCTGGACACCCGCGTCGAGGACTTCCGTGAGGTGGCCCGCCGGCCCGGGGTCATCGCGATCGGGGTGGGCGCCCAGATCGTGCTGCTCCCGGCGCTGACGTTCCTGCTCACCCTGGTGCTGGGTGTGGGTGGGTCGGTCGCCCTCGGGATGATCATCGTGGCCTGCTGCCCGCCGGGAAACGTCTCGAACATCGTCACCCACCAGGCGCGCGGTGACGTCGCGCTCTCGGTGTCGATGACCGCCGTGAGCAACCTCCTCGCGATCGTCGTCATGCCGCTGAACTTCGCGCTCTGGGGCAGCCTCCACCCCACCGGGGGCGTCCTCATGCGTGAGCTGGAACTCAGCGCGATGGACCTCCTGACCGAGGTGCTCGTGGTCATCGGGGTCCCGTTCGTCGTGGGGCTGCTCCTCGCCCGGGCGTTCCCCGCGCTCGCCTACCGTGCCGGCAAGATCATCGGACCGTTCGCCTTCGCCGCACTCGGCGGGTTGATCATGGTCGCCCTCATCAACAACTGGGCCCTCTTCATGGCGTGGATCGGCATCGTCGCGGTCGCCGTCGCCCTCCACGACGCGGCCGCTCTCGGGCTGGGCTACTCGATCGGCCGCCTCGCCCGGCTCCCGGACCGGAGCACCCGCGCCATGACCTTCGAGGTCGGTGTCCGCAACGCCGGGCTCGGGCTGCTCCTCGTCTTCACTTCGTTCGAGGGGCTGGGGGGCATGGCGCTCGTCGCCGCGTGGTGGGGCATCTGGGACATCATCGTGGCGCTGACCCTGGCCCGTCTGTGGCGCCGGCGCATCCCCGCCGACGAGACCCCCGCCCGCGTCGAACCCGCCCCCGCCTGACCCGTCGAGTGAACAGAACACGCCGTCTGAGCGCGCGGCGTCGCGGCGTGTTCTGTTCACTCGACGGGGTCGGGGGAGCGGAGCGTCGGGGTCAGGGACGCTTCGGGGGCATCGGGACGAACATCCTCGTCCGCTGCTGGTACTCGCGGTAGCCGGGGCGCCGGGCCATCTCGGACTCCAGCAGCCTCGCCCCTGTCGCGAAGGCGAGGACATAGGTCATCGCCACCGGTGAGAGCACGGTCAGCACCCCGGGCCAGACCTCGGCCGCGATCACGAAGATGCCCCACCACGCGACGGAGTCGCCGAAGTAGTTGGGATGCCGGGTCCAGGCCCACAACCCACGGTCGAGGATGGTGCCCCTCGTGGTCGGATCGGCCTTGAACGCCGACAGCTGGGCGTCGCCGACCGCCTCGAACGTCACGCCGACGAGCCACACCAGCACGCCGACGGCCGCGATCCAGCCGAGCGGCTGATCCGTGGCCGCGGCCACCTGCACCGGGAGGGAGACGAACCACGCGGCGAGCCCCTGCACGAGGAACACCCGGCGGACCGCCTCGGTGAAGCGCCGCCCCTCGGGCGCATCAGCGAGCATCGCCTCGTATCGCGGGTCCTCGCCCGCTCCGCGCGCCCGGCGGGCGATGTGCCAGGCGAGCCGGCCACCCCAGAGGGTGACGAGCACCGCGAGGAGGAGCGAGCGCCCCGAGCCGGTGCCCACGGCATACGACACCCACGAGACGAGGACGAAGAGCAGGCCCCAGGTGACGTCGACGACGCTGACCCTGCCCAGCCGATGGGCGACGAGAGCGGTCACGGCCATCGCCAGCACGACGACGAGCAGGCTGGCCCCGCTGACGACGAGCAGGCCCTGACCCGTCATCGCGCCGGGTCCGACCCGGCGCCCCGGCCGCAGTGGCAGCGCCGCAGGATCGGGTCACCCCATGCCCGAGGCGGCATCACGCCGGCGTCTGGTCCGCGCGGTCCTCGTCTCCGGAGGTGGCATGCGCGGTGGCCATCCGCTCGCTGCGTGCGGTGCTCGTCAGCTCGGCGACCGCCGCGACGAGGTCTCCGCCGAGTGACCGCACCTGGATCTCCTCCAACACGCGCGGGGTGGCCCCCCGACCCGCCAGCCACAAAGGGTGGTCGCGCCCCAGGGCTCGCAGCGCACTGGCGTGCGCCCGGAAGCCGTTGGGACGCCGCGAGGCCAGGACGATCGCGTCGGCCTGGATCAGCCGGACCGCCGCGGCGACGGAGGTGACGGGGGTGTCGGGTCCGAGGTAGCGAACCCGCCAGCCGGAACGGCCGAGGAGCACGCCGAAGCTCAGGAGGACGATGTCGTGGAACTCGCCGGGAGGGCAGGCGAGCACCGCGATCGGGCCGGACCCCACGGCCCACGTGAGGGACAGCGCCCCGAGACGCCGGCGCACCAGGCTGCTGGCGAAGTGCTCCTGCGCGATGCCGAAGCGCCCCATCTCCCACTGCTCGCCGATACGGACGAACAGCGGGAGGATGACGTCGACGATCGCGCTCTCGACGGACCGCTCGGAGAACGCCGTGTCGAGCAGTGCGTGGGCGCGGTCCTCGTCGAGCGCGGACACCGCGTCGAGCAGCTGGGTGCTCAGCACCTGTGGGTCGTTGCGCGAGGCCTGGCCGGCCTCGCCGCGGGGCCCCTCCCCCTGTCCGGGCGTCTCGGTGGCCCGTGGGTCGGCGCCATGGGTGCCGTGCCCCCCACCGGCGCGGTTTCCGTTGAGCTGGCCCTTCTGCGAGGGGCCCTGGCCGAGCGCCGCGAGACCATCGGTGGCGGAGGTGCCGTTGCGTTCGGCCTCGAGGACCCGACGCGACGCCTCCACGGCGCTGACCCCCGCGGCACGCAGCGCGACGACCTCGCGGACCCGCCGCTCGTCCTCCCAGCCGTAGAGGCGGTAGCCGCCGGCCGAGCGAGCGGGGCGGAGCAGGCCGTAGCGACTCTCCCATGCGCGCAGGACGTGCGTCGTCACGCCCACCTTGCTGGCGAGCTCACCAATCCGCATCGTCGGCGGCATCGAACCTCTCACACCAGTCACCGTAGTCCTGTGACACACTTTTGACAAACATTTGACGCCACGAGGCGCGGTGTCAAAGGTGACGGCGGTACTCGACCACTCCCACGGTGAGCCGGAGGTGGGGGGAAACCTTCGACACGGGACAGCAGGCCCGCACCGAGGCTGTCGACGAGACCGTCCGAGGCACGAGGGAGTTCTCCCCTCGCCTACTGTGAAGTCGGGTTCGCCACCTCGTCCCTCGACATCGCGCAGAGCCAGGCTGACCCGGAGAGGCACCGCATGACCACCATCGAACGCACCGTCACGACCAGCACGGCACCCGACACCGTCTTCGCCTATCTCGTCGACTTCGAGAACGCGACCGAGTGGGACTCCGGCACGCTCTCGTGCGTCAAGGTCTCCGGTGACGGGGGCGTCGGGACGGTCTACCGGAACGTGTCGACGTTCGCCGGCAACCAGGTCAGTCTCGAGTACACCGTCGAGGTGGTCGACCAGCCTGAGTTCGTCATCGTCGGTCGCAACGAGACGACGACGAGCCGCGACACGATCACCGTCACCCCCGCCGGGGACGGTGGCTCGATCGTCGCCTACACGGCGGAGTTCACGTTCTCGGGGATGGTTCGGTTCATCGGTCCCGTGATGGGCCCGCTCCTCGGACGACTGGGCGACCGCACGGCTGCGCAGCTCAAGAGCACCCTGGACAGCGTGTGAGCAGGCCCCGCCGGGCACTCGTCACGGGTGTCACCGGCTACATAGGGTCGCGCCTGGTGCCCCGCCTGCTCGACGAGGGCTGGGACATCACCGTGCTGACCCGGGACGCGGCGAAGGTGTCCGACCGGCACTGGCTGGACCGGGTGCGGGTCGTGGAGGGTGATGCGTCGTCGAGCGCGACGCTCGCGGAGGCGCTCGACGGGGTGGACGTCGCCTACTACTTCCTGCACTCGATGGACGGGGAGGGCGGCTTCGTCGAGCGCGACCGCCAGTTGGCAAAGACCTTCGGCCGCACGGCCCACGACGCCGGGGTCGGCCGGATCGTCTACCTCAGCGGTCTCCACCCGCCCGAGGGGCCGTTGTCGGACCACCTGGCGTCCCGCGTCGAGGTCGGTGACCTGCTCATGGCGAGCGGCGTTCCGACGGCCGTGCTCCAGGCGGCGATCATCCTCGGTGCTGGGTCGGCGTCCTTCGAGATGCTGCGACACCTCACGACCCGCCTGCCCGTCATGGTCACGCCGAAGTGGCTCGACAACAGGATCCAGCCGATCGCGGTGCGCGACGTGCTGCACTATCTCGTCGGGGCGGCGGACCTCCCTCCCGAGGTGAACCGCACGTTCGACATCGGCGGGCCCGAGGTGCTCACGTATCGCACGATGATCAACCGCTTCGCCGCCATCGCCGGGCTGATGCCCCGGCGGATCGTCACGGTGCCCGTGCTCTCACCGTTCCTGGCGAGCCAGTGGGTCGGTTTCGTCACCCCCGTGCCCACCGGCGTGGCCAAGCCCCTCGTGGGCAGCCTGCTGCACGAGGTGGTGTGCACCGAGCACGACATCGACGACCTCGTCGGCCCGCCGCCGGGCGGCCCCCTGCCCTACGACCGTGCCGTCGAGGATGCCGTGGCCGGCGACGACGTCCACCCGCGACCGGAGCCCGGAACGGTGGACCCGGCCCGGATCACCGCCGCGGACGCCGCCTGGGCCGGTGGTGGCCGCGGGCCGAGAGCCGGGGCGTGAGCCGATGGCCGTCGTCAACCCCGTCACCGAGCTCAGGGCCTTCGTCCGTGCCTCCCTCCTCGAGCCGGTCCCACGGGACCACACCGAGTCCGACTCTGCCTTCCGTCGTCGCCGGATCGTGGCGATCGTCACCCTCATCGTCGGTGCGGGAGTGCTCGCCTGGGCGTTGCGCATCGAGCCGGGCGACCCGACGTTCTACGGCGCGACCTTCGCCCTCGCCGGGGTGTGGGCGGCTGGTGCCTTCCTGTCGGGCCCGCTGCACCTCGGGCGGGCCCACACGCGCACCGGCGACATCGGGGGCCGCGCTGTCCTCCAGTCGCTGGCCCTCGGCGGCCTGCTGCTCGGCGTGTTCCTCGTCGGGGCGGTCATCGTCGCCCAGGTCCCGGTGCTGCGCGAGCCCGTGGAGGAGCTGCTCGACCACGCGAACGTCGGCTCGCTCTGGCTGGTGGCCCTGATCACGGCCGTCAACGGGATCGCGGAGGAGCTCTACTTCCGGGGGGCGCTGTACGCCGCGGTGGGCCGTAAGCATGCCGTCGCGACGACGACGATCGTCTACACCCTGGTCACCGCCACGAGCCTCATCCCCCTGCTCATCCTGGCGGCCGCCATCCTCGGCCTCGTCGTCGGTCTGCAGAGGCGCGTGACAGGCGGCATCCTCGGTCCGACCATCACGCACCTCACCTGGTCCCTCGGGATGCTCTTCCTGCTCCAGCCGATGCTCGACCTCTTCGGCTGACCGCCCCTTTCGCCCTCGTCACGGCCCCGCGCACCCCACGTCGAGGCTGTGACGTCGGGTCAGCCCAGGACGGTGCGGGTACTCGTGCTGCTCGTTCGCCTCCGGCTGTCGGCCGACAGGTCGATCGTCGGGCCTGTGTGCTGCCCGACGTCGGGCATGCGGTCCCTGTCATGGTCCCGCGCCCCCTCGACGGCGTCGACGATCGGCGCCCAGGTCACTCGACCCCGTCTTCGGAGGTCGAACCAGGACACGCCCAGGCGGGGGCCGCCGTCGACGTCGACGTGGCGTTCGACGGTGGCGCCCATGGCCGCGTAGAAGCCCTCCGCCTCCGGGTCAGACAGCCTGGCCGGAAGGCTGAATCGGCACACGGGAGACCCCGCCGATCAGACGGAGCAGTGGATCAAGGATCGCCCGGGCACCGCCGCCAGCGGGCTTCAACCCGAGACAGCTCCACGAGGTGGTCGAGTGGGATACTGGTGCCGCCCTCGTCGCCGCCGGCTTCGAGGTGGCCCTCGTCCCCGGCTGGCCCGGGTGCCGGGGGGTGAGGAGACGGTTCGGGTGCCGTGGCCGCCCGTGTCGCGGGCTGACCGAGAGGACGTCGATGACCTCCCTGCTCTGGCTGCGCCGCGACCTGCGCCGCCGCGACCACCCCGCGCTCCTGGCCGCGCGAGAGGCCGCGGACGGGGGCGACCTCGTCGTCGCCTTCGTCGTCGACCCGCGCCTGTGGGCATCGGGTGGGGCGGCCCGTCGGGCCTGGCTGGCAGCCACTCTCCGGGCCACCGACGAGGTGTTCGACGGCGCGCTCACCCTCGTCCACGGAGATCCGGCTGCGGTGGTGCCCGAGCTCGCCCGTCGGGTGGGGGCGACCAGCGTGCACGTCTCCCGCGAGACGACGCCGGCGGGGCGTCGCCGGGACGAGACGGTCGCCGGGCGACTGCGCTCGAACGGGGTCGAGTGGGTCGAGACCGGGACGCCGTATGCCGTGGGGCCGGGCCTCGTCGTCAACGGCTCCGGAGAGCCCTACAAGGTGTTCACCCCGTTCTCGAAGGCCTGGCGCTCCCACGGCTGGCCCGGTCCGGCACCGACGCCACGGGACCTGCCGATCCGGCACGCGCGCAACGACGCCGACGCGACCGCAGCCCTTCGCGAGGCGCTCTCGGCTCCCGACCTCCCCGAGCTCCCCGGTGCCGGCGAGGAGGCGGCCCTGCGCCGCTGGCGGGAGTTCCGCGACGAGGGGCTCGCGACCTACGCCGAGGACCGCGACAGGCCCGACCTCGACGGCTCCTCGCGGTTGTCGCCCTACCTCAAGCTCGGTGTCCTGCACCCCCGCACCCTGCTCGCCGACCTCGCCGGGGCGCAGGGGAAGGGCGCACACACCTTCGAGACCGAGCTGGCGTGGCGCGAGTTCTACGCCGACGTGCTGTGGCACCACCCCCGCAGCAGCTGGAACGACCTGCGCCCGGCGCTGTCGGGCATGCGCTACGACGAGCCGGAGGACGCCATCGAGGCCTGGAAGGAGGGCCGCACCGGCTACCCCATCGTCGACGCGGGCATGCGCCAGCTGCTGGCGCAGGGGTGGATGCACAACCGGGTGCGGATGATCACGGCGAGCTTCCTCACCAAGGACCTCCACGTCTGGTGGCCGGCGGGGGCCCGGCACTTCATGGAGCACCTCATCGACGGTGACATCGCCTCCAACAACCACGGCTGGCAGTGGGTGGCCGGCACCGGCACCGACGCCTCGCCCTACTTCCGGGTCTTCAACCCCGTGACCCAGGGGAAGCGCTTCGACCCGGACGGCGACTACGTGCGCCGATGGGTGCCCGAGCTGACGCACCTTCGCGGTGTGGCGGCACACGAGCCCTGGGACCACGGCGCGGGCTCCGACCACGGCTACCCGGAACGGATCGTCGACCACGCCCAGGAGCGGCGAGAGGCCCTCGCCCGCCTCGAGGCCACGAAGTCCTGACCCACTGCCCCTGGCACCCCCTCGGCCTCGGTCGGCTCTGGTGGGGATGCACCGGCCCGGGGCCGGTGTCGAATGTTTACCCCACACCGACTTGTGGTAATTCACCGATGTTCCGTACTGTTGGTCCCACGAGGGGAGTACTTCCCAAGCTCGCGCCGGTCAATACGTCCACCCCACGGTGGTCTCGGTGCGGCACCGCCGGCGGCAGCCGAGCGGTGAAGGAGACCTCAGGCCTGTGGTTCATGTCCTGAGGAGCTCGATGTCCCCCGTCTTATCCGCCGCCCTGCCCGCCTCGACCGAGGCACCGGTCGGCACCCCCACCCTGTGGGCCCTGACCATCGGGGGGGTCATCGTGCTGTTGGCGCTCGACTTCCTCGTCACCCGTCGCCCGCACGAGGTCCGGATGAGGGAGGCGGTCGGCTGGTCGGCGTTCTACATCGCCATCCCCCTCGCGTTCGGCGGATGGCTGTGGTCGACGTACGGCGGTCAGCGCGGCCTGGAGTACTACACCGGCTACGTGGTCGAGAAGTCGCTCTCGGTCGACAATCTCTTCATCTTCATGCTGCTGCTCGGCGCCTTCGCGGTGCCCAAGGAGCTCCAGCAGCGCGTGCTCCTCATCGGCGTGGCCGGAGCGCTGGTGCTGCGCGGCATCTTCATCGCCCTGGGCGCCCAGCTCATCTCCACCTTCGCCTGGGCCTTCCTGCTCTTCGGCGCGATCCTGCTGGCCACTGCCGTCAAGGTGCTCCGCGACGCCCGCTCGGGGCAGGAGCACGTCATCGACGTCGCCTCGCTGCGCAGCGTGCGGCTCATCCGCCGCTTCTGGCCGGTGACCGACACGTATGCCGGCACCCGGATGACCGTGACGCAGGCCGGACGCCGGGCCCTGACCCCCCTCGCCCTCGTGGTCATCGCCATCCTCGGCACCGACATCGTCTTCGCGATCGACTCCGTGCCCGCGGTCTTCGGCATCACCGGCGACCCCTACCTCGTCTTCGTGACGAACGCCTTCGCCCTGCTGGGCCTGCGGGCCCTCTACTTCGTGCTCGAGGGTGCGCTCGGGGCGCTCGTGCACCTCGGGTACGGCCTGGCGGCGATCCTCGGCTTCATCGGGGTCAAGCTCGTGCTGCACTGGGCGCACGGGGTCTGGCCCTCGGTGCCCGAGGTCCCCACCCTGGCCTCGCTGGCGGTCATCGTCGGCATCCTCGTCACCGTGACGGCCACCAGCCTGCTGGCCAACCGGCGGTCCGCCGCGGCCGCCGAGTCGCAGGAGCCCGTCGAGGTGGCGAGCCCTCGGTGAGCGCAGGGCTGGTGGCGCGCCCCCGGCGATCCCTAGGTTGGGGGCATGACCGACACCCTCCCGCCGCCGCACGTCGTCGACATCGCCCCGTGCACGGGTGAGGTGTACGACCACGGGGCCCAGGTCGTCCGCTGGGCCCCTCGGGGAGCGGACCCCGTGCTGTACGTCAGCTCCGAGGTGGTGCTCCGTGTGGGGCAGGCCGTCCGTGCCGGCATCCCCGTGTGCTGGCCGTGGTTCGGCCCGGGGCGCTCGCCGGGGATGGAGCCCAGCCACGGCTTCGCCCGCACGACGACGTGGGAGCTCGTCGAGAGGATCGACGAGGAGCGGTCGGTGACCTTCGTGCACCGCCTCGCCGACCACGACGCCACCTCGCCGCACTGGCCGCACCGGTATGCCGTGGAGCTGCGCTCGCGGCTCGGGGCCGATCTGGAGGTCTCGCTCACCACAACGAACACCGGGGCCGAACCCTTCGACTACGAGGAGGCGCTGCACGCCTACCTCGTCGTCGGCGACATCGACCAGGTGAGCCTCGACGGGCTCGTGGGGGCGTCGTTCTTCGACAAGGTCTTCGGCGCCCGGCGGCAGCAGACCGGCCGGGTGCGGATCACCGGCGAGACCGACGCCGTCTACCGCACCGACGGTCCGGTCGTCGTCGACGACCCCGTGCTCGAGCGGAGCCTCGAGGTGTCGACGCGAGGAATGGCCGACATGGTCGTGTGGAACCCGTGGAAGCGCAAGGCGCGCGAGGCCGCCGACATCGGGGACGACGACTGGCGCCACTTCCTCTGCGTCGAGGGCGCGAACGTGCTCGACGACGCCGTCGCGCTCGGTGCAGGCCAGTCGCACACCTCGACCTACCTCCTCAGCGTGAAGGGCCGATGAGCGGGCGCGAGTCGGTCGGCACAGAGGGCCGTTCCTGGCTCGACGCCCCGTCGCACCGGGCCTGGGCCGACCGCGGCCTGGCCGACGTGCTGACCTTCGCGCTGGCGTCCATCCGCCCGGACGGGGGGTTCGTGTGGCTCGACGCGAGCGGTGTGCCGCTACCCGATCGACGCCCGCAGCTCTTCCTCACCGCGCGGATGGCGCACACCTCCGCCGTCGGGGTACGCCACGGCATCCCCGGATCGGGTGCGCTTCTCGACCATGCCATGAGCTCGCTCCTCGGGCTCTACGCCGACCGCGACCACGGTGGCTGGCTCACCGAGCCCGGGACGGTCACCCGGAAGTCGACCTACGACCACGTCCACGTCGGGCTCGCCGCCGCCACGGCCCACGTCGTCGGGCACCCCTCTGCGCCAACGCTTCTCAACCAGGTCTCCGAGGTCATCGACGCGCACTTGTGGGACATGGACAGTGAGGCGCTCCGCGAGTCCTTCGCCCCTGACTGGAGCGATTCCGAGGACTATCGCGGCGCCAACGCCAACATGCACGGACTCGAGGCGTTCCTCGCGATGGGAACCGCCACGGGGGACGCCGGGTGGCACCGGCGGGGCCTGGCGATCGCCGATCGGCTCGTCAACTCCGCTGCGCGCGAACGGGACTGGCTCCTGCCGGAACACTACACCGCGGAGTGGGAGGTGCTGCCCGACTACAACCGCGACGAGCCGGAGCACGCGTTCCGGCCCTTCGGCGCGACACTCGGCCACTCGCTGGAGTGGGCGCGCCTGCTCCTCGACCTCGACGCCTCCCCCCTCGTGGGGTCAGCCGGGTGGCTGGTCGAGGCGGCCGACGCCCTCGCCCGCCGGGCGCTCGACGACGGCTGGGCCCTCGACGGCCGCCCCGGGCTGGTCTACACCGTCGACTGGGACGGCGCACCCGTGGCCGGCGTCCGGCTCCACTGGCCGGTGTGCGAAGGGATCCAGGCGTCGGCAGCCCTCCTGCGTCGTACCGGTGACCCCCACTGGGAGCAGTGGTACCGCAGGCTCTGGGACCACGCGGCCCGCTACTTCATCGACGCGCGCGGGACGTGGCGCAACGAGCTCGGGCCCGACATGCGGGAAGCCGGCACCGTCTGGCCCGGCAGGCCCGACGTCTACCACTGCGGTGGCGCCCTGGCGGTCCCGCTGAGGTGACCGGGGGCACCGGCCGCAGGTCAGGCCAAGGACACCTCGGCCTCCGGGTCCTCCGTCGGGAGGTCGGGGTCGGCGGTGGCCATGACCTCGAAGCGCGGGGGCTGGGTGATCGCACCGAGCGAGGTGAGGATCGCGGTGTCCGTGGCGTCCCGCCCGGTCGCCGTGCGGACCATGGACGCCCGGGGTGCCAGGTGGGTCGCGTCGACGACTCGCCACACGCCGTCGACGGCCACCTCGACCACGGCGTGCGCGTCCATCGGGGACAGGCCCGGTGCGTAGACCGAGACGTAGCGGGCCGGCATCCCCAGGGCCCGGCACAGGGTGACGACGAGGTGGGCGTAGTCGCGGCACACGCCCTGCCCGCTCAACAGCGGCGCGAGGGCGTCGTCGGTCGAGGTCGTGGACCCGGGCGTGTACGCCAGGCGCTCGCTGACCCAGGAGACGACGCGGCCCAGGGTCTGCGCGTCGTCGACGACCGGACCGAACTCACCGGCGACGAAGCCCTCGAGCCGGTCGCTGGGGCAGTAGCGACTGGGGAGCACGTAGCGGAAACGATCGGCGTCACTCACCGCCTGGTCACCCGGCTCGCCGACCTCCACGGTGGCCGAGTAGTCCACGTGCAGCGAGCCCGCGGAGGCATCGATCAGGTGGAGGCGGCTGCCGTGGTCGAGGGTGAGGACCTGGTGGTCGACGGGCGCGCCGTCGCCGTCGGTGATCGCGAGGCTCTCGGACGCCCGGAGGTGCTCCGCGACGGCCACGGACAACACGAGCCGCCCCGGCTGGTCGACGGGGATATCCAACGACGATCGCACCGACGCGGATCGAGACGTGCGGGCGGTGTCGTGATCGGTCATGGTGTCCTCCGTGGCGGCGGTGCCCACACGCGGGCGGCGCGGGGCGCGGGCCCCTCTCGTCCCCGGGGGCGATCCGCTCTCCCGAACCTACCAACCGGATCACCGCTCGGGGATCCGCGGGGCGGTGCGTACCGTGGCCGCATGGGACTCATCGATGTCGTCGCCGGGCGCCCCGCCCGGGGCACCTACGCCGACGTGGTGGCGGGAGACGGCAGCGGAGTCGTCGTCTACTGGCGACCCGGGTGTCCGTTCTGCTCGCGCCTGCGCTTCGCCGTCCGCAAGGACCGGGACCGGATCACCTGGGTCAACATCTGGGAGGACGACGACGCCCGGCTGTTCGTCGCGAGCCTCAACGGGGGGAACGAGACCGTGCCCACGGTCGTCATCGACGGGGTGCCACACACCAATCCCGACCCGTCGGTGGTCACCGGAGCCCTGCGCCCGAGCTGAGGGGTCCGGGGTCGCGCGGTCGCCGAGCCCGCTCGGTCAAACGCCTGATGCCGTGCTGGCCGACCTGATGAACGCCGCCAGGTCGGCGCTCTGCTGGACCCGGCTCGGCCCGTGGACGTACATCATGTGGCCCGCCTCGTAGTAGGCGTGCTCGACGTTCTCGAGCAGGGCGGCGGGGACGTCGAGGTGGGCGAAGCTGTCCTGGGCGGCGAAGTACGGTGTGGCGCCGTCGAGGTAGCCGTAGGCGACGTGGACCTTGAGCGCGGGGTTGGCGCGCATCGCGCGGGCGAGCTTGCCGGTCACGTCGACGGGACGGCCCTCGAACTCCTTGTAGGACCACTCCTCGTGGACCGTCGTCGACAGCTGCTCGTAGGGCAGGTCGTTCTCGTAGCCGAGCTCGGCCCGGACGTAGTGGTTCCAGGCGGCGGCGTACGCGCCGGCGATCGCATCGTGGCTCGGGTCGGCCTCCATCCGCTCGGCGACGCCGTTGCCAGCAGGCCCGGTGAAGCGACTGTCGAGCCGGCCGACCACGAGCCGTTCACTGCGGAGCAGCTCGGCGAAGAACCGGGTGTGCTCGACCCGGAGGTTCGACAGGTCGACGTACTCCTCGCTCAGGCCGGTCAGGGCGGCGAGGCGGCTGACGGCACCCGCTCGTTCGGCGGCGGTGAGGCGGTGCCCGCGCGCGAGGACCCACGGGTAGTCACGCTCGGCGTACTCCTCGGCCTCGGCCAGCACCGTGCGCAGCGCCTTGCGCCCGTGCTTGCCGTGGAAGTGGGCGACGGCGGCGTAGGTGGGCAGGAACCCCACGTGGCCGCGGTCCTCCGGCTCGTGCAGCCCGATCGAGCCGAGGTCGAGCACGCTCGAGATGAGGATGACGCCGTTGAGGTACATCCCTCGACGGGTCTGGAGGTGCTCGGCCAGAGCAGCGGCTCGCACCGTGCCGTAGGACTCTCCCGCAACGAACTTCGGTGAGAGCCAACGGTTCTGGCGGGTCGTCCACAGACGGATGACTTCACCGACGCTCTCGATGTCGCCCGTGAAGCCGTGGTAGGGCTTGGCCTTGCCGCCGCTGACGGCTCTGGAGAATCCGGTGGAGACGGGGTCGATGAAGACCAGGTCGGTGACGGTGAGGAGCGTCTCGAGGTTGTCGGTGATGGCGTAGGGCGGGGTCTGCAGCCCCCCGACGTCTCCCGACACGACCCGTCGGGGACCCATGAGCCCGAGGTGCAGCCACACCGAGCTCGATCCCGGACCGCCGTTGAAGGCGAAGGTCACGGGTCGGCTCGTGTCGTCGCCGTCGAGGACGTACGACGTCAGCGACACCTCGGCCTTCGCCTGGTGGCCGGTGAACGTGCCGTCGTCATAGACCTCTTCGCGCAGCACGATCCGGCCGGTGGTGGCCTTGTAGGACAGGCGCCGTCGGCCGACCTTGATCGTGTGCTCGGTGGTGACGAGGTCGTCGACCGGAGCGGCCGGAAGGGTTGCGTCGGCCGGCTTCGCCGTGTCGTCGGCGGGCGGGGTCGTGTCGTCCATGTGCCGACCCTAGCCCGGAGCAGACGGGGGGCTCCCGGCCTGCAGCTGCGGGTCCCAGGCGGGCCGGCGGCCGCCGCGATGAGGGTGCTGAGCCGGTCGCGGATCCCCTCCAGTTCCGCGACGCCCGTGCCGAGCCGGTCGGCCACCTCCGAGATCCGCAGCGGCGCCCGCTCCCGGAGGGCCAGCCTCACGAAGCTGCCGCGAGTGCGTGAACGTATCGTGGTGTCATCACGATGAGTGCTCCCACCACGTCTGGAGGACGCCATGGCGAAGGCCGACCGCGAGGGGCTCTCGCTGAGATACCGGTTCGTCTGGCGCGTGCGCTATGTGTTGACCAGCGTCTTCGGCCCTGCCCAGCTCGGCACGACGGACGACCCCCAGTCACGGCTGCGCCGGGAGCGCGCGGAGAAGGTCGCCGCCGCCCGCGACGCGCGGCTGAGGTCCGAGGGCCGCCAGGGCTGACGCCGGGCGACGTGGCCGGGGTCACGGCATACCCAAGGGGTGCGGGGGGTTGAACCCCACCGTCCCTGCAGGATCCCCGACCGGAAGGCGCTCATGTCCGCGCAACCCGCCCAGCCCACCGACTCCGCCGCCGCTCCGCGCGAGGTCCGCCTCGTCTCCCGCCCGGTCGGTTTTCCCACGCCCGAGAACTTCGAGCTCGTCGAGAGCACGGTCCCGCCACTGGCCGAGGGGCAGATGCGCGTGCGCAACGTCGCCATGTCGGTGGACCCCTACATGCGTGGCCGGATGAGCGATGCCAAGTCGTACGCCGACCCGTTCGCCCTCGGTGAGGCCATGGACGGCGGCGCCGTGGGTGTCGTCGAGGAGTCGCGGGCCGAGGGCTTCGCGGTCGGGGACCACGTGCTGCACGGCTTCGGCTGGCGGGAGGTGGCCGTGGTCGCGGCCAAGGGCGCCCGGGTCGTCGACGTCTCCCAGGTGTCCCCCTCCCTCTACCTCGGCGTGCTCGGCATGCCCGGCCTCACGGCATACGCGGGCCTCACCCGCATCGCACAGATCAAGGAGGGCGACGTCGTCTTCGTCTCCGGCGCGGCCGGGGCGGTCGGCAGCGTCGTCGGCCAGATCGCGAAGGCCCTCGGTGCGAGCCGCGTCATCGGCAGCGCCGGGTCGGAGGAGAAGGTCCGTCACGTCGTCGACGACCTCGGTTTCGACGCGGCGTTCAACTACAAGGACGGCGCAGTGTCCAGGCAGCTGCGGGAGGCCGCGCCCGAGGGCATCGACGTCTACTTCGACAACGTCGGTGGCGACCACCTCGAGGCGGCCATCGGGTCGCTCCGACTGGGTGGACGCATCGCCGTCTGCGGGATGATCTCCGTCTACAACGACACCGAGCCCGCCCCCGGACCACGCAACCTCGCCCGACTGATCCAGACCCGCGGCCGCATCGAGGGCTTCCTCGTCGGCGACCACGCGGACCTCTCGAAGGAGTATGCCGGGAAGGTCGCCGGCTGGCTGGCGTCCGGCGAGCTCACCTCTCGCGAGACCGTCGTCGACGGCATCGACCACGCCGTGGACGCGTTCCTCGGCATGCTGCGCGGCGAGAACACCGGGAAGATGGTCGTGCGCCTCTGAGCACCACACGTGCCCGACCCGGGCGCGTCGCCGTGACCTCGACCCTCCCCGCCCGCGGCGGGGAGGGTCGCTCGGCAGTGGGGGCCTTCACACCTGGTCCACGGGCCGCCCCGGGTGGGGCAGGCTGGAGGCGATGACCTCCGCGCCCGTGACGACCTCGCCGGTGCCGTGGCACACGCTCACGGTGCCGGAGGCGACCGACCGCGTGCGGGTCGACCCCGACGCCGGACTGGACCCGGCCGAGGCCGGTCGCAGGCTCGCCGACCACGGCCCCAACCTCCTGCCGGAACACCACGTCCGCGGGCTCTGGGACCTCGTCGTGGAGCAGTTCAAGGACGTCATGATCCTTCTCCTCGTCGCTGCGGCCATCGTCTCCGGCGTCGTGGGGGAGCCGGTCGACACCATCGTCATCGTCGTCATCGTCGTGCTCAACGCGGCGATCGGCGCCTTCCAGGCCTTTCGGGCCGAGAAGGCCCTTGATGCCCTGCGCGCGATGTCGACACCCGGGGCCCGGGTGGTCCGCGGTGGCGCGGCAGCCGTCGTCCCGTCCCCGGAGCTCGTCGTCGGCGACGTCGTGCTCCTCGAGGCGGGTGCGGTGGTTCCGGCCGACCTCCGCCTCGTCGAGGTCGCGCGACTCCAGGTCGCCGAGGCGGCGCTGACGGGGGAGTCGGTACCGGTCGACAAGGCGACGCGGCCCGTGGGGGACCACGACTGTCCGCTCGGTGACCGGTCCTCGATGGCGTTCAGCGGCACGGAGGTCACGGCCGGCCGGGGCCGAGGCGTCGTCGTTGCCGTCGGCGCCGACACCGAGCTGGGCCGGGTGGCCGGCCTCATCGCCGGCGCGGACGACGTGCGCACCCCGCTGCAGCGGCGGCTCGCCCAGCTGTCGCTTCGCCTGGCCGTCGCCGTCGTGGCCATTTCGGGCGTCGTCTTCGTCGCTGGCCTGCTGCGGGGCGAGGACCCCTTGCAGATGCTGCTGACCGCGGTGAGCCTCGCGGTGGCTGCGGTGCCCGAGGCCCTTCCCGCGGTGGTGACGATCTCGCTGGCCTTGGGGGCCAGGGCGATGGCGCAGCGGAGCGCGCTCGTCCGCCGCCTGCCGGCCGTCGAGACGTTGGGCTCGGTCACCTACATCTGTTCGGACAAGACCGGCACCCTGACGCAGAACCGGATGACGGTTGACACCGTGTGGACACCGGTGGGCGACGTCGACGAGCTGGCGCGGGTCGTCACCGCATGCAACGACGCGGAGGTCTCCGACGGACCCGAGGGCGTGCCTCACAGCGACGGCGACCCCACGGAGGTGGCGCTCGTGGTGTACGGCCGCGCTGTCGGCACGGTGGCGGCATCCCCTCCACCGTCCCGCCTGGCGGAGATCCCCTTCGACTCCGAGCGGCGCCGGATGGTGACGTTCCACGAGCGCCCCGGGGGCAGGACCGCCAACGGCCCCTTTGTCGCCTACGCCAAGGGGGCTCCGGAGTCGGTGCTGCCCCTGTGCACCCTCGACCCCGCTCGCCGGACCGAGGCCGAGGCCCGGGCCTCGGCCATGGCGGGATCCGGGCTCCGGGTGCTCGCCGCCGCCCGCCGCGTCCTCGAGGAGATGCCCACCGACCTCGCCGACGCCGAGGCAGACATGACCCTCGTCGGTCTCGTGGGGATGATCGACCCGCCGCGCGAGGAGGTGGCGGCGGCCGTGGCCGAGTGTCGCAGCGCCGGCATCGTGCCGGTGATGATCACCGGAGACCACCCCGACACCGCGCACGCGGTCGCTGAACGCGTCGGGGTGGCCGAGCTCCACCAGGGTGCTGGGGACGTCCTCACCGGACGGGACCTCGCGGAGCTCGACGACGACGCCCTCGGCGACCGCGTCGCCGACGCCCGGGTCTACGCCCGCGTCGACCCGGCGCAGAAGATCCGTATCGTCCGGGCGCTCCAGGCCCGCGGCGAGGTGGCGGCGATGACCGGCGACGGGGTGAACGACGCACCCGCGCTGCGCCAGGCCGACATCGGGGTCGCGATGGGCAGGGGAGGGACCGATGTCGCGCGGGCGGCCTCGGCGATGGTGCTCCTGGACGACAACTTCGCGACGATCGTCATGGCCGTGCGCGAGGGCAGGCGCATCTACGACAACATCCGCCGCTTCGTGAAGTACACGCTGACGAGCAACGCGGGGGAGATCTGGGTGATGTTCCTCGCCCCGTTCCTCGGCTTCCCGCTCCCGCTCCTTCCGCTCCAGATCCTCTGGATCAACCTCGTCACCGACGGGCTGCCCGGGCTGGCGCTGGCGAGGGAGCCGGCCGACCCGAACGTGATGAAGCGACCACCCCGGCCCCCGGACGAGAGCATCTTCGCCCACGGCGTGACGTGGCACATCGGGTGGGTGGGGCTGCTCATCAGTGGGGTGTCGCTGGGCGGGTTGGCGTGGGCCTGGAACAGCGGTGCGGACAACTGGCAGACCGTGGTCTTCACCATCCTCGTGCTCGCCCAGCTCGGCCACGCGATGGCCGTCCGGTCCGAGTCGCTGCCGTCGTTCGGGCGCCGGTTCGCGACGAACCGCGGGCTGCTGGGAGCGGTGCTCCTCACCATCGGGCTCCAGCTGGCCGTCGTCTACGTGCCGTGGTTGCAGGGCATCTTCCACACCGATGCCCTGTCCGCCCACCAGCTCGTCGTGTGCTTCGCGCTCGCGCTCCTCGTGCCCCTGGGTGTCGAGCTCGAGAAGGTCCTCGTGCGGCGGGGTGTGCTCTACGCCGAGACGTCCCCCCACGGGTGAGGTTCGGTCGGCGAGAGCACCGCGACGTAGGTTGGGCGCATGAGCGACATGCGGTACGTCCCCCTGGGTGAGAGCGAACTCGTGGTCTCCGTCGTCGGGGTGGGCTGCAACGCCTTCGGCACCCGCATCGACGAGGAGCAGACCGCCTCGGTCGTCCGCGCTGCCGTCGATGCCGGCATCACCCTCTTCGACACCGCCGATGTCTACGGGAACGGGAAGAGCGAGGAGCTCCTCGGTCGGGCCCTGGGATCTCGTCGTGACGACGTCGTCGTCGCGACGAAGTTCGGGATGGACCTCTCGGGTGAGGACCGGCTCGGTGGCCACGGCACGCGCGCGTACGTCCGGCAGGCCGTCGAGGCGAGCCTGCGGCGCCTGGGCACCGACCGCATCGACCTCTACCAGCTGCACCGTCCCGACCCGTTGACACCCATCGAGGAGACCCTCGGGGCGCTGAGCGAGCTCGTCCACGAGGGCAAGGTCCGCTTCATCGGGTCCTCGAACCTGGCCGCGTGGCAGGTCGTCGACGCCGACTGGGTGTCTCGTACCGCTGGGCTGGAGCGGTTCGTCTCGGCGCAGAACGAGTACTCGCTGTACAACCGCCTGGCCGAGGACGAGCTCGTGCCGGCGTGCGAGGCCGTGGGGGCGGGCCTGCTCCCGTACTTCCCTCTCGCCTACGGGCTGCTCACCGGCAAGTACCGGCGCGGCGAGGCAGCACCGGAGGGTAGCCGGCTCGCTGGCCCGGAGCAGGCGTCCCGGCTCGAGGGCGCGAACTGGGACCGCATCGAGGCACTCGAGGCGTTCGCCTCCGAGCGCGGGGTCTCGATGCTCACGCTCGCGATCGGTGGTCTGGCGGCCCAACCGGCCGTGGCCAGCGTGATCTCCGGCGTGACCCGGCCCGAGCAGGTGGCGGCCAACGTCGAGGCGGCTGCGTGGGAGCCGAGCGCGGCCGACCTCGCGGGCCTCGAGGAGCTCCGCGAGCACTCGGCCTTCTCGTACACGACCTTCGCGTAGGTCGTCGACCTCCACGCCGGAGACGCGCCGAGGGGGCCTCCGGGGCCTACGACTCCCGCGCAGCGGAGCTGATCCGCACCCACATCGATCCCGGCCATCCGACCCCGCCGCACCGGTGCCGGCCCAGGATGCCACGCCCCCCAGCGCGAGGACTTCGGGGTCTCGTTCCGTTTCCTCGTCCCCCCGGTGCCAGACCACGGCGAGTGAGTCGTCGCGATGACCGGCGCCGCACCCGGCTGACTTCCCCCGTCGAGTGAACAGAACACGCCGCATGCGTCACCTCGCACGCGGCGTGTTCTGTTCACTCGACGGGGTGGAGGGGTCGGCTGGTGGCGTCCGGTCGACGCCGACACGGGAGTTGGCCCCAGCCGACGTGCTGTGCTTCCCGAGGGGTCCGTGAGCCCCGCCGCCCCCGAGACAACGCAGGGGCGCGTCGCTATCATCGGGGAAGGGGTGGATCCCCGATTGGAGCCCGACATGGATGTCGCACAACTCGCCTCGCTGTACAAGGACGCCCTCAAGGTGCGCGACAAGGCCACCCGGGAGGCCCTCTCGGGTGCTTCCGCCACGGCCGCGGCCGCCGCCACCGCCCTGGAGAGCGCGAAGCCGCCGACTCTGGGGCCCAAGCACACGACCACTGGTGACCACGTGCGCAGGGCCCAGATGTTGCTGGCCGGTCGGTCGATCGACGTTCGCGTCGACGGAGAGTTCGACCGCGACACCAAGGACGCGGTGACGGCCTTCCAGAAGGGCGCCGGGCTCCAGGTGACCGGGGTCGTCGACGAGTCCACGTGGGCAGCCCTGGCCGGCCCCCACCCGGCCCAGGGCCTGACCGACGCGGCGACCGCCGCACTGGAGACGGTTCAGCAGGCCCTGACCGATGCCCTCGGCCGTGGCGCCAGGTCGGTGTCCGACGCGACGCTACGGACGGTCGCCGACGAGGCCGCACGGGCCGAGACGCTGGCTGCGGAGTCACTGGCGGCGGAGGCCGCTGCTGCCGAGCCGGTGGCGGCCGAGCCAGTCGGTGCCGAGCCCTTGGCTGCTGAACCACTGGCAGCCGAACCGTTGGCAGCCGAAGCCCTTGCAGCAGAGCCACTCACGGCCGAACCCCTGGCAGCCGAGCCGCTCGCGGCGGAACCCCTGGCAGCCGAACCTCTTGCGGCGGAACCCCTGGCTGCCGAGCCCGTCGCCGCCGAGCCCGTCGCCGCCGAGCCGACCGGCCTGGAGAACCTGGCGGTGGAGAACGCCGTCGGTGAGAACCTCGCCGCCTCCAACGCCGCGATCTCCGACGCCCTGCAGAGCTTCGTATCGGAGCACGGTACGCGCGGATGACGGCCGACACCTCCGCCGCGACCTCGGTGTCACCGTCGGCTGCGCAGCTCCTGCGCAGCGCCCTGCTCCGCGAGACGATCCAGTGGTGCCGGTCCTCGTCCGACTTCTACCGTGAACGCTTCGCCCAGGCGGGCGAGATCACCGACCTGTCCGACCTCGTGCGCCTTCCCCTGCTGAGCCGCAAGGACATCGTCGACAACCACGAGCGGCTGCGCTGCGACGAGGGGACCCCGGTCGCGATCCAGCACACGACGGGCACGACCGGCGCCTTCCTGCAGGTCTACCGCGGACAGGCGGAACAGGACTTCGTCTGGCAGTTCCACGCCGCGCAGCTCCAGGCAACGCACCCACCGACCTCGAGGCCGATGCACCTCGTGCTGAGCAACGCCTACCACGGTGCCCTCACCCCGGTCCCCACGCGCGCCTACGTCATGTCCGTCGGCGTCCACGACACGGCCCAGGCGAGCCAGGCCCGCCAGGTTCTCGACGCGACCTACGAGCTGCCGGGCGTCGACAGCCGGGTGAGCGTGGTGAGCGGCACCGAGCGGATGGTCAAGGCACTCACGGCGTACCTCATCGACGACGGGTTCGACTTCTCGCGGAGCGCGGTTCGGCGGGTCGACCTCTTCGGCGGTCACGTGACCCCGCGCCGGCAGGCGATGCTCGCAGCGACCTGGGGGGCGACGGTCCACAACCACTACAGCCTCACCGAGATCTACGGCGGGGCGAGCGAGATGTGGGCCGGCGGGCCGTGGATCTTCGAGCCGCACGTCATCGCCGAGGCCGTGCACCCGCGCACCCACGTGCCGGTCGGAGTGGGCGAGGTCGGCGTGCTGGTGCTCACCAGCCTCTACCCGTTCACCCAGCAGATGCCACTGGTCCGCTACCTCACCGGCGACCTCGTCGAGGTCGTCGCTCCGCCGGAGGACCCCGCCGGGATCCAGGTGCGCTACCTCGGCCGCGTGCCGCGCAGCATCGTCGACGACAGTCGCGACACGGTCCGCCCTTTGCTGCTGTCGGGCCCGCTGTACGAGGTCGTGGAGTCCTTGGCCGACGTCGCCATCAGCCCCCGCTTCCCCGACCTGGAGGTGGGCGTGGGGATGGAGCTCACCGGCGACCACCGCTTCGCCGTGGAGCACGTGCCGGCCGACCCCACCGCCGGTGTCGCGGAGCGGATCGTCATCACGCTCGGCCTGCGCTACGCGCCGTGGATGTATCCCGACCGGGTCGAGGAGGTCCGCCGCATCGTGGCCACCCACCTCTGCGCCGCCCACCCCGAGCTCGAACGCCGCGTGGCGGAGGGCTCCCTGACGCTGCTCGTCGAGGCCCTTCCGGCAGCCGACGTCGCTCCCTACGACTCCAAGTGAGGTCTCGTGCCCGACGGTGACGTGCAGACGAGCCAGCCCGGCGGGGCGGTGCCGAACGGTGGCAGCCGGGACGTGGTGGGGGCCGACACGGCGTACGAGCGGCTCACCGCGGCCATCGATGGCAGCGACCTGCCCAACTACGTGTACTCGTACCCGTCCAAGCGCGCCTATCGCCACCTCGACCCGCCGATGACGATCGCGCAGGCATGGGGTGACCACCGCGGACCGGTCAACCTCTACGTGCACATCCCGTTCTGCGGCTACCGGTGCTCGTTCTGCACGCTCTTCCTCACGACCAACCCGCCCCCCGACCTCGTCGACCGCTACGTCGCCTCGCTGCGGCGCCAGCTCGCGATGTACGGCGAGCTGCTCGGGGGCTCGGAGGTCGTGTCGGTGTACGTCGGGGGCGGTACTCCCACCACCCTGACCCCGGCGCAGTTCACCGACCTCGTCACCGGCATCCACGAGGCGTTTCCGCACCGGTCGCCGGACATGGAGTTCGCGGTCGAGGGGTCGCCCGACACGATGGAGCGCACCCTCCTCACGACGATGCGCGACCTGGGCGTCAACCGGATCAGCATGGGCGTGCAGACCCTCGACCCGGAGGAGGCCCGGCGGGCGGGACGGCGCTACCCGATCGACCGGGTCCACGAGGCAGCGGCACTCATCTCCGACGTGGGTTTCGACAACGTCAACTACGACCTCATCTACGGCCTCGAGGGCCAGACGCCGCAGTCCTGGCGGCGGTCCCTCGAAGGAACTCTCGCGCTCGGCCCGGACACCGTCACCCTCTACCCGATCGTCTTCCGCCCGCTCACCGTCATCGGTCGACACCACGATCGGTCGGCCCAGGAGTTCCTCGACAACTCGGCGAAGTACGCCCTGTACGACGAGGCCGTCGACACTCTGGGCGCCATGGGATTCCGGCAGAACACGTTCGTGCGGTTCTCGCGCCGCCCGGTCGATGGACTCCTGCAGGAGGTGTCGGACTTCGCGGGTACGCCGCTGCTGGGTCTCGGCGCCGGGGCGCGGTCCTACAGCACGCTGTTGCACCACAGCACCGACTTCGCAGTCCGCAGCCCGTCGACGGCCGAGATCATCTCCGGGTTCGTCGACCACGACCACACCCCGGACCAGGCGCCGAGCATCGGCTTCGTCATGGACGCCGACGAGACGCGCCGGCGCCTGTGCATTCTCAACCTCTCGCTGGGGCGGCTGGACCGCGGGGCCTACGAGCTGGCCACCGGCGCCTCCCTCGAGGACTGGAGCGAGGAGCTCGACGCGCTCGTGGCGGCGGGGTGTGCCACGCGCGAGGTCGACGGATCGGTCGTCCTGACCCGGCTCGGCTTCAGGTTCAGCAACGTCATCGCCACGCTGTTCCAGTCACCTGCCGTGAACGCCCTGGAGGGTGCGTATGTCCCGGTCTGAGGCCCCCGCCTTCTGGGAGGCCGGATATGCCGCACCCGGCGTCTCCACGATGGGTGGGCCCAACCACGACATCGTCGAGCTCTCGGCCGGGCTGCCCCCGCGTGCGCGCGTCCTCGACCTCGGCTGCGGTGAGGGCCGCAACGCCCTCTATGTCGCGGGTCTCGGCCACCGGGTGCACGCGATGGACATCTCGGCCGCCGGCCTCGAGAAGCTGGGGTCGATCGCCGCGCCGCGCGGTCTCGACGTCACCACCGAGGTCGGTGACCTCAACGACTACCGGGTGACCGGCGAGTGGGACCTCGTCATGGCCCACGGGGTCATCGACTACCTCGACAACGAGGGTTGGCGGCGACTCGTCTCCGAGATCCGCGAACACACCGTGCCCGGCGGGTGGAACGCCTACACGTGCATGCTGTTCACCGATGAGTTCCCGGCTCCGCCGGAGTTCCGCAAGGCCGGGTTCAAGCACTCGCTCGCCGCCGGCGAGCTGGCCGGTACGTATGCCGGGTGGGAGGTTGCCCGGCACGATCGCTACGTCAAGTGGGACCAGCACCCCGGCATCCCGATCCACTGCCACCCCGTCGACAAGCTCGTGGTGCGTCGCCCCGACGGCGGCCCGGCGCCGTACCAGCGGTCCGACGTCCCCATCGGCAGCACGGAGCTCGACCGCGAAGTGTTCGACGGCATCGAGCTGGGCACTGCCGCCGAGGAACTGCGCTCGCGCTGTGGGCCGCCGGCGGTGATCGACACCTACCGGATGCCGGGTGCGCAGCTCGGGATCTCCGACGAGGGCGTCGTCGACGGCTATGAGCTCGCCCTCTGGTTCTACGGCCACGCCGTCATGTACGTCGTCAACGGCCGCGTCTGGGGCCGGGCGATCTACACCTCCGACCCCGTCCGGGTCACCTACCGGCCCAGCGCTGGCGCAGGGCCACGGGCGGGTTCCGAGCGCTGACCGAGGACGCACCTGCCGGCGGCCGCCGCTGGTCGCACGGGTGACTGGTCAGCCGCTGGCTCGGGGGTGGGCGCGGAAGAAGTTCCAGCTCGCGGCGCTGGCGTCGAACTGCTCGGTCGTCCTGCCGGGAGGATGGTGCTGGTTCCTCCGCGGCCCGCCATCGGGCCACCCTCGAACGGGACCAACGGGTCGTCGGTGCCGTGGACGGACATCACGGCCACGGGCACAGCGGGGGAGCACTCGACGTCCGTTCCCAGGGTGCCGGCCACAGGTGCGACCGCCGCGATCTTCTCCGGGAGGTCGCAGGCGAGGCGGTTGACCATGAAGGCACCGTTGGACAGGCCGGTGGCGAAGACCCACCGCGGGTCGATATCGTACTCGCGCACGAGGGCGTCGGTCAGGGCTGAGATGAAGCCGACGTCGTCGACACCGCTTCGTGGCAGCAGCCGCACGGTGGGTCACGAACTCCCTCATCAGCCAGACCTTTCCGCGGCTCTCCGACACCGTCGGCTTCGGTGGGCCCACGCGCTCCACGCCCTCTTCGCCGCAACCTCCCTCGTGTTCGTCTGGCGCTATGTCGCCGAGAGCAAGGGACGCTCGCTGGAGGAGATGGGGACGACCGCGGCATCCACGCAGTGACGTCTCGTGCATCGGTGGTCGGTCGTCGTCCCATGGCCCTGGGCTATTGACATTAGCCATGTGGCTATGCACACTAGCCAGATGAACGATTACTCGGCCAACCCGCCCGCCCAGACCCTGTTCCTCGACCGCCCCGGCGGCCGGATCGCCTACGAGGTGTCCGGCCAAGGGCAACTCGTGGTCCTCCTCCCCGGGATGGGCGACCTCCGCGCCACCTACCGCTTCCTCGCCCCCCGCCTCGTCGAAGCCGGGTACCGGGTGGCGCTCACCGACCTGCGGGGGCACGGTGACAGCGACCCGACCTTCGGCTCCTACGGCGACGTCGAGACCGCGGGCGACATCCTCGCCCTCGTCGAGACGCTCGGCGGCCCCGCGGTCGTCATCGGCAACTCGATGGGGGCCGGCGCGGCGGTCTGCGCGGCGGCGGAGCGTCCCGAGCTCGTCAGCGGGCTCGTGCTCGTCGGACCCTTCGTGCGCGACGGCGACATCGGCGTCCTCACCCGGGCCATGATGCGGGTGGCGCTGGCCTCGCCCTGGGCGGCGATGAGCTGGAAGGCCTACCTGCCGCGGCTCTACGCCGGCCGCACGCCCGAGGACCACGAGACCTACCTGCGCGAGGTGGTTGCGAGCCTGCGCCGCCCGGGCTACTCCAGCGCCTTCTCGCGGACCACCCGTCTCTCCCACGACCCGGCCGAGGCGCGCCTCGGTCAGGTCACGGCGCCCACCCTCGTGGTCATGGGGGAACAGGACCCCGACTTCCCGGACCCCCGGGTCGAGGCAGAGTGGATCGCCGACACCCTGGGTGGGCGCACGCTGATGGTCGCCGATGCCGGGCACTACCCGCAGTCCCAGCAGCCCGACCTCGTGGCCGACGCCGTCACCGGCTTCCTCGCCGAGGCCGCGCCCCGTGCCTAGGGCCGGCCTCACCACCGACCGCGTGATCGTCGAGGCCGAGCGTCTCGCCGACCAGGTGGGCATCGACAACATCAGCCTCGCCGCCTTGGCCGGGACCCTCGGCGTGCGGCAGCCGTCGCTGTACAAGCACATCGACGGCCTGCCGGCGCTCAAACGAGCCGTCGCCCTCCGGGCCAAGGCCGAGCTCGCCGACGTCCTGGGCCGTGCGGCGGTCGGCCGGTCGCGTGACGACGCCGTCAGGGCTCTCGCGGCTGCCTATCGCACGTGGGCGCATGCACACCCCGGCCGCTACCAGGCCGGGCTGCGTGCCCCCGTTCTCGACGATCCCGACGACGCCGCGGCGAGCACGGCCGCGCTCGCCGCGGTCCTCGACGTCCTGGCCGGCTACGACCTCCACGGCCCGGATGCCGTCGACGCGGCCCGTGGGCTCCGCTCCGCGATGCACGGCTTCGTGTCGTTGGAGGCGGCCGGCGGGTTCGGGCTGCCCCAGAGCCTGGACGCCAGCTACGACCGACTCGTCGATGCCTGCGTCAGCACGCTCGCAGGCACCCGGCCCAGCCCTCCGCCACGCCGCGGCAGCGCAACAGCCTGACCGGGGCGACATCCCCGGCCTGGCCGTGGGGACGGTCTTGGTCGCCGTGAACGCGTTCATCATGGCCGTGGTTCTCGGTTCTTCGCCGCCGAGACAGCCGCTAGAAACCGAGGACCCGGCGGCGTGGGCGGGAGAGTGGTCGTCCGGCTCTGAGGTGTCACATGCCCCCTCGCGCCCTCCCCGGGGCCGGCGGACCCTGGGGCGGGTTCCGTGGGCAAGCCTCGGCGGGCCGTACGCCCTGTACGCGGCCTTCGCGCTGGTCTCGCTCGGCTTCGTCTGGCGGTTCGTCGCCGAGACCAGGGGCCGTTCGCTCGAGGAGGACGGCAGCGGGTCATCCGGCAGACCAGATCCACGAGATCACGGTCACGGCGTAGCTGTCCCCGCGGGCAATGAGCGAGCGCCGGCGCCTGGCGGCGGACCGGCGTCAGTGGCCGAGAGCAACCTTGACGAGTACGACGACGACAGCGAGCACCAAGACGATCGCGCCGGTGACGATACTTGAGAGCCAGGATCTCCCCCGGAGTCGAGCAATCCCCATCCCCGTCAGGGCGGGGAGCGCCGCCAGCAGGACGAGTGAGCCGATCAGCGCGGCCTCGCCGTCGAGGAGAAGGAACGGCAGGGACGCGATCGCGGCGACGGCGACACCGCCGCCGACCTGGGCGCCGGCCTCCCGAACGGCGGACTCCGTGGCGAACCCGCCCTCCTCGGTCAGGTGTGCCGCCAGGCGGAAGGCGAGCCAGTGCGCCAAGGTCAGTCCGATCGCACTGCCGACCAGCAGACCGGCCACATCCGCGTCCGGGGGCAGCCGGTCTCTGGGCACGGCCACCAGCACAGCCAGGAGGACCAGGGCCATGTAGAGCGCTGCGGCGAAGAACTCACGGGCAGCGAGACGCGCTTCCATGTCGTCAAGGTCTGCCTCGGACACTGCCAAGCCTCCCTGTGTGCTGGCGAACCCTGAGTGTGATCATGCCAGTGACTGACCGGCCGGAGCTCGCTGCAGCGTGCTGGCGACAGATCTTTGCCAACAACCCCAATGAGCGCCTCAACCGGGAGATCCGTCGACGCACTGACATGGTGGGGATCTCCCCCAACCGCGACGCCGTGATCCGGCTGGTCGGCGCCGTCCTCAAGGAGCATCACGACGAGTGGGTCGAACAACGCCGCTACCTCGACCTCGAGCTCCTCAAACAATGGCGCAGCGCCTCATCCCGCCCACCTCCGATGACAAGGAGGACGCCCTAACCATCGCCGGCGCAATCAGCGCCTACCCCCTCAACGAGGGATTACCCTCGTACACCACCCCAGCGGGCCTGACCATGCGGGTCGCTCGAGTTGGCCAGGTTGGCATGCAGGTCGCCCAGGTCGAGACCGTGCGCCCCTTGACGGTAGATCTTCAACGCTTCGGCCTGCCGCTCGACGTCCTCACTGAGGCCGGTGAGGTGTCGTTCACGGTCCGCGATTTCGGTGTGCAGCATCGTCTGGCGAGCCAGGTAGCTGGTCTGGATCAGCCGCGCGACCTGTGGGGCAAGCGCGTCCCGGGCGCTGCGCTGCTGGGTCACATCCGTGTAATCCTGGACGCTGGCGAGGTCGGCATCCACCGCCGCCGCGTTCTTCTTGAGCTCGTTCAGGAGGGCATGTGCGTCGGCGACGAACAGCCGGCCGTCCTTCGCGCGAGACAGCATCACGTCGGCGGCGCCGACCTCGTTGCGCAGGTCACGACGCAACCGGGCGATGTCACGTGCCGGCCCGGGCCTCAGCGGTCGCGAGTGGAACGCGGCCACGCCTCCGTGCCATCCCCGCCAACGCCGGACGCGCCGGTACACCCGCCACACGATCAGCGTCGTGGTCAGCATCAGCACCAGTAGCACCACCAGGACCAACCCGGCGCCGATCATCAGTGACCCGCTCAACAAGGACTGACCGTCGCCAATGCTGCCGTCATCGGCGAACACTCTCATGAGGACCTCCCGCTACCCAGCGGCTGCCCGCCGATGTGTCCAAATATACCGAGCGGGCGTTTCGGTGGCCGCGGTGGTGCCGAGACCCGATCCGTCGAGACGGGGCCGGGCGGCGTCCCCCGAGCGTGCCGCGGCGCCCGAGTCCCTTGATGAGGACCAGCGCTTGCGGGCAGTGACAATGAAGGGCGGTGAGCGCATGTGCCCTGTCACCCCGTTTGCGGTCAACAGAAGTGGCCAGTTCAGGGCGCTCAACTGCGACGATGGTGGGCCCCGTGGGGCTCGAACCCACAACCTACGGATTAAAAGTCCGCAGCTCTGCCAGTTGAGCTAGAGGCCCGCAGAAGCACGAGCGTACCGGCGCCTCGAGCGCGTCACGCAGCCAGCTGATCTCTCCACAGGGCGGGGAAGCCCCCCCGCAAGGGGTCAGCGCGCGAGACCCACCCACAGCCCGCTCACGAGGAGCACCGCCGCGCACGCCGCTGGTACCCAAGCCCAGTGGACGTGGCCCTTCGGTCGCACCGGCACCGACGTGGGGGTAGGAGTCGGGTCGCTGGGCCAACCGCCCTTGGGTCTCGGCGTCGCAACCTCGTCGGGCATAGAGGCACCGGAGGCCACGTCCTCGGCCGACTCGCCCGCCACGGCGTCGCCGAGGACGCGTGACGCGGGCGCCGCGTCGGCAGGCAGCGAGCCATCCGGCATCCCGAGCACCTCACCGAGCAAGCGGGCCGACCGCGGCCGGTCATCAGGCTTCTTGCTCAGGCACTCCTCGATGATGCGCCGCAGGTTTTCGGGCACGTGGTCGGGCAGTGGCGGGGGAGGGTCGTTCACCTGCGCCAGCGCCGTGGCGACCGGGGTGCCCCGATCGAAGGGCCGCCTCCCGGTGAGGAGCTCGTGGCCGACGATGCCCAGCGCATAGAGGTCCGAGGCGCCCGTCGCGCTCTCACCGCGGGCCTGCTCGGGAGAGAGGTAGTGCGGGGTGCCGAGGATCTCGCCCGTCTGGGTCTCGCCGGAGCCGTTGACGGCGCGCGCGATGCCGAAGTCGGTGAGCTTCACCGTGCCGTCGGGAATGAGGAGGATGTTGGCCGGCTTCACGTCCCGGTGCACGACGCCCGCCTCGTGCGCGGCGCCGAGCGCCAGCGCGGCCTGACCCATGATCGCCCGCACCCGCACGGGGTCCAGGGCCCCCTCGCGGCGCACGAGGGCCGAGAGAGGCTCACCAGGCACGAGCTCCATCACGAGGTAGGCGAGGTCGTCCTCCTCGCCGTAGTCGAAGACCGTGGCGATGTTGAAGTGGGCGAGGCCCGCCGTGTGCGTCGCCTCGTTGCGGAAGCGACGGGCGAACACCTCCTCCGAGTCCAGGCTCGGCCGGAGGATCTTCACGGCCACCGCGCGAGACAGAACCTCGTCGTTGGCCTCCCACACGTCCCCCATGCCACCCGACGCGATGCGAGCCGTGAGCACGTAGCGGCCACCGAGGACGGAGCCCTCCTGGAACCTGTTCACCGCGTGATCGCCGACTGCACGTCTCACAGGATAGGCGACCCACTGGGCCCCATCCGCCCACGGAACGCACGGAAGAACCCAGCCCGAGGGGCTCAGGAGCGCGAGCGCGCCGTCTCGCTCGGAAGCGGTTCGAGGTCGACAGCCACGTATGCCGTGCCACCGCCCTTGCGGCCTCGTCTGCCCCCGCGTCCCTCGCCGTCGCCCGAGCCGTCCGTGTCATCGGCGAGGCCGGACGCGACCGCCTGTTCGCGCAGCTCCCTCCCCGCGGCGATCCGCTCGTCGAGCTTCTGGCGGGCCTTCTCCGAACCGCTCGAGTCCCGTGGGGGGAGCTGGAGGTTCCGTTCGGCCTCGATGCCGGCCTGGAGCTGGCGCCCACGCTCCAGCTCCGCATCGACCTCGGCACCGAAAAGGAGCGCCAGGTTGGTGAGCCAGAGCCACAGCAGGAAGACGATGATGCCGCCGAAGGTGCCGTAGGTCTTGTTGTAGTTCGCGAAGTTGCCGACGTAGAAGCCGAACCCGATCGAGGCGAGCACCCAGACGAGGATCGCGATGACGGAGCCGACCGAGACCCAGCGGAACTTCGGCTGCTTGACGTTGGGGGTGACGTAGTAGAGCACCGCGACCATGGCCATGACGATGACGAGGATCACCGGCCACTTCACGAGGTTCCACAGGTCGGCGCTCTCCTGGCCGAGGCCGATGAGGCTGCCCACCTCCCTGGAAATCGGTCCGCTCACGACGAGGCCAAACATGACGAGGGCGCCCATGACGACCAGGCCGATGGTCACGAGGAACATGAGGGGCCGCAGCTTCCAGATCGGCCGTCCCTCGTCGACGTGGTAGATCCGGTTCATGGCCCGGCCGAAGGCGCCGACGTAGCCGGATGCCGAGAACAGCGAGATGGCGAGACCGAGGAAGAGCGCGAATCCGGCGCCCCCTGCTCCGACCATGTCCCGGATGGGCCCGGCGATCTGGTCCGACACCTCACCCTGGGTGAGGTTCGCGATGATCTCGAGCATCGCGTCCACCGTGCTCTGGCCCTGGCCGAACACCCCCAGGAGCGAGACGAGCGCGAGGAGGGCGGGGAACATCGCGAGCACGGAGTAGTAGGTCAGGGCGGCGGCGAGGTCGGTGCACTGGTCCTTCGAGAACTCCGCCAGGGCCGCCTTGGCGCTGTAACGCCACGTCGGCTTCTTCAGGTCGGTGGGGTCGTCCGGTTTGGCGGCGGCGTCGGGCGCCGGCGCCGTGCGGGACCTCTTCGCCGCTGTTCCCTCGTCCATCATGGCGTCTCCTCCCGAAGCCTGTGTCGCATCAGTGCCTTCCGCCCGCCCCAACCCGTCACGCGCCGACCGGGCGCCGAACGCGACCCGCCAAACCTAACCCGGCCGGGCGGCATCCGGGCTGGCGAAGCACAGTATCTGCGTGGTCGCGGCGATTCCCGGGCGGTCACCGGCGACCGGCCGCGGGTCGGGTGGGACACTGTCTCGATGAGCAGCGACAGCGGGCGGGCCCTGCCACGACGCCCCGTGCTCGCGAGCTCGGACTGGATCGAGGCCCACGGCGGGAGCCGCCCGGGGCCGGCCGAGGTCACCGAGGTGGCTCACCAGACCGCAGCGATCATCGTCGGAACCGGACGAGCCGCCCACGACCCCGACGTCACGGTCAGACTGGTCCATATCGTCGACGACCTCGGGCTGTCGACGGTCGCCGACCTGTGGTCGGCCAGGCCGGCGCGGTCCCTTCCCGGCGCGCTCTGGCGGCTCTACGCGCTGCGCGAGTGGGTGCGCCGCGCTCCTGTGCAGGCGAGCAGGGAGTATGCCGCGGGCATCCGCTTCACCGACGTCGCCCATGTGGTGGCCGGCATCGCCGAGCCGCCCCGGCCCGAGGAGCTCCAGCGGGTGGCCGACCAGATTCTCGCGGGAGTCTTCGACGGCGACCTCGCGGTCGCCCTGGAGCGGGCCTCGGCCTTCTGCACCGTGATCGCCGCGGGGCGGGCCGAGCTCGCGCACGACACCGACGTGGCCGACCCCGAGGGTGCCAGCGGTCTGACCCGTACCGCGTCCGCGATGCTCACGACGGGGGAGGACCTCCGGGCCTGTGCCAGCCTGTGGCGCAGCGGAGATCTCGACTGAGGTGACCTCGGGAACACATCCGGGACCGAGACGCGTTAGGGTCTTCTGTGGGTGCCGGGCCGCGGCAGCCCCGGGTCCCAACATCAGCCGCTACGAGCGGCCACGCGCCGTGAGGCGCTCCCGGCCCGGCACCCATCTACGTCAGATGCACCCCTCTACGTCAGATCTTCACCCACGCTCCGTGCGTGGTGTCGAACCTTCTTGGTGCTCATCGGACCCAGCCCTCCGGACCACCTGTGGAAAACGGGCCGACACCGGGTCAGTGGTCGTACCGTTGGGGCATGACCACGGGCCATGAGCTGCGGGACGAGGACCTCGAGCGCGAGATCGAGCTCGTCGGCAGTCTCGTCCTGGCCGCCGGGCAGAGCGAGGGCCGGCTGCCAGACGACCAGATCGACGAGATCCTCGGCGTCGACCGCGATGGGAGCCGGGGAGCCGAAGCGTCCTGACTCCGGCGGGGGCCATGGGGCACCGAGTACGTGTGCCGACCGGGTTGCCCCTAGCCTGTAACCACTGTCAGGCCACTCTTCCGGAGACCACACGTGGGCTTTCGCCTCACCCCCCAGGACCACAGCTTCTACGAGCTGTTCGCGTCCTCCGCGCGCCAGCTGGTCGCCGGCGCGGACGAGCTGACAGCGCTGCTCGGGGCCGACGCCGAGGAGCGCGAGGCGATCCTCAAGCGGATGCACGAGATCGAGGCGGCCGCCGACGACGCGACGCGCGACCTCATCCGCAAGGCCGCCGGGTCGTTCGTCACCCCCTTCGACCGCGCCGACATGCACGGGCTCGCCGTGGCCATCGACGGGTGCGTCGACCTCATCGAGGCGGCTGTCGACCTGATCGTCCTCTACCGCGTCGACGAGGTGCTGCCCCGCGTCGCCAAGCAGGTGGAGGTCATCTCGCGGATGGCCGACGTCACGGCCGAGGCGATGCCGCGCCTGCGCTCGATGAAGAACCTCGAGGGCTACTGGGTCGAGATCACCCGGCTCGAGCACCGCGCCAACAAGCAGTACCGCCGGATGCTGGCCGAGCTGTTCAACACACCCGGGATCGACCCCATCGTCGTGATGAAGCACAAGGACATCATCGACGCGCTGGAGGCTGCGGCGAACGGCTTCGAGCAGGTGGCGCTCAAGGTCGAGGCGATCGCCGTCCGAGAGTCCTGACCTGCCGTGGAGTGGGTGCCTGTGGTGCTCGTCGTCGCGCTCGCGATGGTCTTCACCTACACCAACGGCTTCCATGACGCCTCCAACGCCGTGGCGACATCGGTCTCCACCCGTGCGCTGACACCGCGCATCGCGCTGGGGCTCGCCGCCGTGATGAACCTGTTCGGCGGGTTCCTGGGGGTGCGGGTGGCCCAGACCATCGGGAGCGACATCATCGACGTCCCGATGGGCAGCCGCGGCGTGGCGGTCTGTGCCGGGGCCCTGCTCGGCGCGATCGGCTGGAACCTCCTCACCTGGTGGCGCGGCCTCCCGTCGTCCTCCACCCACGCCCTCATCGGAGGGCTGGGTGGTGCGGCCCTGGCTGCCGGGGCCACGGTCAAGTGGGACAGCGTCGTCGACAAGGTCTTCGTGCCGATGCTCCTCTCACCGCTCATCGGCCTGGTGGGCGGCTTCGCCATGATGACCGGCATCCTGTGGGCCTTTCGGCGTGCCTCGCCGGGCCGGACGGTGCGGGGCTTCCACTACGCACAGACCGTGTCGGCGGCCGCGATGGCCTTCGGGCACGGGATGCAGGACGCATCCAAGACCGCCGGCGTCGTCGCCCTCACCCTCGTCGCCAGCGGCCATCGCGCCGCCGGGGACGACTCCATCCCGTGGTGGGTCATCACCATGTCGACCGTGGTCCTCGCCCTCGGCACGTATGCCGGCGGGTGGCGGATCATGCGCACCCTCGGCCGGCGCATCATCGACCTGTCCTCGCCGCAGGGCTACGCCGCCGAGACCACGGCGGCCGCGGTGCTCTACACCGCGACCGCCACCGGCGTGCCGATCTCGACGACCCACGCCATCACGTCGGCGATCACGGGTGCGGGGGCGACGCGCTCGCCCAAGGCGGTGCGCATGGGGGTCGTCCGCTCCATCCTCGTCGCGTGGTTGCTCACGTTCCCCGGCGCGGGAGTCGCGGCAGCGGCGGCGTACGAGACCCTCGCCCTGACAGTCCTCTGAGTCGCGACTGACGGGCCAAGTCGGCCCCGGTCGCGGCGTCGTTGTTCACGGGGCCGACACCGTTCGTTCACCGTCGACCACTGATCAGGTCATCTGCCGTCCCTAGGTTCTGCGGTGTCGGCATCGTCGCTGGCCCCATCGTGGCCTGCTCGGCCGCGCCCAAAGACCAGAAAGGCACCTTTCGTGAAGCTCCACCGCATTGGGCTGACCGCGTCAATCGCCGTCGCGTCCCTGGCCCTTGTTGCCTGTGGCAACGACAACCCCACCGGCACCGAGACCACCGCCTCGTCCGACGCCGGGTCCGGCGAGTCGCTCTCGGGCACCCTGAAGGGCTCGGGCTCAAGCGCGCAGGAGTCCGCGATGACTGCGTGGATCGCCGGCTACCAGGGCGTCCAGCCCGACGTCACCGTTCAGTACGACTCCGTCGGCTCTGGTGCAGGTCGCGAGAACCTGCTGGCCGGTGCCGTGGACTTCGCGGGCTCGGACGCGGCGCTCAACGAGGAGGAGCGCGCCCAGGTCACGGAGGTCTGTGGCCCTGACGGCGCGATGAACATCCCCGTCTACATCTCCCCCGTCGCGATCCCCTACAACGTCGAGGGCGTCGACGAGCTGAACCTCAAGCCCGCAACCCTGGCCCAGATCTTCGACCTGAAGATCACCAACTGGAACGACCCGGCGATCGCTGCGGACAACCCGGGCGCCACGCTCCCGGACCTGAAGATCACCGCCGTGAACCGCTCGGACGAGTCGGGCACCACGGAGAACTTCATGGAATACCTCTCCGCGGCAGCACCCGACGCGTGGACCTACGAGGCCGACAAGGCGTGGCCGGTCTCCGGCGGCGAGGCCGCTGCGCAGACCACCGGTGTCATCGACGTCGTCGGAAGCACCAACGGCGCGATCGGCTATGCCGACGCCTCCGCCGTGGGCACCCTCGACTCCGCCAAGATCGGCGTCGGCGAGGAGTTCGTCGCCTTCTCACCGGAGGCCGCGGCCAAGGTGGTCGACGCCTCCGAGCCCTCGGCCAGCGATGTCAACGGTGACCTCGCGCTGGACCTCGCCCGTGACACCACGGAGTCCGGTGCCTACCCGATCGTCCTCGTGAGCTACCACATCGTGTGCCACAACTACGCCGACCAGGAGACGGCCGACCTCGTCAAGGATTTCGTGGGCTACGTCGTCTCCGAGGAGGGCCAGACTGCTGCCGCGGAGGCGGCTGGGTCCGCGCCGATCTCCGCCGACCTCCGCACCAAGGCCGAGGCCTCACTGGACCTGGTCCAAGCGGGAAACTGAGCTGACTCAACGAATATCATCATGCACCGTGGCGCGGCGGTCACCCGGTTCAGCCGGGCGACCGCCGCGCCGCCGGGACGGGCTCGTCGGCCCTGTTCCGGCACTGACCAGCATCATGGACCGCACCCGGACCATCGAGGAGCCGCATGAGCGCCCCCACCGCGCCCCCGCAGTCGAAGGACACCGCCAAGGCCAAGCCGAAGCGCCGACTCGGGGACACCGTCTTCGGTGGACTCTCGGCGGCCTCGGCCTTCAGCATCCTGCTGATCCTGGCGGGGGTCGCCCTCTTCCTGCTGGTCGAAGCGGCACCGGTGGTCGGGGCCGACCCTGCCGACCTGACCGGCGGGGAGGGCTTCGCGTCCTACGTCTGGCCGCTGGTCTTCGGAACGCTGCTCGCCTCGATCATCGCGATGACCATCGCGACACCCGTTGCGGTGGGTATCGCGCTCTACGTCTCGCACTACGCACCCAAGCGGCTGGCCAACGGCGTCGGCTTCGTCATCGACCTGCTCGCAGCAGTCCCCAGTGTGGTCTTCGGCATGTGGGGCTTCCAGGTGTTCGCACCCAGGCTCGTGCCGCTGTTCGTCTGGCTCGAGGAGCACCTGGGCTTCCTGCCGTTCTTCGAGTCCGCCTCGCGCACCGGTCGCACCCTGCTCACGGCGTCCCTCGTGCTCGCGGTGATGATCCTTCCGATCATCACCTCGGTCTCACGCGAGGTCTTCCTCCAGACCCCGCGACTGCATGAGGAGGCAGCCCTGGCGCTCGGCGCCACCAAGTGGGAGATGATCCGCACCGCCGTGCTCCCGTTCGGGAGGCCGGGAGTGATCGGTGGCACCATGCTCGGCCTGGGCAGGGCGCTCGGCGAGACCATGGCCGTGGCGATCATCCTCTCGCCCGGCGGACCCACCTGGAACCTCATCAACACCGGCAACCAGACGGTGCCGGCAGAGATCGCCCTGAACTTCCCCGAGGCCGCGGGCCTGCGGCTCTCCGAGCTCATCGCCGCCGGGCTGGTGCTGTTCGGGATCACCCTCGGGGTCAACCTCACCGCCCGATGGATCGTCAGCCGCCGCTCCGAGTTCTCGGGAGCGAACTGATGAGCACCATGACCGGACCCAAGGCAAGGCGGCGCAAACTCTCGGAGATGCCGGGTGTCGAGCTCGACATCGTGCGGCCGAGTACCAGCCGGCAGAGCCTGGTGGTGCTCGGCGTCGCCGGCGTGGCCGGTGCCGCCCTCGTCGTGCTGGGCGTGAACATCGCGGTTGCCATGATCGTCGCCTACCTCGGCTACCTCCTGTCCGTCTACGTCGTCTACCGGTCGATCGCCGGACGGCGCGTGGCCGTGGACCAGGTGGCCCGAGGGCTGGTCCTGGGGGCCTTCGTGGTCGCCCTCATCCCCCTGCTGTCCCTGTTGTGGACGGTCGTCAGTCGAGGTGCGGCCACGGCATTCAGCATCGACTTCCTCACCCAGACCATGAACGGCGTCACCGGGCTGGAGGACCAAGCCACCCAGCGCGACGGCGCCCCACTCATCGGCGGGGCGTACCACGCGCTGCTCGGCACCCTGCTCATCACCGGCATCGCCACCCTCATCTCGGTGCCGATCGGCGTCTTCACGGCCATCTACCTCGTCGAGTACCAGCCCAAGGGACGGATGTCGCACCTGATCAGATTCCTCGTCGACGTGATGACCGGCATCCCCTCGATCGTGGCCGGTCTCTTCGCCTTCGCCCTGTGGAGCGTGCTCTTCGGCATCGGCACCAAGAACGGCATGGCCGGCGCCATCGCGCTGTCGGTGCTGATGATCTCGACGGTCGTGCGCAACAGCGAGGAGATGCTCCGCATCGTGCCCAACGAGCTGCGCGAGGCCGCGTTGGCCCTGGGCGTTCCCAAGTGGCGGATGATCGCCAAGGTGGTGCTGCCCACCGCGGTCTCCGGCCTGGCGTCGGGTGTGACACTCGCGATCGCCCGGGTCATCGGTGAGACCGCCCCGCTCCTCGTGGCGGTGGGCTACGCACGCGGCCTGAACCTCAACCCGGCCGAAGGCCCGATGAACACGCTCGCGGTCTACACGTACTACATGTTCACCAAGCCGCTGAGCCCCGGGTTCCGGGAGCCGAGCCTGGATCGGGCCTGGGCGGCCGCGCTGCTGCTCGTGCTGCTCGTCGTCGTGCTCAACCTCACGGCTCGCCTCATCGCCAAGCTCTTCGCCCCCAAGACCGGTCACTGACCAGGAGACCCAGACACACCATGTCCAAGCGTATCGACGTCAAGAACCTCGACATCTACTACGGCGCCTTCCATGCCGTCAAGGACGTGTCGATGACCATCGAGCCTCGCTCCGTCACCGCGTTCATCGGCCCCTCCGGCTGCGGGAAGTCCACCATGCTGCGCACCCTCAACCGGATGCACGAGGTGATTCCCGGCGCCTACGTCGACGGCGAGGTGCTCATGGACGACAAGAACCTCTACGCCAAGGACACCGACCCGGTCGAGGTGCGCCGCCAGGTGGGCATGGTCTTCCAGCGACCAAACCCCTTCCCCACGATGTCGATCCGCGAGAACGTGCTGGCCGGGGTCACGCTCAACTCCTCGAAGATCTCGAAGTCCGCGGCCGACGAGCTGCTGGAGCAGTCGCTCCACGGCGCGAACCTGTGGAACGAGGTCAAGGACCGCCTCGACCGCCCCGGCTCGGGGCTCTCGGGTGGGCAGCAGCAGCGGCTGTGCATCGCCAGGGCCATCGCGGTGCAGCCCGAGGTGATCCTCATGGACGAGCCGTGCTCGGCGCTCGACCCCATCTCAACCCTCGCCATCGAGGACCTGATCAACGACCTGAAGAACGACTACACCGTCGTCATCGTCACCCACAACATGCAGCAGGCGGCCCGGGTGTCCGAGCGCACCGGCTTCTTCAACCTCAAGGCCACCGGCATGCCGGGCGAGCTCGTGGAGATGGACGACACCCAGAAGATCTTCAGCAACCCGTCGATGCCGGCGACCGAGGACTACATCTCTGGCCGCTTCGGCTGAGCTCAGGGCAGGTGGCGTTCCAGGGCGACGACGCGGGCCACCTCGCCCCGCCCGCACATGTGGGCGACCAGCACCTCGCCCTTGGCCAGCCTGGCCTCGCGGGCCTCGGCGAGGGCCTCGACCGCGACCGTCGCCCCCTCGGCCTCGAGGTCGAGGCGCTCCTCCAGCACGTCGAGGAGCGCGGGGATGACCGGGCCGTGGGTGCAGAGCGCAGCGGGGGCGGCCCGATCGAGCAGGGTGTGCAGCTGCTTCGGGGCCTTGTCGGGACGACCCGCGAAGCCCTCCTCGGACAGGCCTCCGCGCGTGACGACAGGGACTCCGCTCGCCTCGGCGAACGGCGCGACCGTGGCCGTGCACCGCACCGACGGTGAGGTCACCAGCCGGCCGATGCCGTAGGCCGCGAGCACCGGTGCGATGTCTTTCGCGCGAGCCCTTCCGGGCCGGTCGAGGGGGCGGCGGGTGTCGTCCGGGTCGCGCCACTGCGATCGCGGCACCGCGTGCGCGTGCCGCACGATGGCCAGGGGCCAGGTGTCGAGGTGGCCGGCCTGGAGCAGCCGGGCGGTGGCGAGCAGCTGCGCCTGGTCGCGGGCGTAGCTCAACCTGTCGTGGGCTGCCTGGACGTCGAGCCAGGCGACCTCGTCGATCTCGTTGACGAGGTGGCCGGAGCCGCCGATGACCTGCGCGGACCAGTAGTGGACCACCTTGTCGTCAGGGGTGCCGTCGCGGCCCAGGAGGGTGTAGCGCGCCTCGGGGAGTGGAGGACCCAGGCGCACCCGCAGGCCGGTCTCCTCCTCGGTCTCGCGGGCGGCGGCCACGCTCCACTCCTCGCCCGGGTCGAGCTTGCCCTTGGCCCAGGCCCAGTCGTCGTATCGGGGACGGTGGACCAGGGCCACCTCGAGGGCGCCCTCAGGGGTCAGCCGCCAGGGCACCGTCCCAGCAGCGGGGATCCTCATCGAGCCGTCCCGCTCAGCGCCGCCGCGCCTTGCGGCGCCGCTTGGCGTGCATCTCGACCATGGTGGCCTGCAGGTCGGCGAGTGGGGCGCCCTCGGGGTCGAGGTGACGCCTCTGCCACCGTCCGTCGCCCAGGAGCAGCCAGTGCGAGTACTCGTCGCGGCGACCCCGCTCCATGAGCGCCATGAGGTCGCTGATGTGGCCCTCCTCGGTGATCCGCAGCAGCGCCTCGACCCGCCGGTCGAGGTTGCGGTGCATCATGTCGGCGCTCCCGATGAAGGCGACCGGGTCCCCGTTCCCGCCGAAGATGAAGATGCGCGAGTGCTCGAGGAAGCGACCCAGGATCGAGCGCACCTCGATGGTCTCGGAGAGCCCGGCCACTCCCGGGCGAAGCGCGCAGATGCCGCGAACCCACAGCTGCACGCGGACCCCGGCCTGGGAGGCGCGGTACAGGGCGTCGATGAGCTGCTCGTCGACGATCGAGTTGACCTTCCAGGCGATTTGACCGGAGCCCGGTCGCGCCCGTTCGTGCTCGATCTCCTTCTCGATCAGCTCCAGGAGTCCCGAGCGCACCGACCGCGGGGCCACGAGCAGCCGCTTGAACTTGCTGCGGGGGGCGATGCCGGAGAGCTGGTTGAAGAGCCGGGTGAGGTCCTCGCCCACGTGGCGGTCGTCCGTGAGCAGCCCGAAGTCCTCGTAGAGGCGGGCCGTCTTGGGGTTGTAGTTGCCGGTGCCGACGTGGCAGTAGCGGCGTAGCCCCTCCGACTCCTGACGCACGACGAGGCACAGCTTGGCGTGGGTCTTGAGACCGACGATGCCGTAGACGACGTGCACCCCCGAGTGCTCGAGCTTGCGCGCCCAGGAGATGTTGTTCTCCTCGTCGAACCGCGCCTTGATCTCGACGACGGCGAGCACCTGCTTGCCCGCCTCCGCGGCGTCGATGAGGGCGTCGATGATCGGGCTGTCGCCGCTCGTGCGGTAAAGGGTCTGCTTGATCGCCAGGACGCGGGGGTCGGCCGCCGCCTGCTCGATGAACGCCTGCACCGAGGTCGAGAACGAGTCGTAGGGGTGGTGCAGCAGTACGTCCTGCTTGCGGATGGCCGCGAAGATGTCGCGGGCCTTGGCGCTCTCGGTCGGTGCGAGGTCGGCGTTGGTGCGGGCCACGAAGGGCTCGAAGTGCAGCTCCGAGCGCTCGAGGTCGGCGATGAGGTTGAGCGCGCGCAGGTCGAGCGGCGCGGGGAGGCGGTAGACCTCGGAGGACGCGACACCGAGCTCCCGGACGATGAGGTCAAGGACGTGGTCGTCGATGGCCTCCTCGACCTCGAGCCGCACCGGGGGACCGAACCGGCGACGGGTCAGCTCGCGCTCCAGGGCGGTGAGGAGGTTCTCGTTGTCGTCCTCCTCCACCTCGAGGTCCTCGTTGCGGGTGACCCGGAAGGTGAAGTGCTCGCGCACCTCCATGCCGGGGAACAGCTGGTCGAGGTGCGCGGAGATGACGTCCTCGAGGGGGACGAACCGGGTGTCGTACATGTCCGTCAGTGGGGAGTCCTCGTTCGCCGGCTCGACCCGGAGCAGCCGGGGCAGCACGGGCGGCACCTTGACCCGGGCGAAGTGCTCCTTCGCGGTGCGCGGGTTGACGAGGATGACGGCGAGGTTGAGCGAGAGACCGGAGATGTACGGGAACGGGTGGGCCGGGTCGACGGCCAGCGGCGTGAGCACCGGGAACAGCTGGTCGGTGAAGACGTCGGCGAGCGTGGAGCGCTCGTCATCCGACAGCTCGTCCCACCGGACGAGCGTGATCCCCTCGTCCTTGAGCGCCGGTCGCACCTGGTCGCGGTAGACCCGCGCCTGCATGGACATCAGCTCGTGTCCCACGAGCGAGACCTGCTCGAGCACCTCCCGCGGCTCGAGTCCGGAGGCCGAGCGCACGGCGATGCCCGTGGCGATGCGCCGCTTGAGGCCGGCGACGCGAACCATGAAGAACTCGTCGAGGTTTGAGGCGAAGATCGCGAGGTAGCGGGCTCGCTCGAGGAGGGGGATGTTCTCGTCGCCGGCAAGCTGGAGGACCCGCTCGTTGAACTGCAGCCACGAGATCTCGCGGTCGAGGAACCGGTCGCCTGGGAGTCCCTCCTCGTCGTCCTCGGGGGCGGTGGCCACCAGCGAGCGGACGAAACGGCCGTTCGAGGCACGCGGCTGGTGGGACCGTGTCTCGGTCGCCGACGCGCTCGCGATCGACACCTCGCTGACGATTGCGGCGTCCGCCGCAGCGCGCCCCGCCTGCTCGGTGGCGTCGGCGGCGGGGCGACCCGCCTCGGCAGACTCCGTGGCGGTGTCGGGTCGCGTCGAGGTGGTCATGGCCTCATCGTGTCATTCGCAGTGAGCAGACGTGAAGACATGGCGGTCACCGCAGCTGTCCGCCGGCGAGCGTGACCGTCCGCGCGGCGAGGGCGTCGAGGGAGTCGATGACGTCATGGTCGTCGACCCCGAGGTCGGAGCGGGCGATCGACAGCTCGGTGCACGCCAGGACGACGGCCTGAGCGCCCTTGTCGCGCAGGTGCGCCACCGCCGCGTCGAAACGCGCGCGCTCGACCGGCATCCCGGCCTTGACGCCGTCGTAGATCATCGACATGACGTCCTTCTGCACGAGGTCGTCGGGGTCCAGCGGGGTCAGGCCGGCTGCTTCGGCGGCGCGGTGGTAGGTCCGGGCGCGCAGGGTCCCGTCGGTCGCGAGGATCCCCAGGGTGGTGAGGTCGGGCACCGCCGCCACGGCGGCCGCGACGGTCTCGCCGACGATGTCGATGACCGGGATCTCGACGGCCGCCTGCACCTCGTCGTAGAACGCGCGTGCAGTGTTGCAGGGAAGCGCGATGAACCTCGCCCCGGCGCGCTCGAGCTGGCGGGCGTCCTCGGCCATCACGGGGCCGGGGCTCTCGTCGGAGTCCCCGACGAGGTAGGCCGTGCGGTCAGGGATGCTCGCGTGGTTCCACACGAGCATGTCGACGTGGTCCTGGTCGCGTGAGGCGTCGGTCATCGCGAGGACGCGCTGCATGAAGTAGACGGTGGCCATCGGCCCGAGCCCGCCGAGGACGCCGACCGGTTCGTTGCGCACCACGCCACTGTAACGTCGCGGCCGCTCGACCCCCGCGAGGTCTCGACGCCAGCGGATAGACTCCGGTCGACCCCGAGACCCACCCAGACGAAGGACCTTCGTGGCACTGGCCGCCCTTGACCTCTCCGAACGCGAGCACGACGACTTCGTCCGGGACCACCCGGCCGGGCACCTCATGCAGACGACGCCGTGGGGCCGGGAGAAGGAACACACCGGCTGGTCCTGGCGCACCGTCGCGGTCGGTCGCACCACGGCCGAGGGCCGGGAGATCACGGGTGCCGCGCTCATCCTCTTCCGGCGCACGCCGGTCCTGCCGATGGCCCTGGCCTACTGCCCGCGGGGCTTCGTCGTCGACTGGTCCGACGGCGAGAGCGTCGACGCCCTCCTCGCGGAGGTGACCCGGGTCGCCAAGGCGAACCGCGGAGTCCTCCTGCGCATCGACCCGGCGGTGCGCATCGGCGACCCGCACGTGCGGCCGGCGCTGGAGTCCCGGGGCTTCACCCGCACCGAGCCCGGAGACGACGCCGCCAAGACCCTCGCGCAGCCGGCGCTGCGGATGGTCACCGACATCTCCGACCTCGAGGCGCTGCACGCCTCGCTGCCGCAGGGCACCCGGTGGTCGATCCGCAAGTCCGAGAAGTCCGGCCTGGTCTACGAGTCGGTCGGCCGCGACGGGATCCCGGCGTTCTACGAGCTGATGCGCACCACGGGGGAGCGTGACGGCTTCGGCATCCGCAGCATGGAGTACTTCACGACGCTCTACGACGTGCTCTCACCGACCGACGACATCATCGTCTCGCTCGTGCGGCTCGACCCGGCCCTGGCGATCGAGGGGGCCGAGAAGCTCCGCGGTGAGTCGCAGAAGCAGCTCGACAAGGTGCGCGCCAAGCAGGAGAAGTACCCGTCCGACAAGCTCGACCGCCAGGTGGAGAGCCTCACGACGAGCATCAGCAACCAGGACGAGCTGATCAGGACGTTCACGGCCGTGCGGGAGGAGGACCCACAGGGCCCGTACCTCGCCGGGTCGATCTTCGCCACGTGCGGCACCCGCGGGAGCTACCTGTACGCCGCGTCCTCCGACGAGCACCGCAACCTGCGGCCCAACTACCTCATGGTGTGGCGGATCATGCAGGCCGCGGCCGCCAAGGGCGTCACGACGTTCGACTTCGGTGGCATCGACGCCTCCGAGGGCCTCGAGGAGTTCAAGCGGCAGTGGAACCCCGAACGGCGCGAGTACGCCGGGGAGTTCACCCGGCAGCTCAGCCCCCTCGCGGGCCGGCTCATCGACCTGCTCGTTCGCGTCTACAAGCGCCGCTGAGAGGCCGGTCCCGATGTCTGACGCGCGATATGGGTCCTTCGCGGAGCAGCCGTTCGTGCCCGTGGTGGTCGGCGCGCACGTGGGCGGCTACTCCCTGGTGCGGGCGTTCCACGAGGCCTACGGCGTGCGTTCGCTCGTCGTCACTGGGGCGACGTCGTGGGTCGTCGAGAACTCGGCGATCCTCGAGGTCGTCCACTGTTCCGACGCGCACGACCCCGACGTCCTCACGGCGACGCTCCAGGGCCGGCCGTTCTCCGGCCTGGCGGCGCCCAAGATCCTCCTGGCCACATCGGACGCGCTCGTCGACGTCATCGACGTGATGCGCGACCGGCTCGACGACTCCTTCCTGGTGCCCTACGTCGGCGCGGGCCCGTTGGCGATCGCCACGCGAAAGCACACCTTCGCCGAGGCAGCCGAGCGGGCCGGGGTGACGGTCCCCGCCACGACCGTCATCGACATGGCCCAGCCGACCCACGCCGAGGGCCTGCCGGAGTCGGGGTATCCGATGATCCTCAAGCCGACGGCACCGGCCGCGTGGAACGCCGTCAGCTTCGAGGGCCACTCCAAGGTCCACGAGGTGGCGTCGGTGGCTGAGCTGCGCGACCTCCTCGCGCGCATCCACGGCTCGGGCTATCGCGCCAAGCTCGTTCTCCAGGACCGGATCCCGGGCGACGACACCGGCATGCGCATCCTCACGTGCTACTGCGACAAGGACTCTCGTGTGCGCTTCGCCTCCTACGGACGCACGCTGATCGAGGAGCACGCGCCGGGTCTCTTGGGCGTGCCCGCCGCCATCCTCACCGGGCAGAACCGTGCGATCGTCGACGAGGCCGTGCGCCTGCTGGCCGAGCTCAAGTGGGTCGGCTACGCCAACTTCGACCTCAAGTACGACCCACGAGACGGGCAGTCCAAGTTCTTCGAGCTCAACCCGCGCCTGGGGCGCTCGAACTACTACGTCACCGGCACCGGCTTCAACCCGGTGACCTGGTACGTCGACGAGTACGTCCTCGACAACCTGCCCGAGGAGTTCGAGCTCGTCGAGGCCGACACCGAGACCGTCTACTCGGTCGTCCCGGTCCGCACCATCCGGTGGGCCCTGGCCCGTCACCCGGAGCTGTGGGCGCGGGTGCGGCGCGTCATCAAGGCCGGTGGGCTGCGCAACCCGTTGCACTACAAGGCCGAGCGAGACCCCCGCCGGTGGGTCAAGATCCTCGCGGCCGGGGTGAGCTACGACCGCAAGTTCCACCGCTACTACGACCCCGGCGCGGCGTACCACCCGGGCGGCGAGCCCGCCGACTCCGACGTCCCCCGCGCCTGAGCGGCGCCCGCAGCCGCACCCCGGCTCAGCTGGAGAAGGGTAGCCGGCGCAGCACCGGGGCCAGCGTGGCGTCGACCTCACGGATCCGCAGGAGCTTCGACCCGGCGAGGAAGATGAGCCCGAGCACGGCGCCACCGGCGGCCAGCGCCAGCGCCTGGATGAGCCACGCGCTCGAGGGCGACGCGACGAGTGAGGCGACGGCCCACGCGGCGAGGCCGGCCACGGTGGAGACGAGGGTCAGCCGGATCCACAAGCGGACCACGCTGCCCAGGCCCAGCCCGCCCAGCTGGCGCCGCGCGACGAAGAGGAACGCCGCCGCCGCCACGAAGTTGGCGACTGTGGAGCCGGCGATCAACGTGGCCACGGTGTACTCGGGCGGCACGACCCACAGGGCCACGCCGGCCCCGACCAGGCTGATCGCCGTCATGAGCGCGACGAGCCAGAAGTTCATCCAGCCGTCGCCCCGGGCGAAGCAGTAGCGCTGCTTGAGCGCCGTGATCCCGAACGGCACCAGACCCACCGCCATGATGGCGAGCACGAGCGCGATGTTGCCGGCGTCGTCGATGCCCTGGCTCGGGTCGTAGCGGCTGCCGGGAAACAGCGTCTGCGCCATCGGGCGCCCGAGCGCGATGAACGCTGCCGTGGCCGGGACCAGGAGGACGGCCGGCATCGTCATCCCACTCACCAGCCGCCTCCGCATGGCGCCGAGGTCGCCCGACTCGTGGGCGCGGGACATCGCGGGGAACAACGCGGTGACGATGGAGGTCGTGATGATCGAGTGGGGCAGGATGTACAGGCTGTAGGCGAGGGCCTGCGTGCCGTTGCCCGCGATGCCGGACCCGTCCAGGTCGGTGGGGGACATGACCTTGGTGCTGACAAAGCCGTAGAACTGCGAGATGACGAGCGCGGCGACCGTCCACGCCGTCATCCGTGACATGTCTCCGAACCCGTGCCCGCGCCAGCCGAACCGCGGCCGGAAGCGGAAGCCGGACTTCCACAGCGGCCAGATGAGGCTCAGCCCCTGGACGGCGATGCCCAGGGTCGTGCTGAGGCCGAGCACGAGGATCATCTCGGTGGTCCAGTTCGACACGGTGTCCTGCTTGCTCCACTGCAGGAGGAACCAGCCGAGACCGGCGATCTGGATGACGTTGGCCCACGCCGGGGCCCACGCGTAGGCGAGGAAGTTGCCGCGCGCGTTGAGCACCTGGCCCAACACGGAGTACAGGCCGTAGAAGAAGAGCTGCGGGACGCAGAGGAAGGCCATCGTCGTCGTGAACGAGACGAACTCGGGGCTCGCGTCCTGCTTGGTCAGGGCGCTGATGATCCACGGGGTCCCTGCGAGGGCAGCGATCGTCGTGACGCCGAGAACGAGCAGGCACAGGGTGATGAGGCGGTCGCTGAACTCCTGGCCGCCGTCCTTGCGGAGCATCGCCTTGGTGAGCTGGGGGATGAGCAGGGCCGAGATCAGCCCGCCGTTGATGAGCACGTACAGCTGGGTGGGCAGCGAGTTGGCGATGGTGAAGGAGTCGAGCGCGATGCCGGCGACGACGCCGGTGAGCATCGCGGTGCGGATGAAGCCGAGGATCCGGGACCCGAAGGTCCCGACCGCCATGATCGCGCCGTTGCGGGCGACGTTGTCGCTCCCGGGCAGGACAACGCCTTCCGGGTCGGCCTCTGAGCCCTCCGGGCGGGTCTCGGTCACGTGCTCTCCCTCGTCGTGAACCGGGCCACTCTACGGCGCTGGGGGTCGACCGTAGACGACGTGGATCGCCTCGTCCTCGAAGCCTGCGCGCCGGTACGTCGCGAGAGCGCGCGTGTTGTCGCCGTCCACGTACAGGTCGACCGAGTCTGCGCCCTGCCGGGCGAGGTACGAGGTGCCCAGCCGGGTGACGGGGCCGGCGAGGCCCCGACCCTGGTATGCCGGGTGCACACCGACCACGTAGACCTCGCCGGTCGAAGAACCGGGCTCACGCTTGGTCCAGTGGAACGCCACCAGCGGGTGGTCGCCATCGTCATCGGTCACGGTCGTGTCCTCCACGAGGAAGAACCCGGCGGGGTCGAACCATTCCTGGGCCATCCGGTCCTCGAGGTCCTCGAGGGTGATCGATCCCTGCTCGGGGTGCGACGCGAACGCCACCCGGTTGAGCTCCAGCCACGCCGACTCGTCCCGGCCGATCTGGAAGCACCGAGCCCGAAACCCCTCGGGGAGGGCCGGTTCGGCCTCGTCGCCATCCCCGAGAGCCCGCGACATCACGTGGAGCTCACGGGTCGCGACCAGCCCCTCGGTCGCGACGAGGGCCCGAGCGGCCGGCAGGTCCCCGTGGGCCCACACGCCCGTGGCTCCTCCCTCGAGCAGCGCGTTCAAGAGCGCGCGGCCCACGCCCGCCCGACGCGACGCTGGATCCACGACGAGCTCAGCGGACCCAGTCGCGTCCCGGGCGGCGTAGCCCACCGGATCCGGCCCGTCGGTGCGGGCCAGGACGTGGGTGACGTCGTCCCGAGGGGAGTCCAGCGCCAGCCGGAAGGCCTCCGAGATCGCCTCGACGCCGTCGGCGTCGGCGGCGCGGCGGGCGAGCGACCGGACACGCGGGGCCAGCGATTCCTCCAGCCGCGACGAGGTTTCGAGGCGGACCTCGTTCACGAGGGGACCTCGGCCTCGGCCGCCTCCGGGACGAAGCGGTAGCCGACGTTGCGGACGGTGCCGATGAGGACCTCGTGGTCGGTGCCGAGCTTGGCCCGGAGGCGTCGCACGTGGACGTCCACGGTGCGGGTGCCGCCGAAGTAGTCGTAGCCCCACACCTCCTGGAGCAGCTGCGACCTCGTGAACACCCGACCGGGGTGCTGGGCGAGGTGCTTGAGCAGTTCGAACTCCTTGTAGGTGAGGTCGAGGACCGCGCCGCGCAGGCGCACCGAGTAGGTGGCCTCGTCGATGACGAGGGACCCGGCCGTGATCGGGCCGCCCTCCTCGGGAGCCGCATCGCCGGTGCGCCCGATCGCCAGGCGCAGGCGCGCCTCGACCTCGGCGGGCCCGGCGCTGTCGAGGAGCACGTCGTCGACCCCCCACTCGCTGGTCAGGCCGGCGAGGCCGCCCTCGGTCACGACGACGAACAGGGGCGAGGAGGTGCCCGTCGTGCGGATCACCCGGCATAGTGACTTCGCCATGGCGAGCTCGCGTCGAGCGTCCACGACGACCGCGTCGGCGTTGGGCGCGTCCACCAGGGCCGAGGCCTCGGCGGGGAGGATGCGAACATGGTGGCTGAGCAGGCCCAGAGCCGGAAGGACCTCGGCGCTGGGCGCCAAGGTGTTGGTGAGCAGCAACAGGTGGGCCATTGGCAGACAGGATAGGCGGTCATGAACGCACCCCAGCAGGAGCAGCGCGTGGTTGAGACGGTGGTCACCGTCCGCGTCCGGTACTGGGCGGGGGCGCGAGCGGCCGCCGGCATCGACGAGGAGCAGGTTGCCGGAGCAGCCACGGTGGGCGCCCTCCTCGAGCACCTGAGCGGGAAACATCCCGCACTGACGACGGTGCTGCCCGTGTGCTCCATTCTCGTGGAGGGCAGGGCCGCTACGGCGGATGCCGTGCTGCCCGACGGCGCCGTGGTCGAGGTCCTACCCCCCTTCGCGGGCGGATGATGGAAGGATGCCGCGCGTGGACGATCAGCCGACGGAGGTGACCCCCGACGAGGGGTCCGAGCCTGCGGCCGAGTCCGCGCCCGAGCCCGAGTCCGCGCCCGAGCCCGAGTCCGAGTCAGTGACCGAGCCCGAGTCCGCGGCCGAGTCCCATCCCGACTCTGCGGCCGAGTCTCATCCCGACTCTGCGGCCGAGCCTGCGGAGGCCCCGCCCTTCGAGACCAGGGCACAGCGCAGGGCCCGCCTCGAGGCAACCCTTCGCGAGCCCGTGCTTCCTCCGCTCGCGACGGTCGCGCGACCGCTCACGGTGGCGGCCACGGTCGTGTTCGCCACCCTGCTCGTGCTGGGCCTTCTTGCGGATGCGGTCCTGCTGGCCGCCGCCCTGGCCTGGGCCGGGCTCGTCCTGGCGTGGGGGTGGCCCACCCTGACGGGGTCGTCCAGCAGGTTCGGGGCGTCCTTCGCCATCGGGGTGGCGGCGATCCTCGTCCCGGCCGCCGCCGTCGCGTCGTCCGAGGAGCCTTACCTCCGGCTGGTGCCCGTGGCGCTCGTCATCTCCCTCGGTGTGATGTTCGGACACCAGATCGTGCGCCGCGACGGACGGCCCAGGCTCACCGACTCGCTCGGGTCCACCTCGTTGGCCATCGGGATCATCACGATGGGCGTGGCCTGGGCGCCCCTCGCCCGCTCCAACCGTGGCATCGAGCTGGCCACGGTCGCCCTGGTGTCGATCGCGGCGGCGTCGCTCGGCGACCTCGTCGTGGGCGTTCCCCGATTGCGCGCCTGGACCCTGCCCCTCGCGATGGTCCTCGGCGGGGTGGGCGCGGTCGTCACGGCCTCGGTGGTCGGGTCGCCGGGAACCGGGTCTGCCGCCCTCATCGGGTTCCTCTGCGCGGCAGTGTCGCACTCCCTGCGCCGGGTCCTCGTCGTCCTTCCCGCCATCGGGTCGCGACGCGCCCAGCTCGCGGTGGCCGCGGCGGGCCTGTTGGTCCCGGGGGTCATCGGCTACGTGCTGGCCCTCGTCATGATCGGCTGACCCGCGCCCGCGACCGACCGTCAGTAGACGAGTGCCCTCGCGCCCGGTGCCATGACCTCCTCGACGAACGCCGCCGCACCGCGGATACCGGCTCCGGGAACGAGATCCCCCCCGTCGAGCTCGCGCCGAGCGGCGCACTGTCCGCACACGGTGACCCGCGCGTCGGCCAGGAGGGTGTCCCGCAGATCGGCCAGTGACGCGGCGTGCGGGAGGTGCAGCTCCTCGGCGCGACCGGGCACGGCCAGCCACGTGGCGTCCCCGGTGAGCCACAGGCTCACGTCCAGGCCCGAGGCCACCGCCGTGGCGGCCACGGTGAAGCCCTGGTTGAGCCGTTCGAGGGCTTCGGCCCCACAGGTCACCTTGACGACCAGGTGGGTCGCGGATCCGTTCATCGGCTGATCGTAGGTCAGTGGACCACGGCGGGCGCCGCTCCTACGGCCCAGCCCTCACGGGTCCGGCCCTCCAGCCCTCGCTGTTCCGGCCCTCACAGGTCCATCGGCTCGCACTCGCCGCTCCAGCGGCGCGGTCAGCGGCGTGGCGGCTGCCCGGCGGACGCTCCGTAGACTGCCGGGCATGGTCTTCCACCTCGACACCAGCCTCAACGAGGCTCTCGCGCCCCTGGCCTGGCTCGTCGGACGCTGGGAGGGCGCCGGCGTGGTCGGCTACCCGACGATGGACTCACGCAACTTCGGGCAGGAGGTCATCTGCAGTCACGACGGCCGTCCGTTCCTCGAGTGGCAGTCCCGTACCTGGCTGCTCGACGAGAACGGCACGAAGGTCCGGCCCCTGGCGACCGAGCTCGGCTTCTGGCGCCCGGTCGAGGAGTCCGCCGACGGCACCAACGTCGAGCTCCTCCTCACGCACCCGACCGGGTTCGTCGAGATGTACGCCGGCAAGGCCGAGCCCGCTCGGGTGGAGCTGCGAACCGACGGGGTGATGCGCAGCCCCTTCGCCAAGGACTACTCCGCCGCCCACCGCATGTACGGCAACGTCAACAGCAACCTCATGTGGGTCATGGACATGGCGGCCGTCGGCCACCCGTTGCAGTCCCACGTCTCGGCCGAGCTCAAGCGCGTGGAGTGATCCGGCCGCCCGGCCCAGAGCGGGTCAGGGCGGGTCAGGGGGTGACGAAGGTGTCGTCGTAGGTGTCCATGGTGTCGGTGCGCAGCGCCTCGCCGAGCCGCTCCATCCCGGCTTCGTCGACCACGTCGATCGAGGCGCCGTTGGGCGAGGTGCCGAAACCGCTGAAGGGTGCCGTCGCGAACACGACGTCGTTGCCGCGGATGTCCTTGAGCGAGAGCGCGTAGTCCTTCATCGCCCCGATGCTCAGGTCCTGGTCGACGACGAGGTTGTCGGTGGCGGCGTTCGCGAACTTGGCGACCTTGACCGGGTTGGTGATGGTCTCGGGGCTGGTCGCCTTGAGCATGAGCGCCTTGATGAACGAGAGCTGGCGACGACCACGGGAGATGTCGCCCTCGCTGAGGGTCTTGCGCTCTCGGACGTATCCGAGGGCCTGCTCGCCGTTGAGGTCGTTCCATCCCTCGTTGATGACGACCGGACCGTAAGCCGTGCCGGTGTTGCTGGCCTCCTCGGCATACACCCGCACCCCGCCGACCGCGTCGGTCATCCCCTTGAAGCCCTCGAAGTCTGTGCGGGCCACATGGTGGATCCGGATCTTGAGCAGCTCCTCCATCGTCTCCACGAGGAGCGGCTCGCGGCCGTAGGCGTAGGCGGCGTTGATCTTGTCCTTGCCTCGACCCGGAATGTCGACGTAGAGGTCGCGTGGGAAGTGGATGAGCTGGACCTGGGACCCGTCCTCGGGGAGGTGCACGAGGACGATGACGTCGGACCGCCCGGCGTCTCCAGGCGTGGTGTCGGCGCCGACGACGAGGAAGTTCGTGCCCTCGCCCGTCTCGGCCACGGTGGTTCCGTCCGGGGCGATGACCGGGGCGCGGTCGGCCGGCAGCAGCGCCTCTTGGCTGACGTTGCTGTTGAGCTTGTAGCCGAGGTAGCCGATGAACCCGACCACGCCCCCCACGAGGACCAGCACCATGACGAGGAGTACCGCGAAGGCGCGCCGCCCGCGGCTGCGCTGTTCGCGCGTCTCGTCGGTGCGCGTCTCGTCGTCGCTCCGCTCGATCTCCGTGAGCGAGTCCAACCCCTGATTCTGCACGGGCCAAGTGTAGGTCTCGGATCTGACTTCCGTGACCGCCCGGCATACATTGGGGTGGTGAGTGATCTGGGCGAGCGTCTGCGGGCGAAGGGCAAGCGCCTCACGTCCCAGCGCGAGCGTGTCCTGGCGGCCGTGGGCGCCATGGGCCACTCCACTCCCGACGAGATCGTCGAGGCGGTGGGAGCCGACGGCGGGGCGAGCCTGCCCGCGTCCACGGTCTACCGCTCGCTCGACGCGCTCCAGGAGCTCGGGCTGGTCGGGCACACCCACGTCGACCACCGAGCGCCCAGCTACCACCTCGTCGAGCACGCCACTCACCTGCACGTCGTGTGCCGTGGCTGCGGCTGGGTCGGGGAGGCCCCGCTCGCTTCGGCCGACGAGCTGGTATCCCGGCTCGACGAGTCGCTGGGCTTCGCCTCCGATGTCTCGCACGCCGCCATCCACGGACTCTGCCGCACCTGCCGGGAGCACACATGAGCACCACGACCACAGCCTCGCCCCTTCTGGGGCGCCCCGGCGCCGTGGAGGGCGAGGGCGTCGATGCCGGCGTGGCCGCGCACTACGGGGATCCGGTGCGGGAGCAGCGGCTCCTCGCCGAGGGCCTCGCCGCGGTCGACCTGTCCCACCGGTCCGTCGTGACAGTCGCCGGGCCGGACCGCCTCTCGTGGCTGCACTCGATGACCACCCAGGCCCTCGACGGGCTCGCACCGCTGGTGTCGCGAGAGACCCTGGTGCTCTCGCCCAAGGGCCACGTGGAGCACGCCCTCCACCTCGTCGACGACGGGGAGACGACGTGGTTGTCCCTCGAGCCCGGAACCGCCGGCGCGCTCGTCGCGTGGCTCGAGTCGATGCGTTTCATGCTCCGGGTCGAGGTCGCCGACGTCACGTCGTCGTACGCCGTGCTCGGAGAGCCGGTCGCGGCGGAGGCCGCCGAGGGGGAGCCGGTCGCGTGGGTCGACCCGTGGCCCGGGCTCGTGGGCGACACGACGGCATACGGGCCGGTGGAGGGCCACCCGGCTGAGGGCCGCGCGTGGCGCGAGCTCATCGTGCCGCGCGCCGACCTGGAGTCCGCCCTCGGTGACCGACCCCTGGCCGGTATGTGGGCCGCAGAGGCTCTGCGCGTCGTGGCCTGGCGTCCGCGCTGGGGCTTCGAGACCGACCACCGCACGATCCCGCACGAGGTGGACTGGCTTCGGACGAGCGTTCACCTGCACAAGGGCTGCTACCGGGGTCAGGAGACGGTGGCCAGGGTCCACAACCTCGGCCGCCCACCGCGCCGGCTGGCCTTCCTCCACCTCGACGGCTCCGGGCACGTGCTGCCGGACCAGGGCTCCCCGGTCTCCTCGTCGGGAAAGGAGGTCGGCAGGGTCACCACTGTCGCCCGACACTTCGAGGACGGCCCGGTGGCGCTCGCCGTCATCAAACGGAACACCCCCGGCGACGCCGATCTTCTCGTGGACGGGATTGCTGGGGCACAGACAGTCGTCGTCACCGCCTGATCGGCGAAGATCCTGCGGTAGCGGGGTCTGCGGCCTGACATGATGGGGGCATGGCTCCCGTCCCCGATGCCGCGTCCACCACCCTGGTCACCGTCGCGCCGACCGGCGCCGAGCACGCCAAGAGCGACCTGCCGCAGCTCCCCACGACGCTGGACGAGGTGGTCCAGACGGCTCGGCGGTGCGAGGCCGCCGGCGCCGCGCTGATCCACCTCCACATCCGCGATGCCGACCATGCGCCGACGCTGGATGCGGGGCTGCTTCGCGCCACCGTCGACGCGGTCCGATCGACCACCGACCTCGTCGTGCAGCTGTCGACCGGGGGCTCGGTGCACGACCCCCTCGAGTCGCGGCTCACGGTGCTCGACGCCGAGCCCGACTCGTGTTCCCTGACCTGTGGCACGACGAACTTCGGCGACGACGTCTTCCTCAACCCGTGGCCGTTCATGAGCGAGCTCTACGTCCAGGCCCGGGACCGGGAGGTGGTGCCGGAGTTCGAGCTCTTCGACCTGGGGCACGTCCACGCGTTGCGTCGGCTCCTCGATACCCACGGCCTCCCGTTCGGGGGCCGGGTGCACGTCGACTTCGTCACGGGGGTCCCCGGTGGGATGCCGGCCACCACGGCGGCACTGATGGCGGGTGTCGCGATGCTCCCGGCCGAGGTGACGTCGTGGTCGGCGACTGGGATCGGACGTGGGCACCTGCCGATCATGGCTGCCGCCCTGTCCGCGGGCGGGCACCTGCGGGTCGGCATGGAGGACAACGTGGTGTTCGCCAGGGGGCAGGTCGTGCGGCACAACGACGAGCTCGTCAGCAGGGCCTGCGACCTCGCGACCCTCATGCAGCGTCCCCCGATGAGCTGCGAGCAAGCGCGGGGGCTGCTCGGCGTCAAGGAACGCCGAACGCGCTGAGCACGACATCCAGTGAACTCGGCGGCGAGCCAGGCAGTCCGGCGGTCGGAGAGCCTCCGCCTGTCGTGCGGGTCCGAGGCGTGGACATGCCTACCACCGGCCGGGAATGCCCTCGCATAATCCATGGTTATGGGACGCGTGCGAACTTCTTTTGAATATCCAGCCCTCGTCAACGACAAGGCCGCCCGGGTGGTGGCCGCCGGTGTCGTCCTCATGACGGGTCTCGCGCTCCTGACCGGGTGGCTCTGGCTCTCCGCCCTGCTCGCGGCCGGGTTCGCGCTGCGAGCCGTCGCCGGGCCCCGGTTCAGCCCCTTGGGTCGACTCGCCGCCAAGGTCGTGGCCCCGCGCCTGGGGGAGCCGAAGATGGTGTCCGGCCCGCCGAAGCGCTTCGCCCAGTCCATCGGCGTCGTGCTGACGACCGTGGCCGCGGTCTCCCTCGCGCTGGGCGCCCCGGTGGTGGCCTTCTCGCTCCTCGCGGTGGTCCTCGTGTTCGCGACGCTCGAGGCCGCCGTGGGCTTCTGCGCCGGCTGCTTCGCGTTCGCGCAGCTGATGCGCGTGGGCCTCATCCCTCCGGAGACCTGCGAGGCGTGCAACGACCTGTCGCTGCGTCGCCGCGAGACCGCCGCGGCCTGAGGGCAACCCCACCCCCTCCCGCCGCTACGGTTTGCCCCCCATGGGCGAGCAACCTTGAGACTTGCCACCCGTGGTCGAGCACTTCTCAAAAATGCATCGCCAGGGGAGGCAAGCCAGTTGCTGCTCGCTGGGGGCGAGCACATGCGAGGGTTGCCCCCCACCGTCGAGCAGTGTCCAACGATGCATCGCCGGGGGAGGCGGGCCCGGGTCTGCTCGCTGGGGGCGAGCAGATTCGAGAAGTGCGTCCCGGGGTCTAGCAGCTTTGAGGTGTGCCTCGTCACGGGGGGCGCTCTCGATTTGCTTCGTGGGGGCGAGCAACCCGTAGTGTGCTGAGGGCGGTATTCGGGGCAGGTCACCGACGAGCAAGCAGGCGCCCCTGAGCACCTGTGACCACCCTCACGCTTGCTCCAGTTTGCATTTTGCTAACTAGAGCAAGCATACTTGAGTCATGAGCCCGAACCCGCTGAACGAGCTGGGCAGCAGCCTCGGCGACTACCTGCGAGAGCAGCGTCAGTCCGCCAAGCTGTCCCTCCGTCAGCTGTCCGAGCTCGCCGGGGTCTCCAACCCCTACCTCTCCCAGATCGAGCGAGGTCTCAAGCGCCCGAGCGCCGAGATCCTCCAGCAGCTGGCGAAGGGACTGGAGGTCTCCGCGGAGTCGCTCTACGTCAAGGCAGGAATCCTCGACGAAGACGTCACCGCGCACACGGGAGGCAGCGACGTCCGCCGAGCAATCGCGGATGACGCAATCCTCACCGCCCGGCAGAAGAAGGCGCTCCTCGACATCTACGTGTCCTACGTCGAGGACGACCCCCGGCAATGACGCCGGCCCCACATCTCATCAGTCACCACCCGAAGGAGCACAGCATGTCCGTCATCGAGGATCTCAAGAAGACTGTCGACACCACCCCGTTCTTCGCCGCCGTCGGCGTGACCGACCTCGCCGTCGAGAAGGTTCGCGACGCCCGCGTCCGCGCCACCACGTTCAGCACCGAGCTGAGCGCCGACCTCGAGCCGACCGCCCTCCAGGCCCGTGCGACCAAGGTCGCCGACCAGGTCAAGGAGATCCCGGCCGTCGCCATCAACCAGTCCATGGTCTTCGGCGGCAAGGTGTCCGAGGGCTACGACGACCTCGCCAACCGCGGCAAGAGCCTCGTCAACCGCATCCGCAAGCAGAAGTCCACCCAGGACCTCGTTGGCCAGGCGAACACCACCGTGGCGCAGGCCAAGGGTGCCGTCACGGCCACCCGCAACGCGGCCGTCCAGGTCGAGCGCTCGGCCAAGGCCACCATCACCACCGGTCGCAAGGAGGCCGCCAAGGTCGCCGACGTCGTCACGGACTCGCTCGCCGAGGAGACCAAGGTCGCCCAGACCGAGGCCACGAAGTCGGCGAAGCGCACCCGCACCGCGGCCAAGCGCACCTCGACCACCACGAAGAACGCCAGCAAGAAGGCCACCGCGTCGGCGAAGGGCGCGACCACCAGCGCCAAGAAGACCGCCGCCGCGGCCCCCAAGGCTGTGGAGGACGCTGCCGAGAAGGTCGGCGACTGACCTACCCAGCACCCGTCACCGGGTTTCCCCTTCCTGGTGACACCCCCGACGACCGGGGGCCGGCTCGACCGGCCCCCGGTCGTTCGTTGTGTCTGGGTAGTGTCGGCGCGTGCCCGCAGACAAGATGACCACACCGCCCGCCCTCGCCGACGCCCCCGTCCTGGCTCAGGTGACCCGCGGCGGTGTCGTCGAGTCCGCCCACCGCGGGACGGCAGCCGTCACCGGACCGGACGGGGCGCTCGTCCACAGCTGGGGCGCCGCTGACGACCCGGTGTTTCCCCGCTCGTCGAACAAGCCGCTCCAGGCCATCGCCATGCTGCGCGCCGGGCTCGACCTTCCCCCGCACCACCTGGCCCTCGCCTGCGCCAGCCACTCCGGGGAGCCCTTCCACCTCGACGCGGTCCGCGAGATTCTCGCCGCCGCCGGCCTCACCGAGGCGGACCTCCAGAACACCCCGGACCTGCCCTATGACCCGCAGGAGCGCGACGCCTGGCTGGCCATCGGGCAGGCACCCCTCCCGATCGCCCAGAACTGCTCCGGGAAGCACGCGGCCATGCTCGCGACGTGCCGCATCGCCGGGTGGGACAGCGCCACGTACCGCGACCCCGACCACCCCCTGCAGCAGCTGATGGCCAGCACCATCGAGGACCTCGCCGGCGAACCCGTTGCGGCCACGGCCACCGACGGCTGTGGCGCCCCCGTGATGGCCATCTCGACGGCCGGCCTCGCCCGAGCGTTCGGACGGGTCGCCGCCGCACCGCCCGACACTCTCGAGGGTCGCGTCGCCGGTGCCATCCGCGCTCACCCGGAGTTCCTCGGCGGCACCCGCCGTGACGTGACCGCCCTGATCCGTGGCACCGAGGGCGCGATCGCCAAGGACGGTGCCGAGGCGGTGTATGCCGTCGGGCTGGCCGACGGCCGCGGCGTCGCCCTGAAGATCGCCGACGGGGGTCAACGAGCCCGGCCCGTCGTGGTTGCGGCGCTGCTGCGCCACCTCGGGGTGGAGTCTGACGCCTACGGCGTGCTGGAGCAGGCACCGGTCCTCGGCCACGGCGAACCGGTCGGGTCCGTCATCGCGGTCGGGATCTGAGGGCACGGTGCGAGCGGTCCTCCAGCGAGTGGCCCGCGCGGCTGTCACGGTCCACGGCGAGGTCGTCGGCCGGATCGACCGCCCCGGACTCGTCGCCCTCGTCGGGGTGACCCACGACGACGGTCCAGATCAGGTGGCGACGATGGCCCGCAAGATCGCCGACCTCAGGATCCTGCACGGCGAGCGATCCGTCACCGACGAGCAGGCGCCGGTGCTCGTCGTCAGCCAGTTCACGCTCTACGCGGACACCCGCAAGGGGCGCCGCCCCTCGTGGAATGCGGCCGCCGCCGGAGACGTGGCCGAGCCCGTCGTGGACCAGGTCGTCGCCGCGCTGCGCGCCCGCGGGGTCGAGGTCGCGACCGGTCGGTTCGGGACGCACATGGACATCGACCTCGTCGCGGACGGGCCCGTGACCATCGTCCTCGACGTCTGACACCTACGCTGTCCCCATGCAGATCCTCGGGCAGACCCAGAGTGCGATCGTCCTCCTGCTCTCCGTCGTGGCCATCGGCGTGGAGGTCTTCGCCGTCTTCGACTGCGTGCGGCGGCGCCCGGATGCCTTCGTGGCAGCCGGGAAGCGGACCAAGCAGTTCTGGCTGCTCGTCACCGGGGCCGCCGTCCTCCTGGGCTTCGTCTCGCTCGGTGGTCTCGGCTTCCTCGCGATCGTCTCGGTCATCGCGGCCGGGGTCTACCTCGCCGACGTGAAGCCGGCCCTGGACCGGGTGACCGGCCGTGGCGGGGGGTCGGACCAGGGGCCCTACGGCCCTTGGTGAGGTGCCACATCGGGCCCACGCGACGGTCAGCTCACCGAGCCGCCGGCGCGAAGGACCCTCCAGGACGGACCACCCGGCGTCGCCCAGTGCCGTGACCGTCGCCAGGAAGCGCTGTCGGACCCGTAGGGCGCGTAGGGTGACTGGCGGGCCGGAGCACGTTGAACGCGCGGACGACGACCGGGCGCTCCCCGGCATACCGCCGAAGCCGCCAGGCCCGCGGGCCGGCGAGCCAGCACCCGCACCGCCGGAGCCGGTTCGGGTTCGTCGTGCCGCGGGTGATGACCCCGACCGGTCGTTGCGCCGCCACGACCGCCAGCCCAGGACGCCGTGACACACTCGGAGCCATGACCGACGCGGCTCCCTCAGTGCACACCCGGGTGGCCATGGTGACCGTGCACACCTCGCCCCTGGCCCAACCCGGGTCCGGCGATGCCGGGGGGATGAACGTCTATGTCCTCGAGGTGGCCCGCCAGCTGGCGACCCGCGGTGTCGCCGTCGACCTGTTCACCCGCAAGACGAGCGCCGCCCAGGCCGACGCGGTCGAGGTGGAGCCGGGGGTGATGGTGCGCCACGTCGCCGCCGGCCCGTACGAGGGGTTGTCCAAGGAGGACCTGCCCGGCCAGCTGTGCGCCTTCGCGGCCGGGATGATGCGGGTTGCCGCGTACGCCCCGTCCGGCTACTACGACGTGGTGCACTCGCACTACTGGCTCTCCGGTCAGGTCGGGTGGCTCGCCGCAGACCGTTGGGGTGTGCCGCTCATCCACACGATGCACACGATGGCGCGGGTGAAGAACCTGCACCTCGCCGACGGTGACGAGCCTGAGCCCAGGGGCCGCGAGATCGGTGAGGCCCAGGTCGTCGAGGCCGCCGATCGCCTCGTGGCCAACACCGAGCGCGAAGCGGCCGAGCTCATCGACCTCTACGGCGCCGACCCGGACCGGGTGGCGGTGGCCGAACCCGGTGTCGACCTCGCGAACTTCCGGCCCGGGTCGATGGCAGAGGCGCGCCTCGCCCTCGACGTCGCGGCCGACTCGATCCTCCTGCTGTTCGTCGGGCGCATCCAGGCGCTCAAGGCTCCCGACGTGCTGGTGCGGGCTGCAGCCGAGCTGGCGCGGCGCCGGCCCGGCATCCGTGACCGCCTCGTCATCGGCATCCTCGGGGGTGAGAGCGGCTCCGCCGTGCGCAACCCGATGGGCCTGAAGTCCCTCGCGGACTCGCTCGGGGTGGGGGACCTCCTGCGTCTCGTCCCCCCGGTCGACCGGCCCACGCTCGCACAGTGGTACCGCGCCGCGAACGTCGTCGCGGTTCCGTCACACAGCGAGTCCTTCGGCCTCGTGGCCGTCGAGGCGCAGGCGTGCGGCACTCCCGTCGTTGCAGCGAACGTCGGGGGCCTGCCGACGGCGGTGGGTGACGCGGGGCTCCTCGTGGACGGGCACGACACCGCTGACTGGGCCACCGCGCTGGGGTCGGTCGTGCTCGACCCCGAGCGTCGCGCGGCACTCTCCCGGCGAGCGGTCGAGCACGCGGCCGGCTTCGGCTGGTCGCGCACCGCCGAGCGCCTCGCCGAGGTCTATGCCGATGCGATCGCCCGGCCGCGTGAGTCCTCGATCAACGAGTCGGAGACCCTGGCCGGCATCCCGACCGCGGTGATCCCGTGACCGACCGGGCGGCGGCGGCCGACACCGTCGCGGCCTACCTCGAGGACTCCGGCCTGGACTGGGAGCCCGGCGCGCGCGACGGGGAGTTCGTCGTCACCCTGCCGGGAGAGAAGAAGCTGACGACGGTCACGTCCCTCGTCGTGGGGGAGGAGTCGATGTCGCTGTCGGCCTTCGTCGTGCGCAACCCCGACGAGAACCACGAGGCGGTCTACCGGTTCCTCCTGCGCCGCAACCTGAAGCTGCCCGGCATCGGGTATGCCGTGGACACCTCGGGCGACGTCTACCTCACCGGGCGGGTGCCGCTGCGCGCCGTGGACGCCGCCCACCTCGACGACCTCCTCGGGGCGGTCCTGTCGGCGGCCGACGACCCGTTCAACGAGCTTCTCGTCCTGGGCTTCCTCTCCTCGATGCGCAAGGAGTGGGAGTGGCGGGTCTCGCGCGGGGAGAGCCTGCGCAACCTCGAGGCGTTCCGCGAGATCCTCCAGCGCCCGGGCGACCCGCCACCGCGGGCCTGAGCCTCGGTAGGGTGGGCGGCATGACGGCACACACGCTGATCCTCCTGCGCCACGGCGAGTCCGACTGGAACCAGAAGAACCTCTTCACGGGCTGGGTCGACGTCGACCTCACCGACAAGGGCCGCGCCGAGGCGGTGCGCGGCGGTGAGCTGATGCGGGATGCCGGGCTGTTGCCGGACGTCGTGCACACCTCGGTACTCCGACGCGCGATCACCACCGCCAACCTCGCGCTCGACGCGTGCGACCGCCACTGGATCCCGGTGCGCCGTTCGTGGCGTCTCAACGAGCGTCACTACGGCGCGCTCCAGGGGCTCGACAAGGCAGCGACGCGGGAGAAGTACGGTGACGAGCAGTTCATGCTGTGGCGTCGCAGCTTCGACACCCCGCCCCCGGAGATCGAGAAGGGAAGCGAGTTCGACCAGTCCGGCGACCCTCGCTACGACGGTGTCGACGTGCCGCTCACCGAGTGCCTCGCCGACGTCATTCCGCGGATGATGCCCTACTGGCAGAGCGACATCCGCGCGGACCTCGCCGAGGGTCGCACCGTCCTCGTCACCGCCCACGGCAACTCGTTGCGCGCCCTGGTCAAGCACCTCGACGGCATCAGCGACGACGACATCGCCGGGCTCAACATCCCCACCGGCATGCCGTTGCTCTACCGCCTTGGCGACGACTTCATGCCGACCGAGCCGGGCCAGTACCTCGACCCGACCGCGGCCGCCGAGGCCGCCGCAGCCGTCGCCAACCAGGGACGCTGAGCGCGGGAGCGCAGCACCTCAGGAGCGCAGGAGCGCAGCGACCCAGCAGCACGCCAACCAGGGATGCTGAGCGCGCCTGCGCGGTCACGGGGGGAACAGGTCGAGCAGCCAGGTGCCCACCGGGGCCACCCCCCGGTAGATCTCCTCGCCGTCGGCGTCGCCCAGCACGAGGGTGAAGGCGGCAGCGGCGTCGGCGTCGACGAGGGTGATGATCGAGGTGTCCCCCGTGAAGGGGGTCTCCTTCGACATCGGGTACGGGCTCGGGAGGGTGGCGAGGAGCTGGGCGCTGGCGGCGCCGGGTGCGATGACGAGGAAGCGGCCCCGGCCCGGCTCCGCGTCCGAGATCCTCAGCACGACCGGGTCGTCGATCGTGTCGGCGGGGACGAGCGTCACGGGCTCCAGGACCACCGTGCCGGCGTTGCTGCGCCCGTCGTCCGTGGCGAGCACGGACCGCAGCGTGGCGCCGTCGGGGGTCCGGGTCGCGATGACGACGACCCGGCCGACACCTTCGGCGTCCGGGGCAGCCAGTGGGTCGAGAACGCTCCCGTCAGCGACGCTGTCGACGGCCACGGTGCTCGAGATGGCTGCCACGGGGTCCCCGGTCGCGCGAGCGACGTACTCGGCGGCATCCGCGGCCGCGCCGTCGGCGCCGTCGGAGGCCAGCGACGAGTCGAGCCAGAGGGTGCTCGGGTTGGCCGGTGGGCCGTCGTACCCCGCCACCCGCACCCGCATCGAGGAGGACATCTGGAGAGGCGACACGTCGACCCCGATCCCGTCCTCCAGGGGCAGCGGCTCCCACTCCCGATCCAGGGCGCCGGCGCGCGTCGGGCGGACGTGGCGGGAGACCTGGGCGGTGCCCACGGTCGGTCGGGTGAGGACGACGAGGGCCGAGCCCGAGCCCTGCGGCAGGTGGGCGGCGACGACGTCGTTGACCCCGTCGATCTGGGAGATGGGAAGGTCGACCTCCTCGAGGGCGTCTGGGAGCTCGTCCCGGGGGCCCTGCCACACGCGCAGGAGCGTCCCGTCGGGTGCGCCGGGGATCCTCAGCGCGGCCGCGATGACGATGCGCTGGTCGCCGATGTCGTCGGCATAGAGCAGTCGGGACCCGGAGGACGTCCGGGAGAGGATCAACCCCAGGACGCCCTGGTCGTCGGCCAGGCTGCCGCGCGCCGGCCAGGTCTGGGTTGAGGCCCAGACGGCATCGGCCGGTCCGGCTGCCGAGGTGCTGGGCCCGGGCACGTCGTCGTCCTCGGTGGCGGACCGGGTGATGGCCCACCCCGCGGCCGCTGTCGCCAGCAGGGCGGTTCCGCCGAGCACCAGCGTCCGTCGGCGCACCCCACCCGCGGCGGCGACGAGGGCGGCCGGGTCGGGCGGATCCGGTTGGCCGTCGAGGAGCAGGTCCAGCAGGGCTGACACATCGTCCGTGAGCAGCCACGGCGCCTCACCCTGCCCGCCCTCGGCCCGGCCCTGGGCATGGGCAGCGGCGAGTTGCTCCTGGAGGGCGCGGTCGTGCTCCTCGGCCTCGGCGACCGGCACCTCCAGCAGGTGGGCGGTCTCGCCGACGTCGAGGTCCCACACCGACCGGCAGGCGAGGACCGCGCGCTGGGCGGGGGTCGCTGTCAGCAGGGCGGCCCAGAGGGCGTCCGCGACCGGGTCGGGCGGGAGGTCGTCGGGCGGGAGGTCGTCGCGCGGGGCGGACGCGCCGACGGGCCCGGTGCCGTGTCCCGGCAGGCTGCCCCCTGGGGTGCCGCCGGCGGCGCCGCGGCCGTGGTCGACCGCCGCGCCGCTGCCCAGGGCACGGGCGACCACCTCGCGCCTGGCGCGCAGGGTCGGTGCCCCCTCCTCCAGCACCTCGTCCCAGTCGGCCCGGAGACGCGCGAGGCCGGCACTGGTCGCGTCCCGGGCCTGGCGTGGCTCCAGGGTCGTGACGAGGGCGACGGCTTCGAGGTCCGGCCATCTGGCCGCGACGAACTCCGCGAAGTCGTCCTCGACCCTCAGTGTCACGGCCCCAGTGTCTCCCGGGCGCGCTCCCGTGTCAGGGGTGGGGTCAACGCTAGGGTGTCACAGGCGCGGGAGAACCCGCTCGGTGTGCTCGCCCTGCTCGTAGATGCGCGTGGGTGGCCCGACGATGAGCGGGTCCGGGGCGCCGACGACCTCGTGGTCCTTGGCCGCGTAGTCGACCTGCCCCAAGATGACGCGGAAGGCCTCGAGCCGGGCGCGCTTCTTGTCGTTGCTCTTGATCACCGTCCACGGCGCGTCGCCCGTGTCGGTGTAGAAGAACATCGCCTCGCGGGCCTCGGTGTAGGCGTCCCACTTGTCCCGGCTGGCGAGGTCAGTGGGGGAGAGCTTCCACTGGCGCACCGGGTCCTGTTGGCGCGCGGCGAAGCGGGTCGCCTGCTCGAGCCGGCTCACGGAGAACCACAGCTTCACCAAGCGGATGCCGGAGTTCACCAGCATGCGTTCGAACTCCGGGGTCTCACGCATGAACTCGAGGTACTGGGTGGGGGTGCAGTAGCCCATGACGCGCTCGACACCCGCGCGGTTGTACCAGGACCTGTCCATGAACACGAGCTCGCCGCCGCTGGGCAGGTGCTGGACGTAGCGCTGGAAGTACCACTGGGTGCGCTCGAGGTCCGTGGGCTTCTCCAGCGCGACCACCCTGGCCCCGCGTGGGTTGAGGTGCTCCATGAAGCGCTTGATCGCCCCGCCCTTGCCGGCGGCGTCCCGGCCCTCGCAGATGACGAGGAGCTTCGAGCCGTTCTCCTTGACGTCGAGCTGCAGCTTGAGCAGCTCGATCTGCAACCGGCGCTTGGTCTTCTCGTAGTCCTTGCGTGGGAGCTTGGTGTCGTAGGGGTAGCCCTGCTGCCACGTCTTCTCGTCCGGGAGAACGCCGCTCGAGCCATCCGGCACATCCCACTCGGCGAGCTCCTCGAGCTCCTCGAGCTCGCCGCTGTAGTCCTCGGTCACCGCCCGGCGTACATGGTCGTCCGTCACGGCTCCGACCCTACGCCCGTGGCGCAGGTGCGGCAGGGGAACGCCGCTCAGTCCCCGACCGCCGCGCCGTCCTCGGCATCCTCGTGGCTGTCCTCCGACGCCGGGTCGTACTCGCCGGTCACGAGCCAGATGACCCGGTGCCCGACGGACACCGCGTGGTCGGCGAACCGCTCGTAGTAGCGACCGAGCAGGGTGATGTCGACGGCGGCCTCGGTGCCGTGCGTCCACGAACCGCCGGTGACGTGGCTGAACAGCTCGCGGTGCAGGTCGTCCATGGCGTCGTCGTCGCGCTCGATCTGCTTCGCGGCCTCGACGTCGCGGGCGGCGATCACCGAGCCGGCCTTGGTGACGATGCGCTCGGCGACCTGCCCCATCTGCAGGATCGTGGCGCGAAGCTCGGCGGGGACGGCGGACTCCGGGTACCGCAGCCGGGCCACCTTGGCCACGTGCCGCGCGAGGTCGCCCATCCGCTCGATGTCACTGCTCATCCGCATGCTCGTGACGATCACCCGGAGGTCGGTGGCGACCGGCTGCTGGAGGGCGAGGAGGTCGAAGGACATCAGATCCAGCTCCTCGCGGCGCGCGTCGATCTCGACGTCCGCGGCGATGACCGAGTCCGCGAGCGTGACGTCCGCGTCGAGCAGCGCCGTGGTGGCGCGGTTCATCGCCGAGGACGCGAGCCGGGTCATCTCGACGAGGGTCTCTGCGATTCGGTCGAGCTCCTCGTGGAATGCCTTACGCATCACGGTGGGTCCTCCAGGGGTGGGTGGTGTGCTGCCGTCGCGACTGTCGCAGCCCGCGGTGAACTGGAGGCGCCCCCGAGGTGAACTTCTGGCACGCCCGACCCGGGGCCGGGGACCTGGCCGGTCACGGCCCCACACGGCCGTACCCTAGTCGGCGTGGACCCCACGATCGCGGCAACGCTCGGCGGGGCGCTCGGTCTCGCCATCGGGGCCGCCGCCGCCGTGGCGACGCGCTGGTCGGAGCGCTCGCTCGACGCGCCCGTCCTGGCCGACGACTCCTCGCTTCCCCCGGGGGTCGGCGACGTGTTGTCCGTGCTCCGCTCGATCGCGGTCGTCATCGACGGGTCCGACGCCGTCGTCAACACCTCTGCGTCGGCGGTCAGCCACGGTCTCGTGCGACACGGCGAGCTCGTGCACCAGGAGTTGCGCGACCTCGCCCGGAGCGTGCGACGCGACGGGATGATCCGCGAGGTGGAGCTCGACCTCGCCCGGGGACCGACGGCGCAGGCGAGCGCGGTGATGCGCGTGCGGCTCGCCCCGCTCGGGCTGTCCCACGTCCTGGTCCTCGCGGAGGACCTGACGCATGCCCGGCGGGTCGAGGAGATCCGCCGCGACTTCGTCGCCAACGTCAGCCACGAGCTCAAGACTCCGGTCGGGGGGATCTCGCTGCTCGCCGAGGCGGTCCTCGACGGCAAGGACGACCCCGAGGCCGTCACCCGGTTCGCGCAGCGGATCCAGGTCGAGTCCACCCGCCTGAGCAGGCTCATCCAGGAGATCGTCGACCTCTCGCGCCTGCAGGTCGCCGACACCTTGCACGAGCCGGTGCTGGTCGACGTGGGAGAGGTCGTCGGCGAGGCGGTCGACCGGGTGCGGGTCGCTGCGGAGGCACGCTCCATCGAGGTCCAGGTCGCCACCGAGGACGGCTTGCGCGTGTTCGGCGACGCCGACCTCCTCGTGACAGCCGTTGGCAACCTCGTGACGAATGCCGTGAACTACAGCGACGCCGACACCAGGGTGGGCGTGGGGGCGCGCCGGGTGGGGGAGACCGTGGAGGTCACCGTCACCGACCAGGGTCAGGGCATCCCGGCCGGCGAGCAGGAGCGGATCTTCGAGCGCTTCTACCGCGTGGACGCGGCGCGTTCGCGCGCCACCGGGGGCACGGGCCTGGGCCTGGCGATCGTCAAGCACATCTGCGCCAACCACGGCGGCGACGTGGCGGTGTGGAGCCAGGAGGGGCGCGGCTCGACCTTCACGATGAGACTTCCTGCGGCGGCCGACCGGCCCCCCGCAGACGAAACCGACGCCGACCACACCACGGTCGGCGCCGCACGAGGAGAAGACACCGCATGACGCGCATCCTGATCGTCGAAGACGAGATCTCGTTCTCCGACCCGCTCTCCTACCTGTTGAGCAAGGAGGGCTACGAGGTCTCGGTCGCCGAGAACGGAAACGACGCGCTGACCGAGTTCGACTCCACGGGCGCCGACCTCGTCCTGCTGGACCTCATGCTGCCGGGCCTGTCGGGCGTCGACGTGTGTCGCGCGCTGAGGCAGCGCTCGAACGTCCCGGTCATCATGCTGACTGCGAAGGACAGTGAGATCGACAAGGTGGTGGGGCTCGAGCTGGGTGCCGACGACTACGTCACCAAGCCCTACTCCTCGCGCGAGCTCCTGGCGCGGATCAAGGCGGTGCTACGGCGCCAGGCCGAGCCGGAGGAGCTGCTGCCGACGACCCTGGAGGCCGGCCCGGTGCGCATGGACGTGGAGCGCCACGTCGTGTCCGTCGGCGGCGACCAGACCTCGTTCCCCCTCAAGGAGTTCGAGCTGCTCGAGATGCTGCTGCGCAACGCCGGGAGGGTGCTCACGCGCATCCAGCTCATCGACCGGGTCTGGGGCAGCGACTACGTCGGCGACACCAAGACCCTGGACGTGCACATCAAGAGGCTGCGCGCGAAGGTCGAGACCGACCCGGCCAACCCGGTGCACATCCTGACCGTGCGCGGACTGGGCTACAAGTTCGAGGCCTGACCCCTCACCGTGCGCAAACTGCGCTATACGCTCGAGGCCTGATCCGGCACCTGCGAGCCTCGGCCCCCGCTCACTGCTGGTCGAGCAGGCCGTCGTACTGGCCCTGCGCACGGAGGACGGGCACCTGGACGAGGTTCTGCCCGGCCTCGCGCGTCGCGATGACCATGGTGACCATCCCGCCCGGCGCTGCGGGCACGGAGTCGATGTCGACGCGGGTGGGCGTCTGGGCGATCGGCGTGGCGGCGAACGCCGGCACCGTCGCGGCCGCCGGCGTGGACGATCCCTCCACGGCGAACGTCACCTGGATGGGCACGTCCCCGAGGTTGACGGCCTGCCCCACCAGGACGCCCGGAGCGCCCAGCTCGTCGGTGACGACCACGAGGTTGCGCAGCCCGAGGCCCGGCATCTCGAGCTGGGTTCCGTCGCCCGGGAGGTAGTTCACGTCGGTCTGCACGGGGGAGAAGACCGCACAGCCGGACATCAGGAGAGCGGCTGCAGCCAGCCCGCTGGCGCTCACGAGCGCTGATCGTCGGTTCGTCACGGAGCAAGGATATCCATTCTCCGTGATCGCGCGTGGTGGGTGTGTCGAACCCGGGCGAAGGCGGTGCTCAACCCCGCGCCCGCACCCCGCGCGAAGCACGACCTCGGGCATCTGTCAAGACCTGATCCACCTGCCCGTGAGGTCTTTTCGGGCCGCTGACCTGCACAAACGGCATCCCTTTCAGTTCGGAGGGTCGGACCCTGCGTGGTATCCTTGGGGTCGCGAAAGGGGAAAACAACACATGGTTTTCAAGGTCGGCGAGACGGTCGTGTACCCCCACCACGGGGCTGCGCGCATCGAAGAGATCAAGAAGCGCACGGTCCGCGGAGAGGAGAAGCTGTACCTCAAGCTCAAGGTCGCGCAAGGCGACCTGGTCATCGAGGTACCGGCTGAGAACTGCGACCTCGTCGGAGTCCGTGACGTCGTCTCGAAGGAGGGCCTCGACAAGGTCTTCGAGGTGCTCCGCACCCCGTTCGCCGAGGAGCCGACCAACTGGTCGCGCCGCTTCAAGGCCAACCTCGAGAAGCTCGCCTCCGGTGATGTCATCAAGGTGGCCGAGGTCGTGCGCGACCTGTGGCGCCGCGACAAGGACCGTGGCCTGTCCGCCGGCGAGAAGCGCATGCTCGCCAAGGCCCGCCAGATCCTCGTGTCCGAGCTCGCGCTCGCGGAGAAGACCGACGAGGACAAGGCCGAGGTCATCCTCGACGAGGTCCTCGCGTCCTGATCCCGGGCCCACGCCCACCACTGACGTGATCGACGCCGACGCTGCCCCGTGCAGCGTCGGCGTCGTCGTCGTTGCGGCGGGGTCCGGCACACGCCTCGGCGCCGGGGTGCCCAAGGCGTTCGTGCACCTCGCCGGTCGCCCGTTGCTCGCCCACGCCATCGCGACCATCGAGCAGCTGCCCCAGCTGAGGTCCCTGGTCGTCGTTGCCCCCCGCGGGCACGACGACCCGATGGAGCACTCCGACCACCTGTGGCGCGGTGTCGTGCTGCCGCCCGGTGCGCACGTCGTGTCGGGGGGCGCAGAGCGCACCGACTCGGTCGCGGCCGGTCTTGCCGCTCTGGCTGCCGATGTCGACGTCGTGCTGGTGCACGACGCCGCCCGGTGCCTCACGCCGCTGGAGGTCTTCGGCCGGGTCGTCGAGGCGGTCCTCGGGGGTGCCGCCGGAGCGGTTCCGGGGTTGGCCGTCGTCGACACGATCAAGACGGTGGATGCCACCGGCGCCATCACCGGAACCCCTGACCGAGGTGCCCTGCGCGCGGTGCAGACACCCCAGGGGTTCCGCCGGGAGGTGCTCGACGCGGCCTACCGCAGTGGTCTGGCGGCCACCGACGACGCGGCGCTCGTCGAGGCGATGGGGGAGCGCGTCGTGGTGGTCGAGGGCCACGCCGACGCCTTCAAGGTCACGACCGTCGACGACCTCGCCCACGCCGAGCGCCTCCTCGCCTCCCGCTAACCTCTGCTAGCAGACCTTCGTGCTCGAACCACAGGCAGGAACATGTGGTTCGAGCACCAACCTCTGCTGAGTGGCCCGCCACCTCGACCAAGGAGCGCGAATGCCGGATCTGCCCAGGGTCGGCGTCGGCGTCGACGTGCATGCCCTCGCGCCCGACGGCTCCGACCGCGAGCTGTGGGTCGCCGGGCTGCGCTGGCCCGGTGAGCGGGGCCTCGACGGACACTCCGACGCCGACGTGGCGGCCCACGCGGCGTGCGACGCCCTGTTCTCAGCAGCCGGCATCGGCGACCTGGGAGCCCATTTCGGGACCTCTCGGCCCGAGCTGGCCGGCGCCTCCGGTGTCACGCTGCTCGCGGAGGCGGCTCGTCTCGTGCGCGACGCGGGCTTCGAGGTGGGCAACGTCGCGGTCCAGGTCGTCGGCAACACCCCGAAGGTCGGCACCCGGCGTGCCGAGGCCGAGTCGGCGATGTCGGATGCCGTGGGCGCGCCGGTGTCCGTGAGCGGCACCACGACCGACGGCCTGGGCCTCACCGGCCGCGGCGAGGGAGCAGCCGCGATCGCCACTGCCCTCGTCATCCCCTCCCGACCCTGACGTCGAACGCACGACGAGACCAGCCCCACCTGGACCGGCCCCACGAGGGCGCAACCGGCGGGACCGAGGCGCAACACCTCGGGCTCCGGCACCCGCCAGACCGGTGCCCACGGCATCCGGGCTACGGTGGCGGCGACAGCAGCGTCGCAGCCGAGGAGTCCGCCGTGTCCCAGACCGTCAAGGGTGTCATCTCGCGTGCCAAGGGAGCCGAGGTCGAGCTCGTCGACGTCGTCGTCCCCGACCCCGGCCCCGGTGAGGTCGTCGTGAGGATCGAGGCGTGCGGGGTGTGCCACACCGACCTGCACTACCGCGAGGGCGGGATCAACGACGAGTTCCCGTTCCTGCTCGGCCACGAGGCCGCCGGCACCGTCGAGGCGGTGGGCGAGGGTGTGAGCGAGGTCGAGCCCGGCGACTTCGTCGTCCTCAACTGGCGTGCCGTCTGCGGTCAGTGCCGCGCGTGCCTCAAGGGCAAGCCCTGGTACTGCTTCGCCACCCACAACGCCACCCAGAAGATGACCCTCACCGACGGCACCGAGCTGAGCCCGGCGCTCGGCATCGGTGCCTTCATCGAGAAGACCCTCGTCGCCGCCGGCCAGTGCACCAAGGTCGACCGCGACGCCGACGCCGCAGCCGTGGGGCTGCTGGGCTGCGGGGTGATGGCCGGGTTCGGCGCAGCGGTCAACACCGGCAACGTCGGGCGCGGCGACTCGGTGGCCGTCATCGGCTGCGGAGGCGTGGGCAACGCGGCCATCGCGGGGGCCGTCGTCGCGGGTGCCACGACCGTCATCGCCGTCGACATCGACGCCAAGAAGCTCGAGGCCGCGAAGGGCTTCGGCGCCACCCACACCGTCGACTCCAGCACCGAGGACCCGATCGAGGCCATCCGCGCCCTCACCGGCGGCAACGGCGCCGACGTCGTCATCGAGGCGGTGGGCCGGCCGGAGACCTACGAGCAGGCGTTCTACGCCCGCGACCTGGCCGGCACCGTCGTGCTCGTCGGCGTGCCCACCCCCGACAAGCAGATCACCCTCCCGCTCATCGACGTCTTCGGTCGCGGTGGAGCGCTGAAGTCCAGCTGGTACGGCGACTGCCTCCCCTCCCGCGACTTCCCGATGCTCGTCGACCTCTACCGGCAGGGCCGGTTCGACCTCGACGCCTTCGTCACCGAGCGGATCGGCATCGCCGACGTGGAGGCGGCCTTCGACAAGATGCACCACGGTGACGTGCTGCGCTCGGTGGTCGTCATGGAGGGCACGAAGTGAGCGGGGCCGGGATGCCGGTCACGGCCTCCCCGGGGGGTGTGCGCGTCGAGCGCGTGGTCACCTCGGGCGTCTTCGAGCTCGACGGCGGGTCCTGGGAGGTCGACAACAACGTCTGGGTGGTCGGCGACGACACCGAGTGCCTCGTCGTCGACGCGGCCCACGACGCCGCCGCCATCATCGAGGCGGTCCACGGCCGGAGGGTCGTCGCGCTCGTGTGCACCCACGGCCACAACGACCACGTCAACGCGGTGGTCGACCTGGTCGCCGCGACCGGCGCAACGGCGTACCTGCACCCCGACGACCGGGTGCTGTGGGACCAGAGCCAGGACGACCCGCCCGGTGCCGAGCTGCACGACGGCCAGGTGTTCACGGTGGGCGACGTCGACCTCACCGTGATCCACACGCCGGGGCACGCGCCGGGTGCGTGCTGCCTCCACGCACCGGCACTGGAGGTGCTCTTCAGCGGGGACACCCTGTTCCAGGGCGGGCCGGGCGCGACCGGCAGGTCCTACAGCGACTTCCCGACGATCATCGAGTCGCTGCGCACCAGGGTCCTTCCGCTCCCCGAGGAGACGGTCGTCCTCACCGGCCACGGCGACTCGACGTCGATCGGCGCAGAGGGCCCGCACCTCGAGGAGTGGATCGCGCGGGGTCACTGACCGCGGGAGGCCATTTCCGGGTGCTGGCGCTCCCGCCGACGGTGCGGGAGGATCGCGACCATGGATCTCCCGCGGCCGCTGGCGCTCATCAAGCTGATGGTCGTCGGGCAGCGCCAACCCATCACCCGCACCCCCGCCGACGTCGACCTCGCCTGTGAGGAGGTCGCCTTCACCGCCACCGACGGCGTGCCCCTCGAAGGCTGGTTCGTTCCCGCCGAGCCCACCGGAGCGGTCCCGGGGCCCGTCGTCGTCTTCGTGCACGGGTGGCTGTGGAACCGGGCGGGCAACGTCGCGGGTCTGGTCCCCTTCGACGACCGGGACGTCGACTTCCTGCCCACCGTTCGCGCGGTGCACGACGCCGGGATGCACGTGCTGATGTTCGACCTCAGCAACCACGGTCGGAGCGGGTCGCGGATGCCGATGACCTTCGGGGCGTGGGAGGCGCGTGACCTCATCGGGGCGATGTCCTACGTGCGTGGACGCCCGGAGGTCGATCCGCTGCGGGTCGGCGTGCTCGGCACCTCGATGGGCGGCAACACCGCCCTCGAGGCGGCGCCGTACTGCCAGCCGATCCCGGCGATGCTGCTCATCCAGCCCAACCGGGCGGGCACGTTCATCGCCCGGTTCGCCCGCGACCACCTGGGCAAGCAGGGCCCGGCCATCCTGCACCCCACCGACTGGTGCTACGCCGCCGCCCGCGCTCCCCGGCCGAGCAGGGCCGACCCGGGCGTCGCGGCGGCGCTGCTCACCGACACCGTCGCGAAGTACGTGCAGGGGACGGGCGACCCGTGGGGCACGATGTCCGACGTCGAGGCGATGGTCGAGGCCACGCCGAGGGCGCTGCCGTTGGTGCGGTACCCGTCGACGGGACGGTACGAGGGCTACGCCTACATCACCGAGTACGCCGACGACGTCGCCGCCTTCTTCGTCGAGCACCTCTGACTCCCGCCCGGCCCCCCTGGGGCGAGCGTCAGGGGTGAGCGGGGATCGCCGGTAGCCTTGACCGGGTGACCCTCAGGCTTTTCGACTCCATGTCCCGCGAGCTGCGTGACTTCGTCCCCGTCGTGCCCGGCAAGGCGGGGATCTACATCTGTGGGCTCACGACGCAGGCCCCGCCGCACATCGGCCACGTGCGCTTCGCCGTGGCCTTCGACGTGCTCCGGCGCTGGATGGAGCGGGGCCACGGCCTCGAGGTCACCCTGATCCGCAACGTCACCGACATCGACGACAAGATCCTCGCGAGGTCGGCCGACTCGGGGGAGGCCTGGTATGCCGTGTCCTACCGCAACGAGACCGAGACCGCCGACGCGCTCGCGTCCCTCGGGGTGCTGCCGCCGACGTACGAGCCGCGCGCCACGGGCCACGTCCCCGAGATGGTCGAGCTCATGGAGATCCTCATCGAGAAGGGGCACGCGTACGTCGCGGAGGACGGCAGCGGTGACGTCTACTTCGACGTGCAGAGCTGGCCGGCCTACGGCGAGCTGACCCACCAGAGGGTCGAGGACATGGCCGAGGCGGAGGACGCCGATCCGCGCGGCAAGCGCGACCCGCGCGACTTCGCGCTGTGGAAGGGCCGCAAGGCCGACGAGCCCGCCACCGCGGCGTGGCCGACCCCGTTCGGGGAGGGCCGCCCCGGGTGGCACCTGGAGTGCTCGGCCATGGCGCGCAAGTACCTCGGCGACACCTTCGACATCCACGGAGGCGGGGTGGACCTGCGGTTCCCGCACCACGAGAACGAGCAGGCGCAGTCCCGCGCGGCCGGTCTCGGCTTCGCGCGCACCTGGCTGCACAACGCCTGGGTGACGATGGGCGGGGAGAAGATGAGCAAGTCGCTCGGCAACTCGCTCCGGGTCAGCGAGGTCGTCAAGGAGCACCGCCCCCTGGCCGTGCGCTACTACCTGACGGCGGCGCACTACCGCTCGACGATCGAGTTCCACAAGGGCTCCATCGAGGAGTCGGCCACCGCGGTCGAGCGGATCGAGGGCTTCCTCGGGCGGGCGCTGCCGGGGGTGTCCACCGCGGCCCCCACCGGCACGGAGGAGCTTCCCGAGGAGTTCCGGCAGTCGATGGACGACGACCTCGGGGTCTCGGGCGCACTCGCGGTGGTCCACGAGATGGTCCGGGCGGGCAACACCGCCCTCGACGACGGCGACCACGAGGATGCCGCGGCGATCGCTCGGCTCGTCATCGCGATGACCGACGTGCTCGGCGTCAACCCGCTCGACCCGGCCTGGTCGGCCGGCGACTCGGAGGCGGCGACCGACGCGCTCGCGAGCCTCGACGCCCTCGTCCGCGGGCGGATCCAGGCACGAGCCCAGGCCCGTTCCTCGCGCGACTACGACACGGCGGACGCGATCCGCGACGAGCTGACCGCGGCGGGGATCGCGCTGGAGGACACCGCAGCAGGTGCCCGCTGGTCCCTCGCCCGAGGACGAGGTGAATGACGATGGCCGGTAACTCCCAACGCCGTGGCGCTGTGCGCACGGGCAACAAGAAGGGGCCCCAGGTCGGCTCCGGGGGACAGCGTCGGCGCGGGCTGGAGGGCAAGGGTCCGACGCCGAAGGCCGGGGACCGCCCGAACCACAAGGCGCACAAGGCCGCCAAGACGTCGGACAAGCGCGGGGAGGGCGGTCGGGGTCACTCGGGTCGCACGAGCACCCGCAAGAACAAGGCCAGCAGCGAGATGGTGGCCGGACGGAACTCGGTGCTCGAGGCGCTGCGCACCGACGTCCCCGCCACGACGATGTACGTCGCCGGGCGGATCGACTCCGACGACCGGGTGCGCGAGGCCCTCAAGATCGCGACCGAGCGCGCCATCCCGGTGCTCGAGACCCCGAGGGGCGAGCTCGACCGGCTCACCGACGGGGCCGTCCACCAGGGGCTCGCCCTGCAGGTGCCGCCCTACGACTACGCGCACCCGAGCGACCTGATCGACCCCGAGCTGCCGGGCGTCCCGCTCGTCGTGGCCCTCGACGGCATCACCGACCCGCGCAACCTGGGGGCCATCGTGCGCTCGGTGGCGGCGTTCGGGGGTCACGGCGTGGTGGTGCCGAGCCGCCGTTCGGCCGGGATGACGGCATCCGCGTGGAAGTCGTCCGCCGGTGCCGCGGCGCGCATCCCGGTGGCGCAGGCCACCAACCTGAACCGGGCCCTCGAGGACTACAAGAAGGCCGGCTTCTTCATCATCGGCCTCGACATGGACGGCGACGTCGAGCTGCCCGACCTCGAGCTGGCGTCGGAGCCGCTCGTGGTGGTCGTCGGCTCCGAGGGCAAGGGGCTGTCGCGGCTCGTGCGCGAGCACTGCGACCAGATCGTCTCGGTGCCGATGAGCTCCGCCGTCGAGTCGCTGAATGCCGGGATCGCCACCGGAGTGACCCTCTACGAGATCGCTCGCAGCCGCCGCGCACGCTGATCGACACGTGGGATCGGCCGGAAAGGGTCGATAAAGCGCTCCTCACTGTGCGAGGATCGGCGCCGCCGAGGCAACCTCGGCACGGGGGTGTGACCACTCCCCGCGATGATCGTTGAGAGGGAACTCATGTCTGACTACGGATCGACCCCGCCTCCCCCGCCGCCCCCGCCGGGCTCGGGTGAGGGAGGCTACGGAGCCCCGCCGCCGCCGGCCGGTGGCATGGGCGGACCGGTGGACCACCCCAAGGGGATCACCATCCTCGTGCTGGGCATCCTCTCGCTCGTGTGCTGCTCGCCGCTGGGCATCGCGGCCTTCGTCATGGGCAACAACGCCCTCAAGGAGATCGACGCCGACCCGGCGCGCTACGGCAACCGACAGATCGTCGTCATCGGCCGGATCCTCGGCATCGTCGGCATGGTGCTCCTCGCGCTCTCGCTCATCTGGTTCCTCTTCCTGGGCGGCCTCGCGGCCGTGTCCGGCAACTGAGCGTGCTGACGCTGCAGCGCGAGGCGTCACCGACGACGGAGTCCGCTCCTCGTTGGCGACGCCTCGCCCTGCCCCTGGGGGTGGGGGCCGCGACGGTCGCGGCCACGGCGTACGTCGCCTCCGTCGATCCCAACCAGCCCGGTCACTACCCCCTCTGCCCGACCCTGGCCCTGGCCGGCATCTACTGCCCCGGGTGCGGGATGCTCCGGGCCACGCACGACCTGGCCCACGGCGACCTCGCCGGGGCTCTCGACCGGAACATCGCCGCGCCGCTCATTCTCGGTGCGCTCGTCGCGGTCTGGCTCGTGTGGACCGTCTCGCGCTGGACCGGCCGGCCGGTGCGCTGGACGCCGGCGGTCTGGACGCCGTGGGTGGTGGCCGCCGGGTTCGTGGCGTTCACCATCGCCCGCAACATCCCCGGCTGGGCCTGGGCCTCGCCGGCCTGACCCCGGACCGGCCAGGTTTTTTGCCCGGGCTCCTCGAGCGCGGTTCTCGGGCCCAGGGCTCCTCGCCCGGGGGACCTTGAGCCGGGTTCCTCGGACCAGACTCCTCGATGCGGGTGCCTCGACCTGGGCTCAGCCCTTGGGCAGGACGACCACGGTGGAGTGCACGGCCTTGTCACCGACGGTCTGCTTGTCGGTGTCCCAGAGCATCCAGAGGTAGCCCAGGTAGAAGACCTGGTTGACGATGCTCTGGACGATCTCGCGCAGGAACGCCATCCACGCTCCGATCGGCTGACCGGTCTTGTCGTCGATGAGCTTCAACCCGATGATCGACTTGCCCACGCTCTGTCCGGTGCGTCCCATCCGGAACACCCTGTTCCACAGGGAGATCCCGATGGCAAGGAGGGCGCCGAAGGCGATGAGCAGGCCGCCGACGACGGCGAGGCTCGTGTTGCCGCCGGTCAGCGTCGCGTTGCCGAACTGGTCGTAGGTCGTGGTCGTCGGGGCGGCCGCGACGAGCACGACGATGCCGATGATCATCGGGATGAGACCGATGAGGCTGATGGCGGTGTCGATGAGGAGGGCGAGGACCCGCTGCCCGAAGTCCGCGACCCGCCCGAAGTTCTGCTCGACGTAGCCGATGGAGCCCGGGTGCATGGCGCGACCGCCGTCGTACGTCGGCGCGGCCACCGGGCCGCCGTAGGGGTTCGCCGGCGGGGGAGGTCCGTAGGGACCCGCCGCGGCGGGGGGTGCGTAGGGGTTCGGTGGCGCGGGCGGCTGGCCGGGCCCAGCGGCATACGGCTCACCGGGCGTGACCGGGGCAGGCCCCGACGGTGGGGGCCCGGCTGGTGCCGGCGGCGCGGCATACGTGGCTGGGCCCGACTCCTGCGCGGGCGTCTCCTGTGCGGCCGTCTCCTGTGCACTCGCGTCGGATGCGTCCGAATCCGCTGGCGTCGGCTGCGGGGCCTCGTGCGGCTGGTCGGTCATGACTCCCCCTGCTGGGTGCTCGGCTTGCTCGATCCTACGGGTGGGTCAGTCGTGGGCGATGACCGGCAGCTCGGTCGTGTCGACCCCCAGGACGGCCTGCTCGTCGGGTTTTCCCGGCAGCACCGATGCGAGGTAGTCCTCGATCGCCACCTCGATGGGGATGTCGTGCTGGGCGTGCTCAGCGAGGTACCACCGGTGCTCGAGCACCTCGTGAAAGACCTCGGCCGGCTCGAGCTTGCCGACGAGTGAGCGGGGGACCCGGCGGGTGACCGGCTCGTAGACGTGGGTGAGCCAGTCGTGGGCGACGAACTCCTCGTCCTCACCCTGGCGGCCGGTGGCGGCGGTGTAGGCGTCGAGGTCATTGAGGAGCCGGCGCGCCTGGTTCTCGCGGACGTCGAGGCCCGTGAGCCTGAGCAGCCGCCGTGAGTGGTGACCGGAGTCGACGACCTTGGGCTGGATCTGGATCGTCGTGCCGTCGATGTCGGTGGTGATGGCAAGCTCGTCGACGTCGAAGCCGAGCGCGTTGAGCCGCCGGATCCGGTCGTCGACGCGCCACCGTTCCGACCCGTCGATCTCCTCGGAGCCGGTGAGCTCGTCCCAGAGCTCGCGGTAGCGCGTGACGATCCGCTGGCTCACGGCAACCGGGTCGCGTTCCTCCTTGAGCAGGCCTCCTGCCTCGAGGTCCATCAGCTCGCCGGCGATGTTGACGCGGGCGATCTCGAGGTCGTGCTCGCGCTGGCCGTCGCTGAGCTGGGGGCGGAGCTCGCCGGTCTCGGCGTCGACGAGGTAGGCGGCGAACGCCCCGGCATCGCGACGGAAGAGGGTGTTGGAGAGCGAGACATCGCCCCACCAGAAGCCGGCGAGGTGCAGGCGCACCAGCAGGACGGCGAGGGCGTCGATGAGTCGCACCGCCGTGCCCTTGCGCAGGGACTGGCTGTAGAGCGCGCGGTAGGGCAGGGAGAACTGGAGGTGGCGCGTGATGAGGCACGCGTCGAGCGGGCTGCCGTCCATGGCCTCGCGACCACTGATCACCGCGAAGGGCGTCACGCTGGGCAGGTCGAGACGGTTGAGGTTGCGCAGCAGCTCGTACTCACGTCGCGCGATGTCGGCCTTGATCTCCTTGATGGCGAGCACGCGCCCCGAGAGCCGCACGAAGCGCACGACGTGCCGGGAGATGCCACGCGGAAGCGCGGCGAGGAGCTCGTCCGGCCACTCCTCCAGGGGAATTCGCCACGGCAGGTCGAGCAGGGCCGGGTCGGGCCGGGCGGCGGTGATCTGCAGTGCCACGGGGTGCGCTCCCTCTCGAGCGGGTGCAGGGGACGACGCGACGCCCCGGACGACGTAGTCCGGGGCGTCGCGGTGGTCGGTGCCGACTCAGGTGAGGCGCTGGCCCGACTCGGCGTCGAAGACGTGCAGGTGGTCGGGGTTGGGGTAGACGAAGACCCGTCCGCCCTTCTGCGGCACGTTTCGGCCGTCGACACGCGCGATGAACGGCTTGGCGAGGCCCTCATCCTCGCCCGCGAGCGTGAACACCATCTTCTCGTCGGCCGGGGTGCCGTAGACGTAGGCGTCGGCGCCGAGCTCCTCGATGACGTCGACGTTGATCTCGAGGCCGTCCTCGTTGGTCGTGACCTCGACGTCCTCGGGGCGCACCCCGACGACGACCCGGTTGCTGGCGTTCGCCAGGGCCTCGCGCGAGATCGGCACCCGGTGGGTTCCGAAGTGCACGCCGTCCTCGGTGACCGGTGCCGACACGAGGTTCATCGCTGGAGAGCCGATGAAGCCCGCCACGAACACGTTCGCGGGGGAGTCGTACATCTCGCGCGGGGCGGCGCACTGCTGCAGGATGCCGTCCTTGAGCAGGGCGATCCGGTCGCCCATCGTCATGGCCTCGACCTGGTCGTGGGTGACGTAGACGGTGGTGACCCCGAGCCGGCGCTGCAGCGACGCGATCTGGGTGCGCGTCTGCACGCGGAGCTTGGCGTCGAGGTTCGACAGCGGCTCGTCCATGAGGAACACCTGGGGGGAGCGCACGATCGCGCGGCCCATGGCGACACGCTGGCGCTGGCCGCCGGAGAGGGCCTTCGGCTTGCGCTCGAGATAGTCCGTGAGGTCGAGGATCTTGGCGGCCTCGTCGACGCGCCGGCGGATCTCGGCCTTGTCGGTGCCGGCGATCTTCAGGGCGAAGCCCATGTTGTCGGCGACCGTCATGTGCGGGTAGAGCGCGTAGTTCTGGAAGACCATCGCGACGTCGCGGTCCTTCGGCGAGAGGTCGGTGACGTCGCGGTCACCGATCCAGATCTTGCCGTCGTTGACCTCTTCGAGGCCCGCGAGCATGCGCAGGGAGGTGGACTTGCCACATCCGGAGGGGCCGACGAGGACGAGGAACTCCCCGTCAGCGATGTCGATGTCGAGGCGGTCGACCGACGGGGTGTCGTTCCCCGGGTAGATGCGGCTCGCTGAGTCGAACTTTACTGTTGCCATGGCGTCATTGCCTTCCCTCACCGGCAGGAACGTGCCGGACGATCCGTTGTAAAGGTGTGTGGAACTCCCGCCACATCGGTGTAAGCGGTTTCGCCAGTATGCCGTGTGGGCGCCGTTCGCGATAGCCCCGTCTCGGCTGGGCGCGATTCCCCTCGCTTCGCCGCCATGGTGTCCAACGCGCCGGATGGCGTCGAAACATGGGCGCCGTCCATGCGTTTCGCCACCATGGCGTTCAAACGGCGGAGCGAGCGGGCGGGCGGCGGGTGCGATGCGGATGCGGGGGCGTGGCGCGGGCGCGGGCGTGGGCGTGGGCGTGGGGTGGCCGCGGGCTCCCACTAGGCTCCGAGGGGTGAGTGAGCTGCGCTCGGCGCGCCTGTCCGACATCGCGGCCCAGGCCGATGTCAGCGAGGCCACCGTCAGCCGCGTCCTCAACGACCGGCCGGGCGTCTCCGACAGCACGCGCGATGCCGTGCTCACCGCGATCGACGTCCTCGGCTACGACCGGCCGACCCGGCTCAAGCAGACCTCGGCGCAGGTCGTGGGCGTGCTCGTCCCAGAGCTGGTCAACCCGATCTTCCCGGCATTCGCGCAGGTGATCGAGACCGCGCTGACGGCCGAGGGCTACACGACCGTGCTGTGCCCCATGACGCCGGGCGGGGTCCAGGAGGACGACTACGTCCGGATGCTGCTCGACCGGGGCGTCGCGGGCCTGATCTACGTCTCCGGCCAGCACGCCGACGCGACGTCGGACCCCGGTCGCTACCGGGTGCTGCGCGAGCGGGGCCTCCCGATCGTGCTCGTCAACGGCTACCTCGAAGGCGTCGACGCCCCGTTCGTCTCCAACGACGACGTCACCTCGATGGACCTCGCCGTCAGCCACCTCGTGCAGCTCGGCCACACCGAGATCGGGCTGGCCGTCGGCGCCGAGCGGTACACCCCGGTCATCCGCAAGGTCCGGGGCTTTCGCGAGGCCATGCGCGAGCACATCCACGTCGAGCCCGCCCACCTCGACCGGCTCGTCACCCACACCGTCTTCAGCCTAGAGGGCGGTGCCGCCGCCGCCGGCCGGTTGATCACCCACGGGGTGACGGCGGTCATCTGCGGCTCGGACCTCATGGCTCTCGGTGCGATCCGCCAGGCGAGGTCGATGGGCCTGAAGGTTCCCCGTGATGTGTCGGTGGTGGGCTACGACGACTCGACGATGATGGCCTTCACGGACCCGCCGCTCACGACGATCCGGCAGTCGGTCGACGCGATGGGTGACGCCGCGGTCCGCGCGCTCCTCGAGGAGATCGCCGGCGCGCCACCGCCCCGGGCCGAGTACGTCTTCCGGCCCGAGCTCGTCGTGCGCGGGTCGACCGGGGCGGCGCCCGCCGGCGACTGAGCCGCGGCACCGGCATCCGGGGCCACGCAGTCCGGATGCCGGGCCCGTCCGGTGTGACAGGGCTCGCCTCCCTCTGGCGCATCACCCCGACCACCCCTATCGTTCTGGAATGAAGATCTCGGACGTGGTCAGGCGCAAGGGCGGGGACGTCATCACGGTGCGGTCGGACGCCACCGTCGAGGAGCTGTTGAGGCTCCTCTCGGAGCACAAGATCGGTGCCGTCGTGGTGAGCGACGACGGGGAGGCGGTGCACGGGATCGTCAGCGAGCGCGACGTCGTCCGGCACCTGCACACCGACGGGGCGGCCCTGCTGCAGGCTCCGGTGGGGCAGATCATGACCGCCGAGGTGCACACCTGCGGCCCGGACGACGGGCTCGACGACCTCGAGAGCGCGATGACCGAGCGCCGCATCCGCCACGTCCCCGTGGTCCTCGACGGCAAGCTCCAGGCCATCGTCAGCATCGGCGACGTGGTGAAGAACCGCATCGACGACCTCCAGGCCGAGCGCGACCAGCTGCGCCACTACATCCAGCAGTAGCCCGGCACCGGCGCGGCAGGCCGGGCGGTTCAGCGAGCACCCAGCAACACGCCCTACCGTGGGGGGATGACCGCCGACGCCACGGCCGACGGCCGAGTGCCGGAGGACGACCTGACCCCCGTACCGGGTGAGCACACCCGGCTGGGGGAGTACCGCCTCGTCCAGAAGCTCGGCGAGGGCGGCATGGGGGTCGTGCACCTGGGGCTCGACCGCCACGGCCGAGCCGTAGCCGTGAAGGTGCTGCGACCGCACGTCGCCCAGGATCCCGATGCCCGGGCCCGGCTGAGCCGTGAGGTCGACACCCTGAGCCGGATCCGCAGCCCCCGAGTGGCCCCCGTGATCGACGCCGACGTCGACGGTGAGACCCCGTACATCGTGACCCGCTACGTGCCGGGTCCCTCGCTCGACGACCTGGTGAGCGAGCGCGGGCCCCTTGCCCCGGTCGACCTGCACCGCGTGGCCGACGGGCTTGCCGAGGCGCTCGACGTCATCCACTCCGCGCAGGTCGTGCACCGCGACGTCAAGCCCGGCAACGTCCTGCTCGTCGACGGGGACCCGGTGCTCATCGACTTCGGCATCGCGCACGTCGCCGACGACATCCGGCTGACGATGACCGGTCTCGTCATGGGCACCCCCGGCTACCTCGCCCCCGAGGTCGTCGCGGGCGACGACGTGACGCCGGCGACGGACTGGTGGGGGTGGGCCGCGACGACGGCCTTCGCTGCGAGCGGGGCGCCGCCGTTCGGTCGCGGGGCGATGAATGCCGTGCTGGCACGGGTCGCGCAGGGCGATCCCGACCTCGGCGCCGTCGACCCGCGGATCGAGCCGCTGCTGTATGCGGCGTTGTCCCCCGATCCGGGCGACCGACCGCACCACGACGAGGTCGTCAAGGCCCTCGAGCGCTACGCCCACGGTGCCCCGGTGACCGAAGCCATCCAGATGCGTCGGGTGCGACCGGAGACCCAGCAGCTCGCGACGCCGCCGACGACGGCGCTGCCCGTGGCTGCGGCAGCCTCGACCGCGCCGCCGCCGGTCCAGCAGGCCCGCCCCGGCAGGCGCCGCCCCAGCAGGCACCACCCCAGCAGGCACCACGTCAGCAGGTGCCCCCACCGCCGCCGACCCCCGGGGCGTACTCCTCGGGTCGGCCGGCCGGCCCCCCCGGCTGGGAGCAGGCACGACCCGTCGCCCAGCAGCCCGCTCCTCCGGTGGCCCGCGAGGTCGCGCCGCGCGTCGCTCCGGCGCCGTACCCCGGCCCAGCGGAGCACCTCGAGGCGCCGCTGCCCGACGGCGAGTCGGACTGGGATGCCGCGCGCCTGGGCCACGGGACCCACGCCGACCCGCGCATCGGGCGCCCCAGCCGCACCGGAACCCTCCTCGCGCTGCTGGCGCTGCTCGCTGCGCTCACTGCCGCAGCGCCCCTCGTCGCGCTCCTCACCCTGATGGTCTGGGCGACCCTGGCCCGCACGGCCGACCGATCCGTCACCGCCCTGGTGATGCGCCGCCACGAACGCGGGGCCCGGGGGTCCGACGTGGCCGTGGCCGTTGCGACGAGCCCGTGGCACCTCGTGGTCGGGGCGCTCGGCGCCGTGGTCTCGGTGGCACTCCCCGTGCTCGTCGGGGTGTGCGCGATGTTCGCGACCGCGCTCGTGCTCACCACCGCGACCGGATCGGGTGGTCGCGCCGACGCCGTGGTGCCCCTGATGGCCGCGGGGACGTTCGCCGGGCTGACCGCGTGGTGGGGTCCGGGCGGGGCGAGCCTGCGGCGGGGGAGCCGCAGCATCGTTCGAGGACTGACCCCGGGGGCGACGACGGCGCAGGTCGTGGCCGGTGCGCTCCTGCTGGCCGCGACACTGCTGGTCGCGGTGACCGTGGTGGGAGACGGGCCGTCGTGGACGCCCCGACCGGAGGCCCCGGGGTGGGTCGACCAGGTGGTGCCGGCACCATGACGACGCCACCTAGGGACAAGCGGGGCCGCCTCGTGCGCGGCGACACGCCCTCCGAGCCGATGCCGATGCGCGACCTCCTGCGTCGCACGCCCTACCGCGACGCCCGCATCCCCGGCGAGGCCGCCGAGGACCACGACCTCCGCCGGGCCCTCGCACTCTCGGCCCGGATCGGCGAGCTCATGCTGCGATCCGGGGCCGGCGCCCCCCAGGTGGAGGGAAGCGTCGCGGCCGTGGCGGCGGCCTGTGGCGTCGACGTCGTCGAGCTCGACATCACGATGCAGTCCCTCATCATCCAGGCGACCAGCTCCACCGGCACACCGCACACCCTCCTGCGGGTGGTGCGCCAGACGAGGCACGACTACGCCCGCCTCGTGGCCATCCACGAGCTGGTGGAGGCCCTCGTGGGGGGTGACTTGACCATCGATGAGGCCGAGAAGCGCTTCCGGGCGATCAAGAAGCACCCGCGGAACTACCAGGCGTGGGTCGTCAACCTTGCCAGTGCGGTTCTTGCGTCGGCGGTCGCCGTGATGATCGGTGCCACCGCGCTCGCGGCCTTCATCACCATCCTCGTCGTGCTGCTGGTGACCGGGATCAACCGGCTGCACGCCCGGATCGACCTCCCCGAGTTCTACGGCAACGCCATCAACGCCTTCGCCGCGACCATCCTCGCCGGAGGCTTCTACTTCCTCGGCGCCGCCGGCTCGATCTCCCTGGGGGAAAGTGGCTTCGCCTTCATCGTTGCCGGTGGCATCGTCGCGATGCTGCCGGGGCGCACCATGGCGTCGGCCATCGAGGACGTGCTCTTCGGCTATCCGCTCACCGGTGCGGGTCGCCTCCTCGGGGTGATGCTCGCGCTCACGGGCCTGATCATCGGGATCGCCCTCGGCCTGAGCGTGATGTTGTCGATCACCGAGCTGGTCGGCAGCGACTTCGTCTCGCCCGGCGTGCTCGACCTGCGCACAGGGCAGTCCACCGTGGCCGCCGCGATCGGCGGTGCCCTCGTGGTCGGGGTCGCGGGGGCGGTGACGGTGCAGTCGCGCCGGATGGTGATCCTGCCGGTGGGCCTGCTCAGCGCCGGTGGAGCGATCGTGTATGCCGTGCTGCTGCGCGGGGTGGGCATCGGCCCCATCACTTCCACCGGGATCGCGGCCGTAGCGCTGGGTGTGTGCGGGCGGCTCGTCGCCCAGCGGATGGATGCCCCCTCGATGGTGCTCGTCGTGCCCGCGAGCTTCGGGCTGCTGCCGGGTCTGGCCATCTTCCGTGGCCTCTACGAGCTGGTGGCGCAGTCGGGCGGGAGCGCGGGGCTGCTCTCCATCCAGTCGGGTATCACCACCCTGCTGGGGGCCGGCGCCATCCTGCTGGCGATCGCGACGGGAACGGTGTTCGGCGAGATCCTCGCCTCCCCGATGGACCGCACCCTCAGGGGCAGCCGCCGGACTCGACCGCGTGACGCCGGATCGGTGAACTGAGCGCGAGATCGCCGACCAGTCGGGCTGCGTCCCGATGGGCTCCGCGACCTCGGTCAGCTCGGAGGGGCGCGACGGGGGAGACGGACGGCTCGATTCCGGCAGCGACCGCGGTTTGCGTAGAGTGTGGGCGCTGTCGCGCCGGGCCTCGGCGCGGCTGCTGGCGTGGCGCAATTGGTAGCGCACCTGTCTTGTAAACAGGCGGTTAGGGGTTCGAGTCCCCTCGCCAGCTCTCGCTCCTGACCTTGCCCTTTACCCCTCTGACCTGCGACGATGAGCCTGTCGGCGCCTCTGGCGTCGTGGACACAGGGGGTCACAGATGGTCACACGTGGTCATAGGGATGGCACGCAGAGGGCACGAAATGGGCCGTGCCATCCGGTCTCGACATGAGCGGCCGGAAGGGTCAGCGGGGGTTCGGCCGGATCCGGAAGCTGGAGTCGGGGCGCTACCAGGCGAGCTATGCGGCGCCCGACCTGCGGCGGCTCAACGGGCCGGTCACCTTCTTCACCAAGATCGACGCCGAGGGGTGGCTCATGCGCGAGCACCAGAAGATCGCGGAGGGCAGGTGGGAGCGACCCAAGCCACCTGAGCCCCCGCCGGTGCTCGAGACATTCGGTGACTACGCCACGACCTGGGTCGCAACGCGCGAGCTCAAGCCGAAGACCCGCGAGGGGTATGAGCACCTGCTGGCGAAGTACCTGCTGCCGGCCTTCGGGGCTCGCCCGATCGTGGGCATCGCGCCCGTCGACGTCCGCAAGTGGTGGGCATCGATGGACCCGAGCACGCCCACCGCCCGCGCCCGGTGCTACACCGTGCTCAAGGCGATCATGAACACGGCGGTAGCCGACGACCTCATCACGGCCAACCCGTGCCGGATCCGTGGGGCGTCCAGCGCGCCGCGTGCCCGGGATATCCGGCCGGCCTCGATCGAGGAGCTGGCGGTGATCGTCGGCGCGGTGCCCGAGCAGTTCCGGGCGATCGTGCACCTCGGTGCCTGGTGTGCCCTGCGCAGCGGGGAGATCCTCGAGCTGCGCCGACGCGACATCGACATCGCCGAGCGCACCGTCCGCGTCGAGCGGGCGGTGTCGTGGGTCCACGGGAAGGCGATCATCGGCACGCCGAAGTCCGCCGCTGGCACCCGCACCGTCTCGATCCCGCCGCACGTCGTGCCCGCGGTGGCCCACCACCTGGAGGCCTTCACCGGCCCTGGTCCTGACGACTTCCTGTTCGCCGCGGCGGACGGGTTCTCACGTCTGCCGCCCTCGGCGTTCTACAAGCACTGGAAGGCGGCGCGTGAACTGGCCGGTCGCCCGGATCTCCGCCTCCACGACCTCCGCCACACCGGAGCGACGATGGCCGCGATGGCCGGCGCCACCCTCGCCGAGCTCCAGCAGCGCCTCGGCCACAGCAGCGTCAACGCCGCGCTCCGTTACCAGCACGCCGCCCAGGGCCGCGACCGCCAGATCGCCGAAGCCCTCTCCCGCATGTCCACAGGCGACCCCGAGTAGCGCCCCTTCTCCCACGGCTCCTCCACCGGGTTTTGGTCCAGATGCGCTTGTGGGAAGACCCAAGAACATGCTGCATACCGCCCACTGTGGGGCAGCGTCAAAGCGCCCAGTTGGGGTTACGTCCAGCCACGAGGGGTCAGGTGCAAGTCGCCCGCGAAGGGCGTTCCGGGTCAAGTCGCGCGCTTGGCAGATCAGGATCCACCGGGCTCCGTCTCTCGGGGCTCATCGTCTGCGGCGGACTCCTCCGTGACCGGATCGGGGCCAGGGCCGTCGAGGTCGCCGAGCTTGTTGTGGCTGATCGACAGGTCGCGCTGCCACTGGGTGTTGCTGGGGTCGGCGGCGGCCAGCCGGGTGGCGATGTCGAGGCCGGCCTGGTAGGCGGTGCGGGCCGCGGTCAGGTCCCCGGCCGCGACCGCGAGGTCGCCGAGCTTGTTCGTGGCTGACCGACAGGTCGCGCTGCCACTGGGTGTTGCTGGGGTCGGCGGCGGCCAGCCGCGTGGATGTCGAGGCCGGCCTGGTAGGCGGTGCGGGCCGCGGTCAGGTCCCCGGCCGCGACCGCGAGGTCGCCGAGCTTGTCGTGGCTGACCGACAGGTCGCGCTGCCACTGGGTGTTGCTGGGGTCGGCGGCGGCCAGCCGCGTACGGATGTCGAGGCCGGCCTGGTAGGCGGTGCGGGCCGCGGTCAGGTCCCCGGCCGCGACCGCGAGGTCGCCGAGCTTGTTGTGGCTGACCGACAGGTCGCGCTGCCACTCGGTGTTGCTGGGGTCGGCGGCGGCCAGCCGCGTACGGATGGTCGAGGCCGGCCTGGTAGGCGGTGCGGGCCGCGGTCAGGTCCCCGGCCGCGACCGCGAGGTCGCCGAGCTTGTTGTGGCTGACCGACAGGTCGCGCTGCCACTGGGTGTTGCTGGGGTCGGCGGCGGCCAGCCGCATACGGATGTCGAGGCCGGCCTGGTAGGCGGTGCGGGCCGCGGTCAGGTCCCCGGCCGCGACCGCGAGGTCGCCGAGCTTGTTGTGGCTGACCGACAGGTCGCGCTGCCACTCGGTGTTGCTGGGGTCGGCGGCGGCCAGCCGGGTGGCGATGTCGAGGCCGGCCTGGTAGGCGGTGCGGGCCGCGGTCAGGTCCCCAGCCGCGACCGCGAGGTCGCCGAGCCGTTCGTGGCTGACCGACAGGTCGCGCTGCCACTGGGTGTTGCTGGGGTCGGCGGCGGCCAGCCGCGTAGGCGATGTCGAGGCCGGCCTGGTAGGCGGTGCGGGCCGCGGTCAGGTCCCCGGCCGCGACCGCGAGGTCGCCGAGCTTGTCGTGGCTGACCGACAGGTCGCGCTGCCACTGGGTGTTGCTGGGGTCGGCGGCGGCCAGCCGCGTACGGATGTCGAGGCCGGCCTGGTAGGCGGTGCGGGCCGCGGTCAGGTCCCCGGCCGCGACCGCGAGGTCGCCGAGCTTGTTCGTGGCTGACCGACAGGTCGCGCTGCCATTCGGTGTTGCTGGGGTCGGCGGCGGCCAGCCGGGTGGCGATGTCGAGGCCGGCCTGGTAGGCCGTGCGGGCCGCGGTCAGGTCCCCGGCCGCGACCGCGAGGTCGCCGAGCTTGTCGTGGCTGACCGACAGGTCGCGCTGCCATTCGGTGTTGCTGGGGTCGGCGGCGGCCAGCCGCGTACGGATGTCGAGGCCGGCCTGGTGGGCGGTGCGGGCCGCGGTCAGGTCCCCGGCCGCGACCGCGAGGTCGCCGAGCTTGTGTGGCTGACCGACAGGTCGCGCTGCCACTGGGTGTTGCTGGGGTCGGCGGCGGCCAGCCGCGTAGCGGATGTCGAGGCCGGCCTGGTAGGCGGTGCGGGCCGCGGCCAGGTCCCCCGCCGCGACCGCGAGGTCCCCGAGCTGTTCGTGGCTGACCGACAGGTCGCGCTGCCATTGGGTGTTGCTGGGGTCGGCGGCGGCACGGTCGCGGACAACGGCGTGGATGTGTGCGTGTTGGGTGCGTGCCCCGGGCAGGTCGCCGATAGCGAGAAGGGCCTGCACCGTCAGGTCGGCCACCAGGATCCAAGGGCGCTCGGTGGTGGGGATGAGGTCACGGATGTCTGCGGTGTAGGCCAGCCGGGCGGCGGTTCCGGGCAGGACGTGTTGGACGACGTCGGCGGCCAGGCTGGCTAGTTCGTCCCAGTGGCCCTGCCCGGCTGCGTGGCGAGCGAGGTCGATCCAATCATCGAAGCCTGCCCGGTCCTCGCGGATCCGTTGCCAGTGCATCTGTTCCGCGCGGGTGTGGAGCGCGGCGGTTGAGGTGTTGTCGCTGGTGACGAGCTCAGCGGTCCACGGGTGCATCCCGACGGTGGGTCCCGGGTTCAGCAGAGTGAGATCGCGGAGCCGAGTGAGCGCGGCGATGACCTCTGGACGATGTGCGGTGTCTGGGTCCGTGGTGTGGGCGCGGATGATGTCGATGGGGTCGACGGGCATGCGGCACACCGCGACCTGGCGGAGCAGTTCGGTCTCGATTGGGGTGAGGAGGCTGATCAGGTCCTCCAGGAGGATGTCGGCGCTGCCCAGGGCCAGTGCCTGCCGGGTGGCCTCGCTCAGGTCACCGACGGCAGCGGTCAGGTCGACCTCGACCCGGTCAGCGAGATCGATCAGTTTGTCGCTGACCTCGACCAGGTTGGCGCGCCCGGCACGTAGCAGCGCATCGGTGAACTCGACCAGTCTCGGGTGCCCCCCGATCACCCGCACCAGGATCCGCCGCTGTTCGGGGGGGAGGTCGCGCAGCGCGGGGAGGCGGCGGAACATCCGACCGAGCTCGGCCGCGCTCAGCGGCGGGACCGCGACCGTGGCGAGCAGGGTGCCGACACGCCCCGGCAGCGGGTACCGGCTGGTCACCAGCAGGCCACCACGAGCCCCCGGCCTGGCCGCTGCTCGAGCAGCCGCCTCGAGGACCTCCTCCAGGCGCGGGTCGGTGAATGATGCGCCGTGGTCGGTCAGGTTCTGCTCGAAGTCGTCCAGCAGCAGCAGGGTGGGGGTCTCGGCGAGGGCACGGGAGACCAGGCGAAGCCTGTCGATGTCGTCGATGCGGGGGTCGTTCAGGTTGCTCGCAAGGTGCGGATCGCGGGCGGCCACGGCGGCCGCGACCTGCGACAGGACCGCGCCCGGATTCCACAGCCCGGTGTGCGCCGCCACCTCCCAACCGGTCTCAGCGAGGCGCGTGGCAACCCGGCGGGCCAGCGCGGTCTTGCCGATCCCCCCGATGCCTTGAAGGACCACCCCGCCGACCGCGCCGTGCTCCTCGAGCGCCGAGGTGGAGTGCCGCAGCACCGCGAGGGTGGCCCGTTGCTGTCGGCGGCGCCCGATCAGATACCCGATCGGCAGCGCCCCCAACGACCCAGCCTCCGGGGGCAGGGACCGCTCCGTGACGGGCTCCTCAGGAATGTCCGGGTCGACCAGCGGGGCGTCCTCGCACGCACACAGCAGGGTCGCCACCCCCCACATCGGCGTGACAGGGGTGTTGTCTTGGCGGGCACGCTCGGCGCGGGAACGCTCCACCGACTGTCGAGCCCGCGCCAGGGCGGCAGCGACCGGCTCGTGCGGATTGGTGGTCAGGCGCGCATACACGGCCATGGCAAGGTCGGTCGCATATCCGTCCTCGACCGGAGCCTGCATCGCTAGCACCCGGTCCGCTCCGTGCGCGACCAGACCGGCCGCTAACCCGTCGATGGCGGCGACTGCCGCACTGGAGCATGCCGACAACACGACCAACGGCACCGGTCGACCGGCCGTGGCCAACGCCTCAACCAACTCACCGGTCCCGACCGGCACCGGGTTACCGTCCTCGTCCTCCAGCTCCACCGACTGCCCACTGCCGTGCGCGGACAGGTGCAGGATGTGGAACCCGCCCCCGGCCACCGCATCGGTGATGCTCACGACGTTGGCGACCTCCAAGATCCGGGCGTGCGCGACGGTCGCGGTGGCGTCCAGCACCGCCTGCATCTCCGCCTCCACATCCAACGGCGCACTACTGGTCTGGGTCTCCTCCGGGGCCGCCACCGCCGCGAGGACCTTCATCGGCCCCGCCAACCGCACCGGTGACTGGCGGGGCGCCCCCACCAGCTGGCGGCGCATCGTCACCCCGGGCCTCAGCGCCACCGGTTCCGGATCCACCCCCTCGCCGGTGGGCAGGCGTAGCAGCTCCCACGGAACCCGAAGCATCTCCAGCCCGCCGTGCAAAACCAGGTCAACACCCGACTCCGGCAGGACCGCATCGACCAGGCCAGCGAGAACCCCCCGGGTCGAGTGGTCGAACAGGAACACCCCCAACGCCCGACCCGCCACCATCAACCGTTCCCCCGCCACCAGCGGCGGCATCCGCAAGGCCGACCACACCTCGGTCAGCTGCCGTGGGAGGGCCCCCTCGGTGCGGCACAGCTCGACCCCATCAATGGAGGTCACCACCCGCAGCCGATCCTGTTCGAACTCCTCCACCACGACGTCGACCCGAGTCCGTACTCCGCCGACAGGAGCCCAGCCGGGTCGCTCAGCCGGGGCTCCGTCAGCCGCCGGGCGCTTTGTCACCGCACCGATAGCGGGCGGCTCGTGTACCTGGCCGGTTAGGTACCAATACAACTGGCCGAGTCCTTCGATGCTGAAGTCTTCGATCCGGTAGTGGGTGTGACTGGTCGGGCCTAGCCATGACGGGATCTCGGCGTTATCACGTCCGGGCAGCAAGACCACGAGGATCTGCTCCACGCCCGCTTTCTGGTCCCGGTAGAACCGCTCCCGGATCAGCCTCGCCTCGAACTGGGCTCCCCGCCCCTCGCCGGGTCCTGCCTTCCCCTCCGCACGCTTCTTGTACTCCGGTGAGGCGATCACCACGACGAAGTCCGCGTTGGCGATTCCATCGTCCATCCACGCCGGCCAGTCCTGCGGCCGCTCGGCTGCTGGCACATCCAGCCGCGCATCCACACCGTTGCCGCGCAGGAACAACCAGAAGGCACGCACCGCCTCGCAGTGGGACTCATCGTCCTGGGCGTACGAGATGAACACCCGAGCCGGCACAGGCCCCTCAGCGTCCTGCGGCGCCACCACAATGCCTCCTCCCGGGGCCCGACTCCACAAGCCAGGCGACGTGCCGACAGGCTATCCAACCCCTACGCCGCCGCGTCGAGAAGCGAGAACTGAGGCCGGCCCAAGGCCGCGTCGCCGGACGTCAACGAGGTGACCGCACCGGCACCGTGTCGCCGCGCCGCGGTCAGACAGCAGGTTGTTGGCGCCAGCCCCGCCGGGCTGGCATGCTCAACGCCGTGGCTGACCGCGAGATCCACCTGCAGATGATCCAGGCCACCATCACGCGCTTGGCCGGACAGTCCACCACCATCAAAGGCTGGGCGGTCACCCTCACCGCCGCTCTCCTCGGGCTCGGAGCCACCACCAACACCGCCCTCGTCGCATTCGCCGCCGTCTACGCCATCGCCACCCTCGCCGCCCTCGACGCCTACTACCTCACCCTGGAACGCCGCTACCGCGACCTCTACCGCGCATCGGCCGACGTCACCCAGCCGGTCACCTGGACCATGACCATCACCCCTCCCCGCATCCCCGACCTGGTCCGCGCCACCGCCTCGCCCAGCATCGCCCCGCTCTATGGGGCATCCACCCTCGTCGCCATCGCCCTAGGTATTTACCTCACCCACAAGTGAGGCGCGGAGCACCGGCTGATGAAGGTCTACCCCAAGGTGATATCCGGGCGGGCCGCCGAACGCCGCGAACCGCGTCCGATCCGACCACGACAGTCCCCCCTCCCTGCGAATCGCGACATGAGTCGCCCGCCGCAGACCGTGACAACCAACTGACCCACTTCGCCGCCTGTCGCCCTATCCGCGGCGCTGGGGGTCAGGGTCGCGCCTCGATGGCCGCCGGGGTTCCTTGATGGAACACCAAGCGCCATCCGGCATCGCGCAGACACCAGATAGAGCTGCGGCGCGCGCGTTGCCCGGACCGGCTGGAGGTCCACAGAATCTGGACGACTCCGGGTGCGATCTGGCGGGCTCGTATGTCGGCGACCTCGATCTCGGTCGTACTTGGGTCCTGGGACTCCCATCGCAGCATCTCGAGTGTGGAGGCCAGGTCCCACCGTCGGCCGGAGGCGCCGATCTCGAGGAAGTCCTCGGCGAGGAGTTCCTGGACGCGCGGGGGGTCGGCGCGACACTGCGACGTCTGCACCTCGAGCTCGAGGGCAATGACGTCATCGAGGGAGGACCGCGTGCTGCCAAAGGCCGTCATACCGTCAGCCTCGAGACCTCGTCATAGCTCCGCAACTCGATTCGCGGCTCAGCCCTCGAAGGGATCCTCCCAACGTGAATATGCCCCGCACCGCTAGCGGGCGCGATGGTCTGTGCTTCAGCGCACCATCTGCGATGACCATTGCGATATACCGTCTCGCTTTGCCCCACGATCCACAAGGTCGCCTCGGCCGAGTGGGACTGGGGTTTGTGCGGTGGCCTGGCCCAGCAGCGTCGTGCCACAGTGAGTCGGTGAGTGTGACGGGGGACCAGCGAATTCGCGAGGCAGAACGCGCGGCGTACGACGAGGTCGGTGAAGAACCACGTGAGCGCCGCCTGGACCTCGTCGCCGGAGGAGGACCCGTCACCGTTCGGGTCATGGAGGTGGGGGAGCCTCCAGCTTCGGACGCCCCACCCACTGTCCTAATGCTGCACGGCGTCATGTCAGCTTCGGTGCTGTTCGCGCCCCTGCTGCCCTACCTGAAGGGGCGGCACGTCGTTCTCGTCGACTGGCCGGGGCACGGCCTATCGGGACGCCCGGCGCTGCCCCACCGGCCGGATGCGTTCAGGTCCTACACCGGTGGCCTGTTTCGCTCGATGTTTGCCGAGTTGGGCTGTGGCACGGTCGACATCGTGGGCCACTCCCTGGGAGCGCAGCTCGGCCTGTACCTGGCCCTCGACGATCCGGACCGACTCCGCCGTCTGACGGTCCTGGGTTCGCCCGGCGCATGCCTGCCGGGCACCGGCTCGCTCCCACTGTTCTCGCTGATTGCCGTGCCGTTTGTGGGCCGGCTCCTGCTGTCACTGCCGAGGCCCGAGTCCGCTCGCCGGCGGTTCGCCGACCAGGCCGTGGGGGTTGGTGTCATGGAGGCCCAAACCCCCGCATTGCGAGGTGCGGCCAGGGCCGTCACCAGCCGCCGCAGGAACGCTGCCGGGGCAGCGGCCCTCTTCAGGAGCCAGGTGGTCGACAGGAAGGTGCGACCCGAGGCGCAGCTTCTTCCCGACGACCTGGCCCGCGTGCAGGCACCCGTTCTGTTCGTCTGGGGTGAGGACGACGCGTTCCTCACCCCAGAGGCGGCCCATGACTCAATCGCCGCCATTCCTCACGGGCGGCTGCTCACTGTCAGCGCTGGTCACACCCCGTGGCTCGGGCACGTCGAACAGGTGGGCACCGCCATCGCGGACTTCCTCACCTGAGGTTCGTCACTCGCGCCGGCAACTGTCCCTTTCCGCCGCGTGGCGCCCACATGCACATGCATGAGGGGGTGGTCGGTCAGCGAGAGTGTTTACGGGCCTCGCGTGCACGGGCTACGAGGTCGTGCCGATTGGTGGTCCCGGTCTTGCGGAGCATTTTCGAGATGTGCGAGCTCACCGTCTTCTCGCTGAGGAAGAGGTCGTCGGCGATCTCGGCGTATGTGCGTCCTGCCTCTAGGTGGCCGAGGATTTCGCTTTCTCGTGGCGTCAGGTTCGACCATCGGGTGCCTGTCGCAGTGTTCTTGGGGGTGCTGAGGTCGATCCGTGCCTCCCGGGCCAGCGCCTGGGCCTGGTCCAGCACCGGCGCGGCCTCCAATGGTGTGGCCCGCTCCACGGCACCACGCAACGCCCGGGCGGCTGCTCGGCGGTCGACTCGGTCGGCCCTCAGGAGCGACTCGCCCCATCGCATCCATGCGTACGCCGCCTCCCACGGTAGGCCGACGGCATCGAGCGCCGCCGCGGCCGTGTCCCACAGTGCGGGGGCGCCAGACGACCGGCGGCCGCGGGCCAGTTCTGCTCGGTACCAGTCCTCGAACGCGGCGCGCTGGGCCTTGTAGCGGGTTTCGTCGGGGAACCCGTCCAGGGGGATGGGGGAGGGGACAGCCCCGTCGGGGGTTGATGGCGGGAACTCGCTTTGTAGCCGGTCGACTTCGGACTCCGCCGCACCCAGGTCGGCGAGGGCTCGTGCCGCGAGCGGCAGTAACCATTCACCCATGTGGATGTAGTCGGCTCCTTCGCGAAGGAGCCGCACGGAGAGGTCGTAGGCGTGCTGCGCCTCGTCGGAGGCGAGGAGAAGTTCTATGTGGATGGTGTCGTTGCCGAGGTGCGGGAATCGGTCCTGCGCGAGCTCCTCCACCCGCGCCCAGTGCAGCGCGGCCTCGTCGCGTCGTCCAGTGAGCGTGGCCAGGCGGGTGGCTGCGAGGCGGGTTCCGACGTCGGCCAGCGGGCCGGGGTCGGCCCCCAGCGCGTCGCGCACCATCGCGCGGGTCGTGGACAGGTCGCCGATGTTGACTGCGGCTCGGGCCGCGTTCTGGGACAGGACGGCGACCCAGCTGTGGGGGCCGCCCATCTCGATGAGCCGGGTGCGCGCCCGGAGTAGGCGGTCGCGCCGCTCCGGGCGGTGGATGCAACCCTCAGCGTTTCCTTCCGCTGCCACGCCGTAGGTGAACGTCGCGTAGTCACCGGAGAGCGCGCCCTCTTCATAGGCCCGCCTGCTGAGGGCTTGGGCCGCCTCTCGATGCCCTTCGAAGACCAAGAGGACCACCCGTATGCCGAGCGCATTTGCGAGGGCCGCGTGGTTTCCTGCGGTCGCGGCGATCTGGACGGCCTGCGCGGAGAGATCGCGGGCGCGGTCGCGGTCGCGGCCGTCGCCGTCGCGCGCCTCAAAGCATGCCTGGGCGAGCTGGCCCAAGGCCAAGGCGTGCTGCCACGAATGGGGTCGACGGGACGAGAGGGCTACGGCCTCCTCAACGTCGGCGATACGGAGGGCCCTTTGGAGACAGGTGAAACGCAGGCGGTTACGGCGGACGATGAGTTCGGCCGCGACCTCGGGGTGTTCTTCGCGATCGGTGACCTCGAGGAGTCGCTCGACCGCATCGAGCTCGCCCCACAGGTCCCCCGCGCGTGCCGTGGCCGAGCGCAGCCGGACAAGCAGTTCCACTTCCGGCGGCTCGCTCGCCCCGGCGGCCTCGCGGAGGTCCAGGGCCCGGCGCAGGGCGCGCACGGTGTCACGGTCGCTGGCACAGCCCCCGACACTGTCGGCGACGCGCAGTGACCACGCGTAGGCCTCGGCGTCCATCCCGGCGGCGGCGTAGTGGTCGGCCGCGGCGACAACACGGGCCGCGTCGTCCGGGCCGTGCTCGGCCTCCACGGCGGATTGGAGCAGGAGGGCGACCCGCTCGTGCCACTCGCGACGGTCCTCGGGATGGGCGTTCGCCTCGAGGAGCTCGGCCTGCAGCGGGTGATGGAACCAGTACCGGCCCTGCGTGTCGACGTCGAGCACGGCGTGGTCGACAGCCTCCGCCAGCGACGGGGGGACCCTGTTGACATCGAGGCGGCCGTCGACGAGCGCGGCGACCTCCGACCGGCCCAGCGCCTGCCCGCCGATGGCGAGCACAGTCGTCAGCTCGCGGGCATCGGGCGACAGCTCGTGCCAAGCGGCCAGCACGGCATCCTCCAGACCGGAGGCCGCCTCGACCGGGAGCGTCCGTGCCTCCCGGTCGAGCCCGCTGACGAGCAGCCGGGTGAGGTATGGCACACCGTCGGAACGGCGGAACACATCGTCCACCAGGGACTCGTGTGGTCGCCGCCCGAGCACCGCGGTGACGAGCTCCCCGGTGGCGTACCGGTCGAGAGGAGCGAGATCGAGCTCCTCGAACCCCGGGAGCCGCCGCACGTGTCCGAGCCATCGGTGCAGCGGATGACCCACTCCGACCTCCTCGCTGCGCAACGTCAGCACTACGGCGATGGCGCGCTCCCGCGTCCCTGCGGCGACGTACCGCAACACGTCGAGGCTCTCCTGGTCCACCCATTGCAGGTCGTCTGCGACGATGACGACCGGCCGCTCGCGGGCGACCAGGTCCAGCCAGGCGTCCAGCGCCACCGGGTCGACCCCCACCGACCCCGCACCCCCGCCGGGCCCCACCGGAGGCGACGGGAGGCCCTCCGGGAGGTCCCGCAGCATCCCCCGGACGGTCCGGAACGGCGACCCCAAGGTCGCCATCGGCAACCCCGCACCCCACAGGGCCAGCACCCCCTCGCCCGCGGCTGCGTCGACCACCCGCCGCACCAGCGATGTCTTCCCCACACCGGCCGTGCCCACCACGAGGAGCGTGCGCGACCGGCCCCCCCGGGCCGCGTCGACGACTTCACCGACGCGTGCTGTCTCCACATCCCGCCCGAAGAGGGACGCGGCGGCACCGCCCTGCAGGCCCATCAACCGAGTCTGGCAGCCCGACTCGCCATCGGTCCAACGCTCTACCGGTTCCGAACGCGTGCGGGAACCTGCGGGTGTGCGGTGCGGGGGTGATGCCCCCGTCCGCCGCGAGACGGCGGCGCACCGCCCCCAGCAATGACCTGGTCGCCGGCGCGGAAGCAGGCGGACGCGAGCGGGCACGGGCCGGCGCGAGGGGCACGCGCTCCCCCGAGACCCCGGTGGACCGGATGCTCCGCGACCCCGTTCAGGCCGCCGTTGTGTCCCCCTTCGCCCCGATCCGCTTCTTCGCGGCGCACCGGGAAATGAGTCACTCCGCCGCGATTCCACCCATGTACACGTGAGCGAGATCAGTTGGCCATGGCTTCGAGCATGTGGTCGAGCTCGTCGACGGAGCGTCCGGGTGGGAGGACGACGGTGGGCATCTGCGCCCCGGCCGCATACCAACGGTCCAGAGCTTGGGCAGCCTGCTCGGCGTCCCCTCTGAGGGTCAGCTCGTCCAGCAGGACACGTGCCGACTCGGGCACGTGGAACGTGCCTCTGGAGGTGTTGGCCGCGAGGACCTGCTCGACGGCTCGACCATGGCTGAGTCGGAGCAGGGTCTGCCGGTAGAGGGGGCCCATGCTCGTGAGGTAGAAGGCCACCCACCACGAGGCCATCTCGTGGGCCTTGGCTGCGTCGTTCGAGACCGCCGCGGGGATGCACGGGGCGATGAGCGGAAGCGACCGGCTCGGACCGCTGCGCGCTCCCGGAGCAGCCCCAGGCTCGACTCGAGCCCGGTGAGGGGGAGCAGGAAAGGCGCCCAGCCATCGGCGAGCTCGCCGGCCAGCCGTACCGACCGAGGGCCAAGTGCGGCCAGGTGGATGGGGACCTCCCGCATCGGCGTGACGGCCAGCTTCAGCGGCCGGTTGTCCCGCTCGACGGTGGCGTCGAGACGTTGGCCGTTCAGCAGCCGGCGAACCTGTCGTGTCACGACGGCGAGCCGCTGGACCGGTTCAGTGAACTCGACGTCGTGCAGTCCCTCGGCAAGGGGTGGGCTCCCCGCGCCGAGTCCCAGCACGAACCTGTCGGCCGACGCCTCGGCAGGGCTGGTGGCGAGCATGGCGATGGTGGCCGGCGTGCGCCCCCAGACGTTGAGGATCCCGGTGCCGAGGGTGATCCGGTCCGTTCGCGTGGCAACCTCCGCGAGGAGCACACCCGCGTCGTGCCCCCAGCCCTCGGCCACGAAGAACGCGTCGTAGCCGAGAGCTTCCGCGCGTTCGGCCAGGTGCAGGACGACTGGACGCCGCGTCTCCATGGGCGTCAGGCCAACCGCCAACTGCCGTGAGGACACCACTCGATGATGCTCAATCGGCGGTCCGATGTACAGGAGCACCCCCGGCTCGGCGAGGACCGGCGGCTTCCTACCTTCCCCACTTCGCCGCGAACAGGCTCAGCTCCTACGGCGGTGGTCCTGTCCTGTTCGCGCGTCACGCGCAGCGCGCGAAACGACGATCGGAGCCCCGCAGCCAGGGTGTGCCTGGAAGTCGAGCCGGCCCCAGTTAACGTGCTGACCGCCCATGCTGTTTCGCCGCGCGTGGGGCCATGCACCGCTCGTACCCTTTCGGTATGGAACCTGAGGTCGCTGCAGCCCTCATTGCCGCCGGCGTTGCTATCGCGACCGCGCTCATCGCTCTCTACCAGCAGAGGGTGCTGCTGGTAGAGCAACGCTCCCTGGCCAAGGAGCAGGACCGCTCGACACGAGATCTGGAGCGGTTGCGAGCGCAGCTGTTGTCCCAGCGCGAACAGGAGCAGCGCGAGCGCGACGCTAACGAGTCCCTCGACCTCCACAGGGAGCCTCTGCTCGACGCATCACGAGATTTGCTACATCGAATCATCAACATCCGGGAGAACGGCTTCCTGGGCTACTTGGGCGCCCCGGACCCCCACCGCCGACAAGTGGCCGCTCTCGGCACGCTTTACAGAATGGCCAAGTACTGGGCAACGGTCGACGCACTGTACGGGACCGTGAACCTTCTGCAGTTCCAGAAGCACGAGGGGACCAAGGATGTGGCCGACCTGCTGAACAGGATCGGCACGATCTTTGCCAGCGATAGTGACAAGTACGGCGGAGCCAACCTCATGGTGTGGAGGGAGGAGCAGCGCGCCATTGCTGAGTTGATGCGACGGGAGCGAGGCACTGGAGGCGGTGTGATTGGCTTCGCAACCTTCGTGGACGAGTACCAGCGGGATTTCGAGCAATGGTTCTCGCCCCTCGAGAAGCAACTCCCCTCCGCCGGGGTCGAAGGAGAGCTTCGCTTGGTCAACCTCCAAGATGCGTTGGCTGCGCTTGTCCAACTCCTTGAGGCCGGGCGTCCGAAGTTGCAGGACCATCGTCGCTGAGTGCGTGCTTGCGGCATCCAGGGTTGCGCGTCAGGGATGCCGCGTCACATCGCCGCCTGCCGGGCGTGCGCCGCGGTGGACTCCATGGTGGATGGCCAACGGGGACTGAGGCGGGATCATGGGGCCTTAGAACGTGCCCTTGTAGTTTCCTGCCTGCCGCGCAGCTTCGGTCACGTCGACGCCGTAGGCCCCGCGTCCCGTTGACGCAAACGCGGCCAACCTGTCCCCGGCACGTTCGAAGAGCCGCTCCGCCCCGACCTGGTTCCCGCGGGCAGCATGGGTGAGAGCCACGCAGACCTGCGCTAATCCCTGCCATAGATCCCCTTCTTCGCTCGGTCCGGCCTTCCAGCGTGCCTCGAGGACCTCGTGGGCCGCGAAGGGCCGGCCGGCGTCGATGAGTTCTCTAGCCTTCTTGAGCGTCTCGTGTGGCGGCAGGGGTTCCTCCGACACCGGCTCGACGCCCTCAGCGCCATAGGGCAGTGGCCGGCCCAACGCGTCTCGAGGCCTTGCCTGACGAGCACGACCCTTGGTGTCCCGATCACGCTCTGTTTCCGTCACGCCATCAGCCTCCCAGAGGAAGCGCAGAGCTCACTGCCGCCGGTCTCACCCGACTCAATGCACGAGGACGTGTCGACGACGGATGAGGAAGCCGACCCACGAGGTGAGGACGACAACGGCAATGAGCACCCGGACCAGTGCCTCCTGCTCCTGCGGGTAGACGACGCCGGCGATGTAATGGTCGATGAAACCGGTGCCGGGCAGGGTCGCCTCCCCAGCGCGCGCTCTGCCCCAATTCTCAACATGGGTCAACGGGCACGGCCAGCCGATGAGCACGTTGAAGAGCCCATACAGAGCCACCGCGATGTGCGTCCAGATGGTCCATGGCCACCGCCACGCCATGAACCCGCCCAGCACGAGGTACGCCAGGAACAAGAAGTGCGCCACCATGGCGGCGTCAGCGACCAGTCGATACCCCACGAGCCCTCCCGCCCTGACGCAGACTCAAGTGTCCCGTGCAAGGCACCGGGTTGAGAACCGCCCGCAACGGTTTGGCTGGGGGCCCTCGAACCTGCCCCACTCCGCCGCGTAACGGGACTGTTCACGAGCTTGGCCGGGGTCTACCGTCGTCGGCGTCCTGGTGCCCAGTCGCGGTCGCGGCGGGCGGGTCTGGGGCCGCGCCTGGTGTCGCCGCGTGAGGTGACCCATGTCTGCTCCGACTGCTCTTCTTCCGTTCCAGCCATCAACGATGTCGACGGCGCAGCTGGCGGCGGTCTCGTTCCTCGCCCGGTACTCGGGGCGAACGCATCGCTTGTACTCGTTCCAGCTGCGTGAGTGGTTCTCCTGGTGCGAGGGCCACGGGCTGGATCCGCTGGTTGGAGTGCAACGTGCGCATGTCGAGCTGTACATCCGCGGGCTCGGGGAGCGGGGTCTGATGGACTCCTCGGTGGTGACGATGATGCACGGGGTCCGCGGGTTCTTCCGGTTCGCGCACATCGACGGGCTGGTCCCGGCCGACCCGGCCGTGTATGCCAGGTTGCCGAAGGTCCACCGCGATGAGTCCCGCACCCACGGCCTGGACCGGCTCGAGCTGATCCGGTTCCTGCAGGTCTCCCAGACCATCACCGTCCACCACGGCGCGCTGGCTTTCCTGCTCGGCATCAACGCCCTACGCGCGTCGGAGGCCGCTGCGGTCCGGATCGAGGACTACTCCGAGACGCTGCGCGGGCACCGGGTGCTGCACCTGGTCGGCAAGGGCAACAAGCCGGCCACGATGCCGGTCACCGTGCCGGTCCTGCGGGTGCTGGAGGCGTGTCGCGGCGAACGTGCCGACGGGCCTCTGGTCCTGCGGCCTCAGAGCGGCAACCCGATCGACCGGCGTGACGTGTACCGGATGGTCGCCCGGATCGCGAGGGCCGCCGGGATCCCGCGGCACATCAGCCCGCACTCGTTGCGGCACGCGGCGATCACCAACGCCCTCGACGCCGGCGTGCCGCTGCGCGACGCGCAGATCCTCGCCCGGCACGCCGACCCCCGCACCACCGAGCACTACGACCGCGCCCGCGGCAACCTCGACCGGCACGGCGTGCACTTCCTCACCGCCTACGTCGCCGGGGTCTGAGCCGCCGGCGACGCAACCAACCGTGTATTACATCGTGGGACGTTGACATACACTGTTGGAGTGGACGAGGAGATCCAGTGGGACCCCGAGGCCATCGACTACACCCGCTCCCGCGGCGAGCGCTACCCCGCCGCACAGGGCATCGAACCGGAATGGACCCAGGAGGTCATGGCAGATGTCGACCTCCTCGCGCTCGAGCCCGACCCGAAGTCTCGGATGGGTGCCTCGCGGTTCATCGGCCGCTCCCCATCGGCGGGGCGGGTGATCGTCGTGGTCGCCTATCGCGACCTCGACGGTGACCTGCATGGCGTCAATGCCTGGCCGGCCACCGGCGCCGACCTGAATATGTACCAGCAAGGAGACGACGATGGCCAAGACGACTGACCCAGCACTGGTCGAGCAGCTCCGCCGCGAGTCCGAGCAGACCAAGGACGCCCCCTACCCCGCAGGCGCCACCGGCCGCCGGCCGAACCGCCAGAAGGTGTACTCGGTCCGGCTCAGCGCCGAGGAAGAAGCCGAGATCCAGCGCGTCGCCGCCGCCAAGCACCTCCCCGCCTCAACCCTCGTCCGCTCCTGGATCCTCGAACGACTCGACCGCGAACGCTCCGCCTGACATAGCCCTTTTCCGCCGCGTGTCGACCAGGTCGGCCAGGGCCCGATCAATTCGCGATGCGCCGTCCTCGGACCCAGCGAGTGGGCGCCCGACTCGCGGCGAAGTGGGTAAGTTGGTTGTCACGGTCTGCGG